>JANSYN010000001.1 GCA_024742415.1 Gammaproteobacteria bacterium
CATCAACAACGACCCGCCCGTGGGCGAGCCGCTGGAGAACTACACCGTGCAGGCCGCGCTGGTCGGTGGCAATACCGCCAGTGCACAGGGCGGCATTACCGATTCCGATGTGGCCTCGGTGGCCATTACCGGCAGCACGGTGGAAGAGGGCGCATTGGCGAAATTCACTCTCACGCTGAACCAGGCGAGCGCGGTTGCCGAGACGGTTAACCTGACGGCCATCACGGGTACGGCCGACGCGTCTGACTTCGTCAATACCCAGTTCTTCGATGCCGCAGGCAACCCCATCAGCAGCACCGTGGTATTTGCCGCCGGTGAAACCAGCAAGGACGTATACGTCCAGACCATCAACAACGACCCGCCCGTGGGCGAGCCGCTGGAGAACTACACCGTGCAGGCCGCGCTGGTCGGTGGCAATACCGCCAGTGCACAGGGCGGCATTACCGACTCGGATGTTCCGGCGATCAGTATCAACTCGGTGTCCGCCGTTGAAGGGCAGCCACTGGTGTTTACGATCTCCCTCAGTCAACCGGCCGCCGGGCCGGTAACAGTGAATTGGGCAACGGCACTGGACGCATCGGGTGTTGATCCTGCAGAGCTCACAGATTTTGTTTCTGCCTCCAACAGCGTGACGTTTGCTCCGGGTGAATCCAGCAAAACGGTGTCTATTGCGACAGTGGTCGATACGATCAACGAAGCCAATGAAACCATGCAGGTGGTATTAAGCTCCGCCATCGGCGGCGTGATCGCCAATGGTGTAGGCATTGGCACTATCCTGGATGACGACAACCCTACGGCAGCCACGGTAACGGCCACGGTAGACGAAGATGGTTTGCCTGCCGGCCTTGGTGATGCCGCTGCCGGCGATGCCGTTGATGCAAACGCGGATGCAGATAACGACGAAACCACCTTCAGCGGTACGCTCATTGCTGATTTTGGCGAGGATGCCCCGGGCTCCTTTGATTTATCTGGCATGGATGGCCAGAGCGCCGTTCTAGGCGCCGAAACGGTCACCTACGCCTGGAATGCAGGCAGTAATACGCTCACCGCCTCTACCACCAGTGGAGACAGGGTTGGCACCGACTTGTTCAGTGTATCGTTGAATCCTGCCACCGGAGCGTATGCCGTAAACCTTCTGGCCAACGCATTGCACCCGGTTGTGGGGACCGAAGACGATCTCACCGCTGCGTTGAGTTACACCGCAACTGATGCCAGTGGTGCAACCGCCACCGGTACGCTCAATGTGGTGATCGACGATGATCTGCCCACGGTTAGCGGCGCTGACGAAGCCATCGAGGAACTCAATTTCAACCTGGTGGTAGTGCTTGATCTGTCGGGCAGTATGCGACAACTCACGGACATTTCCGATGGCCAGGGCGGTTTCCTGACACGCTTTGAAGCGTCTGTAGAGGCGATAAACCGCCTGATGGATGCCTACGATAGTCTGGGTAATGTGGCTGTGCGCCTGGTAACGTTTGCCAGTGGCGCCTCCAGTGTCGGTGATGTCTGGACAGACATTGATACCGCACGCACGCAGTTGGGCACACTGACCCCGAACGGCTTGACCAACTATTTGGCGGCGTTGGAGGCAGTGTCCGGTATTCCCAGTATGGGCCCTGGCTCCTATGGTGATGGCATCTGGAATGATGCAGGACGCTTCACGATGGATGGCGTGCAAAACGTGTCTTACTTCGCCTCCGATGGTAACCCTACCGCAGGCGGCGTGATCAATGCGACGCGGCAGGGTCTGTGGGAAGATTTTCTGAATGACAATGACATTCTGTCCTACGCGATCGGCCTGGGGTCTTCCATCAACGTCAACAACCTGAACCCCATCGCCTACGATGGCCGCGAGTCGGGTACCGATATCAACGCCCTCAGCGTGACCGAGTTTGCGCAGTTAACCGATACCATTAACGCCACCGTGCCGCCCATCATGGGTAACCTGATAGGGCAGGCCGGGGCCGACGGCGCCGCTGCGTTTGCAGTCACCATCGACGGGACCACCTTCACCTATGACGTGGCCGCCGACAGCCTTGCGGTCAGCGGTGCGCAGGCCTATACCTTCGATGAGGCCGAGAATCTGCTCACAGTGACCTCCGCCAAAAATGGTACCTGGCAGGTGGATATGGATTCCGGCAGCTTCACCTATCAGGCGGATATTGCGGCGACGGGCACTGACTCACTGGCATTTGCGATCACCGATGGTGATGGCGATGTTGCCAGCGATAACCTGGTGATCGAGTTGCTGCCTGAGCCCGGTGGCCAGCCGGGGGCTCCCGGCCCTGAGTCTGACTTGTTGGTGGGCACATCGGGCAACGATGTCTTCGCCTGGGAACTGGCCGATATAGGCACCCAGGGCAATCCGCAGGAGGATGCTGTGTTGTATTTCGGTACCGAGGGCGATGATGTGCTGGACCTGTCGGACTTGCTCGTGGATGCCACTCCTGGCAGTGGCGGCGATATTGGTGACCTTGACCGTTTCATCAATATTTCCTCCGATGGCACTGACAGCTTTGTGCAGATCAGCAGTTCTGGCGGCTTTACCGACGGCAACTTTGACCCATCCGCTGTTGACCAGAGTATTACACTGGTGGGCGTGGATCTGGGCAACGACTCCACGCAAGCCATACGCGATCTGCTCTCCAGTGGGCAGTTGCAGACAGATTGACAGAGCGTCGCATCGTTGGCGTCGCTGGAATGGCGTTCGGGCACTTGGGGTAACAAGCCATGGTCTACGTAAATAGAGATGACAGCGGTGCGATCACCGCTGTCAGCCAGGTGGCAGACGGCCACTGCACCGAGCCGCTGTCGGCAGACGACCCGCAACTGCGCCAGTTCCTGTTGGCACTGGAGGCGGGCGCGGGTCCACTGGAGGCCAGTGATCAGGACTTTGTGCGCGTACTGGAGGATCTGGTAGACCTGCTGATCGACAAGGGCGTGATTCTGTTTACCGAGTTGCCCGATTCCGCGCAGGAGAAAATCATGAAGCGCCAGCGCCTGCGTTCGCAACTGAGCAGCGCGCTGGATTTGCTGGACAACGACTGACCGTTTGCGCGGTGCGTCGTGCCGTGCGGGTGCCGATGCCCCTGGATCATCACCTGAAAGAGCAGCTAGCCAGCGGCGCGCACCGCAGGCCCGGTCATTCCATCGATTCCCAGGGCCAGTAAGGCGAGCTTTTCTGCGGCGCTTTCAACCCCCTCGGCATACACATCAACCCCCACTGAGTGGCCCAGCGTGCACAGCGTGCGCAGAAGGGTTTGGTTCATCGGGTTGTCGTCAATACCGCGAACAAAGCTGGCATCGACCTTGAGAAAGTCCAGGCCGACGTCGTGCAGCTTGCCCAGATCAGCCAGTTGGTGTCCCACGTGCTCGATGCCCACGCGCGCACCCTGCAATTTCGCTTTGTGGCACAGGGCTTTGAAACGCGTGAAATGTGCAAATACGATGTCTTCTGGCAGTTCCAGCCAAAGCCGCGGCGCATTCAACGAGTGATTGATCAGGGTTGTCTCCAGCCAGTCGACGAAGGCCTCTTCCGTGAGCGCTGCGCGTGTCAAAGCAATCGCGGTAGGTTTGCCATTGAACTCGATTTCGTTCAGCGCCAGTTTGACAATACATTTGTCGAACTCGGTGGATAGCTGCAGGCGGTTCACCCATGGCAGGAACTGGCCTGCATTGAGTAGCTGTTCATTCCAGTCAAGGCGGGCGTGCGCCTCCATGTGCAGTAGCTGGTCGTCCCTGTCCAGCACCGGAAAGCCGTGCAGTGAGAATCGCGCCTGCGCCAACCCCTGCTCAATCATGACTCGCCAGTCGCCTAACTGATCGCGCAGGGATTGCATGGACACGTTGCTCAGGTGCGTAATCGTGGCGCTGCTACTGCCCTGCGCCTGTGCCGCGCTGATGGCTGCATCCAATCGTGTAAGCAGCGCAGAATTGGTTTCTCCATGGCTGTATACCGTGGCAGCTGCGGGCCATATGCAATCGCCTGTAAAACTGTAGTGGTTGATCAACGCTTCTACCGTTTGGTGAATACGCGCAGAAAATTGATGGACGTCCAATTCCCGTGGCGCCAGGACTGCAAAGTCGGAACCGTTGAGCCGGCAGGCAGACCATCCCTTTTGCTCTGCGGCGATGCTGTTCAGGGCTTTGCCCACATCGTGCAAGAGGGCATCGACCTGCTTGCGCCCGTAAATGTCGTTGAGCGTGGTCAGGTCGGCAATGCGAATCAGGATGATGGCGCCGGCGGCTTTTTCGCTGTTGCTGCTTAGCAGTGTGGTGAGTTCGGTAAGAAACGGTTCGCGATTTTTCAGGCCCGTCACTGCATCAAACTGCGCTTTCTGCTGGCATTGCTGCAGGCGTCTCGCCTCGGCGGTCAAGGTTGTTTGTACGTTGCGCGACAGCGAATTCATGGAGCTGACCACGCGCTTGAATTCCTCAGTTGCCGGCTCATCGATCGCGACAAAGCGCCGCTGCTTGATCGCCTCTGCCTGGCTGACGACATCAGACAGCGGCCGCAGTATGCGCTTGAGCAGGTGATTCCCCAGTAGTCCCGCCAAAACGCCAATCGCCAGAAAAATTCCGGCGAGCCGGATGCTGCTTTGCCACAGCTCATTGTAGGCAAAGCGCGAGTGGCTGATCACCTGCAGCGTGCCTGTCTGGTTCCAGCCTGATTGCACACTGGCAATGCCAGGTTGCGCGTTGATGGGGAGCAGGGCAACAAACCACGCCGGCGCGCTGTTGATAGTGGCTTTGTCCTCGCGCAGTATCAGCGTCTTACCACTGGGGTCCAGCAGTTCGATGCGCTGGTAAAAACCGGTATCAAACTGCGCTGACAGGGTCAGTTCCAGCAGTATCTCATCGGCGCCGTGCTGCGATAGCGACAAAGCCAGCGCTGCGGCATTGTCAGAGTTTTTGATACTGAGCTGTTCTTCCAGATACTGTTTTGCCGACAGCGTGGTCACGCTGATACTGATGCAAAAAATCGCTGAAAGCAGTACGACAATTGCCAGCCAGAGTTGCTTGTACAAAGACATGGTTATGGCTCCACGCGGTTGTTAGTTGCAGTGTTCATCCCAGACCTTCCTCCTGTGCGCGCCGCAGTACATCGCGCCAGCGCGACAGTCGCGTCGTGGGCTGTGTTGATGCCGGCTTGGACGCACCGCCAACCCAGATGCCAAGACTATTGAAACCATAGACCGGGGTTAAATCCGTGCGCCTGGAAGCGGGAAAAATATCCGGAATGATGTTGTCAAGTACAAGAGGCTCGGCATCGGGCGTCGCATAATAGGCCAGGATCATGTGCGCCTGGTTGCGCGCAGCAGCGCTACCGGGGGCGGCAATCCTGGCTTTTACATAAGTGATGCGCAGTTTGGCCACATCCACGCCCGAGAGCACCAGTGTGGTGTACTTGGCGATGGCAAAGTCCTCGCAGTCACCCATCCCCAGGCCCATCACTTCCAGCGGGGTTGCCCAGTAGTCGGTTTGCTGCCAGGCCTGTGCGTCGGTTGTCCATTGAATGCGGGTATTGAAGAACGTATTGGCTCGCGCGAGCTTCTGTGCGTCGGGAAGTGTTCGCATGGCGGCGATTTCAGCTTCCCACTGCGTGATGAGTTGCGCTGTTTCAGTGCCGTAGCGCACCTCGGCGAGAGCGCGAAGTTTGGAAAAATCCACCTGCGCCACGGCGACCGTGGCCACTAGAATCGCGCACCCGGTCAGTGCCGACAGTAACCGAGACGGGGTAGTCAACCACTGCCTGCTGGTCGTTAGAACTCGGTAAAGTAAAGTGCAGTTCAAGGCCCCGGTATCCTGCCTTCCGCTTCTCTGGGCGGCGATGGCCCGATAGTATCTGATTTAGGGCCAGCGCGTGTGTTGCCGCGGCTATTAGCGGTAAAACTGCCCGTATTATGTGACATAGTTCCGAGCTGGCGATTCCACAGCGGGCCAAACTGCGACACAATAGGGAAATAGCATTGACATCGCCAGTGAGGTGTTACTGGCGCAGTTCATCACGGCGAGCGGTCCGTCAGGAGATGGTGCCGCCGCCGATATAAAAACCTAGAGGTGTATCGATGTATTCAAGAAGTGCAAAGCGTTGGGCCTGCGCGCTGGTAACTGCCGCATCTGCTGCTGTGACCCAGGCACAGGACGTGCAGATTCCTCTGGAAATCTCCGGCCTGCGCGAAGCGATCACCCAGGGCGTGATGATCAGCCCGAGGGTCAATGCCAGCTGGTACACTTTTGAAGCGTCACGCGAGGCAGAGCGCGGTGCGCGTGGCGGTTACCTGCCCAGTGTTGATGTGTATGCCGAATACGGCGAGGAAGAGCGAAAAACGCCGTTAGTAGATTTTGGTGATTACACGCGGGATGCAACCCGGTTCAGCATCACGCAGATGTTGTTTGACGGCTTTGCAACACGCAATGAAGTTTCGCGGCTTGGCTTTGCCAAGCTCTCCGAGTACTACAATTTCAAGCGCGCCTCGGAAGAAGTCGCCCTGGAAGTGGCTGAGGCCTATCTCGATACGGTGAAATTCCAGCAACTGGTGGGGTATGCCCAGGACAACCTGGCCGTGCATCGTAAAATCTTTGATCGCATAGAAGAGCGTACCGGCGGCGGCGTCAGCCAGGGGGTTGACCTTGACCAGGCCATCGCACGTGTTGCCCTGGCGGAGTCCAACCTGGTGACTGAAGCGGCCAACCTGCATGATGTCATGACGCGTTTCCAGCGCCTGGTGGGCAGCCTGCCGGCAGATTCACTGGCTGTGCCCTCGGTACCCTCGGGTCAAATCCCGGAATTGCGCTCAACCGCTCTGGAATTGGCTTATCAGCGCAGTCCGGTGATCAATTCAGCGATAGAAAACCTGCGGTCTTCGCAAGAGGCACTGGACGGCACCAACTCGCCCATGTACCCGCGGCTGGACCTGCGCTATCGCAACGAGGTCGAGCATGATACCGACGGGCTCAATGGCCGCTTTGATGAAGAAGCGCTGGAGCTGGTGTTGTCCTACAACCTGTACCGCGGCGGTGCAGACAGCGCGCGCAAGCGCCAGTTCTACAACCTGTACAACGCGGCAATTGAAGAGCGCAAGCAGGCCTGCCTGAACGTCCGCCAGGAAGTGATGATCGGCTTTAACAATGTCGAGGCACTGGAGAACCAGGTTGTTGTGCTCAAGCGCAACATGGAAGCGCAGAACAAAACCCGCGCTGCCTACCAGGACCAGTTCGATATTGGCCAGCGATCATTGCTGGATCTGCTCGACAGCCAGAACGAGTACTTCGACACCGAGCGCGCTTATATCTCGGCAGTGACCGACCTGGTAAAAGCGCAGGCTGCTACACTTGCCAACATGGGCCTGTTGCTCGCCTCCCTGGATGTTGACGGATTGAACGCCGAGAAAATCCAGGCGCTGGATCTCAACTTCACGCGCGATGAAGACGACGAAAACGCCAAGGATCTTTGCCCGCGCGAGCCCACGGCTGCGGCAAAAGTGGATCGTGATGCCCTGTTCGCCAATCTGGCCGGTGCACAGGATCCTGCCGTGGCCGCCGCCGCGCTGGCGGGGCTGGCGGCCGGCAGCACGCGTTACAGCAAACGCGGCGACATGTACGTGTTGGAAGTTAAAGTCCAGTTTGAATTCAACTCTTCCATCATTGCCACATCCTATGACGATGAAATCGCCCGTGCAGCGCACGTGATCCGTGAAAACCCCGGCGTACGTGTGACGGTCGAAGGCCATACCGATTCATCTGGCGGCGAAGACTACAACCAGTGGTTGTCAGAGCGCCGTGCCAATGCAGTACGCGATATTCTGCTTGACCAGTCGGATATCAACGCGCAGCAGGTAGTGGCCATCGGCCACGGCGAATCCAGCCCCATCGCAGACAACGCTACCGCCGCCGGACGCGCAGAGAACCGTCGCGTGGAGTTCGTGATGGACACCGCGCCAGCAAGCTAGCAACGCACGATGTCAGTGCGGTTCGCGCCACATCAGCCACACCGGTGGTGCGCTGGCGGCAAAGCGAATTTCCTTTATCACCTCAAAACCATGCCCGCGATAGAAGGGTAGGTTTTGCGCCTTGGAGTTTTCCAGGTAGGCGGGCATCGACTCTGCGTCGCAGCGGCGCAACAGGTGTGAAATCAGCGCCGAACCAACCCCCTGACCACGAGCCTGCGGCGTTGCGCCGATAGCAAACAGGTAGTAGTGCGGTGTTTTTGGGTGATGCTTCTCCGTCGCCGCGCCGCTGACAGCCATACGATAGGCGCCCCTGATCCCCGAGTTTTTCAGCATCTTCAAAACGTTAGTCAGGTTGAAGGGCCATTTAAGCACCTCGTCAGGTGCCAGCCAGGCGGCAGCACCGCGCAGTTGCGGGTCCAGGTAGGTGAGTCCGTGGGGAATGAAGGGTGCCAGCGTCAGCTCGAAAAATGGCACCAGCGAAGCGGGGTTGTTGCAGGACCAGTTCATAACCGGGTCATCACTGAATGCCTCGGCCAGAATCTCTACTGCGGTAGAGCGGTTCGAGTCGTCGACGGTAATGAATGCCATGAATATCCACTCCAGAGATTAGCCAGTGTGCGCAATACGATTAACATCCTTGCACAGGTAAGACGTCGTTGGGCGTAATTATTGCCGCGTTGCAGGCGCTGATACAGCGTGCGCCGCGCAACGAATCCTCCTGTCAGTCAGTTGACAGCGCTGCGCTACGATAAAAAAGGGGCTCCGAAGAGCCCCTTGAGTGTGATTGACACAGCCTGCCAGGCTATTGCGGGCCAGACGGTGTAGTCAGTTTTTCCATGACCTGGTCGAGCGAGAAGCTGGCCGCTTTCTGGCGCGGCGGATACTGCTTGAACGTGGACAGGAACTGGCCCACGTAAGCCTGTGCCGGTACCAGCAGGTAGGCGCGGTCGATCATCCAGTCGTAGTAGGTGTTGGATGTGATCGATGCTCTCTCGTAAGGGTCACGGCGCAGGTTAAAGATCAGCGGTACGCGCAGTTCCACGAAGGGCTCCATCCATACCCGGAACGTTCCCACGGTCTTTTGCTCCATGAAGATCAGCTTCCAGTCGTTATAGCGCATTGCCGTCAGGTCACCATCGTCAGAGAAGTAAAATATCTCTTTGCGGGGCCCCTGTTCCACTTCCCCCGTGAGGAAAGGTAGGAAATTATAGCCATCGAGGTGGACTTTATAGTTTCGGCCGATGGCGCGGTGGCCTTTGAGGAGTTTTTCTTTCACATCCGGCTCGCCCGCAGCTGCGAGGAAGGTTGGAGCCCAGTCCATGTGATGCATGATCTGATTGGAAATGGAGCCTGCTTCAATCTTTCCAGGCCAGCGAACGATGGACGGTACGCGCCAGCCACCTTCCCAATTAGTGTTTTTCTCACCACGGAAGGGGGTTGCAGCTGCGTCAGGCCACGTGTTGTAGTGCGGGCCGTTGTCAGTGGAGTAGAAAACAATGGTGTTGTCGGCAATGCCCAACTCATCGAGCTTGTTCAGGAATAGACCGATGTGTCCATCGTGTTCTAGCATGCCACAAGTATATTCGTCAGCGCGTGGGTACTGCTTTTTGCAACTGGCCATTTTTTCATCGCTGACGTGCGTGCGAAAATGCATGCGCGTGCCGCTCCACCAGACAAAGAAGGGTTTATCGTCGGCCACAGCCTTTTCAATAAACTTGATCGCAGTCGCTGCGGTATCGTCGTCTACTGTCTCCATGCGCTTTTTGGTGAGGGGGCCGGTATCTTCAATCTTACCGTCAGCGGACGAGCGGATAACACCGCGTGGACCAAACTGCTCACGGAATGCCGGGTCAGTGGGGTAGTCAGCGTTCTCGGGTTCTTCCTCGGCGTTCAGGTGATAGAGGTTGCCGTAGAATTCGTCAAAACCGTGATTGGTTGGCAGATGTTCGTCGCGATCGCCCAAGTGATTCTTGCCGAACTGACCAGTAACGTAACCGTGGTTTTTAAGGAGACCTGCAATGGTGGGATCCTTTTCACTCATCCCTTCCTTGGCGCCGGGCAGCCCCACCTTGCTCAGGCCAGTACGAAAGACCGACTGACCCATAATGAAAGAAGAGCGCCCAGCGGTGCAGCTTTGCTCGCCGTAGTAATCCGTGAAAATCATACCTTCCTTGGCAATGCGGTCGATGTTGGGGGTCTGGTAGCCCATCAAGCCCATGGTATAGGCACTGATATTGGACTGGCCAACGTCATCACCCCAGATGACCAGAATATTGGGTTTGTCGGCTGCCTGCAGGACGCTGGCAAACAATGCCGCCCACCCCAGGACAATGGTGTTAAGAAAAGTACGCATTAGGGTCTCCCAGTGTGCGAGTTGTTATTAAGTGTGATCGTTGTGCTGTGTGAAGCTTGTGCTGTGTGACCGTTGCCGCGCAGCAGTGCCTTTCAGTAAAGACCAGAACCGGCTCTGCGACAAGTGGGTTTTACATTCACACGGCCTAGCTTACTGCTTTTAGTCGAGCAGGGGTAGTTTGGCGCCCCCAGGGAGCGACCAGACTGCCCTGCAGTCACATTTGTCTCAATAAGTTGGACAACTTGCAGCGTGTCCGCCGCATTTTTTGTCATATGCTGCGGCTAGTGCGACACTTTGGCCGCACCCCCGTGATGACGACATCCCCATGATCCTGATGCCAGACCAACTGCGACTTGGCCAGCACCACCAGAACTGCACAGTGCCGGCAGCGGCCAGGGGGTGCGCTGAGCATGGCAATGGTTCGCTCCAGTACGCGGCGCTTGCACCACGCCCAGCGCGTCAGGCGGGCCCTGTGTGCTGTTCTACCGTGCGGTGGCTACCATGATCCGCATCTTGCAAGGGGCCCTCGTGTTGTTGCTGGCCCTGTTTGTAGTGGCGGTTGTGACCTACAGGTTGCTGCAGCCGCCGGCGCCCCTGGCGTTGCCGCCCCCGGGCGCAGCGCTGAAATCCGTCGTATTGATCGTACCGGGGGAGGGACGTACCGGCCCGGTCGACCTGACGGTGACCGGCGGCATTATCAGCCATATCACCCCCAGCGAGGCGCCGCATGTCAGCGCCTATGTGCTGCCGGGCCTGGTTGATGCACATATGCACGGCCCGATGCTGCCTTTCCCGCGCGAAGAAGAACTGTATGCGTTCCTGAATCTCTACCATGGTGTCACCGGGGCGCGTATGGCCGCCGGCGATGCCGGTATGCGCGATGCGATTAGCCAGGGTCGCTATCCTGGCCCGAAGATGTTGACCTGCGGCCCGTTTATCGATGGCGAGCCGCCCCTGTGGCGCAGCTCACTGGTGGTTGTGGATGCTGACAGTGCCCGGCAGGTCGTTGATCATGTGCGGCAAGCCGGTTTTGACTGCCTCAAGGTGTACAACGAACTCACCGCAGACGCCTCGCAGGCGCTGTACCTGCATGCGGCGGTCGCCGGCCTGCCGGTGATCGGGCACGTCCCCTGGCGGCAGGATGCCACGCAGGCGTGGATAGACGATCAGCAGCACCTGTTGGGTCTTGCGCCACGCGCCACGGGCACCGCGGGCGGGGCGTGGGAGGGTGGCGCTGGCCGTCCGTCTGAGCATGTGCGAGCAATGCTGCGCCTTGGCAGTGTCGATGCGCGTCGCATTCGAGCGCTGGCAGACTCGATGACAGAGACCGGTGTTGCCCTGACGCCCACGCTCATCACCTTGCAGCGCAAGTTCAAGCTGCAGGACTACGAAGCGTTGCGAGCATCCGCTGCGGCGCTACTGATGCCCGCCTATTATCGTGACCACCTGTGGCACCCGCGCAGGGGTTTGGTGTCTGCGCGGGTATTCTCTGCGCAGGATCATGACCAGTTCCGGCGTGTTTATCCCGATGCACAGGCGGCTTTACGCGGACTTTATGCACAGGGCGTCAGCCTGCGTACGGGCACTGACGCACCGGCAGAGTTTATCGTACCGGGTGCCGGCCTTGTCGAGGAGCTGACTCTGCTCATCGACGCCGGATTCACCCCCGAGCAGGTGTTGCAGATGTCGAGCGTGGAGAGTGCGCGAGCGCTGTTTGGTGACAGCGCCGGACAGTTGCTTATCGGCTCGCCAGCCGATTTCGTAGTGTACGCCGCAGACCCCACCGCAAAGATCGGTCATCTGGATACGCGCCTTGCCGTCGTGCGCGATGGACGCCTGTATTCTCGCGCCGCTCTGGAACAGCAGTTGCAGGCCTATGAGCGCTGGTTCAATAGCCCGCTGTACGCGGCACTGTCATCTGCACTGGTGCGCGCGATGTTGGCGCTCGTTGCGTGGTTGTCCTAGTCGTTTTTTGCGCCCTGTCCTGATGTGATGTTCCACCCGGTTGACCGCCGCTGCACAATAGCCTGCGCGTGATGGTGTTGAGCGATGCACTGGCAGGGAGGCTGGGGCAAGGTGCGATGGAAGCAATGGTTACCCTGGCGGCGGCGACGCATTGTGCAAGAGCGCATAAGCCAAAGGGATAGGCCTGGTAATGACAGCAGCGGGGCGGCCGGTGCCAGTGTTGCGGTCGCCGCTGTCACAGTGCGCGGTTGCCACGCTCAGCCTGTCCGGGTGCAGCCGCCGCTGGCGCACGTTAGTCTGGCGCCGCTCAGGTCGGCAGGAGTTCAACCGACACAAGCGAAACGCGCCGCAGTGCAACAGGCGGAAGTGGAACAGGCGGAAGTGGAACCGGCAGAAGTGGAACCGGCAGAAGTGGAAGCGGCGGGAGTGGAACCGGCAGAAGTGGGCCCGGCGGAAGTGGAACCGGCGGAAGTGGAACCGGCGGAAGTGGAACCGGCGGAAGTGGAAGCGGCGAGAGTGGAACCGGCGGAAGTAGAAGGCGGTGAAATGGGCAGGGCGGCAGTGGAACGCGCCGCAGTGGAACAGGCACAGACGCAACAGGCGGAGGCGGTACAGGGGGAAACGGAACACGCTGAAGCCCGGCAGGCGCGAAGGCCACTGGTCAGGGAGCCTGCTCCGGTCGGCGGCACGCGAGCGCCCACGACAGCGCTGCTGTCCTGCGCCGTGTTGACCGAGATTACCGAGATTACCGATGCAGACTACCGCTGCGTGTGGCGACCCTGCCCCGAGCTTGAGGCGCAGGAACAACCCCCGGAGCCGCCTGCGGCGCCCCCGGAGTTCCTGTTTACTCTTGTGGAGTGATGGCGTTCACGTGTTCCAGGGCGTCGGCATATTCACTGAGCAGCCGGAAGACGATATCCCGACAGGATTCGATGGAATTGATTTGTCCCACCACCTGCCCAATGGGGTTGAACGCAACCTTCTGTGTTTCCGCCGCGCCGGCGTAGCGATGCGTGCGTCGCACGGCGTCAAAGGTCAGGTAACCCTGCAGTGGCATGGGCAGTGGGTCAGGTGTGTCGTCGCGCTCCCAGGCGTCGGTCCACTCGTTTTTCAGCATGCGCGCGGTCTTGCCCGTGAATGAGCGTGAGCGCACCGTGTCTTCCGATGTCGCCTTCATGTAGGACTCGCGCTGTGCCGGTTCAGCGTGCGCTTCTTCCGAGTTCAGCCACGCAGAGCCCAGCCAGACCCCCGCGGCGCCCATGCCCATAGCCGCGAGCATCTGTCGGCCGTTTCCGATACCGCCAGCGGCCAGCACCGGCAGTGGTGCCAGCGCATCCACCATTTGCGGCCAGAGGATCATGGAAGTCACCTCGCCAGCATGGCCGCCGCCCTCGGAACCCTGGCAGACCACAAAGTCCAATCCGGCGGCCTTGTGTGCCAGTCCATGTTTGAGGCGACCCGCCAGTGCACCGATCAGGCGGCCGGAGTCATGTACCTGTTTGATCACATCGTCCGGCGGCGTGCCCAGTGCATTGATAATCATGCGGCACTGGGGCCGGGTCAGCGCGATATCAATCAGCGCCTGCGCCTGCACGGCCGAGAAGCTCAGGCTGATGTCATCGTCCTTGTCGGGCCATTCAGGCACGCCGTGATCCGCCAGCAGTTTTTCGGCGAACTTGCGATGCTGCTCGGGAATCGCCTCTTGCAGCATGGCCACCAGTTCTTCCGGTGAGGTCTTGTCCATCCCTTCATATTTTTGGGGGATCGCGGTATCAACACCGTAGATATGATCGCCGATGTGGGCGTCTATCCAGTCCAGTTCCTCCGTGAGCTGCTCGGGCGAGAACCCGACCGCGCCGAGGACGCCAATACCGCCGGCCTTGCTGACCGCAACAACAACATCACGGCAATGGGTAAATGCGAATATGGGGGCTTCAATGCCCAACTGCTTGCAGAAATCGGTTTGCATGACGTACCTCGGTTAGGCAATAAACGTGAAGTGAGTATCAACGTCCCCTAGAGTAGAAGAAGCAGCGCCTGCCGATAATGACACAAGCGGCCTTGATCACTATCAAATTGTGACGGGTGTCAATGCGTCGGTGGCGTTAAAGGTTATCCAGTCTGACCCTGATGGGTCTGGCCGCCATGGGCGGTGGGCGCGAGGCAGGATGGGCGCAGGGCGCTGGAGAACGACACAGCCTGCAGTCTGTGGGACAACGGGCGCAGTCATTGGCGGCCCGCAACGGGCGCGTGTTTTGCGAAGTGGAGGCGCTTGAAGCAGTTGCGTTTACTGGCAGAACAGGCTTTGCACGCGAGGCTCGCTCTCCAGAACCTGCTGATGACGCTTTTGCAGCGCTTTCGCGCGCTTGGCGTCCTGCTTGACCCGGGCTTTGTGCCTGGCGAAGTTATCCTTTAGCGTTTCGCCCATCACACTCATCCACTCCAGGTGTTGCTGCCAGGTAGATTCGGCGGTTTGCTCGGGTTTTTTTATTGTTGTCGCATTGATCGTTGCATTCATCGGTGCATTCTCGTGCTGAGTTGCTCCACCGTTTGCCAGTGGCGCTGACCTTACATACCCAGTGGTTAATTCAACACAGGCCCCAAACCCTCGCAAGCTGGGCGGGGTCAAGTGTGAGCCAGTTCAAGCGTTCGTGGGCAAAACTGTGCGACAGTTCTCGAATCTTCGGCAATCTGTTGCGAGCAGGGTTGCACGGGTTGACGGGTTTTGCCCCTATTCGGAGCGCAGTGCTTCAATCGGGTCGAGGCCTGCGGCATGCATGGCGGGCGAGATACCTGCCACGAGACCCACCGAGCAGCTCAGCAGCAGTGATGCCAGCAAATAAGCCGGTTGCAGCGTTACCGGCAGGCCCGGCGCAAAGGCGTTGAGTGCGATCACCATGAAGGCAACCACGCTGATACCCAGAAGGCCACCCATCGCCGCCAGCAACATCGCCTCACCCAAAAACATCCAAAGAATCTGCCTGCGCGTGCAACCCACCGCGCGCAGTAGCCCGATCTCGGGAGTGCGTTCCTTCAGGGCCGTGGTCATGATGGTCAGCACGCCTACGCCACCAACGACCAGCGCGATACCGCCCAGTGCCGCCACTGCGATTTTCAGCATGGAAAGAATGTTATCGAGCGTCGAGAGCATGTCCTCCTGCGTAAACAGGGTGAAATCTTCATCACCATGGCGGCGTACAAGCAACTCCCTGACCTGCTCGCTCATCTGTTGTGAGGTGGTTGTTTCGCGGAAAATAACATCGATCTCCATGAGGCTTTCTTTGTTGAACAGCTGCATGCCCAGGTCTGCGGGTATGTAGATCGCATCGTCCAGGTCAAAGCCCAGCAGTTGTCCCTTGCTCTCCATGACGCCGATAACACGAAAGCGTGTTCCGCCAACGCGTACGTAACTGCCCAGCGGGTTGCTGTGTTTGTACAGTTCCTGTTTGACCTTTGAGCCGAGCACCGCAAAGTAGCGCGAGTTCTCCAGATCGCCCGTTGGTAGAAAGCGTCCCTGTGCCACGTTAAACTTCCAGGCCCTGGCCATATCGGGGCCCACGGCGTAGACATCGGTGTCACGTGTGTACACATCGCCCTCGATTTTGGCGGTGCCCTGCAGTAACGGAACCACAGCATCAACATGCGGCAGGCGCGCCAGTTGCCTGGCGTCCTCTAGCGATAACGGCCGGATAGTAGACAGCAGGTTTGGCATCCCCGAGGTGCTGACCTTGCCCGGTGTGATGGCGATGATACGGGTGCCAAACTGCGAGAAACTGTCCATCAGGTAAACGCGTACACCCTCGCCGATGGACGTTAGTAGCGTCACGGCAGCAATACCGATGCTAATACCCAGCGCCGTGAGCAGGCTGCGCAACCTCGCCGTTGTAACGGCCTTGAAGACCCACCTGAGCCAATCGCTGGTTAGCATGCTGGCTTACTTTTTCCCCAGTGCATCAACCGGCTCCATTGCGGCAGCTTGCTGTGCAGGTAACCAGGCAAACAATAATGCCGTGGCCACTGCCATCGCCAGCGCTGCCCATTGTGCCCAGCCGGGTGTGGCGAAGGGAATGTCCGTGAAGAGCAGGTTGGCGGCAACAACAATGCCCTGGCCGAACGCCATTCCCAGCAGTGCGCCGGCAGCAGCGATCATCGCGGCCTCGGTGAGAAACAGCGTGCGCACCTGGGCGCCGGGGGCGCCAATGGCTTTAAGCAGGCCGATTTCTGCGGTGCGTTGCTTTACCGACATCAGTGTGACGTTCATGACCAGTATGCCCGAGACGACCAGGCTGATGCCGGCAATACCGGCGACCGCCAGGGTCATCACCTGCAGGATGTCATCCAGTGTGCTGAGCATGGCGTCGGGGCTGATGACGGTGACATCCTGTTCGCCGTCGTGGAGGTCCTGCATACGCTGTACGATAGCCGCTTTAACATCCTCCACCCGGTAGTTGTCGCGCACGCGCAGCATGACGCGGTACATGCCATGAACGTTAAACACCGATTGCGCTGCCGCAACCGGTATGAAGATTGCCTCGGAGAGGTCCGAACCGAAGGAATCACCCGCGCCTGACAGCACACCCACCACACGGAAGCGGTAGTCCCTGAGTCGAATCCACTGGCCTACGGCGCGCTCGTTGGCAAACAGTTCCTTTTTCAGTTTTTCGCCGATCACCGCGACCTGCGCTGCCTCGTCCAGGGCCAGCTCGGGAAAGCCGCTGCCGCGTGCCAGTTCCATCTGGCGAATGGCAAAAAACGCGGCTGTTGTGCCAAGGACGATGCTGTCACGCTCACGGGATTTGTAGGACACCGGGCCGTTGCCCATAATCATAGGTGCAAGTGCCGTCACTCCGGGAACGGTGCGCTGCAATACCTGCACATCCTCGAGTGTGATGGAGCGGGCCGCTGCGCCAGACATCGGCGGCATACCCCCGGTCGTTTCTTTGCGGCCGGGGTAGAGAATCACCGTATCCTTGCCCAGGAAGGCGAACTCTCCCATGACGTAGCCGCGCGCACCTTCGCCCAACGCGGTCAGCACGACGACCGCGCTGACTCCCAGCCCAACGGCGATCAGCAGCATGAGGCTGCGAAACTGCTGGCGCCGCAGCGCCAGCAGGGTAAAACGCAGGAGGTCGAGGGTGCGCATGCTCAACCGGGTGAGCCCGTGTTAGATGCCGCGCCCTTGATACTGCGCAGATCCTGTTCAATTTTGCCATCGCGCATCAGGATACGCCTGCGGGCGCGATCGCCCTTGTCCTTGTCGTGGGTAACAATGAGCAGGGTGATGCCTTCGCGGTTGAGGCCTTCGAGAATCTCTGTGACCTCGGCACCGGACTTTGAATCGAGGTTGCCGGTGGGTTCATCCGCAAGCAGGATGCTCGGGCGCATCACGATACTGCGCCCGATGGCCACGCGCTGGCGCTCGCCGCCCGACAACTGGTTGGGCAAGTGATGCCCCCGCTGGGCAATGCCCAGCTTGCCGAGAATGTCGTCAACGATGGCCGTGCGCTCCCGGGGCGGCTTGCCGGTAAGCAGTAACGGCATCTCGATATTCTCGCGCGCCGTGAGCCGCGCGATAAGGTGATAAGACTGAAACACAAAACCGATTTCTTCGCGGCGCACGCGTGCGCGCTCGTTTTCATCCAGTGACATGGTGTCTACACCGTTGAGGGTATAGCGCCCCTCATTGGGTCTATCGAGCAGTCCGAGCATGTTCAGCATGGTCGATTTGCCGGACCCCGACGGCCCCATGACTGCAACGTACTCACCCTGCTCGATGCGCACGCTGACATCGTCCAGGGCCTTGACCACTGCGTCGCCCAGCACAAACGAGCGTGTGACATGGCTCACTTCAATCATCGGCAGGGGTGACCGCAACGCCGTCATCGAGGCCCGCTACGTCCAGCGACAGCACAATACGGTCGCCGGCCTGCAGGTTCTGTGTGACCTCGGTAAAGTTCCAGTTGCGCAGGCCGCTGCCAATCGCCACGCGTTCCAGTTTGCCCGAGGCGGCGTTGTAGCGAAACACCTCGTCGTTTTCCAGCACCGCTTCTGTTGGCACGCGCAGCACATCGTTTTGCGTTTCGAGAATAATGTCAATGTCGGCGCTGTAGCCCACCAGCAGGCGTGAGCGCACTGCGGGGTCGGTGAACTTTACGTCGATCTCTACGGTGCGTGCCTGTTTTTCCAGGTCCAGCACGTAGGGCGCGATGCGGTCCAGCGTGGCGGCAAAGGTCTCACCACGAAAGGCGTCCAGCGTCACCCGGGCGGGCAGGCCGCGTTCCAGCTCGCCGGCGTCGACTTCGTCTATCGGAGCATTCACATACAGGCAGCCGTAGTCGATCAAGTCGATTGCCGGCGGTGTTGCCACACCCGGTGGTGAGGGCGTGACGTATTCACCGACCTCGCCATTGATCTGCGCGACGATTCCCCCAAACGGCGCGCGCAGGTAAGTCTCCTCCAGCAGCGCCTGGTTCATTTCGAGGTTGGCCTGGGCGAACTTTTCTTCATCCCTGGCGGCCTGGCAGGCAAACTGGCTGCCCTGTGCTCGGGTGCGGCCAAGCTCGGCGGCCTCGCGCGAGGCCAGTTTTTTTTCCAACAGGGTTTCCAGACGCCGCGCCTCGCGGGCGGCGTTGGCAGATTCCACGCAGGCCTTTTCGGAGCGACTGCGAGCGGCCAGAAGCTGTGCTTCAGACTGGGCCTGCATAGCCTTTCTGTCGAGATTCCACAGTGCCAGCAGCACTTGCCCAGCCTCGACCTGGTCACCCTCATCCACGTGCAGTTTATCCACGCGCCCGCCAATGGGCATCGACAGCTTGGAGCGACGGCACGCCTCTACCGTGCCGGCGCGCGTGTTGGAGACCGTCTTCTCAACAAGGCCACGGGTGACCGTGTGCAGGCTGACCTGTGGCGGCGGTTGTCGTCCCATCATCCACAGTGCTGCAACCACCGCCAGGACCAGGCCTATGGCCAGTGCCGCTTTCTTCACGTGGGACTCCTCTATGGCAGATTCGGGATAACTGACACTGTCGGTATGCTGTGCGCAGTGTCGCCAGTCCTTGTTCTTTTATTATGGACCTAGTCGCAGCGATTATCGAACTGGTACCGCGCTGGAGGCTGCAGCGCGTGGCGCGCCCGGCCTGTGATGTAAAGACCTCTTTACGATTACCGCATTTTGGGTAGCATAAGGTCTGCTAGACTAGGGCATTGAATGACACCCTGACGGGTCAGGCAACAACGACCGCAAGCACCGCAAGGAAAGTTGCGTTCAATCCGATGAAAACGCGTTACACTGTGCGTTCGATGCAACAAGTAATAGTCGTAACACGCAATACAAGGAGATACACCATGAACAAGAAGATGACTGGAACACTTACCGCAGCAGTACTGGCTTTTGGTCTGGCAGCGTGCAGCCAGGACGACGTGGAAGAGACCAAGCAGTCGATGCAGGATGCCGCGGACAAGGTCAGCGAAACAGCGACTAGCGCAGCTGAAAGTGCCGGTGACGCAATGGACTCTGCCGCGGATTCCGTGCAGGCGATGGCAAAAGACGCCGGTGACGCCGCCAGTGAAGCGTACGACGCAGCCGCCGATGCCACTGGCGATGCCTATGACGCAACCGCTGATGCTGCCTCAGACGCCTACGATTCTGCGGCTGATGCGGCCTCTGATGCTGCTGATGCCGTGTCTGATGCCGCCAGCGATGCTGCCGATGCGGTAAGCGATTCTGCCGATGATGCAATGGACGCCGCCAAGGATGCCGCTGACGATGCCTCTGATGCTGCCACCGATGCCATGAAAGAAGCCGACAAATCCATGAACGATGCTATGGACAAAGCCAACAAGGCGATGGAAGGCTGATGTTTGCATGCTTGCCGGCCGCCACACCGTGTGGCGCCGGCAAGTCTTTATGCCGCCTTGAGGTTCGTCTGTGCGTGGCCTGTTAACGCCTTCCCTCACCGCGGTTTTCCACTATCTCGGCTTCCCACTATTTCTGCTTCCCACTACCTCGGCCTTCCATCGGCCCGATAAGGGGCCGCACCGACCCGCAGCCATCAGTCAAGATACTCACAGAGTACCGCACAGTTTAACCAGCGGCGCCGATCCGGCCCTGTGATGGCGTGGAGCCGGCTGTGGAGAGGGCTTCCCACAGCAGCTCGAAAGAGCGCTTTCTATCTTCAAAATGATACATGTTGGTGACGGCCATGACTTCATTGGCGTCGTATCTGGCGGCAATCTCTTGCAGTCGTGCACGCACGACGATGGGCGTACCGGTAGCCCGGCTGCTGGCACGACTGGCGATAAATGCCTCTTCCTGCGGGCCAAGACGGTAGCTGGCAGCCGCTTCGGGTGTGAGCGAGTGGCCGTTGGATTGCCCGGTAAAAAAGCGGAACAGGTTGAGGTCGTAGGTGAGCTGCAACAGCTCTGCACGCTCCTGTGAATCTGCGCAAAATACACCCAGCGCGAGAATGGCATAGGGCTCTGTCTGCCGTTGCGATGGCTGAAACTCCGCTTTGTACAGCCTGATCAGGCGCTCATCAGCCTGGGGATTAATGAACAGGCCCAGCGCATAGGGCAGCCCGCGCTGTGCGGCCAGCACCGCGCTGTCCGGGCTGGAGCCAAGCATCCACAGCGGTAGATCCGCCGGCGGGCGCGGGCTGACCAGCGGCTGGGTAGATTCATCCCACAGGTAATGGCTGAGCTGTTGGGTCAGTTCCGGAAAGGCTTCAAAGCGCGGGCGATTGCCGTTCGCCAGCGCCACGGCGGTGCTCATGTCGGCACCCGGTGCGCGCCCAATGCCCAGGTCAACGCGCCCGGGGTACAGGTTGGCCAGTACTGAAAACGTCTCAGCGACCTTATAGGCACTGTAGTGCGGCAACATCACGCCGCCCGACCCGATGCGGATACGTTGGGTGACAGCGCCGATCGCCGCGAGCAGTACCTCAGGCGCGCTGCCTGCGACCGAGGGAAAGGCGTGGTGCTCCGACACCCAGAAGCGCTTGTACCCCAGCGCCTCGCACCAGCGGGCCATGGCGAGCGTTTCCTGCAGAGCCTCATGGGCAGTGCCGGCGGAGCGCGCCAGAGATTGGTCGAGTACTGAAAGTGCCACGGTCATACCGGTACGGCCTGTTTGAAAAAGATCATTCCGCCTATATTACATGCCCACCGGCATGAGAAGCATCTTGTCTGCGCATGGCTGCCTGTTCTGGCGGAGTGGCTGGACTGCGCGGCCATTGCGCGTGGCTGGTCTGAACGCCGGCTCTGCGTGGGTCGTCCGCGCAGGTGATCCGGGCAGGTGATCCCCGGGCCAAGGTGCGGTCGGTTGTTTTGTCTGCCGGGTTCACCCTTGTTTCTTTTGTGCGCCGTTTGCGTTCGCCATTGCACAAAACGCCCGGTAGTGGCAGGCGTTACCGGCCCCGAAGGTGGGCGCTTGTTACCGGTTGTTGCGACAAGGCGGGTAACGGCGATTGCGGCAGACTGCACCTGTAAAGCGTATTCACGGGCAACACTTGGTATCATAGGGCATGCAAGCGTTTCCTCATTGGCAATCCGTCCTGGTCTGGAGCAGCGTGATTTCCATCGGCGTTGTGCTTGCCTGCCTGATCGCTATCCCCTGGGTGGTTGGCCGACTCCCAACCGATTACTTTGCGCGCAGCCGCCGGCAGATACTGGATGCCGCCGCGGGTGCCACTGTGTTCACGCGTATGCTGGACGCCATCAAGAATGTCATCGGCTTTATTTTCGTTGTGCTGGGCGCGATTATGCTGGTGACGCCGGGGCAGGGCGTGCTGACCATTCTGGTCGGCCTGTTGCTCATGAACTTTCCAGGAAAATACCGGCTCGAACGCTGGCTGGTGATGCGCCCCGGCGTCATGCGCGGCCTCAACTGGTTACGATCGCGCCGGGGATTACAGCCGTTTGTACCATTTGCGGATGAAGACGCTGCTGCGGGCGGCACAGACTTGCCCGACAGCTAATTTACGTTATTCTCTAGCTTCGCCATTCAGGCACCACCTTTGGAGAGTCACCATGAAAACTGTTCTGCGCTTTACTGCCCTGATCGTGTGCGCATTGATGGTGACCCTGCGCGCCTTTGCCGACAGTGCCGCAATGCAAAGCGATTGGCTGGATCTGGTAAAAGGCGCCAGGGAAGAAACTTTGGGTGTAGAACTCATCAGCATAGAGGACGACGCAACGCCTGGCATGACCAAAGTCATGCTGGCGGTCCCCAAGGCCTCGGTGGGCGCGATGGATACCATCGAGGAAGTCGTCGTGGTGGGGCAACGACCGGAGCCACCGGCACCACCGGCGCAACTGGATATTTCCTATGAGTGGGTCGAGGACTACGATAACGACAACTATGGCCTGCTCATTCACATCAGCAAAGATACCGTCTGGCCGATTCGCCTGTACGTGAACTCTGAATCGGGTTTTGTGCGCTAAACCGCCGTAGCCGACTGACCGATCAACCAACCGCCAGCGGAGCCTTAATGTCTATCCTGGGATCACCGAACAACGACATGCTGAAGATGTTTGCGCCAAGGCCCGGCCGCAGGGCGCTGCTGCCTCAACTGACCCCCGAGGCCGAGGTGGCACTGATGTGCCGCATGCTGTTCAAGGAGGGCTGGAATGAGCACATTGCCGGGCACATTACCTGCCGGCTGCCCGATGGCAATGTGCTGTCGAACCCATGGGAATTGGCCTGGGATGAAGTCTGCGCGTCTGACATTCTCACGCTGGACGCCCAGGGCAGGGTCATCAAGGGCGACTGGAACATCACACCGGCCATTGGCCTGCATATGCAGCTGCACGAGTTGCGGCCCGAGGTAAACGTGGTGATCCATAACCATGCGCATTGGAGCGGGATATGGGCCAACATGCATCGCGTACCCCCTGTGTATGACCAGGCCAGTGCCTACGTGGATGGCCCCTTGCCGCTGTATAACGAGTACGAGGGCACCTTCGAGGACGAGAATACCTCGCTGGCAGCGGCCAAGGCGCTGGGCGATGCCAAGTGGGCCCTGCTGGCCAATCACGGCTCCCTTGTGGTGGGCAAGGACCTCCGCCAGGCACATTTGCGGGCCATTACGCTGGAGTGGCGCAGCAAACGCGCCTATGAGGTTGAAGCGGCTGGCGGCGGTGTGCCTCTGGCCGAGGATCAGATTCCCGGGGTAGCCTTGCCTGATGCCAACGGCTTTCCGTTTTTGTGGGAAGCGATGGCGCGCCGAGAGCTGCGCGAAGATCCCACGGTGCTGGACTAGGCGCTGCGCAGTGCGGTGCAGTGGATATGAGTACTTTTACCCTTGGGCCCCTGTGCTATCCACGCACACTGCGCCAGGTGAACCATGCTGCGCAGGCCTCAACCTCACTGGCATGGTTGCTGAGCCTGTTTTTTTGCAACAGTTCCCCAACAAGACTTTCTGAGCAAGGCCACCCTCGCAACCTTGCCGGGCCAGATTAACCGGATCACAGGAGAACAACATGGCGCTGACTGTTACGCCACTTGAGAATGTCGGTGTGGAAGTGGCGGGCTTTGACATTGCCCAGCCGATAACCGATGACATCGCGGCACAGCTCGTTGCGCTGTGGGACGAGCACGGCATCTTGCTGTTTCGCGGGCAGGACGTCAATCCCGAGCGGCAGATTGCCTTCAGTCGCCTGTTTGGCGAGTTGGAGATTCACCCCATCGCCGAGACCCGCTCGGAGGATTACCCCGAACTGTTCACGCTGGTGAACGAACCAGAAAAAGAAAAGTTCATGACCGCGACCTACAAGGGCAGGCAACTCGTGGGCAAGCTCGACTGGCATATGGATTTACACTACACCGGCAAGCCCAACCGTGGGGCGCTGTTACGCGGTGTGGTGTGCGCCGAAGAAGACGGCATGACAGGCTTTGGCGATCTTGCTAAAGCCTATGATGCGCTGGACGAACAGACGCAGACCTTGCTGCAGCAGTTAGAGGTGACCTACGCATTTAGCATGCAGCGTCGTCACATGCGTTATGTGGACGTAGACGGCTACGAACCCGGCGCCTACAGCCCGCGCAAGCCATCTGACATTAACTACCCGAACTTTCCGGAAGTGGCCTATCCCGCCGTGGTAACGCATCCGGTTACCGGGCGCAAAGTACTGGAGATCTGTGAGCAGTTTCTGGAACGTATCATCGCGCCGCACAAGGCGGGTTTGTCCAACGACGAAGCCATTGAGTTACTGGAGCGTTTGGTCGCGCATACGCGCAAGCCGGAATTTCACTACTTCCACCAGTGGGAGCCCGGCGACATGGTGCTGTGGGACAACTGGCGCGCCATGCACTGCGCCACGGGCACCAGGCCCGGTATGGCGCGCGTGATCCACCGTACCACTATTATGGGCGATGCCACCCTGGGGCGCGTGCTGGATGCCTGAGCCGCGCCGTGCTCAGGCAGCGCCGGATTCAAACAGTGTTTTGTCGGCAATTACCCGCTCGGCAATGTAGTCAAACATTACCTTCATGCGTGCGCTGTAGCGCAGCTCTTCATGTGTAACCAGCCACAGGTCAATTTCAGCGGAGTTATAGTGCGGCAGTATGCGCTGCAGGCCGCCGGCCATCATCGCCCAGCGGTGTGACAACACGCCAATGCCAAAGCCCGCCTTCACCGCTGCCAGCTGCGCCGACGGGCTGTTGGTGAGGTAACTGGGCTGGCCCAGCATGACGTCGTCGGGCGAGAAGGCCAGATCGTAACTGACCCTGGCCAGCTTTGTGTCGAGGCTCACGAGCTTGTGCTGACTGAGGTCCTCCAGCTCCGAAATGGGTGGTGACTCCGCCAGGTACGCCGGGCTGGCGTAGAAGCCAAAGCCGATGCTCACCAGCCGGCGCGCGATCAGGTTTGCCTGAGTGGGCTCACCCAGGCGCAGGGCGATGTCCGCTTCGCGGTGCACCAGGTCTACCGCACGGTTTTCGATCTGTACCTTGACGAGTATCTCAGGGTACTTGCGGTGAAAATCCAGCAACACCGGTGTTAGCCATTCCGTGCCGGTGCCCTCGGTGGCCGAGAGGGTGACCTCGCCGCACAGGGCTGATGACTGCGCATCGAGATTGCGGCCAATGGCCAGCATCTCGCGCTCCATGCGTCGCGCGCTTTCCAGGATGCCGTTGCCGGCATCGGTCAACTGCATACGCCGGCCCGAGCGCACAAACAGCGGCGTGGCAAAGCGTTCTTCCATGGCCGCCAGGCGCCGGCCCACCGTGGGCTGAGTCAGCTCAAGGCTTTCGGCGGCGCCCACCAGGCTGCCGTTGTCGACGATCGCGAGAAACAGGCGTATGTCTGCCCAGTCCCGCATGGCTTGATTTTCATGCATTAATGCATACTAACTATATATTTATTGCATAGCTATGCATATATGACAGGCGTACATTGAACGATGAACCCCATAGTGAAGGAGTAGGGGCATGGCAAGGGGCATGACATTAAACAAAGTGTTGATCACCGTTATCGGCCTGGTTGTGGTGTTGCTACTGACCTGGCAGGCGCGTGTGAACGCGGCTGCCATCAGCCCGACGCCGCTGGCAGCACTGCCACAGTGGGAATTGGCGATGGAGCCGGTGGGTAGGAACATGCCGCTGACGCTGGTTCCTGCGAAGGGCAGCAGTTAAACCCGACCACGGATCACCGCAAGCATCACCGGCGCCGCGATCGCTGCCAGGCCCTTGACGATCAAGGGCCTTCTCCCTATAGTAGCGCCCCTCACGCGCCTGTAGCTCAGCTGGATAGAGTACCTGGCTACGAACCAGGCGGTCGCACGTTCGAATCGTGCCAGGCGCGCCAATTCCGTAAGGGTCTGCAGCTTAGCAGCCACTAACCTTCCCGCGCATTTCCGGCAGTTTTCCGACACTTTCCTCCTTCTGCCGCTTTATCACTGTCAGGGTGGGCGATTGCGCGCGCCCACGATCGGTCACCTTCTCCGCGGCATCCAGCAGTTCGCCGAGTTCGGCTGCCGAGTAGTGGGTGGTGATATCACCACTGGCATGCCCCAGCAGCGCCTTGCGTGTTTCCAGTGGAACCGCCGCGCCTCGCAGCCTTCGGCCGAACGTATGGCGCAAATTGTGAACGCCTTTGAGTATGGTGCTGTCCGTCGGTAACCCGGCCTTCGTCCAGGCCCTGATCCACGCGCTGGTCCGTAACTTCCCGACCGGGTTGCCCCGATAGGTAAACACGAAGTCCTCGTGGATCCCCCGCCGTGAATCGACTACTGCCTTCGCGACCGTGTTGAGCACCACCACCCGCTCGGTACTGGTCTTGGTGATCGACTCGGGCAGGACAAAGGCGAAAGTGGATAGATCATCCAGTTTTACCTCCCATGCCCAGCGCAGCTGGCAGACCTCTTGTTCCCGGCATCCCGTATTGACCGCAAACATCGCGGCATCCGCCAGGTGGCGGGGGAGCCTTGAAAAAAGCCTGTCCTGTTCTTCCCACGACAAGGGGTACGGTCTTTTCTGGCACCCCTTGAGCGATAGCCGACTGAGTTTGGGCGGTGCCTGTTTTAGCCACGGCAGCCCTTGCTCATTTCGCCATACCCGCGCCGCGCGATTGAGAACTGCACTGGCTGTACCAATCGCATTGTTAATGGATTTCGGGGCCTTCCCCAGACGGAGCCGCTCATCCACGAATGGCTTTAAAGTGCCGTCGTGGACCTGCTCCAGGGGCAGTGCGCCGATATACACGAACAACTGGTCCAGATGTATCGCTATCGTTTCTGCCGATGACGACTGTGCAATATCTTCGAGGTATCGCAGTGCCGCTGCCTCGAAGGTATAAACCGCTGCGGCTTGTTGCTTTGCCTCCTCTTGAATCTCCGCCAGTCGACGGATCAGTTTTTGCTCTGCCTCAGTGCGGCCAGATACTCCTGTGCTTTCGCGGAGCCAGCCGCCGGGGGCGTACTGCGAGCGTTTTTCGATATGCCAGATCCCGTTTTTGAGGCGGAGCCCCGGCATTTTGTTGCGCTTTGACATAAATCGTCCTCCAGAATTGAGCCTAAAGGACGACGCCCGTTGCGTTGGATATAGTCCTCCGCCCAGGCGTCGATTTCAAGTCTGTCGAAGAGAATGGTTTGTTGTCCCAGGGAAACCTCAGACAGGGCAGGGCGCACCACGCGATTAAAAGTATTCTTGTTGATCCCGAGGTAGGCCGGGGCATCGCGGAGTCGGATCAGGCGGGGTTGGATCTGCATGCCCTATCTGCCTATGTACACAGCAGTTATCTGGGCTCTGACATGGCCTATTTCAGCACTGATGGTCAGGCGGGCCTGCTGGTCGACCTGACGCTGTGACCCGGTTAATTGCTCTTTGGCGGGCCCGCCCGCATGGGGGCAGGGCCAACCTGTGAGTTCCCGGTACCGCTGCTGGGCATAGGCATGGCGCAGGCCGTGCATTTTGGATAAGCCGGCGTTGGCGGTGTGGCGTTCGTAGATCCTGAGCTGCTCGATGTATTGCCGGCCCCGGGGGATCAGCGAGCCGAAACCGGCCAGCCGCTTGGCCTGTTCCAGCAGGGCGCGTTGTTCCAGGGTGCGGATGGGGACGGTGCGTTCCCGTCCGCCCTTGGTCCAACTGGCCTTGAGGTGCAGGTGATCACCCCGGTCTGCCCAGCGGGGCTGGATCTTCAGGGCTTCCTCCCGTCGAAGCCCGAAGGCCTGTTGCAGGCGCAGGCTCATCCTCACATATTCATCTTTCACCAGGGCGAGTTGGTCCCTTTTCAGGTCCTTGGCCTTGCTGGTGCCGGATACGAACTGCCGGTCCGGTATGCCATAAAAGTCGTTGGAGCTGGCAACCACGGCCCGCTTGTTAACCTTCTCGGCCCACCAGCGTAAACAGCTCATCCGGTTCTTGATGGTGCCGGGTGAAAGGTTCTGTTTCAGCCACTCGTCCACCAGGGCCTGGACATGCTTTTGTTTGAGGGAGGAGGCCTTCAATTGCCGGAAGCCCAGCTCGTGCAACTGGTTGGCGATTGCGCTCAACTGGCGCTCACGGCCTACGCGGGTTTCGAAGCTGCCTTCATGGCTGTGTTTGCACAAGAGTTTCAGTTGGTAGTTCAGGTCTCGCATAGTGTTGTTTCCATCGGTGAGTGTTTCTGATCACCTGGCAACAATGCTGCGCAGGTCCGACGAGCGGTACGATCACGGGACACCAATCCCGGTTGACCTGAATGTGTCTGGCCATAGACAGCACGGTGTGTTTTCGCAAGAAAACTGGCCCGTGCAAACCAACGGTCATCCAGCCAAAGGCTGGTGGTGGATTTCTCCTTTTTAAGTTGAGCAGAGCGCACTGACCGCCAGTGCGTTTGCGTGGTTGAAGAAACTGTCTTTCAGGCCGGCATATATGCCCGGCCATCCACAGCGCTTATGGAACCGATCCCCGTACCAGGCGGGAGGGATTTGAAGGTGCGGTACCCAGACGAAGCGGCACTGCGATAGTTCGAAGAGGGACCCGGTCATCGCTGACCGTTGCGTCAAGAAGGGTCCTGAGTGACGCGTTCAGCAGATTCCAAAACTACCTGAATCCACCTACCCCGTTCGCTTTCGCAAGGTGGGGTCTTCCTTGCCACTTTAAGCGCAGTGGCAGCGACAAAATTCAGTGTTGGGGCCGATTATAGGAACACAGAATACGCGTGTCACAGAGAACTTCACCTGAATCGGGAGTGGTTTCTGCCCGGCAGCTGAAAACTTGCTGCCATCAAACGCCCTGAAAGCTCTCTGCAATGCAATTTTGGCCATATTTGACTGTGCCTACACGACCCAATCCACCTTTGAGGGGGTGGTTCCACTGTAACCACCCCTGAAAAGACGTTAAGCCTCGGTGTTGCCAAGATTGCCGCAATGTGCGCGCTGCCCACGTCACTACTCGCTTCGCGCCTTAGTGACGTGGGGTTTTGATGCGGAAAACGATATGCTCCGCTGTGAAAAGCCTATCAACGCCGGACGAAAACTGCACATTTGTACCCGCAAAAATCCACCATTGCCTTGGGGGAAGAGTGTTCTTCCAGACTCTTACCGAGAATTCTCTCGGGCGAGCGGCTAATGAGCTCGCGCCGGAACGCAGGCGGTACGGGGTGGTTTTTCGTGAATTTAGCGTTAAATCGAACAGAAGGATGGTGACTAACTACGTCTTGCAAAAGTCAGTGTTGCCGCAGCAGTGGGCTCTTGCAGCGAGATTTGCCAGGCGATGACATCGATATTCAGAATCTGCCTCCCACTTCGAACAAGGTAAGCGCGTGTATGCACGGCTAGATCACCCTTGGTGGGACGTAGAAAATTAATGTTGGCTGATAGGAGTGGGCACACTTCGTCGGCTGATACCTTTAAAGTTTGCAACGCACCGGTAAGCTCGAGAACGCCTACAACTACTCCTCCGTGCCACGCTTGCAACAATGGGTTACCAGTAAAATGCTCTGCCCAAGGAGTCAGGCATTCGACATCTGGTTCGCATCTGACAAGCTCGGTCCCGTAATTTTTCGCATAGGGCGTCTCGTCGAGAAACTGGAGTAGATGTTTGTCCATCTTGATTAATCACCTCGTCGATAGAGCAAGCTTCGATCCAGGGCAGGACCTGGGCTGCCAATTTTGAAAATACCTTGCGCGTTACACAACATCTTTCTTCCGTCCAGGCTGCTGGCGAATGCACTGACATAGGCAAACCCGTTAATCTGCTGGTAGCACTCCGCCTGGATTCGAACATCAGTGCCTACGGGGGCGGAATGTATGTGGTCGATTCGCAGGTTGATGGTCGCAATGGCCTGTGGCACCGCGAGGCTTTGGAGGACTACGAAACCGCAGGCACTGTCCAGTGCGGCTGCCAGAGCGCCAGGGTGCAACGAACCATTTTCGTGCGCTGTTGCATGCTTTTCCTGGAAAGGCATTTCCAATACGACTCGGTTTTCCTCGGTAGAAACAAATTTCAGTGACATATCACTGTGAGCACCGATCCCGGCGCTGAACAACTCGTAAACTTTTTCCAGTTGGAGTGCATCCATCTTGTTCAGATTTCCGATTTTAATAGACGGGCAAGCTGACTTTCGGCGTCGGCGAGTAATGTGTAAACCACTGGAACAACAAATAAGGTAAGCACGGTTGAGGAAATTAGTCCGCCTATTACGAGTATACCCATTGAAGTGCGTAACTCAGCGCCATCAGACGTGGCCAGCGCTATAGGGATCATACCGAATATGGTAGAGAACGCAGTCATCAGTACTGGGCGTAAGCGTAAATGAGCCGCTTCGATCATAGCTTCCGCTGCGCTGTGGCCTTGCTCTATGGCCTGATTGGCATAGTCCACCAGAAGAATGCCGTTTTTCATAACCAGACCCATCAGCGCGACCAGACCGATTTGTGTCAAGACTGAAAGCTCGGAGTTAGTCCATGCGAGCAAGCTGAATGCGCCCACAAAAGACAGCGGAGCGGTAAGCATGATCACTACTGGTTGAGTATAGCTGTTGAATTGACTAGCCAGAATCATGTATAGACTGAGCATCGACATTGTTAGTGCAAAAAATATTGCCTCGACAATATCATTGATTTGCTCTGAAGTGCCTAGATATGAACTCTCGTATCCTGTAGCCATATCGAGATCACTAATAATCTCATCCATTTTTTTCATCAGCTCGCCTGTCGCGATCCCAGCGGGAGCGTTTGCAGAAATACCGATCTTTCGAGCCCGATTGTAGTGATCGATTTGTGCCGGGCCACTGGTTACGCTTACCTCTGCGACGTTACGGAAATCTATTAAGCTGTTGTCTGCCGCGCGTAATTGAATGAGGTCAAACTTTCCGATCTCGTCGCGGTACGTTTCTGCATATCTCAGGCGCACGTCATAGCGATTACCGAACTCTTCGTAACTTGTAACATCTACACCACCCATCGTGGCTCCAACAGTAGCGGCGATATCTCGAACCGAAATGCCCAAATCAGCGGCCCTGCGCCGGTTTATCGTAACCTGCAATTCAGGCTTGCCTGGCTCATAGCTGGACTTGATATCCCTGAAGAGGCCAGATTCTTCCATCTGGCTCGTGATAGTATCCGCGTATGTTCGAAGTTGTTCTAAATCATCGCCGCTTAAAGCCATCTCCATGTCGGCACCAAAGAATCCTCCTCCGGATATCCAGGGCACATCTGTCAAAGAGATGTGCTTGGCATCGGGTATGGCCAAAGCGAGCGCTGTGCGGACGTCATCCATCACTTCATACTGATGACTGCTCCTTTGTTGTTTCGGCGACAGACCAAAATAGAATGATAGTTCGTTTGCCTTGGCCTGAGCGCCGGAGCCAATAACAGTGAACACCAATTCAATATGTTCCAGGTCACTGACAGTTTTACTCACTTGAGTGGCAACACGCTTGGCCTGGGTAAGACCGGTTCCCAGAGGAAGCTCGACTTTGGCGAGAAACTCGCTTCTATCAGTTGCGGACGTAAATGAGAGGGGAACCTGACCCGCATTATAAACACCCATACCGACAGTGGCAGCGGCCAACAGCAGAACAAGCCAGCGAGCGCGAAGTGCGAAGCGAACGCCCTTAACGTAGGTTGTTTCCAGAAGTACATAGCCCTTATCCAGTAGCGCAAACATTCCTCTATGGCCGGAACTTTTTTTGAGCAGACGAGAGCTCAACATAGGCGTAAGGGTAACGGAAACAAACAGAGATAGTGCTACTGCCACAGCAATGGTGACACCGTATTGATAGAAAAACACACCAACCAGACCTGTGGTAAAGGAAATCGGCAAGAACACCGCCATCACACAAAGGGTGGATGCGATGACGGCAGTGGCAACTTTTCGCGTGCCCGTTGAAGCAGCTTCATTGAGGTCGAGCCCAGCTTCAACTTCGCGGTGTATAGATTCCAGCACAACTATGGCATCGTCTACGAGCAGGCCGACACACAGTGATATGGCAATCAGCGATACCATATTGATAGAAAAATCGAGTAGGTAGAAAGCGAAAAAAGTAGCGATGATTGCCGTTGGAATAGCGGTTGCAACAATTAGCGTGGCGCGTACGCTGAGTAAAAAGCAAAGTGTGACAATGACAACCAGGAGGATGCCTAGCAAAATATCGTTTGACACGTCTCGCACTGCGGACCCGATAAATCGCGAACTGTCCCTTACCGTGACAATGTTGATTTCAGCTGGTGTTTCTGTCTGAAGTTTGGTCAGCGCTGCCTTAACTGCTTTGGCAATACTGGTGGTATTGGTTCCAGATTGTTTGCGAATTTCGAGGCTTACTCCTGTTCTACCATCTAGCTCCGCGTAGCTGCGTTCATCCTCCAGACCATCCTCAACTTCGGCAACATCTATCAAGCGCACCATCGCCTTATCATCGCGAGAAATAATGATTTCACCCAACTCTTTTAAGCTGGTTACTTCGCCCATGGTTTTGATGGTCAGTTCCGTGGACCCGCTGTGGTAATCCAGGCGGCCGCCAGGGATGTCAGCATGCTCACGTTGGATAGCGCTGATTACATCGGCCGCAATTACGCCGTAACCCCGCATTTGTGGGGCTTTCAACCAGATGCGTACTTCCCGCTCGCGGCCCCCGACAAGAATCACGCTGCCAACGCCAGGTACTCTCTGCAAACGCTCTTTGACGACATCTTTGGCGAAGGCTGTGAGTTCACCCACTGGCCAGGGGCCGGATACAATCACCGAGACAATGGGTTCAGAATCCGGATCAAGTATGGAGACGACAGGCTGACTAACTGTGTCAGGCAGAAGCGGCAGAGTTTGACTGATTTTGTCCCGTATCTCCTGGGCCTTCAGGTTGGGATTTTCCTCCATATCGAATTCAAGGATTATCTGTGAAAAACCGTCACCGCTAATCGAGCGCATTGTATCGACGCCAGATATAGCGATTAGCTCTTCTTCAAGCCTCTCGGTAACTTCTGTCTCTACCGTGCTGGGAGAGGCTCCTTCGAGTATTGTTTCAACCGTTACAATGGGCACTTCAACGCTCGGGAACAGATCGATGCTTATTCGACCCATGGAGACCACGCCCAGCATCATGAGCGCAGCGGTCATCATGATCGCCAGCACTGGCCGGCGAATGCAGAGGTCAGCTATCCACATAGGGATGTTCTGAAATAGTGACCCGTGAACCATCAGAAACCTTGTGCATACTGGGGCCTACAACAAGGATCGCATTTGAGCTTACGCCCTGGAGTATCTCAAGCCGACCATCACTAAGCTCACGTACTTGCACTGTGCGTTGACTAACTACGCCATCTTCAACCACCAGGACAGAGCGGCTGCTTCCCAGTCCCATAGTAGCGTTGGGTGATAACATTAGCCCCTGTCTTGAAATGGGCATCAGCTCGACTTCAATGAAAAGCCCAGGTTTGATCGCATAATCCACATTTGGTATTCCCAGTCTTACATCGATAGTGCGAGTTTTGTGGTCTATTCGATCGTTGATCAGCGCCACTTCCGACTCATAGGTTTGATTCATACTCGGTATGTGAACCCTTCCGAGCGTACCCAACTGAATGGAAGTTAAATAAACTTCGGGCACGAACACCAGTGCCACCATGACATCAATCTCCTGGATTTGGAGGACTGGGTGCTCAGAGCGCATGATTGATGGGACGTATGCGCCTTCATCCACATGTCTCTGGGTGATAACGCCACGGTAGGGTGCTCGGGTTATTGAGTCGTCCAGTTCCTTCTGCGCCTCGGCAAGATTAGCGCTTGCAATACCGAGCTTCGCAGCCGATACCTCAACTTGTGTGCGCCTGTCATCGAGTTGCTCGACAGAGAATGCTTGCTTCTCTCTGAGTGCGATGGCGTTTTCAAGATCGCGTACCGAGTCTTTGTACTCTGCCTCTGCCAGGCGCTTAGCCTCAGAAAGACGCAGGACATTAATCTCGAAATCTTTCTGGCGCATACGCAGCAAGGGCTGCCCTTCTTCAACACGGCTTCCAACGTTGACATAGATTTCTTCGATGAGGCCACCAACCATCGGCGAAATATTGGTGGAGCGGCGTGCGAGAATGGTGCCGGTAACAAAAATAGGCTCAGATAATGCCGCTATTTCCGGACTCGTAATCGATACTACAACGGGTGACGAGGGCTGTGGAGTAATCCCAGTACTGGTTGTGCCATTTTGGGGTTCGCCATCGCAGCCCATGAGTATCGCTGCGGCCAAAATGGGTCCCACGGTCTGCATGATGTAACGCATACTATCGCTACCAACTAGTTCGAGAGGCATCATGAATTGACAAACCGCGATACCTACAACTAAAATATTAACTGTAGTTATATTAACTAGGATAACTAAATTGTCAACGCAAGATATAGCAAGCCAACAATCAAGGCGGCAAGACCAGCCTGTTAGTACGCTAATTCACGAAATTAGTTTGATGGTCGCCCGGCTCTTTAACAGGCAGGTAAAGGACTTGGGGTTAACTCGCACACAATGGCAGGTGCTCTACCTGCTCTACATGAACGGCGAGCAGACGCAAACTAGTATTGCCGATTCCCTGATGATGGCGAAACCACCACTGGGCAAAGTTGTGGACCGACTAGAGTCAGCGGGATGGATAGCGCGACATCAGGATACTAGTGATCGCCGTGCGAAGATGGTTCGCCTTACGGATAAAATCGACCCCATGCTGAAGTCGCTTGAAGATCTGGTAGGCGATATTGGCAGAGCGGCAACGCGCGGCATGTCTGCTAAAGAGGCCAAGGAATTTTACCGTTTACTCAAATTGGTACATGCGAATTTGCTGTCGGAAAACTGAGAGTATTGGAAGTTGGACAAGATGCCAGCCGATTTGGTGGGTGGTTGTCCCGAATAGGAGAAATATACCATGTCTAATGAATTTCCATTTCTCTCTGCAGAATACGCTGCGCGGCCACAACCCTTTTGGAAGAATCTTCGAGAGACCGATCCAGTTTACTATGCGCAGGAGTATGGGTTTTGGGTTATTTCAAAGCATGAGGATATCCTCGAGATGCTCAAGGACCCATACACATACTCGTCCGCAGCCGGACCCGGTGGGGGCCTCGTAGCAGGAGAAGACGGCGAACAGCGCGATGACAATGGCGGCATGGGTTTCCTACCCTTGATTCAGCATGATCCGCCAGAACACACCAGAATTCGTTCGCTGTTTGCAAAGGCTTTCACGCCAAAACGCATCGCCGAAATGGAACCAGCGGTGGTGGAAATAGCCACAAATCTAATGGACGAACTCCACCAGAAAATTCGCAATGGTGAAGCGCTGGATCTGGTAGATGATTTTGCCAGTCCGCTGCCGGTGTATGTAATTGCTCAGATGATGGGGATTCCGTTGGAGGAACGTCATCGCTTGCGCATGTGGTCTGATTCCCTGGCCATTGGTGCTGGAGAAGGGTATTCCATTCAGCAGCAGCTCGGCTCACGTAAAGAGATGACGGAAGGCTTGAGCGAAATCATCTCTGCGGCGCGTCATAATCCACAGGCAAATACCCTTATCAGCGCCATGCTTGATGCTTCCGAGGAAGGTGAGAATCTACGTACAGAAGAAATACTAGGTTTAAGCAAACTGCTGTGGCTTGCAGGGAATGAAACAACGACCAACTTGATCAGCAACGGGGTAGTGTTCTTATTGAATCATCCCGATGTGCTGGCGGACTTGCGAAATGATAGGACATTGATTTCTGATTTCGTTGAAGAAATGTTGCGTTATGACGGCCCTGTAATGGGCCTTTTTCGAATTGCAACCAGAAATGTTGAGTTCAGAGGCAAAAACATCAGTAAGGGTGATACGCTTTGGTTGCTTTTCTCCTCCGGGAATCTCGATGCTGATACTTATGAAGCCCCAGAGACTTTTGATCTGCATCGACGCAACAAAGATCACCTAGCGTTGGGGAAAGGTATACATTTTTGCATGGGCTCCGCGCTGGCACGGCTTGAAGCGAAGGTCGCTTTCGAATGGCTCATCGATCTACTTCCTCATATGAAACTGGATTTTGAGAATGGTAAACGAATTCCTGTCCCGATACTTAGCGGCTGGGTAAAGCTACCGATGTCTGTTGATGTCGGGGCCCTTGAAGTGGCGTCATGACGGATATTGCAAAGTTTCAATGTAATACCACCTCCTCCCATGGGCAGGGTAATACTTCAGCTACCCTGCTCACAGACAGCTATTCTGCAGCACTTCGTGTATGCCTTGTGCCTCGTCGCATAAGATACAGCGGCGTCTTTATGAAATTCCCAAAAAGTTTACGAGCAGATTTGTTATGGAGGATGCAGTCAAAGAGGGAGTAGGGGGTAGTTGCGGCTTGATGTGACATTCTCATCGGCAGCTCAGCAGGATTCCCTATCTGTATTCAAAGCGAGCTCGCCACCGACAATGGCTTGAAAGAAGTGCCAAGGAAAGGAGGGGCCTCAAGCTTAACCGTAGGGTATCTACTAGAGAACACGGGTCGATACGGGGTGTAATGAGGGCGGGCCGTATCCAGGTGATCGATTTACAAGGGTCTAAATTGCCACAATTGTGGCTACGAACCAGTTGTTCAATGGATAGTAGCCAACGCTGGGGTTGTCGGCCAGCAAATTCAGGCGGGCAAGGATAGAACTGGTATAGGCATCAGCCTGTTCTAGACTCCACCCCGACAGGGTAAAGAGCCAAATTTCCTCCAAATCTCTTAGAGCGAGTTCGCGAATGAAATAGCGCTTCTTCACCCAAGAGGCTTTTTATGGAGTTTTTCCAGAAATTCCCGGCTATCAAAGTTTTCAGCAACGGGGCTGTCCTCCCCCGCCCTTAGTCGAGTCCTCAACATATCAAGCCTGGCTTCATCCTCCTCCAGCTTTCGCAGCCCGGCGCGGACTGCTTCGCTGACAGATTGAAAGCGACCCTGTTCTATCTTACTGGTGATGAACGCTTCAAAATGATCACCGAGGGTGACGGAGGTGTTTCTGGCCATGTGCGCGTACCTGAAAAACTATGTATTAAATATTAATACTGGGGATGGACCTTGTAAAGTCAGTATTTTTACGGTGCATTGAGCCTGCGAAAATAGCTCGATCGACAACGTTTACAATTCCGACAAATTTCCGACATCAGCGTGCTCAGTGGTGCGTTGTCGTGCTTGGTCGGCAACGGGCGTCGCCAGAAAAGCTATTTAAAACAATACGTTAAATTTCATTTGTTGAGCTACGAACCAGGCGGTCGCACGTTCGAATCGTGCCAGGCGCGCCAAAAAACATCGCAGATATCAAACGGCTAGCTGAGCTTCAGCTAGCCGTTTTTTGTTGATGAAGCGTTCAGTAGCCGAAAGCCCCGAAAACAAAAAATAAGGGGTCAGAGCCCTTTACAAAATAAGGGGTCAGAGCCCTTTGCACTGCGCGCTTCGGCTCTGCGCAGTTAAAGGGGCTGGGTACTCATCTACACCGAAAAAAGGGCTCTGACCCCTTTGATGGAAAAAAGGGCTCTGACCCCTTTGATGCTGCCGGATCAGTGAAGCAGCATGCGTTGTGGACGTCTCGGTGGCGGCGACGGCTCGGGCGCTGGATCAAACAAGGTATGGGATGGGCGCCTTGTCGATGGCACCTACAGCGCAGCACATCGACGCTGAAGTCTGTCGGTTTAGCGCTGGTGGGCCATATCCTCGCGCTGGAACACCATCACGTGCTGCAGCGGCAGGTCGTCATGCTTGTGCGTCAGTGCAAGGCCAACCGCAGCCATTTCCCGTTCAGCCTGCGTCACGGTCATCTTGTGCAGCGGTTTGATGGGAACGGCTGGGTCTTCACCGCGATACTCCACAAGCACAACCCTGCCGCGCGGGGAGAGTGACGCCACAACGCGCTCCATGACTTCATGGGGGTGTGAGAATTCGTGGTAGGCGTCTACCATCAAAACCACGTCCACGGCGCCGCTGGGTAGCCGTGGGTCCTGCTCGGTGGCCAGCACGGACTCGACGTTGCCGGCACCGGCTTCGCGCGCCCTGCGCTCGATGATCGCCAGCATTTCCGGTTGGATGTCTACCGCCAGTACGCGGCCCTCGGCGCCGACCATTCTCGCCATGGGCAGCGAGAAATACCCAGTACCAGCGCCGAGATCTGCCACGGTATCGCCTGGCTGTAACGCAAGCAGCCGTAGCAGGAGGTCTGTGCGCTCCTCGCGTTCGCGTTTGGGCCGTTCCAGCCAGCCTGCACCGAGATGCCCCATCACGTGCGAGATCTCACGCCCAAAGTAGAATTTACCAATCCCGTCGCGGCTGGGCTTTTCATACTGGTAATGCCCTGCATTCTGTGCGGCGGCCTGTGCTGGGGCGAAAGTCAGGGATAACATCACGCTGAGGAACAATGAAGTGGCGGTGCGCAATCGCAATAATGTTCGCATTCTCATACAGAGCTTCCCTCGTTGAGCAGCTGTAGCAGCGTGTTCAGCCGATACTGTGTATCTGTAGTTTCCAGCAGGTGCTGCGCGAGATCCGGGTCCATCCCAATACTGCCGGCAATGGCAAAGCTGAAGCGCGATGCCGGCATTGCCTGCCAGTGCTCGCTGCGCAGTTGTTCCTGTATGGCAGGTTGCCCGTGGGTGATAGTCAGCAGGCGCGTGAGTATCTTCTCTTTGCTCTGTTCCAGTGCCTCCTCGGCGCTGCTGTCCTGTGCCTCGTCCAACAGTTCGTCGCAGCGCCAGATGCCGAAAGGTAAGGTCTGCTTTTCTTCGACGAGCGCCAGACGGGTGCTGGTCTCTACGGCGATCATCAGGCGCCCGTCCTCCAGCTCTTTCAAAAGTTTTACGGGCCCGGCGGAAAACACTGTTCGCGGCTTGTAGGTGGACTGGTTGCTATTGAGCGCCTGCTCCCTGGTTTGTGGCTGCTCGCCGGCATGCAGGATCTTCTCTGTGTGGCACACGCCCATGAGCAGCTTGTCGTCGATACACTGGCGAACCATCTGGCGGTAGCGCGGTTCAAACACATGCAGCGGATACGGAATGCCCGGGAAGGCCACTGAGCCTGGTATGGGAAAGAGGGCAGCGTCTGGCATAGTGAGTGTCCTTTGTGACCTTAATACGAGTACGCAGTGGGGCGCGCGGCAGATTAGCCGGCGCAAGGCAATACAGGCAGCTTTGCTATCGCGGTGGCGTGTGCCGAAACGAGACTGGAGCCTGCCTGCCCGCTACAATACCGCGCAAACAACGAGGTTTCCCGCATGTCAGACATCTTCGACGTCAGTAACAAGGTAGTGATGGTCACCGGCGGCAGCCGCGGTCTGGGCAAAGCCATGTGCCTGGCATTCGCGCGCGGCGGTGCAAAGGTAGTGGTGGCGAGCCGCAAGCTCGACGAGTGCGAAAAGCTTGCCGGTGAGCTGCGCGACGGTGGTGCTGAGGCGCTGGCTATCGCCTGTCACGTGGGCCATTGGGATGCGCTTGAAACGGTGGTTGACGAAGTCGTGGCGCATTTTGGCCGTATCGATGTGTTGGTGAATAATGCGGGCATGTCGCCGGTTGCGCCCTCGTTGCTGGAGACCTCCGAGGCGCTGGTCGACAAGATCCTGGATGTTAACCTGAAGGGTCCGCTGCGCCTTACTGCACTGGTCGCCAGCAAAATGGCCACAAGCGGCGGGGGTTCCATCATCAACATCAGTTCTGTTGCCTCTGTGAGGCCAGCACCGGTGACTACCGCCTACAGCGCCGCCAAGGCCGGGCTGAATGCGCTCACTGCTGCCTCGGCGCAGGAATACGCGCATGCCGGTGTGCGCGTGAACTGTGTCGTGTGCGGTACCTTTGACACCGATGCCGCCGCCGGCTTTGTGCGCAACGAAGAAACGCTTCCGTACGTGATAGAGCCGATTGCACTCAAGCGTGTCGGCCAGCCTGAGGAAGTCGTGGGCGCGGTGCTGTACTTTGCCTCGGCGGCCTCCAGCTACACCACCGGTACCTGCCTGACGGTAGACGGTGGCGTTCGCCCATGATGGCGGGGTTGTCGCGATGCCGCGCACTGTGGATGCCGCGCGGCGGTAAGCGGTTTAACGTTCATGTAAGCCATGCGCCCGTTTAAAGCCTATGAGCAAAACTGCAAGTCATCTCGTCGATAGGCTGTCCTTGTGCTGGGGCAGCATGGAAGGGGTCAAGCTGCCAGACTTTTTGGCCAGTGCAGCGCACGCGGGGTTCGGTTATGTCACGTTGTCACCGGCTCAGTATACTGAAGCACGCGATAGCGGCTGGTCAGGTGCTGATCTGCACAGAGCGCTGCAAGAACACCATCTGCAAGTGAGTAATATTGACCCGCTGTTCAACTGGATGCCCAACACGCCGCAACTTGATGGCGATGACCCCATTGCCGTATGCAGCCGTGCAAGCGCGGCCGATGTGTTTCGCATCGCGCACAGTGTAGGAACCGACCTGGTCAATGCGCCGCTGGGTTTCGCCATGCCGGAGTCCGAGCAGCAGATTGTTGACAGTTTCGGCCAGCTCTGTGTTGCGGCCGCCGCCGAAGGGTTACGCGTGAGCCTTGAGTTTATGCCGTTCAACCAGGTACCGGATCTGGCCACTGCCAATCGTATTGTGGCTGCGGCAAACTGCAATAATGGGGGCATTATGTTTGATTGCTGGCATCATCAGCGCAGCGGCGGCAGCGTGCAGGAGATTCTGCAGGTGCCTGGCGAGCGATTCTTTGCCGTGCAACTGGACGACGCCCTGCCACGGCCCATGGCGGATGTGCTCGAGGAAACCTTGAATCATCGCTGCTTGCCGGGAGCCGGCTGTATCGATCTGGCGGCGGTGCTCGGTGCGCTGTTGAGCACGGGCGCGCAATTCCTGTGCGATGTTGAGGTGTTTGACGCAGGCCTGCGCGACCTTGATGCATCGACGCGTGCTCAGCGCCTGTACGCGGCCAGTGCAGCGACGCTGAACAGCCTGGGAGCATAGCGCGGTCTGCTGATGTTGGCGCTTTTGTCGCTTCAGGGCTTCAGGATGGCGCGACTGCCTACCTCTTTGTGCACAAGCATACTGCGCTGCTTGATGCGCCAGCCCTCCACCGTGTGTACCAGCTGGTCGACGTATTCCGCCCAGACTTCATAGTAGGTATCAGCCTGTTCCGCCAGCCCCGCATGCACCGCACGCACGTAACAGCGGCAGCTCGCCGCGTTGTCTTGCACATCGATCGTAAAGTTTCCCAACAGGTGTTGTGTGGGCCCGCAGCCGCCGAGCATGCTCTTGATCATTGCCACGACATCGGCGCGACCGTTCAGTACGAACTCGCCGCCATAATCCACCGCCACGGCGTCAGTGAACACGGAATCGAGCAGCCGCCAATCGCGCTGGTCGCAGGCCCGGGCATAGGTAACAAGCGTTGCCTTGATCGCGCGCTCTGCCCGTAGTGTGTCAAGCATCTGTTGCATGCGAACTCCCCTCGCCCTGTGCAGTGGCATCAGTATACGGCGGCATCATGCAAACGCACAGTATCGCGCGGCGACGTCGTTGTGCTCGCCCAGCGGGCAAACTGCTTGGTACCTGAACCGGCGCCAGGCGCAAGCAAGCGGCGAGGTGAGAAGGAGAGTGGCAGACAGAGCTGGCACGTGCACAGGGCCAGACGACAGCAGTCAGCGTGGATGAGCGGGGCTACCAGTCGATGGGCTGGTTGTTCCAGTCGAGAAAAACACCGCTGGTGTCTGCGCTGAGTTGCCGCATGACACCAAGCAGGCAGGTTGCGCTTTCTGCAGGCGTCAGCACGGTGTTTTTGTAGCGCGGTGTGAGAAAGGGCTCGGACAGCCTGGAGCGCACGGTGCCGGGATGCAGTGCTACGACGCTCGCATTGCGGTGCGAGGTTCTCCACTCAAGTGCGATGGTCCTGAGCAGCATATTGTGCGCTGCCTTGGATGCGCGATAGCTGTACCAGCCGCCCATATTGTTGTCGGCAATGCTGCCAACGCGCGCCGACAGCGATGCCAGAATGGCAGGTTGCGTGTGTTTCATCAGCTTGCTGAAGTGCTGTGCCAGCAAGGGCAGTACCAGGGCGTTGATCTGAAACGAGCGCAGCAGGTGGTCTGGCTTGAGATTCTGTAATCTTTTTTCTGGCCCATGCTGCGCGTCGTGTAGCAGCCCAACCGTGTTAAATACCAGGTGAAGCGTGTCAACCTGGCTGGCGATTTGCGCTGCAGCGCTGGCGATAGTTGACGGATCTTCTGCATCGAATGACAACCTGCTCACCCTGGCGTTGTTATGCCCGGCGGTAGCTCGCGTGTTCAAACCATCGTTGTGGGTGTGCTGCTCGGGCTCGCTGCTGCCGAAGTTGCGCGCCAATACAAACACGCGCTGCAGACCTGCATAGCCCAACAAAGCCTCTAGCATGGCACTGCCCAGCGCACCGTTGCCCACGATCACTGCATTGAAGGCGTCAAGCTCAAACACGGTGCCGCTCATGCTGGTGCGTCCTGTGGGGCCAGCGTCTGCAGTTGTTGGTCTGCCCAGGCCAGGATGGCGGCTTTCTCGCTATCTTTTTTGCGCCCCCAGTTGGCCATGGTCAGGTTCATGCGCGGGTTGTTGGCGAAGGCCGGTGCGTGATGATCAATGAAACGCCAGTACAGGCTGTTATAGGGGCAGGCACCATCGCCGGTGATTTTGTCCGGGTTATAGCGGCATTGTTTGCAGTGATCGCCCTGGCGCTTGATGTACTTGCCGCTGGCGGCGTAGGGCTTGCTGCCCATGATGCCACCGTCGGCGTGCAGTGCCATACCCAGCGTGTTGGGCAGCTCCACCCACTCGAAGGCGTCGATGTACACGGCCAGATACCAATCGCATACGGCTTTGACGTCCAGCCCTGCCAACAGTGCAAAGTTGCCGATCACCATCAGGCGTTGTATGTGATGTGCATAGCCCAGGTCCAGTGTCTGGCGCAGCGCGGCAGACAAACACTGCATATCGACGTCGGCGGTCCAGAACCACGCGGGTAGTGGCCGCGTGGCAGCCAGTGCATTGCGCTGCGCGTATTCCGGCATCAGCCACCAGTACACTCCGCGGACGTATTCGCGCCATCCCAGAATCTGCCGGATAAAGCCCTCCGCGGCTGCCAGGGAGCAATCTCCTGCGCGATACGCCTGCTCCACGCGATGACAAACGGCTAATGGGTCCAGCAACCCGATATTGATATAGGCGGAAATCAACGAGTGAAAGAGAAATGTCGATTCCTCGGCGATCGCGTCCTGGTAGGTGCCAAAATCTTCCAGCGCATGGGCGATGAACCAGTCGAACTGCTGCTCTGCCGCCGCATGTGTCGTGGCGTAATGAAACTGCGTCAGGTCACCGGGATTGTCGACAAATACCTGGTTCACAAGCGCTGCAACGGCGACATCGATGTCATCGGCGCATACCTCGAGGCGCTCGGGTATCGTGACCTGGGAGCGCCAGCCGCTGCGGTTGTCGGCGTCGTAATTCCACTTGCCACCCTCTGGTTTACCTTGCGCATCCAGCAAAATACCGTACTGCTTGCGCATCTCGTGATAGAAGTACTCCATGCGCGGTTGCTTGCGGCCAGCGGCCCAGGTCGCGAAGGCTTCAGTGCTGCACAAAAAGCGGTTGTCTGGCACAAGCGTCAACGGGCGGGCGGGCTGCCAGTGCAGCAAGGCCTCGCGCACTCGGTACTCGCCGGGTTCGCAGCAGCGAATGTCATCGACGGCACAAGTCTCCAGGACGCGGTCCGCAGCGCAGGTGAGAGAGGCGGGGCCGTCGCTGGCGTATTCGAAGTAGCGCACGTCAAAGCCGCGCGCCAGCAGGGCATCGCGAAAATGGCGCATTGCACTGAAGATCAGGGCGATCTTGTGTTTGGAATGCTGCACATAGCTGGCCTCGTCGCGCACCTCGGCCATGACGATGATGTCGCGGCCGGGCTCAGCCCCGTGCAGGGCGCCAGCGTCGAAGGTGAGCTGGTCACCCAGTACCAGTATGAGTGTGCGCTTGGTCATCGCAGGCGAGTGGTCCTTGTGCTGTCTCGCAGGCTGCACAGGTCTTGTGCGCTGAACGGTGCCCGGCGGATCGCGTTACAGCGTCTCAACGAACGCGGCGATATTGTCGATATCGGCGTCGCTGAGCTGCGCTGCCTGGCTCCACATCAGGGCGCTTTGCGCACCGACCGTTTCACCGGCTTTGTAGCGCAAGAGTTTGTCGGTGATTTCGACAATCGATTGACCGGCGAGTTTCGGACCCACACCGCCCTCGCCGCCAGCGCCATGGCAGGCAATGCATCCGGCGTAGGCTTTCTCACCGAGCTGGGCGGGTGTGGAATTGGCTTTTTCTTCTGCCTGGGCAACCGCAATGGCCACAACGCCGCCGGTCTCTGCCTGCCATTGTTCATAGCACTCGCCGACGCAGCCGTGTACCCCGCGACCTTCAAAGGCGTTGTTCTGCATCGCCCAGAGGGGCAGTCCAAATGCGAATAGAGTGAAAAGCGCGATGTGAAGATTGTTGGACACGGTAGAGCCCCCTGCGTGTGTGTGGGATGGTCTGTAATTCGCAGGTAAGTACGCTGTGGTGGCGCTACCGGTTCAGGCAATCTGGTCGATACCTGTGCATGAGGTCGTCGCTATCTGGACAACCGCGCGATTGTAGCCGGGCCGATTTTTCAGTACCTTAGGCCGGGCCGAACAATAACAATCGTGCGCCGCCCTAACGGCGCTGGATGCAGCAGGATGCGCTATGCGCCTGCGCAGAGCCGGTCGTAACGCCGTGCCAGGGCCGTTGCCGCCGGCTGTAGCCTAAGGATCCCGAATGTCTCAATCCAGTGTACCCCCTGGCGCGGGCGCCGAACGCGCGAGCGCGTTGTCCAGCAAGGCGCCGGGCATTGCCCTGTGCATGTTGACCATCGTCTACGCCTTCAATTTTATTGATCGGCAGATACTGGTGATCCTGCAGGAAATGATCAAGCAGGATATGGGGTTGAGTGATGCGCAACTGGGTCTGCTCAGCGGCTTTTCGTTTGCGTTGGTTTATGTCACTGCCGGTATACCGATTGCCTATCTTGCCGATCGCTGGAATCGCAAGAACATCATTGCGATTTCGCTGGGCGTCTGGAGCGCCATGACGGCCGTGTCAGGTTTGGCGCAAACTTATACGCATCTGCTGCTGGCGCGTATCGGTGTCGGGCTGGGCGAGGCTGGTGGCAGCCCTCCGGCGCATTCTCTGATCAGCGACTATTACCCTCCGGAGCGGCGCGCTACGGTGATGTCGATCTACTCCAGTGGGCTCTACCTGGGCATTCTGCTGGGCTATGTGATCGGTGGCATGGTTGCCGATGCTGTGGGCTGGCGCATCACCTTTTTGTTGCTGGGTGTGCCGGGTGTGCTGTTCGCACTGGTATTTGCGGTTGTCGTAAAAGAGCCGGTGCGCGGTCGGTGGGAGACCGCGCAGGTCAACGCCTACCAGCCCACACTTGGCGATACGGTGCGCGTGCTGGCCTCGTACCGCTCGTTTATCTTTCTGGCGTTGGGCACGGCGCTGCTGAACTTTGGTGGCTATGGCACGGGTAACTTCTCGGCCTCGCTGTATTTGCGCGTGCACGGTTTGAGCCTGACCGAGGTGGGCCTGCTACTGGCGCTGGCCGGCGGCCTTTCGGGCATGATCGGTACGTTTCTGGGTGGCTACATCGGTGACCGGTTAGCGGTGCGCGACATACGCTGGTACTTGTGGGTGCCCATGTGGGGTGCGCTGCTGAGCACGCCGCCGGCGCTGCTGTACTATCTTACAGACAACACCACGTTGGCCATTGTTGGCCAGTTCGTGACAACGGTGCTGTACTCAACCTTCCTGGGCCCGTGTCTGGCACTGTCGCATACCCTGGTGCACCCGGCGATGCGCGCGTTTACCTCTGCGGTGTTGTTTTTTACGCTCAACCTGATTGGCCTGGGGCTTGGCCCACTGGCAACAGGCTTGATCAGTGATGCGCTCGCCGCACAATACGGCATAAACAGCCTGCGCTACGCGATGGTGATTGTCAGTCTGATCGGGTCGTGTTCAGCACTTTTGTTTTACCTTGCCAGCCGCTACGTGAAAGATGATCTGGCCAGCGGCGCGCGCGACAACATGCGTTGACGCGCCTAGCGAACAACCGACGTGCCGCCGTCCACCACGATGATCTGGCCGGTGATAAATCCGCCCGCCCGCGTTGCCAGCATCAGTGCCACACCGGCGATGTCATCTTCCTCACCCCAACGGTGCAGGGGAATGTAGGCCAGTTCCTTCGCATACTGGGCTTCATCCTGGCTGGCATATTCGGTCATGGCGGTATGAAAGCGGCCCGGCGCGATCGCGTTGACCCGAATATGCTGCTCGGCCAGCACGCACGACAGGTTGCGCGTGACCTGGTGTATTGCGGATTTGCTTGGCGCGTAGCTGAAGGTGTCCGTCTCGCCACAAATACCGGCAATGGAGCCGATGTTAATCACACTGCCTGTATCGAGCGCTGACTTGCCTTGCGCCAGTAGCGGCGTGAGTTCCCTGGTGAGAAAAAACGGCGCTTTCACGTTCAGGTCCATGACTTTGTCCCACCCCTTTTCCGAGAAGCTCGCAAACGGCTCCAGCCAGCCGCAGCCGGCGTTGTTGACCAGTACGTCCAGGCGACTTTCACGTGCCGTGAGTGTCGCGGCGAGACTGTTGATTTCGTCCATGGTGCTGATATCGCCCGGCAATGCAATGCAATCACCGAAACGGGCAAGTTCCCTGGCGGCCTCGGTACAGGCTTCGGCCTTGCGTGCGGTGATGTAGACGCGCTGTGCGCCCGCCTGTAAAAACGCTTTGGCCATGTAAAACCCGAGGCCGCGCGAGCCCCCGGTTATCAGGCAGACTTTACCTGAAAGGGAAAATAAGCCGTCTAGCATAGGTCATCTCCGTTATCGATTATTTGAGCGGGCTAATCCAGGCAGGGCCGGAAGTTCCCGTTGTTGCGCCATACGCTGTCGGCGTGTGCACTGCGCAGCCTGAGCGCAACCCGCCCGCCCTGCGATACAGCCCGGGCTGTTGGGATGATGCAGTCTCGTGCAGCGCTACGCTAGCTGTTTTCAGAGAACACTGGCCAATGCGCGCTGATCGCCCCCGCCTCATAGACGGCGATAGCACCAAACTGCAGGAACACGAATTCGCTCTGTGTGGGCCGCAGGAAAACCCAGTCATCAGGTTGCAGTGTGATGCTGGCCGAGCCGTTGAGCATCTCCTGATTAGTGGAGCGGCCATACAGGCCATTGGTGCTGAGCCCCCTGGGCGATTCAGGCAGCGCCTTCCAGTAACCGCCGTAGGTGAAGATGGCGCGTTCGCGGTTGGGATTCCACAGGCGCTGCAGCGGCCCCAGGTCGATACCGGGAATTCGCGTGCTGTCGGCCGTCTTCAGCACCGGCGTTGCGATATACGAGGCAGCGACGTGGTCGTCCAGGCTGGGCAGGTCAAAATCGGTGGGTTTGACCAGGCATGACCCGGCGGCCAGTTCGTTGAACGGAAACGCCCCCTCATCATACAACTGGTAGGTTGGGCTGCCACCGGCATTGAGCACCGCGTCCCTGGGCCAGGCATCCCCCAGGTGCTGTCGCGCTATCTGCAGATAGTGACTGTAGCGCGCCATTGCTGCATCGCGATACTGCAGTGCATCGCCCGGGACCTTCACAACATGCGGTTCGTATCCCATGAAGCCGCAGAACGACAACTGCGGGCTGTGCTGGATCTGGTCGAGCATGGCGATCAGGTCTTCATCGCGCGTAACGCCGCCGCGATGCAGGCCAACGTCCAGCTCAATACATGCAAGCATGGGGGTATTCAACTGTTGCGCAAGTTCAGCGTACTGCGCCACGCGCTCGGGTGTATCGAGCAGCCAGCGCAGCTGCAGTGCCGGCTGGAAGGTCCCTGTACTGAACTGGCGGTAAAAATTATGCGCGGCGGCCACGGGCATGGGCTTGCCCAGCAGTATATCGGCGCCCGGAAAGCGCTGGGCCACGATGTTGATAAACGGCTGGTGGAACAGCATCAGTCGCTGGCTGCCGGACTGTTTCATTACCTCCTGCAGCAGGTCAGGGCTGGGCAGTGACTTGGCCACAATGCGGTAGTGGAACCGTTGGTCGATATGCGATTGCAGGGTCGCTACGTTGTCGTGCAGGCGCTGCCTGTCGATGACAAGGGTAGGGCCTGAATGCCCGGCCGTGTCCAGCGCGGTGCCCAGCTGCTCAAAATACGGTGCGTGATTCTCGCCCGCATCGCGCGGGCGTGCCAGCAGCGTCAGCCCAACGGCACCGGCGGCGCCCCCCAACAGCAATGAGCGGCGTCTCATGTGGCAGTCTGGCCGAACAGCTGTTGCAGGTAGGGATTAAGGAAGCGGCCCTGCGGGTCATACTGCCTGCGCACGGCGATGAAGTCGTCCCAGTGCGGATACAGTGCGCGAAAATCCTGCCGCGTCAGTGTGTTCAACTTCCCCCAGTGTGGGCGACCGTTGTACTTGCGGAAGATGGGCTCTATTGTGCTGAAGAACGGTTTGAAATCCTCTTCAAAATACCGGTGTACGGCGATCGAGCAGGTGTCGCGTTGGTAAAAAGGACTGAGCCAGATATCGTCACCCTTGATGTAACGAAACTCGATCGGGAAGAATACCTCGCGATGCTGTGACTCCAGTGCCTTGCGAATCTCCTGCAGGGCGGCCAGACCGTGTTCGCGCGGCAGGTGATACTCCATTTCGTTAAAGCGCACGTTGCGCTCGCTGGCATAGTTATTCCAGGACTGTTCGATTTTTACTTCGCTGTCCAGGGTGCGCATGTAGCTTCCCAGTACCAGCTCACGCAGTTTGGGTACGCGCTGCATGAGATCGCGGGCAAGTTTCAAGTCTTCCACGCCTTCATTGGGGTCGAGTTTTTCAGTGGAACCGACCGGCTCATCAGTGAGGTCATGGGCGTCTGTAAAACCCATGCCGGAGAAGGGTATGTAGTAAAACTCGAAGTTGCGGTGTTTGTCTGCCAGTGCGTCGGCCGATTCGATGATTTCGTCAAAACTGCGCCAGTGTGTTTCCCGTCGCATGCGATGCGTCGCGGTGTTTTGCAGTGTCACTTGGGTGATGAACCCCAGGCTACCCATTGACACCAGCGCCGCGTTGAACAGGTCTGCGTTGTTGTTGGCAGAGCATTCGTGCAGTTCACCGCGACCGTCCACCAGTTGCAGTGCGCGCACAAAGGTGGGCATGCATCCCAGGCTGGCACCGGTGCCGTGTGTGGCCGTGCCCAGGCATCCGGCCAGTGACTGTTCATCGATATCCGGCATATTGATGAGCGCCTGTCCGGCCTCGTGCAACGGCTGCCCGAGCTCACCCAGGCGACTGCCTGCCCAGACGGTGGCCTGCAGCGAATCCGCATCGTGACTGATAACGCCACTCATGCGTGCCAGGGATATAATAGTGTCGTTGGTGGGTACTAACGCAGTAAATGAATGGCCGGCACCAACCGGGCGAATGACACCTTCGCTGGCGCTGATGAGTTCCTGCAGTTGTGCGACGGTAGCGGGCGCTTCACGCGCGGCTGGCAAACAGCTTTGTGAACCCGACCAGTTCCGCCAGGGCAGGCGACGCGCTGTGCTTGCTGTGTTGCTCCGGGGCGGCGGCGCCAGGGCCGCACGCGATGCGGTGCTCACCAGCGCGCCAGACCCAACGGCTGCGGTAACCATGGCCTGCAACAAATTGCGGCGTCTGAGCATGAGCTACTTCCCCGTGGCCATGAACTGAATCAGCGCCTCGAATTGCTGGGCGTCGCAGTCCATACACATGCCAAAAGGCGGCATACCCCCGAAACCATTGACCACGTTGTTGACCAGCGTATCCATGCCTTTTTCCATGCGCGGCGCCCACGCGGCGGTGTCGCCGGTCAATGGCGAACGTGTGGCGGCAATCGTGTGGCAACTGGCACAACTGCGACGGTAAATGGCCGCCAATTGCTCATCAGCGGGCAGCAGGGTACGGCTGATCGCTTCAAAATTGGGGCTTCCTGGTTCCGTAGAAACCGAGGGGTCACCGCAGGCGGCCAGCGACAGAAGCGCGGCGGCCAGCACGAGCTTTGGAGAATTGAAGGTAAATTGCATACAAACCTCTTCCCTGAATGGAGTGCCGGGTGTTTTCAGCGGCCGAAATTGATTATGCAGAAATCGCTGCGTGAGTCACTGATAGCGCGCAGCGAACACCGCGCGACAAAAGTATAGTTATAATTAACTTATTGTCCAGTGGTGTGGATGCCCGCCGCAGCCGCCGCGGCTAGTCGCTGAAATCATCCGCGCTGGCTTTCATCATCTCTTCCAGAAACCAGTTGGGAAACTGGCCGACAAACTTCTGCATGTCCCAGTAGTCGCTCCAGCGGGCGACCAGGCCATCCTTGATTTCATGCAGTGTGGCAAAGGTGTGAGCGGCAACCTCGCCACTTTTGAAGGTCCACGTCTCGGTGTGATCGAGAAAGACAAGGTTGCCCTCGGCGACGATGTGGTGCGTGACCTGCTCCTGCTTCTCCAGGTGATTGAAAGCAATCTGCAAACGCTTGACGCAGTTTTCCGGGCCATGGGCCCCCGGATCATCGCTGGGCACATCTTCATAGAAGATCTCTGGGTGCATGCAACTTTTCATGGTTGCCCAGTCCATTTCGCCAAGGGCGCGCCACATTTTTTCTACGATAGCCTTGTTGGCATCTGTCGACATTATTTTTCTCCGGTTAAAGGGTTGGCAGGTAGCGGGTAGTGTTGGGCAGTATATTCAGCGCGCGCCGTTATGCACACCTTTGTTGCCCGGCATGTTCTTGCGCTGGGCCCAGCGGACAATCACCTCACAGACGCATGGAATGGTGCGCTGATTGCGGTACGGGCACTCGTGACTGGAACGCATGCTCCAGTTGTGTGATAGTTGCGCAGCAATTTCCTCGAGCAAACAGTGGGCATGAATCCAGGCGTAAAACAGGTTGTTACTGCCGTTGTATGGGCTGTGGTTGCGCTGTTTTTCAGTGCGGTGGTGATTTTTTGTGCCACGATAATTGCGAGCGATGTGCCTGCCGATGGCACCCAGCGCGTGGTGATTCCTGCGCAGCAGCTGGAGCCTATTGTCGGCGACGCCAGCATGGCCAGGGGTCGGCTCAAGTTCTCGCGCTTTGAAAGCCAGGGTGGGCAGCATCATGCTATCGCCGTGTGGCGCGGCAGTGTGCGTGCGGCAGACTATCCTGTGGTGGTCGTTGATTTTGCCACGTCCAACAATAACCTCGCGGTCAACCTGACCTGGAAGCGCGCTGACAGTCCCGGTGAGATATTTTCCACCGAGTTCAGTCGCGGCAGTCTCGGTCCTCCTGCAATATTGATGTCCGAAGAGCGCGACTGGCGCGGGACGATCACAGAAATTGGCCTCTACGCCATCGGGCCTGTACCGGGGCCGCTCAACCTGGGTTCGTTTCGCCTGGAGCCCGGTGGCTGGAGCAGCACGCTGCGCGCATTGGTGTCAGAGTGGACAGCCTATCGCGGCTGGACGCAGCGCTCCATTAATTACCTGCGCTATTTTCCAGGGGAGGAGGGCATATCGCCCTTGCCCTACATTGGCTTATGGCCGGTATTGGCCCTGTTGCTGATGCTCGTTGCGGGCAGATGGCTGCGCGCTGTGCCGCCCGGTCCCGGTGCTTATGTATTGGTGCTGGTGATTCCCTGGTTGGTGATCGATCTTTTTTGGCAGCATGAACTGCGATCGCAGCTGCAGGTGACGCGTGACAAGTTTGCCGGCAAGACGCTGGAAGAGAAGCATCAGGCAGATGACGACGCGTGGATATACAACGAAGTGCGGCGCCTGCGGCAGGACGTCCTGCCGCCGCCGCCCGCGCGTATTATCATTGTGAGTTCGCAGCGCGGACACAATTACGAACGCCTCAAGGCGCAGTATTACCTGCTTCCGCACAACGTGTACAACTTCGGTAAAGGCCCGCGCCGCAGTGCACTGCGCCAGGGTGACTATCTGCTGGTGATGCGCGGTACGTGGGATCCGACATTCTCGGTAGAGCGCCAGCGCCTGGAGTGGGCTCGCCGTGGAATCACGGTGATCGCGCGTGAAATCGACACCTCGCCGCTGGGCAAGTTATACCGGCTCATCGACCCCACGCTGGAGCCCTTGCACGATGAGTGATCCTTTTTCATTGCAGGGCTTTCTGGTCGCGCTGCTGCTCCCGTGGTTTGCCGGTACTGTGTGGGTGAAGTACCTGCTGGCCAGAACCGGGCGTATCAACTGGTACATTGTGATCGGACAGGGCTTCTTCGTCGGCTATTTTGCGACAACGCTTCTGGTGCGTGCCTGGGATGCAGCCGGCCAGCCGCTAAACTTCAGCTACCTGGGGACCGCACTGCTGACCATTACCCTGGTCGGCCTTGCGCTATTGCGTACGGCCAGCTTCCCGCCTGCCATGGCGCCAGAAGAACGCGCTGTGATGTCACCCCTGGTAAAGCTGGGCGTTGTGGTATTGCTTGGCATGCTGGGCTGGCGCTACCTGCTGTTGTTTGAGGAACTGTTGCTGCGTCCCCTTTATGCCTGGGATGCCTGGATGAACTGGGCACCCAAATCCATAGTCTGGTTTCATGTTGGGGAGATCACGGATTTTGTCAGTCCAAAGCGATGGATGTCGCTTGGCTCTTTGGCGGATTACACCCTCGGTAATGGGCAGGCCTGGGATTATCCGATCAGCGTTCCGGTGATTATTTTGTGGAACATGCTCGGGGCGGGCACGTGGGACCATCCGGCACTGTTTCTGCCCTGGATGTTGATGCCCGTCTGCCTGGGCATGGCGATCTACGGCCACCTGCGTCTGGCGGGCGTGTCTGTCGCACTGTCGGTGCTGGCCTGCTATGTGTTGTTGAGTATTCCCTATGTGAATGTGCACTCGGTGTTGGCCGGCTATGCCGACTTGTGGCTCGCATCGGCTTTCGGCCTGGGTGTCTGTGCCATTTATGAATTTGCACGTACGCGCCACTGGGCCTATGCGCTGTTGGCGTTGTTTTTGGCAGGATTTTGCGCGCAGCTTAAAGTACCAGGCATTTTTATGGGCCTGATTTTGCTGGTGTGCGTAGTGCGTACCGCGGTAAACCTGCCAGCGAGGATCGAAATGATCGTGGCGGCCGTGCTCTTCATCGCGTTTGTCTTGCTGCTGATGGTCGGTATCTCGTTTGAAGCGCCGCACCTGGGTACCGTTGTGCTCAGCTGGGAGGAAATGCGCGTTGGCCGCGTGGGTAATTTTGTGCCCAAGTACCATCACGTTGAATCAGAGTTTTTTGAAACCTACTTCCTGATGGCCAATTGGCACCTGTTGGCCTATTACTTTTTTGCGCTGGTACTGTACGGCCTGGGTAGTGGTGTCTGGTGGCGCTGGCCCAGCAGTGAGGCCCTGGCGGCAGTGACCGCCCTGGTGTTTGTCGTATCGGTATTTTTCTTTACCGGCTATTTCACACAGGCCAAGAACTTTGTGGCGTTGAACCGGGCGCTGCTGTACCCGGTGCCGGCGTTGATCTTCTGTTTCTTCTTGCACTTTCCCTGGCGCGCATTGCCCGCCCGCACGCGTGGGTCGCTCGGGATCTGATTGCAGTTGCGATTCATGAAGGGGCCGGGGCGACGGCCTGCTACTGCGCAGCTGCGTTTCTGTTGAATACAGGACTGAAGTGCCAGTACCGGCACCGCGCTAGGCGGCTGTTCGAGGCTTGTGGCCATCCCGCAGGTGGCTGACGTCTTCCCCCGCCAGTGACTCGCCGGCCAGGGTATACGCCTTGCCGAAGCCCTTTACAAAGCGCCCGCCTTCGGGCACCAGGCGGAACATTTTGAAGTCGGCGTACGCTCCCAGCTTGCGCGGGCGTTCTCCGAATCGGCTGGAGAGGTTATCCATCGCTTTGTGCCATTGCGGGCTGTCTGGTTCCAGGTGCTCGGCGCGTACTGCATAGTTGACGCGCACACGGGCGAACAACTCCCCGGCGCTGTCTTCATCCTCGATAATTAGTACCGATGCGCTCTGGTTGAGTTGCAGATTAATTGCATGCAGCGCGATGTCACTCAGCAGCACGTAGAGGCAATCGTCGCCAATGGCGAAGGGCGCGTAGGAGGCATAGGGCTGGCCCTCTGCATCGATGCTGGCGAGTTGCAGGCTGAGTCGAGAGTGGATGAAACTCATGACTTCCTTATTGAGGCGCGTTTTCATGGCCTTATTTTTCATTGGGTGTTTCTCCGATTGTCAACGTGGTTCTGATGCGCTGAAATTCCTGAAGCTGATGTGGGAGCACTTCGCCGTCTTTGCCGCGGCCGAGAAAAAGCTTGAACACCGTATTGCCGGATTCATCGAGAAAAACGAAGGCGTAGCTCGCGCGGCCGCGATGCGGTTTATCCTGGAATCTAACTTGTGCCAGCGCATCCAGGCGTAAGTGACCATGGAAGCCCGTCGTCGGACCGTCCAGGTTGTAGTAACCCTCAGCCAGTTGGCCTGCGGGGAAGTTGCCCTTGTACTCGAAGACGCAGCCATGGCTGAACACGATGGTCGTAGTGTTGCCCCAGCCGGGTAGTGCCTTTAGCAGTGACAATACCTGGTCGCGTTCAAGTCGCGGCTCTAGACAGTCATTCATGGGCAGTTCCTCCTCAGAAGCTGTAACGTGCAAACAGGATGATTTCACGCCCCGCTTCCGGCACCTGATCCCAGGCGCGGGAGTAGTGGTCGTCCTCAATGTTATTGATGTTCAGATCGATCTTGAGCCCGGGCATCGCGGACGGCTGCCAACTGGCATACAGATCGGTCACCGTATACTCGTCAAAGATGGCGCCGGATTCATTCGCAGCGTAGTCAGTGCGTCGCTGCGAGGATGCATCTGTGACGCGAATACCCGCGACCAGCGTGCTCTCCAAAAACCCGTAGCTCAGGTCGGCGATGAGCGTATCTGCAGGGATGTTGGTCAGGTGCTCGCCGGTGATGTTGTCCTCACCACGAGTCTGGCCGTAGGCCAGGGAGACGCTGAGCGCGTTTAGTTGGTAGCTACCCTGCAGTTCGAGACCTTCGAGCGTGGCATTGTCGACGTTGACCCAGGTAGTGGTGCCTGGATTTGGCATCGGAAAGAAAAAGGGTCCCGCTACCACCTGTTCGATGAAATCGTCCACCTCGTTGCGAAACACCGATGCCTGCAAATTGATGAGGTCGGCTCCTAGCGCGTTACTGAAATAGAATTGCCCGAACAATTCGACGTTGGCGGCTTGTTCAGGCTTCAGCTCCGGGTTGGGAACGAAGCCGTTGCAGAAACCGGGAGCTAGGCAGAAGTGAGTGCCAGTAGTGTAGAGTTCCTCGGCCGTGGGTGCGCGAAACGCTTCGTCGTAGCGCAGCGCCAGCGTGGCCCAGTCCGCTGCGCTCCAGACCAGGGCAGCGGACATGGAGGTGTCGTCAGCCGAACGCTCCGTATCGAGATTATCCGCCGCCGTTGAGAAATTGTCATAGCGCATTCCAAGGTCCAGCCGCCATTGCTCGTTGATCGGTATTTCTGCCTGTGTATAGGCACTCCAGACATCAGTGGTTGCCTCCGGTGGCGTAGGACGGAAGGTGCCGCTGCGATCGGCCGCGAACTCCTCTCTATAGATGTCAGCGCCATACTGCAGGGTGATTCCAGCCATGCGGCTTATGTTCGACAGGTTTAATCCGTATTCATCCAGTTCGGTATCGTCTGTACGCGAATCGCTTATTCTTGCCTCGGCGATGTCAATGCGGTTCCAGTAGGCCAGCACTCGAGTGTCTAAGTGTGGTGAGTCCGGGTTGAAGCTCCATAGCAGGCTGGTGTTCACGGTTTCTGAATCTCGATCCAGCACGAAATTGCTGGTTTCGTTGGGTTCGGCCGTACCGTTGGCCGGCACGCTGCCGTCGACCTCGTTGGCGCGAACGTTGAGCCCCAGGGTATGGTGTTCTGCCACCTGCCAGTTAACTTTCGCCAGCATGCCGTGGTCTTCCGATGCGGAGTCCAGGAGAATTTCGCCGTTGCCGAGTTCGACGTCATCGCTGTGGCGGTAGTACGCACTGACCAGCCAGTCCGCCGACGGTCCGCGTCCCGCGAAGGCGACGGTACTGGTGATCTGATCATTGTTGCTGTTGTAGCCACTGCGTATCAAGCTACCGAAATCCCGCTTATTGAGCAGGTCGGCTGGCGCAATGGTGTTCTGCGCAATGATGCCCCCGAGAGCACCGGAGCCCCACAGGCTACTCGCTGGTCCGCGCAGCGCTTCGACGTTGCGCAGTAGCTCCGGGTCCAGGTAGTAGCTGGGACGGTGTCCCGACTCGAAGGATAGGCGGGCGCCGTCAATGGTTTGCAGCACCTTGTTGCCGCCCAGTCCGCGAATATTGACGGTTTGGCTACCCGCGCGGGGGCCGCCTTCAATTGAGATGTTGGGCTGGTAACGCAGTACGTCGGCAACGGACTGCCCGGCGATAGATTCGATCTTCAGGCGATCCACCACCGAGATACTACGACCGAGTTCGTTCAGGTCGCGATCACTGCGGGTTGCTGTAACCACGATGGTTTCAAGCGGGGTGGCATCGCTCGAAGACTCGTTCGCGGTGGCATGGCCAGTGCCCATCATGAGGGTTACCAGTGGAGCTAGTGCGAGGGGAGTGCAGGTGGTCTTCATATTCCAGTCATCCTGTGTATGTCGGTTGCAAGCGGCAGGGCGCCACGGGATTCATTTAACCTAGCAGCCCTTTTTCTAAATGTAAATGAGAATCATTCTTATTGCGATTAACGCAGAATAGAACTACACTGTTCAAAACCTGCCGGAGGACAATCATGGTGATTCGCTGCACAACCGCGGTTCTGCTGCTACTGCTGGCCCTGACGCCTGTTGGGGCCGATGCGGAAAACCGCCTGCGCCTGGTCAGCACTGATGCCGCAGTGACGGAGGTCCTGGTCATGCTTGGTGTGAGTGATCAACTCGTTGCACTGGATGCCTCAAGCGCGATGCCCGCTGGTCAGAACCTGCCGCGTCTTGGATATCATCGGGCACTCTCGGCTGAGGGATTGCTTGGTTTGCATCCCGATCTTGTGATTGGCTCCGAGAGTATGGGCCCCCCGCACGTTATCGAGAGTATGGCCCGCACCGGGGTGCAGACCTTACGCCTGCCCAGTCCTGGTGGCCTTGATGAACTTGAAGCAAACGTTCAGGCCATTGCACAGGCCACGGGCAGTGATCGTGGGGCGTCGCTGCTGAAACAGATTCGCGACCAAGAGCGGCAGTTGGTCCTCGGGGCCTTGTATGACCTTCGTGCAGCGTTTGTCTTGCGTGCGGAAGGCGGAAAATTGCGTCTCGCCGGGGCCGGTACCGCTGGCGCGGGATTTTTGGGATTGGTGGGTGCGGAGAATGTCGCGGAATTCAGAAATTACCGCACTGTAACGCCCGAGGCGATATTGGCATTGGACCCGGATATGCTGCTCTTCGCTGACCCGGGGGGGGGCGATGTCGCGACACTGCTGGAAGCCTATCCGGTACTGCGTTTTAGCTCGGCAGTGGTCTCCGGCCGGGTCGACACTATTGATGCCGCGACGCTGGTGGCGGGCATCAGTATCAGTGCTGCCGCGGAGGCGCAGCGTATACAGGATTCTGTTAACTCTGGCCAGGCCCGACGGTGAGGGTCGGCGCATGACACGATTACCCCTGCTGCCCAGCGCGCTGGTGCTAGGCGCTCTCGTGCTGTTGGGTTGCCTGGCCTCGATGTTGGCGGGTGCATTGTCGCTGCCGATGGGCGACAGTCTCCTCAGTATTGTCGACAAACTGTTCGGTGGCAGTACCAGCAGGCTGGCGCTACATGAGCAAGCGGTTATCTGGGAGCTGCGCCTTCCCCGAACGCTGCTCGCGGTTCTGGTGGGCGCCATGCTCGCGCAATGCGGAGCAGTCATGCAGGGCCTGTTTCGCAACCCGCTCGCAGATCCCGGTATTATTGGCGTATCCTCCGGCGCGGCAGTAGGCGCGGTGCTGGCTATCTACTTCTCGCCGGTGTCCGCTAGCTGGTGGACGGTGCCGATTGCTTCTTTTGCGGCAGGTTTTGCATGTAGTGTGCTCATCTATCGGCTGGCCCAGGTCAGTACGGGCACATCTGTTCTGGTGTTGCTGTTGGCGGGAATCGCCGTTTCGGCGCTGGCAGGCAGTCTTATCGGGCTGATCAGTTACATTGCTGACGACAGCCGTTTGCGCGACCTTGTCCTTTGGCAGATGGGTTCGCTGGCGGCGGCGGATCCCACTCGGGTGTGGCTGGCTCTGGTTGTCGCTGTGGTTCTCGCGTTGCGTTTCCAGAATCGCGCCGTTGCGCTCAATGCGCTCTTGCTGGGGGAATCGGAAGCGCGTCATCTGGGTATCGATGTCGAATCACTAAAGCGCGAACTGATCGTGCTGGTTGCCCTGGGTGTCGGTCTGGCAGTCGCCTGCTCAGGTGTCATCGGCTTTGTCGGCCTGGTTGTGCCCCACATCATTCGCAGCCTCAATGGACCTGACCACACCAGCCTGTTGCCACTGGCTGCATTGGCGGGGGCGTTACTGTTGCTGCTGGCTGATGTACTGTCGCGAGTTGTCATCCAGCCAGCTGAACTGCCGGTGGGGCTCGTCACTGCGCTGCTAGGCGCTCCCTTTTTTATTGTATTGCTGTTACAACAGAAGGAGCGCTGGTAAATGCTTGTACTGGAGCGCGTGGGCGTAAGTCACGGAGGCTTCGTGTTACAGCTGGATAGCTGGCAGACTGCGTCGGGTCAATTCCACGCACTGTTGGGCCGCAATGGAGCTGGTAAATCGACACTGCTTAAGCTTCTTGCCGGAGAGTTGTCGCACCGTGGCCATATCCGTCTGCATGGGGTGGATCTGAGTGACTGGCATCCGTTAGAGCGGGCGCGCCACCTTGCAGTAATGCCACAGGCAAGTCGTCTCGATTTTGGTTTCACCGCTGCCGAGGTAGTCGCACTGGGCGCGACGCCGCTTAGCTTGAACTGGCGCCAGATACGGCGCGAGGTGCAAAGAACCATGGAGTTTGTGCAGTGTAGTGAGCTGGCCGATCAGTCCTTTGTGCAACTCTCCGGAGGTGAAAAGCAGAGGGTGCAACTGGCCCGTTGTCTGCTCCAGTTGAGCCAAGCAGAGCAAACGCCACTGCTTTTGCTGGACGAGCCCACCTCTGCACAGGATCTCGGTCAGCAGCACGCCCTCCTGTCACGTATTCGCGGATTGTGCAGGCAGTCTGGTTATGGGGTGGTGGCGGTACTGCATGATCTGAACCATGCACTGCGCTATGCAAATATAGCCAGCCTACTCGATGCGGGCAGGCTGGCGGGGCAGGCCTGCCCCTTCGAGTTATTAACGACTGATATTGTGGAGCGTTACTGGAACTACTCGGCGGAGAGAGTGCTCAGCGCCGGCGGTAATGCAGCATTATTGTGATTGCAAGTGTCACGCAATCTGCCCGAAAGTAGTCCTAAATATTGAACAGGCGATCGTACAGAAACGTTGCGTAAAACACCGTATAGCACAATAGATGCGCTCTCGATAGCAGTCGCATTCAGTGTGGTCCTTGCACAGATTCAGTCTTGGGAGGCAGCTGCTTTGAGTGCATTAGCAAAGACATCTGGCGGCAACTGTGCTTTATGAGTGGGGTTTGACTGCCGGGTGATACTCCCGGGGGGAATGTGTGTGGAATCAATGATTCACTTTGTCTGTACGTTTGCGATAACTGAATAGAGCAGCTTTGATGGCGGCCAGCTTCTCGGCCACGCTGCCACGGGTGTGCGGTATGGCACGCAGGTACTGTGCGCGTACGTGCAGTCGGCGAAACTTTCGCACCCCCCAAAGTCGCTGCTCGATTTCCTGTTTTAACTCGTTGGCGGTTGCGACCCTGTTCAGTTGCAGGTGGTCTATCGCTGCGTTGAGGAAATTGCGACGGCCTTTGACCCGCACGTAATGCTGACCCAGCCGTGTGCTCGTGGCGAACTTGTTATTGTCATGAATCCGGTAAACGAAGCCCGGCCGGTCATCAGAATATTTGACGGCGCCCATCAGTGAGGTTGTGCGTACGATAACTCCGTCGGCTGTCAGCCCTGACTTGCGCGCCTCGTTCTCCGGTATGCGCAAGAGCCGGGCAATAATCGGCGGAATCGATGTTGTTGAGTCCAACGCGATGGGCAGTTCGCAAACCGCAAGGGCGAGCTCTCGTGTCAGCGAAACACCTGAGGTGGGTACGCCAACAAACTCATAGGATAGCTGCGTCGCCCAGCGCGTCGTGCCGATAACACCGGGGCTGATTGCCATACGCAGCAGGTTTTCTCGATTACGCTCTACCGCCAGGGTATTGGTGCCGCGCACTTCGGCGGCCGTCATTACACAGGTGACTTGCGGGTGCTGGTAATAGACTTCGCGCAGGCGTTCGAGGTATCCGGGCAGGTATTCGTCGTCACTGTCCAACAGCAAAACGATGTCGCGCTGCGCAGCGCGAATGCCTGTGCGAACCGCTTTCAACTGCCCCTGGTTCTGCTGGTGAATGACGTTGATCTGCGGGTGGCCTGCATAGCGTGCCAGGATGTTGAGCGATTCATCCGTGGAACCATCGTCGACAATAACCACTTCATCGTCATCCCCCAGCTGCGACAGTGCGCTATCGAGCGCGCCTTCGAGAAACTCGGCATAGTTGAAGTTATTGACGACAACCGTAAAGCTGGGCTTTTTGGCATGGTTTGACATAGCGTTAACTGGGCCAGCCCCAATCTTCCCCAAGAAATTCAAACAGCCTGCGGTTATGCGGTCTGAACAGCTCAGTGAGGTACTGCCTGGCGCGCTCTTCCATGGGCTCGGTGTAGTGCCCCTTGTTCTTTCGCTCGAAGCTGCCAAAGTCGTGCTCAGGTAGACCAATAAACGTGGTAATCGTGTTCATTAATGCCTGTGGCTGAGTTTTCAGGTCTGCCTGGTTCACGATTTTTATCTGTTCGGCCGGAAAGTACTTGAGCCAGTGTTCGATTTGATCCATGTACATGCCGCGCCGTGCGTAACTGTAACGCCGAAAGCGGCGGGTCACCCTGGCGGGGTCTGTTTCGTTGTACTGAAGGTCGCGTCCAATGCGCTTCTCTTCGGCCTGCAGTGCATCCCAGAACGACAGGCGATCACCGAAAAACGTATTGCGCTGATGGTGGTAGTGTGAATAAGCGCGGTCAACCGGATTGCGCAGGATCATGACGATCTTCGCATCTGGCACAAGGTTGGCAGCGTTAATCGCATAGGAGTTACACACCATGGCAGGCGTCGCTTCGCCCGTGACGGCGCGATAGCCAATGCGCTCACTGGCTGCGGCCATTTCATCCGCGGTGGGAAAGTGATTGCGATACCAGCCTTCGCCGTGACGAAAATTCCACTGGCTGCTGAAGTAGTGGATCTCCTTGCGCGATGCCGGTACGAATCCAGGGTGTTTCAGCAAGTGGTGATAGAGCGAGGTCGTGCCGCATTTCATGACACCGGCGATCAGGAAGTCGGGCAGTACATGGTGTGAGGAGTCCCCGGCGACCCAGCGGCGCAGCAGCCCCGACGAGTGACGCGAAAAGCTGCGCCGAAAATTTCCAAGGCGTCGAGCCGTCAGGCCGTCGTCATTTGCCTCAGCCATCGCGGTTTTTTCTCCCTAAAGACGCCAGCACCGTTGTGGCAATGCCGGCGTGTTTGCTTGCCAGGTACATCAGCCAGAACTGTGACGCACAGGTACTGATGACCGTTGCTATCGCGGCACCGGTTGCTCCGTAGGAAGGCACCAGAAGAGCCAGCGCCGCAACATGGGTTGCCGCCGCAAACATCATCACTACCGGAACGCGCGTCTGGTTTCCGGTCATGATGAGAATGTCCATCACTGGCCCGGAAATGACGCTGATGATACCACTGGCCACCAGTATTATCAGTATCGTGCTGGCGACCTGAAACTCTTTGCCGAACAATCCGATCATTGGTTCGGCGAAAAACACCAGTACCAGGCTGATACTCAGAGTCGTCCATAGGCTGCCGTGCGCGCTCTGCGTTGCCAGTAGCTGCAGGTCACGCTTGTTGCCTGATGCATGTGAAGCGGCTATCGAAGGCTGGTTGACCATGCTGACCACAGTTTTAGGTATTGATGCGAGATTGGCCAGGCGCTCTGCCGCGAAATACGCGCCTGCCGCTGCCGGGCCGGCCAGAAAACCCACCAGCAGCACGTTGGAGTAGCGAATGATTTGCCCGGCGATTCGCGTCAGGAAAACTGGCATGGCCGTGCTGAAGATCTTTTGCGGTGCGAATTCCTCCGGCGGATCTTCACCCGATTGATCCTCGCGCACTTTGGTTGTGTGTAGTTTGTGATAGATCAGTGCGTGCAGCGCAACGCTGGCAAAGACGCTCACGCCGACCATCACAAGGACCTGCTCGCCGCTGGGCGACGCCGTGACCAGTCGCCAGCACAGGAACACCAGTGCCGCAGTCAGCCACGGACGCAACAGTTGCATGGGAACCAGCGCCAGTGCCAGCCATTGTCGTGAGCGCGAAATGTCACGCAGGAAAAACGAGTAGGTGACCGCAGGCGCAAACACCAGCGCGATCAGCGCGACGTCATGGTAAATGCCGCCACCGCTATCGCCCCAGAAAAGCCAGAGCATTGCTGCCACAGCCAGGGGCAGTAGCACAATACGCAGCAATAGCGCTGCGCCATGGCGAATCAATGCGCTGATGGCCTGTTCATTGTGTCGCGCGGACATCGATGCAATGAAGCGCCCCGTGACCATGGGAATACCTGCACAGGCCATCGTGCCCACCATGAACAGCAGTGTCTGGCCCCAGGCGTAGATACCATACTGCGCCGTATCGCCTACGATGCGGGCGATAATGACCTGGAGAATAAAAATCGAAAACAGCCCGCCAAACTTGATGCCGCCGGCGAGTACGCCGCGGCGCAAAAAACCGCGCTTCGAGTAGCGATACTTCTTTGGTACCTGCCGGGGGTCAGTCATTGGCTGCTGACCCGGTTATGGACGCGCTGTACTGCCGGTAAAGACCAAACGTGAGCAAGACCATCAGTACCCAAGGCAGTTTATTGGGTGACAGCAGCATACTCTCGCCGAGGTTGCCCAGAAGCAGGGCCGCCAGCATAGCGCCGTACACAGTACCTGTTGCACTGAGTGTTTTGCGCAGACCGCGCCGTATAACGCCAAGCACCAGCGGCACAGTACCCAGTAAAAACAGCGCCAGGCCGACAAAACCCAGGTGCACAGTGAGCTCGACAAAACCGTTGTGACTGCTGGCAGGGTGCCAGGGCTCGCGCTCCCAAATGTAGGCAGAGGGGCCGTCAATACCCAGCCAGAAGCCGCCCGGTGAGTAACCCAGAACAGGCCTTTGCTGAATTTGCGTCCACAGGTGCTGCCACAGTTCTATGCGTCCGCGCCCGGTGGAAAAATCGCTACTGCGCGGCGCCAGTGCCTGCGCGGTGGGAATGATGTTGCAGGCAGCGGACTCGCCCTGCGCCTTGCCCTCGATACACGACACCGTCACATCAAGCACGATCGGCGCCATGATGCGCGCCTGCGTCTGCAGGACAAAGCAACCCAGAATCAGTGCCGATGTTGCAATCGCCAGCAGGCCGAAGCGCTTGCGGCCGGTATAAAACGCATAGCCGCACAGTACGCAGAAAACAATTGTCCAACTCAGGATCGAGGTTTTTGACGTTGACAGTGCCAGCAGGGCAAACGCCAGCAGAAAGCCTGTGAGGTAGTAGCCGCGGTAGGCACGCTGTCGTAACGCCATCGTAAAAAATGTGGCACCGGCGATGACGGTGTACAGGCCCAGGTGGTTTTTATGCTGAAATACACCGCGCCACAGGCCCTGGTGGTTACCCTGCATGACCCCCGATTCCGGAAACATGAGTGCCATGACGTAGCTGCCAATGACCATCACCGCAAGGGCGATGGCCAGCAGGTGCAGCATGACATCCGTGTCCAGCCGGTATGCCAGGTACAGTGCAAATACACTGCCACCCAGAATGCCGGCGGTTTTCTCGATTGACTCAGCAGTATTGACGGACCACAGCGGCGAGACCAGTGTCATGGCCAGCAGCAGGAACATGAATTTCTGACGCAACAGTGCATCCATCACCGCGCGCCACTGTGCCAACAGCAACAAACCGGAAATGGCATAGATACTCAGGAACAGAAGCAACCTGACAGGTGCATCGGTGGCAGCGGCCACCTCGCCGGGAGCCACGCCTGTAAACAGGGTGCTTGACCAGGCGCGACTGAGCAGCAGCAGCGCGGCAATCACGAACAGGCTTTCCGGCCAGGTCGGTTTGACGGGGGCGTGAGTGCCTGTGATCAGGGCTTGTTTCAAGCGTGTTCTCATAATGGTTGACAAGGGCTCACGGCGGATTAATGACGGTGGTCTGAAGCGTTGCGCTGCGCCGCGAAGCGGCGCCAATGGGTCACTGTGGGCCGCAGCAGGCCCCAGGGTTCGACCAGGTAGCGCCGCCAAAGTCGTCGCGGGTCGTGCGCCAGGCGATACAGCCAGCCCAGCCCCGCCTTGCTCATCCACAGGGGTGGCCTGGCCTGGGCTCCGGTGAAGTAATCGAGGGTAGCGCCGGTCTGTGTCACGCAGGCAAAGTCCAGTTGGTCAATGTTGCGCAGTAGCCAACGCTCTTGCCGTGGCATACCCATACCAATCATCAGCAGGTGAGGTTGTTGTGCGTTGATCATTGCGGCGATCTGCGCCTCGTCATTGAAGTAACCGTGGTGCAGGCGAATATCCAGGCCGGCATACTGGTGTTCAATGCGCGCTTGTGCGCTGGCCACGACCTCCGGGCTGGATCCGAGATAAAACAGCCGCCACTGGTGTCGGCGAGCGTGTTCCAGCAACTGCGGAAAGTGATCCATCAGTGAAAAGCGCGGCGTGTTTTGCCACCGCGCGCCAAACAGCCGGCAGAGTAACCTGATGGGCATGCCATCGATGTAACAGTCGTGACTGCGCGCGTAGAAGGTGGCCATGTCCGGTACGGTATGCCGCAGGTAGAGGCTATGCAGGTTATGGCAGGCGCAGATCTGGCGCTGCCTTGACAGCGCCAGGCACTCGCCGATAAACGCCAGCCACTGCTCTGCTGTGCGCGGCGTCATTTGGGTACCAAAATAGGCCGTGGCGGGACAGTCGCTGCCCGATGTGCCAGCGCTGGCACCACCGACAGATGCGCCTTGTGCTTTTTCGCCGCTGCCGTTGTCATCACTGGGCCTGCTCACTCTAACCAGTGCTCCAGATGCCTTCCGGTGATCTGTTGCAGGCGCAGGACGTCCTCACGATAGAAGTCTTTCAGGTAATCGCGGGTTGCATCGTCCATGGGCGGGAACTGCTCCAGGTTGATGTCGTCCAGTTTGCCCCTGATACGCAGCACTAGCCAGTACGGCAGTATGGACTTCGCCGCACGCTTGAGCTTGTGTGAGCGCATCAGGTTCTGCAGGGATTTCGACCGTGGTTTTCCCGAGCGATTATAGCGATGCTCGTAGGGCGGCTCGACGGCAGCGTCAATATCGAGGAAGCGACAAACACGTTGCCAGAACCCCTCGGGGTCGGTGCGCATGTCGTCGTAAAAAAGCACCAGCAGCTGATCTGCCGGAAATTCCCGCTGGTAGTTTTCCAGGTCCTGGCTGTACAGGCCCATGCGCCGGTAGCGCAGCAGGTGCTCCGGCTCGCCACGCTCTGCTTCCAGTTCAAGAGCGGCAGCCAGCGTAGCGCACGGCTCAACGTCGGCTCCGCGCGCGTGACACCAGGCAGAGTAGGCGCGCTCTACCGGGTTGCGGAAGATCACGATGATCTTTGACTGTGGATTGTAGCGCTTGAGTTTCTGCGGCATACCTGGAAATGACAGGTACCAGGTGCTCGCTTCACCGATAACTTTTTGGGCGTCGGTTGCCTCGGCAAACAGCGCGCGATAGCTCTGTTCATCGCGCACGACATAGCGCGTGGCGGGGGCCGGGCGTCCGTAGCCATCGGGAAAGACATAACCGTCCTCGCCAAAGGCGAGGTAACCAGGCTCCTTGGGAAGTGACATACACACCTGTGGGTGCTGGCGCAGCCAGCCGGCCAGCGCGCTGGTGCCCGACTTCTGTGCGCCGACGATAAACAGGTTTGGCAGACGCTCAGTAGGCATGTTTTCCAGACCACCCCCCGAGCAGGGTCAGCATGATGATTTTCATGTCCAGCCACAAGGACCAGTGTTCGATGTAGTACAGGTCGTACTCGATGCGCCGCTGCATTTTGTCGAGGGTTTCTGTCTCGCCACGCAGGCCGTTCACCTGCGCCCAGCCGGTGATCCCTGGTTTCACGCGATGGCGCTGCATGTAAGCATCGATGCGGCGCACGTAATTTTTGTTCAGTGCAACGGGGTGTGGCCTGGGGCCAACCACTGACATATCGCCTTTGAGTACATTGATGAATTGGGGAAGCTCGTCGAGGCTGGTGCGACGCAGGAAAGCGCCGATGCGCGTCACGCGCGGATCATCACGCTGCGCCTGTTGGGCACCATCGCTTTGGCTGTTGTCGTGCCGCATGGTTCGAAACTTCAGTACCTGAATAACCTTCCCGTCCCAGCCGTGGCGCTGTTGCCTGAAAAACACAGGGCCAGGAGAGTCACGCTTGATCAGTGCGGCCAGCAGCAGGAGCAGTGGCGACAGGACGACCAGTGCAACCAGTGCGATGAGCTTGTCCACCGCGGCCTTGATCAGCATGTTTGGCCCTGCCAGCGGTGATGCATTGAGATCAATCACCATCATCCCGGCCACTTCCGAGGGTATGTGATTGAGCAGTGCCAGCATCGACAGGTCAGGGATATAGCGCACAGTGATGCAACTGGCCTGGAGGAGGTCGATGATGGTTTTCTGGTCTGCCAGGGCGCCGCTGTCCATGGCGATCCAGACTTCATCAATCTCGGGTTCAGGTTCGGAAATCAGCGCTTCCATCGCTGTCAGTGTGATACTGGCAATGCCCTCTGGCGCGGGCTCTGCAGCGCCTTCGTGCGTGGCCACCAGGCCGCAGATACGCCAGTTCGCATCACTCGCTGCCTGCGCCTTATGGATAACGGATCGGGCAAAATCGCCGTGCCCCACAATCAACACATTGGTTGAAGGCGCCTCGCGGTCATTGAGTGCGCGCAGCAGCAGTGACACCAGCCAGCGAAAAGCAAACAGTGCGGCGACGGCGTAAAAAAACCAGTAGCCCATCCACAAGCGCGAAAATTCTGCGGTTTGCTTGGTGAAAGTACCGGCCACCATAAGCAGCGCGGTCACTGCAAACAGACCCGGCAGTGCGTTGCCGGTATCGCGCCAGTGCAGCTCGCCGCGCCACGATCGATAGGCGCCCGTCAGCGGGAAAATCACCAGCACCAGGCCCGTACCCAGAATAAGCACCGACAGGTAATCCAGTGGGATGTCCCATCGCGACCAGCGCGTGTAGTAGGCCAGCCAGCCTGCAGCGGCCACCAGCAAACCATCGATAAGCGGTGCGACGGTGCTTGCGCTTGCAGTGTTCCTGCGCCGGGCCATTACCGGTGAATCCTGCGTTGAACTGCGGTAAAACCACGCATAAGCAGTCGCTCGCCGCGTGGCAATAGTTTGAGTGTTGCGCTCGGGGGTAATTGCACCTTCGAAAAACCTGGGTCACTGGCCGGCGCCAGCGTTTGCGCCGCGCTGCCCAGCGCCTGAAATTCATGTTCCAGGCGGGTTTTGAGGTCTGTCCACTGCGCCAGTGTGCAAAGCGCCAGAATGTTCTGTTGCAGTGTGCTGGACAGATACTTGCGGTTCTTCTTACCCAGGCCCTGCAGCATCCCCGCGTCGCTAAAGTCATCCAGCAGGTTTGCCAGCCGCACCGTGATGGCGCTGCGCTGGACGCTGGTCAGCGTGTGCCATTGAGCCCGGTGCTGCGCGATGGCCTCGGGCTGCCATGCGATCTGGTGATAGTGCTGGACGATCGTGGCTGCCTCATCGCCGACGGCGGCAATCACCCACTGGTGCTTTTTTGTGGTGTATCCGGCGCCGTATCCGAAACCAAAATCGCCTGCCATATGCACGGCGTGCAGTAGGCCGGCGATCACTTCGCTCACAGGCGCCGGGCGCGTGGCGAGGATACTCGCTGTGCCTACAAGGTGTGCCAGAAACGGTTTGCCACTGCCGCGAAAGTGTGCGGCGAACAGGGGCAGCACGGCGGCGTAGGCGGCGCGCACCCGGTCAACCTCAGCTGCTGCGTAGCCGGCGTCCTGCATTTGGCTCAGTAGTTGCAGATTCGTCTGCGCAAAGTGAAACATCAGCCGTTAGTGGGCGTTTTTAGTCGTGAGCAGCCCGCGCTGCCTGAGCCAGTGCCCGAGTGTGCGGCGGGCCACGATGGGGAGGTTCTGCCCCAGCCAGGACTTTTGAGACTGCTGAAACAGCTGGCGGTGCCGCGCTGTCCAGTCGGACAGTTTTTGCATGCTCGCATCGTCCTCGGCCAGACCCCACTTGGATTTGATATGAGCGATGGATGCGTCGGACCACTCCCGGCGCCAGCGCAGCTCAAAAAACTCGCGGTCGCACGCCTGGAACGGGGAGGCGGTGTCGTAGCGCACCACCGACGTGGGTTCGAAAAAAATCTGTCCGCCTGATTGGTGAATCTGTCGCGCCAGATCGACATGTTCGTTGTTGCACATCAGGCCCTCGTCAAGGAACTGTCGTTGCGCGAAGACATCCGTGCGTACCAGTACACAATGGAATTCGAAATAGCCGGTGGGCTCACGCACCATGCTGCTCCTGACCAGGCGCAGCGGCTGCTTCATATACCGGTGCCCGCAGGTGACCGTGGTCTTGCCGTTGTCTTGTGTTTCGGTCAGTGTACCGCCGGCCATGTGCACCACGCGAAGGCTGGACGTGCCCTCAAGGATGATCGGCCCTACCGCCCACGCGTTGGTCGCCCACGCGCATTCCAGTAGCTGTTGCAACCAATCCTGGTCTGTGTAGAGGTCGTTGTCGACGAAGGCAACATAGCCGGTGGCACTGTGCGACAGGCCAATATTGCGTGCCCGGTTGGGGGACAGGTACTCATCCTTGCGCACGTAGGTAAAGCCGTGCTCGCGGCAGATGGCTTCAATCTCGCGGCCTATAGCGGGTGGTGAATTGGCGTCGATATAAACCAGCTCAAAAGCGGTGCCCGCTGTGGCAATAATACTGCGCAGGGAATCGGCTGAACTGCTGAAGCGTTCGCGCTGTGTCACGCAAATGGTCACGTCTGCGGCGTTTGCACAAGCCTGGGAGGGTGATTGCCCGGGTGCTGTCTCTAAAGTCCCGTCGTGCGCATCACGGCCTGCCTCGGGGGGCGTATTGCCTGTAGTGTTGCTCCTGGCGTTGGCGGTGTTGGGGTCTGCCTGGCTCATGGCTGCGCGGGGTCCGTGGAAGTGGCGCAAGTTTAGCAAGATGCCGCCTCAACGAACAGGTGTTTGCCCTGAACATCGCTTGCCGGAATGCGTTTTTCGGTTAATATTGCGGCCTCTTCCTTCCCCGGTGCCCATGTACCATGGTTCATTTACAAATGAACGGTTTTATCGCCGACAACCTGTTCCAGTACAGTGCGGCGCGGATCATTGCGCAGGAGCTGGGCTATGCCCTGTCGGTCAGTCACTCCAGGGGCAAGGGTGGTGTGAATGCGGTAGAGCTGATGGAGCTGCTGGCGCACTGCAAGGACGCGCCGCTGGCCCTGCCGGGAGAGGCCCACGACGCACCGGTTGATCACTGCGCGCATGAGTCCAACCCCGCGTTTGACAATTACTTTATCGATCTCGACACGGTGCTGGCGGACCGTTCACCGCGGCGCATCGAAATGCGCGGGTATTACCAGTCGTATGACATGTTGCGGCCCTACAAGGAGCGCATCCGCAGCTGGTTTGAGATGAGGCCTGACACACGCGGTTACGACCTGTCGCCCCAGGACATCGTGGTGCACATCCGCTGGGGCGACATCGTCGTGTTCGATATGGCGATGAGCCTGGGATTTTACACGCAGCTACTGCCAACGCTCGAGTATCGCCATCTGTATGTGTGTGGCTGCGGCATCAATGCCGAGGTCAAGGCCGCGCTGGCGCCGTTTTCGCCGCGCTATGTCATCGGCACGCCCGCCGAGGATTTTCGCTTCATGCTGGCTTTCAACCAGATCGTACAGTCCAATAGCGGGTTTGCGTGGTGGGCCGGTTTTCTGTCACAGGCAACCGCCATCTATGCGCCTGTCATGGGCCCCAATACCCGTACGCAACACCCCAAAACCACCGGCCCGCAGCTCATCATCGATGACGAGAGCCGTTACCACTACATCCATGATGTGCCGTACCTGGAGCGTGATTACACGCTGGCCGATGTGTATAGCTCGCGCGATCAGTTGCGTAAGAAGCGCATTGCCAGTTCTATTTTGCAGGTGGTGAAGCGTTCAGTCAGCCGGCTTGTGCCCTGAGGGCCCGCTGCCGCAGTGACTCCAGCAGCACTGCGTCATTGCTAAATACCCACTCGATACCGCGCGCGACCTGACGATAGAAGCAGTTTCGGGAGGCGGGGAAGCCAACGCCCAGCTGTTGGCCTGCACGGGCGTGACTGTCCTGCAAACGCTTGCCCAGCAGCAGGTAGTGACCTCCGATGCCAGCGCAGCCCCGCTGCAGGGCATAGCGGCTCATTGCAGCAACGTTGAGCTCGGCAACAGGCAGGCACGCCTGTGGCGGAACAAACGCCAGACGATCGAACATCGGCGTATGCAGTGAAAGCACATGGTAGTCCTGCACCGGCGTCAGGGCAGACAGCGCATCGCGCAGGGCATGCGCATGACGCTCTCCCCGCGGCCAGTCTTCCGCTTTCACTTCGAGCATCAGGTGCATTTTGCCGGCGAAGGATGCAATGACCTCAGCAAGGCTGGGAATGTTCGGCAGGATGCGCCGCAGTTGTGCAAACGTCAGCGTCGACACGGGCTCACCGCGTCCGAATACGCGCACCGGGTCAGTGTCGTGGCAGATGACCGGCACAGCATCGGCGGTGAAGCGTATATCGCACTCGATGCCCCAGACGCCTGCGTCACAGGCAGCCCGGAATGCCGCCAGCGTATTTTCATGTACCTCGATGTTATCGTGTTCCCCGCGATGTGATATCAGCCGGCAGCGCTGAAGCTGCGTTGGCGTCGGCGTTGCGGCTGGCATGCGCGCAGCCGCGGCATCCGCCACACTCATTGCAATATCAAGTACACTCATGTTGCTGGCCCCGGTCCGCAGGATGCGCAAGTCTCATAGCTTAAGCCTTCCACGGATGCGGGTGTAAGTCCATCGGCGCCCGGTCTGTTGCAGGGGCTGGGAATACACCGGGCATGGGCCCGCTGGGGTGGGTATAACGGCTCGTACGGCGATGGGTACAACCGCAGGTGTAACCGCAGGTATAACCAAAATAAAGGAATATTCTTGAGCGAATCTGACTCCGTGGCTGCAGCGCGCGCCGCCATGCCGCCGGCGACCCGCCGCGAACTTGTCGCCTGGGCGTTTTTTGACTTTGCCAACTCGGGCTACACTACGGTTGTGCTGACCACCGTGTACAGCGCCTATTTTGTTGCCGTGGTGGCAGCAGGCGTAGAGGCACGCTCGCCTGGCAGTGCCACTTTGTTGTGGACGCTCTCGACCGCCACGGCGAATCTTATCGTTCTGTTCAGCGGCCCTGTGGTCGGTGCGATTGCCGATCAGCATGGCTGCAAGAAGCCGTTTCTGTTGGTGACCGCAGTGACCTGTGTTGCAGGCACCGCACTACTGGCCATTGCGGGCCCTGACTACCTGTACCTGGCGATGTTCCTGCTGGTGTTGTCAACCGTGGCTTTTGCCAGTGGTGAGAATCTCATTGCCGCTTTTCTGCCGGAGATCGCCACACGCCAGAACATGGGTAAAGTCTCTGGCTATGGCTGGAGCTTTGGCTACCTGGGTGGCCTGTTTACCCTGGGCATGTGCCTTGCCTATGTGAGTTTCGCCGAGTCGCGTGGCTTGCCTGCTACCCATTATGTACCGGTGACGTTGCTGCTGACTGCAGTGACCTTTGCGGTGACCGCAACGCCGACCTTTCTGTGGTTGCGCGAGCGCGCCATTGCGCGCCCTGTGGCGGTGAGAAAGTCCTATCTCCGTATGGGCCTGGCACAGGTAGCCAATACGCTGCGCCACGCGGCGCAGCTGCCCGACCTGTTCCGCTTTCTGGTGTGCCTGCTGTTCTTTCAGGCGGGCGTATCTACGGTGATTGTGGTTGCGGCGATCTATGCGCAGCAGGTGATGGGTTTCAGCAGCAGCCAGTTGATTGGTGTTGTGATGGTGGTCAATCTCACCGCTGCACTGGGTGCTTTTACCTTTGGATATGCGCAGGACCGCTGGGGTTCTATCCCCTGTCTGGCGGCGGCGTTGTTGCTCTGGATTATCGCAATCAGTATGACTTTGCTCGGCTCGGCCCCATGGCTGTTCTGGCTGGCCAGTAACTTGATCGGGTTGGCGATGGGGGCCACCCTGGCCGGTGGGCGCGCGCTCATCGGGAGAATGACTCCCGCCGCGCGCAATGCCGAGGTTTTCGGCCTGTGGGGTTTGGCCAATCGTGCGGCGGCAATTATTGGGCCTATCAGCTATGGCGCAATTACCAATCTCAGTGGCGGCAACTACCAGCTGGCGTTGATGTCGACGCTGGCCTTTTTTGTGGTGGGTCTGTTTCTGCTGTTGTTTGTGAACGAGCAGCGCGGTGTTGATGCAGCCGCTGCGGCAGCGCCAGTGGCCTGAGCAGCCGTTGCGCCCCGGTTTTTGCGGCGTCAGTTCGTCGTCGACAGCCGTTGTGCAGCGTCTCTTGGCGCTGTGCTTATGGCCGCGCTATAGTCGCGGGGTGAATGCAGGCAGTAGTTGAATAACGATTCGCGCAGGTGGCACACGTCCAGTAGTGCCGGTGCGGTGACAGTGAGTGTAGTTATGACGATTACCAGATGTTTCAAGACACAGGTTTTTCGGGTGGCATTCGGCATTATCCTGCTCGGCATAATGACGGGCTGTGCAGACGGCAACGATGCCGTGCCGGTCGCGGGTAAGCCGCAGCCTGACAACCCTCGCGTGGATGGCCCGATCAGCGGCGGGGGTGGGGCACAGTGCTGCATCATCAGTTTTGGCCCGCTGCAGGTGGATTTGCGTGAGCAGGGCTATACGCCAGGGACACCGTTTTACGCCGGCCTGAATTTTGATGAGGCAGAGGTCGGCTATCGTGAAACGGAGTATTTCATTTCCGGCACCGCCACCGCTTACATGCCTCTCGGGCCGCTGACCGAGGACGGTGTGTGGGCCGCCGAGCCCGCCGATTCGGCAGCTTATGTCTCGCGCATTGTCGTGTTGCGACCAGAAAACGCCGCGGATTTTAACGGTACTGTCGTCGTCGAGTGGTTTAACGTGTCTGGCGGCCTGGATGCGGCGCCCGATTGGACACAGATGCAAACAGAGCTGCGCCGTGAAGGGTATGCCTGGGTGGGCGTGTCCGCACAGTCGGCGGGTATTGAGGGCGGCGGCGCCTTCGACCTTCCCTTGAAACTGATCGACCCAGAGCGTTACGGCGGTTTGATGCATCCCGGTGACAGCTTCTCCTATGATATTTTTTCGCAGGCGGCGCAGGCTGTGCGTCGCCCCTCAGGCATCGACCCACTGGATGGTTTGCAGGTGGAGCGCATGATCGCCGTTGGGCAGTCGCAGTCGGCGGGACGCCTCACTACCTATTACAACGCGGTGCAGCCGCTGGTCGATGTATTTGACGGTTTTGTCATCCACAGCCGAGGCGATGGCAGCTCGCCGCTCTCACAGGAGCCGCAGGTGGCGGCGCCGACACCCAGCCCCACGCTGGTGCGCACCGACTTGCCTGCCCCCGCGCTTGGCCTGCAGACAGAAACTGACCTCTTTCGCCTGGGGTCCGTCGCAATGCGCCAGGCTGATGCGCCCTCTTACCGGTTGTGGGAGGTGGCAGGGGCAGCCCATTCGGACGTGTATACCACCATCAAGGGTCCGCTGGATCGCGGCACTGATCCCGCGGTGGCCGATGTCGTGTCCAACAAGGATGCGCGGCCTCCGTTTATCCAGTGCGAATTGCCGGTAAATGACGGCCCCGGCCACTGGCTGGCAAAGGCCGCGGTCGCGGCGATGGATAACTGGATTCGCAGCGGGCAGGCACCGGCCACCGCGCCGCGACTGGCGCTCAATGAACAAGGCACGGGGTTTGCGCTGGATGAACTGGGCAATGCACTGGGCGGTATTCGAACGCCCTACGTGGATGCGCCGGTGGCAATACTGTCGGGCGAGGGGCAGCCACAGGCGAGTGTCTTCTGCGGCCTGTTTGGTACCACGCAGCTGTTTGATGCCGCGACGCTGTCGATGCTGTATCCCACGCAAAGCAGCTATATCAATGCGGTAGACACGTCTACAGACGCGGCAGTTGCCGAGGGATTCCTGCGGCCCGCCGACGCCGAGTTGATCAAGCAGCGGGCGCGCAGTTCAGGTATTGGCGCCTTGACCGGCGGCCTGGCGTTTCCGCCGGTCGGTGGCGCCGCCCAGGTTCAGTTCGATAGCGCGAGATAGAACAGGTACATGCAGATGCCGAAGCCGCCGATGAAAACCAGCGAGCGCAGGGCATCGCGATCGGCTATGTAAAGCGCGATGTAAACCAGGCGCAGCAGCGTGAATGCAATGGCCAGGCTGGCAATGCTTTCCAGGGCAACACCGGCTATCACAAGCGCCAGCAGCGCCGCGCTGAACAGGGCCAGCGCTTCCCAACAGTTGGCCTGCGCCGCCACGGCGCGCGCGCCCGCGCCGGTCAACTGCGCAGACTGCACGCGTGGTTCCTTGTTGTCGACGGCGCCGAACTGTTTATGGCGAAAGTAGCCGGCTATCCACGCGCAGGCAATGGGCAGAATGCAGAGCACCAACAGGCAGCTGATAACGGTAGTCATGAGTGTGGTCCTTTTTTTCGTTTTGAGGTTGCGGGTGAAACCGGAGGCTTGAGTTGCTCACCGGCTGTGATGCTTATGCATAGGCGCCGCGTTGCGGGGCAAGGCCTTGCGCTCGGCGCTCTCTGCGATGGGTTGTACGCACTGCGCCACCCCACCCGGCGCTCCTCCACCCAGGCGCAGGCACGGAAGGGCTGGGCGCGCAGCGCGGCAGCCTGACTATTGCGGCGGGCAACTGCGCTCGCCCGCAGGCATGGCCAGTAACTCTTCAAGCAGGATAGGCCGGTCTGTCATAATGGCATCGACGCCAAAGTCGATCATGCGCAGCATCTCTTCGCAGGTGTTGATCGTCCATACCTGCACGGCCAGATTCACGGCATGGCTGGCATCAACAAACGCCTGGGTGACAACCTCGAGGTCAATATCGACCTGTCCGATCTGGCTGGTATCAGGTGGCACCTGCCAGGTGATGTGTTCCGCAACCGTTGGAAACTCCCCCGTACCCAGGAAGCCAAAAACGAGTTCCGTGCCCTGATCCAGTGGAATAGAGGTATAAACGCAGGGGGCTACGGCCTTGAAGTTGTTTGCTGCCTCGTCCACAAAAGACGCCGCGATCATGTCAGTAGAGCGGCCATAGCGTTGCAGCAGGTCGGCAATTTGTGCCTCATAGTTGCCGGCGCCATCGAGGTCGGGCTTCAGTTCGATGTTGATCAGGTTGTGCGGAAAACGCGCCAGGGCCTCTTCCAGTGTCGGGATGCGGAAATCCTCTGCGCTGTAGCCGGGCGGGGGCGGTACATCGCCGGTGGCAATGCCGCGATACAGATAATCCTCATCAGGACGGCCGCGCGGTGTGCCTGCATCCTGCACGAACCAGTAAGCGGCATCCAGTGCGCGCAGTTCCGCCAATGTCAGGTCAACCACGTTGCCGGTGCCGTTGGTGGTGCGGTCAACATCCAGGTCGTGCAGGATCACCAGTTCGTTGTCGGCTGTTTGGTAGACGTCCATTTCCAGCACGTCAGCCCCGGCGCGCGCCGCCTCGGCATAGGCAAACAGCGTGTTTTCAGGGAAGTCGGTGACGCCGCCACGGTGCGCAAAGTTCAGTGGGTCTGCGCCATTGACCAGCCACGGGTTGGGCAGGGGGTCGAACGGTTCATCGCAGCGACTGTCGTCATTGGCGATGGTCGCGGTGATTTCCGTGGCCGTCGCGCTGGCTGCATCATTGGTGGATATCGACAGCATCAGGGTTTCGGCATCTTCCTCAAGGGCATCGCCAATCATGTCAATCGCGATATAACCCTCGATCGCGCCTGCGGGTATCTCGATTTCTCCAGCTGCCTGCAGGTAGTCCTCGCCGGCAGTAGCGGTGCCATCGCGCGTGCTGTAGCTCACGGTCACCGGTCGCTCCTGTGCATGAGTCATGGTGACCCGCAGCATTAACTGGCGCATCTCGCCCGGTGCCCCCTCTGGCGCTGCGCTAGGCACCACAGTCAGGGAAGAGGGCCCGGCGACAGGATCCGATTGGTCAGAGCAGGCCACCGTCAGGGTCAATAACAGCAGGCCGGCGAGCGTTTTCAGTGTCATGGGTGTTCTCCAGATGCCAATGGCTTTGCGTTGTTCGTGGTGTTCTCAGGGTGATGTTAATTTACCGGCATTTTCGCGCACTGAATATAGCACCCGCGCCATTTGGGGGCTGCCCGGGACAAAATGCGTTTGTATGATCCAGATAAGCAGACTCGCAGGGCCTGTAACGTCATCGCGCTGCGGGCGGGCAGTGTCAAGCCGCGCTGATGGCTAATCCGCAAAGGCCTCGCGCACGCGCGGCTGATAACCGCGACGGATCAGCGAGGCCGGGTAATCGTTGCTGCTGCGCGGCGTGGGTCGCAGCGGTGGATGTGGCCCGGGGTGTACTGCGCCGGGCCCTGGATGACGCCAGCGGGAGGGATAATAGTAGGGCAGCGTAATATCGTACTGGGGTTCACGGCTGACCACTTCGCTTGGCCGCGATTCGCGATCGAGTTTACGCAATTCGGCGCGGTGCTTTTCCCTGGCCATGCGATCTGCCGCCATGCGGTCGGTGGTCGCGCGCATCTGCTCCAGCCGGTCCTGTTGCAGGTCATCGGGATTGGCTGCGGGCACCTCGAGTTGCAGCGTTTCAACCGTTGCGCTGCTGCCCGGCGGCGTGTCAGAAAAGGTCACAACGCCGTTGTCATCGACACTGCGATAGACCGTTGCACCGTGCACGCTGGCGCTGCACAGGGCCAACAGACACAGGTACAGGGCCCAGCGATGGCTGGTCGGTTGCGCGTGCTGTTGTGGCGGTGGCCGCTGCGACATGTACACGTTCATTCGCCCATAAGGTAACAGTGCCTACGTGCAGTATAGTCGCTGCAGGGCAGGTGATTCAGCCCTTTTTGGTACCAAGTAGCAGTTCCAGCCGTCGGTCTGCCAGCAGCACGCTGCGTTCCATGACGAAGCAGTGCAGGGCGTCCCTGAGGCGGTTTTGATTGTGTGGCCGGTATCCGGGCAAGGCGTCAGGGCGAGTCCGCAGGCTGAGCGTGTGGGCATCGGCAATGCCGTACAGGTGGTTGCCCGGCGGTGTTCGGGGGTTGTGTACGGAAAAACCATGGCCCTTGCAGTGTGGTGCCAGGTGGGGACGCAAGGCATGTACGAATGCGGCCAGGGCAGCTTCCTCGAGATAGCTGAAGATATCCCAGAACAGGCAGATGTCGAACTGTACGTTGCCGGGCAGCTGCAGCAACTCTGTGAAGTAGTGTTGCAGGCCCAGATCGGTTTCTTCCTGTGTAGGCATCGGTAATTCGGCGAAAAGGTCAAACACCTGCAAACGACAGCGGTAGTGCGAGAAGAACTCAATGGTATCGCTACAGGCAGGACCAATATGCAGCACATTGATGCGCTGTTCTTCATCCACGTTGCGAAACAGCTCGGGCAGCAACTGGGTTGTCTGGGTTGCGGTGATGGTCACAGAGTATCCACCGCCTCCGGTAGGGAAGCGGTTCTAACGGTCAGAGTATGGGTGATGCGGTGTGCTGGGCTGCGTTAGCCGTTGTTCACGTTCAAGTCAGGCACACTGGAATTTGCCGGAGTATGCGCAGCCAGCGAGGGCCGTTGCGCACTGCTTTCACCGGGGTCCATATCGATGCTGCCCTTGAAGATGGCGCCGTCTTCAAGCGTGACCCGCGGCGCGACAATGTTGCCTTTAACATTGCCCGACTTCGACACGATGACTTTTTCACTGCCCTGTATGTCGCCCGTCACGTTGCCGTCGACGGTGACCACGCGTGCGTCAATGTCGGCCAGCACCTCGCCGGACTTGCCGACGGAAACCTGCTGGTCTTTCATGGTGATGGTACCCTCGACCTTGCCCTCGATGAGAAGATCTTCTTCGCCGGATACTTCGCCCTTAATGGTGATACTTGGACCAATCATAGCGGTACTCCTGGAGCTTGCTGGGGGTGTGGGAACAGCGGGGTTCTGTGGCGCTGCAGAATCATTCGAGGTGGCAGCGGTTTTGCTTTTGGGTCGGTCAAACATAGCCATTGCTATCGCCATCTAGTTTCACTGGGGGCCGAACATCCTATCAGCCTGCAAAACCGGATACCAGCGTGACGCTGCAGCGCAGTTGCAATACGTCACTGCGCCTGCCAGTTTTTTTCATCGCTACCCGGGATCGTGATGTGCGCAGCGGCTGTGCAAAAAGAAATGGCCACGCGGCGGCTCCTGCGGCGGGACTGTGCCGGGCGCCGCCAGCGCGGAACGGCGGCAAGCGTTGCATTTCGCAGTGCATGAGCCTACATTAATACAGTTGTATTAAAATCCTGAACAGGCCCGCAGAAGCGCATCCTATGGCAGAACCCATTCGCATTACCGACCTGGCGCATCCGGTACTCAATGACATACAACAGGCGGCGCGCGATTACGCCCAGTGCCTTGACGTGGAATTGAGCGCACAGAGCATTCTCGCTGAGGCTGCCGCAGTAACCGGCCTGGAGGATTTTGGCCCCGCGGATTTTCTGCCGCGGCTCGAGCTGCTTTGCGCGCAGTGGAATGCCGATGAAGGGCTGCACAACCTGGGGCGCCTGTCACTGCGCAACAAACTCCTGCAACATGCACGCAGCCGCCTGCTGATCCAGGACACCTTGCGCCGTCACCCGCAAATCCATGATGTTCAATTGAATACCCCGATCATTGTGGCTGGCCTGCCACGCTCGGGAACCACCCACTTGCTCAACCTCATGGCCGCAGACTCAAGACTGCGGGCGCTGCCCCTGTGGGAATCCTACGAACCGGTGCCGATGCCCGGTGAACAGCCCGGCAGTGATGGCGTAGACCCGCGTTACCAACGCTGCGCTGAGCAGTGGCAGATGATGCAGTCGATGTCGCCGTTGCTGGCGGCAATGCACCCTATGAACCCGGATCATATCCATGAAGAGCTGGAGCTGATGGGTCCGGACTTTGCCTCGTACAATTACGAATGGCTGAGTCCGTCACCGCTGTGGCGTGATCACTACTATGCCACGGATCAGACACCGCATTACCAGTACATGAAAACCGTGTTGCGATTACTCACCTGGCAGGATGGCGATCACAGTGGCGCAAAGACGCAGTGGGTCCTCAAGTGTCCGCAGCACCTGGAGCAGTTGCCCGTGTTGCGCCAGGTGTTTCCCGATGCGATGGTCGCGGTCACGCACCGCGACCCGGTGTCGGTGATCCAGTCTGCGATTACCATGCTGGCCTATGGCCAGCGCAGCACTCGCCATGTGGTTGAGCCGCAGGCACTGCTGCATTACTGGACAGAGCGCGTTGTACACTTGTTGCAGGCCTGCACGTCCGATCGCGACTGCCTCGGGCAGGCGCGAAGTATCGATGTGCTGTTCCATGAGTTCATGGCGGATGATTTAGCCATGGTTGAAAACATCTATGAACGGGCCGGTTTGGCGATGACACCGCAGGCCCGCGCTGAACTGCAGTCTTACCTTGCGGATCACCCACGCGGCAAGCATGGTCAGGTGGTGTATGACCTGCGCGGTGATTTTGGTGTTGAGCCGCAGGCGTTGCGCCAGCGCTTCGATTTCTACTTCGAGCGATTTCCCGTACGCGTGGAAGTCACCTAACGCGGTCGGCGTTGTAGCGACAAGAAGCGGTTGGCGTCGCCGGCCTTGCTGGGCGCAAACGCCGTGGCTTACTGACAGGGGTATTACGATGCGAGAGCCGATCTACAAGCAGCGCCCGGTTGAACCCAACCCGGCGGATTTCAAGGCGCACAAGGTGCATGACTTTATCGTGCTGTGCGAAGCGTTCAGTAATAACTACCTGATCATGACCGCGCAGGGCAATATTCAGATCAATGCCGGTATGGCGATTGAAGCGCCCATTATCCGGCAGAATTTCGCGGCGTTTTCAACGCAACCCACCTCCCATGTGATCCTGACCCAGGGGCATGTTGATCATGTCGGTGGCGTGGCTTATTTGCGTGAGCAGCACCCGGGGCTGACGGTCATTGCGCAGGCCGGTAATCCCGAGCACCAGGCCTATGACGGTCGCCTTGCCAGTTTTCGCGCCAGTCGATCGGCGTTCGCGTTTACGCAAAAATTTGCCGCGGCCTTTGACAACTATGCGCGCCACGGCGTGACCGAGTTCCCCACCCAGGATGTTCCCACCCCTGATGTGCTGGTGGAGGACAACCTGCGCCTGAGCGTGGGTGGTTTAGCGCTTGAAGTTATTGCGGTACCTGGTGCCGAGACCAATGACTCGCTGATTGTGTGGCTGCCCGAACAACGCATCTGCTTTACTGGCAATCTTTTTGGATGCCCCTTCGGGCACTTTCCCAACCTGGTGACGATACGCGGAGACCGCTATCGCGATGCATTGACCGTGGCGGCCGCAGTAGAGCGCGTGCGTGACCTGAAACCGCAGATGATTCTGTATGGTCACCACGGCCCGGTGGAGGGGGCCGAGCTGATTGAACGTGAGCTGGACGCTCTGCATGGCGCCATTCACTACGTGCACGATGCGACAGTGCGCGGCATGAACGACGGTGCAGACGTCTACACCTTGATGCGGGAGATACAGCTACCGCCGGAGCTGGAAGTGGGTCAGGGCTACGGTAAGGTGTCCTGGGGCGTGCGCGCAATCTGGGAGAACTACGCGGGATGGTTCCACCATCGCTCTACGACAGAGCTTTACAGCGTTCCCTTTACCAGTGTTCACCCCGACTTGCTGGAGCTGGCCGGTGGCAGCACTGCGCTGGTGCAGCGTGCCCGGGAAAAGCTCGCCGCGGGCCAGCCAGAGCAGGCGCTGCACCTGCTCGACATTGCGCTGTCGGGCGATGATCCAGCGGCCCGCGCTGTGGCCGCGCAGGCGCATCGCGCGCTGTTGCAGCACAGTGAAAATTTCTGGTTAAGCGCCTGGCTGGAGCAGCAGATCGCGACGCTGGAATCCTGAGTCCCGCGCCGAGCGGGGAACGCAGCAGCCTGGCGTTACGTGACGCTGGCCGCGGTTACGGTCGGCGTGACCCAGTTGGTCAGACCTTACCGCTATCGGGGAGGTAATCCCGCGTCAGCTCGCGCGAGACTTTCCACAACCTGGCCGCCATGGCATCGTCCTGCAGGTAAGGGGTCTCCCCCTCGTTGGGCTGGCAGTCGGCAAAATAAAAGCCGCGCACGCCTGCCAGGTCGGGGTGCGTTGCCACGTAGGTCTGGGTAGCAGCGCCCTCGGGAATGTTCTTCATAAATAACCATCCAAAGTATTTTGACGCCCATTGCTGCCAGGTGGGCAGGTGCTGCACAAGGTTGGTGCGAATTACGCCCGGATGCACGCTGTTGGCGGTTGCTGCGGTGTGAGAAATCTGCCGCGCGAGTTCCCTGGCACACAGGGCATTGGCCAGTTTGGATACGCCGTAGGCATCCCATGGATGGTAGTGCTGGCTGCCATCGAGATTGTCAAACTCGATGCCTTTGTCGGCGCGCCGGTGCGCGAGTGAACTGAGTATGGTGAAGCGCCCGGCGGGGGCGGCCAGCACGCTCTTGCGCAGTTGGTTGATCAGGATGAAGTGCCCCAGGTGATTCACGGCAAACTGTTTTTCTACGCCGTTGACCAGTTCCAGTTCCGGCAGCGCCATAATACCCGCGTTGGTAATCAGGCCGTCCAGTGGCGTTTGCAATGCGCGGATGGAATCTGCACAACGCACGACAGATTCCCAGTCAGCCAGGTCCAGGAAGGCGGGCGTAGTGCTGCCGGTGACACTGGCGCAGGCTGTTTCGGCTTTTTCCCGGGTGCGCGCAATGCCAATGACATGGGCGCCGCGCAGGGCCAGCACACGCATGGTTTCCAGCCCGAGGCCGGAGTTACAGCCGGTGATGGCGATTGTCAGGCCATCCAGGTTCAGCCCCTGCGTGACGTCCTCGGCGGTAGACTTGCTGTTAAACGGGCTGCGCGGCGGTTCACGGGTAATAATCTGCGCCACGACCGAGGCGGGCAGGGCGGACAGCACGGCCAGCGTTGTGCCGTACTTGAGCAACAGCCGTCGATTGATGGGGTGCTGCATGGTGGGGTCTCCGCGAGCCTGTGGTTGAAAAAAAGTGTATCAGCGAGTCGGCTATAAGCCCGCAGCCTGGCGGTACGCGGGCAATCTGGCTGTCACACACTAGGTCGCAGGTGTGAGCAGTGGCGCCTGGCGCCTCGGCCAGCGTGTCTCGGGGTGATGCGCGCCGCCTGGCACGGCGCGCAGCGGCTCAGGCTGCCCTGCGGGCCGTACCGTCAGGTGAGCAGTTCAGGCTGTTCCCGGGTAATCACGTCATACAGTGGCTGAAAGCTGAACCAGCCTGCCAGGGGAGTGCCCACGGTGTCGTAGGTTTGGCGGGCCACGGCATCGTCAATGAGCCGCGGTGTTCCTGCCGCATCGGCTGCAAGCTGTGCCTGGCAGCTGCGTTCCATGGTGATATACCACCAGGCCGCGGCGTCAATCGTCTCGCCGACGGTGAGTAACCCGTGGTTCTGCAAAATGGCTGCTTTCTTGTCGCCCAGTGCTGCGGCGATACGTTCGCCTTCGCTGTTGTCCAGTACGACGCCGGTGAATTCATCGAACAGCACATGGTCGTCGTAAAAAGCGCAGCTGTCCTGGGTGATCGGGTCCAGGGTTTTGCCCAGGGCGGAGAACGCCTTGCCATACACCGAGTGAGAATGCGCCGCAGCTGTCACCGCCGGGTTGGCCATGTGGATGCGCGAGTGAATGGTGAATGCCGCGCCATTGAGCAAGCCCTCGCCCTCCACGACCTCGCCGTGATGGTTGACCAGCAGCAGCTCGGAGACGCGCATTTGCTTAAAGGAGCGACCCATGGGGTTGACCCAGAAGTGATCCAGTTTTTCGGGGTCGCGCACGGTGATGTGGCCTGCCACGCCCTCATCAAAGCCCATTTTTCCAAACAGGCGCAGCGCTGCGGCGAGTTTGTTTTTGCGATCCTGGCGAATCGCTGCAACACCCTCGGGCATCAAGTCCAGTGGGTTGGAGTCCTGCATATTCATAACAATGCTGTTGCTGGGCTGCGACATGGTGTGAGCTCCCTGGTAAGCGGTATCTGGCCAATAGTATGGCGCGTTCTGGTGACTATGCAATGAGACCCTGTAAATTCCAGTCTCGATCGAAACAGTCGTGGTCGATGTTCAGTTACAGATGCTGTGCATGAAAGCGGATGTGGTCCTCGATGAAGGTGCTGATGAAGAAATAGCTGTGATCGTAACCATCCTGCATGCGCAGCGTCAGTGGGTAGCCCGCATCGGTGGCAGCGACCTGCAGCAGGTGCGGCTTGAGTTGCTCCGCCAGAAAGTCATCTGCGCTGCCCTGGTCCACCAGCATTGGAAGCTGGGTGGGGGCCTGTGGCAGTAAGGCGCAGGCGTCGTAAGCCCGCCATGCCGTGCGATCCTCGCCCAGGTAGTTGCCTAGTGCTTTCTCGCCCCAGGGACAGTTCAGGGGGGAGCAAATTGGCGCAAATGCGGATACCGAGCGGTAGCGGTCTGTGTTTTTCAAGGCGATGGTCAGTGCGCCGTGCCCGCCCATGGAATGGCCGGATATTGCCGCTCTTTGCGCATCGACGGGAAGCTCCGCACTGACCAGGGCGGGCAGTTCCTCGACGATATAGTCGTACATGTTGTAGTGCGTTGACCACGGCGCCTGGGTTGCATTGACGTAGAAACCAGCGCCGAGGCCAAAATCGTAGGCACCGTCGGGGTCATCGGGCACGCCATCGCCACGCGGGCTGGTGTCGGGGGCGACAATCGCAATGCCGGCGGCGGCCGCGGCGCGCTGGGCAGCGGCCTTGGTAACAAAGTTCTCGTCTGTGCAGGTCAGGCCAGACAACCAGTACAGTACGGGCACGTCGCCAGCTGACGCCGCCGGCGGCAAATAGACTGAGAAGTTCATGGTGCAGTTGAGTGCCCGTGACTGGTGCTCATAGCGTAACTGGCGCCCGTCAAAGCAGCGGTTTTCAGCAATCTGTTTCATGCAGGTATCCGGGGTTGTTCCTGTGTTTGTATGCAAGACTGTATTGTCGTTGCGATTTCGCGCTCGCGCACCGCACACGATGGCGCTTGCCTTCGCTAATACAGTACCACCGAACGAATGCTCTGGCCGCTGTGCATGAGGTCAAAGGCGCTGTTGATAGCGTCCAGCGGCATGGTGTGGGTGATCAGGTCATCGATATTGATCTTGCCTTCCATGTACCAGTCAACGATCCTGGGGACGTCTGTGCGACCGCGCGCGCCGCCAAAGGCGGTGCCGCGCCAGGAGCGCCCAGTGACCAGTTGGAAGGGGCGGGTGGATATTTCCTGCCCTGCGCCGGCCACGCCGATGATGCAGCTTTGTCCCCAGCCCTTGTGGCAGCACTCCAGTGCCTGGCGCATGACATTGACGTTGCCGATACACTCAAAGCTGTAGTCCACGCCGCCGCCAGTCATGTCGATCAGGTGGTCCACGACGTTGTCTACCTCATTCGGATTGACGAAGTCGGTCATGCCAAACTGCTTGCCCAGGCTGGCCTTGTCGGGGTTGGTGTCGACACCGATGATGCGCGTTGCACCGACCATGCGCGCACCCTGGATAACGTTCAGGCCGATCCCGCCAAGACCAAACACCGCCACGGTGGAGCCGGGTTCTACGTTCATGGTAAAGGCCACGGCGCCAATGCCAGTGGTCACACCGCAGCCGATGTAACAAATCTTGTCGAAGGGCGCGTCCTTGCGCACCTTGGCCAGGGCGATCTCGGGCAGCACGGTGAAATTAGAGAACGTGGAACACCCCATGTAGTGCAGGATGGGTTCGCCATCGAGTGAAAAGCGGCTGCTGCCATCGGGCATCACGCCCTGGCCCTGGGTGGAGCGGATCGCCTGGCACAGGTTAGTTTTGGGGTGCAGGCAAAAATCACATTCGCGGCATTCCGGGGTGTACAGTGGAATGACGTGATCGCCCGGCTGGACGCTGGTGACGCCGGCCCCCACCTCCACGACAACGCCGGCGCCCTCGTGGCCCAGCACTGCGGGAAACGCGCCTTCGGGATCATCACCGGAGAGAGTGAACGCATCCGTGTGGCAGACACCGGTGGCTTTGATCTCTACCAGTACCTCGCCGGCTCGCGGCCCCTCGAGGTCCAGCTCGACGATTTCCAGGGGCTTGCCTGCTGCAAAAGCGACCGCTGCGCGTGTTTTCATGAGTATCTCCATCGTGCAAAAAAATATGCGGGCCAGTCTATAGGCTTAACGCGGCAATTAGAATACGGGCGCCGCAACGCGTGGTTGATCCCCCCGTTTCAGCTTGCATGGCACAGCTGCAGCCACTGCTTGAGTGCGGCACCGTGGAATTTTTCGCGGTGGGTGATCAGGTACCACTGGCGTTTGAAGTCACGTCCGGGAACCGCTACGGGCACCAGAGTGCCGCGCTCGAAGGCATCCTGCAGGCAGATTCTCGACAGACAGCCGACACCCAGGCCTGCTTCAACGGCGCGCTTTATCGCTTCAGTGTGCTGAAGTTCCAGATCGATATGCAGATCACTGAGAATGCCCTGCATGGCGCGATCGAATGCCTGGCGAGTGCCAGAGCCCGGTTCACGTAAAATCCAGCTCTGCTGCATCAGCGCGTCATCATCCACGGCCTTGACGCCTGCCAGGGGGTGCCGAGGATGCGCAAACACCACCAGCTCGTCTGCGCGCCAGTGTGTTATCTGCAGTGCGCTGTGGTGCAGCTCGCCTTCAATCATGCCCATGTCGAGGTCAAAGCTGGCCACCTGGTGCGCGATCGACTGCGTATTGGCGACCTGCAGGTTGATCTGTGCCTGGGCAAAGCGCTTTTTGAACTGTGCAATCATGGGCACGGTCACGTAGTTGCCGATGGTGAGGGTGGCGCCAATATTGAGGTGCCCAACGGTGAGGTCGCCGGCCAGTGCGGCCTCGAACGCCTGCGCCTGATCCAGCAGGCGCTCTGCCTGTGGCCGCAGTTCATGCCCCAGTTCACTCAGTTGCAGGCGTTTACCGACGCGGTCGAACAACTGGACGCCAAATTGCCCTTCCAGTTCTTTCAGGGCGCTGCTGGCCGCTGACTGCGACATCGCCAGGCCCTGGGCCGCTCGGCTGACATTCTCGTGCCGGGCAACACCCAGGAATACTTCGAGTTGACGCAGGCTGTAGCGCATGGGGTAGTACCTCCCGAGCGGGTATTATATATCTATAAAATAGATTAACTATATCAAATATATCTGTTTTACAGGTATGTGGCCAGCGCCTATTCTGTCGCCAATGCAACGCGTCTTATCAGGAGTATGAAATGGCGGATTTACTGCGACAGGAAGTCACCCAGGTGCACCATTGGACCGACAGCCTCTTTAGCTTCAGGACAACACGCAACCCGGGCTTTCGGTTCAAGAACGGGCACTTCACGATGATTGGCCTGGAACAGGAGGGGCGACCCTTGCTGCGCGCTTACAGTATGGCGAGCGCCAATTATGAAGATGAGTTGGAGTTTTTCAGCATCAAGGTCGCCGATGGCCCGCTGACATCCCGGCTGCAGAGCATTGCCGTGGGTGATGAGGTGCTGGTCAATAGCAAGGCGACAGGCACACTGGTGCAGGACAACCTGCTGCCGGGCAAGCACCTGTACCTGCTGGCGACCGGGACCGGGCTCGCGCCGTTCCTGAGCATTATTCGCGACCCGGAAACCTATGAAAACTACGACAAGGTCGTATTGACCCATGGCTGCCGGTTTGTCGATGAGTTGGCCTATCGCGACCTCATCACGCAGGAATTGCCAAATCACGAATATCTCGGCGAGGCGGTGCGCGACAAGCTCGTCTATTACCCGACGGTAACCCGCGAGAAGTTCACCAACAATGGCAGGCTGACGGATTTGCTGCGTATCGGCAAGCTGGCGCACGATGTGGGCCTGCCCGCGATCAACCCGCAGGATGATCGTTTTATGATCTGCGGCAGCCCCAGCATGCTCAAGGATCTCTGCGGCATTCTGGATGAGCGGGGTTTTACGGAAGCGCGCCACGGCGAGGCAGGGCACTATGTCATTGAGCGAGCCTTTGTCGAAAGCTAACCCGCTTTGGCATCACCCTGCATAAGGTTGGCGCAGCGCGGGAGCACCCGGGCTCAAAGCGAGGCTTTGCGTTGGCTGCGGCGTCCCTTATGATGGCAGCATCACAGGGATGCGACTTGTCAGGGAGGGGCGGTGAGCCTAACCGTTATCGCGCTGGTGCTGCTGGTGGTCGCCGCGGCGATCGCCTACATTATCTGGAGGCAGGCGCAAAATACCCGCTCGTCATCGTCCAGGGAGCGGGCTGCCAAAGGTAAACCGGCCAATCGTGCCGATGCGGCGGCATCCAGGCAGGGTGTCGGCGCGAAGAAGCCACCTCGCAGCAGTGCCGGCAAGCGCAGCGCCGGGCGCAGTCACAAGCACAATCAGGCACCGCCGCTGAATCCTTTCCGGGCGACCTCGATCAAACCGGGTAAGCAGGCCTGCGAGGCCGTAATCGCAGTGAAGCGAAAGCGCTACCTGGTGGCGCGCGATGACATCCCTTCACTGCCGCTGGCCGGGTGTACCTCATTCAATTGCAATTGCAAATACGTCAAGCACAGTGATCGTCGCAATGCGATGGAGGGGGATCGCAGGGCCCTGGGCGGCCTGCGTCGTGAGTTGATGTCACAGGCGCGGGATACCGAGCGCAGGAGGGTGCGCAGGGGCCGCCGTTCGGATGATTAAGTGCCTGCCGGTGCCACCTGCCAGGGCAGGCAACGGCGCTACAAAATGGCAAAACGAACAGCACAGCAAATAGCACAACAAATGTGACAGCCAATGTGACAGCCAATGTGACAACGACGGCCACGCAGCGGGGCGTCAGCCGCTGCGCATCTGGATCAGTGCGCTCGTCACGTAGCTGAACAGCAGTGTGCCGCGCTGATTGAACAGCTCTGCCCTGGACCTGAGAATCGCTTCCCCCGGGCGCGAGCGCGAGGGGCGTTTATCCAGGTACAGGCAGTGACACTGCAAGACGTCGCCGGCGTAGGCAGGTGCATGGTTTCTCAATTCGTCGATGCCCAGTGAACTTAACGCGGCGATTTTCTCGGTGGCGCTGTGACCGAGTTGGACGCTGATAGCGAACAGGTGGACGGTAGAGGCAACCAGTCCGCCGTAGAAAGTGTCTTTGGCGGCTTCTGGGTCCGTATGGAAGGGAAAGGGATCCCATTCCTGCGCCAGCGCAATGATGTTCTGCTCGGTGACATGATAGCGCGCGGGAAACACCACGCTCTGGCCGACGACGATGTCTTCATAGTAAGTCACGGTTGGACGACACTCCCTGCGTTGTTGTAAGCGGCGATAAATGGCCGGGCGTCCCTGTTGTGCGGCCCGGTACTATAAGCGCGGCATGGGGATTGTCCAATACGCACCGGCGGGTCTGTCCCCGGGTTGGCGCAGGAGTCAACCGGGGAATAAATAGTTGTACGTGCCTGCTCCTGCGTCCTGCCGGCTGGCGCGCCGCGTCTGCGCCAGTCCGGGATTGCGGTTGCCGTGTTCCGGTGCGGCGTATACAGTGAGGCCAACATGAAGGAGAGCCTTTTTCGGTTCCCGGATTTCGCTCACCGCAAATAGATTGCCAGCAGGAGAACCCCTTATGTCCTTTGCCAATACCCGTGCCCTTGCGGCCCTGTTGCTCATTGCCCTGGTAACGGGCTGTAGCTCCACGCCCAAGGCGACGATGGATTACGACACCAGCTACGACTTCTCCAAAGTCCGCGCTATTTACATTCAGCCGTTTGATCGGAATACGCCGGCAACCATCAAAGTCTCAGACATTCAGATCGGGCGGGTAACCGATGCATTGCGAACCGAGCTGTTACGCCGTGGTTATGAGATCGTTGAAAACCGCGCTGATGCCGACATGTTTTTGTCCTGGCACCTGGTTACTGAAGAGCGCGCTGATGTGCGCACCTACAACAGCTACAGCTACTACAATTGCTGGCGCTGCGTGGGCCCGGTTGGTCCGGGTGTAACGGACGTGTCCGTTAACTACTACACGCAGGGTTCATTTTTTGTAGACATGATCGACCCGACCAGCCTGCGTTCGGTATGGCGCGCAGTGATTGAATCGCGTCTGCGCAGTCAGCCAGACCCGGAAAAAGCCGCGGAAAATCGCGCGGCCGCGGCCCAGGCGGTGTTTCTGGAATTTCCGCCCGGAAGCGCTCAGTAGACAGTGGGCGCACAAGGGATGGATAAACACACGGTCCTGATCACCGGATGTTCCAGCGGCATTGGTGCGGCACTGGCGCTGGAGATGCACCGCCGCGGGTGGCAGGTGTTCGCAACGGCGCGTCGTCCCGCAGCGTTGCAGCCGCTGGCCGACAAGGGCCTGCACACCCTGCCCCTGGACGTTAACGACGATGACAGCATCAGCCAGGCCTTGCGCGCCGTTGCGGCGCAGGCAGGGCAACTGGATATGCTCGTCAACAACGCGGGCTTTTCGCAAGTGGGTGCGGTGGTAGATTTGACGCGCGAGGATTTGCGCAGGCAATACGAAACCAATGTGATCGCTCCTGTTGCCGTCACGCGCGCGGCCCTGCCGCTGCTGCGCAAGGCCGTAGCGGCGCGCGGCAATGCGACCATTGCCAATGTAGGCAGCATTGTCGGTACCTTTACCACGCCTTTTGCCGGGGCCTACTGCTCAAGCAAGGCCGCGTTGCACGCCTTGTCGGACGCACTGCGCATGGAGTTGGCTCCGCTGGGTATTCACATGGTGACCATACAGCCCGGTGGCATTCGCTCGGCCTTCGGTGACCATGCTGAGGAGGGCTTAACCCTGCCCGCAGACTCCCTCTATCACCCGGTTGAAAAGGGCATCCGTGCGCGCGCTCAAGCCGGGCAACAGGGTGCAACGCCCGCTGAAGAATTTGTGCAGAAAGTGGCTGACGGGCTGTTGCAGGAAAGACCCCCGGCGATCATTCGCGGTGGCAAGAACAGCCTGCGCCTGCCCTTGATGAAAAAGCTGTTACCCATGGCAGTGTTCGACAACATCCTGGCCAAAAACTTCGGCCTGGATCGCTGGAAGCCGTGACCGCCCGCAAGCTCAGCGTTTTGAAAACCCACCCGGGGAGGGTTGCGTGGTCGCATCAGCGGCAGGAGTCTGCATCGGCCTGGTGGCATGCTGCCGGTGACTGTCTGGCAATGACTTGACCGCCAGCGACTGCTCCGCCAGAGACCGACTTACCAGAGATCGACTTACCAGAGATCGACTTACCGGAGATCGACTTATCAGAGAGCGACTTACCAGAGATCGAGCCACCAGATATCGACTCACCAGAGATCGAGGCACCAGATATCTAGCCGCGTGAGACCGGCCACCGGTGGCTGACCGGTAGCCGCGCGCTAGTAGCCTGCCTGGGCAGCGACGACCCTCGTATAGAAGTCCTGGTCGAGCGGCTCGTAGACGCTGCTGCCCGGTTTCAGTACGTACAGCGGGTCACTGACCTGTTGCGGGTCGTAGCCCTCCTTGCGCAAGTCACCCTTGACCATCTTGAATGTCACCGTAGTGCCCAGTTCCGGCTGTATGCGCAGGAACAGCGGTCGCGCATAGCTGGGCAGTTCCTCATGCACGTGGCGCGAGAAATCCTGCAGATCCAGTTCGTCAATGCCCTCGGCCAGGGTGATGGCCGCCATGCCCGCTTTGCCATCCGCCCCGGGAACAGCCACGCCGTAAACGTTGCAGAAATTGATCTGGGGATGCGCGTTGATAATCTCGCCGACTTCGTTGGTGGAGACGTTCTCGGACTTCCAGCGGAAGGTGTCGCCAACGCGGTCAACAAACTGGTAGTGCTTCATCCCCAGGCTGAAGCCCACGTCGACGGTTTTCATCATGTCGCCGGTGTTGAACCAGGCGTCGCCGTCTTCGAGCGCGTTGCGCAGGATTTTCTTTTCGGTTTCCTCGGTGCTGCTGTAACCCTCGAATGCGGTGTCCTCGGTGATCTTGCCCAGCAGCAGCCCGGGTTGTCCGTCGGGGACTTCAATGCAACGACCCTGCGCGTCGCGCACGATCTCATCGTTGTCGACATCGTATTCAACCAGGGCCAGCGGCACGCTCGTGGTGCCCACGGTGAAGTCTTTGTTGAGCATATTGATGAAACCGACGTTACCTTCGCTGGAGCCATAAAACTCGGCAACGCGAGAGATGCCATAGCGCTGCTTGAACTGCATCCAGATGTCGGGCCGCAGGCCATTGCCCATGACTTTTTTCAGCGGGTTGCGTGGGTCATCAGGCTGCGCCGGCGTGTTCAGCAGGTAGCGGCACAGTTCGCCAATGTAAACGAAACAGGTGGCGTTGTGTTCGCGCACCTCGGGCAGAAAATTGCTGGCTGAAAACCTGCGTCGAATGAACATGCTGGCCCCTGTGGCAAACGCTGCTCCCACTCCAAGGAATAATCCGGTGCCGTGATACAGAGGCAGGCACAGGTAAATGCGATCTTTTGGCGTACACTTCAGGCCGCCCTTGTAGGAAAGCACTGACGAGATGTGAAAGCGTCGGTTTGATATGACCGCGGCCTTGGGTAATCCCGTGGTGCCCGAAGTAAATACGTACAGTGCGCGGTCTGCCAGGGTGTTTTGTTGCGTGTCGGGCGGGTTGCTGGCCGGGGCATCGGCGGCCAATGCGTCGAGGTCTGCTGCCCATTCGGGACACGCCTGTGTCCCGGCATCGGCGACGTAGAAGTAATGCTGCAAGGAGGCCAGCGCCTCGTCGTTGCGTACCTCGTCGATGGCGGCGGTGCGCTCCTCGCCAAAAATACAGGCCCGGGAATCGGTGATGCTGATGCAGTGACGCAGCGAGCGCCCCGTGAGGTTGGTGTTGATCAGTGCGGCGACGAGCCCCAGCTTGTTCATCGCGATGAGCGCAGCGAGAAACTCGATGCGGTTTTCCATGACAAGGCTCACCGCATCCCCGCGTACCAGGCCGGTCTCCTTCAATACCGCGGCGTAGCGATTTGCGTGTTCGTTCAGTTCGCTCCAGGTGCGGCTCTTGCCTTCAAAGATGACGGCGGTACTGCTGCCATAGCGCTGCACCGTTTGCTCAAAGCGCGCGGCAAAACAATCCGGCGTCGACAGTGGGCGCGGTTGAACATGCTTGTACACCTGGGCAAGTGTAGGGGCTTCAAGCAGGGTGGAGGTGATATCGGCCAAACTCATGACAACGACTCGCAGTAGTGGATTGGTGAGTCTGAAGATAGCCTGTTCATTCCAAGTCGGCAATTGTTACCGGGCTGGCATGGCTGCAATCAAGCCAGGGAGAACGTGCCGGACAGCGCCGCGTGGTCAGACAACTCGCGCCAGGGCCCGCTACCCAGACGGCTGCAGTTTTGCGGCTGCAGGCCACGGTAGTAGATGCGGTCTACCGAAAGTAGCGGAGCCCACACGGGAAATGTGCGTGCATGCCGGCCACGCAGCGTGACGAACAGTTCCTCCAGGTTCAGGTCCTTGTGCAAGTGCAGCTCTGCGCGCCGCCGCCAGTCATTGAAATCACCGGCGATGATCATGGGCTCATCGCGCGGCACATGGCGGTTGATTCGATCGGTCAGCGCCTCCAGTTGTTCGCGGCGCTCCTGCTCCAGCAGGCCCAGGTGCACACACAAAGTATGCAGTGGTTGCCCGGTGTCCGGAAGTTCAATCACGCCGTGCAGAATACTGCGGCTGGTGCGCGGAAAAACCGAGACGTCGATGTTTTCCCAGGACACAAAAGGGTAGCGGCTGAGGATGGCGTTGCCGTGGTCCCCCTTGCGGTAAATCGCATTTCTGCCATAAGCATAATGCGGCCACATTTCGTCGGCCAGATATTCGAAATGCGGTTGGTCCGGGTAGGAAAAACGCCGCCGCTTGGCATCACTTTTCATGGCGGTGCCGTGAATCTCCTGCAGGAATACGATGTCCGCGCCGGTTTCTGCAATGCGTTTGCGCATCGAGTCGAGCACGAAGCGACGATTGCCCGTGCAGTACCCTTTGTGGATGTTGTAGGTAAGAATCTGGATGTCGTGGCTCAAGGGTGTCCCCGTTGCTGCGATTGGCTAGGCTAGTCGCTGTTGTTGTCGCTATTGTTGTCGCTATTGTTGTCGCTGTTGTCGTAGCTTTTGTCGTAGCTTTTGTCGTAGCTTTTGTCGTTGCTGTCGTTTACGAATGCCTGGCTAGCGCGCAGCCGTGCGGCGTCGCGCGCTTTCCCGCTCCAGGACACGACGTAGTCCAGGCCGCTGGCCAGCGCAAAAAAGATCACCAGCCACTGGGCAACGTCGATCAGTACCGTCGGTATGCCTGTGACGACCAGTGAGAGCAGCAAAAGCAGGCAAAAGCCGATCTGGAAGCACATGTTGCCTTTGCTCAATGTGGTGGCCGCAAACTCGACCTGACCATAAAACAGCGTGTAAACGGATGCGCCGCTAACGATGACGACGTCGCGGGCAATGACAATCACAGCGAGATACCACGGCACGAGGTCGGTCAGGCCAAAGCACAAAAAGCAGGCGGTAATAATGGTTTTGTCGGCGATCGGGTCGAGGATTGCGCCCAGTCGACTGAAGGCATTGAATTTGCGCGCCAGCAACCCGTCCAGTGCATCACTGGCGCCTGCCACGAGGCCGATCAGCAGCGCCAGGTCATACTGCTGTTGCACGATGGTGATACCCAGGGGTACTGCCAGGAACAGGCGCATCAGCGTCAGTGCATTGGGTAGATGCTTTAACATTCCTGTGTCTGGCTACGGCCACTCGGTAGTTACAGTTGCGTGATCATGCCCTGCAAAGTGTAGCGTTTACGGCGCTTGCCCGGTAGTGCGCTTACCCGGGCCGGGGCCCAGCAGATACACCGCCAGCGCGCGCTGTTCGTCTTCGCTCAGCGGAAAGATCGGCATCGGTGCCTGCGGTGCCTGCAGTGCGTCTATTACAGCAGCATAACCCATACGCTGTGCAAGGCCGTCCAGCCGCAACGGGTTTTCTCCAGCGGCGTGACAACTGGCGCAGTTGTATTGCTCATATAGCGCTGCGCCGCTTGCCGCCATTGCCGCAAGGTCGGCCTCTGCCAGCCACGCCGGTGGTGCCGCATCGAGGCGGCTGCGTGGTTTTGTTCCGGCAAGCGGTTGGTTGCTGACAGGGTTGGATGACCCGACCCCATAGGTGATCTTGTAGATGGCGCCGGCGTAATCGTCAGAGACATAAATCGCGCCATCGGGACCCTGCACAACGTCCACCGGCCGACCACTGATGTCGCCGTCCAGATTGAACCCCGTCAAAAAATCGCGTTCCTCGATGCCGCCGTCTGTCCAGTGTAATGAAACGACTTTGTAGCCGTCCGGTTCGCTGCGATTCCATGAGCCATGCAGGGCGACCAGTGCGCTGCGCTGAAACTCGGGCGGCAGCCCGCTACCATCGAGGAAGCGTATGCCCAGCGGAGCGTTGTGTGCACGAAAGCCGTGTTCGGGTTCGGTGGGGGGCGGGCTGTCTGCGGGTAGCTGCTCACCCATATCGGGATCGGGAATATTGGCGCCGTTGAAATAGGGCCAGCCATAGAAGCTGCCGGCCTCGATGCGATTGAGTTCGCAGGGCGGAAAGTCATCGCCCAGCAAATCGCGGCCGTTGTCAGTCGCATACAGTGCGTTGTTCCAGGGTGCCCAGTCGAAGCCCACGCTGTTGCGCAGTCCGTCGGCAATGATTGCGCCGCTGCTGCCGTCCAGTCGAAAGCGCATCATTGTTGCGCGGCGCGGATCCTCTTCTTCGCAGACGTTGCAGGTCGAACCCTGGGCCAGGTACAGCCGCTCGTCCGGCCCCACACGCAAGGTCTTGCTCCAGTGGTTGCCGTTGTCGGTCAAGCCATCGACCAGAACCTCGCGTTCGCCGGTGATTGTCGCGGAAGCGTCATCAAAGGGCAGGCGAATAATGCGGTGGGATTCGGCGATGTATAGCCAGCCGGCATGTACGTCCAGACCCAGAGGGCGTTTGAGGTTGTCCACCAGTACGCGCTGCGCGTCTGGCAGGCCATCGCTGTCGGCGTCGCGTTGCAGCAGCAGGATATCACCCATGTGCGGCCGGCTAACCAGAAGATCGCCCATCGGGGTCATGTGCAGGAAGCGCGCGCGGGGCGTGTCGCTGGCATAGAGCGAGACGGAAAACCCGGGTGGTAACTGATACCGCTGTTTGACCACCCCGCTGTCGGCCGCAGGGCCGGACCAGCCGGTCATGACATTGAGCATCATTCGCAGGCTGGTGCTGTCTATGGTGCCACTGGCAACAAGGGCGACAGGGATTGCTGCCAGCAGCAGTACGACAACGGCGAGGGCAATGAGGATCTTGCGCATTTTTGGGTCCTTGCAACGCGGGTGGTGAGCTGGAGATTTGCGCCGGGCACTATATCACAGCGTGTGAATCCGGCGTCCCCCGGGGGCGCTGCATCGGCGCTTCTGCAGATTGGAATAATGTGAACAAATTCACATTCCTAAATCGAATAAAAATTGTAAATCAATGACTTAAATGTGGACATTCCTAAAAAATTTGCCTATTTTCAAGCTAGGGACCCGTTTTTGGGCCTTAATTCGCGGCGCTGCCTGGCGATTTTGGACGCGGGTGCAAGCAGTTTTTGGTGCCACCGGGCGTGATGGCAAACAGCCTGACAACAACCTCAGACAGGAACCTCAAGCAGGGTGAGTAGAAGCGGTGCTTAAGACCTTGAAAGTACCAACGGTCGATCTGGACATTGGCATGTATGTCAGTGGCCTGGACAGGCCGTGGCTGGGCACGCCATTTGTGACCCAGGGCTTCTTTATTGAGTCGGCCGATGACATCGAGCGGTTGCGCCAGCACTGTGACTGGGTGCTGGTGGACAGCCGCCGCAGCCACAAGCCCAAAGTCCTGCGCCCCAAGCCCGTGCGCTCTCCCGAAACGGGGGCCGGTACTGACAAAAACCGGCTGGAGCGGCGCCGCGTGCCGATCAGGCAGATCTTTCACGGGCGCACCATCGCGCCCTACAGTGATGATACCTATTGGGAAGACGAGCAGCCCCTGGCGAATGAGGCACTGGATACGCTGGTGCACGATATCGATGACATGTTCGGCGATGTCAGCGGCGGCCAGAAACTCAATGTCATACGCCTGCGCAAGTCGGTTGAACCGGTGGTGGACAGTATCAGTCGCAACCCCGATGCCTGCCTGTGGGTGGCGCGGCTCAAGCGGCATGACAAATACACTTACAAACACTCGCTGGGCGCGTCTATCTGGGCGGTGTCCATGGGCCGGCAACTGGGTCTGCCGCGGCATGATCTGCGCTCGCTGGCCATGGGCTGTATGTTGATGGATGTCGGCAAACTGCGCGTTGACCAGGAACTGTTGCAGGCCGACCGCGAACTCAATGTTGAAGAAATGGCCGAGGTTGCCAGCCATGTCAATCATGGTCTGGATATCCTACAGGAAAGCGGCGTAATGAATCAGGACGTGCTGGATATGGTGGCGCATCACCATGAGCGCTACGACGGTTCGGGTTATCCGGCAGGCCTGCACAACAACCAGATACCGCCGTTTGCGCGCATTGCCGGCATTGTGGATACCTACGATGCAATCACCACGGCGCGCAGCTACGCGGATGCGCTGTCACCGTCGGATGCGATCAAGGTGTTGTACAGAGCGCGTGATCTGGATTTCCAGGCCGAACTGGTAGAGGCCTTCATCCAGGCGATCGGAATTTATCCTGCCGGTACGCTGGTGGAACTGTCCTCTGGCGAGGTCGGCGTGGTAGTGGCTGAATATCGCACGCGTCGCCTGCGCCCGAAAGTCATGATTCTGCTGGATGAAAAAAAACGCCAACTGCGTAAATCCAGGGTGATTGACCTGCAGGAGTTGTCCGCAGCTAACGGTAACCTGCCGCTGTCAATTGTGCGCAGCCTGGAGCCTGAAGCGTTCGGTATTGATCTGGCAGACGTTGCGAGTCGCATAGCACCGGTTTCCTGAGCGCGGTTGCATTTGTCGCGGACGGTGCCGTGCGCCTGCTGTTCCCGGCTTTGCAGCCATTGCTGCACGTTGTTCGGGCTTCCCCCGCAGGCCTGTTACCAGCACCGTTGCGCTAGTGTAGTAACCGACACTCATTGAGTTCCGCGCCATTTTCCCAAAAAATAAGCACTGCTTTGCGCGCTGTGTGTTGCTATGCTCCCGGGCGATGTCGATCGTAATGACAACTCTCTGACCTGGAACCTGAGTTATGATTTCAAGCGCTAAAAAACTCTGCCTGTTGCTGGTGCTGTCCATGGGCGCCGGTAGTGCCCTTGCCAACAGTTATGCCGATGCTATTCGCTCGTTCAACGATGCCGGTGAAAGTGCCGAGTATTTCAAGTCAGCCTATGGCTACGCCGTGTTTCCCAGTATTGGCAAGGCAGGCATGGGCATTGGCGCAGCGCATGGCCAGGGGCGCGTCTTTGTCGGTACCCGGCACGTGGGTAACTCCTCCATGACGCAGTTGACTATGGGCATTCAGCTTGGTGGACAGGTGTACAGCCAGATCATCTTTTTTGAGCATGAGCAGGCATTCAAGGATTTCACCACTGGCAATTTTGAGTTCAGTGCGCAGGCAACGGCAGTGGCAATCACTGCCGGCGCCTCGGCCGAGGCCAATACCGGTGGCGGTGTCGCAGCGGGCGTGAGTGGCGGGCGCAATGACGCCAGGACGGTGCATGCGGGTTACCGCAAAGGCATGGCCGTGTTCACTATTGCCAAGGGCGGACTCATGTTTGAAGCAGCACTCGGCGGCCAGAAGTTCACTTATCAGCCGTTGTAGCAAGCGCGTTGGCCAGTGCGTCCTTTGGTAGTTTGCCGATCACTATGACATGCCAGGCCCTGGGGCCATGAGCGCCGCATACAAGCTGTCCCTCGATATCAGCGGTGCTTGATGGGCCTGCGACAAAATTAATCCCACGCGGACGACCAATGCGTTCCATATCAGCCTGGATGCGTGGCCAGGCGTCTTCGCTGGTTGCTACGATATCGGCGCTGTCCACCAGCGTAATGTGATGCTCAGCCAGCAGATTGTTGGCCGATGGATTGCCCTTGCCCGTCCAGCTGACGGTGGCTCCCAGTTCGGCGACGCCGAGTCTGGCAAAACCCACGGTTAATGGTTCGCCCACTTCCACGGTGCCAAAGCGCGGTAGCAGCCCTGCGTCCCGCCACGGCATGGCTGCGAGCCTCGGGTCATTGCCTGCGACAAATCGCTGTGTGCGATAGTGGGTGTAGAGGTAGCGGCCGATGGCCTTGACCGCAGCGCTGCGGTCCTGCGCGTGATCCACGGTGCCGCGGTTGCTCAGCACATTGGTGAGAAATGCCTGCTCTGTGTTCTCGCAAGGCAGGGGCGGATAGGGGGCATGACCGAGCGCCCAGCTTTCACGCAGGATGTCGTTGGCCGTGGCCTCGGCGCTGGCTGTTTGCAGCCGCGCGAAAATCGCACTGCGTGCCTCAGTGCTCATGGCGCTGTCGCTCACGGCGCTGCTTGTCGTGCAACTGTTGCATAAATGTTGCCGCCTGTGGCGCTGGAAAATCACGCTGGCTGCTCCAGCCGCCGGCAAAGGGCAGGTGGCGCAGGTAACCTTTGCGCCGCCCCAGTAGTCGCAGGAGTTTGACCGCGATACCGCTGAGGCTATGGTACAAGCGCGGTCGTTGTGCAAGCCAGGCGTGGGCGGCAATGCCAAAGCGCCAGCGCGCCGGTGTCAGTTTCTCGGTGTACTCGCGGGCGCGCAGGTCGCGCAGCATGGCGGGAAGCGGGATGTCTGCCGGGCAAACTTCTTCACAGCGTCCGCAGGCGGTGCAGGCGTTGGGTAATGCAGCGCTTTGTTCCAGCGAGGTTAGCAGGGGCGTCAGTACCGAGCCCATGGGCCCCTGATAGACCCAGCCATAGGCGTGGCCGCCAACGCTTTGATAGATGGGGCAGTGATTGAGACAGGCGCCGCAGCGCAGGCATTCGAGTATGCCGCGATACTCGCTATCAAGAATGTCACTGCGTTCGTTGTCCAGCAGAACAATGTGGACCTCGACCGGGCCGTCCTGGTCCTGCGCCCGGCGCGGGCCGGAATAGAAGCTCGTATAACAGGTTTGCGGCTGGCCGGTAGCGGAGCGCACCAACAGGCGCAACATGGCGGTGGCGTCTTCTGCGCGCGGTAGCACCCGGTCAATCGTGGTGCAGATCACCAGCACAGGGGGCAGGTTGGCGCACAGGTCGCCGTTGCCCTCGTTGGTGACGAGCATCGCATAGCCGTTCTCGGCGATGAGTGCGTTTGCACCAATGATGCCGACCTCCGCCTGCAAAAAATGCGTTCTGAGCACCTCACGCGCTTCGGCGACCATGTCGCTTGTGTGCTCGAGCTCGCGCTCGCCCAGCGGGTGAATGTCGAGGAAGAGCTGACGCACGTCATCGGCGGACTTGTGCAGTGCCGGGCCCACGATGTGGCTGGGTGTTTCGCCGGCCTGTTGCACGATGTATTCGCCCAGGTCGGTTTCTATGACTTGCAGCCCGGCCTTTTCCAGTTCGGCTGTCAGCCCGGTTTCCTCGGTGACCATGGACTTGCCCTTGGCAATCCTGCGCGCGCTGTGTTGCTGGCAGATATCCAGCACAGTGCTGTTGAGCTCTTGCGGCGTGCGCGCAAAATGCACGTGATTGCCGTTGGCCAGGGCCTGCGTTTCAAACTCGGCCAGATAGTGGGCAAGGTGGTTCAGGGTGTGCTGGCGTACGCGCTTGAGATGTTTGCGCGTGGGTTCATAGCTGCTGAAACCGTCAATGCTCTGCTGGCGTATGATCGGCGTAAAAGCGGCCATGATATCGCGGCGCTGCGCGGCCGCCGTATCGTTCATTGCCGTTGCGGCATTGGCCAGGAACGTGTCGCTTTTTTGCTCCATCGCCTAGGTATCCTTGCCAATGGCGGGTGCGCTGAGGTCGCCACTCAACAGCTCGGCGACATGGCGCACCTCTATGGGCTGGCCGTTGCGGCTGGCGCGTCCGGCCAGGCTCAGCAGGCAGCCCATGTCGCCACCACACAGCAGCTGTGCCTGGCTGGCCTGCACGTCTTTGAGTTTGTTGTCTGCCATGCGCGCGGAAATCTGCGGCATCTTTGCGCAGAAGGTGCCGCCGAATCCGCAGCACACTTCCGGCTGCTGTAACTCCTTCACCGTGATCCCGCACACAGAGTGCAATAGTTCGCGCGGCTGCTTGCGCACGTGCAGCTCGCGCAACCCGGCGCAGCCGTCATGGTAGGCGACGCTGTCCGTCTTCACTTTGACAACGGGTAAGCGAGCGGGAGCAACGCTATGCAAGAAAGCGTTCAGTTCATAGGTTTTCGCGGCGACTGCCAGGGCCCGTTCGCGCCACGGTCCTTCCAGTAATCGGGGATAGTGTTCGCTGATCATGCCCGCGCAGGAACCGGAGGGAACCACAACATAGTCTGCGGCCTCAAGCTGCTTCAGGGTTTGCCTGGCCAGGGCGCGCGCACCGCGGTAATCGCCGCTATTGTAGGCGGGCTGGCCGCAGCAGGTCTGCTGCCCGGGAATCACAACTTCACAGCCCGCACGCTGCAGTAATGACAGGCTGGCAAAGCCGACGGATGGTCGGAAGAGATCCACCAGGCAGGTGATAAACAGGGCAACTGTGGGGCGCTCGGAAGGCACGCTTTGGTCCGAGGACACATCGTTCATGGAGGCTATGTTCCTGCGCTGAAGTGGATGCCTGACCTGGGGCTGGCAGTGATGGTCAGGTGCAGTATATCGAATTGCCGGCGACTGTGCCGCCGCATCACGGCAGGCTCGCAAACAGCCAGGGCCAGAGTAAGCACAAAGTGGCTGCCAACAGGCAGGCCGCAATGGCCAGAACGGCCTGCATCACAGGGGGGCGCGCCTGCAGCAGTTTCACCAGCAGCGTGCCGCGGTCGACTTTGACGGCGCCGCGCGCCAGCGGCGCTACCGTTTGGTTAACCTGCATAGTATGAAACGCGGGCAGCAGGGCATTGCCGCAGTAAACCACCACATCGTGCAACATCAGGAAGCCGCCGCGATACTGGATGTCTGCACCGGCGCCCAGCTGGTAGTGCTGTGCATGGTCCACCAGCATGAGTTGATGATGATAGGTGCCGATATGTCCGACCGGGCTGCGCATGACCAGTAACAACCCGATCAGGGGGCCAGCCAGAACAATCACCAGCGCCAAGAGCTGCGAAGTCGGTGTGCCAAAGCCGATCGCTACCAGGCAGCAGGCCGCGCCCAGCAGGCAGCCGCTGATAAGCCGGCGGCGCAGCGCCAGCGTGCGTCGCGGTGCAATCTCGATCCACTCAAGATCATCGGCAATCTCATCCACCGGCGCCGCGCCACGCTCTTTGCCAGACTTGTACACCAGCGAGCGCAGGCGATTGATGTAGCGCATCCACAGTCCCCACAGCAGCAATAACACGGCGACCAGCCCGGCGCCGTTGAGTGCGATGTGTTGTAGCCTTTGCCGCTGTTTGTGGTCGGCGCGCAGCTGCTGCAGCAGCGTGGATTCAAATTTGGCCTCGGGCTGGCCGACGGTGTTGAAGCGCGCCAGTGATTGCGCATTGCTGCCCTGAACAAGCAGCTTCTCGCCCCAGCGTGATAGCGTCACCGGTAATCGGTCGGGAGCCGCTGGCAGCGCGCCCAGCGTTGCCCAGGACTCGTCGAAGCGGAATACACCAGCGTTACCCGTGGCCTGTTGATACAGAACCACCCACCATTGCTCGCGGTGAAACAGGAAGTCGCCGCTGCGGTCCAGGCCGGCCTCTACCGCCGGTGCCGGCAATAGCAGGGCCTCGTCCAGTTGTTCGCCGAACGCATTGCTGTCGTAGCGCAGAACCCGGATGGCAGGCCCGACATTGCTGTTGACGAATAACAATCCGCTGTGCAGTGCGAGCGCCGGCAGCGCGGGTAAGGGCACCGCTGCCTGGGCCAGCAGGTTGCCCTGGCGATCAAACTGCAGCAGTTGGTCATTCCCGGCGTCGGCGATAAACACGCTACCGTCCAATGGGTGCAACTGGTAGTTATCGACACGGGAACCCTGTGGCAGCGTGACCGCCACCTGGCAAGCCCCTTGCGCCAGATCGCAGCGCAAAAGCTGGCTTGCGGCGGCATCAGCAGCAAGCGAGCCGACGGCATAAAGCTGGTCATCGGCAGAGAAGCGCAGTGGCGGTGACAGCGCAGCAACGCCAAGCGATTCCAGTGCGATGGCTGTAGCGGCAACCCCCGCGCGGTCATGTTTGAGCAGGTTTTTTCCCGCCAACAGGTACAAATTACCCGCGCTGTCGGTGGCCGTTGCCTGAATGCCGACGAACGGTTGCGCCGCCGGTAGTTGCCAACGCACGATGCCCAGGAGCAACAGCCCGGCGCAGCCCAGGACTGCAATCTGCAGGCCGGTTCGGGCTGCACGGCGCGCACGCTGGGCTCTCTCCCGAATCGCCGCGGTAACTCTAAACGCATTGAGGGTGTAAAAATTGGGTTCATTGGGTTTGCGTCTGCGTGGCGCAGCGCCTTTTGATCCAGAGCCCCAGGTGCTGTCTTTAAGGGGTACGCCCAGGCGGCTTTTTACCCTGGCCTGTACCGGCTTGATGGCCGCGCCGCGCGTCAGTTCAGCGGCGCCGCGTTCTATGGCGCCTTCTTCCAGCCCCGCACGCTCTTGCTGTTCTGCAGCACTGCGCCTGGCCTGTTCAATATCGCGCAAGATGCGCTGCCGCGCCGCCTCTTCAGCGGCTTGTTGTCGGGCGGCTTCCTCTTCTGCGCGTCGTGCTGCCAGGAGGCGTTGTGCTTGCTGCTCGGCGATGTGTTGCTGTTCCAATGCCGCTGCTGCCTCGCGTTCTGCCTGAGCCTGGCGCGCCTGTTGCTCGGCTTCCAGGGCGGCTTTTTGTGCCGCTTTTTGCTGTTCGCGTTGTGCTCTTCGTGCCTGTTGCTGCGCTTTTGCGGACGCCTTGCTGCGCTCTCGTTCGGCTTTGCGCTGCGCAGCTGCCGCTGCCTTGCGTTGTGCGGCGTCCTTGCGTGCACTGCGTTGTTGCATGGCCCTGGCCTTCTTTTCCCGGGCAGCGCGTTGCTTTGTCGCTCGCTGTTCCTGCTGACCTTGTGCCTGGTCGTTGGTTTCTGCGGCTTTGTTTTGTGCCAGCTGCAACTCCAGTTGACGATCCGCGGCGTCTGCGCTGTGTTCAGCGTTTTCGATGCCCTGAGTGTTGCCAGCGAGTGGCGCCGCTGCGCGTCTGGTTTTATTCCTGGCGTTTTTTTTGCGCGCTGGCTTTGCAGTTGGCGCGGGCTGTGTCGCCTCGGCTGTGCTGTCGCTGACAGGCAGGAGAGTTTCGCCGGACTGCACCGGCGCTGGCGCGGCGCTGGTTTTTGCGCGGTGACGCCGCGCCGTTTCTTCCCAGGCCAATTCCTCCGGCGTTACCTTGACCAGTTCGGCGACGATGCCCAGGCGTCGCATCTCCTGGTAGCACTGGGCGGCTTCCTTGCGCTCGAGGTTGCGGCGCAGAATGATCGGCTCACCGCTGAAAAAGCGTTCCAGGCGCTCTGGGTCGGCGATCTGGAAAGCCTCTGCGAAGCGCTGCCTGACTTCCCGGGGTTGTTCGCCCGAGAGAATTTCGCCGCTAAACGTGAGATTGAATCGGTTCAATCAGCTCCTCGCACCGGTGTAAAAGTGATCCCCGCATTGGCCTGCAGGCGGTCGAGATAGTGTTGGCCCAGGGCGGAGGCGGGTGTCCAGAACCCGCCCTCGGTGAGCGCAGGGTCCCTGGCCAGGCAGAGCGCAGCCTCGGCCAGCATTTTGGAAGTGGAGCCGTAGCCTGGGTCCATGTCTCCGGTAACCCGAATGCGCATATCCTTGCTGCGGTCTTGGGGGTGCGCACCGTGGAAGAAAACTTCGTACCCGCCCGATTCGCGTACTTCCCGACTGGGCCCCTCACCGGGTTTGGGTAACACGCGCTGGGCGAGTTTCCGGGTTGGCCCCAGAGCAAGCGCCAGCATGCCCGCGCCGGAGGCGGCACTGAGCAGCAGGGCCTGGGTGCGCGATTTGTTCAGTATGGCCTCGTCATAACGAAAGTCTGCGCCCCAGGGCAGGCCCAGCAGGGCATTGCTGCGGCGCACGACGCGCGTGTTGATCGCAGCCATTATGAAGGGCGAAGTCCACTGCTGGAAATCCTCATCAAACACCGCGCCCGTCTGGTCGGCGCCATCGTTGCCCGGGGCTATGCCCGGTGGATAGAGCACATATGGATTGGCAACCTGTTCGCGGATGGAGGGATCCTGGCGTGCCTCTTCCATCATGTTAAAGATGCTCGCGATGGTGCCGCCACTGGCACCGCCGCGGCTGCTGCCGACGCGGCCTTTCACCCGGGTGGCGTACACGCCGTGCTCGGCGTGCAGCAGTTGCTGCAGGTGCCATACGCCCATGTCGAAGGGCACCGAGTCAAATCCGCAGGTATGCACGATGCGCGCACCGCTGTCGACGGCCATCTGCTGGTACTGGGGGATAACACGCGCCATCCACTGTACTTCGCCGGTAAGGTCACAGTAGTCCGTGCCCGCGGCGGCGCAGGCGGCTACCAGCGCGGTGCCATATTTGGCGTAGGGGCCAACCGTGGTGCAGATCACGCGGGTGCGCTCGGCCATGGCCTTGAGGCTGGTTGCGTCCGCGCTGTCGGCCAGCACAAGCGGTAGTCGGTCACGCTGGCCTTGTGCCAGGTAGGCGTGCAGCACCTCGTCGAGTTTCTCCCGGCTGCGACCGGCTACCGCCCAGCGCAGTTCACCGTCCACGCCGTAGGTGTTGACCAGATACTCAACCACCAGGCGGCCGGTAAAACCGGTAGCGCCCCATACGATCACATCAAATTCACGATTGTCCAAGCTGCCTCCTCATATGCCGCAAGCTGATGCCCGCGGGCTCCTCACGGCCCTGTGACGCGCAATCAGTGCACGCCGTGCATCATCTTCTTCAAGCGTGGTGATAGCAACAACAAGAGCAAGCCGACAACCACTCCGGTGATCATCAGGCTGTTAAACAACTGTGTATAACTGGCCAGAGCGGCCCCGATGTCGGCCACGCTGCCATCAACGGTTTCGACCGCGGCCAGTTTGGCCAGCTGCACCGCGACAAACTCCGAGTAGGCGGTAGCCAGAAACCACGAACCCATCATCACGCCAACAACGCCGGGCACGGCGAGTTTGGTGACGGCTGACAGTCCCACAGGAGACAGGCACAACTCGCCGGTGGTATGCAGCAAGTAGGCAAGCATCAGCCAGTATCCCGCGACGAGGCCGGCACTATCGGGCATGGCGGCGCCCACGACCAACGCACCAAAGCCCAGGCCGGCCTGGGCAATACCCAGTGCGAACTTGACCGGGGTGCTGGGCTCCAGTCCGCGCCGCGCCAGGGCTGTCCACAGCCAGGCAAACAGTGGCGCGAAGAGAAAAATAAACATAGGGTTGAGGAAGCCCAGCTGGGAGGCGTTCAGGGTAAAGCCGAGAATGTTGCGGTCGGAAACGCGATCGGCAAACAGCGTCATTGAAGCTCCGGCCTGTTCAAACAGCGCCCAGAACACCACCGTGGACAGCGTCAGCACCATCAGCACGATCATACGGCTGCGTTCCACCGGCGTGCAGCGAGCGGTGATAAACCAGCTCAGCCAGAGCAGCACAGCCAGTGCCATGGTGTTCAAGGCTATCCCAACCGCGGCGTGGAACTGCAGCATTTGCCAGACCACGACAACAGCGAGGCACGAGCCCAGGTAGATTGTCCATTCCCGGCTGACTCCCAGTGCAGATCTTTCGCGCAGCACGGCCGGATCCTTAGGCTCGGCAATACCGTGCAGGTGCTTTTGCCCCCAGATGAACGTGACCAGCCCCAAAACCATGCCGATGCCGGCAGCGCCAAAGCCATAGCGCCAGCCCCAGGTCTCGCCCAGGTAGCCGCAAAGCAGCATCGCTGCAAAGGCGCCCAGGTTGATGCCCATGTAGAAAATGGTGAAGCCGCTGTCGCGGCGCGGGTCGTCAGGGCTGTAGAGTCTGCCGACAATGGTTGAGATATTGGGCTTGAGAAACCCCACGCCGATAACGATCAAAGCCAGCGAAAAATAAAAAACTTGCAGTGCGCTGTCATCGCGCACGATCGATTCGCCCTCATAGCGGGCCTGTTCACCTTCCGCGGCCATGCCCAGGTGGCCCAGTGTGAGGAGGATGCCGCCGAATATCACCGCCTTGCGCATGCCGAGGTAGCGATCCGCGAGCATCCCGCCCAGTACGGGCATGGCGTATACAAGCGCCGCGTAACTGCCCAAAACCTCAAGACCACCGGTATCGCTGAACAGGTGGTACTTTGTCAGGTACAACAGCAGCAGGGCTTTCATGCCGTAAAATGAAAAACGCTCCCACAGCTCTGTGGCAAAGCAGATATACAAGCCGCGCGGATGGCCAAACAAGCCACCGCTGGAGACTGCATCGACCGCTGGGCTGGCTGGACTGGACATCGTTGTTATTCTCTGGCGTTGCTGGTTGCGCTTCATTATAGAGGCGAAACACGCCTGGCGGGAGTGCATAGCCAGTTAACAGCCGTTGATTTATGCTTGTCCGTTCAACGGCCATCATGCGAGAGGCGTGTAAAGTGAGCGATTCCAACGCCGCTGCGATTCAAACCCGAACGGTGCAGGCGCTGCGCGACCTGCTCGGCGAGAACAGCGTGCGCGAGCAGGCTGATCCGGCGCTGCCTGACGTGATTGTCAAACCGCGCAGTACGCAAGAGGTCTCGCAAATTCTGCAAATCTGTTCTGCCAACGGACAGGCGCTGGTGCCTCTGGGAGGGAAAACCGGCCTTGCCAACGGACACTTCCAGACCGGCAGCGAGATCGGCTTGTCGCTGGAGCGAATGAGTGCGATTGAAGAAGTGGACGCGCAAAACCGCACGATGACCGTACAGGCCGGCTGTATTCTCCAGGTGGCCTCCGAGGCTGCCGAGCGCCATGAGCTGCTGCTGCCCCTGGACCTCGGCGCCCGTGGCAGTGCCACGATCGGCGGTAATGTTGCGACCAATGCGGGCGGCAATATGGTGATTCGCTACGGTATGACGCGTGAGATGGTGCTTGGCCTGGAGGTCGTGCTGGCCGACGGCACGGTGGTCAGCAATCTCAACAAGTTATTGAAAAACAACACAGGTTACGACCTGCGGCAATGGTTTATCGGTGCCGAAGGTACGCTGGGGGTGATTACGCGCGTGGTGTTACGCCTGCGCCCGCGGCCGCAAAGCCAGAATACGGCGCTGCTGGCAGTGGACCACTTTAACGAGGTGGCTGCCTTGCTCCGGTTTATGGATCGGCAATCCGGTGGTGCGCTGTCCGCCTTTGAGGTGATGTGGCCCGAGTTTTACGAGTTTGTCACGCGCAACGGCAGCCTGCACAGGCCACCCCTGCCGCATGGGAGCGCCTATTATGTGCTGGTGGAAACGCAGGGTTCTGACCCGGTCGCCGACGCGCAGAAATTCGAAGAGATGCTGGCTCAGGCGATGGAGCAGGGTCTGCTCGCTGATGCGGTGCTGTCGCACTCGCAGGCGGAGCGAAACGCGCTGTGGGAAATTCGTGACGATGTGCTCAGCTTTTATGCGCTAGGCCCCAGTATTCCGTTTGATGTGAGTATTACGATCGACAGAATGGAAGATTTTGTGCGCGACGTGCGCGCGGGTATGGCGCCATTTGAGGACAAGATCTGCGTGGTTTTCGGGCACCTCGGTGACAGCAACCTGCATGTTCACCTGGGCAACACGCAGGCGGAGAACTTCGACTATGCCGCGCTGTGTGAGCTGCTCTACAGCGCGGTAGAGCGCTATGGAGGCTCGGTGTCTGCCGAGCACGGCATTGGCCTTGGCAAGCGCGAACAGCTACATCGCAGCCGCAGCGCGGCGGAGTTGCAGCTTATGATGCAATTGAAGAAGATGCTTGACCCACAGAATATACTCAATCCGAATAAAATATTTGCCGCGGAAAAAATCGCGGCGTTGTGACTTAACGCCTGCTTTAAGGAGAGTGTCCAATGAACGGCGCAGAAAGCCTGCTGACCACCTTGTTGAATAACGAGGTGGAGGTCTGTTTCACCAACCCGGGTACCTCCGAGATGCATTTTGTGGCGGCGCTGGATGAAGTGGACGGCATGCGCTGCGTGCTGTGTCTGTTTGAGGGTGTACTGTCGGCGGCAGCGGATGGTTATGCGCGTATGGCGCGCAAGCCTGCCTCGACCCTGCTGCACCTGGGCCCGGGTCTGGGTAATGCCCTGGCCAACACGCACAACGCCAAGAAGGGCAACGTGCCGATGGTGAACATCGTCGGCGACCACGCCACCTATCACCTGCAATACAATGCACCGCTCACATCGGACATCGAGGCGATAGCGGCCCCGGTGTCGCACTGGGTGCACACCTCCACTGCATCCGGGGCTATCGGCAGGGACGCGGCAGAAGCCGTGCGACAGGCCGCAGGGCATCGTGTGGCGACGCTCATGCTGCCGGCTGATGTGTCCTGGGGTGATAACCCCAATGGCGCGGAAGCCGCTGTTGGGCCTTTGCCTGCCGCCACAGTGCCACAGAGCCGGATTGACCAGGCCGTAGAAAAATTGCAATCAGGCGCCTCCTGTATGCTGATGATTGGCGGTGTGGAAGTCAGCCGGGAGCGTGGACTGGCATTGAGCCGCATTGGCAAGGCCTGCGGTGCGCAGGTGAGCAGCGATACCTTTCCCGTGCGCATCGCGCGCGGTGAGGGCAGCGCGGTGCTGGGCCGCTTGCCGTACCTGGCCGAGCTGGCGATTGACAGCATCAAGGACGTTGAGCACCTTATCCTCATTGGCGCATTGCCTCCGGTATCGTTTTTTGCCTATCCCAATGTGCCCAGCGAGATAGCCGCTGAAGGTTGCGACGTGCTGCAGTTGGCGGAGCCGGGTGAAGACATTGACCAGCTGCTGGAATCACTGCTGTCGGCACTGGATGCGCAGGCCGTAGAACCCGATGTGCAGGCGCTGGACTTGCCGCCGCTGTGCTCGGGCGCGCTGGATGTCAACGCGGCCGCGCAGGCCATCGCGCACTTCCTGCCGCAAGACGCCATTCTCGTTGACGAGGCCAATACCAGTAGCACCTTCACCTCGGCCTACACGACCAGCGCCCGGGCCCATGACCAGCTGTGCCTGACGGGCGGGGCGATTGGTTGGGGGCTGCCGGCAGCGGTGGGGGCCGCAATTGCCTGCCCACAGCGCAAGGTAGTTGCTCTTGAGGCAGATGGCAGCGCGATGTACACCCTGCAGGCGCTGTGGACGATGGCGCGTGAAGACCTGGATATCACCGTGGTGATTTTCAACAATCGCAAATACAGCATTCTGGAACTGGAGTTTGGCCGCACTGGTGCACGTGGCGGAACGCCTGGGCCAAAAGCCGCCAGTACCCTGTCGATTGGCAACCCGGACCTCGATTTTGTCGCGCTGGCGCAGGGTATGGGGGTGAGTGCGACTCGCGCCACCACGGCCGAAGAGTTCAATACGCAGTTTGAAGCAGCGGTTAACAGCCGCGGTCCGCGCCTGATTGACGCCATCGTACCGACGGTTTTCTAGTTGCCACAGCCAGCGCGTCAGCGCGATCAGCCCGGCGCAGGCCCTTGGATACCGCGCTGGTGGCAGCCTCGTGAATGACAGCGCCGCAAGCGCGCGCGGCACCCACAGCGTGGTCATGAATTTCAGCGCCAACTACAGTAGAATACCGCGCTTTTCACGGGCCCACCGGCCCCCGCACTAGAGACCCACGCATGAGTCATTACAAAATAGCCCTGCTTGAGGGCGACGGCATCGGCCCGGAAATTGCCCGCGAGGCAGTCAAGGTATTCAAGCTCGTTGAAGAGCGCAACGATGTCACCTTCGAAATTACCCACTGTGATTTTGGGGCCGGCGCCTACTTCAAGTGTGGCCACCCCTTTCCCGATGAGACCAAAGCCGTCTGCGATGCGGCAGACGCCATCATCAAGGGGCCGATTGGTTTAAGCCATGAGGAGTCACAGAAAATCCCTGTAGATATGCAGCCGGAGCGCGGTGCGTTGCTGCCCATGCGTCGTCGCTATAACACTTTCGCGAATTTCCGCCCGGTGTCACTGCCCAAGGCCCTGGCGCATTTTTCGCCGCTCAAGCCCGAGATTATCGGTGAGGGCATCGACATCGTGATGGTGCGCGAGCTGGTCGGCGGCCTGTACTTCGGCGAAAAAGAGGTGGGTGTGAATGAGCAGGGCCTGCGCTACGTGCGTGAGACGCTGGAGTACGACGAGGGCCAGATCAGCCGCGTAGTGCATGAGGCTTTTAAGCTGTCCATGCGGCGCAAAAAGGTGCTGCACAATATTCATAAGAGCAACGTGCTCAAATCCAGCGTGTTGTGGAACGAAGTGGTTGAGGAAATCGCACCTGAGTATCCGGAAGTGGAAGTCAGGCACGTGCTGGTGGACGCCGCGGCCACGCTGCTGTGCCTGAATCCCGGGCAGTTCGATGTCATGGTCATGGAAAACATGTTTGGCGACATCCTGTCCGACCAGGGTGGCGGTATACTGGGGTCTCTGGGTTTGATGCCCTCGTCCTGCAAGGGCCCCGACAAGAGCTACTACGAGCCTTCCCATGGCAGTGCACCCGATATAGCTGGCAAAAATATCGCCAATCCTTATTCAATGATTGGCTCGGTCGCCATGATGCTTGAGGATTCCTTTGGCATGGCCGAAGAGTCGCGTAACGTCTGGCGCGCCATGCAAAGTGTGTTTGGCGAGGGCTTTTCTACACCGGATTTGTCCAAGCCTGGCGCGGGCGTGACCATGATTAATACGGACGAGTTTGGCGACAAGGTGGTAGAGGCGCTGGCGGCAATGCCCAGGCCGGCCTGACAGGCGCGGCCCCCAGCGGCGCGCGTTGTAAGCGTTGCACCCGGGGCTGTCCCGTCTCTCGAGTGCGGCGTCAGCGTGAGGTTTGGGCCTAGCGCAACGTGTGCAGCTGTGACAGCACACCGCTGTCGGAACCGCGCTCGTGCCACTGCAGGTTGATCATGCGCAGGGCGGCCAGAATCGCGGCAAACACCTGGTTGGAATGTAACCCCCGGGTTTTATACTCGCGGCCGTCGCAATCCCAGGTGATCACGCATTCAGTCAGTGCGTTGGTGTGGCCGCCCTTGGGAATGCGTACCTCGTAATCCAGTAGCGCCGGAATCTCGAAATTGCGCGGCTTGAGCACTTTATTCATCGCATCGATGAAAGCATCAAAGCCGCCATTCCCCGAGCCTGACGCCTGTTCTTTCTTGCCGTCCAGTTCTACCCGAAGGCTCACTGTAGACTGTAAATCCAGGCCGCTGGTGATCGAGCAATTGAGTAACTTGATATGGTGATACTCCTTTCCCTCAAGCACTTCAGCGATGATGAACGGTAAATCGTCAGCAGTGATCAGTTCTTTTGAATCACCGAGTTTGACGATGCGCGCCAGCACTTTTTTCTGGTTTTCCTCAGACAGGTTCAGCCCCAGCGCCTCGAGGTTTTTTGCAAGCGACGCCTTGCCACTCATTTTGCCCAGTGCATAGCTGCGTGATCTGGCGAACCGCTCGGGACTTAGCCGCGTTTCGTACAAACCGCCTTTCTGGTCGCCGTCGGCGTGGATGCCGGCTGTTTGTGTAAAGACATCCGCACCAATGATCGGCGCATTGGCCGGGACACGCTTGCCCGAAAAGGTCTCGACCATGCTGCTGAGCTGCACGATGTAGGATTCGTCGATGCTCAGTTCCAGCCCGAGCTTGTCACGCAGGACCACGGCAACTTCGGCCAGCGAGGCATTGCCTGCGCGTTCGCCCAGGCAGTTGACCGTGCAGTGTATGGAATCGATGCCGGCCTCGACGGCAGCCATCACATTGGCAGTGCCCAGACCGTAATCGTTGTGCGGGTGAAAATCGAACTGCTGCTGTGGGTAGCGGGCACGCATGTCGCTGAGGCTTGCATGCACCTCGGCCGGGGACATAACGCCCAGAGTGTCGGGCAGCATGAAGTGCCTGATGCCGCAGTCTTTGAGTTTGTCCATCATTAGATACACATACTCGGGGCTGTCCTTGTAGCCGTTGGACCAGTCCTCGAGGTAGGCATTTACGCCAAGGCCACGCTCGAGCGCGTAGTCGACGGTGCGCAGGATCTCGCTGACATGTTGATCCAGGTTTTTGCCCAACTGTTCGCGACAGTGTTTTTCACTGCCCTTGGTCAGCAGGTTGATGACCCGACCGCCGGTTTCAACGATCCAGTCGACACTGAGCGTATGATCGACAAAGCCCAGTACCTCGATGCGCTCATCCAGGCCGCGCTCCCTGGCCCATGCGTTAATGCTGGAAACGGCATCCTTTTCACCCAGGGATACCCGGGCTGAGGCAACTTCAATGCGGTCGACCTTCAATAACTCCAGCAACGCCTTGGCCAGGTTGACCTTCTCGGCCGGCGAGAACGAGACGCCCTGCGTTTGTTCCCCGTCACGCAACGTCGTGTCCATCAGCTGGATATGTCGTTTGTCACTGCTCATGCTAAACCTTTACGGGCCCGAAGACGGGCTGGATTGACGATAACACGCCATTATCCAACGATTGTGCCGCCATGTATACGCGCTGCGCCGGCGCTCGCGGCTACTGCAGCCAGCCACCGGCGAAGGGGATGGCCTGGCCCACGAAGAAATCGCTGTCGCCGGAAACAAGAAACAGGGCGAACAGCGCGTCCTCACGCCCGGTTGCGAGGCGCCCCAGGGGTACCTGCTTCATCATTTTTTGATACTGCTCGGTGCCAATCAGCTCCGGCGGGTAGTAGACAGGGTTTTCGACAAAGTTCTGCGCGATGAGGTTCACCTGCACATTGTGGCGCGCCGCCTCCTGGCCAACGGCCTTGACGTAACCTACCTGTGCGGCCCGTGCCGCACTGTACGCCGTTGCGGTGCGCACGGGTTTGAGTCCCGTTGCACTGCCATACACCACTACCTTGCCCGTTCCGCGCTCGTACATTTGCGGCAGCGCAGCACGGCACAGCGCGTGCAACGGGTGCACCATTACATCGAACATGCGGTGCCAGTCGTCATCACCAATATCGACAGCGGCGGCCTTGCCCGCCGGCGTGGCAAGATTGGCCACCAGGATGTCTACGTGTCCGGCCTCGGCGACGGCCGCCGCCGCTGCGCCGGCCTTGGTGAGGTCGCGGTGATCGGCGATGATCGTGGCGCCGTGCTCCTGGAACAGCGCGCTCGTCGCCGGCCCCATATAATCGTCGGCCTGGGTCAGTAACACCCGCTTGCCGGCCAGTTTCTGTTCGCTCATTGCTGTGACTCCGTTAAGCCGGTGGGGGATCGCGATCGTGCCTGTGCGCGTTATCCACTGCACCGCGTTGACTGTGCTAATCTGCGCGGTTGCAGGCGCTGCCAGCAGCGCTGCGACCCATTCCCTGCTAACTGTTGATCAAAGGTACGTTCCCATCATGCAAGATTTTTCCGTAACAATCACACCGCGATTCTATGAAACCGATGCAATGGGCCATATCAATAACGCCACGCTGGCTGCCTGGTTTGAGGTTGCACGCGTGCGCTACATCGAAGCCCTTGCGGGTGACGGTGCGGCCGTTGGCAGGGACTGGATACTCGCCACCATTACCGTCGACTTTCTCGACGAGACATTTTACGGCTCCGATGTGGAACTGCGCATTGTTGATGCCAGCATCGGCAATACTTCGCTCACGGTATTTTGTGAGATGTGGCAGGACAACCGCCTGACAGTGAAAGGCAAGGCGGTAGTGGTGCATATCGATTACGATGCGAAACAACCACGCCGCGTGCCCGATGCGATGCGCAGACGCCTCTCCCCGTAACGCCTGCCACTGATGGTAACGCGGGCAGCGCAAGACTACCCCCGCAAGCTGCGGGTTGGTTTAAAGGCGCAGGGCTGCTGTTAGCGCGCGCCACCGTGGAGGCTGGCAACGGCGTCGGGGTATCGTCGGGTCTGGCGATCGCACTCGCTACGGTGATTGCAGCGCAGTTAGCTCGGTTTAGTCACCACCGGCTTTAGCGTTGGCCCCACTGAAACAGGTTGAAAAAATTGTAGGACGGATCCTGTGGGCCGGGGCTGCCGATGTGTGAGCCTTCGATCATCGGGTGTTTGAGGTCTACCCGCGAGGGTTGGTCGATCGTCGCCCAGTCTGCCAATACCGCACGCTCAGCGAACTTCCATTGCTGGTTGCGCCTGGCGTACTTGTCCAGGTAGCGACCGCCGATCAGTAAATCCAGGGGCGCGGTCTCCGTGGCCACCTGGTGATAGGCCAGCACGTAGACCTCTCCCTCGGCGTAATCGCCATCGAGCTTGATGTTGATGTTGGTGATGTTGTGGTGCAGGATTTTCATCGGCGCCTGGATTTGCGGAAGCTGGTCGATGAATGCCATCGCCAGGCCCTTGAAAAACGCACCATGGTCGTCGGTGGCGTCCTCGTGATAGAGCGAACGCATGACGTCATTGTCGTGGCGGTCTGCCGCACGCGCATACGTGTAAAGCAGCTCGGTGATTTCGTGTTTATCGAGCATGGCTTGTAGTCGAGCATCCATTACGGTGTTTTCCCCAGTGCGTGTTGGTAGGCGGTAATGGTCGGCGCCAGCCCCATGCGAATCGCGTCAACAATCAGTGCGTGTCCAATCGAGACTTCCAGCAGGCCGGGTATGTCGGCAAAGCGCGGCAGGTTGTCAAGGTTCAGGTCATGGCCAGCGTTGACGCCAAGGCCGCAGTCCAGTGCCGTTTCGGCCGCTTCACGAAACTGCGCATAGATAGCGTCAACCCCTTTACCGGTCTTGCATGCCTGGGCGTAGCTTTCGGTGTACAGCTCGATGCGGTCCGCACCCACTTGCTGCGCAAGGCGAATTTGCCCCGGGTCCGGATCCATAAAAAGACTGATGCGAATACCTTGCGACTTCAGGGTCTCTATCAAGGGCGCAACACGTTCGCCGTCTTTCCTGAGATCAAAACCATGGTCTGAGGTCAGCTGTTTGTCGCCGTCGGGCACCAGCGTGCACTGGGCCGGGACAATGGCGCTCACCAGGGGGATAAATCCGGGATAATCGCCAACACCGTCGCGGTCGCTTGCGCGCGGCCCGCTGAAGGGATTGCCCTCAATATTGAACTCAACCGACAACATCCCGGCCAGGTCGTGGCAATCCTGCGCGCGGATATGGCGTTGGTCGGGCCTTGGGTGCACGGTAATGCCGTCAGCGCCGGCATCAATACACAGCTGTGCATGGTGCGGAATATCGGGGCAGGTGGTGTCGCGTGAATTCCTGATCAGCGCAATTTTGTTCAGGTTGACGCTCAGGGCAATCATGGCTGCGTGACGCGCATGATCTCCTTGATCAGGATGGGTTCTTCGGGCACATCGCGCCAGCGGCCTTTCTTGCCGGTGGGAGCGGTGGCGATGAAATCGACAACGTCCATACCCAGGATGACCTCCCCAAACACGGTATAACCGGGCTGGCGTGGCGCCCAGTCCAGGCGCAGGTTGCTGCGCTGGTTGATGAAAAATTGTGAGGTGGCGGAGTCCGGATCGCCGGTGCGCGCCATGGCGATGGTGCCACGCGTATTATGCAGGCGGTTCTTTGACTCGTTGACAATGGGCTCGCCCGTGGTTTTTTGCGTCATGTCGGGCAGGAAACCGCCGCCCTGGATCATAAAATCGGCAATCACGCGATGAAAAATCGTGCCCTCGTAGAAGCCGCTGTCAACGTACCCAAGGAAGTTCTCCACGGTAACCGGAGCCTTGTCGGCAAACAGCTGCAGCGTGATATCGCCTTCACTGGTCTTGATCATGACCTGGGGGTTGTTCACGGTGTCCTGTGCATTGGCGACCAGGCCAAGGCTCAGTAGCAGGGTCAAACAAAAAGTTCTTAACACGGTAGTTTCCTTGTGATTGACGGTCAGGCCCAACTGGAGTTGCGCTTTTTCTTCGGCATGAGGCGCGGCGCGACCAGCGCGATGATCACGCCGAGCAGCACGGCCAGCGCGCCATTGATAAACTCATCGTTGCGCAGTTTGTCTTGCAGGCGCTGGTTTTCTGATTGCAGCATCTCGACGTTGGAGCGCAGTTTCTCCGATTCCTCAACCAGGCGACGATTGTCGATATCCATTTGCAGGGCGCGGCCCGACACCTGCTTGATCTGGCTGAGTTCTGCAGAAAGCGCTTCCAGGTCGGAGTCACTGCTGGAGACCTGCTCGGTCAACTGTGTACGCTCAGCCCTTAGGGCGTTCAGTTCCTCCTCGAGTTCACGGTTCTTGTCCTGGGTGCTTTGGGCCAGCGCCTTGGCGGAGTCAAGCTGTAGCGCTGCCGGGACGTCAGCCATCAGGTATTGACTGCGGATCCAGCCGCTGGTGCCTCGTGCCGTGGTGATCTCGGCCCATTCGTTATCGTCTGAGGTGCGCGCCACGGTCATTTTGGTGCCCGAGGGTATGCCGCGATGGATAATTCGATAGTCATTGCCGGGGCCGCTACGTAGCGGAACAAACTGCTTGTCGCTGACGTAGCGGATGTCTTGTGCGATGGCTGAGGTGCCAAAAATACCGAGTAAAACGAACAATAAAAGTGCTGATCGCACGGTGTCTCCCTTTTTTGTGCAACGGCCTGCGGCCAAGTGTGGGCGGGCAACGCGCATTCTAGCTGCGCCGTCGGCAATTTGTCACCCGCAGTGGCGGGGCGCGGTGTCGGGATGGCGCCGATGGGTGTGCCCAGATGGCGGTCTTACGCCGACACTGCCCGAGCAGCAGTGTGCTGCACTTCAGGGCAGTACGCGTTTGTAGGGTTTGACCACAACCCGCCTGAAGACACCGGCATCGACATAGGGGTCAGAGTCGGCCCAGGCCGTGGCGGCCTCGAGGCTGTCGAACTCGGCAATAATCAGGCTGCCGGTAAAGCCGGCCTCACCGGGATCTTCGGTATCCAGTGCCGGATGCGGCCCGGCGACCAGCAAACGCCCTGCATCGACCAGCGTCTGGAGGCGGTCAAGGTGTGCCGCACGCGCGCCCTGGCGCAGGGGCAGGCTGTTGTCTACATCTTCACACAGAATGGCATAGAACATGGTGTGATCTCCTGGCGGTCAGTCGTCCTGTGGCAGTGGGCGCTCGGTGGCGTCTTCTTCCTTGAGGTATGGACTGACGACAAGTGCGGTTAGCACGGTGAGTAACAGGGTGAAACCGATCGCTGAATAGAGCTTGTAGTTGACCCACGCCTCTTCGCTGAAGCCATAGGCGACCACCAGATTGAGGCCGCCCACCACGAGGAAGTTGGTAATCCACATCAGGTTGAGTTTGGTCCATACAGCCTTGGGCAGTGGTAGCTGGCTACCCAGCAGGCGCTCCATCAGGTTTTTTTCACCGATAAACTGCGACGCCGCAAACGCGAGAGCCATGCCCCAGTTGAAGATGGTGGGCTTCCACTGGATGAACAGGCCGTCACGCAGCGCCAGGGTCAGCGCCCCAAAACCCAGTACGGCCAGGCTCAGCCAGATGAGGCGCTTTTCGATTTCGCGCGTGAGCGCATAGACCAGCAGCACCTGCAGCACGGTGGCGATCATCAATGCCGCCGTGGCCGAGAAGATGCCATCCACCTCGTGTGACCACTGGCCGAGTGTAATGACCTGGCCATCCATCTTGTAGATGACGAAGAACAGGACAATGGGGATAAACTCAAGCAGTTGCTTCATGGATTCAACGGGGCTCCGGCTGGTACCATAGTCGTTTGGCTGGCCGGGCAGTGTACGCGTGATACCGGTTGCAGCAGAACCCAGAGTGTAAAGATTGTGCTGATTGACTTCCACACCCATACCCGCGCGTCTGATGGCGCGCTGACACCGCAGCAGTTGCTGGGCAGGGCCGTGGATGCCGGTGTCTCCATGCTGGCCATTACCGACCACGACACCGTCAATGGCTATCTTGAAGTTCGTGACCATGATCTGACCGCGTCGGGCTTGCAGCTGGTGGCGGGGGTTGAGCTGTCCTGTCGCTGGCAGGGAGTGACGATCCACGTGGTTGGGCTGGGAGTGGACTGCGAGCATGCGCAGATGCGTCATGCCATGGCCGTAATGGACGCCGCCCGCACTGAGCGTGGCGCGCTGATCGCGCAGCGTCTTGCCAAGTGCGGCTTCGAAGGTGCGCTGGAAGGCGCGCTGCAAGAGGCCGATGGCAGCCAGCTCGGGCGTCCGCATTTTGCCGCCTGGATGGTCGAGCAGGGCCACGTGGTCGATCACAATACCGCCTTTGACCGCTACCTGGGCCAGGGCAAGACGGGCGATGTCAAAACCTGTTGGCCAGATCTTGCCGAGGTGGTGGGGTGGATCGAAGACAGCGGTGGCGCATCGGTGCTCGCACATCCCTACAAGTACAAGTTTACCGGCATGAAGCTGCGGCGGCTGGTGATGGCCTTTGTCGCTGCTGGTGGCAGTGCGATTGAAATCCGCAGTGGGCGCCAAACGCCTGAGCAAATGACGCAGTTGCGGCGCCTGGCCCGGGAGTATGACCTGGAGGTGTCCATTGGAAGCGACTTTCACCGCGACGGGCCGTATGCTGCGCCGCTGGGGGTGGAAACACCCCGGCATGAAGGCCTGCGCGGTGTCTGGCAGCGTTGGCAGTCTGCCCCGGACGAGGGCGCTTCGTCTTGAGTCAGTTTTTCCAGATACATCCAGACAACCCGCAGGCACGCCTGGTACGGCATGCGGTAGAGATTATTCGCGCCGGGGGTGTGGTGGTCTATCCGACGGATTCCGCCTATGCACTGGGCTGCCATATTGGCGACAAGAGCGCGCTGGACCGGATTCGCCGCATTCGCAAGCTGGATGACAAACACAATTTTACGCTGGTGTGCCGAGACTTGTCCGAGATCGCCACCTATGCCCGTGTGAGCAACGGGGTCTACCGCTTGCTGCGCCACGCCACGCCCGGCCCGTTCACGTTTATTCTCAAGGCGACCTCGGAACTGCCGCGCCGCCTGCAGAATCCCAAGCGCAAGACAGTAGGGCTGCGGGTGCCCGATAACGCCATCGCGCAGGCGCTCCTGCAGGACCTGGGAGAGCCGCTGATGAGCGTCAGCCTGATACTGCCCGGCGAAGACCTGCCGCTGATCGACCCCTACGAGATCAGGGATTTACTCCAGCACCAGGTGGATTTGGTAATTGATGGCGGTTGGTGCGGGCTGGAGCCGACCACCGTGGTCGATCTCGTTGACGACACGCCGCTGATACTGCGCGTGGGCAAAGGTGACCCATCAATATTCGAGGATTAGGAGCGTACCCGTGTGCATGAGCAGTCGCGGCCGATGCCTGCGCCTGGATTTGAGCCGGGCGTTCCGACCACCTCAGGCCGGTAAATTGTGATGCAGGCCTGGACAGCCGCCGCGGTGGGTGCGCCCGCGGACGTGCTGACACTGGGCGAACGAGAAGTGCCCGAGCCCGGCCCGGGTGAGGTGCGCCTGCGGGTTGCCGCTGCGGGCCTGGGCCTGCCCGATGTGCTCATGTGCCGTGGTGCTTACCTGTTCACTCCCGAGGCGCCCTTTGTGCCCGGCCAGGAGGTGGTTGGCGTGGTCGAGAGTGCCGGCCCTGGCAGTGTGCACCTGCCCGGTGAGCGCGTGATGGGGGTCACCGGTTTTTACAATGGCCACGGAGGGCTGGCAACGTATTGCCTGGCGCCCGATTTCTCCCTCTACCCGGCGCCATCGGATATGCCCGATGCGCAGGCTGCGGCGTTCACCATTGCTTATCACACCGCCTGGGTCGCCCTGCAACCGCGCGCGCAGCTGCAGCCCGGGCAAACACTGCTGGTGCACGGTGGCGCCGGTGGTAGTGGAAACGCAGCACTGCGCCTTGGCAAGGCGCTGGGCGCCAAGGTGATCGCCGTAGCCGGTGGCGCCGCCAAGGTGGCATTTTGTCGCGAGTCCGGTGCCGACCACGTCATAGACCATCACGCGCAGGATTTTGTCGCAGCGGTGAATGGGCTGACCGAGGGTCGTGGTGCTGACGTCGTATTTGATCCGGTCGGTGGTGAGATATACGCGCGCTCGGTGCTGTGTACCGCCTCCGGTGGACGCCTGCTGGCGGTGGGTTTTGCCGCGGGCACCTGGGGGCAGCCCGATGCCGGACAACTGGTGCTGCGCAACTGCGCCGCGGTCGGCGTTTATGTGGGTGCGCATGGTCATGACGAGATGCTCGCCGCCCACAGCCAACTGTGCGACCTGTATCGCGAGCAGCGCCTGCAGGTGGCAGCGCCGGGCATTGTGCCCTTTGCCGCGGCGGTCGAGGGCCTGGTCGCACTCGAGGCGCGCTCTGCACTGGGCAAGCTGGTGGTGTTCGGCTAGGCGCTGTTGTGCCCCGCAGACCGGCCACAACCAGCGAACTGTCCCACGCCAGCCAATGGCCCGGGCAGCCCAGTAGTAACCGACCTGCGATCGTCAGGGCTCAACGCACGCGCCGTGTCTGTAAAACTGACTTTTAAGACCAGCATGTTGGCAGACGCGGACATGTGAATGGCCAGCGCAAACGCCTAGTATCTGGTCATCCACAGGAGAACGCGAATGAATGCTATTGACCCATCGTCGGCCCAGACGTCGCAAACCGCCCATGAACGCAGCCTCGACTACGCCGCGTTTGATGCCGACAACCACTACTACGAGGCGCGCGATGCCTTTACGCGGCACGTGCCCAGGGCGATGCAGCCGCGCTGTGTGCAATGGGCCACGATTGACGGACGCGAGCATCATATTGTGGGGGGCAAGTTGGCGCGTGCGGTGAAGAACCCCACCTGGAATCCGATCTCTCTGCCCGGTTCGATAGCGCCATACCTGCACGGCAAGGAACTGACCGAGGAGGACATCCAGCGCATGCAGGCGCACGAACCACTGCCCGACTATTACATGAATAACGATGCGCGCATTGCCAAACTGACGGAGCAGGGGCTGGAAGCGGTCTGGCTTTTTCCGACGCTCGGCGTGCTCTACGAGGAGCTTCTCAAGCACGACACCGAGGCGGTTAAGACACAGTTTACGGCATTCAACCGGTGGCTGGACGAAGACTGGGGCTGTAACTACAAGGGTCGGATCTTTGCCGCCCCGTATTTGTCGCTGTGTGATGTAGACTGGGCCTGCCAGGAGCTGGAATGGGCGCTGCAGCAGGGCGCCACCGTGGTGTGCATGCGCCCGGCGGCCATCACGCTGGCAGACGGCAGTACCCGTTCACCGGCTGACCCGATGTTTGACCCGTTCTGGTCGCGCCTGAACGAGTCGGGAATTACGCTGGTCATTCACGCGGCCGATTCCGGTTACACGACGCAGGGCTATGTACAAGACGGTTTTTCAGCAGACTTCAATGGCGGTGTATTCTCGCCCAATATCAAGCACTTCAATATTGAGCGTGCCGCGTATGATTTTCTCATCACCTTGGCTTATGAAAAGCTGTTTGAGCGCTTCCCCAACCTGCGCCTGGCATCCATAGAGAATGGGGCAGAATACCTGCCCGACCTGTTTCGCAAATTGCGCCAGAGCCGCGATCGCATGCGTGGCTATTACGCAGAGGATCCCGGTGAGCTGTTCAAGAAACACGTCTGGATCAATCCCTTCTGGGAAGACGATGTGAATGAGGTCGCCCACTATATGGGCGTTGACCGCGTCATCTTTGGCTCCGACTGGCCGCATATCGAGGGCATGCCGCAGCCACTGGATTACCTGGCCGAGTTGGAGCAGTTTGATGCCGCCCAGAAACAGCTGATACTGCGCGATAATGCGCGTGCGTTGAATACGCCGAAGCCGGCCTGACTGGGTGCGCAAGCCAACAATCGCCTGCTTCGGCCAGCAGGCGCAGTCAGCCCGGCGACTCCCGTGGGTCGCTGTCTGTTTCCCGCTCCCCCTCGTTGTTGGCGCCGCGCCTGAATCCGCCAACTGCGCTACCGAGATCGCTGCCAAGGGCGGCGAGTCTTTTGCTCCCGAACAATGTCACTACGATCAGCAAGATTATGACGAGCTGCCAGATACCAATGCCACCGAGGCCCATGGTGTTTCTCCTTGTTGGATGGGAAATTCCCGTGATGATTGTGAATAAAGTTGCGCGGCGTCCACGTCCTTCGAATTCGACTCGCCCGAATGCTCTAGTGTGCGCGCCGGGGATTGCTGTTCTGCGCAAGTGCGCACCGCAGTGGTTTGGGATGCGGAGACGCCAGGTTCTCCTGGACGCCCCCTGACAGGGCGGCGCGAGAGATATTGCTAGTCTCTGGCGATACCTCGCGCAGCCTTGCTTTGTCCGCCGGGCCTACGAACCGACTATCCCTCCATCTTTGCGGCTGATAACGATGGTGCAATCCCGTGGTACTGTGACGCCGTCCGTAGGTGCGGGAAAGTTGGTCGCTGTCGGCTCCCCGTTGCCCGGATGCTGCGTGTTGATGAACATCGTGCGTTGATTTGGCGTCACTGTGATTCCAGTGATTTCGTCATCAGTTACCCCGGTGAACAGTCTTTTGATGTCCAGATCCTGGGAGTCACCGCGATCATAGGCGCTTGCGACCAGCATCTGGTTGTTGAGACCTTTCTGCTGGGTGCCGTCAGTTTGTATGAACAGGCGGCCATTGGGGTCGATCCAGATTCCATCCGGATCGCTGAAGGTACGCTCGTCGCCGTCGCCATGGGTATCCTGGGCGAAGACGAAGATATCCCAGTTGAACGTCAGTCCGGTGTGGTTGCGTGTGTCGCGCCAGCGAATAATGTGGCCATCATTGTTCGGGGCCAATGGGTTTGCAGCATTAGGTTCGTCACGCCGACTGTTGTTGGTCAACGTGCAGAAGACGTCCTGGTTGGGAGCAACGCTGATCCACTCCGGTCGGTCCATCGGCGTTGCGCCAAGCAGGTCGGCCGCTATGCGCGCATACGTGAGCACATTCGCCTGACCCTCATCCCCATAGCCGAACCGCTCCGCGAGCGCGGGGTGCTCGTTGGTCAGTTCCAGCCAGTCGCCTGTGCCATCATCGTTGAAGCGGGCGACGTACAGTTTGCCGTGATCCAGCGGACTCAGCCCGCGCGCACGCATTGCGCGCCAGTTTCCGTCCGACACAAACTTGTAGATATAGTCGAAGCGCTGGTCATCTCCCATATAGACGACAACCCGTTTACCTCGGCCCACAACAACAGTGGCCTGTTCATGCTTGAAGCGGCCCAGTGCGGTGCGTTTGACCGGGGCAAGCCAGGGGCGCATGGGATCGATTTCAACGACCCAGCCAAAGCGATTGTCTTCTCGGGAGATTTCCGCTTCCGCCAGGTCGAAACGTCGGTCAGAACTGTGTCCTTCCCAACCATAGCCAAACCCGCCCGCAGAAAAGCCATAGCGCGCCTGTTCTTCGGTGGGCACCCAGGCACCAATGCTGTCGCCGAAGTAGCCATTGAAGTTTTCCTCGCACGTCAGGTAGGTATCCCACGGAGTCGGGCCGCTGGCGCAGTTGTTCACCGTGCCTCGCGCTTCGGACTCTGGTTGTATGACCTCGTAGCCGCTCACCGGGCCACTGAATCTCACGCGTGTGTTGGGTGTGATTCTGCGATTGAAGTAGCTGTCTTTTACCACCGTCCATCTGCCGCGGCGTTTGCGGATGTGCACCATTGATACGCCGTGCGCGGCCTGCGAAAGCCGAATGTCGTCATCCGATTCCGGTGAATCTTTGCCCAGTATGTGAGAGTTGCCGCCAAACTCGTGGTTGATGGCCAGGATGCCCTCACGGTTGCGCCCACGATGCCGCAACGGGAAAAAATGCATTCCGTCGTGCCCAATGCCGATCATGTTTTCCTGTTCATAGGCAGTAGGGCGGGTGTTCGGATCTCCAGTGTATTCGGCGATGCCCGAGCGTAGCGGGGTGCCCCATGGGATCAATACCTGGTATTCATAGTCCTCAGAAATAGAGGGCTCGGGTCCATTGCCCTGGGCCACAGTGACCGGCTCAAATTCTATTGAACTATCGCGCCGATCCCAGCGGTCTTCATCGTGATCGTCGTCTCGATCCCAGCGTGACTGGAACTTGTCATCATCGTCGTGCTTGTTCTTTGCGCTTGCGGCGCTCGGCAGAATGAAGCTGCCTGCCGCAGCGGCAAGACCGCCGGTCATAAACTTGCGGCGTGAGGCCCGCGCACTCAAAACTTCGTTAAAGGGGCGGTTGCCAGAGGTATTTGTGCTTTCTTCATCATGTTCCATGTGATGGGACTCCGTGTTTTTAAAGGCATTGGATGGCGTGCCCCGGGCCGTGGTGGCCGGTAGCGACAAGTTTGAGCCTATGCTGGCGAAGTGACGCTCACGCTAAGTTGCGGTGAAGTTTTTGTGGCAGTTATGTGTCGCGTGGCGGCCAGTGGTGCAGGCTGGGGCAGGGTGCCGTCCGGCCGACCCGCAAGGCCGCCTCGCGTACTCGGCTCCCTGTCAAGTTACGCGCCTTTTCGGGAATCCTGGGGTATACTGTTGCGGTGAAAATAACAGGTGAGGCATCGTGTCAGCCAACGAATCGGATTCCCCAATGACGGATAAGCCGGTTGACTCTCCGGGGCCGACCACGCTCGCGCAGCCGCAACAGGGCGAGATGCCGTTCGCCGTGGTGATGGGGCAAGCCATCACCGAACTCCCCAAAGACCTGTATATCCCGCCGCAAGCGCTGGAAGTGTTTCTCGAGGCCTTCGAGGGGCCGCTGGATTTGCTGCTGTACCTGATTCGTCGGCAAAACCTGGATATCCTGGAAATCGACGTTTCGCGGATCACTGAACAATACATGCAGTACGTCGAACTGATGGATTCCATGCGGTTCGAGCTCGCCGCCGAATACCTGCTGATGGCCGCCATGTTGGCGGAAATCAAGTCGCGCATGCTGCTGCCACGCTCTTCGGAAGTTGAAGAGGACGAAGAAGACCCGCGCGCACAGCTTATCCGCCGTTTGCAGGAGTATGAGCGCTTCAAGAAGGCGGCAGAAGATATCGAAGAGGTTCCGCGCCTGGAGCGCGACACCTGGGTGGGCAGTGCCAGGCCGCCGGAAATCCAGCGTACCCAGCCCGACCCCGATGTCGATATGCGTGAATTGCTTGTTGCGCTGGGAGAGGTCCTGCGCAGGGCCGACATGTTTGAAAGCCATCACATCCAGCGTGAGGCGCTGTCCACGCGCGAACGTATGAGCCAGGTGCTCGACGCCTTGAGCGGCCAGCAGTTTGTACCCTTTGTTGCCCTGTTCAAGGCAGAAGAGGGTCGTCTGGGTGTTGTGGTCACCTTCCTGGCCGTCATGGAACTGATCAAGGAAGCGCTGGTGGAAGTTGTGCAAACGGAGAGTTTTGGTCCCATCCACGTCAAGGCAAGGTCCGAGTAATATGTCTGAAACAGGTCTGGTGCAGATTTTGGAAGGCGCGCTGCTGGCCGCAGGCAAGGCGATGACCGTGGCGCAACTGGCGGATTTGTTCGAAGAGGCCGAGCGCCCCGAAAAATCCGCGATTCGTGAAGCGCTGCAGGAAGTGGCAGAGCGTTGTGAGGGCCGCGGCTTTGAGCTGACCGAGGTCGCCAGCGGGTTTCGCTTCCAGGTGCGGCAGAATCTCAGTCCGTGGGTGGCGCGCCTGTGGCATGAGCGCCCCCAGCGATACTCCCGCGCACTGTTGGAAACACTGGCACTAATCGCCTATCGACAGCCCATTACGCGTGGCGAGATTGAAGAAATCCGCGGCGTTGCGGTCAGCTCCAATATCATCAAGACGCTGCACGAGCGAGAGTGGATTCGCGTTGTTGGCCACCGCGATGTCCCCGGCAGGCCCGCAATGTACGCCACGACCAAACTGTTTCTGGATTACTTTAATCTCAAGAGCCTGGACCAACTGCCTGCCCTGGCGGAAATTCGCGACCTAGATACGCTCAACGCGGAGCTGGGCTTCAGTGAACCGCTGCCGGAGGGCCTGTCTGAATCGAAAGAGGCCGCTCCGGGCTTGACGGTGGTGGGCGGCACGGAACATGTTCCTGCTGCAATCGGAGAAGTTGTACCCATCGTGACGCAGGGGCACGCGCCGGTGCGGGATGACGTTGACGGCGCTGGCGATGCCAACGTCGGCAACCCGGCCCAGGGCGATGACAGCGCGGCGGGGTCGGCATCACAGTCTGACGTGCAGGACACTACTGCGCGGCCTGAGACTCAGGCCGGTGCTGCCATCAGCGATGAGCGCGGCGAAGACAGTCGAAACAGTGATGAAGCTGGCGAGGGTAACCCGCCAGCGCAGCGCGCCGAAGATGCGCCTCAGGGCCTGTCCTTGTCTGAGGCAGCCCAGGCCCTGGAGTCACGCGCCGGCGAGCCTCTGACGGAAGCGCCTGCGGTTGATGTGGAAACCGCGCTGTCAGAGGGCGATCCCGCGCCGCAGCAGCAGGCACCTGCCGGCGCCGCTGATGTCGAGTCTGCCAAGCCCGAGTCACAGAGCTAAAGCCATGCCTTCTCATTCCCGCGGCAAGCCACCCAGGGGTGGTGCCACGTCGCGAACACCCCAGAAGCGAAAACCCGGGTCGGCAACACCCGGGTCGCCAACACCTCTGCCAGAACAGCCTGCGGTGGACGACAACCTATCCAGACCACCTGCGGGTGAGAAACTACAAAAGGTACTTGCCCGCACTGGACTGGGCTCGCGTCGCGAAATGGAGCGCTGGATCGAGGCCGGTCGTGTGTCAGTCAATGGCAAGAAAGCCTCCCTTGGCGATCGCGTCACCAACAAAGACCGCCTGAGCCTGGACGGCAAATCGCTGGAGCGCCAGCCGCAGGATGAAACGCGCTGCATCCTGTATCACAAGCCCGTGGCCGAGGTCACCACGCGCAGCGATCCCGAAGGCCGCCGCACCGTGTTCGAGCGTTTGCCGAAGCTCAAGTCAGGCCGCTGGATTTCTATCGGCCGACTGGACTTCAACACCTCAGGCCTGCTGCTTTTTACGACCGACGGTGACCTTGCCAATGCCTTGATGCATCCCTCTGCCAATATTGAGCGCGAATACATGGTGCGTGTGATGGGCGATGTGCGTCCCGAGATGCTCCAGCACATGCTTGAAGGGGTGATGCTCGACGATGGCGTGGCGCGTTTCACCGACATTCAGGATGGTGGTGGCGATAAAGATGGCATTAATCGCTGGTATTACGTGGTGCTCATGGAAGGCCGCAATCGCGAAGTGCGCCGCCTGTGGGAGTCCCAGGGGCTCACCGTGTCGCGGCTCAAGCGAGTGCGCTATGGCGACGTGTTCATCCCGTCGCGGGTGAAGCAGGGGCAGTGGACAGAGATGGACCCAAAAGAAGTCAAATCGCTGTATCGCATGGCGGGGTTGCCGCCCAAGGCATTGCGCCGCGGTTCGGTAAAAGAGCGGGAGGCCATGGAGCGCCAGTTTGGCAAACGCAAGGGCCGCGGTGTGGCGGCCAAGACCCGGCGCTCACCGAAGTCCCGCTAGCTTCCGGGGTTGTTGCCGCCAGCCCCCGCCAGACTCAGCGTGCGTCAAATGCCTGGCCGGTAACGCCCAGGCTGTCATCGCTCATGAGGAACAGGTAGACCCCCATGATGTCGTCGGGTGAGGGGTTGTTCGATGGATTTTCTGCCGGATAGGCACTGCGCCGCATGGCGGTGTTGGTGCCTTTGGGATTGAGCGAATTCACGCGTATGCGCGAGGTGTTTTCCAGTTCCTGCGCAAGAATTTGCATATAACCTTCGGTGGCGAACTTCGACACTGCATACGCGCCCCAGTAGGCGCGCCCTTCCCGACCCACGCCGGAAGAGGTCAGCACAATGGATGCACTGGGCGCCTGTTGCAGCAGCGGCATCAGCGCCTGTGTCAGAATGAACTGCGCGTTGACGTTGACGTGCATCACTTCCTGCCATTTGTCATAGCTGGCGTTGTTTAAAGGCGTGCGCTCGCCGAGCAAGGCGGCGTTGTGCAGGAGTCCGTCGAGATGGTCGAACTCCGCCGCCAGTGCGTCCGCCAGATTAAGGTAGCTCTGCGGCGGCGCGCTGGACAGGTCCATCTCGATGATGGCCGGCTTGGCATTGCCCGCCGCTTCAATTTCATCGTAGACCGCTTCGAGTTTGCTGGCAGTGCGCCCCAGCAGCAGCACTGTTGCGCCGTGATCGGCATAGGTTTTGGCCGCAGCCCGGCCGATACCGTCCCCTGCTCCGGTGACAAGAATGTTTTTACCCGCAAGGTAGCCGGGCTTTGCCTGGTAACCCTGGGGTGCGCGTACTGTTTTCATGGGAGTCTCCCGTCGATGGCGTCCAGGATGAAGGCGCCCAGTGCGTGGCTGTCGGCAACACAGGCATCGGCGCCCCAGCGCTCTGCGCTGTCGTGTGCTTCGATATAGCCATAAGCGGCAGCAATGGTAAACATACCGGCGCGCCGTCCGGCCTCGATGTCGCGCACATGGTCGCCCACGTAAATGGCCTCGCTGGGCTTGCAGTTGAGCTCGAGACAATTGCGGTAGAGGCTTTCGGGATGTGGCTTGCGGTCGTTGACGTCTTCGGGGCAGACCACGCTGCCGGCAGCCGGTTGCAGGTTTAATTCACGCAGCAGGGGGCCGGTAAACGGTTTCGGCTTGTTGGTGGCAATGCCCCAGGCGATGCCGCGCTGCGCCAGCGCCTGCAACAGTTCGGGAATGCCGGGATAGGGGCTGGCCAGTGTGCCCAGGACCTCGCTGTAGAGCTCGAGTAGCCGCAAGCGCTGGTTCTCGAAGGTCGGGTCGTTTTCGTTCAGGCCCAGGCCCAGCGCAACAAGCGCACGTGCTCCATTGGACACCGAGGCGCGAATGCGATCGGCGTCCATGGCCCCCAGGCCGTGCTCGGCGCGCAAGCGTTGCACGACCGGTACGAATTCGTCGGCGGTATCAACCAGCGTGCCGTCCAGGTCGAACAGCACGGCTTTCAGGCGTGGCGGGAAGCCGCTGGGTGTGCTGCTCACAGGGGTTTCACCGCGCGCACCATGTAGTTCACGCTAACGTCGCGCGGGTTCAGGCGGTAGCGCCTGGTCAGTGGGTTGTAGGTGAGCCCGGTCATGCCATCCAGCGCCAGGCCCGCAGCGCGGATCCAGCCTGCCAACTCCGAAGGCTTGATGAATTTATCGTACTCATGCGTGCCAACAGGCAGTAGCTGCAGAATGTGCTCGGCACCGATAATCGCAAACGCATAGGCTTTGGGGTTGCGATTGATGGTTGAAAAGTACAGGGAGCCCCCCGGTTGTGTCAGCTCCGCACAGGCGGCAATGACCTTGTCGGGTTCCGGAACATGCTCGAGCATCTCCAGGCAGCAGACAATATCGAAGTGCCCGGGATGCGCAGCGGCAAGATCCTCGGCAGTCGATTGCAGGTAGTCCACGTCTACACCGGACTCCAGCAAGTGCAGTCGCGCAACGGCCAGCGGCGCCTCGCCCATATCGATGCCGGTGACAGTGGCACCGCGCTGGGCCATGGATTCAGCAAGGATGCCGCCGCCGCAGCCAACATCCAGCAGCGTCCTGCCTGCTACGGGCGAGTGCTCATCAATGAAGTTGGCGCGCAGCGGGTTGATGTCATGCAGCGGTTTGAACTCGCTGTTGCGGTCCCACCAGCGCGAGGCCAGCTCTTCGAATTTGGCGATCTCGGCAGGGTCGACGTTGGCACCGCGATTCATTTTCCACCTCCGTTGATTCGTTCACGCCAGGCACTGACCCGCACGTTCAAGTCTGCCAGATCCACGTGAACCAGTTCCCGATCGATCATCACGCGCTCCCCGGCGACCCAGCTATTGGCGACCTGGCTGCCGTTACAGGCGTACACCAGTTGCGACAGCGGATTGTAAACGGGCTGTGTTTCGGGCCCGGACAGGTCCACGCTGATCAGGTCAGCCAGCTTGCCGACTTCGATACTGCCCAGGTCCTGCTCCCGCCCGAGGGCGCGTGCGCCATTGATCGTGGCCATCGCCAGCGCCTGGGAAGCCGGCAGGGCCGTTGCATCCCTGCGTTCGAGCTTTGCCAGTAAAGCCGCGGCCTGCATCTCACCGAACAGGTTGAGATCGTTATTGCTGGCGGCTGAATCGGTGCCCAGGGCAACGTTTACGCCCCGCTCGAGCAGTGTTGCCACCGGACAGGTGCCCGAGGCCAGCTTCATATTGGACTGCGGGCAGTGGATGACATGGGCTGCGCTTGCAGCAAGCAGCTGGATGTCCTGATCGCCCAGGTCTGTCATGTGTACGCACTGGCTGCGCGGTCCGATCAGGCCCATGGCGTGCAGTGAATCCAGCGGCCGCTCGCCGTGTTCTTCTACGGCGCGCAACACTTCTGCGCTGGTTTCGTGCAGGTGGATGTGCACGACAGAGTCAAGTTCAGCGGCCAGTGTGGAGATTCTGGCCAGTACGTCACGTGCAACGGTATACGGTGCGTGCGGACCAAAGGCGATACTGATCAGGTCGCTGTGCTTGAAATCGTCGCGCAGTGCCAGGCCCTTGCTGATGTAGTCGTCCGCGTTCTGGCCCCACGCCGTGGGAAAATCAAACACCGGAAAGGTGATCTGGCAGCGCATGCGCAGGCGCTCGGCCGTGGCCGCGGTAAAATTGGGGAAAAAATACATGTCGCTGAATGTGGTGGTGCCCGAGCGCAGCATTTCGGCGATAGCCAGTTCCACCCCGTCCGCCACAAACCGTTCACTGACATGTTGCGCTTCAGCGGGCCAGATATGCTCCTCCAGCCATGGCATCAGCGGCTGGTCGTCGGCATAGCCGCGCAGGAGCGTCATGGCGGCGTGACCGTGGCAGTTGATCAGGCCCGGCAGTAATGCCTGTGTGGGCAGTTCGATCACGTCCTGCGCGTCAATGCCCGCGGCTTCATGTTGCGGCAGCAGCCCCGTGATGCGCCCCTGGGTGATGGCAACACTGTAGTTTTCCAGCACCACGCCGGTAGGAACCACCGGAACCACCCAGCGGGCATGAATGAGCGTGTCGGCAACGCCTGGAGAAGGGCTCATGGCTATTTTCCCTCGGATTCCAGCCCTTTAGCGGGCCGGAAAGTGCATTTCGGGCAAGCGCGCTGCGCGCGAGCGCGAAAGTATAACCGTTATCGGATAAAGGTGGCTCATACGCTGCGCAAATTCCCTAAAAACATAGCGGTTGAGGGGGGTCTTCCCGTATAATCTCGCCTTTGTTTTGGGGCTTGGCCAGGGCCCTGGGGGCGGTCTTTGCGACGCGTTTCCAGGCTTGCGCAGTTGTACTTCAAAACCTAGCCCGAGCGCGTTCGAGGAAGCCATTCTACATGGGTGAGATAGCCAAAGAAGTCGTCCCGGTCAATATCGAAGACGAGATGAAACAGTCCTACCTGGATTACGCCATGAGCGTGATTGTGGGTCGGGCCCTGCCGGATGTGCGGGACGGGCTCAAGCCGGTGCATCGGCGCGTCCTGTTTGCGATGAACGAACTCAATAACGACTGGAACAAAGGCTACAAGAAGTCCGCTCGCGTGGTGGGTGATGTCATTGGTAAGTATCACCCGCACGGTGACTCCGCGGTGTACGAAACCATCGTCAGGATGGCCCAGCCCTTTTCACTGCGCTACATGCTGGTAGATGGCCAGGGCAACTTCGGCTCGATAGACGGCGATAACGCCGCCGCCATGCGTTACACCGAGATCCGCATGCGCAAGATGGCGCATTCGCTGCTCTCTGACCTCGACAAGGAAACCGTCGACTTTGTCGATAACTACGACGGTACCGAACGCATACCCTCGGTGCTGCCCACGCGCGTTCCCAACCTGCTGATCAATGGTTCCAGTGGTATCGCGGTTGGCATGGCAACCAACATCCCGCCGCACAATCTGCGCGAGGTGATTAACGGCTGCCTGGCCTTGATGGCCAACCCGGATCTCACCGTGGATGAATTGATCGAGTACATTCCCGGGCCGGATTTCCCCACCGGCGCCATCATCAACGGGCGTGCCGGTATTGTGCAGGCCTACCGCACGGGACGCGGGCGTATCTACGTGCGCTCGCGCGCCGAGGTCATCAGCGATGAAAAGAAAAACAAAGACACCATCATCATCCATGAGATTCCCTACCAGCTGAACAAGGCGCGCCTGATCGAGCGTATTGCCGAACTGGTCAAGGAAAAGAAAATAGAGGGCATTACCGAGCTGCGCGATGAGTCTGACAAAGACGGTCTGCGCGTGGTCATTGAATTGCGCCGTGGTGAAATGGGCGATGTAGTGCTCAACAATCTCTATGCGCAGACGCAACTGCAATCGGTGTTCGGGATCAACATGGTGGCGCTGGTGGACGGCCAGCCGAAGATCCTCAATCTCAAACAAATCATTGAAGCGTTTATCCGTCATCGTCGCGAGGTCGTCACGCGCAGAACCGTCTACCTGCTGCGCAAGGCACGTGAACGCGGCCATTTGCTTGAAGGCCTGGCGATTGCGCTGGCCAATATCGATCCTGTGATCGCCCTGATCAAGGAATCACCCAGCCCGAACGAGGCGCGTGAAAAACTCATCGCACGCAGCTGGGCACCCGGTGATGTGATGGGCATGCTCGAGCGAGCAGGCGCCGATGCCTGCCGCCCGGATGAACTGGAACCCAGCTTCGGCCTGCATGATGGCCAGTACCACTTGTCACCTGCCCAGGCGCAGGCGATTCTCGATTTACGCTTGCACCGTTTGACGGGCCTTGAGCACGAAAAACTCCTCAATGAATACGAGGAACGGCTGAAAGAAATCTCCGGTTATCTCGAGATACTGTCGGACCCTGAGCGACTCAAGGCGGTGATTCGCGAAGAGCTGGAGGATGTCGCCACGGAGTATGGCGACGAACGCCGAACGGAAATCACCTCATCGCAACACGACCTCACCGCGGAGGACCTCATCACCGAGGAAGACCGCGTGGTGACCATATCGCATGGCGGCTATGCGAAGACGCAGCCCTTGACGGACTACCAGGCGCAGCGGCGCGGCGGGATGGGCAAGTCTGCCACCGCAGTGAAAGACGAGGATTTCGTCGAGCACCTGCTCATTGCCAGCACGCACGATACCATCCTTTGTTTCTCCAACATGGGCAAAGTGTACTGGCTCAAGGTTTACCAGATTCCCGTGGCCGGGCGTAATTCACGTGGCAGGCCAATGGTGAACCTGTTACCGCTGGAAGAGGGCGAGCGCGTTACCTCGATACTGCCAGTGCAGGATTACACCGAGGGCCACTTTATTTTCATGGCGACGCTAAATGGCACCGTAAAGAAAACGGCACTGACAGATTTTGCGCGACAGCGCAGTGTTGGTCTCCGGGCGCTGGAGCTCGAAGAAGGCGACGTGCTGGTAGGCACCGCCATCACCAACGGCAGCTGCGACGTCATGTTGCTTTCGAGTGAAGGCAAGGCCGTGCGTTTTCGCGAGACCGATGTCAGGGCAATGGGGCGCACCGCCCGTGGTGTGCGTGGTATCAAGCTCGGCAGGGATCACCAGATGATCTCTTTGATTATCCCCGCCGAGGGCGGCAAGGTGCTCACTGTATCTGAAACCGGTTATGGCAAACGCACCGCGGTGGAGGATTTCCCGACCAAGGGGCGCGGTAACAAGGGGGTCATTGCGATGCAGTGCTCCGAACGCAACGGCCGCATGGTGGGCGCTGTACAGGTATTCCCCGGCGATGAGCTGATGCTGATCTCCAACCAGGGCACCCTGGTGCGCACACGCACCGATGAGGTCTCTGAGCAGGGGCGTAACACCCAGGGCGTACGCGTTGTGCGCACTAAAGAAGGGGAGACGCTGGTCGGCGTTGAACGTATCGACGAGCCCGAGGAAGCGCTGTCAAGCCTGTCCGGTGATGCGCCTGCTGGCGTTGATGCCAGCGGCCCCGCCAGCGCCGATGACGCGAATCACGAAGACGCCGGCAGCGATGGCAACGAGGAAGACAACACCTCCCAGCCTGAGTAAGCGCCGCACGCGCATGCAGCAGAGGCCGGTTTGTGCAGGGCTGTTCCTCCGAGGGCGCGCTACAGCGTTGCCTGTTGGAAACCCGCGGGCGTTTGCGATGACAATGGAAAACTCGGGCAAGCGGCGACACGACAGCCCGCCCGGCGCAGTGTTATAGAGCAGCAACTGGACACGACGGCAGCAGCGAATCACGGCGGTAACGTCCGACGTGCTGCCGCTTATTTTTAAGGTAACCTTTCAGGACGACAGTGTATGACCCGTAAGTACAATTTTTGCGCCGGCCCCGCGGCATTGCCCGAATCAGTTTTAGAGACGGCCGCACAGGAAATGCTCGATTGGCACGGCCGCGGCCTCTCGATCATGGAGATGAGCCATCGCAGCACCGAAATCGTGGGCATCGCCGAAACCGCAGAAAATGCACTGCGCCGTTTGCTCAGTATTTCCGACGATTATGCCGTGCTGTTTTTGCAAGGCGGTGCGAGCACCCAGTTCGCGGCGGTACCACTGAATCTGCTGGGCGGCAAACACAGCGCCGATTACCTTAATACCGGGCAATGGTCGAAAAAAGCCATTGCCGAGGCACGACGCTTCGGACAGGTCAACGTCGCTGCCAGTTCTGAGCAGACCAACTTTTCTACCATTCCAGCGCAACAGAGCTGGGCGCTGGACAGCAACGCGGCCTATCTGCACTACACGCCCAATGAGACGATCGGCGGCGTCGAGTTTTTCTGGGCGCCGCAGGTGGACGTGCCGCTGGTGGCGGATATGTCCTCGACCATCCTGTCGCGCCCTATCGATGTGAGCCAACATGACGTCATCTATGCCGGCGCGCAGAAAAACATCGGCCCGGCAGGCCTGACCATTGTGATCGTGCGGCGCAGCGTGTTGGGCCAGGCGAGCGATGCCTGCCCCGCGATGCTGAACTGGCAGGTGATGGCCGACAACGACTCCATGTACAACACCCCGCCCACGTATGCCATCTACCTGGCGAGCCTGGTATTTGCGTGGATCGAAGAGCAGGGCGGTTTGACGGCCATGGAGGCGCTGAACCGGCGCAAGGCGGGAAAACTCTACGCGGCGATTGATGACAGCGGTTTCTATGCCAACCCCGTAGAGCTTGCCAGTCGTTCACTCATGAACGTGCCGTTTACCCTGGCCGATGCGGCGTTGGACAACACTTTTCTCGCCGAGTCCGAGGCGGCTGGGTTACTCAATCTGAAAGGCCATCGCTCTGTCGGCGGTATGCGTGCCAGTATCTATAACGCGGTCGGTGAAGATGCGGTGGACGCCCTGATCGCCTTCATGCAGGACTTCGAACAACGTCACGGGTGAGCCTGAGCTATGTCCGACGCCAGAGACCTCGAACAGGTCAGAACCGATATCGATGCGATTGACCAGGAAATCCAGCTGCTGCTCAATCGCCGCGCCCAGTGCGCCCAGCGCGTGGCTGAAATCAAACAGGCCGAAGCACACGCGCGCGGCGACAGTGGTGAAGACGTTATCTATTATCGCCCCGAGCGTGAGGCGCAGGTGCTCGAGCGCATCATCGCGCGCAATACGGGCCCGCTTGACGGCTCAACCGTTGCGCATATTTTTCGTGAGGTGATGTCTGCCTGTCTCGCGCTGGAAAAGCCACTGCGCGTGGCCTATCTCGGCCCGGAAGGCACGTTTACCCAGGCCGCTGCCATCAAGCATTTCGGACACGCGGCAATCTGCGTGCCGCACCCGACCATCGACAGCGTGTTTGCCCAGGTCAACTCCGGTGAGTGTCACTATGGCGTCGTACCGGTAGAGAACTCTACCGAGGGCATGGTCAATCACACCCTCGATAACTTCATGGATTCATCGCTGAAGATCGCCGGTGAAGTTGAGATGCGCATTACGCATCATTTACTGGCTTCTCCCGATTCCTCAGCAGAGCAGATCACCCGCATCTGCGCCCATCAGCAGGCGCTTGCCCAGTGCCGCAACTGGCTGGATGCGCACTGGCCCAATGTTGAGCGCGAGGCAGTGAGCAGTAATGGCGAAGCGGCGCGCCGTGCCGCAGAAGATCCCGCGATCGCCGCCGTGGCCGGCGAGATAGCAGCAGAACTGTATGGGCTGCACAAACTTGCCAGCAACATAGAAGACTACGCAGACAACACAACACGCTTTTTGGTCATCGGGCGTGAGGATGTTCCGCCGTCAGGGCGCGATAAAACTTCGATCATTGTCTCCAGTCGCAATCGTCCGGGCGCATTGTTTGGCCTGCTGGAGCCGTTTCGCAAGGCAAACGTCAGCCTGACCCGAATCGATTCGCGGCCCTCCCGAACCGAGAAGTGGGCCTATGTATTTTTCATCGAGTTCGAGGGGCATGTGCAGGACGAGAAAGTCATCGAGATTTTCAACGGCCTGCAGGAGCAGTCTATTATGCTCAAAACCCTGGGTTCCTATCCGCAGGCTGTACTGTAGTGTCAGTTGCAAAACCCACGGTGGTGGTGCTCGGCCTGGGCCTGATCGGCGGCTCGTTGGCGCGCGCCCTGCGCAGCAGTGGGTTTAGCGACAGGATCATCGGCTGTGGTTACCGGGAGCCGTCGCTGCAACGCGGTCTTGAGCTGGGCATTATCGACGAGTACACGCTGGATGTAGCACAGGCCGTCAGCCAGGCGGACATCCTGGTGCTGTGTGCTCCCACGCTCACCGTGTCTGACCTGTTAGAAACCATCCTGCCAATGGCCGATGGCGATGGCCCGGTGATTACCGATGTCGCCAGCGTGAAGGGCAACCTGCGCGCCACGGCGCTGCGCGTTGCTGGTGAGATGCCGGCGAAGCTGGTGCTTGGCCACCCCATCGCGGGGTCAGAGCGTAGCGGCGTCGAGGCCTCGGATGTCTCCCTGTTTGTGAATCATCGCGTCATCCTGACGCCCGAGCCTGGCAACGACCCTGCGGCGGTCGCATTGGTGCGTCAGATGTGGGAAGCAACGGGTGCGGAAGTCGTTGATATGGATGTCGACACGCACGATGCAGTGCTGGCGGCAACCAGCCATCTTCCTCATGTGCTGGCCTATACACTGGTGGACGCGTTGGCGGCGGCGCCCAACAGCGATGCGATTTTTCGTTGCGCGGCCGGCGGTTTTCGCGATTTCACGCGTATCGCTTCCAGTGACCCGGTGATGTGGCGAGATATCGCACTGGCCAATCGCGATGCACTGCTGGTGGCGATCGATCACTTTGGCGCTCACCTGGCGACGCTGCGCGATGCGGTAGAGCGCAGTGACAGCCAGGCCCTGCAGAACACGTTTAGTCGGGCCAAGCAGGCGCGGGATCACTTCGCCGACATCCTGGTGGCAAGATCACAGGGTAAGTAGGCGTGGCAGTGCGCCAGATGTTCTGTGCCATCTGCAGTCAATGATGGCCCAATCGTTAAGAGACAAACGACCATGAAATTCATAGCCGATGCCGGTGGCGTTTTACGCGGTGAAGCCCGCGTTCCCGGGGACAAATCACTCTCACATCGCTCGATTATGCTGGGTGCGATTGCCCAGGGCGTCACCAGGGTATCGGGTTTTCTGGAAGGCGAGGACGCACTGGCTACTGTTGCTGCGTTTCGCGCGATGGGAGTACGTATCGAGGGGCCCGAGCAGGGCCGGGTGGTCGTTCACGGGGTTGGTATGCATGGGTTGCAGCGGCCCGCAGTGGCGCTGGATGTTGGCAATGCCGGCACCGGCATGCGATTACTCGCCGGATTACTGGCAGGGCAGGCCTTCGATAGCGAACTGACCGGCGATGTATCGTTGTGCGGCCGTCCGATGGGGCGCGTGATCGATCCATTGACTGAAATGGGCGCTAGCATTACCGCCGAGCCCGGCGGTAAGCCACCCCTGCGCATCGCGGGCGGCAAGCCGTTGCACGGTATCGACTATCACCTGCCTATGGCCAGTGCGCAGGTGAAGTCCTGTGTGTTGCTGGCGGGTATGTATGCCGAGGGCGAAACCAGCGTGACTGAGCCTGCGCCCACCCGCGATCATACCGAGCGCATGCTCAGCGGCTTTGGCTATCCCGTGCAGCGCAGCGCCAATCGCTGCACATTGCGCGGCGGTGGCACCCTGACCGCCTGTGATATTGATGTTCCTGCAGATATATCCTCTGCTGCTTTCTTGCTCGTGGGCGCCACAATCGCGCCGGATTCGGACCTGCTGCTGACGCACGTGGGCATCAACCCCACGCGAATTGGTGTGCTCAACATCCTGCGCCTGATGGGTGCAGACATCACGGTAGACAATCAGCGTGAGGTCGGGGGCGAGCCTGTTGCCGATATTCGGGTTAAGTCTGCGCCGCTCAACGGGGTTGAAATTCCGTTGGAGCAAGTGCCGCTGGCCATCGACGAGTTTCCCGTGCTGTTTATTGCAGCAGCCTGTGCCCGGGGTACGACCGTGTTACGCGGCGCGCAGGAACTCAGGGTCAAGGAAAGCGACCGCATTGCGGCCATGGCCGAGGGCTTGCAGACCCTGGGTATTCAGGCGCAGGTGCTTGACGATGGCATTGTTATCGAGGGCGGGGAGTTTGGTGGTGGCGATATTCGCACGTTTCACGACCATCGCATTGCCATGTCTTTTGCCATTGCCGCGCTGCGCGCCAAATCGGCCATTCATATTCTGGAGTGTGACCACGTGGCGACGTCGTTTCCCGGTTTTGACGTATTGATGAACCGCCTTGGGCTCAGCATCACCGTGGAGCAGGACTAGCCGTGTCGTCCACCGTCCCTGTGATAACCGTCGACGGCCCCTCAGGTGCCGGCAAGGGCACGATTGCGCACCGGCTGGCTGATCATCTGGGCTGGCATTTGCTGGATTCGGGCGCACTGTATCGGGTGACCGCGCAGGCCTGCCTGATTGAAGGGGTGGCCTGGGATGACGAACCAGCGGTAGCGGCAATCGCCCGCGTGCTGGATGTTACCTTTGCCTCGGGTGCGAACGGTGAAGAATCCGTCAAGTACAAGGGGCAGGAGGTCAGCGCCGCCATTCGCACCGAGGAGGGCGGACGCGGTGCCTCCACGGTGGCGGCCCTGCCCAGCGTGCGCACCGCTCTGTTCGAGCGGCAGCGGGCGATGCGCAAGGCGCCAGGCCTTGTCGCTGATGGCCGCGACATGGGCACCGTGGTTTTTGCCGATGCCGAATTGAAGATATTCCTCACCGCGAGTGCCCAGGAGCGCGCCCAGCGGCGCCATAAGCAGTTGATTGCAAAGGGGGAAAGTGTTAGTCTCGCGCGCCTTCTGCAGGATATACAGGAACGCGATGAACGCGATGCCAATCGCGACGTGTCGCCACTGTTGCCCGCAGAGGATGCCATCGTTATTGATTCGACTGCGACACCCATTGAAGAGGTCTTCAACCGGGTGTGGGAACTGGTCCAGGAACGGAACCTTATCTAGCCAGCATTGGCCTTATTCCTTCCGTCGGCGCCCATCGTTAACGTGTGGTTTTTAGCGGTAGTTGTGCTGAGTTGTAGTTGTAGATGTAGTTATAGATGTAGTTGTAAGGTGTTGTACCGCCCAAAAATCCCAGGTTCCTGGGCGGTGGCAACGAATATGAAATGACCCGGGTCGACTGGCGGCACGGCAAATCAGGGGCGACGCCCCTCACAGGTACTTTGTAATGAGCGAATCCTTCGCTGAACTCTTTGAAGAAAGTCTAAAAACCGTTGATATGAAGCCCGGTGCCATTGTTACCGGTGTGGTTATCGATATTGATAGTGAGTGGGTCACCGTGCACGCCGGTTTGAAATCGGAAGGTGTCATTCCCCGCTCGCAGTTTGTTGATGGCGCTGGCGACTGCTCGCTGGCAATCGGAGATGAAGTCCAGGTAGCCCTGGAAACCGTGGAAGACGGTTTCGGTGAGACCAAGCTGTCGCGCGAAAAAGCCAAGCGCGCCGAAGCCTGGAAAGACCTCGAAGCTGCCCATGAGGCCGAGGAAGTCGTTACCGGTATCATCAACGGCAAGGTCAAAGGCGGCTTTACCGTCGATATCAATACGATTCGTGCGTTCCTGCCCGGCTCGCTGGTAGACGTGCGTCCCGTGCGCGAAACCGTGCACCTGGAAGGCAAGGAACTCGAGTTTAAGGTCATCAAGCTGGACCAGAAGCGCAACAACGTCGTGGTATCACGTCGCGCGGTGATGGAAGCGGCCAACTCTGAAGAGCGCGATGCGCTGTTGGAAACGCTGCAGGAAGGCATGTCCGTCAAGGGTATCGTCAAGAACCTGACCGACTACGGCGCCTTCGTCGACCTCGGTGGTGTAGACGGCCTGTTGCACATTACCGATATGGCCTGGAAGCGCATCAAGCATCCTTCTGAAATCGTTGAAGTGGGCCAGGAAATCGACGTCAAGATCCTCAAGTTTGACCGTGAGCGCAATCGTGTGTCGCTGGGCCTCAAGCAGCTGGGTGAAGATCCCTGGGTTGAAATCACCGGCCGCTACCCCGAGGGCAGCCGCGTATCAGCCAAGATCACCAACCTGACAGACTACGGCTGTTTTGCTGAGTTGGAAGAGGGTGTCGAAGGCCTGGTACACGTCTCGGAAATGGATTGGACCAACAAGAACGTGCATCCCTCGAAAATCGTCAACTTGGGCGATGAAGTGGAGGTGATGGTGCTGGATATCGACGAAGAGCGTCGTCGTATCTCGCTGGGCATCAAGCAGTGCCAGCAAAACCCCTGGGATGCGTTTGCTTCACAGTATGCCAAGGGCGACAAGATCAGCGGCAGCATCAAGTCGATCACCGACTTTGGTATCTTTATTGGCCTGGAAGGCAATATCGATGGCCTGGTGCACCTGTCAGATATCAGCTGGAATGAAACCGGTGAAGAAGCCGTGCGCAACTACAAGAAAGGCGACGAGATAGAAACCGTTATCCTGTCGATCGATCCTGAGCGCGAGCGCATCTCACTGGGTGTGAAGCAGCTTGAAGACGACCCGTTCGGCAACTACGTTGCCGAGCATGACCGCGGCGCGATCGTCGTCGGTGAAGTGATCGAGGTCGATGCCAAGGCTGTGATCATCAAGCTGGCGGATGAAGTGGAAGGTGTACTCAAAGCCTCCGACATCAGCCGCGACAAGGTCGAAGATGCTCGCAACTCGTTCAAGGTTGGCGACTCTGTAGAAGCAAAGATCATCTCGGTAGATCGCAAGAACCGTGGCGTGGCCCTGTCCATCAAGGCCAAGGACTACGAAGACGAGCAAGAAGCCGTGAAGTCGCTGAAAGACCAGGAGACCGAAGTCGCTTCGCCAGGGACCATTGGCGATCTGATCAAGGCACAGATGGATCAGTAAGCTACCGCTGGGTACGCCCGATGAAAAAGCCCGCAAGTGCGGGCTTTTTTTTGTTCTGGCACTGTGCCGTTAACAAGATCGCGGTGGTCGGCAGCGATGCGTATACCCGGTGCTGTGGCGTCGAGCACGTCTGCCCCGGGGGCTTTGCATACCGCGCAGTGGCCGTGCTTCCAGGCTGCTTTGCCTGCCTTCGCGCAGGGGGCCCCGCGCGAAAGGTTTGCGCTATTCGATACTACTTTTCCGTTAAAAAATAAGGACTTGCGTTAATCGGGCGGAGGGTACAGAATATGCCTTTTCTCAGGCCGGTCACATAACAAGACCTCGACAGAGGAGGCTGTATGACGAAAAGCGAACTCATCGAATCCATTGCCGCCAAGCAGGCACAGTTGTCTGCCAAGGACGTCGAACTCGCGGTGAAAACGATTATCGAGCATATGTCCTCTGCGTTGTCTGAGGGTGAAAGGATAGAAATCCGCGGGTTTGGCAGTTTCTCCCTGCACTTCAGGGAGCCGCGTAAGGGCAGAAATCCAAAAACCGGCGACTCGGTCGAGTTGAGCGGAAAGTACGTGCCCCATTTCAAGCCTGGTAAAGAATTACGCGAGCGCGTGAACCTGGGGTTGCAGCACGGTTTGTAAATCCTCGGGCGTCGCGTTTTAGCAGGCTTGTCCTGAGTTCACGAAGCGGTATGATCATGTGGTCATGCCGCTTTTTTATGCAGGTGGAGAAAGTTATTGTGATTGATAGTCAGCACGGGGCCTTACATGAAATTCCTTAAAAATCTCATCACCGTTATTGCGATTCTGGCCATGATTGCCGTGGGTGGCCTGTTTGCCGTGGCCAACGATGCGCCGGTGCCGCTGGACTTGCTGGCGTTGCAGCTTGCGCCGCAAAGCCTGGCGGTATGGGTGCTGGCGGCGTTTGTCCTTGGGGGGCTGCTCGGTATGCTGGTGTCGTCCGCATTGATGTTGCGGTTGCGCACGTCTTTGTCAGCCTCGCGCCGTCGGCTCGACAAGACACGCACCGAGTTGGCGAAACTGCGCGACCAGAATCCGGGCGTGGAGGGGGCGTGAATAGTCCGGTTATTGTTGCCCTGGATTACCCCGATGCGGCATCCGCGCTGGCGCTCAGTGCACAGCTCGATCCGCAGCAGTGCCGCGTAAAAGTTGGCAAGGAACTGTTCACACGCGGCGGCCCGGCATTGGTCGAAGCCTTGCAGGCGCAGGGTTTTGAGGTCTTTCTGGATTTGAAATTCCACGACATACCCAACACGGTTGCCGCTGCTGTGCGGGCCGCGGCAGAGTTGGGCGTGTGGATGGTGAACGTTCACGCCAGCGGCGGCCGACGCATGCTGCAGGCCGCGCGCGAATCGCTCGAGCCCTTGTCCAGCAAGCCCTTGCTGATTGGCGTGACCGTACTTACCAGCATGTCAGACGATGATCTGGCCGAATTGGGACATCACGACGGCACGCAGCAGCGAGTGCTTGAGCTGGCGGCACTGTGTTCAGGCTGCGGGCTGGACGGTGTTGTGTGCTCTGCGCAGGAAACAACAGCACTGCGTGCGCACTACGGCACGGATTTCTGCCTTGTGACGCCCGGCATTCGCCGCGCCGGCGATGCGGCCGGTGACCAGCGCCGGGTTGTCACACCTGCGGCGGCCATGGCGGGTGGCTCAGACTACCTCGTCATTGGGCGTTCGATCACGGCGGCGAGCGATCCGCTGGATGCATTGCAATCTATCCTGCAAGAGCTGCAAGCGGCTTAGGCGGCGTTCTATCAAATGCGTGCGTCACGCAGCTAACCTGACGGGTGCTTGATAAACTTCTCCTGCGTGCGGGGTTCCGCATGGAAGCGAATCACTGATATGGAGATCAGTTTATGAATCACTCACATTTGGCATTATCCCAACAGGCCCTGGTAAGCGACGACAATCACGGCGTGACCAGGGGCATTTTTCACCGCGATGGTCAACGTGCGAACTATCGCACTGACCATTCCGGCAACAATCACACCAATCTTCACACCAGCAATCACAACAGCAATCACACCAGCAATCACACCAGCAATCACAACAGCAATCACAACAGCAATCACAACAGCAATCACAACAACTACCGCAGCAACCACCGCAGCAACCACCGCAGCAACCACCGCAGCAACCACCGCGCTATCGCGGCAGGTAGCAGTGATAAACGCCGTAGCTATCAACCCTGGGCACCTCACACCCTTGTGCTGCCGGCGCTTGGCCGCCGTGCCTTGCTTGGTGTGGTTGCCGCCATTGCGTTGTGTGTCGGGTTTGCGCTGTCCGTGCCGCAGGTTCTGGCGCAGGACGCCAGCGCATCCTCGCCTGAGCTGGTGAATATCAATACCGCAGACGCCGCCACCCTGGTGCGTCAACTCAAGGGTGTTGGCCCAACGCGCGCTGAGGAAATCGTGCGCCACCGTGAGGCGTTTGGCCCTTTTGCCTCCACCGATGAACTTATCGAGGTGAAGGGTATCGGCCAGTCCACGCTGGACATGAATCGCAGCCGGATTACGTTGGAATAACGCCATCGCATGCGTATTATTGCAGGGGGCGTAAGCCCCTTTTTTTGTCCGTACAGGGTTGCTGTCACTTGAAAGTTTACTGACGTGAAATGCGTGGTTACCGGTGCTTCCGGTTTTATTGGTGCCGCCCTGTGCGCCCAACTCGCCAGAGCCGGTCACGAGGTGGTGCCCTGGAGCCGCAGCGCTGCACGTATTGCACTCAGCACTGGTCAACCCCTGGCGACGCGGCCGGTTGAACTGTGCGACGAACTCCCCCCCGGGTGCCTGGACGGTGTGGATGTCGTGGTGCATCTTGCTGGTATTGCGCACCAACGGGCGCGCGCGCGGGACTACGATGCCGTCAACTACGAAGCGACCCTGCGCCTGGCACGCACGGCGCATGCCGCCGGTGTGAGCCACTTTCTTTTTGTCAGCAGTGTGAAGGCGATGGGCGCACCCGCCGATGATGCTGCGCGCTCTGAAGAAGACTGCGTTGTTCCAGACGAGCCCTATGGCCTATCCAAATGGCGTGCCGAGACAGCCCTGTATCGGGAGTTTGGCGGTACCTCGTTGCGCTTGAGTATCGTGCGGCCGGCACTTGTTTATGGGCCCGGCGCGAAGGGAAACCTGCAGCGCCTGGCGCGTGGCGTGCAGCGCGGCCTGCCGCGACCGCCGGCCGGTGGGCAACGCTCATGCATTGCACTGGCGGACCTTGTTGAAATTCTTTGTGGTGCGGTCGCGGCCCCGCCGCGCGCCGTGCGCACGTGGATCGCCTGTGCAGAGGCCTACAGTACGCAGGAGATCTACGACCTGGTGCGCGGCGCCCTGGGTAAGGCGCCCGCGCGCAGCTGGACGCCGCTGTGGGCATGGCGAGTTGCCTCTGCGCTGCTGGATGCACTGCAGGGCAGCGGCGATCAGACCACGTTCACCCGGCTTTTTGCCACGGAGGTTTACAGCAACGCCCGCTTGCTCAGTGAGAGCCCATGGCGGCCTCGTGCTTGCCTGGCGGACACACCACAGGTGTTGCTGCAGGCAGCAGCGCAGAAAGCAACGCAGCCTGCGTCAGGGCGGTCATCGCAGCGCCCACCAGAACAGCCAGACGCATGACGATCGTAGCGCTTACCTTCCTGTTGTCGGTGCTGCTCTGCGGCGGTTATCTGCGGATTGCGCGCAAGGCTGATATTGTGGACAAGCCAAACGCGCGCAGTTCGCATTCTCGCGAAACTCCGCACGCTGGCGGCTTGCCGCTGTTCCTGGCATTTTTTGCGGGCTTGGCGGCGGTGTTAATCACAACGCCGTGGCCGACGGTGTACGCGCTGGTGGCCGGCATGGCCGCCGTGCTTGTGTTGCTGGGAGTGCTCGACGACGTGTTTTCGTTGTCTGTAAAACTGCGCTTTCTGCTCTACGCGGTGCTGGCGGTGATGGCCAGTACTATCATTGTTGGCTTACCCGCTACGCTGGGCCCTGTGCAAACCGGCCTGCTGATAGTGCTTGGCAGCATGGCAATCCTGTGGATGCTGAACCTGTACAATTTCATGGATGGCATTGACGGGATCGCTGCCATTCAGGCTGTACTGACCTGCGCTTGCGCGGCGCTGCTGTCCTATGGAGCGGATGCCCGCTACGCGCTTTTTTGCACGCTGCTGGGCGCTGCCTACCTAGGTTTTCTCATCTGGAACTGGCCGCCCGCACGCCTGTTTATGGGGGATGCCGGTAGCGTCCCCGCCGGCTTTCTGTTTGCCTGCCTTGCGTTGCTTGGGGCTGTCGAAGGCGCCTTGAATCCAGCGTGCTGGTTGATCCTGCTGGCGCTGTTTATCACCGATGCAACGTGGACGCTGCTGTGGCGCGTAGGCACCGGCCAGCCATTCACCCAGGGGCATCGCCTGCATGCCTACCAGCGCCTGAGCAGGCACTGGCAGTCGCATCTGAAGGTGGATGCAGCGCTGATTGTCGTGCTGCTGGTATGGCTTGGCCCCCTGGCCTGGGCGGCGCAGAAATGGCCTGAAAATTCGATTGTTTTGGTAATATTGGCATACCTTCCATGGGTCATAGCGATGGCTAAGGTAAGCCGCTTAACGTAATATCTCCTGGTTACCGTAACGTGTTCTGATGCGCGTTCAATGTTAGCCCCAGCATTACGAACAGGAGGTAGTTTGTTCCTTAGTCCGGACGGTTTTCTGCTTCGTTGCGTCGCCAACTGTCGCAACACTCTGCGCGACCTCATCGAAAAGGTCGTCGAGTTGCCTCGCAACATCAAACAGGCCTGTCTGCTCTCGCTGGACATGGTCTATGTCGCCGCCGCGATGTGGGGTGCCATCGCATTGCGCTGGGGTCACAGCCAATTCACGCTGGGCCCGGTGGAAATTGTCTGTGGTGTGTTCACCCTGATAGTGAGTGCGGTGATCTTTTTGCGCCTGGGGTTGTACCGCGCGGTCATCCGCTTTATGGGCCAGCAGGCGATCTGGGCGATACTGACGGCAGTCAGTTACTCTGCGCTGGTGCTGGGTGCGACGTTCTTTTTTACGCGCGCTGAAGTACCGCGATCCACACCGTTTATTTACTGGGGTTTGCTCATGCTTGGCATTGGTGGCACGCGATTGGCCGTGCGTGCCTACTACCAGGCGAAACTGCGCTCGATGTCCGAGAACGTGATTATCTATGGAGCAGGGCAATCCGGAAGGCAGCTCCTGCACGCCTTGCAACATGGCGAACAGTACCACCCGGTGGCCTTTGTCGATGACGAGCAGCGCCTGCACCGTTCGGTGATCAATGGCTTGCATGTTGCACAGCCTGTTGATCTGGAGCGGCTCATTGAGCGTCACAAGATCACCCAGGTTCTCTTGGCGGTGCCCTCGGCGTCGCACGAGCGTCGCCGCGAGATCATCGATTCACTGGTGGGTCTGCCTGTGCATGTGCGCACCGTGCCTACTATCAATGAATTGCTGGCGGGCGAGGCCAGTGTTAACCAGATTCGTGACATCGACCTGGACGACCTGCTGGGTCGCGATCCGGTGCCGCCTCAAACCGAGCTGGTAGAGCGCTGCATCAAGGACAAAGTGGTCATGGTGACCGGCGCCGGCGGCTCTATTGGTTCCGAACTGTGCCGCCAGATCATTCATGCCGAACCAGAAGAGCTGATTCTGCTCGATAATTCAGAGTATGCCCTGTACAGCATAGAGCGCGAACTGCGCGAGCTGATGCTGTTGCAGAAGCTGGATATCGAACTGGTGCCCCTGCTGGGATCGGTACAGGATGAGAACCGGCTGATCAATATCTATCGCAGCTTCGATGTGGCGACGGTTTACCATGCCGCCGCTTACAAGCATGTCCCCATGGTGGAATACAATATTGCCGAAGGCGTGGCAAACAACGTGTTTGGTACCTGGTATGCGGCCGAGGCGGCGCGTAAGGCCGGTGTTGAGACCTTTGTGCTGGTGTCTACTGACAAAGCAGTGCGTCCAACCAACATCATGGGCGCGTCTAAGCGGTTTGCAGAGATGGTCCTGCAGGGTTTGTCTCAGCTCGACGGCCATACGCGCTTTTGCATGGTGAGGTTTGGCAATGTACTGGGCTCGTCAGGCTCTGTGGTGCCGCTGTTTCGCCAGCAGATAGAAGCGGGCGGCCCGGTCACGGTGACGCACCCGGAAGTATCGCGCTACTTTATGAGTATTGCCGAGGCCGCACAGCTTGTCCTGCAGGCCAGTTCACTGGGTGAGGGTGGCGATGTGTTCGTGCTCGACATGGGCGAGCCGGTGCGTATTGTGGATCTGGCCAGGCGGATGATCCGTCTTAGTGGCTATGAAATGGACCCGGATAAGCACGAAAGCGAGCATATTGATATCGAATTTATTGGCCTGCGCCCCGGCGAGAAGCTTCACGAGGAGTTGCTGTTGGGTGATAACGTGGAAGGCACTGAACACCCCATGATTATGCGCGCCCAGGAAGAGTCTTTACCCTACGATGATATGTACATCATGCTGCAGGAGATGCGCGAGCACTGCGACACACTCGATTGCGACGGCATCAGCGCCATATTGACCTCTGCTGTCAGTGGTTTTGGCGATCACCAGGTGCGCTATGACCACATGTGGCGCAAGCGATTCAAACTCGCCGCTGGCGCGGAGGGCCCGCAGCTTTCCAATGTCCAGGAGCTGTTTCCCGACAAATCATGAGAGTCGCGCGTCGGCCATTGGTTATCACCGCCAGCGGCAGCCTGGTTCGGTTCCCGCAGTTGTGACTCTTTAGGTAGTGGTGCGCGATGCGCCCCGGCTTCGTTGCTGCTGAATATGCCTTTGCTGCCTGTCATGCCGTAGCCACTCCCGCCCCGACGATTGCAGTAGCCGCGCCGGTATGTGCATGCCGACAAGTCAGGTAAATCGGCTTGCGGGGAGTCAGTCCTCTACGTCGTCAACGTCAATCTGGCCTGTCAACCTGCGGCGAATGTGTGACCACGACATGCCCGTGGCCAGCGTCAGCGCCAGCAGTACCATAATGACCCAGGTCATGGCGCTGCCGCCGTCCAGGCTGAGCCAGCCCACGTCTACCAGCAGCCAGATCACCGTGCCAAAGAGCGCACCAAACAGGATGATTCCCAGCCAGCCCAGTGAATAAAACGTTGCGCGCAAGAAGATAATCCAGCCAATCAGCAGCAAAACGCCAACCAATGCCTTGACCGGTGTGATGGAAAATCCGTCACCGGCGAGCCAGTTCATGTAGCTGTATTCGGTTGGGTTGTAGGTCCCCAGCACAAGTGCAAGGGCAAACAGGCAGCGCAGCAGAAAGCTGACGCCATTAAACGGGCTGGCCATTGAAAACGGTCTCCGATGGGTTCTGCGCACGGGCGATGAGTCGCTATAGTAATGCGCTCTGTGCGGTGTGACCAGTACTGAGACGCCCGTGGCTGCGCATGCCATCGACACAGCCCGGCCTGCAAGCCATTGACGCGGCCCGGGGAAGCGCAGTTACTGCTGGACGGCAGGCGACAGGTCGTGCGTCTCGGGCCGCCGATGTTATGCCGACGCCGCTTGCCTTGCGGGATAAACGCCTGCGCGCAAACAGGCAATGGCCGCTAGCGGCCGGCCCTGGGTTTTGGGTGTGCAGCGCGCCATTTGCGCACGGATGCCAGGGGTTTCAAGCGACGCTTCCTGATGGCCTTTTCCAGGTTTTCGTTGACAAAGCGCGTCATGGCGGCCGTGACCTGTCGAGCCATGGCACTGCCTTCAACCGAGGTCGCCATAATCATCAGGTGGGGGTTGAGTGGGTCTACCGGTAGCTCGTCGGCTCGGCGTTTTAGGGTGACCAGTCGGGTCGTTACCTGCAGGTCGCGTTCCCGGCTGACGCCCTCGCGCGCCAGGCGTCGGTCTACCAGATGCCGGTGCTCCTGGGCGTGCCTGCGTGCTGACACCAGGAAGTCATCCTCATGGATAATGCTCAACGTGGGGATATCGTATTCCAGCATGATGTCCAGTGCGCGCAGGTGGCGCCGTTGGTATTCCACCGGATCGTGCAGGGCGGCATCCACCTCTTTGAAAAGGCCATAGAACGAGGCCGTGCGTAGCAGCCTGCCGCCGACCAACCGCATGATGTACGGGCTGTTGATGTTGAGCATGCGTTGCTGCACCGTTTTGTTGTTCAGCAACTGGCGCATGCCGCGATTCAATCCGTTGACGATAGGCTCGGCCACCGGCGTTTGCAGAAAACGGCCCAGTCTGGCGAGGCTGTCAGCATCGGAAACGGCAGCCTCTGCCTGCAGCTCGAGTTTGTCCCCGGATTCGACATAGGTCTGTTCGAAACCCGAGTAATCCAGTGCTTCACGTTTGCGATAGTGTGCGATGAGGTTGCGCAGGTTGACGCCGGTGTGTGGGCCGTCGGAAGGTGCCCAGGTCGCCAGGCTGATGACACCGCTGGCGCGCAGGGCATCGACCAGTTTACGATCCTGCTCCTTCAGTGACTTGTAGGGTTTAATCGGCGCGTCATTGTTGTCAAGTATCGACAGCAGCAGGTGGTCCATGATGACCCCGGCAATGGAATGCCCTGCGATGGGCACTGGCCGGCCCTGGTTCCAGATTTTAAGTATGGCCTTGCGCAGCACGCGCGCATAGTGCGGAAAAATCTCCGCATCCGGCAGTGTTTTCGCGTGGCTGCCACGGTGCAGCGCCGAAACCGTCCAGGCGCTGGGCAGGCGAATCAGGAAGCTGGCAAAGCTGAACAGGCCCATAAAACCGTGCATTAGCAAGATATGGGGGCCGTCTTTTTCTGCACCCTCACGCGTTTCGGCTTTGTTTTGCAGGGTCTTGTTGTTTTCCTTGTACTGAAAGAGTGTTTCCTCGAAGTGCAGGGATTGCTCGTCGGCGAAGATCAGCACCTTGCGCGCGGTGTCGGAGCTGGCCCTGAGCATCCGCAGCGGTGTCTCCATCACTGTTTGCTCGAAATCCGCGGTTTCTTCCATCTCCAGGCGTCCCAGTGCGCGCAACTTGTGTGTGCCGGAGACAATCAGCGACACCGTTTCAGCATTGACGATAACCCCCCGGTTCAACGCAATGCGCAGCGCGCCCCTGGGGCGCCTGATGACGATGACCCCGGGCTCGGTCTCACGCAATTCGGGCAGGTAGGGCTTGAGCGCCCCCAGCGCGCCGTCCTTGCCGATACCACTGAGCAGGTAGTGGAACGACATCTTCTCTCCCAGCTTGTGCTGGATGTCCATCTGGTAGCGCTCGGCCTCCTGTCGCGCCCGGCGAGTCGCTAGCGCCTTGTTCTTCTGGGCAAGCGCCTGCCTGACCTCGCCCAAGTTCATCGGGTTGACCATGGCCGCGGTCATCGCCGTGACCACGTCTGACTCATCGGCGCTGGATGCCAGGCCCAGTTCCCGTACCATACTGCGCAGGCCCTTGTGAACAACCAGTTTGCGCGCCAGCGGTGCGATGAAATAGTTGACCAGGCCATCCTCGGGGCTTTCCCACTTGCCTTCGCCAGTGGAGTCTTCAAGGAAGAAGAAGCGGACATGCTCATACCAGTCAACGCGTGAATGCAGTTTGTCAATCATGGCCTGGTATTGCGCTTTGAGCGTATTGCCGCCGCCTACTGCAACGACAAAATGATTGCGCTTGTATTGTCCCCACGCGGTGTGGCGCGTGGTTTCCTGCCAGAAGTTGTAGCGTTTTTCGAACACGCTGGCCGCATGATCTGCGGTATGGGGTAAGTCAGAAGAAATGCTGACCCGGATGCCGGATGCCTCGGCAATGCGCACTGACCTGCGCGCGCGAGGCGACAAACCCAGGCGCCGCTGGGTGCGCTTGACCTTGGCCTTGATCTGCTTTGGCGCAGCAGGGCTGTCCATACTGTATCCCTTGGCTGTACTTTTTTTTTGTTACAACACGACCGTGCTGCCAGCGTGTGCACGCGCGACAACAAACACCAAGATTAAGGCAGAAAGAATTAGAATGCGCATACTAAATTGTGATGCTGTGCACCAGCTCGCAATGTTGCGAACCGGTGCAGCATGCAGCCCCTGCAGGGTCAGGGGCCGGGTGTGGATCAGGCGTAACAGCAGCCTAGCAATCCTTGGCTCCCATCGCGTTGATCCAGGCTTCGATCAGTTCAACACCTTCGGTATGAATCACTGTGCGGCCGATTTCAGGCATCCGTACATCGGTCTCGTTGGAGTCCATACGGTACGTCAGTATCGAGTTGTCGGAATCACCCGGCACGATGACGTGGTCCAGTCCGCCAGAGCCGGCTCCCGCAGCTACGGGCGGTTTGCATTCGCCAACGTCGAAGCCAAAGGGACGGCTGTACTCCAGGTACAGGCCCGATGTGCTGCCTGCACCACCGGGGTTGTGGCAGTGCGTGCAGTTGATGTCGAGGTAGCCACGAGCGCGATCATCAAGGCTGGCGGTGTTATCACCCCACAACGGTATCGTCACAATGCTGCTGGTGTCTTCCGGCGCGCCTGTGAGTAGACCCGCGGCCGACCAGTGCTCGATCTGGTTCGCTGTGCCACTGTCGTAGGCGAAGTCGCGATTCAGGGAACGGGCGGTGGGCCCGATCGGCAGCAGCACGTCCTCGCCATGACAGTTCGAGCAATTGTTCGTATTGGGGATGATGTAGTCGGTCATGCGCGACTGGCCCTGGGCATCAATCCAGCTAATGGGTTGTGTCCCGCCCGTGGGCGTTAGCACCGCGTCCGATTTATCTGCCGTCCAGATGTAGGGCAGGGCTTTCCAGCCGTCAGCGCGGCGGATCAGCAGGCGCGTTTCGATAAGGTCCTCGACGCTGTTTTCATCGCGCAGGTCGTTTTGCACTGTGAACGTCTTGGTAATGATCGTGCCAACAGGAAAATCAAACACTTCCGTGGAACGGTAAGCCGCCTCGGTGCCTTCGGGAACAAAGACAAAGCGATACTTGTTCGCATAGTCGGTGAACAGCGGTGTATTCAGGTCATAAATCACACCACGGCCATTGGGGTTGTCGGTGGGATCGGTCTTGTCGGCAAACAGCCGGTAATCCGACAGGTTGGGACAGTCCGCCTCAAACGCTGCAGCGTTGATGCCTTCACCCTCGGCGGAACACAGCTCGAGTGCGTTGTTCGGCGTTTCGGGGTTGTCAGGATCGACAGGTGGTTCCAGTACGACCTCGGGCAGGGAGGCATGTGTGCAGTTGAAGAAGTCCGCATCGGTTGAAATTGCAGGATCTTCAGCGCCAAACTCCAGCAACACGGATGCGTTGGCCTGACCGAGCGTGATGCCCGGGGTATTGTCGACGACGCAGATTGCCTGGCTTTCGGTGAGTCCCTCGGGGAACTCAAGCAGCAGCCCCAGTTCTATGCCAACGCCTGAGCTGTCGTAGAATACATCCACATTCTGGCCTTCACCAGGGAACACGAAGGCTTTGATAGCAGCGGCCAGCATCTGCGGGTCGGTGCCGTTATTTTCGATCACGTTGTCATGCACGTAGATTTTTTCTGGCACCGGGTCATAGGTCGCCTTGCTGACGCCCGTGTCATTGATGTAGTAGCTGACGATAACTACGCCCGCCGAGATGTTGCCTGTGATCTCGTTGTTGAAGGCCTCGATGTCGTCGTTGGCCAGAATCATCAGGCCGGTGCCTGTAGGTACCAGGCCAACGATATTACCCTCGGGAGCGAAGTTCACGGTGTTGTTGTCGTAGATTTTGTTGTTGAACACGCGCGTGGCCTTGCCGCCCTGGATGGGAGGTCCTGGCAGGTCAAACACGAGAATGCCGCCAGTATTGGCGGTGGTCTCGTTGTCGTAGACATCGGCGAACTTGGAGTTTTCGATCTCGATGCCCGCGACGTTTTCCCACACGTAGTTGCGACGCACGATGATGAGTTCGGATTGCCCGACGTATACGCCGGCATCGCTGGCACCACGCACCCTGGAGTCTTCAATCAATACATTGCGCGTCTGTACCGGATACAGGCCATAGGCACCGTTGTTTTCATCGGGGCCGTTGGTCCATTCCACACGGACTTTGCGAATCGTCACGCCATTGGAGCCCACCACCTTGATGGCATCGCCGGGCGAATCCTCGACGGCGATCTCCTCGATCACGAAGTTGTTACCTGTTGCAAGAATACTCTGGCCGCCGGTCGTCTGGTTCTTGAAATTCAGTACCGTGCCGGACTCTGCATCCATGCCCTGGCCACGAATCACGACATTGTCAGCGGCGACATTGAGCTCACCATCGAATTCGTAGTATCCGGCGGGAAACTCGATGATGGTTTTCGGCTGTGCATCGATCATCGCCGCAAGTGCTCGCTGTTCGAGGTCGTCACCGGGCTCCAGCTCGATCAGGAAGTAATCGGCAAACTCCGGGTCGACCGGGGTTTCCGGAACGGTAATCGGTCCGTCGCCGCCGCCCGCACCTGAGTCGTTGTTATTGTTGTTGTCTGAACAGCCCCACAGCAGGCTCGCGCCGAGGATAATGGCGAAAAATCGGGTCAGGGAAGTACTACGCATGAACGGTATCTCTTACAACGTTATTAAAGTTAGGCGGCCAGTGTACCAGCAAGGCACAAGCTTTTAACCCATTTTTTGGCCTTGCCGTGCCTGTGGGTAATCGTGGGCGACATACTGTGAGGCTGCGCGGTGACATCGGATTGCCAGGCTTTTCAGTTGTGGAAGAGAAAACTGTGAGAAAGGCTGGGGGTGAACAGGGGGTAAGGCGGTGCAGTCAGTTGCAGCGCAAAAAAAACAGCCCGCACGAGGCGGGCTGACAACGGAGACCAAAAAATCCCGGGTGCTACCAGCCCCTAACGGGTAGCAGCGCTCGTGGGTCGCGCGCGCGGGGAGGTTTCGGTACTGGCATCGGGTTGGCCGGAAAGAATCTCATGCCAGGGACAGTAGACGGTATTCTGTTTGTACGCTTCATCGTTGATCTCTATCAGGACGGATCGCCTGATGGGAGTAATTTTGCGGCGTTCCTTATTGGCGGTGTTGCCCAGTATTGTCATGCGTTTCCCCTTGTCAGCAGTCACAGGTTTCGGCCGGCCGCTGCTTTGGTAGTGAGGATAGGACAGCCGTTGCGGCCCTGTGATGGGCCGTGGGTACCCAAATGTGGTAAAACGCGAGGTCGGCCAAGGCGCTATGGTGCGCGGGGCAGCCACTCAAATACTTCGAGAAAAATACTGCAACCTATTGAAATATAATAAATAATAGTGATTATTTTCGCGTCGGTGGCAGGTCGTTCCGAGTTTACAATGGTTGTGGAATCGGGCAGGGTTGCCCAAATGAGGTATTGGCGTCCTAACAGGGAGATAGCCACATGTTTGGCAAAATCGGGAAGCTCAAGGACGGGCTGGCAGACAAGTACAACGGCAAGATCAGAGAGCGCGCCATCACCCAGACCAAGGCCAGGATCGCTTTGTCAGAGCGCAACTTTGAGGATTTCACCGAGGACGAGCTGGAAGTCATCGTCAAGGACGAAGAAGACAAGGTGCGACGCGGTATGAAGCAGTCGGTCGTCGTGGCAGTGCTTATTACACTCGGGCTGAGCTGAGCATGTTCAACCAGCTTCTCAAGTTCACGCTGGTCAGTTCCGCGCTATTGTGGCTGCGTCCGCGCTGGCGCGGGTTACTCGCGCTGATCGTGTTTGTGATTATGGTACATGTGCTGCATGGCGAGTACCTGGGTTACGTGGAGCTCTCGGGCGAACGTGATTTCCTGGTGGCCTCCTTTGTGATCAAGTGGGTCGCGCTCATCTGCGGCATGCTTGCCTATTTCCTGCTGGCGATAAGAGGCCTGGGCAAGCCCGCTGTACAGCAGCAGGCGGCCAAGGGGGCGCCGGGGAAGGCGCGTGCTGCAGAGACTTTGCGCGACCCCGCCGGTGCCAAAGACAGGGCAGACGACGGGTTTGATTTCCTGCGCAAGAAAAAACACCTCGATAGCAAGGCAGACAAAATTATCCAGCGTAAACGCTAGGCGCGGGGAGAGAGAACAAACCCATGGTGGTCGTTGCAGGCGACGGGACCGGGTGAGAGGACAGCGCGTTGGCTGTTGCTGCAACTGACAATACTGTTCCTGTAGCGAGTATGCCGGTGCTCAAACCGGTGTTGTCCAGGCGATACCAGTGGTCAGCTCTGAGCGATGCCTCCTCCTACAGGTCGCGCTTGCGTGCTTCGCGCGCGAATTTCAGGGCGTTCTGGAATGTCCCCATCACAACCGCGGTCGAGACCCCCACCATCAATACGCCGTTGATGGATTGGAGTGGCCCCAGCAGGCGGTGTTTTTCGGACATGACAATGTCGCCATAACCGAGCGTGGCAAAGTTGACCGCCGAGTGGTAGATCGCGGTGGAGAAATCCTCAAATTCCTTCAGGTACATAAAAAGCGCGGCCCAGATGGCAATCTGCAAGAAGTTACCGATGACCAACGCCACCATCACGATGATGATAAACACCTGCGTGCGCAAGAAAGACTGAACCGCAATAAAGCGCTGTCGGCGCACGTACAATTCCACGACAGATGCGACCAGCAAGCCCTGGATGAGTACGCAGATGATCATGCAGGCCAGGCCCAAAAGCAGGTTATCCAGAATCATGTTCTCTCCATCAAGGCGCCAACCGCCAAGGTGTTTTTGCGACGACGTTCGCTGAGGTGATCCAGCAACAGCACGGCCAGCCAGGCGTAAATGCTGACCAGGATGAACAGCGAGATACGCACGGCAAAAGCCGCATAAACATCCTTGCCCACTGCGCTGTCTGCCACAGCGGGCCCCAGGAGTATCAGCATGGTGACCATCACATTCTGCCAGAATGTCGGTGGGTAGCGGCTTGGGCTGACCCCATAGAATTTGGCGCTGACGTACACTGCCGCCAGCAGTATCCACAGGAAGAACATCCACAGGCTGGGATAAATACTCAGGCCTAGCCACAGCAGGATGGACAGTAAACCCGCCATCAGTGTGGACCCAATCAACTCGCGGCCCGCACTGCGCGCATCGATGGCGGAGGTTTGCTGGCCCAATGCCAGCGACTTCATAACCACCGGCATGTACAACGTGGGGTTGATCAGGGCCAGCAAGAATCCAGGATACACAATCAGCGCAGCGCGCGTGGCGAGCCAGCTCGACTGTAAGGGTGTGGGGGTGTCTGGGGGCGGGGCGCTGTCGGTGTCCTCGGGAAAGAACGGGTAGACCACGCTGTAACAGGCTACGGCCAGTGCAACGCCCGCCACCAGTGCAACGATGAGCATGGTGGCGAGCGCGAAGCTGAGCAAGCCAGCGGCTGGGATCATTGCAATCCCCACCGCCAGTAAAACCCCCACGGGCCCCTTCCCCAAATTGAGTGCAACATAGTTTGCAAAGAAGAGCCCCAGTAGCACCAGCAACAATCCGGTGAAGGGGTAGTGCATCAGCACGGGTATCAGCAGCAGGCCAATGCCCAGGGTCAGCACCAGCACCAGGGTCAGCCCGAGCAGACCCTTGAGTCCCATGGGCGGTTTTGGCGCGGCGCACAGTATGAATGCGAAGATAGGGGCGAAGTAGGGCAGGTCCAGCGCAAGGCCATAGGCCAGCGCCAAAGACAGCGCAATAGTCAGGCTCAGTCGAAAGACGCGTCTTGCCCCGATAACCATGCTAGCTTGCGCGTATCTCAATGTTGCGTGGTGCGCCAGGCCCATGCGCAACCGGCAGCGGCGCAAAGACGGGCAGTACGCCAGGTGCAACGTGGCATTGGGTCGAATCAGTAGGCATACGATAGCCAACTCATGATGCGTATATACACTTTGCCCAGCCAGGCAAGGGGGCCGGCACCGTCACCGTAGGCCACCACCGAGGCTTGCGCGCCAATACGTAACTGTTGCATGAGTGGGTCGTCACGCGATAACTCAAAGCTGACGTCCACCGGAAAGCGCTGCGATTGGCGCAGCCAGTCGCGGCTGTTGTTGATTGATGGCAGTGTGCCAGGCGGCGGTGGTTGCGAGGCGCTGATACCCAGGCCAATGCTGCTGATCTTGCCCGGGTAGATTCTGCCGGGAGCGACATCGAACAGAATGTCCACCGGGGTTCCGATTTTGATGCGGCCGAGGTTGTTCTCTGTGAACTCCGCGCGCACCCACACATCGTTTACCGCGACGAGCGTCATCAGGGGGGCGCCAGCGCCGGCGTACACACCCACGTCGGCGCGCAGATCGGTAATCACCCCGCGCGACGAGGCGACAACGGTCGTGCGCTGCAGGTCAAGCTGTGCTTTCTCTACAGAGGTGCGAGCGATTTTCAGCAGAGAGTTGTTCTCACCATCACCCCCTTTTTGCTCGATGGCCTGCTGGATGCCCGATTCCGCCGCGGCGACCCCCGACCTTGCCTGGTCAAGATTTGCGCGTGAGACTTCCAGTCGGCGGGTAGAGATAGTGCCGGGATCTTCCTCTCGCAGGCGCTCCAGGCGCGCGGTATCTTTTTCGGCTTTTTCCAGATTGGCCAGGGCAGAGCGCAGGTTTGCGCGGGCCGCCGCCACGGCGGCATCACCGGCCTCGACCTGGCGTTGGGTGTTTTCCAGGTCGGATTGTGCCTTGGCCAGGGCGATTTCATACTGCAGTGGATCAATCTGGAACAGCCGGTCGCCCTCTGCGACCGGTTGGTTGTTCTTCACCCAGACCTCACGCACGATACCTGATACCTGCGGCGCAACGCCCACCACATAGCCCTGCACACGGGCCTGGTCGGTATAGGGTGTGAACCGGTCAGCCAGCAGGTACCACACCAGACTTACCAGGATCAGCACGGCAACAGACAGGCCACCGCGTTTCACTGATGTCGGAGCGCCGGCCTCCTGGCCTGCAGCACTCTCTTGTTGAGCGCCTGTTCGATTTTCTTCGGCGTCTGGGTCTGCCGCAGGTGTATTCATTGTGTTGGCCCTTGTGTCATTGCGTGGCTGCCGGTAGCGGTGCACGCAGCAGGTCGCCCCAGTCAGTTCTTTCTTCCATTACGCTGCGGGTTGCCTCGGGCACGATAGCTCCCGCGTCCAGTGGTTGCCAGCCGCCCCCCATCGCCTTGTACAACGCGATGACCGCGTTGATATGTGCTCCCTTGCTGGCGATGTAATTGTTCGACTGGGCCGCCAGCGCACGCTGCGCGTCGAGCACGCGATTGAAATCAGAGTAGCCTTCCTGAAAGCGCGATGTTGAGAGCGTCAAAGCGCGTTCTGCAGCCTCCTGGGCCTGAGCGAGAATGGCGATTTGCTCGCGCGTTTTGACCACGCTGATGGCAGCGTCGTCGATTTCGCGAGCGGCCTGCAATACGGTGTTCTGATAGTTCTCGATGGTCTGTTGCAGCAATGCATCTTGTAGCCGCACGTTGTTCTCCAATCGACCATAGTTAAACAGGTTCCAGGTAAAGCTCGGGCCAAAGCCGCTGCTCACGCTGTTGATACTGTTGGCGTTGGAGTTGCCGGCCCAGCCAAGAGTGCCAAACAGTGAAATGGCCGGGTACAGGTTCGCCCTGGCAACGCCGATTTGTGCCGACTGGGCCGCCACCTGCCACGCCGCGGATTGAATGTCTGGCCGGCGCATCAGTAGACGCGCGGGTAACTCCGTAATCAGCACAGGGTCCATCTCTGGCAGCGGCACCGGCTCGCCTGCAAGCTCGGGCAGATCGCCCGGCGCCCTGCCCAGCAATGCGCTCAGTGCGTTGCGCACCTGTTGTAGATTGATTTCCAGTGTGGGGATGCTGGAAAGGGTCGCAAGATATTGTGTGCGTGCCTGCTGCAGATCAAGTTCTGCGCTTTGGCCGTTGGTGAACAGGCGCTGGGTAATTTCCAGGCTGCGCTTTTGCAAGCTGGCGTTCATCTTGGCGATAGCAATCTGCTGGGTGACGGTACGATAGGTGAAATAGGTTTGCGCGACCTGGGCGCTCAGCAGTATCTGCGCGTTTTGCTGGTTGGTAACCGAGGCAAAGAAGGCCGCATCAGCAGATTCAATGCCGCGCGCGAAGCGACCCCAGAAGTCCAGTTCCCAGCCGACATCAAGACCTGCGCCATAGCTGCGCAAGCCAGAGCGATCACCCGAGTTGTCGCCCTCGGTCGGCCAGGTGTCCACGCGGGCGAACTCGCCCGATGCCTGCTGTAGCTGTGGATAGCGACTGCCAGCGGCAATGCCCAGCGCAGCGCGGCTCTGAGCGATGGCCAGCCCGGCAATGCGCAGGTTCGGGTTTTCTTCTCGCGCCGTTGCGATCAAATTGTTTAGCAGCGGATCGTTAAAGGCCTGCCACCAGAAGCCAAGGTCCTGTTGTGGGGACGTTTCTGCGGCACTTTGTTCAACCTGTCCATAGAGTGTGGTTTCCCAGTTGTTTACCCAGCCGACCTCGGGTTCCACATAGTCTGGCCCCAGCATGGTGCACGCCTGTAGGCTCAACAGCAAAGTAATGACTAGCGTGCCGCGCCCAAAGACTCTCATGGCGTCGTCAAGGTCTATTGGGTCTTGGTGCCGGCGTGGGTAGCCTCTATGTTACTGGCATCACCCTGCGCGGAGTTGTCCTGTTGCATGGCTCTGAAGTCAATGACATTCTGTCCACTTTCAACCCATTTCATGAAGATCTGGTACCCCACTGCCAGTAGCACGCCACCCAGAAACAGTCCGACCAGCCCGCCCGTGGCCATACCACCCAGTGCGCCGAGCAGGATAACAGGCATAGGTGCATCGACGCCCCGTCCCAGCAGCATTGGCTTGAGGACGCCGTCGGCGGCTCCGGCAATGATGAGATAGACCGTCCAGACCACGTTGTGCACCGTGGAACCGTCACCCACTGTCCACATGTAAGCGATCACCGGCAGTGAGATGATTAGTGCCGGTAACTGGATAATCCCGATAAACATCACGATAGCTGCCAGCAGGCCTGCGGCCGGTATACCGGCAAAGAGAAAGCCGCCCCCCAGTAGCAGGGCCTGGATCAAGGCAACGCCCAGCACACCGACGGCAATTGAGCGCGTGGTGCGAGTGGCCAGTGTGTGGACTTCGGTTCCCCCGACTGGCCCGGCGACGCGCACCAGAATGCGATGCATTGCGGCAGAACCGCTCCTGCCATAGGCCATCATAATACCGGCAACGATCAAAGAGCCGAGAAAACCCAACACGCCCGTGACCGTGCTTCCTGCTGCAGTGACCACCTGCCCGGCAAGTCCCTCGAATCTTTCGCGATTGGCCTCTACAAAATTTTCCAGATCGGTTGATGCGCTCAGCCAGGCCGCGTGCACCTTTTCGCCTACGACCGGCCAACCGAGTACTGAATCCTGCGGTTCCGGGAGCGACAGGGTGCCTGCCTGGTAGGCGTTTCTCACATCAAAAACGAAGGTGATGAAAGATTCGGCCAATACAATAATGGGGCCGCCAATCACTAGTATCCCGATGAGAACAATCACCGTTGCCGCTCTTCCCTGGCGCTGATTGAGACGACTGGCCAGCGACTGGTGCAGAGGATACAGCGTTACAGCAAGTACCATCGCCCATGTCATTAACCCCACAAAGGGACTAAAGATTCTAAAGCACATCAGTAATAGCAAACCGACCAGTGCCAGCCGGATGATGCCGTCGACGAATTCCTCCGCCGAAAGCAGATTCTGTTCGCTGTTGTCGCTCATTATTGTCGTCCTCTTGAAGACATCACGTGCTGCGGCTTGATCGCTGCCTGGTGCAATACGTCTACAGTCGGCTAGGGTATAGGTACTTGAATGACTAGTACAGGCTAGGCTCGCGACAGTTCACGGTGCGTCGGGGTATCGGCCTGGCGTCGTGATGCCACATTGAGAACGTCAAGCAGCCACGGTGTCGGTATTACTTGAGGTTGGGTTTTACCGGTTCTCTAACTTGGACATGCGAGCGTTGCGCCCGATTGGGTTGCACTGGAATGCGACAGGATAAAAAAACGCCCACCGCAGCCAGTGCGGTGAGCGTTGCAAGGAGAACAAAGTGCGATTAGTACTCGTAGGCGACTTCCAGGCCCCAGGTGCGGGGGTCACCGTAGTTCTCGGTGAGCAGACCCAAATTGGCGCCAAAGTTGATGCCATAGGTTGAGTAGTCTTCATCGGTGAGGTTTTTGCCCCACAGGGTGAAACGCAGGTTGCCATCGCCGACCTCGATGTTCTCAAGGCTGAGACGCGCGTCAATCACGGTACGTTCGTCCATGACCTGCGGTTCGTAGATCACCGGCGTGCCGTCGATCACAGCGGTAGAGGCGGCTGTGGTAAACCATTCATCCTGCCAGTTAACGTTGACCCAACCTGTGATTTCGCCGAAATCGGTGCGTGCAAAGAGGTAGTCTGCATACAGGTTGAACTGGTTGTCCGGTGATGCGCCGCGGTTGGCGAAGTCTTCACCGGGGATGCAGTCAGCAGGCGCGTTGTCACCACACAGGTCGGGGAATTCCTCGAAGTCACCGTCCAGGTAGGAATAGCTCAGCCCTACGACCATGTCTTCAACAGGCACCACCTGCACTTCGATTTCACCACCCCAGCGCTCGGCGCTACCAGCGTTCACGATACGTGTTGTGGGGGTGCCCTCGACAGTCTCAATCTGGCTCACCTGCAGGTCATCCCACTCGTAGGCGTACAGTGCGGCGTTGATGCGCATGCGGCCATCCAGCCAGTCGCTCTTCATGCCGATTTCCCAGGTCTCAATGGTTTCTTCTTCAAACGACGGGCTGTTGAACAACTCGCCGTTGAAGCCACCGCTGCGGTAGCCCGTTGCGTAGCGCACGTAGGTGTTGATGTCGTCCGTGGCCTGGAAGGCGACCGTCAGGTTGCCGCTGACGTTGTCGAAGCTGTCGTCGTTGACGGCACTGGCAGGCGGCACCGGTGGCGTCAGCACACCGATCTGTGCGGCGTTGTTCCACTCAATGTCTTTGTCTTCCTCGGTGTAGCGCAGGCCGCCGGTGATTGCGATGCGATCATCCAGCCACCCCGGTGTCCAGGTGGCCTGGCCGAAAACGGCCCAGGCTTCGGTTTCAAGCTGGTAGGCCTGCTCACCCACCGGTGCCAGCGGCACCAGCGCCAGTGAAGTGCGGGCGTACTTGGCCTGGTCATCAAAGTAATACAGGCCGGCGACCCATTCGATGGTGTCGGTATTGCCCAGTACCTGGAACTCCTGGGAGAACTGCTCGTACTCGGACTCACTGTTTTGTGAGAAGTGCAGGGCGCCGCCCAGTTCATTGATCGCACCCCAGAAGGCGTCGAGGGGGACCTGTGGAATGCCGGGGTCAAAGCCGCTGGTGGCGCCGTAGATTTGCCCCAGTGTGAGGTGCGCCGTGTCGTTGAAAGCGCCTACGCCGTTGGCATCAATACGGCTGTCGATATCGTCAATGTCGCCCAGGGCGCTGACTTCGACATCGCGGTAGGCAGTGATGGACTTGAACGTCAGGCCGCTGGTTTCCCAGGCGAGGGTCAGGGAGTGGCCATCGCTCTCAACTTCAGAGGCGGGGGTGATGTCTGCGCCACCACCATTGCGGCGGCCTTCACCCTGGGCAATACGCTGTTCATACACGTCAATCGTGCGCTCCAGCGAGGGAATCCAGCGCGATGCGATGCGTGGGTCGGTACCTGGAGTGGCGGCAAATGCTTGCGCCTGTGCCAGCGTGCCCTGCAGTGCGGTAACGCGGTCAACATTACCGGCAGCGTCCAGCGGGTTGAAGCCGACCACAGCGTCGAGGTTATTGGTTTCGTCCAGCTGGCTGCCGTCATAGGCGTAGTCAACAAACAGTGAGTCGCGGAAGTTCCAGTTCACGGCGAAGCGCCAGGCCTGACGATCGAGATTGTTGAAATCCTCACCGCCGGAGTCGTTGTCGTAGAAGCCATCGCGCTCGCGCGTTTGCACGCCCAGGCTGGCAGCGAAGGCGCCCAGGCCGTCACTGGCGTTGCCCAGTGTGGGGGTGTCTACATTGAGCTTGAGGCCGTAGAGGTCGTAATCGCCCACGGTACCGACGGCGCGCAGGCCGAACTCGCCGGAAGGCTTGCGGGTGATGTAGTTCACCGCGCCACCGGTAGCGTTGCGGCCGTACAGCGTGCCCTGTGGGCCGCGCAGCACCTCAACGCGCTCCAGTTCAGCAACGTCTACTGAACCACCCGCAAGCTTGCCGATGAAGACGCCATCGAGGTAGGTCGCCACTGCTGGGTCCAGCGACAGGTTGGCGGGGGAGCCGCCGGAAACACCACGAATGGCCAGGCCAGTGTTGCCGCGGCTGCCCGGTGCGGTGAAGCCGCCAACGCCGGGAATCTGGCCAATCAGGTCTTCAGTATTCTGGATGCCGCGACGCTCGATAGCGTCTGCGCCCAGCGCAGTGATCGAGATAGGAACGTCCTGGTTGCTCTGTTCACGCTTCTGTGCGGTAACGATGACCTCTTCCAGCACGGCCGCATGCAGCGCCGGTGTCGGCAGGGCGAAGGCGGCAACCGCCAGTGCGAGTAGCTTGACCGTATTGGCTGGTCTTGCGGCGACAGCAGGTGAATGACCACTGATCTTCTTCATGTGCATGAACTCCGTTAACTGTAATTGTTAGCTTTGGCTGGACAATTCGCCTTGCGGTGCGATATCCATTGCGGGAGGGCAGGTTACCGTCAGCCGGGTCTGGCAAGAATGGTAATTCCGTTCAGATGCACTAACATTTGAGGTCAGTTGCGGGCCGTGGCTGCTTGCGGGGGTGATTCCCGCTCCTGGGCACTGGGCAGCGGGAAGTCAGTTGGCCTGGGGCAGGTTGGCCGCCAGCAGGTTGATCATGTTCAGCCCCATTACCTTGCGAATTTCAGTTTCGCTGAAGCCCTGCGCCAGCATCTGCGCGGTGAGCAGCAGCAGTTTGGAGGTATCAAAGGGGGTGGTGACGGTGCCGTCGTAGTCTGAGCCCAGGGCGACGTGGTCCTCGCCCAGCAGGTCGATGCCATAACGGATGGCGTCAACAATGGCACCCACGCTGGTGTCGCAGACGGCGGCATCCCAATAGCCCACGCCCACCAGGCCTCCCGCGCTGGCGATGGCCTGCATGGTCTCATCGCTGATGTTACGAGGCGTCTGGCAGTGGCCCTGGAATCCGCTGTGGCTGACGATCACCGGTCGCTGCGTGCGCGCAAGCACATCGCGCACAACCGCTTCGGAGGAGTGGGCAACATCAATAATCATGCCCGCGGCCAGCATACTGTCGACCGCCAGGCGGCCAAATGCGGTCAGTCCGGTACCGCTTTCACCGTGCAGCGACCCGCCGAGTTTGTTGTCGAAGAAGTGCTGTAAACCGATGATACGAAGCCCGGCGGCGTAGAGGCGGTCGATGTTGGCAAGATCGCCATCCAGCGCATGTGCCCCCTCGGTGCCGATCACCGCACCGACGACCGTTTCGCCGTTCTCCCGACGTCGCAGCAGATTGGCAAGTTCTGCCTGGTTGCGCACCAGTTGCAGCTGATCAGGATTGCTCGAGGCGATAGTGTGCAGCTTTTGCGCCTGGTAGAGTGCGCGCTCGGTGAGGCTGCCCCAGGTGGCTGGCGGCCAGCGCTGGGCCAGGGCCAGTAGCGTGATGTTGTCGCGCGCATCGCTGGCGTTTTGCTCGTAGTTTTGCCCTGCGGGTGACTTGGTCACCGACGTGAAAACCTGCAACGCCACATTGCCATCGACCAGACGTGGCAAATCCACATGGCCCCTGCTGGCGGCCTTGCGCAGGTCCCGATGCCACAATGTGCTGTCGGTATGCAGGTCACCAATGAGCAGAGTCTGGTGCAGGGCCCTGGCAGCGTCGGTGACCTGTGGCTCGGCGCCGGGCTGCACTTGATTCATGCTGCGTTCCAGGATTCCCGGCAGCAGTGCAAGGAGCAGCAGGCAGATCGACAGCAGGACAGTGATGGGTAGCAGCAAGCGTTTCATGGGTCAGTCCGTTTAGTATTATGTGTTCAGTATAAGTGACGGGGCACCACCCACGGTAGCGGGGCTGGTAGTATAGTGCGTAGTGCGTATGCTGGTGGGGTGGTTTCACGCTCAGGGCGATTGCGCGGTGTCCTGCGCAGCACGCTCGCACCGTCAGGCGCAGATCTATGGTAAACACCGCAGTCTTCAGGGGGCAGCCGGAGAATGCGCGCTTTGAAACCTACTGGCCACTGACACGCAGACATGATGAAAACGACACAAGTAGGTTCAACAGACGTAGCGCGTATCCCGCCGACACGTTCGCTCATAGCCACGGTATGCCACGGCCTGCTGCGCCGCGCGTTGCCTTCAGACCGATCATGAGCCACCGTTCGTGACTGATGCAACAGGCTGCTCAGCCAGCCTCTCCCTGGTTCTGGTGACGCACAATGGGTGGCAGCACACTGCTGCCTGCCTTGCGCAGGTGTTCGCACAGTCTTTCGCCGCTCCGCTGGAAGTCATCGTGGTTGATAATGCCTCGAGCGACGGTACCCCGGAGAACATCCGCAACGCGTTTCCGCAAGTGAAACTGATTGAGTCCGCGGCCAATCTCGGCTTTGGCGCGGCGTGCAACCTGGGGCTGGAAGACGCAGCGGGCGATTTTTACGTGTTGCTCAATAATGACGCCCTCGTTGATGCCGGGCAGTTGGAGGCACTGGTGCAGGCGTACCAGCGGCACGGTCTCAATGGCATTTATACGGCGCGTATCGTGGATGCAGACGGTGCCGAGGAGGCATCGTGCTTCCGCCAGATTACGCCGGCAGATTTACTCATCGATACCTTCATGCTTATGAGCACTGCGCTGGCCAGGCACAGTTATGCGCTGGCAGAGCGTGATGAGGAGGCGCTGGATATCGCTGCCTGCTCCGGGGCGTTCTGCCTGTTTCCGCGTGAACTTTGGCAGCAGACGGGCGGTTTTGACGAGCGATTCTTCATGTACTACGAAGACATGGACCTGTGCCAGCGTGCCAGAACGCTGGGTTACGGTGTTTATGTGAATACGCGCATCACGCTGTTGCACAAGGGCGGCGGGTCCGCGCCGGGTAACGTGTGGCGCGCGCGTATTGTGGATGCGTCGCAACGGCTGTTTTACCACAAGCACTATGGCAGCTGGGGCCTGTTTGCCGCGCGGCTGCACCAGGTCCTGCGCAGTACTGTTCGTGCCATTATTCATGGCGCGTTTGCACTAAACGCTCGACATCGGGAGTTGAGCAGCATGCATGCGCGTCTTGCGCTTGATGCCCTGGTGGGCGCGCGGCCCTGATTCGGGCGGGTGCCGCGCTGCCAGCGCTGGCGACGATTCTGTGATCCGCTTCAACGGGTGTGCGAATTATTCCCCCGGCGCACCCCCCATTTGGCGCAAAATCAGGTATCGTTTTGCGCCATTAGCCGGCTATCAGGGATCTCGCGCGCGTTCCATGGGACAGAAACTGCACTACCTCCGGGACAGGTTCGTCAACGCGCTTGCTATGTTACGCAGCGGCCAGGGCAAACTGTTCCTCACCAGCGCGCAGGTTGAGTACGCCAAGCGCCAGCACGAAGTTCTCAATTTTATCGCCAGAAAGACCGGCGTAAAGCTGATCAACAGGCCCGATTCAGCCTTCGTCAACCAACGCAAGGTGGTGCCCCCCAGCTACCGTCCAACGCGTCTGCAGCAATCCGCTGCAGACAATGTGAGCCCTGAACTCGGCGCAGAGATCCGCGACATCCTTGCCGCAATGCCCCTGCCGGAACGCAACGCCGAATGAGCATCGTCCCTTCCGTCACTGTATTGGCGATCTGCCATAACGACAGCGCGACGCTGGTGGCGGCAGTGGGCGCCTGTCTTGCACAAACTATCCCCGGTCAGCCCGCCGACGTCGTTGTGGTGGACATGGCCTCCAGTGATTCATCGGTTGCCATGGTGCGCGAACACTTCCCGCAGCTTACCGTGTTGGCCTGCTCTGAGGCCAATTACGCAGCCGCTGTCAATGCGGGGATCGCCGCAACCAGCGGTGATTACGTTGCGCTGGTTGACTGCCGGACGGCATTGGAGCCGGATTGGCTTGCTCAGTTGCTGCCTGCCATAGAAGGCCAGGAAGCCGTTGGCGCAGTGCACGGAACCTTGCTGGCAACTGATGGCGTGCGTCTTGCCAGTGAAATCTGGCAGCCCGACCAATCTGCCGGCAGTATCGAACGTTTCCCGCTGCTGTTCTCGCGTCACTGCAGTAACCAGGTTGGAAGTTGGGACGAGCAGCTACTGTGCGCTCTGGAGCACAGCGACTTTATTCTGCGTTGCCAGCAGCAGGGCTTCGCACCGCACCGGGTTGCGGGGGCGGTTGCGCAGCGGCTGCCACAAAGTGCGGCTGACTCGCGCGAGGAGCGCTATCTTGCAGCGCGCAATCAACTGTACCTGACGGCAAAGCACAGCCCTCGCGCGCTTGTGCAGGCGCTGGAGACATCCACTTTTTACGCGGCAGGCGAGTTCGACAACCTCTACCGTGCGTTGCTGTTTGCCGTGCGGGCCTATTGCAAGGAACACACGGTGACGCAGTCGCGTGTCCTGCTCAGCGAGTTGGCGGACAGCCTGCCGCTAATCCTGGGCGATATCAGTAGCCGCAATTTCTTTTCCCAGTTGGAGCTGCAACTGGGGCTGCGCCGTATTCGCGTTGGTATTTATGACCACGCAGGGCATTTTGCCGGTGGTGGGCAGCGCTACATGGCGGATCTTGCCGCATTGATACAAGATCGCTATGACGTGACTTATCTGTTTAACAAGGACGTCTCGCTAGACAAGTACGCCGACTGGTATGACATTGACCTGTCCCGCTGCAAGTCCAGAACTATCCCGATTGCCTTTTTTGAGGAGAGAAACTGGTACACCCCGGATGAGGCGATGGTCAGCCCATTGAAGAACAACGTGTTCGATGTGGTGTCTGCACAAACCGTGGACTACGACATCTTCATCAACACCAATATGCTGGGCAAGGTCAATCCACTCGCGCTGCAGTCAATTTTTATCTGCCATTTTCCCGACAGGTATCCTGATCACTATTTTCAGGTTCCCAAGTATGACCACCTGGTGGTCAGTGGCGAGTATTCCCGGCAGTGGGTGCGCAAACGCTGGAATCTGGAGCCTACCTTTAAACTGTACCCGCCGGTTAACATGGTTGGGGAGCACAGTTCTCCCGATCATAAAGACAAAATTATACTGTCGGTGTCGCGTTTTGAAGTGACGCGCTCGAAGAAGCAACTGGAGATGGTCAAGGCCTTCAAGGCGCTGTGCCGTGCTTATCCTGAAGCGTCTGCGGGCTGGAAGCTCATTCTTGCAGGTGGCAGTACGCCACAGAATCCGTATCTCGACATCGTGCGCAATGAAGCTGCCGGGGCCGATGGTGCCATCGAGATCAGGGCCAACGCGGCGTTTGCGGATATCTGCGACCTTTACCGCAGAGCGCGGATCTTCTGGCATGCCTGCGGTCTTAACGAGAAGCGCCCGGAGCGCGTTGAGCACTTCGGTATGACGACCGTCGAGGCCATGCAGAACTACTGCGTGCCTATTGTCATTGACGGCGGTGGTCAGCGTGAGATCGTCGAGGACGGCAAGTCGGGGTTTCGCTTTTCCAGCGTAACAGCGCTATGCGAGCACAGCGTGCGGGTCATGTGTGACGAGAAGCTCTCGCGAGAAATCGCTGTTGCTGCCTATGAGCGCAGTCAGCGATTCAGTCACGATGTCTTTCGCAAAAAGCTCGAGGAACTGCTTGCGGTGGTGGAGCGGGAATTGCTCGGGCAGGAAGTTCTTCAGGATGGCCAGCCACAGGATTCTGCCTGGCAACCCGGTAGTTGACTCTGTCGCCTTCTGGTCCAGTTATTCCGGCCAGGTGTTTGTCACTAACGCGGGACTGGCGCTGGCGGCAGTAGACCAGTTAACAAACCCGCGTGCAGAAGTGATGGCCCTGGCTTGACGCAACCAACCCCTTCTATGTTCAGCACCGAACGGTACCACAGCCAGGCCAGCGCCCCGGTCAACCTTTTACTTGCCCGATGGGTGATTCTTTGGGCGCGGTACGCCTTTAGTGGCAGCCCGCAGAAAAGCGATTTTTTCGTCGCGGACAGGGCCCAGATCAATTGCCCTGGCGGCGCTGGCCAGGGCTCGCAGGTGTTGTCCCAGGCGCAGAGGTATACAGCGCTTCGATGCAAGCGCCCGGGGCGTTTTTTGTGGTCAGTCGCGCTGCTTGATTTGCGGTGAATTTGACTTTGCTTTGTCACTCATGGAGTTCTAGAATCGCCGTTCTTTTTGTCACGAACGTGAGCGCTTATGTCCTCACAGCCTGTCAGGCTCCCCTAGCGGGAAGCGTTCAGGCAACCTGAAATGCCTAACTGGCTAGTATCGAGGATTGTCTTTTGGGAGAGTTCAAGCCAACACCTGAGTCTGCGAAGACGGCGGGAGTCACGCGCACTGACCAACCATGGACAGTGGCCGACAGTGCCGAACTCTACGCCGTGCGGCAGTGGGGTGAAGGTTTCTTTGATGTGTCGGAGCAAGGTGAGGTTGTCGTAAAGGCAGAAACAGGCGCCGGCTCTGTCGCGGTACCGCTGATGGAAATCATCAGGGGTATGCGCGAACGCGGGCTCGATATGCCTTCAATTTTGCGTATTGAGAACGTTCTGGACGATCGCATCACCTCGCTGCACAAGTCTTTTCAGGCGGCTATTGAGAACTATGGGTACCGTAACATCTATCGCGGTGTGTTCCCGATCAAGGTGAATCAGCAGTGCCACGTGATCGAGGAAATCGCGGATTATGGCAGCCAGTACCATCATGGTTTTGAGGTCGGCAGCAAGGCGGAGTTGATTATCGCACTTGCGATGGGTCGCGATGACAAGAGCCTGATTATCTGCAACGGGTTCAAAGACGCCGAGTTCGTCGAGCTGGGACTGTACGCGCGCCAGATGGGAATCCAGTGCTTTTTCGTGCTCGAGACGCTCACTGAGCTTCCAATCATTCTTGAACGCAGCGCGGCACTAGGCGTCGAACCTGCCCTTGGTGTTCGCATCCGGTCTGCGGTTAGTGTCGAAGGGCACTGGAGCGATGATAGCGGGGATAGCTCGATCTTCGGCCTGTCGGCCGGTGGTTTAATGCAATTGGTGGAGCAGCTTCGCGCTTGCGACATGCTGCACTGCCTGCAACTGCTGCATTGTCATCTGGGCTCGCAGATACCCAATATTCGCGACATCCGTGCCGGCGTGCTTGAAGCCTGTCGTTACTACTCTGGCTTGATTGCGGAAGGCGCGCCATTGCGTTACCTGGATCTTGGTGGCGGACTCGCTGTGGACTATGAAGGTAGTCGTGCCAACAGCACACACAGCATGAACTATCGATTGGACGAGTACTGCGCGAATATCGTAGAGACAGTCTGCGAGAGCCTGGACCCCCACGGAATCGATCATCCTGTATTGATAACCGAGTCTGGCCGGGCCACCGTTGCCTACTCCTCCTTGCTGCTTTTCGATATTTTAGATGTTCGCGACCACCGCCCACCGCCGCTGCCGCAACAGTTGCCGGAGAACAGTCATCACTTGCTGGGCAACCTGTGGGATGTGCACCTGGGCGTTTGCTCCACGAACTTTCAGGAATGCTATAACGACGCTATTTTCTATCGTGAAGAGATGCGCGAGCTGTTCCTGCGAGGACATGTTGATCTTACTGAACGCGCGTTGGCAGACAACCTGGCGCTTGCCGTTCTGGAGAAGGTCGCAGAGTACGTTCGCCAGATCGACAGGCCTCCATCCGAGCTGCAGCATCTACCAGAACTGCTGTCGGACATTTATTACGGAAATTTCAGCCTGTTTCAGTCGCTGCCCGATGTCTGGGCGATGGACCAGATGTTTCCCATAATGCCTATTCATCGATTGGATGAAGAGCCTCTGCGCGAGGCGGTGATAGCAGATCTTACCTGTGACTGCGATGGCAAGATCAATAGCTTCTCAACCGGGGAGGGCATACGCCCAACGCTACGCCTGCATCCTTTGCGCGACAACGAAGACTACTACCTCGGTGTGTTTCTCATTGGTGCATATCAGGAGACATTGGGAGATCTTCATAATCTTTTTGCAGACACTAACGTCGTCAGCATCCATATCAATGCCGACGGCAGTTTCGATTTCAAACGCGAGTTTCGCGGCGACAGTATTGCGGACGTCCTCAAGTATGTGGAGTACGACCCTCAGGTCATGGAAGAACAATTCAGGAAGAGGGCGGAAAGCGCCGTGCGCAGTGGTCTGGTGACTGCGAGCCAGCGTCGGCAGATGATGAACGCGTTTCGCGCCAGTCTTGACGGCTACACGTATTTTGAGAAGGAGGACTCCTGATGAGCAAGGTGGTAATTATAGGTGCGGGTGGTGTTGGTAATGTTGTCGCGCAGAAATGCGCACAGCTACCTGAAGTGTTTGGCGATATTCTTCTTGCCAGTCGCACCCAATCCAAATGCCGCGCGATTGCCGCTGGTGTTAAGGAGAAAACCGGTCGTGATATCCGCACGGCACAAGTGGATGCTGACAATACCGCCGAATTGACCGAGCTGCTCAGGCACGAACAGCCGTTCCTGGTGATCAATGTAGCCTTGCCTTATCAGGATCTCACCATTATGGATGCGTGTCTGGCGGCCGGTGTGCACTATCTGGACACTGCCAACTACGAGCCGCTTGATACGGCCAGGTTCGAGTACAAGTGGCAGTGGGCGTATCAAGAAAGGTTTAAGGACGCCGGGCTTACCGCCCTGCTGGGAAGCGGCTTTGACCCGGGTGCCACGAATGTGTTTACCGCGTTTCTTGCCAAGCACTACTTTGATGAAATCCACTACCTGGACATCATCGACGTCAATGGTGGCAACCATGGCTATCCGTTTGCTACCAACTTCAATCCCGAAATCAATATCCGGGAGGTCTCTGCTGAGTGTCGTCACTGGGAAGATGGCGGGTTCGTAACGACACCGCCAATGAGCAAGAAAGCCTCGTTTGAATGCCCGGAAGGCGTGGGCAGTTATGACATCTATCGCATGTATCACGAAGAGCTTGAATCACTCACCCTGAACTATCCCGCGCTCAAACGCGCCCAGTTCTGGATGAGCTTCTCAGACAACTATCTCAAGCACCTGGAAGTGCTGGAAAATGTCGGCATGACCGGCATAGAACCGGTGGAGTTCAACGGGCAAGCGATCGTTCCGATACAGTTTTTGGCCAGTTTGCTGCCGGATCCATCCACGCTGGGGCCGCGCACCAGGGGAAAGACCTGTATCGGCACTGTTGTTCAGGGCCTTAAGGATGGCAAGGAACGAATCTTCTATTGCTACCAGATCGCTGATCATGAGGCCTGTTACGCGGAAGTGCAGTCCCAGGCGATTTCCTACACTACCGGTGTTCCCGCAATGATTGGCGCCAAGATGATGCTGGAGGGGCATTGGTTAACACCGGGTGTGTTCAACATTGAGCAGTTTGATCCAGACCCGTTTATGCAGGATATGAATCAGTACGGCCTGCCGTGGAAAGTGATCGAACTCGACAGTTTTGACCTTGCCTGACGCTTCACTTAATAGAGGCCGCGCATAGTATGCAGTTCACAGACTTCAGTCGTCTGGACCTCAAGCGTCTGCCCACGCCTTGTTTCGTGGTGGACGAGGTTGCGGTAGAACGGAATCTGCAGATTCTACAGGATGTGAGCCGGCGCAGCGGCGCGAAGGTTTTGCAGGCGCTAAAGGCGTTTTCAATGTTTTCACTTGCTCCGCTCAGTCATCGCTACCTGTCGGGCACCTGCGCCAGCGGTTTGCACGAGGCGCGACTCGCCCAGAATTACTATGGTGGTGAGATACACGTGTTTTCAGCCGCTTTCTGTGAGTCGGACCTGCGCGAGCTACTGGTTTTTGCCGACCACGTTGTGTTCAACAGCGTCTCGCAACTGCTGCGCTTTGAATCACTGTGCAAGCAGGCGCAACAAGCTCGTCCCGGATTGCGTTTTGGCTTGCGCGTCAATCCACAACATTCTGAGGGCACAACGCCCCTCTATGACCCCTGTGCGCCCGGTTCACGACTGGGGGTTACGCGAGCGCAGCTCGATAGCGCGATGGAAGACGCCACTTTTCGGCGTGCTTTTCAGCTGGTTTCAGGCCTGCATTTTCACACCTTGTGCGAACAATTGTTCGAACCACTCGCTCGGACTTTAACGGCGGTAACAGAACAGTTCGGGCACCTGTTCGAGACACTTCAGTGGATTAACTTTGGTGGGGGCCATCATATCAGTCAGCCTGAATACGAAGTCGACAGGCTGGTGCAATGCATACGCACGTTTTCACTGGAGCATGACCTACAGGTTTATCTCGAGCCTGGTGAGGCTGTAGCACTAGGCACAGGTGTGCTGGTCAGTGAGGTGCTGGACGTTGTTGCGGGCGAGCCAGAAAAGCTGATCCTCGATACGTCGGCCACCTGCCATATGCCAGACACACTGGAGATGCCGTATCGAGCAGACATTCAGGGGGCCGGCACAGCGGGTGAGAAAGCCTTCACCTATTCACTTGGCGGCCTGACCTGTCTGGCCGGCGATGTCATGGGTGACTACAGTTTTGACGCCCCCGTGACAACGGGTCAGCGCCTGGTGTTTGAAGACATGGCACACTACACCATGGTGAAATCCAGTACTTTCAATGGCACGCGCCTGCCGGCTATCGCTATCTGGAATTCCGACACTAACGCGCTGCGCGTAGTGAAAGCATTCGATTACGACGATTTTGAATCGCGACTTTCCTGAGCTATCAACTGATGTCCACACAAGCGAACGAGTATCCGCATTTTCTTGGCTCCGAGATTGAGCAAAGCGCCATGACGAATGCCGCCTTTTCGGTGTTGCCTGTGCCTTACGAAAAGACAGTCTCCTATGGTGGTGGCACGTCGGCGGGCCCGCGCGCCATCCTTGAGGCCTCCTGGCAGCTGGAAACCTGGGACGGCAAATCCAATCCGTCGAAACACGGTATTCATACCTGTCAGCCCATTGATTGTCAGGGTGTAGATGCCGAGGTCATCCAGGCCATTGCGCAGGCGACCGAATCCATCCTGCGCGCAAACAGCGTGCCGGTTGTTCTGGGTGGAGAGCACACTGTCACCTGGGGCGTGATTCAGGGGCTACTCAATGCGGGAGTAAGCGATTTCGGTGTGGTACAGATCGATGCGCATGCCGATCTTCGCGATACCTATGAAGGCAACCCCTTCAGCCATGCCTGTGTCATGAAGCGCGTGGTGGATGCCGGTGTTCCGCTTTTTCAGTTAGGTGTGCGCGCTCTTTGCGAGGAAGAAGTGGCGACGCGTCAGCAGTTCAATGTGGGTTACCAGGATGCGGAAGCGCTTGTGCCGATGCAGTTAAGCAGGATCGAGTTGCCCAGTGAGTTTCCTGCGCGGGTGTTTTTTACGCTGGACATCGACGGCATGGACCCATCGGTGTTCCCCTCCACGGGCACTCCGGTACCCGGTGGCCTGACCTGGTACCAAACACTGAACCTGTTTGAATCGGTGGCATCCCAAAGGAAAATCATCGGCTTTGACATCATGGAGTTTTCGCCCATAGCCGGCATGAATGCGTACGATTTTGCGGCAGCCATGCTCACATACAAACTGATGGGTATTGTGCAACGCACGCTACCTGGTGCGCATCCGCGAGGCGCACAGGTCGGTTGATCCAGAGAAACTTCCGACCCTGATTGCACCATTGGCAGGCCTGTGCGTTCCCGCACTGGCTTTGTTCCGGCAACCGCATCCAAGCGATCGCCAGGGTGTGCCTTTGGTGCGCCTCTAATTGTGCCCTGACTTTAGTTTGCGCCGGGAGCCCCCCGCGCTATGCGCCCACGGCTACCTGGCAAGGTCTCCGGTATCGAAATTCACCTTCAGGGAAAACTGTACCCGGTAGTCAGAACCGGTATTGCCGCCGACGTCTTCGCGCTCACCCCAGATAAATTCCGAGCCCAGGAGTACGTTGTGGGCGGGGTAGTGCAGCAGGTTGATCTGCGCAATCTGGCCCCGTTCAAACTCGTTGGACGCCTGGCCGTCAGTGGTGTCCAGGTCAATCATTGACCAGCCCACGGTGGTGGACCAGCGCTCGCTCCAGTAGTGATCATAGTAGGCAGAGATACCCAGCAGGGGGACCGTCTCAGCGTCGGCGGAGGCGATGTTGCCGGAGTCTGGCGCCAGATCGATGCCGCCATCATTCATGTAATTGCCGATGCCTTCGCCGTACACGACCTGTAGCTTGAGCTTGTCTTGTCCCCACAGGTTGACGCCTGCGCTGGTGTTGATGCCCCAGCCGTACTCTTCGTCGTCGGCACCCGTGTCGAGGCGTTCATAGCCGAGCTGACGCAACATGCCGGCCACCTGAAAATGGCCGAAGTCTGCGTTGTTGCGGTAGCGCATGCTGAGGTCAGGCAACTGGTTATGCGCCTGGAAGAGTGAGCCAAGGGTGGAATCGACGGATTCACAGTCAGGGTTTGGGTTTGGTGTGTCGCAGGAATCAACATCGCGAAAGCGGCCCACGGTAAGCGCCGTACCTGGATCCTCAAGGGCAATCGAGAACGCGTCTTCAGCCATGGGGAAGGTGTAGCGTGCCTGCTGGTTACGATAGAACACCATGCCGGTGGGGCCCCAGTAGTCGATCGTATTGGGGAAGATGTCGATATCCATGAAGTTGGACCAGTACTGGCCCATACCGAAGTTTTTGTAGGTCGCCCAGGCATGGCGCAGCCGCGGTGTGGTTTGCCCCTCGTCGCCACCCACACCGAACAATTCGGCCTCCAGCAGGAACGTGATGTCATCGCCATAGTTACCGGAGATACCCAGACGAGACTGCCTGACACCAAACACAAATTCACCATCGTTGCCGTAGGTGCCGCTGGTCGTCGGTATCGTCGAGACGCGCAGGGTGTCATTCCAGTTTGGATCAACCCGTTTGAAATCGTAAATCGCATCGGCCATGGCAAAGCCGTACATGCGCACTGACAGGGGCGGAGATACGTCCGCTGTAGTGGTGCTCGCCAGCGTCGGCTCGGGTTCCTGTGGCGCATCAAGCGATTCAGTGACGATGGCGCCGCCGGATTGTTCGCGGCGCAGGCGCTGCAGTTCGTCTTGCATTTGCTCCAGCATCTGCTGCTGTTGTTCCACCATGCTTTCAAGCGCTTCTATGCGCTCGGTGTCGGCGGTTGCAAGGGCGGTGAGGGGGAGAAGGGAGATGCCCAGGGCGAGTGTGGGTCTAACCAGGCTGTGCATGTTTTTGTCCTTGGATTGTGCTGTGAACGGCTGATTGGTCACGTGTCACTAAGCAAAAACGCGCCAGCGACTTTTTCTCTCTACCTTTTGCCGGTTGGGCTATAGTAAAGCGCAGGTTGCGCCTTTGCGCGAACGTTTTGATACGGATTCAGGACCAAAAGGGCCCCGACACATGAAATCACATAGCTTGCACAAACTACTTGGCTTTACCGTCTCCATTGTTATCAGTCTTACTGCTGTGGCTGTCGGCGCGCGCGACATTACCCCTGAACAGTACCAGGCCGCGGTTGACGAGGCTTTCGAAAAGTACAAAGACGTCGATGAGGGCAATAACGCGGACTACATCCCCATTCTCACGAAGACGCCTGGCGACCTGTTCGGTGTGGTGATCGCCACACGAGACGGCAAACTCTACATTGCCGGTGAAGACAAGTACGAGTTCTCGATTCAGTCCGTCTCCAAGCCCTTTACGGCCTCGTTGATCATGGCGCGCAACGGCCCCAGGGAACTGCGCGAGAAAATCGGGGTAGAGCCCACTGGCTTGCCATTCAATTCAAGGCTGGCGATAGAACTGTATGACAGTCGCTCGCAGAATCCGCTGGTCAATGCGGGCGCCATCGCGGCGGTCAGCCTGCTGGAGGCAGAATCTGAAGAAGAGCGCTGGAATCTGGTGCACAGGAATATCAGTGATTACGCCGGTCGCGAGTTAAGCGTCATTGAAGAGGTGTATAAGTCGGAGTACGAAAACGTCTGGGGTAACCGCGCGATCGCCAACTTGCTCAAGAATTACGGGCGGCTGTACAGCGACCCGGAAGAGGCCCTGCGAGTGTATACCCGGCAGTGTTCTATCGGCATTAACACCCGCGACCTGGCGATTATGGGTGCAACGCTGGCCAATGAAGGCGTTAACCCGTTCACGTCCAAAAAGCTGTTGGACAGGGAAGACGTGCCGGAACTGCTCGCCATCATGGCAACTGCCGGCTTTTACGACGAGTCCGGCGAGTGGATGTATAGCGCCGGCCTGCCTGCCAAAACCGGCGTCGGTGGTGGCATCGTCGCCGTCGTGCCAGGCAAATTTGCGATAGCAACCTTCTCGGCGCCGCTCAACGAAGCGGGCAACAGTGTGCGTGGTATGAGAGCGATCCGCCATATCGCGGGCACCCTGGGTGTGGGCCTGTACGGCCCCAATACCGAGGAGTAACCAACCTCCAAAAAGGGGTCAGAGCCCTTTTTCCCCGTCAGGGTCAGGACAGCCAAGAGGTCACCGATTCACGCGATTCACCTATCAGACACAAAAAAACAGACCTCTTATTGACCTGAAGTGGTGCTACTAGAGCTAGGGGGGCGGGTAGCGCAGTCAGTGATCCGGGGGTCAGGGATTTCGAGGCTTATTTCCCGGGCCCATAATAATGCGAGAATGCCTAACGCCATGAGCAAGGTGACTATTGATTCGCGCAATCCCATACCCGCTATTTCCCTGAGTACCCGCCTTCTATACAGCTCCGGGGTTGTGGGGTATGCCCTCAAGGATGCCGCTATGGCGGCTTTCATCCTGTTCTACTACAAGCAGGTTCTCGGCCTGAGCGGCACACTTACCGGGCTGGCGATTGCAATTTCCATTGTCTGGGACGGCATCAGTGACCCTCTGGTCGGCGCGTGGTCTGACAAGATACGGACTGCCATCGGGCGCCGGCACCCCTTTATGATAGTTTCGGTCGCACCGCTCGGGGTTGCGTTCATCCTGCTATTCAGTCCTCCCGAGGCCGCTTTGGAAACGCAGGCCAGCCTGTTCACCTGGCTACTTCTTAGCATTCTTCTGTTGCGCACTGCACTGACCGTCTTCATGGTGCCCTACCTAGCGCTGGGTGCGGAAATAACCACCGATTATCACGAGCGCACACGACTGGCTAGCGCACGTACCAACCTCGGTTACTTTGTCGGCGTGCTGGTGTCTGCCACCGCACTGGCGCTACTGTTCAACGACAAGAACGGTGTAGACGGGCGCTTTGTCATTGAGAACTATCATCTTTATGGCTGGGTCAGTGCCATCCTGACTCTTACATTCAGCATCACCTGTATCGCTGGCACCTGGCGGCACATTCCTTACCTCGCCAAAGCAACGGTGCACAAGGGAAGTAACATATTGCGCGACCTTATAACGGCCTTCCGCAATCGTAATTTTCTGTATCTGGTTATCTTCGATACGGCGCTGGGAGGTATGGGAGGAATAATCGCAACGCTGTTGATGGTGACCTACACCTACTTCTGGGAACTGAACGCTCTCCAGATATCTTTTTTGTTTGCCGGCCCGATCATTACAGCGGTCATCCTCATTACACTCTGCAGTGAATCTCTGAACCGCAGGTTTGAGAAGCAGCAACTGCTACGGCTTAGCTGCGCGCTCACCATCATCAACTTGCTGTGGCTGACCCCGTTGAAACTCGGTGGCTGGTTGCCCGAGAACAGTAACCTGGTCTTTGCCCTCATTTACATCAACTGGTCTATACACATGACAATGACCATACTGCGGGTCATCGCCGTTCAGACGCTGCTGGCTGACATAGTGGATGAGCAAGAACTGGCCACGGGTAAGCGCCAGGAGGGCGCCATGTTCGCTGCCGCATTTTTCTCGGCCAAGTTCATCAGCGGCTTTGGCTATCTCATCGCCGGGCCGTTTCTCGATCTCATCGGCCTTGAGCCCGGCTTACAACCCGGTGAGGCGCCACAGCAGGTCATCTGGGGGTTAGGGCTCATCATGGGGCCCGGTCTCGCGGTGACCATGCTCATTCCCATGTGGATGTCCCTAAAACTGCGCGCCAGTCACGCCACACATATTACGGTGCGCAAAGCGCTGGCGGCACGTGCCAAGGCTGCCGATACTCAGTAGGCGCTTTAACTTAGCCCTGAGTGACGGAGAGCTTCAGACTAACTTGCGCGGCTTCTGCTACCGTGTCGATCGCAAAGCCATAGCTGGTGTTGCGAGTCGCCTGATAATGGCTTGGGCAGTTGGCCCCGAGAGCGCCGTCTTGAGCTTCGCATTTTGCCCAACTCCGAAGCCGCGCGGCGTTGAGCGCGAAACGCAAACCCTGCATCCCCAGAGGCGCTAGCGAGCGCGACTCGACTATGAGCCACGCATTTCAAAGGTAATCGGCATCTCCTTGATGCCCTGCACGAAGTTTGACTTCATGTAAATCACGGGGCCATTGAACTGCATGTTATCCATGCGGCCGAGAATCTCTTCCAGCATGACCTTCATTTCCATCTTTGCGAGATTCATGCCGAAGCAATTGTGCCGGCCTATACCGAAAGAGCGTATATCGCGGCTCAGATCCTGCCGCTCTGCACGGTGCACGTCGAAAGCTTCGGGTTCATCAAATACTTCGGGATCACGGTTGGCGCCGGGATAGTACATAATAATCTTGTCACCCTTCTTGATGGGCGCGTTACCGAGTTCGGGTGCCGTAATATCCTGTGTTGCTGTTCGGCGCATGCAGATGAATGGCGGGTTGTAACGCAGCATCTCGAAGATCGCTGACTCTATTTTTTCAGGGTTTTCCTGTAGATATTTATACTGTTCAGGATGTTCAATCAGATTACGAACCGCATGGGTTATCGTGGTGCGCGTGCTCTCATTGCCCGCGACAATGATCATAAGAAAGATCCACCCAAACGTTTCGTCAGATACCGGCTCGCCATTGATCACGCCATTCAATAATTGGCTGCTGACATTCTTGATATCGGAGTCCCGATACTTTGCCGCCAGTGCGTGGGCATAGAGCATTAGCTCGAGGGACGCCGTGTCAGCCGCTTCACGACCGCCTGACACATCGGGGTCATCCCCGAACATCATGGTATTAGTCCATTCAAAGATTTTGTGCCGGTCTTCCGCCGGAATATCAAAGAAATCGAGAATCATCAGCAGCGGTAACTCCGCCGCCACTTCGGTGACGAATTCACAGGATGTTTTGCCGCTCAACCTATCGACGACCTGCCTTGCGTATTCCCTTGCTCTGGGCTCGTAGGTGGCTACTGCAGCCGGAGTAAAGTGATCCCGAATAAGCTTGCGGTAGTCAATGTTGTCTGGCGGATCCAGATTGATGAACATCTGACTCTGCACTTGATCCACCATCTCTTGATCGAATTCAATTGGAATTGCCGTACGCAGTCTCGATGAAAAAAGATCGTTGTTCTTTGAGACGAAATCGATGGCCGTATGTTGTGTGACTGCCCAATAGGGAACTCCAGTGGAGGGGTCTTCAATCTTGATGGCGGGGCCGGCAGCACGAATCTTTGCGACATCTTCGCCGGTGTAACCATTGCCCAGGTAGGTGGGCTCCATGATGTTTGTAAACGGGCATCCAGACATTGTGGTTCTCCTGTTTGGTAGTCGACAAAATGAGTTATTCGTGGGCAAGTATAGGGGAAAAATGGGCGCTCATAGTGAGAGAATTTCTTTGGCCAATTCCGTCTCAGCGTCACTGTCGACCCGTTGGCGGGCGTCGTGGAGGTGCTGTCAGCGTGGTTTCCTGGATCGAGGATCAGGAGACCATTGATCGGACCGTGCCAGCTCGCGACAGACTGTTTACGGCTCTAAAATAACGAGGTTTGCAGCAGTATCATTGTCAACTCATAGCTGCTGCGACAAATGTAGCGATTACACGCATCAGGACCGCTCGAGAACATCAAAATCAGAAAAAGGGGTCCAGAAAAAGGGGTCAGAGCCCTTTTCCTGATTCCAAAAAGGGGTCGTAGCCCTTTCCTCCCCCAAAAAAACGGCTCTGACCCCTTCTTGAAAAAACGGCTCTGACCCCTTTTTGGGAGGCAGAGCGTCAGGGCGGTCCGTTGACGCGCGGGCAGAAGAAATGTAGTTGGTCTGGACACAAAAAAGCCGGCTGAGGACCCTCAAACCGGCATTTCTGAAAAATGGCTCCGCCTGCTGGGCTCGAACCAGCGACCCAATGATTAACAGTCATTTGCTCTACCAACTGAGCTAAGGCGGAATGGCATCAACCAAGGGCGCGTATATTAATGATCCCAGTGTGGCCGGTCAACTCCGGCGGGACAGATTATTGGCCGCATTTTTTGCGAAGCAGCCCCCGGCTTCTTTAAAGCAGGCTCCAGCGATACCTCGCGAGGGCACTGCGATCGTCCGGGTAGGGCAGTAGCGGGGCAATGCGGGGTTTTGTTGCCTCTGAAGCCCCGAGAGGGCTGCAAAACAATCCCCGCTGATTGATAATGTCCGGCTGGTTTTCAGGCTGTCGTGAGTGAAGGTTGTGTCAAAGCGGTTCAAGGTAGAGTCCAGGTTCGAACCTGCGGGTGATCAGCCCGCCGCCATACGCGCGCTCGTGGACGGTATACAGGCCGGGTTGGCATCACAAACGCTACTGGGGGTGACCGGCTCCGGCAAGACCTTCACCATGGCTCACGTGGTGGAGCAGATTCAGCGCCCCACGATTGTCATGGCGCACAACAAGACCCTGGCCGCCCAGTTGTACGGCGAATTCAAAGAGTTTTTCCCCAACAATGCGGTTGAGTACTTTGTCTCGTACTACGACTACTACCAGCCTGAAGCCTACGTGCCGTCTTCAGACACCTTCATTGAGAAGGACTCCTCCGTCAACGAGCACATCGAGCAAATGCGCCTGTCTGCGACCAAAGCACTGATGGAGCGCGAGGATTGCCTGGTGGTGGCTACCGTGTCGGCAATCTACGGCCTGGGTGATCCGAAGTCGTATTTTCGCATGGTGATTCACCTGTCGCGCGGCGAGCTCATCGATCAACGTGAAATCCTGCGCCAGCTCGCTGAGCTGCAATACACCCGCAACGATGTGGATTTTAGCCGCGGCACCTACCGGGTACGTGGCGACGTCATCGATATTTTCCCTGCGGATTCCGAGCGCGAAGCCATCCGCATTGAACTGTTCGACGAAGAGATCGACAACCTCTACTGGTTTGACCCGCTCACCGGTGCCGTGGAAAGCAAAGTGCCGCGCGTAACGATCTTCCCCAAAACCCACTATGTGACTTCGCGCGATGTACTGCTGGGGGCCATCGATCAGATTGAGGAGGAGCTGGTATCGCGCGTGAAGCAGCTAAAGGAACTGGACAAGCTCGTCGAGGCCCAGCGGATAGAGCAGCGCACGCGCTATGACATCGAGATGATTCGCGAGCTGGGCTTCTGCACCGGCATTGAAAACTATTCGCGCTACCTGTCTGGCAGGGCGCCGGGCGAGCCACCACCGACGTTGTTTGAGTACCTGCCGGATAACGCCCTGGTGATTGTTGACGAGTCCCATGCCACGATCCCGCAAATCGGTGCAATGTTTCGCGGCGATCGTTCGCGCAAGGAAACCCTTGTCGAGTACGGCTTTCGTCTGCCCTCGGCGCTGGACAATCGCCCCCTGCGCTTTGAGGAGTGGGAACAGCTGGTTCCGCAGGCAATTTTTGTCTCTGCCACCCCCGGCCCGTATGAAGACGAGCACGCGGGCGCGGTTGTCGAGCAGGTGGTGCGACCGACGGGCCTGATTGACCCTGAGATTGAAGTTCGCCCGGCGATCAACCAGGTCGATGACCTGCTGGGCCAGATCACCGCCACCGTGGCCGCGGGTGACCGCGTGCTGGTGACAACGCTGACCAAGCGTATGGCCGAGGATTTAACCGAGTACATGAGTGATCACGGCGTGCGCGTGCGCTATTTGCACTCTGATATCGACACGGTAGAGCGCGTCGAGATCATCCGTGATCTGCGCCTTGGCGAGTTTGACGTACTGGTGGGCATTAACCTGCTGCGCGAGGGCCTGGATATGCCCGAGGTCGCCCTGGTCGCAATACTGGATGCCGACAAGGAAGGCTTCCTGCGCTCCGAGCGCTCACTGATCCAGACCATAGGCCGAGCGGCGCGACACCTGAATGGTCGCGCTATCCTGTACGCCGACAAAGTCACCGGCTCCATGCAGCGGGCCATAGACGAGACAGATCGCCGCAGGCACAAACAGGTTGAGTTCAACACGGCGCACAACATTACGCCTGTCGGCGTGGTGAAATCCGTGCAGGACATCATGGAAGGCGCCCGGCGCATGCCGACCCGTGGCAACGCCAAACAGCGCAAGGTGGCGGAGCAGACTCTGGCCTACGCGACCGAGGTGGCGAATCTCTCTCCTGCGGCGCTGTCACGCAAGATCAAGCAGCTGGAAGCGCAGATGCAGGAGCACGCGAAGAACCTCGAGTTTGAGCAAGCCGCCGCAATGCGTGATCAGTTGGCTCAGATCAAGCAGCAAGCGTTTATCAGCTGACAGTCTTAGCCACTGCCGATGGGCGTTTGGCCGTGCCGGGTTCCGCCTCAGCCTGAGTTCGTTGTGCCTGGCAAGGACAGCCGTATCACCACGCCCTTTGGTTCGAGCACGTTGTCCGCTTCAACACGCCCGTGATGGAAGTCTGCGATCAAGCGCACAATGTGCAGCCCCAGCCCCAGGTGCACCTGCTCCTTTGCCGATTCGCGTAGCGATGTCATGGGTTCAAACAGGCGCTCCACAGCGCCCTTGGGCAGGTGAGGGCCGATGTTGGCGATGGTGACTACCCAGTAGCTGGCCTCCTGGTGCAGTTGCAGTTGTATCTCCGAACCAGGCGGCGCAAACGACGCGGCGTTGTCCACCAGCTTGTCCATCGCCTGCACGATCAGGTCAGGCACGCCGTTGAGGTAAGCGGGCTGCGCGTGCACCTGTAACGACAGCGTATGGCCTGGATAGATCGCCCCGTAGGCGGTGCGCAGTTCCTCCAGCAGTGCAGCAAGGTCAAATGGGCGCTTCTCCTGCTGGTGAATGCTCTCTTCAAGCCGGCTCGCTTCACTCATTGCGGTGAGGATTTGCTGCAGCCGTTGCAGCCCCTCGTGTGCGCGCGAACGGTATTGCGACCCGGCCTCTGCGCTGGGACTGTGTTCCAGGTTCTCCAGTGAGCTCTGGATAACCGCGATGGGCGTGCGCAATTCATGTGAGAGTTTACGGCTCAACGTGCGCAGGTAGTCATTGTGTTCCTGCAACCGTTCCAGCAGGTCGCCATAATGACGCGACAGCTCGCCGACTTCATCGTTTGCCCGGCTGCTCCTGAAGCCGCCCAGTACGCGGCCGTCATCGGCAATAGCATTGGCCGCTGCCTGTGACAGTGCGCGGATGCGCCACGATAACAGTGTGGCAAATGCCAGCAGGCCCAGGGCGCCAACACTCAGGGCCAGCAAACTGTAGGCGAGCAAGCGTGTGAAGGCCTTGTCGGTGAGGCTGAGGTAGGTGTCTGCATCTTGCTGGACGACAACAGCTCCCAGTACGCCGCTGGCATCCGTGATGGGCGCTGCGGCCGAGAGCAGGGCCCGCATGTTGGTATTGCCCAGGGCATAGCGCTGGTTGCTGGCGGTGCCGCGCAGTGCCTGCGCGATCTCCATACCTTCTTGTTTGCCCGCTGCAGAAGCAGCTGGCGCGGGCGTGAGTGCGTCCTGGGCCAGCACGTTGCGATAGATCAGGCGCAGTAGCCAGAAAGTGCCGCTGGCCTCGGTCGGCGCAGGAGGCTTGCTTGCCAGGTTGGTCATGATCCAGGCCTCCCTGTCCACCACCAGCAGGCGGGCGCCCGCGGTGACAAAGTTGTTGAGCAGTTCACTGAGGCTGGGCGGTTGGAACACCAGCCAGGGTGGGGCTGTGGCGTCGTCGGTATCAACGTTGCCTATCGTTCGCCCGCTACGCGCGTTCTGGCTGTCTTCGTCAACGATGAAAAACCCCAGTCGCCCGCCGGTATATTCGATCGGTAGCTCCAGCTCGACGGAGTAGCCATTGTTGGCGTCCTGCCAGTGGCCGCGGATGCGTTCAGGGTCAATGCTGCGATCACGGCGGCCCAGTGGCAATGCGCGTAAACTGCCGGGGGCAGCGGTGGAAATTGCATAGTCTTGCCCGCGCCCGTCCAGCCACAGCCGCAGTACCAGGCGGTCGCCATTGGGCAGCGTCGAAAAGCCGGGGTTGTGATAGATCACGCGATCATCCTGCACATTAAATAGCAGGTACAGCGTGTCTGCCTGGCTTTGCGCACGTACTGCCACGCGCTCGCTGCCGCTGCCGTAGTTGTGTTCGGGGATTTCTTCCCAACCGTCACCATAACCGTCGATGATCACCGGGCCCATCGTAGGCACCGCGTACAGGGATAGCGTGGCGTCAGTGCTTGCACCGCGACGTTGTGGATACGGGTAGAGTAGCGCGGGATTCCTGGCAAGCACGGCGGCGATGGTCGTTGCGGTTGCCTGCAGGGACTGCGCTTGCCCCTGGCGCAGCGTGCTCTCGGTTTCTCGGATAAACTGACAGCCGGCCCAGGGCAGGGTAAGAAGCAGTAAACTGACCAGCAGGAGCTGGGTGCGCAGGCGCATGGCTTAGTCTCCTGACCAGCGATAGCCCAATCCATAGACGGTGTCGATGCGGTCAAACTGTGGGTCCAGCTCCTCAAACTTGCGCCGGATGCGTTTGATATGTGAGGTAATCGTGCTGTCATCCTGCACGACGCCTGCGGCACTCATTAACTGGTCACGACTTTTCACGTGGCCAGGGCGCTCAGCAAGACTGTGCACAATGCGAAACTCGATTACCGTGAGTCCGAGGCTTTCGCCCCGCCAGCTCGCGGTGAGGCGTTCGCGGTTGATGCACAGTGCCTCGCGCTCCAGGATATGCTCTTGACGCTCGGGCGCGCGCATTGCCCTGGCGCGACGCAGCAGCGCAGAAAGGCGCGCGAACATTTCGTTCAGGCTGATGTCCTTGGTGAAGTAGTCATCTGCACCCAGTCGCAGGCCGCTGACAATATCGAGTTCGGATTCCCTGGCGGTCAGGAAAACAATGGGCAAGTCCTGCCAGCGGCTGCGCATGTCACGGCACAGTTCGAACCCGGCTTCGGGTTCATCGCCAAGGCCTATATCAATGATGGCAAGATCGGGGAGGTCTTGTTCGAAGGCAGCCTGGGCACTGGAGCGGTCGGCGTAGAGTGAGACCTGAAATCCCTGGCGATGCAGGGCATCGCGATAGTTTTCTGCAAGGGCACGCTCGTCCTCTACGATTGCGATATGGGGTGGCATGACATTCCTTGGGCAGCAGGCCGTGGGAACGCCATGGTTTCAAAAAGCGGGCCGTGCGACAAGCGCTTGCCATAATTGGCCATAATTCATCGCCTGATTGCCATAAACCTGGCCCTTTGCTGCCATTTCACCAGTGTTCAATGGCGCTATCCCTTCACAGGAGAGGCGCCATGCTGCACACACTCGATCAACACGAATTCGAACACCACAAATTCGAACACCACAAGTTCGAACACCACAAGTTCGAACACCACAAGTTCGAACACCACAATACCGACGGCCACAGTCCCGACCTTCTCTTTTACGACCGCCTCACTCTCGACCGCCCCACTCTTGACCGCCCCACTCACGACCGCCGCAACGTTGCACACCACAGACCCGAGCAGCATGAGGCCGGGCACCACAATGCCCAGCCTGTGGCGTGTAACGCCCTGCTGACAAGGGCCAATCGCCTGGTTTTTCGACTGCTCACAGCAGCGCTGGGCGTACTGCTACTGATGCTGGTGTTGTCGGGTTCGGTGGCACGGGCAGCTGCGCAGACGGCGCAAGGTCTGGATCAGGTAACGACAGGTCAACTCCTGTTCACGGGTACAGCGGGGCAGTCCTTCCAGCCCGCCATCATGCAGCGCAGCAATGTGCACTTCTCGATTGCAGGAATGATTGCCACTGTCTCGCTGGAACAGGTTTTTCGCAATCACACCAGGGAGTTCGTTGAAGGTGTCTATGCCTTTCCGCTGCCGCCGGAGGCCGCGGTGCGCGCGCTGGAAATGCGCGTAGGTGAGCGACGTATCACTGGCAAAGTTCGCGAGAAAGAAGCTGCAAAAAGTATCTACCGTGAAGCCAAACGTGCCGGCAGAAAAGCCAGCCTTGTCGAACAGCAAAGGCCCAATCTGTTTACAAACCGCATTGCCAATATTGCGCCCGGTGAAGAGGTATCGATTCGATTGGAGTACGTGCAGCCTGTGCACTACCACAGTGGCAAGTTTTCGTTGCGCTTTCCCATGACGATCACGCCGCGTTTTATGCCAGGCGTGCCGTTGCGCGCGTCCGTTGCACAGGAGGCGTTGTCCACAGTAGCGGCGGACCCATATCTGGGCTGGGCGATGCCCACCGATGAGGTGCCGGATGCGCACCGTATTTCACCGCTGTTGCTGCCGCCGGGGCTGGACAACGGCCCGGCGCACAACCGGATTTCCCTGTCTGCAACGCTGGACATGGGCATGCCACTGTCCATGGTCAGCTCGCCCTACCATGAGATCGTGTTGTCACGGCGCGCAGGTGTCTATGACCTGTCCTTACTGGACGGCAGCAGCGCGATGGATCGGGATTTTGTGCTTGAGTGGCAGCCCGTGGCGGGGAGCGTGCCGGAGGCTGCTTTTTTTACCCAGAAAGTGGACGACCAGTACTACGGCATGTTGATGGTTGTGCCGCCCGCGCAGCCCGCCGCGATCGCAAAGATACCCCGGCAAGTGATTTTTGTGATCGACACCTCCGGCTCTATGGGCGGAACTTCGATCGAGCAGGCGCGAGCCAGCTTGAGTACTGCTTTGCGCCAGCTCACTCCCCGCGACACCTTCAATATTATTGCTTTTGACTCCAGTCATCGTGCCCTGCATCGCCAGCCCGTTCCCGCTACGGGACATTTTGTGCAGCAGGCGCTGGAGTTTGTGCGCATGCTGCACGCATCCGGTGGGACCCAGATGATGCCAGCCTTGCTGGCGGCGCTGCCGGTGGTGCAAGACCAGGGTAATGGCGAGGTTCCGCCGGCCCTGCGGCAGGTCGTGTTTATCACCGACGGGGCCGTTGGCAATGAAGATGAACTGTTTCAGGCGATAAGCCAGCGCCTGGGCGACAGTCGATTATTCACCGTGGGTATTGGCTCTGCGCCCAATAGCTGGTTCATGCGCAAGGCCGCAGAATCTGGCAGGGGTACGCACACCTCTATTGGCAACCTGCAGGATGTGGGCCCTGCTATGGCATCATTGTTCGAGCAGTTGGCGCGCCCGGCCGCGGTAGACTTTGCCATAGAGTGGCCCGCAGCGGTGGAGGCCTGGCCCCGGCGCATACCGGATTTGTACTTCGGTGAGCCGCTGACTATTTCGGTCAGCTTTGGCGATACCGCACCTGTGGGCGACATCACAGTACGCGGCAGGGTAGGCGGAACACCCTGGCAGCGGCGTATTGGTGTGAACGTTGCTGCCGGCAGTGATCAACACCCGGGCGTTGCCAGCGTGTGGGCGCGCCGCAAAATCGCCGATCTGCTCGATGCGGGTTTACGTGGTCTTGATGCTGCCGCGGTACGCGACGCGGTGCTGCCGGTAGCGCTCGCGCATCAGTTACTCAGTCCGTTTACCAGTTTTGTTGCGGTAGAGGAGGTGGTCAGCCGGCCACCGGAGGTTCCGTTTGCAGCGCATCCCGTGCCCAACACACAGCCCCTCGGTCAAGCCGCGCAGCCGTATGCGTATCCGGCAACCGCGACGACAGGTCCCGCTAAAATGTGGTTTGCCGTATTGCTGTTGTTTTTGGCGCTTGTTCTTCATGTGCTGCGCCAGGGAGAGCCCGACCATGCGGCGCCGCCCGAGCAGGACTAACAGCCTGAACGTTGTGATCGCGCTGCTGGTGCTGGTGGGCCTGCAACAGTTTGGCGCGGCGGCGTTGATCAAGGGAAAGGCGTTGCTGGCCCCGCTGCTTATCGAGCGGGCATGGAGCGCTACGCTGCAGGCGCCCGGAGGTGTGGTGCGGCCGTGGCCATGGGCGGACACCTGGCCAGTGGCATGGCTGGAGATGCCGCGCAGGCGTGTGAGTTTGCCAGTGCTATCCGGCGACAGCGGAAACGTGCTGGCGTTTGCGCCAGGGCACGCACGCGCCTCGGCGCCGTTGGGCTCCACGGGATTGGCGGTGGTCGGCGGGCATCGCGATACGCATTTTGCGTTTCTTGCAGAAGTGGGCCTGGGCGAGCGTTTGCGTATTCAGCTGGCAGACGGTCAGTGGCGGGATTACCGCATTGCGGCAACGCGTATTGTGGATACCCGGGTCGAGGCGGTGCAGCCGCAGTACTTGGCCGAGGTCATCCTGCTGGTCACGTGCTATCCGTTCAACGCGCTGACACCCAACGGCCCCCTGCGCTATGTGGTGCGGGCCGTTCCGGCATAGCGCTGTGCGCAAGTACAGTGAATCTGTATTGGCCTGCTATACTCGCTGGAATCTCAACTGGAAACCACGCGGCAGATGCTATGCGATTAAATCCTCTCGATGCAGTCTGGCTGGCGCTGGAGTCACGGGATACACCGATGCATGTCGGTACGCTCGCGATCTTCAGGCAGTCCAGGGGGGTGCCTGTAAAACAGCTTGCGCAAACCCTGCGCGAAGCCAGCGACATTGCCGAACCCTGGAATCTGCGCCTGGTTGATAGCGAGATAAAGTCGCTCGCCCCGCGCCTGGTGCAGGATCCCGGTTTTGATCTGGACTACCATTTTCGCCACTCAGCCTTGCCGCAACCCGGCGGCGAGCGGGAATTGGGTGTGGTGGTATCGCGCCTGCACAGCCAGCCGCTGGATCGTTACCGCCCCCTGTGGGAGTTCCACCTGATTGAGGGGCTTGAGCGCGGTCGCTTCGCGATCTATTTCAAGGCACACCACGCGTTGATCGATAACGTCAATGCGGTGCCGATGTTCCTGGCCAGCCTGGCGTCAACCGCCGCGCGCCGTTCCGTTGCGCCGATCTGGACCATTCCGCTGGACCGCTCGCGCGACTTGTCCGCCGGCCTGGGTATGGGGGATTTTCTACAGGCGTTGTCTGACCCGCGCGATGTCATGGCTTCATTGCGACATGTCGGCAGTGGTTTGCGTCGCTCACTGCGTCAAAGAGACGGTGAGGGAAGTGTGCTGGTGCCGCGCGGCACGCCACGCTCTACCCTGAACAGGCGCATTAACTCGCAGCGTCGTTTTGCCACCCAGCAGTTTAGTGAGGAGCGTATTGTTGCCCTGGCGCAACAGGCCGACAGCACCGTCAACTCGGTTCTGGCCTACCTGTGCGGCACCTCGTTGCGCCGCTTCTTCAAGGAGTACAACGCGCTGCCGGACGAATCGCTGGTGGCTGCGCTGCCCGTGTCTTTGCAAGAGCGCAGCGAACTGTTACCTGGCAATGCCATTGCCGGCCTGCGCGTGGCCCTGGGCACGCATATCGGTGACCCTTTGCGTCGCCTCGAGGCTGTCAAGGCGTCGATCGCGGCCGTGCGCGCTGATCGCGCTTCGTTGCCTCAGTCTTCGGTAACGCCCTATGTTTTGTTGCGCTCGGCACCGGTGTATGCAAGCCAGCTGCCTGTGGTGGGCAGTTTTGTACCTCCGCTGTTTAATTTGTCAGTTTCCAATACCCTTGGCAGTGACAAAGCTCGCTATCTGCAGGGCGCGCGTCTGGAGGCGATTTACCCGTTGAATCCGCTGTTGCAGTACAGCGCCTTGAGTATCGACTGCGTCAACTATGCGGGCACTTTGAATATTGGCTTTACCGGCGCCCGCGACACGCTGCCCCATCTGCAGCGGCTGGCGGTGTACACGGGCAAGGCCGTTGAGGAACTGGAAGCGCTGCTGGCTGCTACCGGAGCTGCGGCATGAATGAACTGGTCAAGAAGGCACTGGCAGGGGGGCTGCTGGCAAACCGTCAGCTGGCCCAGATTGCGGCCAACACCACGGACTGGCTGTTCAAGCGTGACACGCTGATCAAGTCCGGCCGTACCTGGTTTGAACTGGTCTATGACAGCGACCTGATGGCGGTGCGGTACTACGAGTTGCCCGACGAGGATGAAATCGAATTGCCCGATGGCACAGTGATGCCGATCCAGCGCAAGCAGCATGCCGTGCCACTGATCATTGTGCCGCCGTTGGGCGTGACCACAGAAACCTTTGACCTGTTGCCGCAGCGCAGTCTCGTGAAGTACATGGTCGCCGCCGGATTCAGGGTCTACCTTGTCGATTGGGGTAAGCCGCGCAAGGAACATCGGCACCTGGACCTTGCTGATTACTCCCACGACATGATGAGCCAGGCCATTGCTGAAGTTCGCCGTCACGCGGGTGTGAAACCGGTGTCGCTCATGGGTTGGTGCATGGGAGGGCTGTTCTGCTTGCTCTACCAGGGCCAGACGCTGGACCGTAACGTGCGGAACGTGGTCACCGTTGCCAGCCCGATTGACCTCGAAAGTGGCAGTGGTGTGATTGCCGGTGTGGCCAGTATTGCGCACGCGCTTGACGGGCCGGGCCAATTAGCCAGCAAGTATTCCAGCCTGCTGCTGGATACGCTGGACCCTGCCTTGCTGTCTACGCCGCCCTGGTTGACCACGCTGACCTTCAAGCTCACCGACCCGCTGAGCAGCGTGACCGGCTACTGGGATTTAATGACCCACCTGTATGATCGCGAGTTTGTTGAGTCGCATTCCACCACCTCCGATTACCTGAACAATATGTTGCTGTATCCCGGTGGCGTGCTGCGTGATATGGCAGTGAAGGTAGTGGGAGACAACCAACTGGCCAAGGGTCGTTTGGAATTTGGCGACTCAGTTGCGCGCCTGGACAAGATCCGCAGCAATTTTCTGGGTTTTGCCGGCGAAGGTGACAAACTCGTGCCGGCCAACGTGGCCCAGTGTATTGCCGATGTCATAGCCTCCGAAGACAAGGATTTTCGCGTTGCTCCCGGTGGCCATATGGGTGTGATTATCGGCAGCAAGGCGGTGAACGCCGTCTGGTCAGAAACGGCCGCATGGCTGGCGAAACGCTCCGCCACCGATGCCCATGACGGTGTCGGGGCTGCGTTAAAGCCTGCAAACACCCGCACGCGATCATCATCAGCTCCTAAGCCGAAAGCCAGGCCGAAAGCCAAGCCGAAAGCTAAGCCGAAAGCTAAGCCGAAAGCTAAGCCGAAAGCTAAGCCGAAAGCTAAGCCGAAAGTCAGGCCGAAAGTCAGGCCGAAAGCCCGGGATAAGTCCAGGCCAGCTTGAGCTTCAACCCTGCAAGACACAACCGGGCAGCCTCGCTGATCCTGCCCGATACTTGCGGGGCGATGGCTTTGTCTGTCCATTCGGTGGTGATATTGCCAGCCAGCCAGCGTTCATCTGCCGGCCCCACCTGTGTTAGCATTACCGCTTGAATTTCTCTCAGCCGTACTGATCAAAGACAAGCTGACCCACGTGGCCTTTAGTAGGGGCCACCACTGAAAAAGGAAGGCTCATGCCCGTTATCACTCTGCCCGATGGCAGCCAGCGCTCGTTTGAAAATCCTGTTTCCGTTCACGCGGTAGCCGCCGACATAGGCCCAGGCCTTGCCAAGGCAGCATTGGCCGGTGTGGTCGATGGTCGTGAGGTGGACACCTCCCACGTCATAGAAACCGATGCCCAACTTGCCATTATCACCGACAAGGATGAAGCCGGCCTGGAGGTTTTGCGCCACTCAACCGCGCATCTTCTGGCGCAGGCAACCCAGCAGTTGTTTCCCGGTGTACAGGTCACGATTGGCCCGGTAATCGAAGACGGCTTTTACTACGACTTTGCCACTGGCAATAACTTCACGCCGGAAGACCTGGAGAAGATCGAAAAGCGCATGGAAGAGATCGCGCAGGATGACCTGCCGATCGAGCGCATCGTCATGAGCCGCGACAAGGCCATAGAGATATTCCGCAACATGGGCGAGCGCTACAAGGTGCAGATAATCGAGGAGCTGCCAGAAGACGAGGAAATATCCCTCTATCGTCAAGGCGCCTGGATGGACCTGTGCCGTGGCCCGCATGCCCCCAGCACCGGCAAGTTAAAGGCCTTCAAGTTAACCAAGGTGGCAGGTGCCTACTGGCGCGGTGATTCCAGCAACAAGATGTTGCAACGGATATACGGTACCGCCTGGGCCAATAAGAAGCAGCTCAAGCAGTACCTTACCCGTATAGAAGAAGCTGAAAAACGCGACCATCGCAAGATTGCCAAGAAACTCGACCTCTTCCACACGCAGGAGGAGGCCCCGGGTATGGTCTTTTGGCATCCGGCCGGCTGGAGTATCTACCAGACGATCGAGCAATACATGCGCGCGCAGCAGGTCAGGCACGGTTACCAGGAAATCAAAACCCCACAGCTGGTGGATATGTCGCTGTGGGAGCGCTCCGGCCATGCCGATAAGTTTTCTGACGATATGTTCATGCTGCGGTCTGAAGACCGTGAGTTTGCAGTAAAACCGATGAACTGTCCCTGCCATGTGCAGGTGTTTAACCAGGGGCTGAAGTCTTATCGCGATCTGCCCCTGCGGCTGGCGGAGTTCGGCTCCTGCCATCGCAACGAGCCGTCTGGCTCCCTGCACGGGATCATGCGTGTACGGGGGTTTGTGCAGGACGACGCACATATTTTCTGTACGGAAGAGCAGATCCAGCCCGAGGTGTCCGCGTTTATCGACTTTCTGCATGCGGTGTACGCGGATTTCGGCTTTAGCGAAGTGATCTATCGCCTGTCGACTCGCCCCGAGCAGCGGGTTGGGACTGACAGCGATTGGGACAGGGCAGAAAAGGCCCTGGCCGACGCTCTGGATGCGCAAAACCTGCCCTGGGAGGAACTGCCAGGTGAGGGCGCGTTCTATGGCCCCAAAATAGAGTTTTCCCTGAAGGACTGTATTGGTCGAATCTGGCAGTTAGGTACCATCCAGGTGGACTTTTCGACGCCCGGCCGTCTCGATGCGCAGTACGTGGCTGAAGACGGCAGTCGCCAGGTGCCGGTGATGTTACACCGCGCTATCCTGGGGTCGTTTGAGCGTTTTATCGGGATTTTGATCGAACATTACGAAGGCGTGTTTCCCTCCTGGCTGGCCCCAACGCAGGCGGTTGTCCTCAATATCACAGATAAGCAGTCCGATTATGCCCGACATGTGGAAGAATCCTTGAAAAACAAGGGCTTTCGGGTCGTTTCGGACTTGAGAAATGAAAAAATCGGCTTTAAAATCCGCGAGCACACGATTCTGAAGGTTCCCTACCTGCTCGTGGTCGGGGACAAAGAAGTAGAATCACACTCTGTGGCCGTGCGTGCCCGTCATGGTGAGGACCTCGGATCGATGGATCTGGAGGCGTTTGTTAACCACCTCACCGACGACGTAGCATGTCGCGGCCGTATTGCATTGGAGAATCAGCATTAAGAAGGACAGTAGTAAGAAAGCGCTCATCAATGAGCAAATTACGTTCGATCCTGTACGCCTCGTCGGGGCAGAAGGAGAACAGGTTGGCATCGTCCCGCTCAGCGAGGCGCTGGCCGCTGCTGAGGCGGCAAGCATGGACCTGGTGCTGATAGCGGATTCTGACCCCGCAGTCTGTAAGGTGATGGACTACGGCAAGCATGTGTTTGAAGCCAAGAAACAAAAGTCTGCGCAGAAGAAGAAGCAGAAGCGAACACAAGTCAAAGAAATGAAGTTTCGTCCAGGGACGGAGGAAGGAGACTATCAGGTAAAACTACGCAACCTGACGCGTTTCCTTGAAAGCGGCGATAAAGCCAAAGTAACGCTGCGCTATCGCGGGCGAGAAATGGCTCACCAGGAAATCGGCATGGAGCTACTCAAGCGGGTAGAAGCTGATCTGGCGGAATTGGGCAGTGTCGAGCAGTTCCCGAAAATGGAAGGCCGACAGTTGACCATGGTAATCGCACCCAAGAAGAAGGGTTGACGGCCTGTGAATGCCTCAACACCTTTCATTTAATGATCGTCAAATGCGGAGTATTTGATTATGCCTAAAGCAAAAATTCACAGTGGTGCCTCCAAGCGGTTCAAAAAGACCGCCGGCGGCTACAAGCGTAAGAGCGCGAACAAAAGTCACATCCTGACTAAAATGACCACCAAGCGGAAACGCCAGCTGCGTGGAACTTCACTCGTTGATAAACGCGATGAAGTTCTGGTTGATCGCCTGCTGCGCGCCAAGTAACCCGGTCACTTAATAAAGGAGAAGACTTATGCCTCGCGTAAAACGTGGTGTGGTGGCGCATCGTCGTCACAAGAAGATATTAAAGCAGGCCAAGGGTTACTACGGTGCTCGAAGCCGCGTATTCAGAGTGGCCAAGCAGGCCGTTACCAAAGCAGGGCAATATGCCTACCGTGATCGACGCCAGCGCAAGCGCCAGTTTCGCTCGCTGTGGATTACGCGCATAAATGCCCAGGCACGTGCGAACGGTCTGAGCTACAGCCGCCTGATCAATGGTTTGAAGAAGGCCGAAGTTGGCCTTGATCGTCGCGTACTGGCAGATCTTGCCGTACACGACAAACCGGCTTTTGCCGCGATTGTGGAGCAAGCGAAAGCAGCGCTTGCTGCTTAAGCCCACCCCCTGCCGCCTGCGTAATGCGGCATCGCTGGCTACACGGTAAACTCATGAAGGGAAAGGGCGTTGCTCTTTCCCTTCTTTTTTGTGGATTCAGGGTGTGGTGTGAGCCTTATCGGGCCGCAATCCGTTGACGCCCCGTTCAAGTAACTACAGCCAGGTGGTTACCCTGCGGATGACGTGGCAGGAAGACGAGGGCCGGGCAGGCCCAACCACTAAAGCAACATTGAGAGCACGCCATGGAAAATCTCGAAGCACTGGGCGACGCCGCCAAAAACGCGATTGCCGCTGCGCAGGACGGGCAAGCGCTTGAGCAGCTGCGCGTTGATTACCTGGGCAAGAAGGGGCAGATCACGGCGCTCCTGAAAGGACTGGGCAAGCTGTCTGAACAGGAGCGTCCCGCTGCGGGCGCAAAGATCAACGTGGTCAAGCAGCAACTGCAGGAACTGATTGCCTCGCGCAAGGCTGCGCTGGAGTCTGCTGCGGTGGAGGCTCGCCTTGCGGCTGAAACCATTGACGTGACTTTGCCTGGTCGTATGCCCTCTGTTGGAGGCATTCACCCGGTGACGCGCACCATGGAGCGCATGGAGGATTTCTTCGCCTCGATTGGCTTCGAGGTTGCCGAAGGTCCCGAAATCGAAGACGACTACCACAACTTCGAAGCCCTGAATATTCCGGCCCACCACCCCGCGCGCGCCATGCATGACACCTTCTATGTTGACGACCATACAGTGTTGCGCACCCACACTTCGCCGGTGCAGGTGCGCACCATGGAGAACCAGGAGCCGCCGATCCGGATCATCTGCCCTGGCCGTGTTTACCGCTGCGACTCGGATCTCACCCATACGCCGATGTTCCATCAACTGGAGGGCCTGCTGGTGGACGAGCAATCCAGCTTTGCGGACCTCAAAGGCATCATCGAGCAATTCCTGCGCGCCTTTTTTGAGAAAGACCTGGCGGTGCGCTTTCGGCCGTCCTATTTCCCGTTCACGGAGCCCTCAGCTGAAGTCGATATCCAGTGTGTCAACTGTGGTGGTGCGGGCTGTCGTGTGTGCAGCAAGACCGGCTGGCTCGAAGTGATGGGCTGCGGCATGGTGCACCCCAGGGTGTTTGAGCACTCCGGCATTGATGCTGAGAAATACTCTGGCTTCGCCTTTGGTATGGGGGTAGAGCGACTCGCCATGTTGCGCTATGGCGTCACCGACCTGCGGCTGTTCTTTGAAAACGATTTGCGTTTTCTGCAGCAGTTTTGAGCCAACCACTCCCTTACCGGCACGGAGAAGAGCAACAGTGAAAATCAGTGAGCAATGGCTACGAGAGTGGGTCAACCCCGCAATTGATACGCAAACCCTGGCAGACCAGCTGACCATGGCCGGGCTTGAGATCGATGCCATAGAGCCAGTGGCGGGCCGCTTTAGTGGCGTGATCGTTGCTGAAATACTCAGCGCCGAGCCGCATCCGGATGCCGACAAACTGCGTGTATGCCAGGTCAATACCGGTACGGCGACGCTGCAGATCGTTTGCGGTGCACCCAACGCCCGCGCCGGTCTGAAGGCGCCCCTGGCGGTGGTCGGTGGGGAGCTTCCCGGAGATTTCAAAATCAAGGCCGCGAAACTGCGCGGGGTAGAGTCCTGTGGCATGTTGTGCGCAGAGCAGGAGCTGGGCTTGTCAGAGGCAGCCGACGGCTTGATGGAATTGTCGCCGGACGCCCCTGTGGGAACAGACCTGCGTGACTACCTGCAACTGGATGACCAGCTACTGGAGATCGGGCTCACTCCGAACCGGGCCGACTGCTTGAGCATTCGTGGAATAGCCAGGGAAGTGGCGCTGCTCAACGACGCGGCCCTCACCGCAGTGGCGTGCGAGCCGGTAGCCGCATCGATCGATGATGCGCTGGCCATTACTTTGCAGGCGGCGGAGCGCTGTCCGCATTTTACCGGCCGCGTATTGCGCAATGTGGATGTGTCTCGCCCCAGTCCCTTGTGGCTGCGCGAGAAACTGCGCCGCTGCGGCCTGCGTTCTATCGATGCCGTGGTGGATGTCACCAACTATGTGATGCTTGAGCTGGGCCAGCCTATGCACGCGTTTGACCTTGATCGATTGCAAGGCGGTATCTCGGTGCGCACCGCGCTGCCTGGTGAATCACTGGCCTTGCTGGACGGCAGCGAAGTCGAGCTCTCTGACGACATTCTGGTAATTGCCGATGACGCCCAGGCGCTGGCCATGGCCGGTATTATGGGTGGCGCGCACAGCGCGGTCAGCGAGACCACCCAAAACCTGTTCCTGGAGGTGGCCTTCTTTACGCCACACCTGCTGGCCGGTAAGGCACGTGGCTTCGGCATGCACACCGACGCGTCCCACCGCTTTGAGCGCGGCGTGGATTTCAAGCTGCAAGTACAGGCCATGGAGCGGGCAACCGCGCTGCTGCTGGATATTGTTGGCGGTGAGGCGGGCCCCATCATCGAACAGACCGCTGCGCAGCACATGCCACAGCGCACCGATGTGCGGTTGCGCGCCAGCCGAATCCGCAAGCTGCTGGGTTTTGAGCTGGCCGCTGCGGATGTCGAGCGCATTCTTACCGGGCTGGGTCTTGGCGTAACGGCTAGTGACGCCGGCTGGAACTGCAGTGTGCCGAGCTGGCGTTTCGATATCAGTATCGAGGAGGACCTGCTGGAAGAACTGGCGCGTATCTACGGCTATAACAACCTGCCCGCATCACACGTGCACGCGGAGTTGCAGATTGCCGCGCGGGTGGAATCGCAGCTGCCATTGCGCCATTTGCGCAGGCACCTGGCAGCGCGCGGCTATCGCGAGGCCATCACCTACAGCTTTGTCGATCCGCGATTGCAGGCTTTGTTCGATCCCGGTGTGGCGCCTGTGCCCCTGACCAACCCGATATCGGCCGACATGTCGGTGATGCGTACGAGCCTGATACCGGGGCTGGTGGATGCGGCCCTGCGCAATGCCAAGCGCCAGCAGCCGCGTGCCAGTCTTTTTGAAACGGGCTCGCGCTTCATCAAGACTGGCGATCAGCTCGACCAGGTGCCGACATTGGCGATGGTCGTTATGGGCGCGCGCGGGGATGAGTCCTGGACTGGTAAATCCGCGTCAGCGGATTTTTTCGACCTCAAGGGCGACGTACAGAGCCTGCTGGCGCTGGGCCGGCAGGGCAGGGCATTTGACTTTGTGGCCGCCGAGCGCGATGGGCTGCATCCGGGCCAAACGGCGATGATTACCCACAATGGCCAGAGTGTCGGCTACCTCGGTGCCCTGCACCCGGGTGTAGCGCGCGAGCTGGGCCTGGATTTGCCGCTGTTTGCCTGTGAAGTGGCGCTGGCGTCCGTGCTGGATGGGGTGTTGCCCACGCTTACCGAGCTTTCCAGGTTCCCTGAGATCCGCCGCGACGTGGCCGTTGTTGTAGACCGGGACCTGCCCGTAGCAGACCTGATGAAAGCGGTTGAGTCAGCGGCAGGCGATTATCTGACCGACTTAACCCTGTTTGATGTCTATACCGGCGAAGGCATTGATCCTAAACGGAAAAGTCTTGCCCTGGGTTTGACTTTCCGTGATCAATCGCGCACTCTTGGGGATGAGGATGTTAATCCTGCGGTCGGTCAAGTCATTGATCTACTGGAAAAAAATTATAACGCCGAGCTCAGGAACTAGGTACGGGAACATGACCGCTCTGACAAAATCCGAAATGGCTGAACGCCTCTTCGAGGAGCTGGGTCTTAACAAACGCGAAGCGAAAGAAATCGTCGAATTGTTTTTCGAAGAGATTCGTAGTTGCCTTGAGAGCAATGAACAGGTGAAGCTCTCCGGGTTCGGCAATTTCGATTTGCGTGACAAGAGCCAGCGACCGGGCCGCAACCCGAAAACGGGCGAAGAGATTCCAATCTCAGCACGCCGCGTGGTGACGTTCCGTCCCGGCCAAAAGCTCAAAGCCCGAGTAGAAGAATATGCTGGAACCGACCCACAACAATGAACTCCCCGCAATACCGGGTAAGCGTTATTTCACCATTGGTGAAGTGAGCGAGCTGTGCGCCGTCAAGCCGCACGTTCTGCGCTACTGGGAGCAGGAGTTTCCGCAGTTGAAACCCGTCAAGCGCCGTGGCAACCGCCGCTACTACCAGCGCGAAGACGTGTTAACCATCCGCCAGATTCGAGCACTGTTGTACGAGCAGGGCTATACGATCGGTGGTGCACGACAGCGCATGACAGACGACGATGAAGGCGCCGTGTCAGTGCACGTGCAGGCGGTGATCAAGGAAACGATAGAGGAACTGGAAGACGTACTGAAGGTCCTGGCACCGGGTAAATAGCCTTTGTTAAAGAGCGTGGTTTGCGTATAATCCTGCGCTCGCCAACACGGCAATTTCGGGGCGTAGCGCAGTCTGGTAGCGCACCACACTGGGGGTGTGGTGGTCGTAGGTTCAAATCCTGCCGTCCCGACCAAAATGAGTAACCTATGTATCGGGTTGCTAAAAAAGGGGCCATCTTCACGGGTGGCCTTTTTTTTGCCTTGATTATTTGCAGGCAGTCGACACAGCCGGGTAGCACTCCATTTGGCTCTAAGGCTCTGCCCATTCAAGGGGACTGGCATCCTTTCTGTAGCGATAGCCAGTGCAGTCCCACCCGCAGTGGGTCAACACTTGCAACCGATACTTCTCATAGCTGTCAGAACCTTAGCTACTGCGCTGGATTATTTCAATTTCAGTGTGCGAGCGCTCGGCACCCCGCCGGTGGAGGAGCAATAAGTACCGATTCCATAAATACGCTTTGCATCATCTTCCTTGCGCGTCACTCGCCGTGATCGCAGCGCAATATCGTTGGCGGCTATTTCTGCCAGGACTTCACAGCCGCAAGCCGCAACATCCTCGCGTGTACTTTCCCTCGCCAGCGTATCGTAAAAAAGTGTGACGAAGATCACAGTGCAGGTCTTGATATAGCCTTTGGTTGTGTCGCGATATAACTATAAAAATAGGTATTTCTCCAGTTTTTGCTATCTGCAGCTTTGCTTCTTCCCTACGATGCTCCTCGTCCGCTGACAAAAACAAACCGCAACGGACAGCCCTCAAAAAGTGTGTCTCATTCATCTTCCTGTGTTGGGGGCTTCAACGCTGTATGTGTGTTTTTCGTAAGATGTTGTCTGTATGGGTCTTTGCCGTTTCCCTGGTTGCCTGTGGTGGTGGCGGTGGAGGAGGGGGCTCCGAGGCCTTGTCTATTCCTGCCAATGAGTCGGCTGCGGATGAGCCGATTATTGTCGGCCCGTTTGTACCGCGCGTTCCCCTTGAGACACCGCCAGAGGATCCAGTAGCGCCAGGGCCCGTTGCGCCGCCGGTTTCTCCGCAGTTTCCGTCGACGCCAGTGCAACCGCCGCAGCAGGACGATATACCTGATCCGGCACCGCCTGGACCCACGCCAGATCCGGCACCAGCGCCTGCGCCCGAGCCCGAGCCAGAGCCAGAGCCCGAGCCGGATTTGCCTCCCACGGACTTCGAAGATGACACCCAGAATGAGCCCAGCCAGGACCTGCCCCCTGAACCGACGCCACCTGTAGAGCAGCCTGCGCCCGCGCCACCTTCAGATGACGGTGGCCCCGTAGGGCAAAGTGATATTCGGGGTATCGTCTATACGCGGCAACCGCGAGCTCGAGTGCCCGTGCCGGGTACTCCGCTGGAAGACGCTTCCAATTGGCAGCACGTGTCGGATGTGGCCCGCATCAATAAGTACATCGGTGAAGCCGACGTGGTACTGGACGATCTCAAGGGTAATCAACAGGTCATTCATAACTGCACCGAATCGGCTGAAATCTGCGTAGCACAGGAAGCTCGGGTTAGCCCTGACGGCAGTAAGATTGCCTATTCAGTAGGCTATGGTAATCGCCTGGGTGAAGTAATCATCAACCGCGTCGCTATGGGCGTGTTCGATATTCCCGAACTCACCCATGCACGCATCTTTATCTACGATCTCACCACAGGGCAGAGCACGCCTGTGCCGAATCATCAGCCCGGCTTCATCGACCGTCAACCGGAATGGCTGGACAACGACACGTTGGTCTTTGCCAGCAACCGGGAAGGCGTTTATCCGCACAAGAGCCAGTTTAGCCAGCATCGCGGTACGTATCCGGATGGACGACGACGTTGGGCGGGTGCGGAGTATGGCGTATCGCAGTTCTATGGTTATCGGAATGAAAGCAAATCGATGCAGATCTGGACGATGGATATCGATGGGACGAACGCGCGTAACATCAGTCCACATGAAACCATGGCGCTGGCGCCAATGGTTATGAGCAATGGCGATATTCTGTATTCCTGCTGGAACGGTCATGGCAACGAAGCCTTTGATGGCAGGTTCCGCAATACCAATAACCCCGGCACCGAGGTGAATAAATGGTGGCTGTGCCAGGTGGATGGCAACGGGGCAGGGGGGCACGTTGTGCTCAATGGCCACACTTCGCCATTGTTGAAAACGCGCGAGTGGCTGGATCCGGGTGTTACCGGCGGTGAAGGCGCGTCCAAACTACGTGCAATTCGCTCGGTGGCAGAGATTCGCAAGGATTACCTTGCCGTTACCAATTATTATCGCGGCAATCACACCGGCAGTATGGGTATTGTGTATGGCATGAAGTATCAAACGCCTGGCATTGAGGGTGTTTCGCGCTTGAACAACTTTGAGCACCACGTATTCAACAGTGACCGCGAGGGCTCAGGGCGCTACATCCCCAGCGATTTTATTGCGCTAACGCCTTACGGAAACGACCAGGACATCGCCCCGCGCAGGGACGCCAGTGGCCGCGTGCTGGGTAAGGCCGGCTACGCCAGTGCGCTGCCTGAGACAGATGACTACATGATTACCCATGCGCGGGGTCTGTGTTATGAAGCAACGCGCTTTGAGTGGGGCAATCGTGACTGGACCGGCGGCGAGCCACTATGCCAGAAGGGAATCTACCGGGTGAAAGTCAATCAGGTGACCGACCCTTTTGATACCACGCAGATGGAGTTGATCGCCGGTGGTGATGAATGGCAGATCTTTGACGCGGATGCGGTGGCGACCTATCAGGAACTGTGGGGGCAAGCCCGACCCGACAGGCCGCAGCCCCTGCGTGGTGACCGCTGTTTCCTGCAGGTCGTGGATGCTCGAGCGGCCGAGTTGCAGCCGCCCAATCCATATAACTGGTCTGAAAACCTCTATGAGCAGTGCTCCAGCCAGGGTTGTGCCGTGAATACAGAGGACCCACAGTTCCATGCCGACCAGATGCATTACCTGACTGTCTATGAAGTTGACATGTGGGATGTGAGTTACTCCGACGGCAACCAGACGGTATTCGGCCAAACGACTAACAATCATGGCTTCAAGAAGGTCGGTGTGTGGGGTTTTCAGGCGCTAGAGGATGACGGCTCCATTCGCATGGAAGTGCCCTGCGAAACCCCGCTGCAAATCGTCGGCCAGGATGAATCCACCATGACCATTGCCCACGATGACAAGGTGCACTCACTGCGCCGCGGCGAAACCCGCACCTGCCACGGTTGTCATGACGGACATTCAGAGGAGCGGGCCGCGCAGCTGGGCGAGCCAGCGATAGAGCGCTTTGCGCGCACCATTGCGGCTGCAACCCAGCGCCCGACACCGAACAACGCTTACCGCACTACCTGGAAAGATGTAGAGCCCATACTGGTCAATCGTTGCAGTAGTTGTCACCAGGACATGACCAACGATGACGGACTGCTGGATTCGCGCATCGCCTGGGATTATGAGCAGATCGACTGGCCCTGGATGACGCCGCAACCGGTGGCGAACGATACTTTCCGCCTGCCGCGTCCCTACACCAGTAAATGGGTAGGCAAGCTGGCGCGTAATTCCCTATTATACTGGAAGTGTATGGGAGAGCGTCTGGACGGGCGCACAGACCGACAGTATCCGGATGACATCGACTTTGGTGCGGCACACCCTCGAGTTGCAGATGTTGCCGAATGCCAGACTATCGGTCGCTGGATCGACCAGGGAATACAGCGCGATCCGGATTGAACTCCGCTCCCTGGGCTTGCCAATGAGGGCTGGTGTGCAAAGGGAGAGAGTTAATGAGAAACAAAAAGCGCGTTGGTGTGATCACGTTGTTGCTTGCTGCGGGGCTGTCTCAGCTTGCGTGCGCCGCAACCGTGGAGAAAACCGTGCAGCCTGAGGAACTACTGGGCAATTGGCAGGTTGAGACCGTACAGGACCGCCCAGTGGTCGACAGAAGTCCGGCCTCTATCGCATTTGCTAAAGACGGGAGTTTCAGCGGCAATGCATCGTGCAATCGAATGGCCGGTGAGTACGTGTGGAAAGAGGGCAAGCTGGAGCTGGGGCAGGCAGCGGTGACGCGAATGGCCTGTCCGCCCGCACTGATGGAGCAGGAACAAAGGCTACTGGCGGCACTGGCCCTGGTAGCGCAGGCGCGCCTGGAAAACGGCCTGCTGCTGTTGGAAGACATCGCGGGCAACTTGATGATCAGGGCGGCACCACACAACTTGCAGGAGTAGTCCAGGCAGCCATCTCACACAGCGTTCACGCCACAGCGACTGCAATGGCACTGCTGCACCGTTCCACTGTGGATGGGGCCTATAGGTGTAGGGCAGCAATGATTTCATTGCGCAGGTCGCGCGGGTCAATGACTTTGTCGAAGGCCATCGCATCCGCTGGCACCCAGGCACCTGACTGAACCTGCGCGATGTGTTGCGCCTCTTCAGCACTGGCCCTGGCGGCCTGAGCTCCACCAATTGCTGGCACACCGCCCAGGTTCACAGAGGGCAGCGCCAGGCTCAGGGTTTGTTGATCCCAGGGGTTCATTCCCATGACTGAGCTGCCAAAGCCAAAGGCTTTGCGCAGTACGGCAACGATCTTGTTGCCGCGATAGCGTCGCTGCGCCAGGAACATGTCTGCGGCAGCCTTGAGCACCCCCGATGCTTCTGACGCAGGGCCCGGCAGTACGCCCGGGTTGTCGACCAGACTTATCAGCGGCAACCCAAAGTTGCTGGCGACTTCGATAAAATGACTGGCCTTGCGCGCACCGTCGGTCGTGATCGCACCGGCCTCAGACGCGGGTTGGTTTGCAATGATCATGCAAGGTGAGCCGCCGATGCGTGCGAGCGCGGTAAGCATACTGCGACCGAACCCCGGCTGTAGCTCGAACAGTGACCGGGAATCGACCAACATATGCAGTACATCGCGCATGTCGTAGGCCTGGTTGGGCTGCGGCGGGAGAATATCCAATAAGGAATCGAGGCGACGCGGTTGGGCATGCTGCTGGCTTGCAGGCGGCTGCGGTGACGCCACCAGTGAGAGAAAATAACGCGCCATGGCGAAGCAATCCTCTTCGGTGGCGCCCATATTGTGCGCGATTCCGCTGCGCGTGGTGTGCATTGGCGCGCCACCGAGTGCTTCGGGCGATGTATCTATCCCCAGTGCCGCCTTGATCAACGGTGGCCCGGCGGTGAACATCGAGGCAACTTCAGCCATGATGATCAGGTCTGCAAACACACCGGTCAGGGCGCCGTGTCCCGCCGATGTGCCCAGCACCAGCGTTACCACGGGCACAATGCCCTTGAGATCGGCCACCAGTTGTAGATCGTTGGGTGCATTCGGGTAGCGATCGCGCTGGTTGTCACTGCGTTCGCCCGCGCCATCGAGTATGAGTACCAATGGCAGTCGCCGTTCCATTGCCAGCCTGACCAGTCGAGTTCGCTTGGCAGCGTTGGGGTGCCCGATGGAGCCGCCCTTGACCGTAAAATCCTCCGCAATCAAGACAACAGCGCGGCCCTCGATAGCGGCTGTGCCTCCGACAAGGCCATCGGCAGGAATGGCACTACCATCGGCTGGATGGTGGCCGCCGGCCAGCGCGCCGTACTCGGAGAAGCTCTTGTCATCGCACAGTGCCTGTATGCGCTCGCGCGCCGTTTTACGCCCGCGCGCATGTTGCCTGGCGATCTTGTCTTCACCACCCATGGCCTGTGCGGACTGCATGCGTCGCTGCTGTTCGTCCAGCAGGTGCTGCCAGCCCTCTCGATACTCCGTCACGGTGTTTTACCCCCTGGCTAATTGTGTCTTGCAGGGCAACATACGGCAGGACTTTCGCCATCACAATAGGCAGCTAAGGCGCAGGGGTTCGCCGTTGGCGCTGCAGGAGTTACTGTTGCGCGCACAGCGCGGTGTCATTTGCGAGTTGCAGTGCCGGTGCTGCAGGCCGCTGTTGGCAGACCAAGCCAGGGGCGCGGTGGTTGGCCGAGCTTGCCAGGTCGCGTTCTGATTAAGCTATTGCAGTGGGGGCGACGCGTCGTCATTGTGGCGTGAGTGCGTTTGGCGCGTGCGCGGCGTAAAATGGGGCTGCGGTATTGACCCCGTTGTTCTATTGATCAATCAAGGAGAATTCACTTGGCAGAGACAGGCGTGTTGTTGGTTCACACTGAAGGAGCGCTGGAGCGCGTAACGCTCAATCGGCCGGGGGCCGGCAATGCGCTCAATGGCGAACTCGTCGATGCGCTGGTTGCCTATTTCGAAGGGCTGCGCGAACGCGAAGCGGTGCGCGTGGTTGTGTTGCAGGCGAACGGCAAGCATTTTTGTGCCGGACTCGATCTCAACCCCGACGCCTTTGGCCCACAGGAAAGAACACCGCGCAGTATCTGGACGCTGCAGCGCCGCATCGCGCGTATCTACGTGGCAATGCGCAAGTGCCCGCAGCCGATCATTGCGCTGGTGCAGGGGGCAGCCTGCGGCGGCGGGTTCAGTCTTGCGCTGGCTTCGGACATTCGCATCCTCAGCGAAGACGCGAAGATGAACGCAGCGTATATCAAAATAGGGCTGACCGGCTGCGACATGGGCAGCAGCTACTTTCTGCCGCGCCTTGTGGGCACCTCTGTCGCTGCAGAATTTTTGATGACCGGACGTTTCATGCAGGCAGAACGCGCGCTGGCGGTTAACCTGGCGTCGGCAGTTGTCAGCCGCGAGGCGCTGCCTGAGGCGGCCAATGAGTATGTTGACGATATGCTGCTGACCTCACCGCTGGGCCTGCGTTTAACCAAGGATGCACTGAACGTGAGCGTTGATGCGTCCAGTTTGGAAGCTGTTATGGCACTGGAAGACCGGCATCAATCCCTGCTGGCAATGACGGAAGATGCACAGGAAGCGGGGCTCGCTTTTTTCGAAAAGCGTGCGCCGAATTATCGCGATCGCTAGCGCTTAAGTGGCCGCCGTGCGGCTAATTACCGTGAAAAGTGCCGGTTTTTGGTGTATAATACGTGGCCACTTTCAGGAAATTGGTCAGAATATGCCTCGTAAACCGACTCGCGCGCCAGCCAAACCCAAAGCACCGGCTGCTGTAGAGACCTCCGAAACGATCGCCCAGCAAACCGCTGCCTTTCTCAAGGGTGGCAGTAAAATAACAGTCATCGATTCAGGCGTTAGCGGCCAGCAAAGCATGGCGGCGAACAAGCATATAAAAATCGGTAACCGCTAGGACGTCACCGCCCGGCCATTGTGCAGGCGATTCACACACGCTCTTTTTGTGACTGGCTCGAACGCATTGGACAGCCGCCAATGGTGTGTGATGGGCCTAAACACGTTGGGTGTGTGCAAGGCTTCAGCACTTCAGGTGTGTGAAAGACTTCAACACGTTGCCAAAGGCGTCTGTACATGGAGACGTGTCGCATAATGGCCCCGGCGCCTATGCCGGTGCCTATGCCGGTGGCAGAAAGAACTGCTCGTACCATTTTCTCAGCTTGTTGATGGGTCCGTCTCCGTCACACAGGATCGGGTTGTCCCGATAGATTTTGTCCTTCCAGATTTCCACGTCCTGGCCAAACGCCAGGTGGGCCATCTGCGGATACATAAGGGTAAACTCCTCGGGCAGCGGGCGCTCATCAAGACTGCTAAAAATCACCGCAGAGCACAGGTCCAGTTCGTTATCGTTCACCGGTGTATGGCAATTGACCCACCACGATCTGAAACTCACCTCCGCGCTTTTTGACTCGGTGTAGTAGTACATGATTGAGGGGCCGTGGTAGGTCGCATCGCCCCAGGCATCGGCGTCTTCACCGGCCTGGTCGTCGCGCATGTCCTGAAGGTCAAAGCCGGCGTTGGGAGGCACAATCATCCGGGCGCTGGCATCACGATCTACAGTGGAAAGCTGGGTGACGGTGCGTTCGCCAAAGCGATTTTCAAACTTGCGCACAATACCGCCGTGCACGTGCGGGAAGTGCGCCACATCGACAATGTTTTCGATCACATCGCAGGCTTTTGCCTGGATACGTGAGCGGTAAAACTGCCAGTCGCCCCATTGGGATTCTCCCCAGGGATCAATGCGTGGCAGGTAGTTCTCCGGTGGATTGTCTGCCCGGTCGTACCACAGCGCGATAAAGCCGTTGATTTCCAGCACGGACCAGCTTCCAAGGGCGTTGACCGCCTTATCGGGGATGGTGCTGGCGTAGGGAATGTCGACACATTGCCCTTGCGCGTTGAACGTCCAGCCGTGAAACGGGCAGGCGATGTTGTCGCCCAGAACGCGGCCTTCACCGCTTGCAAGGTGCGCGCCCAGGTGAGGGCAATGTGCATCGACGATGCCCACGTTGCCGGACTCACCGCGATAGGCCACAAGCTCACGCTCAAAATAGTGCAGACGCTTCACCTGGCCTACCGCCAGTTCCTGCGAGAACAGCACGATGTGCCAGCCGCGTGCATAGTTGCCGGGCTGCAGGAATGCATACCTGGGTGTCGTCATGTGTTTTGCTCCTGCGGGTGATTCGCAAACGCATGCTGGGCGGCGATATAGGCAAACGTCATCGCCGAACCAATGGTAGCGCCTGCCCCCGGATAGGTATTTCCCATGACGGCGGCACTGGCATTGCCTGCAGCATAGAGGCCAGGAATAACCCTGCCATCGGCATACAGCACCCGGGCGAACTCATCACACAGTAATCCTCCCTTGGTGTCGAGGTCGCCAGGCTCACAACGCAGCGCATAGTAGGGCGGCGTGTCCAGCGCTGCGAGTGACGGGTTGGGTGTGACCTTCGGGTCCGCGTAGTAGCGATCGTGGAGCGACTCACCGCGGCCAAACTCCGGGTCTTCTCCCTTTACGGCGTGTTCATTGAAGCGCGCTACCGTGTTTGCCAGCGCTTGTGCAGGCATACCCAGTTTGTCGGCTAGCGCTTCAAGCGTGTTTGCCCTGGTGAGCAATCCAGACGTAAAGTTTTCGGGGGGCAGGGTTTTATCCGCCTCTACCTTGCCGGGCTTGATATGGCCAATCGGATACTTGCTGCGGTAGGTTGCATCAAATACCAGATAGCAGGGGATGGTCTGTTCTCCACGGGCGTTGGCAGCATATTGTGCCTTGACGAAATCCTCGTAAGGCTGCGCTTCATTGGTAAAACGCTTGCCAAGGCCGTTGACGATGATGGAACCCGGATTGGATTTTCCAGAGATTAACGCGAGCACTCGACCGTCTGGAATCCGGTAGCTGGGCGACCACCAGGCGCAGTTCATAAAGCCCAGGCCGGCACCGATTGCTTCGCCCATGGTAACGGCATCGCCGGTCGCGCCCGGGGCCGCTGCGGTCCAGTCACTGCCAATAGGCGCTTGCTGAAAACGTTGGCGCATGGCCGCGTTGTGCGAGAAACCACCGGTGCCCAGCAACACGCCGCGGCGTGCGTGTATGCGCTTGCTGACGCCGGCATGTACAACGCTGGCGCCAACCACCTGGCCATCTTCGGTAATCAATTGCTGCATGGGTGCGTCCAGCCACAGGGGAATATCACGTTCCTGCAGTGATTTACGCAGTCGCGCAACCAGCGCCGGGCCAAGGCAGAGGCGGTTGTCGCGCTGCCGCCGCAGGCGCGCAGGCACATCGAGCAGGTAGCGCAACAGGAGTTTGGCGCCCAGCAGGTAGGAGCGCCAGCTCATATCCTGCAGTAGTCGGCCTTCGATCACGGTGATGTTGAAGGGCAGCATAAGATCATCGTAATGTCCCAGGCGAATGTGCTGGCCGTCTGCGCCCAGAGCCTTGAGGTTAAACGGGGCGTTGTCCATGGAGCGCCCCCCGGATTTGTAGCCAGGCGCTGTTTCGTAGTAGTCCATGTAAGAGGGCAGGGGGGAGTAATCCACATGACTGTGCTGCATCATAAACCTGAGCATTTCCGCGGCGCGCTCCGCATACGCGCGGACCCTTGGCTGGGGCACATCCTCGCCAATGAGTGCGCGCAGGTATGCATAGCCCTCTTCGGCGCTGTCGGTGATGCCCGCGTCTGCCTGGCGGTGATTGCCGGGAATCCACGCAACGCCGCCGGACTTCGCCGTGGTGCCGCCGTACACGCTTTCCTTTTCAACGACCAGCACGTTGCCGCCAAGCTGGTGGGCAACGATAGCGCCTGTCATGCCGGCAGCGCCGGCACCTGCCACGAGCCAGTCGGTTTCTAAATCCCAGTGAAAGTCTGACATACTGCCCCTGTCTGTCTGCCTGCCTGATAGACCCGGAGTGTGGCAGCGCAGCCGATGGGTAACCAGCCAAGGTTACAAAACGCTGATCGCGGTTCAATAATACGGCCACGGTAGTTGACCGCGTACGAGCCCGGCCTCTACTGTGCAGTGAATTCAAGAGGAAGCCAGCCAATGCCCGTAATCCCGCAAGCGCGTATCCACGGTGTGAATGACCTGCGGGTGGATATGCTCGAACCGCCGGTCTGTGGTAGCAATGACGTTATTGTCCAGGTGCGTCAATGTGGCATCTGCGGCAGTGACCTGGGTTACCTGGGTATGGGTGGTTTGACCGGTCCTGACACTCCCATGCCGATTGGTCACGAACTCTGGGGCCTGGTGGTCGAGGCGGGTGTCAACGTTACCCATGTAGGCATTGGCGATGCGGTGGTCGTGCAACCGATGAGTAATGGCCTGAATATCGGCAACGGCGGCGGTGAGGGAGGTTTTACCCCGCTGCTGCTGGTGAAAGAAGCGGCGCTGCATCCGGACAGCACCATGAAACTGCCAGACAACATTCCGGTGACCTACGGCGCGCTCGTTGAACCCCTGGCGGTTGCCCAGCATAGCGCCAATCGCGTGCAGGCCAGCGCACAGGATAAGGCAGTGATTTATGGCGGCGGCCCGATCGGGCTGTCGATACTGCAGGTGTTGCAGTATCGCAACCTCGCAGACATCGTGGTTGTGGATTTGGCCGAGAAACGCCTGCAGGCTGCGCGCGACATGGGCGCCATCGCCCTGCGCGGCGATGATCCGCAGCTCACCCAACAGCTGGTTGAGGTGCACGGCGCGAGCGACTTTTTTGGCATGCCTCTGCCCGCCAGTTCGGTGTTGTTTGAGGCCACCGGCGCACGATCGGTGTTTGAGAACATGCTGCAAACTGCAGGGCCCGGTAGCCGCATTTGCCTGACTGGCGTGCACAAGGAGGCGGCCAGTATCGATTTGCTGGCGTTACTGGCGAAGGAGGTGTCGATTATCCCGGCAATGGGCTATCAGCACGAGTTTGTTGAAGTGTTTGAAATGCTCGCGTCCGGTCGACTGGACCCGGCCGCAATGGTAACGCATGAGTTTGCGCTGTCTGATCTTGAGCAGGCCTTTGCAACCGCGCGCGATGCGGAATCAGCCATAAAAGTGATGATTGACTGCCAGTCGTAACTCAACCCTACTTTGAGGTAACTATGCAAACATTGGAAAATAAAGTCGCTGTAATCACCGGGGCCGGCTCAGGCATTGGCGAGGGCATCGCACGCGCAGCAGCGGCGGCCGGTATGCAGGTGGTTGTGGCGGATATCGACCTGGCCAGCGCGCAGCGTGTTGCCGACAGTATCGGCGAGCAGGCGATGGCCTGTTATGTTGACGTGACCCAGCTGGATTCAGTGGAGGCGATGCGCGATGCCGCGCTGCATCACTTTGGCGCGGTGCACCTGCTGTGCAACAACGCCGGTGTCTGGATCGGTGCGCTGATGGTCGAGGCCGACATCAAGGACTGGCAGTTCCTGGTCAACGTCAACCTGTTTGGTGTTATCCACGGCATCAAGGCGTTCCTGCCGCTGCTGGTAGAGCAGGGCGAAGGCCATATCGTCAATACCGCGTCTATGGGCGGGCTGATTTCAGGGCCGCCCGAGGGGCTGTACACAACCACAAAATTTGCCGTGGTGGGCTTGTCGGAATCCCTGTTGATGGAGGTGGCAGACAAGGGCGTGGGAGTTTCGGTATTGTGCCCCGGCCTGGTGGATACCAACCTGACAACCAAGTCATTCGAAGTACGCCCGGCCCAGTTCGACCCGGGTGTGCGACACGACCAGCCCGCGCCGGATACTGCCAGCGGCCTGTCCCCTTTGGCCGTGGGTGAACGTGTTGTTGATGCGGTGCGCGAGGGTGAGTTTTACATAATCACGCATGACGATTACCGCGACATCATTGCCATGCGCCACCAGGGTATTATTGATGCGCTCGATGCCCATGCACGCCGCTATGGGTCAACCTCCGGCCGGGACACCCAATGATTCCGAAGCGATGGCTGCCGAGCGCCGCTTTGCGGGTACTGCCTTGGGCGCTGTGCATTGCCGGTCTGGCGCTTCCTGCCAGCGCCGCATCGCTCGCACCGCCGGAATACTCGGAGGCGCGTGAACCCTGTCGTGATCGCAGTGCTATAAAACGGCCCTATTTCGGCGACTTTCACGTCCACACGCGCTACTCGCTTGATGCCAATACGCAGGGGACGCGAACGACGCCCGCGCAGGCCTACGATTTTGCGCGCGGTGCGCGTATAGACATCCAGCCCTGGACCGACAGTGGCAAGGGTGTGCGTTCGCTACAGTTGAGTCGTCCGCTGGATTTTGCCATGGTCTCGGATCATGCCGAGCTGATTGGCGAGGTGTATATGTGCAATACGCCAGGTGTTGAGGGCTATAACGCCTGGCAATGCATGTTCTACCGACAGTTTCCCCGCGGCGCGTTTTACCTGTTTAACTTTATGTCATCGATGAAAGCCCGGCACATGGGGCAGTGCGGCGAAAACGATGAACTCTGCCTGCAGGCCGCTCGTGTGCCCTGGAAAGAAATGCAGGTAGCGGCAGAAAAAGCCTATGACCGCAGCGCACAGTGCAGTTTCACCACCTTCATCGGTTATGAGTGGACGGGCGTGCAACCGGGGTCGGGCGGCAACCTGCACCGCAACATTGTGTTTCGCAATGCGGAAGTGCCTGAACTGCCCTTTAGTTACATTGACGGCCCTTCAGCAGAGCAGCTGTGGGAGGCGCTCGATACGCAGTGTATCGACGCGGATAACCGCTGCGACGCGCTGTCGATACCGCATAACTCGAACATGAGTGCCGGTCACATGTTTGCGCAGGTGGATTCCGATGGCTCAGCGCTGACGGCGGAACTCGCGCGACAGCGCATTCGCCTGGAGCCTGTGATGGAAGTCATGCAGCATAAAGGTGCTTCGGAGTGCTACTACAAGGCGGGGCTGGCGACTGACGAGCTGTGCGCGTTTGAACAATTGCCGCGCGATAACATCGCCGGCTTCAATAATCCTCCGCAACCGGATACCGGCTTTTTGCGTGAGGTGCTGGCCAAGGGGCTTACGCTGCAGCGCGAGTTGGGGGTGAATCCGTATCGCCTTGGCGTTATTGCCAGTACCGATACTCATCTGGGCACGCCTGGTGCAGCGCAAGAGGATAACTACCTGGGGCACGGCGGCGACGGTGTGCCGGCGCGCAACGCGGTGCCTCCGGGCTTGCCGGATCACCTGGAGTACAACCCGGGAGGGCTGGCAGTTATCTGGGCCCACGAGAACAGCCGAGACGCGCTGTTCGAGGGCCTGAAAAACCGCGAAACCTACGGCACCAGCGGCCCGCGGATTGTCAGTCGTTTCTTTGGTGCCGATGATTTTCCCAGTGACCTGTGTGAGCAGAAGGATCACATTCAGCACGCCTATGCCAACGGCGTGCCCATGGGTTCTGCACTGCTCGTCGCCGAAGGCGGCAAGCCGACGTTCCTGGTCGCTGCCGGGCAGGACCCTGGCACCGATGAGCAGCCCGCAACGCCACTGCAGCGCGTGCAGATTATCAAGGGCAAGGTGACCGCGCAGGGCCAGTACCAGGAAAAAGTGGTGGATGTCGCCGGGAGCGCGCATAACGGTGCCACCGTGGACCTGCAAACCTGCCAGACGAGCGGCCCGGGGTATGCGCAGTTGTGTGGCGTATGGACTGACGAGGATTTCAACCCGCATGAACAGGCGTTCTACTACACGCGCGTGATAGAGAACCCTACCTGCCGTTGGAGTCAGCGAATCTGTGCGGCGCACAAGGTAGATTGCAACAACCCGGCTACGATAGGTGATGGGCTGGAAGGTTGTTGTGCTGCCGAACATCGCCCCGTGATCCAGGAGCGCGCCTGGTCTTCGCCCATCTGGTATGAGCCGGCAGACTCCTAGGCAGGCTGCAAGGCAGGTGCCCTGAGCAACGATTCAACGGCTAGCGCGACCTGTTCAAACAGCTCCCAACGGTAGCCGGGCGCCTGCACGGACTCTGCCGCTCGGCAGCTGTCGGCCAGGCCGTGAAACGTTATCAGGACGGTGAGAAACCGGCGCTGTCTTGCTTCATGGTCTGGCAAATGAGCCAGCGCCCTGTTCATGTAGGATCTGAGCGTCTGTTCGACATGAAAGGTCAGGCCGGCAGGGGATTGGGTGCTGAGCGTTTTGCTGTTCAGGGCACCTACCTGCGACAGGATCTTTACGTAGTGTACACCGGCGTGATCTTGCTCAATGTACTGCGCCAGAGGCATCACGAGGCTGCGCGCGGCTGCCTCGGCGGCATCGGCACTGCGCGTTGTTTCGCTGGCAATGAACTGTGTTCTCAAGGCATTCACGCGGCCTGCGTGAAGATCGATAATGGCCTGCAGTAACCCTTCGCGTGAGCCAAAGTGGTACTGCAGCGCGTTGCGGTTCTTCTGCCCCGCGGCAACGGTAATCTCGTTCAGCGATACCGCTTCAACGCCGCAATTGGCAAACAACTCCTGGGCGGCAACAATAAAGCGTTCCCGTGTGCGCGCGGAACGATCAGCATGCTTGTTGCCGGTAGCCTCGTTCATGGGAGATTCGCCGCAGCGTTCTGGCCTGTCATCGCCGGTCATAATACCATTGAAACTTACTGAGCGAGCAATCGGCCGAGCCACCGCGGCGGTGGTGTGCCCGCCGCCTATTGCCTGATCGGCCACTACTGCGACCATAGCGGCTATTGTCGCCCCTTCGTCCGGCGCGTATGCTTCCCACACTACAATAAAGGGAGCGTGGAAGTGCTCAATGTTTGACCAGATACTGGTCGCAGTGTTGTTTGCCAACCTGTTGTACTGTCTGATTTTTACGCACTGGCCTGCCGTATGGGTGTTTGTGGGCTCGATGCTCGTGGCCTATTTCACCGGCCTGGTGGACACTGCCGAAGTGCTCGACAAAGCAACAAACACCGGCGTAGTCACCCTGGTATTGTTGCTGTTGGTGTCCATTGGCCTGGAGAAACTCTCCTGGTTGTCGCGCCTGTCGCATACGCTGGTAACCCCCAGTTATACACGCAGCGTGCTGCGCCTGGGTGCGGCGACGGCGTTTTTCTCCGCGTTCGTTAACAACACTGCGGTCGTCGCAACCCTGGCACACACGGTGCGCAGTAACCGTCACCACCCTGCCTCCAAGCTCCTGATCCCCTTGTCCTATGCCGCCATTCTGGGTGGCACCATGACGTTGATTGGCACCTCTACCAACCTGATCGTGAGCAGTTTTCTGGAAGATGCCACCGGCGAGGGCCTGGCATTCTTTGATTTCCTGATAGTGGGTGGGGCTGCCACGCTTGCCGGGTTGTTTGCCATTCTCCTGAGTTCGCGGCTGTTGCCGTCTGGCAGCGCGGCAACGATCGATATCAATGAGTACGTGATCGAAGCAGAGGTGAGTGAAGCCTCTGACCTCATCGGTAAAACCATCCTGGAGAACAAACTGCGCGATCTGGGTGATTTGTTCTTGGTCGAGATTGTGCGCGGCGATTACCTGATTTCTCCGGTTGCGCCCCAGGAGCGCATTCGTGCACGCGACAAGCTGATTTTCTCCGGTGATATCAAGCAGGTGCAGGCGCTCGAACAGTTCGATGGCCTGAGCCTGTTCGCCCTTGAAGAGGGCCTGCTGCGTGAGAACATGATCGAAGTGATCGTGATGCCCAACGCGACGATTGAAGGCAAAACGGTGAAGGAAAGTGCGTTCCGGTCGCAGTTTGACGCTGCCGTTGTGGGTATGCGTCGTGGCGGTAAACGCCTGTCAGGTAAGATCGGGAATATTACGATCCAGGCCGGCGACAGCATGATGTTGGCGGTGGGTCCGGATTTCAACGAACGCAAAAACCTCGACAAGAACTTTGCGGTGATTAATGACGCTGTGGTTGAGCCGCGCGTCACGCCATTCCAGAACTCGTTTATTACCGCCGCCCTGATTCTCGTCGTCGCGCTGGCGACCCTGGAGATTGTGCCGCTGATCAAGGGCGTGGCAGGTTTGCTCGTCGTTATGCTGGGTCTGCGTGTTGTGGGTGGCTCGGAACTGCGCCGCCGTTTTCCATTCGAGCTGTGGCTGATTATCGCCTCGGCTCTGACCTTGTCGCAGGCGCTGACCAATTCCGGCCTGGTGGATATGCTTGCCTCTACCTTGCATAGCAACCTGTCACTGATCGGCCCCTGGGGTGCGATGGTCGGTATCTACATTGGTACGCTGTTGCTCACAGAAACAATGACCAACAACGCCGCTGCGGCGCTGTCTTTTCCCATTGCCTTTGGTCTGGCAGAAAGCTACGGCGTGAGCGTGATGCCGTTTGTGATGGCTGTGGCCTATGGTGCCAGCGCGAGTTTCCTGACGCCCTACGGTTACACCACCAACCTGATGGTGCAAAACCTCGGGGGTTATGAGTTCCGTGACTATTCGCGTGCCGGTTTTCCGGTGTCCCTGGTATACAGCTGTGTGGTGATTTTTCTGATACCGCAGATCTTTCCCTTTTAGCCTGTCTTGCGCTTGCCGCCGTGCATTGCGCAACGGCGGCCCATACCGTTCAACTAGCCCATGCCGACGCTGAAGCCGCCGTCGACGGGCAAAGTCTGGCCGGTAATCCAGGCAGCAGCGGGTGACGTCAGGAACAGCACCGCTGCGGCGATGTCTTCCGGCTCACCGGTACGTTTGATGCCCTGGCGTTTGAGCGTTTCGTCTACCATGTCCTGCATGTGCTCCAGGACGGGGGCGGTGAGATTGGAACGGGTCAGGCCCGCTGCCACGGCGTTGGCGCGAATGCCCAGAGTGCCCCAGCTCATGCCCAGCGTTTTCACCAGTTGTACCAGGCCAGCCTTGGCGGGGCCGTAGCCGGGCGTCCATTCAAAACCGAAGTAGGATGTCATCGAGGCGATGCCAATGACACTGGCGCCGCCGGTAAACTCACTGGCCGCCAGCAGCTCCTTGCATGCCGTACTCAGGTGAAAAACACTGGACAGGTTGATGGCCAGCGACTCATCGAAGCCGTCATGTTCCCACTCATTGCCCAGCGAACCACCGGCGTTGTTGACCAGTATGTCCAGTCGTTGCAGCGAGCCGGCAAAGGCAAGCAGTGCGCTACGATCACCCATATCCAGCGAACGGTAGTCCAGTCCCGAGAGGTCGGCGTCATACTCCTGCGCCGCGGCTTTGCGTCCGGTCACGATAACCTGGGCGCCTGCCTCGCGATACGCTCGCGCGCAGGCAAGGCCGATACCGCTGGTGCCGCCGGTCACAACCACACTGGCGTTGCTGTAATCGTACTCGATACCTTGAAACATAATGACTCCTTAGCTTGACGCTGCACTACAGCTGCGGCAGCGCATCTTCCACCAGGCCGGCATGCCAGCCACCATCGGCGATGAATTCCGAGCCGGTACTGTAACTGGCCTCGTCTCCCGCCAGGAAAACGGTCACAGCGGCCACTTCCTCGGGCAATCCAACACGCGGCAGTGCGTGATGTGTGTAAAAGTTATCGGCCTGTTCCTGGGTCATGAACTCGTTGCCATGCATCGCCGTGAAGATACCACCGGGGTGCACACTGTTCACGCGAATGCGGTACTTGCCCATCTCCAGGGCGGCGGCTTTGGTCATGCCTCGCACGGCCCACTTGGTCGCAGAATAGGCGGTGAGTGAGTTCTTGGACTGCAGGCCGTCAATGGATGAAACATTGATGATGGAGCCGCCGCCGTTTTCCTTGAGCGTCTCGAACACCGCCTGCATGCCAAGAAACACGCCAAGCTGGTTGATACGCACGATGTTCATGAAATCCTCTTCGGTAGTCTCCATGATCGTTTTTTGCATAACGATGGCCGCGTTGTTCACCAGTACCTGCAGGTTGCCCATGTCCCGGGCTGCGGCAACGGCGTTGTCCCATGCAGACTTCTGCGTGACATCCATGTGGATGAACTCGGCGCTGTCACCCAGTGTCTGCGCCAGCGCGGCTCCGGGTTCGTCGAGCACGTCGGCGATGAGTACCCTGGCGCCGTCCCTGACCAAGCCGCGTACCGTGGCTTCACCCATACCGCGTGCGCCACCGGTGACGATGGCGACTTTTCCTGACAGGCGTGACATTGCAGTTCCTCTTTAAATTTATGGGTTGTCTGGTGCACGTGCATTGTGCACTACACGGGTGACCGCTGCCGAGCCCAGTGCCTGGCCGGCGGGTATCGGATTGGCAATCAGCCCGGTCGACCAGTATACGTCACCCGGGCGCCCTGGTGCGTGTCCGGCCGCTGTGTTTGCGTGTCAAGAGAGAGTCGTGGTTCAGCGTTTTGTAATGCGGCGCCATTCGCGGTAGTGGCGTGCTGCTGCACGGGCTCGCCAGGGGGTGAATCCTGTGGCCGTTGCGCGTAAGCTTTACCGGTCGATCAACAGCGGAGTTTGCACATGTCACTGAAGTATTTGCAAAGCAAGCGGGAGCACCCGGCGCGTACGGCGGCGATGAAATCAATCCAGGCGGTCGAGAGCAAGGATCGTGCAGCCTGGTTGGCCATGTGGCGCGAGGACGGTTTGCTGCAGGATCCTGTCGGTGTGTCGCCATTGGACCCGGAAGGGCAGGGCCACCAGGGCATTGAAGCCATTACCGCCTTTTACGACAATGTCATTGCGCAGGGCGATGTCCGTTTTTTCATCCGTGAATCCTTCGCAGCCGGTAACGAGTGTGCCAACGTGGGCACCATTACCACGCGCGGTGCCGACGGTTCGGTGGCGCGATGCGAGCTGGTTATGCTGTACTGCGTGGACGACGAAGGCAAGGTGAAATCGCTGCGCGCGTTCTGGGAATTTGATGACCTCATGGAAACCTATTTTTAGGCGCTGCGATGGTCTTGTGGGTCTATGGCGGCACAGCCATTACAAGGATCTGGAGTAGTTTATGCCCTGTCGGGTGAACCTGATACTGACGTTTACGCTGCTGGGCGTGCTGGCGGCCTGCTCGAACAAGCAGCTTTATACGGCTGTCCAGCAGAATCGGCAGCAGGAATGCGCGAAGCTGCCACAACAGCAGTATGAGGATTGCATGCGACACTACCAGCAATCCTATGAGGCGTTCGACAGGGAGCGGCGTGCACTGTTGGAGGGCCAACCACCGGGCGAAGTGGCGCCCTGAACGTGGGTGCCCCGGTTTTTTTAATCGCTGCCTACTTTTCGCTGCGGCCCTTTTCCAGAACCCCTTTCCTGCGCTGTTCGATCATCGCGCCAGTGGCCAGCTTCGCCCACTGTGTTGCCTGCGCTTCTTCCCACGGCAGCGCATCCACAAGAGGCATGGAGTAGCCCTCGTCAATCATGGCGCGGTAGCGTGACAGGACCTGCGGTACACAGGCAACCATGTTGGCGGCCATTTCCATTGCCTTGGGCAGCAGTGCCTCGGGTTGAAGTACGTGGTTGACCAACCCCCATTCATAGGCCTTTTGTGCGTCGATGGCAGCGCCGGTGAAGGCGATCTCGCGCGCCCTTGACAGGCCTATCAGCCGTGGCAGCTTCTGACTGAGCCCCCAGCCCGGTAGCATGCCGACGCGCGCGTGGGTGTCGGCAAAGCGCGCGTTTTCCGAGGCAATGATAATGTCGCAGGCCAGCGCCATTTCAAAGCCGCCGGTAATGCAATGCCCATTGATGGCGCCGATAATCGGCCCGTTGAAATCTTCCATAGCACGGGCAACAACGTTATTGACCTCTTCGGCGGTGTTGTCGGTTGCACCGGAGCCCAGTTCTTTCAGGTCAAATCCTGCGCAAAAGGCTTTGCCAGTGCCGGTGAGTATCAGCACACGGATATCTTCGTCTTCCGTGCAGCGCTTGAACGCTGCGACGAAATCTCTGCGCAGTTCGCGCGACAGGGCGTTCATGGCATCGGGGCGATTCAGTGTGACAACGGCAAAACCCTCGTGTTTTTCCACATTAACGGTGCTCATGATCTAGTTCTCCAGCAGTGAAGGTGCATCCAACAGGTCCAGTTCCCTGGCAATGGCGGGACACCGCAGGACCTCTTCTGGTTGCCACTCGGGCAGCGGTTCGTTGTCGGCCAGCCAGGCAACCACGGCGGCGATGGCTGCCGGCGAGCAGGGGCGAAAGCGCGCCATGACCTCTTCGTCGATGCCGGCCAGGCGCATGACTTCGGTAACGACCAGCCCGGGTTCAAGGTTCATGGCCCGCAGGCCGCAGTCGGGATGTTCGGCGCGCAGTGACCCAACCATGCGTGACAGCGCGGCCTTGGAGGAGGGGTAGGCAAACCCCCAACCGCCTTTATCTGCCGCGGCCGGCGGATTGGCGAACGCGGAGTGCGACACCATGTTGAAAAGGGTGCCGCTGCGTCGCGCCAGCATGCCCGGCAGCACCGCACGCACCAAGGCTAAAGGCGTGAAGATGTTGGCGCGATAGATATTCCACAGTTGTTCGTCTGATACCTCCAGTAGCGGCTCCAGGTTGCCGGTGCCCTGGTAGACGGCATTGTTGAACAGCAGGTCGATCCTGCCGAAATGTGCCAGTGCCTGTTGCGCCGCGCCGACGAGCGACTCTGGTTCAAGAATGTCGCCACGCAGGCACAGGGCTTCACCGCCTGCGGCGCGCACCGCAGCAGCGGTGGACTCAAGGCTGCCGGGCAGGGCCTGAGAGCTGCCCACGTGGTCATGTGATTCGCCTTCGCTGAGGGTGCGCGCCGTGATGGCGACGCTATAGCCGGCGCGTGCCAGGGCAACGGCGCTCTCTGCGCCAATACCACGGCTCGCACCGGTGATGAATGCGACTTTATCGTGGCCGGTCGGGCGTGCAGGTTCCGGTGCGCTATTCATTGTTGCTCTCTCCGTGCTCAAGCAGCCGTGTGAGTGTGTCGAAGGTGTCGTTCATGCGACGGGTGCCAGCGATGGCGGCGTATTGCTCCCAGACGGTTTCCGTGGAGCGCGCCAGCTCATTGATGAACGCCTGGCCGCGATCGGTAAAGGCAATGCGCTTGGCGCGTGAGTCCTGTGGGTCTACGGTGCGCTCTACAATGCCCAGCGCTTCCATCTCATGAACGATTTTCATCATGGATTGGGGGCGAATGCCAGCCGCCTCGGCCAGCTCCACGGCGCGACAGGGCCCAAAGCGGCCCACATGCAGTATTACGGCGCGGTGGCGGGCATTCACGCCCTTGACGCCGCGCGCCTTCAGGTCGGCGTCCAGACGACGCTGGAAATCATCAGCTGCCAGCATGAGTGCCTGGCCGATCCCTGTGCGTCGTTGTTGTGCTTTGCCCGTGGCCATTGCTGAGTTGCTTTTTGTAACTAATCAGTTAATCTTATAATCAGTTTAGCTGATTAAAAGCAGAGGTCAATCCATGTTTGAAGTGTTTGCCGCAACGCCAGAAGACATGGGGCCGGGTGATATCGCTGCCCACGCCGCGCGTGCCGAGGCCATGGGCTTTGATGGACTGCATGTGCCCGATGCCATCCACGACGGCTTGTTGCTGGCGGCACTGGCACTCAATGCAACCCGCCGGCTGATCGTAGGAACTGCCGTACTGGTTGCCTTTCCACGCAGCCCGATGACAACCGCGATCGCCGCCTGGGACCTGCAGAAGATGTCGGGTGGACGCTTTGAAGTAGGGCTGGGCACGCAGGTAAAGGCCAACATCGAGAAACGCTACAGCGCGCGCTGGGATTCACCGGTGCCGCAGATGCGAGAATACGTGCAGGCGATGCGCGCCGTTTTTGACACCTTTCAGACCGGTGCCAGGCTGAACTTTGAAGGCGAGCACTACCAGTTGACCAAGATGCAGCCCTTTTTTAACCCCGGGCCGATCGACCACCCCGACATACCGATTTTGTGTGGCGCGGTGGGCCCAGCGATGACGCGCATGGTGGGGCGTGTTGCAGACGGCATGATCACCCACCCCACCAATACGCCACCCGCGTATATCCGCCAGGTATGCCTGCCCAGGCTGCAGGCCGGTTTTGCCAAGGCCGGTCATGAGGGTTCCGGGTTCAAACTGATACTGGGCCCACTAACCGCTACCGGCAAGGATGAAGCCGAGGTACAGGCCAACTGGGAAAAGCAGCGCAACATGCTGGGTTTTCTGTACTCAACCCCAGCCTACTGGCCCAGCCTGGAGTTGTTTGGCTGGCAGGATAAAGGCCAGCAATTGCTGGACATGACACGTGCCGGCGAATGGGGTGCGATGCGCGATATCGTTACCGATGAGATGCTGGAAAAGTTCGTACCGCGCGGCACCTATGCCGAGATCGCACAGGTGTACAAGGACCGCTATGGTGAACTGACGCGACGCGTGACCTTTCCGATACCCGCGGATCCGGCAGATGATCAGCATGTGGCGGCAGTGATCGCGGCCTTGCACGGCCACTAGACACCCCGTGCTGCTTCTGGCGCAATAGTTTATGCCAGTCTGTGGAGAATAGAGCAGGCGGGTTCCAAACGCCTGCAGTGTGCGCTACATAATAACCGTAACCCGTTATTGTGAATGAGATGAGGAACGCAAGCATGAGTCACCCCGAAGCAGTACACATCGGTGCAGACGACATTCCCTTTATCGACATAGGCGATGGCAGCAAGCTGCGCGTGTTGCAGGTGCGCCCCAAGGAGGGCCTGTGGATTATCGAGAACATCTTTCAGGCAGGCTATGAAGTGGAGATGCACAAGCACACCGGGCCGGTGTTTGGCTACACACAGCGGGGCGCGTGGAAGTACAAGGAATACGACTACGTGAACCGTGCCGGCTCCTTTTTGTATGAACCGGCAGGCTCCGTGCATACTCTGACCTGCATAGAGGACGATACCCAGGTCTGGTTCCAGATGTATGGCTCGAATATCAACCTGGACGCCGATGGCAATATCACCTCTGTGATCGATGGCGCTACGACGCTGGAGTTCTATCTGGCAATGTGCGCTGAAATGGGCCTGCCCACTCCACCGGTAATCATGGAATAACGCCAAACGATGAAAATTGACGTCTACGATCCTGACAGTTACACCGCCGGCATCCCGCATGCGCAATTCGCCTGGCTGCGCGCCAACGACCCGGTACACTGGCATGAGCATCCCGCGGGGTACGGCTATTGGGTGCTGACCAGGCATGCAGACGTCCTGAGCGTTTCCAGGGATTTTAAAACCTTTTCGGCCGAGCGCGGCTTCGTCATGGTCGACGATCTGCCGCCGGATATTCTGGAGATGACTCGCAACCAGCTTTTGGGCATGGACCCACCCAGGCATGGGCCGTTGCGCCGTGCGGTGATTACGCGATTCACCTCGCGCATGCTGGCAGCACTTGAACCGCAGGTGCGCCAGATTGCGCGCGATGTCATGGCGCAGATCAAAAAGCCGACGGAAGTCAATTTTGTGGAGAGCCTGGCCGGCGATCTGCCTACCGCTGTAATCTGCTCGATGCTGGAAATACCGCGTGACATGTGGGGCCAGATCCGCCACTGGTCAGATTTGCAGACCTCCAGCAGCGACCCCGACCTGGGTGGAACGCAAGAGGAGGTGACCCAGGCGAGTGTCGATATGGGCACGTACGGTTTCGAGCTTGCCATGCAGCGCAAGGAACAGGGCGGTGACGATCTCATCTCGCTACTCATCAACCAGGAGGTAGAAGGGCATCTGGTCACTGAGATGGAATTTGCGTCGCTGTTTGTCCAACTCACCGTGGCAGGTAATGAAACCACGCGCGGTCTGATCAGCAGCGGCATGCACCAGTTATTGCAACAACCCGAGCTGCTGCAACAGCTGCGTGAGCATCCCGAACAACTGCCCACCGCCATAGAAGAAATGCTGCGCTGGACCTGCCCGTTGCATTACTTTCGGCGCACCGCGGTCAGCGATACCGAGATCCGCGGCCAGAAAATCAGCGCCGGTGATCGCGTAGTCCTGATGTACAGCTCAGCCAACTTCGATGAAGCGGTCTTTGCCGACCCTATGACGTTTGACATTACGCGCGACCCAAATCCCCATATGGCCTTTGGGCACGGTATTCACCTGTGCCTGGGTGCGAACCTGGCGCGCATGGAGGCCCGCGTTTTCTTTGAGGAGTTCTTCTCCTATTTTGCATCGATCGAAAGCACGGGTGAGCCGGTTTTTATCCGCTCGAACAGCATCCATGGCTATAAAGACATGCCCGTGTTGCTGACCCCGGCAGCCTGACGCTCCATGTATTTTGACGTGCAGTACTACTGGCGGGTGCTGCGTCACGTCTGGTCACTGAACGACTGGCCGGGGCGCAGGCAAACGCTGTTCAAACTTCTGATACTGGTTCCACTTGGTTACGTGATTAACGCGGCCTGTTTCGTGCTGGATTATCTGCTCTTCCCGTCGCTATGGCGACAGTCGGTGCGCCAGCCGGTATTTATTGTTGGGCATGCGCGCTCGGGTACTACCCTGTGCCATCGGCTGCTTGCCGCCGATGGTGATACGTTCAGCTACTTTCTCTACTGGGAGATGTTCTTTCCATCGCTGCTGCAAAAAAAGCTGATGGGTGCACTTGGCGTGTTGGACAAGAAGCTGCTCGGTGGTTTCTGCAACAGGAAGCTGGTCGCCTGGGATGATCGTACCTTTGGCCGCTACCGGCACATCCATAATATGAGCCTGTGGAATTCTGAGGAAGACCAGTTCGTCATGCGTGGTGCCTTTGTCACCCAGCAATGGTCTCTGGACATTCCGATGATGCACAAGCTGGACATCTTCCATGTCGACCAGATGCCCCTGCAAAAGCGGCGTCGCTGGCTGCGCCACTACAAGGAATGCGTTAAACGCCAGCTCGTGTTTAATGGCGGCGACAAGATTCACCTGGCGAAAAACCCGCTGATGAGCGGTTGGGTGCAGTCGCTGATCGATACGTTTCCCGACGCCCGCATTATCGTCATGCTGCGCAATCCGCTGGAGTGTATACCGAGCGTCCTGAAGCTGGTTGAGGTTACCTGGCAGGGCAAGGGCTGGTCACGGGATCAGTATGCGCTGTCTTTGAAACTGTTGACGGATGTCTCTTTCGAGAGCTTTACCCATCCGCGCGATGTGCTAAAGGCCAACCCGGCAACGGCGCAAGTCGCCGTAGACTACCGTGACATTACAGCCCAGCCGCGCAACACGGTGCATGCGATCTACGCGGCTATTGGCTTACAGGTTTCGCCCGAGTTCGATGACTACCTCAGGGCGCAGGAAGATCGCGAGCGTGGCCACACGACGCATTTTCGCTACAGCATCGATGAGTTCGACGTGACGGCCGAGCGTATAGAATCTGAGCTGGCGGACTTTTTTGCCGCCTATGGCTGGCCATCCCAGTCCGAGGTGGCAACAGGCATTGAGGAGAACGTATGAAGCAACCCACGGATGAGTCTGCTTACGAAGGTGCAGCACTGCGCGGCAGAAACGCATTGATTACAGGTGCCTCGCGCGGCATCGGGTTGGCCATTGCCCGCCGGTTTGCCGCAGAGGGTGCCGCCGTGGTTCTGTGTGCATCGCGCCTTGGGGCTCACGGTAAACTCAAGGGTACGCTGCAGGAGGCCGTGGACGAGATCAACGCGGCCGGTGGTAGCGCTGCCGCAGAAGTGTGTGACCTGTCGGATCACGAGGCGCGTGCGCAGTTGGTTGAACGCGCCGGGCGGCACTTTGGCCCGCTGGATATTGTGGTTAACAATGCGGCTGCTTCGACCATGCAGTTGCCCTCGCAGGTGACCAGGGAGCAGCGCAACTTTATGTACGAGGTGAACCTGAATGCCCCGATTGATCTTGCACAGCAGGTGCTGCCGGCGATGCGTAAACGCGGCAGCGGCTGGATACTGAATATCAGCAGCGCCAGCGCCCGGCAACCGGTGGTGCCGTACCGTGATTCTCAAATCGCTGCCCACGTGATTACCGCCTATGGCGCAACCAAGGCGGCGCTGGACCGCTACACCCAGGGTCTTGCGCACGAAGTGGCAGGCGATGGCGTGTGTATCAATACACTGGCGCCCGAGAGTATCGTGCTGACCGAGGGAGCCAGTTATGTGCGCGATATTGCACGCCGTAGCCCGGACATGGCAGAGCCGGTAGAGACCATGGCCGAGGCTGCTCTGGCATTGTGCTCGGGGCGCCATATTGGGCAAGTCTGTTTCAGTCGCCAGCTCTTGCATGCGCTGGGCCGGCCCGTGTTCAGTCTGGACGGGCAGGAGCGACTGGGTGATGCATTCCTGCCAGCCGATGTTGAAGCTACCGCGTAACCGCGCAGCGCAGCAGTGCTTGATAAGCATCGTGCAAACTACCTTGGATGGCAGATCAGGAGTACACAATGAGTGAACAGGATGTAGACACCGTGCAGGCGCTGCGTGCTGCCTGGGACGACATGATTCAGTCCCTGCAGGAGGCGCGTGATGCGATCGATCACCCCGAGCTGATGCCGCCCCCGGGCAGCGAGCGCAATCTCGCCGAGGGGTACCGCTATCTGATGGGGTTCGTTCATTATGGCATTGAGCGCGCGTTTCACGAAGACCCGCAGCGGCCGCACTTTCGCAATGCCCTGTCTATCATCAATCGCAGCACTATTGATAATGCCGATGCGGTGTATTTTTATGCCCCGCTTGACGGCAAAGCCAGCTATCGACTTCAGGGGAAGGTGGAGGATTGGCGCCACTGGCGCAATGAACCGCCTCTCGAGGGCCAACCCAAAGCGCCGTTTTACCTGATCTTTGAAACCATGTCAGGCGTAATGGCTGGCGATTCCGGCTCGCTGCGCGAGTTGACGCCGGGCGTAAAGGTGCAGACCGGCCGCCTGGATTCCTCGGAGCTCCAGGTAGAAGCCGATGGTAGTTTTGAGATACTCCTGGCGCCAGAGCGGCCAGCGGATTACAGCGGCAACTTCATTGCCACGTTGAAGGTTGTTGACCAGCCTCATCCCTTTGATCCCGATGTTCCCGCGCAGCGCTATGCCAACGTGGTCAGCGGTCGGCAGCTGTTTTGCGACTGGGAGAACGAAGTCCCTATTCATCTGGAACTCGAGCAGATCGGCGCGGAGGGTACGCATGGTGCGCCGTATGATGCAGTGACCGCCGCCGCCCAGATACGGCAGTGCGGCGACCTCGTGCGCAGCCATATGCGCTACTGGAATGAGTTCTGGACTATTCTTATGGGCACTTATGGCGAACGCGAGGGCAGTATTCCCGGGGTGGCTTTCCCGCGTAACGCGTTCAATCAGGTCAATGCCGCTGCAGGTAGCACCGGCGGCGGGCAGAGTACGAACCTGTATGCCGGTGGCGTGTTTGAGTTGGCGCCGGATGAAGCGCTGATCATTGAAAACCGTGTGCAGGTGCCCCCGCAGTATATCGGTTTTCAACTGGGCAACCTCTGGGGGGAATCCATAGAATATGCCAACCAGACGGGCAGTCTTAACGGCTACCAGATGACGCCCGATGAGGATGGTGTGTTTCGCATGGTGGTTGCGCACCGGGACCCGGGCGTTGCCAACTGGCTTGACACCAGTGGTCATCCCGAGGGTTTTTTAACGGCGCGCTGGGCCTACAGTTCGACGCCGGACAAGGCAGAGTGGCCGCAGATCACTGCGAGCAAGGTGCGCTTTGACGACATCGCAAAACACCTGCCGGAAAACACGGCCAGACTGGACCCGGCGCAGCGACGCCAGCAGGTCAGAATTCGCCAGCGTCACGTGCGCCGGCGTTACAGGGCGTTTTAATGTCCGTCGGGAGAGCACAACATGACCGCTAAAGTCGCGCTCGTAATGGGGGCAGGGGCAGGTACCGGCCGCGCCACTGCGCTGGCGTTCCAGCGCGAGGGTGCGCAGGTGGTGATCGCCGACATCAACGAAGAGGGTGGCAGGGAAACGCTCCACCAGGTGCAGGCGCAGGGCGGTGAAGGTATTTTTGTGCGCGCTGATATGGGTGTGGCTGCCGATGTGCAAGCGACAGTTGAAGCCGCCGTGGCCGCCTTTGGTGGCTTGCATATGGTAAGCAACAATGCCGCGCTTGGCCTGCGCAGCAAACCAGTAACAGACATCACTGAACAGGAGTGGGATCGCTGTATGTCTGTCACCCTGCGCGGCGTATGGCTGTGTATGAAGTACCAGCTGCCGGTAATCGAGGCGTCCGGCGGGGGTGCGATAGTGAACATCGCCTCAGTGTCAGGATTGCGCGGCGAGGCCTTGCAAGGCCCCTACGCCGCCGCCAAGGGAGGCGTGATTACCCTGAGCAAAACTGTCGCGGTGGAATATGCCAAACGCGGCGTGCGTGTGAATACCGTTTGCCCCGGCGGTATTAACTCCGGCGGCATGGCGTTCTACCTTGATAGCCTTCCCGATGATCTGCGCCAGAAGACGCTCGACGCTCATGCCATGGGCCGCCTGGCGGAGCCGCACGAGATCGCCGATGCCGTAGTGTACCTGTGCAGCGATCGCGCATCGTTTATTACCGGGCAGGACCTGGCCGTGGACGGCGGGATACTGGTGCGCTCCAACGTGGTGGCCCTGTAGAGCGCCGTGATGGGCGCTGCTTGAAGCGGTTCTGAAGCGCTCCGCCAAGGCCAAAGAACACACTAGGTGTCGCCTGCAATATCCTGGTTGTTGAGCGCCGTCAGGTCGAAGTCGGGTATGTGCATCTGTGGCGTTTTACCGCCGTCAACCGGCAGAATGACGCCGGTAATAAACCCTGCCGCGTCGGAACCAAGGAAGCAGATAGCCTCGGCCATTTCCTCAGGTGTGCCAATGCGCTGCATGGGAATAGCACCTGCCATGGCGTCCTGCATGGCCTTGTTTTTCATGGTTGAGGCTTCCAGCCCCGGGGTCATCACTGCGCCGGGTGCGACCACATTGACGCGCACATTGTACGGCGCAGCCTCCATGGCGGCGCACTGTGTGAACTGGTTGACCGCCGCCTTTGCTGCCGAATAGGCACCGGCGGCAAAACCGGCGCGCAGACTGCTCACCGAAGAAACATTCACGATCGATCCACTGCCTTGTGGTTGCATTATTTTCATGGCCGCCTGCACGCCGATAAACACACTTTCCACGCACACCCCGAAGTTGGCGCGCCATTGTTCGATCGTCTGGTCGAGGATCATGCCGCCGACCACAGAGGGAGCGTTATTGACCAGCAGATCCAGGCGCCCATGTTCGGCGGCCGTGTCTGCAATCAGGGCAGCAAAGGCGTCCAGATCAGACACGTCCAGTGCGACACCGCAGAAGCTGCCACCGTTGGCGGTAATCTCCTGGGCCAGTTCGTCGAGTTTTGCCTGGCGCCGGGCGCAGGCCACCACGTGTGCACCCTCTGCGGCGAGTTGCAGGGCAGTCGCGCGTCCAATGCCCATGCTGCCGCCAGTAACAATGGCGACTTTGCCTTCATAGCGTTTTGAGCTCATAACATGTTCTCTCTCGACCCGATTTATTCGGTTAGGATAAGGCTCGCGCTGCCCGCCACATGCACGCCGAGCGAGTTCTTGCCCGCGAACTCAATGTTGGCGGCGGGGCCAGCGTCTGTGATCGAGGCGACCTTCCCCTGCAGTACCATGGTATCGCCTGGTGTATTCGGTGCGAGCAATTTAAGCTGCATGCGCTGCAGGCGACTGCCAGGGCCGGCCCAGTCTGTCAGGTAACGGGCACACAGTCCGCAGGTCGTCAGGATATTCATAAAAATATCCGGCATACCTGCGGCGACCGCGGCCGGTGCATTGTGATGCACATCGACGAAATCCTGGCCGGCCAGCGCACCGGCAATAATCAGCTTATGTGTAATGGGTATTGTCAGCGCTGGCAATTCATCGCCGGCAGTGATGTCCTGCCTCCTGATGTTTGCAAAGGCCGGCGTCGCTGCGCCCGCCGCAGGTGCACAAGCGTCTGTTGCTTGTGCGGGCGCCTGTTGCTTTGAGCCGGTATTAGCCGCGCGGTATTGAAAGTAGGTAATATACGCCTCGGCAAACAGCGCGTCGTTCTGGTCAAAGTACTGCGCGTGTTCAACGAAGAAGTATCCCCGGCCCAGTGCGGTTGTCTTCAGTTCACTGATTGAGGCAATCGTATTGTACAGATGGACGCGGTCGCCCTCGGCCAGCAAGCGATGAAAGTGCATGTCGTAGCTCACGGCAACGTTGCTGTCGAAGCCGTGCGCGCTGAGCACTTCCATTACTTCATACGGTTCGGCGTCTGTAGAGCCGCTGGCATAACGCATGTTCACATCACGCATCGTCCACATCTGCATCATGGCCGGTGGCGCAATGGCCTTATCGATACCCTGCTGCCGCTGGTATTCTGCATCAAGGTACAGCGGGTTACGATCTCCCATCGCGCAGCACCACTGCCAGATCTGTGTACGACTGACGGGGTTGTGGCTCAGGTAGGGCCCCTTGCGTGTGCCCGTCAGGCTGCTTGTGTCGAGTTCGGACTGTGGTTCAGTCTGTGACGTCATGCTGTTCATGTTCCGGCAGTTTGCGGCTCTAAAGTAAGCTGATCTGTCGCGATTGGCCATCACTGCTTGGTTCTATTGTATTAACAAATTCTGCCACTTTTGGCGGCTATCTGGGTAAGTGAATTGCGGGATCGTCACGGTTGGTTCAACTATGGTCGCGGTGCTCCGGGGTTTGCTCTCGGTGATGGTACCGATCAGCGTGCGGGACCTTCACAAGCCGTTCAGCCTCACGCGGCTCGAACGGCAAAGAGACTCACCCCGTGAGGCTGAACGGCCTGCGACTCAGCGCATAGGCTGCGGATCAGGTGCCAGCGATAAAGGACTTCAGCAGTCGTGAGCCTTCCAATCCTGGTTTGTTCGCGGTGTCCTGGCACCGAGCAGCGTGCGGGACCGTCACAGGCCGTTCAGCCTCACGCGGCTCGAACGGCAAAGATACTCACCCCGTGAGGCTGAACGGCCTGCGACTCAGTGCATAGGGTGCGGATCAGGTGCCTGTGATGAAGGACCTCAGCAGTCGTGAGCCTCTAATGCAGCCATTGCGACGGCCACTCGGCCTGCTTAAGATTCCGGTCAGCGCAGCGCTAGAACGGCGGAACGGTATAGCCGCCCCACACCGGTACGTAACTGTCGTTGTAGTGCTCGCCAAGGGCAGTGTGTAAATCATCCACGGACCATTTCTGCGCGCCCTTGGGATTGGCAATCGCATCCAGCAACTTCGGCCGTTGCAAAATGCTGACTTCACTGCCCCAGACCACCATCACCTCGCCAGAAATCCTGCCGGCCTCGGGAGAGGCCAGATAGCCGACCAGTGGCGCAACGTTGGCGGGGTCAAAAGCGTGAAAGCCGCCGTCTGCTGGCGGCGCAAACATTTCGGCGGTTTGGCCGCCGGCGGTCATGTCTGTCAGGGCGCGTGGCATGATGACATTGCTGGTAATGCCGTACTTGTCCAGGAGCTGTGCGGCGCCCATGGCCATGGCGATGATGCCAGCTTTCGCCGCGGCATAGTTGGGCTGCCCGGCCGAACCGTAGATAGCTGCTTCGGAAGAAGTGCTGATCAGGCGGCCGTAAACAGCCTCACCGGCCTTGGCTTTTTCGCGCCAGTGCGCGGTGGCGTTGCGCATGTTCACGAAGTGGCCGCGTAAGTGGACGCGAACAACGGAATCAAACTCGTCATCGGACATGCCAAAAATGGTCTTGTCGCGGCAGAATCCGGCGTTGTTGATCATGATGTTCATGTCGCCGAAGGTGTCCAGCGTGGTCTTCATGAGGTTTTCAGCATCGGCCGAATCGGCACAATCACCGAACACCGCGATGGCTTCTCCGCCAAAGCTCTTGATTTCTTCCACAGCGCTGTGCGCTGCTTCGGCCGCGTCGGGGCGGTCGATGTCATTGATGACAACGCGTGCACCCTGGCGGGCCAATTGTATGGCTTCTTCGCGGCCCAGCCCGCGGCCAGCTCCGGTGATAACGGCAACTTTGCCGGTCAGGTCTCCCATGAATTTACTCCTTTCATAATGTTGTTGCTGGCTGCTCGCAGGTCGACGCGCGGTTCGCGGTGAACAGCGCGTCGCCCACTGGCAGTCGATGGATCACGGCGGGGCGCTAGATACGCTCGATGATTGTGCCTGTGCCCACTGAAGAGCCACAACACATGGTGATCAGCGCCGTGTTCTTGTCAGAGCGTTCCAACTCATGCAGTGCGGTAGTGATGAGTCGGGCACCGGTTGAGCCGACCGGGTGTCCCAGAGCTATCGCGCCGCCGTTGACGTTGACCTTGTCCATGTCTGCGTTGTACACCGACGCCCAGGACAGGACGACGGCTGCGAAAGCCTCGTTCACTTCGACCAGGTCGATATCCGCCATTGTCATGCCGGTTTTTTTCAGTAATGCGGCTGTCGCATCCACGGGGCCGTCCAGCAGGTAGTAGGGATCTGTGCCAACGACGCAATCAGCGAGGATGCGTGCGCGAGGCTTCAGGCCGCGGGCTCTGGCCTCGTCTGCCGTCATCCACAGTACGGCGGCAGAGCCGTCTGATATCTGCGAGGAGTTACCGGGTGTGTGGATTTGTCCTTCCATCACGGGATTGAGGCTGGCAAGTCCCTCAAGTGTAGTGTCGCGCAGGCCCTGGTCCCGATTAACGGTGCGTGTCTGGCCGGTGGGTTTGCCGTCATCGCCAAGAATTGGGGCTTCTACTGAAAATATTTCGCGATCGAAGCGGCCTTCCTCCCAGGCGCGTTTGGCCCGGGTCTGTGAGTTGAACGCCAGTTCGTCGGCCATCTCACGCGTGATGCCGCGGTTGTCTGCGATGCGCTGAGCGCTGGAAAACTGGTCGGGTGTGGAATCCCAGGGCCAGTTCTCGGGCACAAAATAGCCAGGTCCATTCATCACGTTGGCCCCGAGCCCGACGCGGCTCATTGACTCCACCCCCGCTGCAATTCCGATGTTGACAGAGCCCGAACCGATCAACGCAGAGATTACGTGGTTGGCGGTTTGTGCCGAGCCGCACTGGTTATCCAGTGTCGTACCGCCGGTGCTGTAGTCATTGCCCAGGGTAAGCCAGGCATTGCGCGCGATATTGCCTGCCTGTTCTCCGGCCTGGGTGACGCAGCCTGCGGCGAGGTAGTCAACGTCTGCCATTTCCAGACCTGCGCGCTTGAGCAGTTCGGTATAGGACAGTGCCAGCAGTTGCGTGGCATGAAAATCGGTTAAATCGCCAACGCCGGGTTTGCCTCTGGCGATGGGCGTTCTGACGGCTTCTACGATGACGGCTTCGCGCATGGTGTGTCCTCTGGTTCAGGGCGAGCGCGCGTTACGGGCAGCAGCGCAGCAGTCGCCGGAGTATGGGAAGTTTGGCGGCACAGTGTACGACAATCGAGGCCTGCCGCAATGACCATTCAGCTCAATCTGGGGGACACATTCTGCCTGCATTCAGTGCCCGGGGCAGTGATCGCCGGCCTGGTAAGGGCGGCTGGTATAGATGATTAAGCCAGCGGCGAATTGGTGTGTATTGGCCCGCGTGTACCATGGTGCCTTGCACATTTGGCAGGAGGCAAGACCGATGAAACAGTATGCATACAACGACGTAGACGCTCTGCAGGAGCTGGTTTCTGACGAGTTCGGTGACTGGAGTGAAGAGCTGGAAATCTCACAGGAACTGGTCAACCAGTTCGCCGAAATGACGGGCGACTTCAACTGGATACACCTTGATCAGGAGCGTGCCGAGAAAGAAAGCCCCTTTGGTACGACGATCGCCCACGGCTTCCTGACGCTGGTGATGATGCCAAAAATGCGGGGTACGGCAACCTACGAAATTACCGGTTTCAACAGCATCGCCAACTACGGTTCCGACAAGCTACGTTTTACCGGTGCGGTTCCCGTTGGAAGCCGCGTGCGCTTGCGCAGCCGCGTGAAGGAAATCAGCGCCACGCCCAAGGGTACCAAAGTGGTGCAGGAGCAGCATATTCATGTGTCGGGACAAGATGATCGCCCGGCGCTGGTTTATGAACTGATCTTCATTTATCTGTAGCGCTTCTGTCAGGAGCGCTTCTAGCCGGTTTTGACATGCACTCAGTGCTAAGCTGCCAGTAGCGCAGGATCGTTGAGCGAGCCCATCTGCGCGTCAGGGTTGGATGACGAATCACCAACAGAAAATAACAAGAGTGCAAACAGTGAAGAAACTCATCCTGATGATAACAGTCGTCTTGCTGCTGCTGGTCATTCTGGCGGCAACGGTGCTGTGGTTTACCGGTGGCCAGGAGCTCTATGCGGTGGCTGCGGCAACCTCGGCAGAAACGGTCGCTGATGATTATGCGTTGCAGGATGATGCGGCCGTGGTGATTCCAAAACCGCGTGCACGTGAGCCTGCGGCCGCCAACCCGCTGAAAAACCTCTACTGGGGCGAGTTGCATGTCCATACGCAGGAAAGTTTCGACGCCAAGCTCTTTGGTAACAACCTGGGTCTGGACGATGCCTATCGTTTCGCCCGGGGCCAGGCGCTGCGCAGTGACGGCGGTGAATTGATGCAGTTGTCGCGGCCTCTGGATTTTATGGCGATCACTGATCATGCAGAGAGCTTTGGCCTGCGCACGCGCTGCGCAGACAGCGGCTTGTCATGGAGTGAGCGCCTTAACTGCTACTTCCTTGAAACACCCAATACGGCGGTGTTTTTGATCATCGGTACTTTGGCCGGTGCCAGCGATGTCGTTCCCGAATCTGTGGGCAGGGCAGGCCACTACCAGAACCGTGCGCGTCCGCGGCCCAGTTACAATAGCTGGCCACTGTGCGCCGCTGACGAAGACCCACAGCGCTGCTTTCGGGACAGCAATTCGGATTGGGCGCGCTACAAGGCGTTGGCTGATGCGAACAATGTGCCAGGCGAATTCACCACGTTTGCCGCCTACGAATACTCGGCGGCGATGTCCGCTTCGGGCAAACATCACCGCAATGTGATTTTCAACGGCGCAGACCTGCCTGAACACGCGGTGTCATCGCTGGATGTGGGCAATGCCATCGAGTTGTGGCAGGCGCTCGAAGCCACCTGCACAGGCGATTGTGATTTCATGACCATCCCGCACAATATGAACAAGGGCTGGGGATTGTTTTACAGCCCCTATACCTGGGATGGCAAAGCCTACGATGAGGCTGCCTGGGCGCTGCGCAAGAAGCGCGAGCCGCTGGCTGAAATGTACCAGATCAAGGGCGCGTCCGAGTGTGCGCTGGGTGTTGGCTCCACGGATGAGGAATGCGGCTTCGGCCAGGTGCTGCCGCCCTGTGCTCAGGGCCAGCTCAGCGGCTGTGCGTTCACCACCAGTTTCGTTCGACAGGGGCTGCGAACAGGCCTGCAGTTGCAGCGTGACATTGGCTTCAACCCGATGACGTTCGGCTTTATTGCCGCAACCGATTCACACAATGCCAATCCAGGCGATGCTGAAGAGTGGGATTACGTTGGCAAGATAGGCACGGTCACCTCGCCCGCGCTGCGGCGCATGACGCAGTGGCCGGACCAACAGCCGTACGAATCAACGCTGCAACACCACACATCCGGAGGGCTGGCAGCGGTGTGGGCCAGGGAGAATACCCGCGATGCAATTTTCGCCGCCATGCAGCGCCGTGAAACCTACGCCACTTCGGGGCCGCGCATCGGCCTGCGCTTTTTTGCCGGCTGGGACGTTAATGCGTCATTGCTTGATAATCCCGATGCACTGCAAGTATTGAGCACCACGGCAGTACCGATGGGTGCAACACTGCCTGCCCGCGCCGGGGATGCGTCGGCCACAGACGCCGCGCCAGCCAGCCCCGGTTTTTTTGTCTGGGCGGTGGCAGATACGATGAGTGCGCCGTTACAACGCATCCAGATGGTCAAGGGCTGGATTGACGCAGCGGGACAGACGCACGAGCGCGTGCAGGATATCGCCTGCGCTGACGGCCTTGTGGTGGACGCTTCCAGTGGGCGCTGTCCGGATAACGGCGCCGACGTTGACACTGCTAGTTGTGCGTTGCTGGGCGATGCAGGTGCCGCGCAGTTGATGACGGTGTGGCACGACGATGAATTCGATGCGAACCAGAACGCTTTCTACTACGTGCGCGTGTTGCAAAATCCAACGTGTCGCTGGTCAACCTATGACGCCATCCGCCTGGGTAGGGCGCCGCCTGCGGCGGTACCAGCAACGCTGCGTGAGCGTGCGTGGTCTTCGCCGATCTGGACGGCAGCGCGCCGGACGGGCGCGCGTTAATACAGGCGATCAGTCACCGGGCTTAACGGTGGCTGCGCCCCGGGATGCCACGCCGCCATAAAAGCGATAGCAAGCCCAGGCCAAGCAATGGCAGCGAACCGGGTGCCGGTACATCGGTCGGCGGCTCTGTAGGGGGCGCCTGGAGTCCCAGAAATTCTCCCGAACTGGAAAACACTTCCACGCCATTGGCGAAGGTCTGCGAGTAGGTCGCAGTGTTTTCAAAGTCCAGGGTGTAGCTTTCCAGTCCAGAGCCTGAGCCCACCGTATCAAAGGCCATGAAGACATTGGTGTAGGTAAAAATGTCGAAGACTGCGCTGTTGCTCGTCAGTGCGATATTGACATCCACGCTGGCGCTGACAGATTCGAAGAAGTCGTTGGAGCCTGTGGGCTGCCAGTCCTCGACGGGAACTTCAAAAAGCGCTTGTGAATAGGCGTTTGCCAGTGCCGCAGGCAGGGGCACACAGTTCAGGGGGTCTTGTTCATAACACGGGTCGTTGGCATAGAAGAGAAAATTGTCGGCGTTTGCAATACCCGCCTCCAGAACAACCACGCCAATATCATAGACGACTGTAGGCACGGGAGCGCCCGGAGCGGCTGGCCCCAGTTGGCCACTGATGTCGCCTTCAATACCAAAACTGATACCCCAGTTGGTTCCCAGTCCACCATTAACAGTGACGCGTTCGCCGAAGCCCCCAAAGGCCTGCAGGCCCACGGCAGAAGAAAACAGTTCGTCGGCGTACATTTTTACCGTGCCGTCTACCAGGCTGACGGTAGATCGCGAGGTGCCCACAACGCCTTGTGTTTGCGAGGCAGTGGTGGGACCGTTAACCGTGAGTCCATCCTGAAACTCACCGCCACCGACCCGCAGCCCAGGGCGTACATAATAACTGGGGCCGTCCAGTGGCATCGCCATCAACGGCAGCGAGGCGATACTGCCAGCGGCGAAGCATAAAACAATCGCAAGTTTACAAACTTTCATTGATACCTTCCTTGCGCAATCCCTTTGCGCGTTTTGAGCTATGTCTGTATCCGCCAGCCGTATTTGGGATGGCGACGAGCCAAGGCAGGGGACGCAAATATCGGGCCAGCTGTCGCAAATCCGCTGAATTCAAAGAAAAAATTTACACCTCTGTGACTGTCGGACATGTCAGCAAAAACAGGGTGTAAAATAAATTGACGCCGGGATGGGCTCAGTCAGGGGCGTGGTGCGGGCAGCTTGCTGAGTATTGGATAAAATAGCGCAGGGGTTTAGCCCGGCATGATCACGCATGCTCGAAAAGTTGACCGATAAGCAGGTGGGTAGGCGGTGTGCAGCGAAGTTCGGGAGTTTTGGGGAAAAAAAAGAGATACTCAAAGTCGGGTTGAAACTGTCAAAGGGAGCTTTAAGTGCGCAGCATTTCAGTGCAAAGAAATGGTAACACGCAATGGGTATTCGCGCTGCTGGCGAGTGTTCTGCTCCACGGGTGTGGCACTAATCCGGTTACTGGGGAAACCGAGCTGCAATTCATTTCAACCACGCAGGAAATACGCATGGGAGAGCAGGCGTATTTTCCGACACGCCAGGTGCAGGGGGGAGATTACGTGGTGCATCCCCAGGTTACCGATTATGTCAGGCGCGTGAATGGACGTTTAACGGCGGTGGCGCATCGGGACCTGCCATTTGAGATTGTTGTGCTGAACAGTTCGGTGCCCAATGCCTGGGCCATGCCCGGAGGCAAGATGGCGATCAACCGCGGTTTGCTGGTGCAGTTGCAAAGCGAGGCGGAACTGGCTGCCGTGCTTGGCCATGAGATCGTGCACTCGGCCGCGCGGCACAGTGCGCAGGCACAGGAGCGTGGCATGCTGCTTCAAGGCGGCTTGATGGCGGCGCAGATAGCCGGTGCGGGCAGTGACTACCGCGATCTTATCGCAGGCGGGGCCATGCTGGGCGCGCAGTTGATTAGCACCCGCTATGGCCGCGAAGCGGAGCTGGAATCAGACCGCTACGGTATGGAATATATGTTCGCCGCCGGTTACAACCCCGCCGCGGCGATTGATCTGCAGAACACGTTTGTCAAGCTCTCCCAGGGCAGGCCATCAAGTTGGGTCGATGGATTGTTCGCCTCACACCCGCCTTCTGAAGAACGTGTGGCGCGCAATCGCGAAACTGCCGCGCGCCTGGGTGGTACGAATCTGGAGTATGGGAGGGAGCGCTACAGAAAAGCGATTGCCCCCCTGCTGCAGGACCAGCCCGCCTACGATGCCCATGATGCCGCATTGAAGGCCGCGCAGGGGAACGAATTTCAGCAGGCCAATGCATTGATAGACAAGGCCATCAGGTTGCAGCCGGCGGAGGCGAAGTTCTACGGCTTGAAGGGTGATCTGGCGCTTGCAGGTAAGCAGTATGCGCAGGCGTCACGCTGGTACGACAAGGCGATAGACCGGTATCCGCAGTACTTTGCATTTCACCTGCAGCAAGGGCTGGCGAAAAAGGAAAGCGGCGATGCCGCAGGTGCCAGGCGGGCGCTGGAGCGCAGTAATCAACTGGTGCCCACACCCATTGCACAGAAGTTGCTCGGGGATCTGGCGATTCTCGCCGGCGATGAAACAACTGCCGTACAGTACTACCAGGCGGCATCAACCTCGCGGTCCGAGACGGGCGAAGCCGCGCGGGTTGCTCTTGCCAGAATCGAGTTGGAGGAGAATCCCGCAAAATACGTGAAGAGCCAACTGATGCTCGATAAGCAGGGCAGGATTGTGGTGGTGATACAGAATCAGGCCCCGGTGGCGGTGCAGGCAGTGGAGGTTCTGGTAGTGCCTGTTGACCAGGCTGGTCGTCAATCCGGAGCAGGCCAACGCTATGCGTTGCGCCAAACGCTGGCGTCCGGCGCGCAAACCCGTGTTGTGACGAGTCTGCCGGCACAGGCAAGGCTGCGCGCGGTGGTGAGCCGAGCACAGCTTGTCCGTTAGGGTTGGCGGCGCGTTAGTCCAGCTTGCCGAGCAGCGCGCCGCCAGTGGGTATGCCAACACCGGAGGTGACCAGTGCGTGGTTGACGTCTTTTTCTGGTTGGTTGCGAGACTGCCCGCGCACCAGCCGCGTTGCTTCGACGATGCCGTTCACACCGTGTATGTATGCCTCCGAGAGCTGTCCGCCGTGGGTGTTGGTAGGCAGGCGTCCGTCCGGACGCAGTGCGCCATCGAGCACAAAGTCACCTGATTCGCCAAAGCCACAAAATCCCCAGGCTTCGAGCTGCCACAGCACGATAGGCGAGAACGCGTCATAAATGACGGCGGCGTCGATATCGTCAACGGTCAGGCCGCTCATCTCGAAACAATTTTTGGCGGCGATCTCCATTTCCGGAATCGCGGCGAACTCCTCGCGATAAAAGGAGGTCATTTGTTCCTGGTCGGCTGCGGCTGCCTGCGCGATGCCGCGCACGCTGACGCCCGGCTGCCGCAGGTCGCGTGCCCGTTCCGGTGTGGTGACGATCACGCAGGAGCCGCCGTCACTTTCCTGACAGCAATCAAACAATTGCAGTGGATCAGCAATCATGCGGGCGGCGTCATACTCTGCGCGATCGAAGTTGCGCTGGTAGAAAAACGCATTGGGATTGTTCAGGGCATACTGGCGCGTGGAATGCGCCACCTCAAAGAGCGCATCCCTGGTCACGCCTGTGTTGTGCATCCAGCGCTGCGTGAACATCGCGACCCATGATGCGGGTGTCAATAAGCCATAGGGCATGTACCAGCCCCAGTGAATGGCATCGGCGGTCATGATGTCGCCGGAGACGCCATCTGAAAAGCGGTGGCCGGAGCGACCGTTAAGGGCCCGGTAGACTGCAACGCACTCTGCCATGCCCGTTGCTACTGCCATAACAGCCTGGTGCAGGCTGCCGGTGGCGGCGCCGCCGCCGTAGTGCGAGCGTCCCCAGAAGGTCATGTCGCCACAGCCAACGGCGCGCGCTACTTCAATCTCGTCGTTGCTGTCCATGGTGAAGGTCGCGAAACCGTCGATATCGGAAGGCTTCAGCCCGGCATCATCAATCGCGCCCTTGACGGCCTGGGCCGCCAGCGACAGCTCGGAAACGCCGGAGTTCTTTGAAAACTCAGTATTGGCAACGCCGACAATCACGGCCTTGTCCTTGATATTGGCAACCATGATCAGGCCTCCTGCGGCAGTGTCAGTTGAACGGTGCCCTGCATGTGCATGCCCCAGATATTGTTTTCGCCGAGCACGGTGATATCCACGCGCCCGGTACTTGCGTCTACGGCAGTCACTTCGCCGGTCATGGTCATTACCATACCGGGTAGGTTCGGGGCACCCAGCTTGAGGTCAATCGAGTTGACGAACGCCTCGGGGCCGGACCAGTCAGTGGCATAGCGCGTCATCAGGCCCTGGCTGGTCAGGATGTTCATAAACACGTCGGGTAGCCCGGTGGCCTGTGCCTCCGCCTTGCTGTGGTGTACGGGTTCGAAGTCGCGTGTGGCCAGTGCGCCGCACACCACCAGGCCCGTGGTGATATCGATGTCAACCGCTTCGAGTGTGTCGCCGACGGAAACTTCGGCGCAGGTCAGTGTCTTGTAGTCAGTCATGATCAGACTCCTTACGCCGGGTAGAATTGGGGTAGCATGGTTTTGTCATCAACTTGCTCAACCTTGCCTTTGAGCTTCATGCCGATGAACACATCGTCGTACTCACAATCGACGATGTTCGACACGATGTTCGTGCCCTCGGCCAGTTGAATAACGGCACAGATTGGGTCCTTCGGATAGCCGGGAATTTTCGGATGGCGCAGCGCCGTGTAAGAGAGCACCTCGCCTTCTAGGGTTGACTCGATGGAGTCCCAGGCCATGGATTGACACTGGCCACACATGGGGCGGGGAGGGTGGCGCAATGTCTGGCAGTCCTTGCAGCGCTGGATCAGCACCTTGCCCTCGTCGCAGGCCTCCCACCACCAGCCGTTGTCGTGGCCGCGCGGAGAAGCGATGCGCGTGGGAACCTCGAGTGCGTTATCGTCAGCGGCAGCCGCTGCAGGTAGCTCCTGTGGGATGAACTTCAACACCTTGAAGCGCTGTGTGCCGACCACCTCGCCGTTCTGGTCGGTGAAGGTCGACAGTGTCTCGAAGAAGTATCCGGTGCCGCGCGATGTTGTCTTGCGCTCGGAGATATTGTCGATCACCATTTGTATGGTGATGTTGTCTCCGGGGCTGACCTCCTTGAAGTATTCCTGCTTGACGTTGGTGCCCAGCACGCCGGTAAAGCCGTAGTCGTTGAACATGGCGACGAGGTTGGACTGCGCGTTGGGTGCGCGGCCCCTGGTGACCTGGAAACCCTCCTGCCCCCAGACATACATCATCGCGGGCGGTGCAATGGTTTTGCCGCGCTTGCTGCTGGCGGCCCATGCCGGATCGAGATAAGCGGGGTTGGTTTCCCCGATGACTTCAGCCCATTGGCGAATCATGGGCAGGTTGACGTCGTCCGGGGCCGGGGTGGGTGGGTATACTTCCTGGCCTACGAAGGCGTAAATCTTTTCTTCAAAGACTTTTTGCTCATCAGCGTTCATGGTGGAATGTCTTCCTCTTTGTCGGGGTAGCTCGTTTCGGAATGTATGCAGAAAAACCGTTATGGACGCGTCATCGTGCCTGTGCGTCAGTGTCCTGTTATGTCGTAGCGCACCGCTTGTTTTATTGCTGTGTTGAGCGGCGCTGGAAGTCTGCAGTTGTGGTCGCAAAGGGCGCCGCAGGAGCAGCGCCCGGTGCGACAGCCGCTAGCGGTGTATCGGCATGCCCAGGCCATGGGTTGCAACGAGGCCGCGTAGCACTTCCACCACGCCACCGCCGAAGGTGTTGATGGTAGCACGGCGGTATTCATGTTCCAGGTTGCCGTGCAGCACAGTGCCCTCACTGGTCGAGGCCACCAGCGCATGCGGGCCGACCACGTCCATCATCAGCCGGCACAACTCCAGCATGATTTCCGTAGAGTACACTTTGATGGCGGAAGGAAACACCGGATCCATCGACTGCTGGTCAAGCTGCCATGACATGCGCGCGTTCATGACGCGCATGGCTTCAAGGTGCGCGTAGCATTCCGCCAGGTTGCGCTGTGCGGTAGGGTCATCGATGACGCGACGACCGTTGGCATCGGTGGTGTTGCGAGCCCAGGCCATGATGTCGCGAAACAGCTTCCAGCCCTGTATGCCCCAGGCAGCCAGGCCAACCCGTTCGTGATTGAGTTGTTCGGTAATCAGGCGCCAGCCGCCGTTCTCTTCGCCGACAATCATATCCAGCGGCACTTTGACGTTGTCATAATAGGTCACGTTGGTATGGACGCCACCGACTGTGTTGATCGGTCCGCGCGAAAAGCCGGGGTCTTTGGTATCCGCAACCAGGATAGAGATGCCTTTGTGCTTTTTGACCTCTGTATCAGTGCGCACCGCCAGGAAAATGTAATCTGCACCCTCGGCGCCACTGGTAAATATCTTACTGCCGTTGACCACGTAGTGATCGCCGTTTTTCACCGCAGAGGTGGTCAGTGCGGCAAGGTCAGTACCCGCGCTGGGCTCGGTGTAGCCGATCGCAAAGTGCAGTTCGCCGCTGGCGATGCCAGGCAGGAAGCGCGCCTTTTGTTCATCGGTACCCTGGCTCATGATGGCCGGGCCCACCGTATTGAGGGTTACGAAAGGGGTAGGGGCGCCGGCCAACAGCGCCTCTTCATAGCGGATAAGCTGCTCGCTTTCGGTCAGGCCGCGGCCGCCGTACTCCTCGGGCCAGCCGATGGCCAGCATGCCGTCCTTGCCCTGCTGCCGGATCAGCGCCTTGTAGAGGTCGCCGCTTTCAGCATTGCGCAGTTCCTCGCGATGTTCTGGCTTGATCAGCCCGCTGAAGTAGGCCCTGAATTCCTTGCGTAACTCGCGCTGGTGTTCTGTGTAATCGACAAACATGGGTACCGCTCCGTGCAATTGATGGTTGTATAATATTGATTTTGAATTCAAATTCAACTATTTTGTGCGTCATGTCCAGATCCGTTGCCAAACAGGAAGCCAAAGCCAGCACCGGCGCACGCAGTGCGAAGGGCGAGCGCGCGCGGGCCGGTTTGAAGGAGGCGGCCCTGCGGGTGCTGGAGCGCGAGGGCTATCATCGCATGCGGATTTCCGACGTGACGCGTGAGGCGGGCGTGGCGCAGGGCCTGTTCTATCACTACTTCAAGGATCTCAAATCGCTGACCCTGGAAGTGCTCAGCGATTTCGCCAATGCCGGGAACGACCCGGCACAGATTGAAAAAGACGTCGCCCGGGGCGACTGGTACGCCCGTATCTACGCACACAACCTGGTCATCGTGCGCAGCTATGCGCGCCGGCCCGGCATTATGCGCTGCCTGTTGCAGATGGCGGACGAGGACGAGGCATTCTCGGCCACGCTGCGCGGCAACTATCGCAACCAGCTGATGTGGCTGGTAGACCTGATGCCCAAACTGTTCCCGGATGTGCGTTTCCGCAAGCACCAGGCGCTGATGGTGGTGTATTCACTGGCAGGTATCGGGGAAGGGCTGCTGCGTGAGTATTTCATCAACGAAAGCAATACGCTGCGCGCCGCTGACCTGTCGGTAGAAGAATTCGCCGAGCTGTTATCCACCATGTATTACCGCGCCCTGTTCTTGCAAAACCCCGACGCGAAACAACTCAAATACACACGCAATCTCACCGCGATGGTGAGAGCTCACTGAGGTAGAAAACCATGAATTTTTCGTTCACTGAAGACCAACTGGCAATTCGTGACCTGGCCAGCCAGATTTTTGGCGACAGGGCCACCGATGAGTTCCTGCTGAGTTTCTCACGCACCGATGCCACCTATGATGACGCCCTCTGGCAGACCCTGGGTGAGCAGGGTTTGCTGGGCATCGCCATCCCGGAGAGCGCCGGTGGTTCCGGCCTGGGCCTGATTGAGCTATGTCTGGTGCTCGAAGAGTTGGGTCGCCACGTGGCGCCTGTGCCGGTCTACGCCAGCCTGGTACTGGGCGGGCTGCCAATTGCGCAGTTCGGTAGCGATGAACAGCACGCACGCTACCTGCAGCCCCTGGCCAGCGGCGCTATAAAACTCAGTGCCGCCATTGCCGAGGAGGGTATGAACCCGGTGTTGGCTTCATCAGTGAGCGCGCAGCGCCAGGGCGATCAGTGGGTGCTCAACGGCGCTCGTTCTGTAGTGCCGGATGGGGCGGTGGCCAATGCCATTGTGGTGCCTGCCTCGACGGGTGAGGGCAAGACCACGTTTTTTATCGTCGACACGGCCGCCAGCGGCGTGCAGGTGACACCCATGGAAATCGGCCTGTCGAAACAGCGCGCGGCGCAGTTGACGCTGACTGAGGTGACACTGGGCGACGACGCGGTGCTCGGCGCTGAAGGCGAAGGACAGGCCGTACTGGAGTGGCTGCTCGAGCGTGCCAATATTGGGCATTGCGCGCTGCAGGTAGGCGTCACGGAAGAAGCCATGAAGCGCACGGCTGCCTACGTCAGCGAGCGCAAGCAGTTTGGTATTCCGCTGGGCTCTTTCCAGGCGCTGGCGATGCGTATGGCAGACAGCTATATCGACGTGGAAGCAATTCGCACCACCTACTGGCTGGCACTGTGGCGGCTCAGCGAAGGGCTGGATGCGCGCGCCGAAGTGCGTGCCGCCAAGTGGTGGGCCTGTGACGCTGCGCATCGTGTGGTGTCTACCTCGCAGCACCTGCACGGTGGTATGGGCGCGGATGTCGAGTATCCGATACACCGCTTCTTCCTGATGGCAAAGCTGATCAGCTACTCGCTGGGCAATGCCAGCCAGCAGTTGGAGCAACTGGGCAAGCTGCTTGCCGAGGATGATTCTCTGGGCTTTCGCGCGCTGGAAGTGTAGCGTAAGCCTGCGCGACAACAACAATGTTATGGCCCGCGCCACGGCGGGGGCCGTGCACGCTATGGAGGTGGTTTTGTCTGACACAACATCCGACACAACATCCGACACAACTTCTGGCACGTCACTGGAGGCCCGCATGGACAGGCTGGAATCCCTGGATGAGATTCGCCAGTTGGTGGCCAAGTATTCTCTGTCTTTGGACATGCGCGATCTTGATGCGCACGTCAACCTGTTTGCCCATGATATTCGTGTCAGTCGCGAGCACAGCGGGCGTGCGTACCTCAAGCGCTGGCTGGACGATACCCTGCGTTTGCAGTTCACTGGCACGTCGCACCATATCGGCAATCACATCATCGAGTTTGACGACGCCGATCATGCCCACGGTGTGGTGTACTCCAAGAACGAGCATGAAACCCCGTGTGAGGATGGCTCAATAGAGTGGGTCATTATGCAAATGCTGTATTGGGATAACTACGAGCGAATCGACGGGCGCTGGTATTTTCGCCGCCGTTTGCCGTGCTACTGGTACGCCACCGACATCAACAAGCCGCCGGTGGGGGACAACAAAATGCGCTGGCCAGACAGGGAGGCCTACGAAGGCGCCTACCACGCCCTGTGGCCAAGCTGGACGGAATTCTGGTCGTCACCACCTGGCGATGACGAGCCTCAGGTGGCCGCTCCGGCGCCGCTGGACGCCTTTTTGCAAACCATGCGTCGCGGCGCGCCGGAACCGCGTATCAGGGTCAGGTAACTCGACTGTCCCGCGATGCGGCTGTATGGCCTTGCTGGCCGGTCGTCATCACTGCGTGGCCGCTATAGCACTGCGACAATAATAATCCAGGATTCAACCTTCGGACTTCATGACAGTGGAAAGCACAATGACAACAGACCTTTTTCAGCCCGTGACACTGGGTGCCCTGGCAATGAAAAACCGTATTGTCATGGCGCCCATGACGCGCAGTCGTGCCGACGTGCACGCCGTGCCAACCGCTGTGATGGTGGATTACTACCGACAGCGCGCCGGGGCCGGATTGATTATCTCGGAGGGCATAGCGCCGAGCGCCAATGGCCTGGGCTACTGCCGCACACCGGGAATATACAACCCGCAGCAAATAGACGCCTGGCAGCAAGTCACGGCGGCGGTGCACGCCGAAGGCGGTCTGATTGCCGCGCAAATCATGCACGTTGGCCGTGTAGCCAGCCATTACAACAAGCCGGCGGGTGCTGAAACCGTCGCGCCCTCGGCGCTGCAGGCGCGCGGTGAAATGTATACCGACCAGGCCGGAATGCAGCCTCTGGATATGCCCCGCGAATTGGCACTTGATGAGATCGCCGGCGTGATCCAGGAGTACCGTGCAGCCACCGCCAACGCGATTGCGGCGGGATTCGATGCGGTAGAATTGCACTGCACCAGTGGCTACTTGCCGGCGCAGTTCCTGTGCACGGGCACGAACCAGCGCACCGATGCCTACGGTGGCCCGGTTGACAACCGCACGCGCTTTGTCGTCGAGGTTTTACAGGCCATGACGGATGTTGCCGGTAGTGAGCGCGTCGGTATGCGTATCTGCCCCGACAACCCCTTCAATGACCTGCATGATGACGACCCGCAGGAAACCTTTGAAGCATTGCTCCAACAGGTGCAGCCCATGAACCTGGCGTACTTGCATGCCATTCGTATGCCAACCGGACGCGTTGATGTGCCCGCACTGGGCCAGCGCTATGCTGCAGACAGACTGCTCATGAACGAGAGTTACACTTTCGAAGAAGCGCAAGCGGCAGTGGCGCAGGGCCAGGCGAGCGCGGTCTCGTTCGGACGCCCGTTCATTGCCAATCCTGATCTGGTCGAGCGCTGGCGACGCGGCGCGCCGCTGGCAAAGTTTGATCCCGCCACACTGTATTCACCCGGTGCCGCCGGGTATAGCGATTATCCTGATGCCGCAGCTTGAGCGCGCAGTGTCGCATCGTGTAACGCGCCACTCGCGCTACCCGTCTGCACAAGTGCTGTGCCTTGCCCTGCTTCATTCAAACCCATCCAATAACATGCATACGCGAGGTGCCCCATGCCTGTAACCCCTGTTGAACTTGCCAACACTAAAATGCTCATCACTGGCCCTACGGGTCAGGTTGCCCTGCCGGTGGTGGAGCACTTTGCAAAGATAGCCGACGTGTACGCCCTGGCGCGCTTTCGCAAGGAAGAGGACAGGGCGCAAATAGAGGCGTTGGGAGCAACCGTGATCGCCGCCGATCTTGCCGAGCCTGACACCCTTGCGGCCATTCCCGAGGACATCGACTACGTGCTCAATTTTGCCGTGGTGAAGTCCGGCGATTTTGACTATGACCTTGCGGCCAATGGCGAGGGCGTGGGTAATCTGATGATGCGCTGCAAAAACGCGAAGGCGTTTGTACATTTTTCATCGACGGCCGTGTATGAGTACGCAGGCCATGAGCCGCGCAGCGAGAACTCCCCACTGGGTGACAACCACCGGGTGATGTTTCCCACCTACAGTATCTCCAAGATCGCGGCGGAAACTGTCTGCAAGTTTGTGGCGCACCAGCAGGGAATACCTACAACCATTGCGCGCCTGAGCGTGCCCTATGGCGATAACGGCGGTTGGATGTATTACCACATGTTGATGATGCAAGGCGGTGTGCCCATTGAACTGCACCCGGATAAACCCAATGAGTACAACCCGCTGCATGTGAACGACTATATCGAAAAGATCCCCTACCTGTTGGGCGCGGCAACGCAAGAGGTGACGACCTTGAACTTTGGTGGTTCGGAAAAAGTCAGCATTGAACAGTGGTGTGACTACATTGCCCAGCTGACCGGTTTTGAGCCGGTGTTCAGCGAGAATCCCAAAGCGTTTGGCAGCCTGTGCATTGATACGCAGCGGATGCATGAACTGATCGGGGAGACCAGCATGGATTGGCGCGAGGGCATTCGCCGACAACTGGAAAATCTGGCGCCGGAAGTGCTGCTCAGCCAGGCGGGTTGACAGGCCCGACACCGTGAGCAGTGCTCGGCGGGGTGACGGATGTACGGCGTGCGCTGTGTTCAGCCGCTCGCTGGCGATGCGGCGCGAATACCTGCAGGTTAGTTCAGTGGCGCTGCGCTTGTGCCGGCGGCGGTGGCGCTGGACGCCTCCGGCAGGGCAAACGCCAGGTACTGATCGCCGGTGGGCGTGCCGAGTTTGCCGCCGCTGCAGGTGATCACAATGTACTGCCGGCCGTTCACGCTGTAGGTTGCCGGGGTCGAATAGCCCGCCGCCGGCAGCCGGTACTCCCACAGCAACTGGCCGTTGAGTTTGTCAAATATGCGCAGCTTTTCATCCGAGGTGGCGGCGATGATCAGCAGTCCGCCCGCGGTCACCACAGGTCCGCCATAGTTGCGTGTGCCGGTTGGGGCAATGCCTTCCCTGGTCAGTTGTTCGTACTCTCCCAGCGTGATTTGCCAACGCCGTTTGCCACTGCCAAGGTCTATCGCATTGAGCGTACCCCACGGCGGCGCCACGGCCGGATAAAAACGCTGGTCAACGAAATCGTTGTAGCCGGCAAAAATATAGGCAGTCTCGCGTGATGCCTCGGCCCCGGTTGGCAGCGGGGTGTCTTTTACCTGCTCATCAGCGGTGGAGTCGGCGGCGCCGCTGCGCGCGAAAACGTAGTCGATGACGGCGTCGAGTTCGTGGCGAGGCAGGTGCGCAAAGCCCATCATGCGACCCTTGCCAGCGAGCACGGTGCGCATTGCCGTGCGCTTGCTGCTACGTTCGGACAGGCCAACAAGTGCGGGAGCGTAGGGATAAAAACCCTGCAAATCCAGCCCGTGGCAGCCACTGCACTGCTTGCGAAAAACCAGCTCGCCAACGCCGGAGGGAGTGCCCCTGTCGACTTCCACTGCCTCGATATGAACGATGTGAGGCGCTTCAATCGCGTTGATGTAGTACAGGTTGGTTTCCGGGTCCCAGGCGCCGCCGCCCCAGTTGGCCCCGCCATAGAATCCCGGGAACAGGATGGTTTTTTCCAGGCCGAGCGGCTGCATGTAGGCGAAATCCCTAGCCTGCTCAAACTGTGCCTTGACGTAGGCATAGGTTGCAGGGGTGATTCGACTGAGATCTTCGGCGTGAAACGTCTGGCGTGTGAAAGGCTCGGGCAGTGTCACACGGGGTTGCGTGGGGTAGGCCTGCTCACCGGGTATGGTCGATGCGGGTACCGCCACCTCTTCTATCGGCCAGACCGGTTCGCCGGTGTCGCGGTCAAGCACGTACAGCACACCCTGCTTGGACGCCTGTATGACCACATCGCGCGGCTTCCCCTGGTGCGTAATGGTCGCAAGTGTCGGGGCGCTGCTCAGGTCCCTGTCCCAGATGTCGTGTCGTACCGCCTGGAAGTGCCAGCGCCGCTCGCCGGTAAGTGCATCCAGCGCGATGATGCTGTTGCCAAAGAGGTTGGCCCCGTGGCGGCCACTGCCGTCGAAATCCGGCGCCGGCGATCCGGTGGGCACGTAGACTACGCCGCGCGCTTCATCCAGGCTCATGCCTGCCCAGGCATTGGCACCGCCTGCGGTTTTCCAGGCGTGGGGTGGCCAGCTGTCGTGGCCGAGTTCGCCGGGGCGCGGAATGGTGTGAAAGGTCCAGCGGAGTTTACCGCTGCGGACATCGTAGGCGCGAATATCACCGGGCGCCGCGCCGGCCGTTTCGGTGACGGCAGAGCCCATGATGATCAGGTCGCCAAAGACAACACCCGGCGAAGGTGCATTGATGCTGATTGTTTGCGGGTCTCTCCCCAGACCCTCGCGCAGGTCGACGCGCCCATTCTCGCCGAAGTGGCGATCCGGCTTGCCGGTGCTGGCATCCAGGCTTAGCAGCCAGTGGCCGGTGGTAAAAAACAGGCGGCGCTGCGACGGCGCCGTGGCATCCTGCCAGTAGCTGAGGCCGCGCATGTTGGAAAGGCCCACGTGATCCAGCTGCGGGTCGTAGGTCCACAGTGGGGTACCCGTTGCGGCGTCCAGCGCAAAGACGTTGTACAGCGGATTGCGACCATAGAGCACGTCATCCACGATCAGCGGGTTCATCTGCAATTCTGAACTGGCCGGCAGTGTCGCGCCTTGCGCGCTGCTGTATGACCAGGCGAGCGTGAGTTGAGCGACGCTGTCACGGTTGATTTGTTGCAGCTGTGAATACTGGCTGTTGTAGGGGTCACCCCCGTAGTGCCGCCACCCGATGTAGTCCTGCCCGACGGCGTGCGCACACAGCACTAGCAGCACCAGTGCGGCAGTGGCACGGCTACAGGCAGGGCGGTGGTGGCGTGGGTTGCGCATACTATTTGACCGCGGAACCACCGTCGACAGACAGCACCTGCCCGGTGATAAAGGAAGCGCGGTCGCTGCACAGGAACACAACCGCTTGTGCAATCTCTTCAGGCTCGCCAAGCCGGTTCATGACGGCGGCCTTTTTCAGCCCCTGGGCCATTTTCGGCTGCTCCGCAAAGTACTTTTCGACGCCGGGCGTTTTGATGACGCCCGGTGAGACTGCGTTAATACGAATACCCTGTGCACCGTATTCGGCTGCGGCACTTTTGGTGAGCAAGTTGACACCGCTTTTTGCAGCGGCATAGGCCGTGTTGAAGGCCTGGCCGCGCAGGGATGCATTGGAGGAAATATTGACGATACTGCCGCCGCCGTTCTCCAGCATCGCGGGAATCTCATACTTCATGCACAACCAGGTATTGGTCAGGCACATCTCCAGGGTCTGGTCGAATACTTCGCGCGTGTACTCGTGAATGGGGCCCGAACCGCGCGACAAGGCGGCGCTATTGCAGGCGATGTCCAGCCTGCCATAGTGCTCGATGGCGCTGTCGACCATGGCTTTTACGGAGTCCTCTTTGCTGACATCGCCCAGTACAAAGGTGGCTTGCCCGCCTGCTGCGGTAATCTGTTTCACTGTTTCCTGGCCTGCGTCTGCGTTGAAGTCTGCAACAACCACGCGGGCGCCCTCGGTGGCAAATGCCTGTGCAATAGCGCGTCCGATGCCCTGGCCAGCGCCGGTGACGATGCCCACTTTGTTGTCCAGTAATGCCATAGTTGCTGTTCCTTGATTCGGTCCGATTTTGTTGGGTTTTGGCTGTTGGTCGGTTTCGACTACACCTTGACTGTTGGTCGCTCAGCACCTTCCAGGGCGTAAATGATCATGGGTATGACCAGCACGGCGGCAACCGCGCCCGCCCAGAGCCCCTTGAACATCGCATAGGGCAGCGGGTTGATCGACGTGACGCCGGCGCTGGCCAGCAGCACCAGCGCCACGGGGGCAAACACCAATGCGCCCAGCAGACCAAATCCCAGGGCGCACAGGGCCAGGGAGCGCGGCAAGCGACGCACCATGGCTGCCAGCAGGGAGTCGCCCTTGAGTGTGAGTGCGGGTAGTTTCCCCTTGCGCTGGGCGGCGCGCTGCAGGGGAATCACGATCAGCGCAACAATAAACGGCAGGATGAAGGCCGTGGCGAAAAGGTCGACAACAAAACTGGACCGGCCAGACCACCCCAGGGCAGGGCCACCACGCAGCAGCAACCAGGCGATGAGGCCGTTGATGAGTGCATTGGTGATGCCGCTGGTTATCGCCTCGCGTTGCAGGTGGTGTCCAATCGAAGAGGTCATGCTGGCGTCTTTTTTTAAAATAGTGGCTGAAATCATACGCCATCGGCCCTGGCAGTGCTTGTCTGCACGCGTCAACATCGTGCGCATAAACTGCCACACCAACCAGATCAATGCGGCGAGGTAGACACCTGCGGGAAGTTGTTTTCCAGCAGGGCGTGACGCGCAGTCTGCGCGACACCAGCGGAAGCGATACAGCTGATGGAAGACGATAACAAATCTGGTTCCAATAGTTTGCCCCGCGGGCAGCCGCGTGTTGCATACTCTGGCATTGCTGCCCGGTGTTGGGCGGCCGAAGCTGCAAAGACCACAGGAGAAGATGATGTTGCTAGAGGGGAAGGTGGCACTGGTGACCGGTGCGGGACAGGGCGTTGGCCAGGGCATCGCCCTGGCGCTGGCCGCCGAGGGTGCGCGTATCGCCGTCACCGGGCGCACGGCAGAAAAACTGCAGGCAAGTTGTGACCTTATCACCGCCCGCGGTGGTGAAGCGCACCCGGTTGTGTGTGATGTGAAGTCTCTGCCCTCACTGACAAAGTGTGTCGAAGAAGTTATCGCGCATTTCGGGGGGCTGGACATCCTGGTCAACAATGCGCAGGAAGTCCCGCTGGGCACGCTGGAGGAAGTCACCGACGCGAGTTTCACCGCAGGCTGGGAATCCGGACCGCTAGCGACCTTGCGCCTGATGAAGTTGTGTCGGCCACACTTGAAGGGCGGTGGCTGCATCGTAAACCTGGCCAGCAGCGCGGCCAAGCGCTGGGATATGAGCGGTTTTGGCGCGTATGCGGCAACCAAGGAAGCGATTCGTTCACTCACTCGCGCGGCGGCCTGCGAATGGGGCCATGAAGGCATTCGTACCAATGTTATCCTGCCCCACGCCAAGTCCCCGGGGCTGGCGTGGTGGATGGAAAACTATCCCGAAGAAGCCGAGGCGTTTGTAGCCACCATTCCGCAGCGCAGGGTCGGGGAATGTGAGCAGGATATCGGCCGGTTCGTGGCGCTGCTGTGCAGCGACGGCTCAGCCTATGTGAATGGCCAGAGTATCGCCATAGACGGTGGCCAGGCCTTTCTTGGCTGACGCGTCGCTGCGGTTTAAAATGGCAGGATACTGTCATGGATGCCCATGCAACTGGCGTGCACTCACATGCGGTTATCGTATGACAGGAGTAGCGTAAGCAAGGTAAGTTTTCGTGATACGCGTGTTGCGCAGGAGGGCACCATGACAGCGAGCAGCCCAATGAAAGTCAGCGATTACCTGAGCCGCGAGGAAGTGAGCGACTTCACTTCAAAAAGCGATGTACGCGCAGCGCTGCTGGTGCTCGCGAACTGGGCATTTATTTTTGCCATTTTGCTCACTGCGGCGGCTTTTCCCAACCCTCTGGTGCTACTGCTTGCCATTGTCCTGCTGGCGGGCAGGCAACTGGGGCTGTCGGTACTGATGCATGACTGTGGCCATCACACGCTGTTCAAAACCCAGTGGCTGAACGATGTGGTAGGACAGTGGTTTTGTGCACTGCCGGTGATGAACGACCAACCATCCTACGCCAAGGGCCATTTGCATCATCATCGCAAGGCTGGTTCCCACGAAGACCCGGATTTGCCGAATTATCAGGCGTACCCGATCTCCAGGGCCAGTTTTCGCCGCAAGGTGATTCGGGATCTGACCGGGCAGACTGGCTTCAAACTGCTGTCGTTCATCTTCAAGGGAGCCTCGGGCATTATCGCGACTGAAAAGCGTGACAGCGCGCTGCCTTTTATCCAGCAGATCTGCGTACAGGTCGCCCTTTTCGGCATTCTCTGGGCGTTGGGTATTGGTTGGACGTATCTTTTGTGGGTGGTCGCATTTATGACGGTGTTTATGCTGGTGGTCCGGGTGCGCCAGGTTGCGGAACACGCCGCGGTGCCAGACTTGTTTGATCCTGATGTGCGCAACAACACACGCACCGTTGACGCGCCCTGGTGGCAGCGGCTGGTGTTTGCCCCCAATGGTGTCAACTACCATATGGAGCATCACTTCATGGCCAGCGTGCCCTGTTACCGCCTGGGCGCATTGCGCGCGCATCTGCGGCGCAAGGGTGCCCTGGATGACGTCCCCGTGTTTGACAGTTATGCTGATGTGCTGCGCCATGCCGTACACGCCTGAGCGCAACTGACACGCGTGCAACCGCGCAGGCGCTGAGGTATCGCGTGCCTGCAATGCTATCCTCACAGCTATCATCACACTGTCGCAGTCAGCCTGCCCAGGCCGTAGCTTCTTGCCAGCGGTGCCGGTGGGCCGCGTAATTGCAATACACTACCGGAAGCCCCTTATGAACAACACCACAACGCACCGCCATATTGAAGTGAGCTGCGCCGATCGCATCATGACGATCACGATCAATCGCCCCGAGGTCATGAATGCACTCAATCCGGCGACACATGCTGAAATGTCCGCAGCCTTCGACCAGTTTGAACGCGACGATGCGCTGTGGGTGGCGATTTTAACAGGGGCGGGGGAGGCCGCCTTCTGTGCCGGCGGTGACATTTCGGCGATGGTCGATGCCGAGACAGAAGAAGATTACCAGGTCCCCGGGACTGGCTACGGCGGCCTGACCCATCGTTGGTCCTGCGACAAGCCCATCATAGCCGCCGTCAACGGCCTGGCGCTTGGGGGAGGCTTCGAGCTGGCATTATCGGCGGACCTGGTGGTTGCTGCAGATTCAGCCCTGTTTGGCCTGCCCGAGCCAAAAATTGGCACTGCAGCGGTGGCCAGTGGCATGCATCGCCTGGTGCGAGATATCGGATTGAAACCTGCCATGGAAATTCTACTGACCGCTGAGTTCATCGATGCGCGCAGGGCGCATGAGCTTGGCCTGGTCAATGCTGTGGTTGCTCCTGCGGACGTAATGTCAACTGCGCGCGAGTACGCTGCGAAGATCCTCAAGTGCGCGCCGCTGGCGGTCCGCGCGACCAAGCACTGTGCGCTCGCCGGGAGGCAGTATCCATCGGCGCAGGAAGCAATGGAGGCGCAGCTGGCGGGCCGCTTCGGTCCACTGGAGGCGATGTACCAGAGTCAGGATATTCGTGAGGGTTTGCAGGCGTTTATGGACAAGCGCAAGCCGCAGTGGCAGGCGCGCTAGCGGTGTCCGGCCTGTGGGCGGTGTCGACAGTCAGCGGCAATGCAGGCCTGCGGTGCAGCGGCGAATGCGGTGACGCTGGCAGAGTGAGCGCTGGCGTCGCCCGCAACAGGTCGCAACGCTTGATGTTTTCACGGAAGACTTGTTAGTCTTTCTGAGCAGCGTCTCTTATGCCGCGAGCTTTCGTCGGTGCGGCGTGAGATGGCCGCTGCGAAAATAAAACAACGCGTCTGCTGTTGAACCTGACGATAACAATAATGAACGATCCGACAAGCGCCTTACGATTGCCTGTATGCACAGGGTTGCGTTGCCGCTAACGATGGCAGACGTCGCGAGGTCGCTTGTAGGGTGCTATGGAGAGCGCTATGAAACACATTGCCCTGAAACACGTTCTGCCACTGCTGGCCCTGCTCACCGCCTTGATGCTTGCAGGGCTGTCAGCCAAGCCTGCCCATGCCGATAACTCCGGCGCAACCCGCTACCCCATTGTACTGGTGCATGGCCTGTCGGGTTTTGATTCCCTGCTGATCATGGATTACTTCTATGGTGTCAAGAGCGCCTTGTACGGCGTCGGCGCTACGCAGGTGTTCACACCGCAGCTCACCGCATGGGAAAGCAACGAGGTGCGTGGAGAGGAGCTGCTTGACTATGTGCAGGAGGTGCTGGCCATCACCGGAGCAGGCAAGGTGAACCTGATAGGACACTCGCAGGGCGGCCCGACGTCGCGCTACGTGGCGGCGGTGCGGCCCGACCTGGTCGCTTCGGTCACATCGGTGGGCAGCCCGCATTATGGCAGCGATGTCGCCGACATCATTGCCAGTTCGCCGCTGGAGGGCATTGCGGTGCAACTGGGCAATGCAATTGGCGCCTTGATAGCGGCCCTGTCGGGCGATCCCGGTCAGCAGCAGAATGCGATGGCGGCGCTGTCGGCCCTGAATTCACAAGGCGCTGCTGCCTTTAACGCGCAGTTTCCGGCGGGGCTGCGCAGCGGCGCCTGTCGCAGCACACCTTGGGTTAACGTGGGTCGCTGGTGGTGGCCCAAGTGGGTACGCGATTACTCGGTCAATGACGGCCCTCACCAGGTCAACGGTGTGCGCTATTACTCCTGGGGCGGAACGTACAATGGCCTGACCAATTCCAATGCGCTGGATTTGTTTGATCCTGTCTTGCTGATCGCCAGCGCGCTGCACGGTGGCGCAGCCAACGATGGCCTGGTCGAACGGTGCTCAATGCATCTGGGTGACAACATCCGCGATGATTACACGATGAATCACCTGGATCAGGTGAACGGCCTGTTTGCACTGCGCGGTCTGTTTACCTCGGCGCCCCTGCCGGTGTACACCGCGCACGCCCGTCGCCTCAAGAGCGCAGGCTTGTAATTCAAAGCCAGACAGTCGAAGCGTAAACGGTTGCAACGCCAATGGCTGTAGAGCAGGCAGCCGGGGAACGAGAGCCGAAAACTCAAGTGTGGAAATCACAGCTAGGGGTGGCCAGGGTTGCACGGCAGGGATTGGTCCCAACCGTGGTCATCCACGCCAGTCGCGTTGGCATCGTCGCGTGCCGCCCGTTTCATGGCGCTGCCTCTTCGGGCCAGGTGTGATCGTTCAATGAGAGGGTGATGTCTTTGCGATTCAGGTGGCCGGTTCTGTTGCTGTCGATAACAGGTGCTTCAGCGTTGTTGTTAGTGTTGCTGCTGTGGATCAAACCTGCTTCGGCACCGCTGCCCCTGGCACCGCCGTCTGCCCCGGAGGCTGCGCACGTGGCCCCGATTGCGCAAAAAACCCTGCCTCGGGCTGCGCTGTCCTCGCTGGTAGATGCGCAAGAAACCCAGCGGTTACCGCCAGCTGAGTTTTTCGCCGTGCTTCCCGGCACTCTCGTAGATACGCCGCCACCAGCCCCGTTGGCGATGGATGCGCAGGGCAACCTGGTACTCGACATGCGCCTGCGGCGATTGTTCGAACACTATCTGATGGCTATCGGCGAGGAGCCCCTGGAGCATATTGTGCTGCGCATACAGCATGCGTTGTCCGCTCAACTGGTTGAGCCTGCGCTTGCCCAGGCCAACGCGCTGCTGGAGTCGTATTTGCAGTACCGCAATCACCTGGGCGAACTGAACAATCAGTACACACAGCAGGCCGGCGCGGCTGGCACCAGCGTTGACGCGTGGTATGCGCTCAAGCGTGCCGCGCGTGAATCGCGTTCGGCTTTTTTTTCAAGCGAGGCAAGCCAGGCATTCTTTGCTCGCGAGGATGCTTACGATGACTATATGCTGGCGCGCGCAAGGGTACTGTCAGACTCGACCCTTGATGCCGCCGCCCGGCGCGAGCAGCTGCAACTGATCGACCTGGATACCGCACCGGAGCTGGTGCGCTCGCAGCAAGAGGCGACCGCTATCAGTCGTGTTGCACAGCAGGTGGCACAGCTGCGGGCGACAGGCGCTGATGAATCGGCAGTGTACCGCTACCGGGAACAGACGCTGGGCCCGGCGGCGGCCCAGCGATTGGCGGCGTTGGATGAACAGCGCAGGGGCTGGCAGGACAGGCTGGCAAGCTACCGTGAGCAGTTGGCTATGATTGAGGCGAGTACCCAGTACCCCGAGGTTGAACGTGAGCGCATGATTGCACAGTTGCGCAGTGCGCTGTTCACAGAGCGAGAGATCCTGCGCGTCGCAGCACTCGACAGGCAGAGGCAGGGCTCAGTGGCGCCATAGTGTGCCGCAACCTCGTGAAGGCGGTGCAGTCTGCGCCGCGCAAGTGTAATAACGACCCAGTGAATAAGTGCATCACGGCTGCGATGAACAACCAGGTGCAGGCCCCGGCATTGATTTCACCCGTGGCTCATGCGCCGGCACTGGCCTTGTGGGCCTTGCGCGCAGCATCGCTGACCGGCTCGCCGCTTTCATAATAGAGCTTCATGCCCAGGGCGACATCGGCAATGGTTTTGTCGACAAAACCCGTCATGCGTTTTTCAAGCCAGGCTCCGAGTGCCCCCCAGGGCAGGGTGAATCCCATGCTTGCGGTAAACCGGGTTTGTGCGGGGCTTGCATCATCGATCTGGTAGCGGAACCAGGCTTCTTTAAACGGTGGCGCCGGCTTGTCTCCCTTGTGTAGCTTGATAATAAATCCGTGCCCCTGTGTCCACTCGGTCACGGTCTCCTGAATATAGCTGTTGGCACTGCGATACACGTAGCGGCTGGCACCGACGCCCTCGCGTTGCTCGGTAACGATACGGGTATCGACCAAGCCAGGGACATAGTGATGTGCAACAGACAAGTCACGGAGTTTTTCCCAGGCCTGTTCGCGCGGCATGGCAATGATGACGGTAGAGGACACTTCCTGCGACATGGTCGGTTACCAGTGAGCATTTGCACACAGTGTAGCACCGGTTGCAGCGCCTGCGCAGGACTGTCGCCAGGATGACGCGCAACACGCTGTATGGCGTTGCTCAGCGTGGCGTTTGCGTGGTCTTAACCGGCATGGGTATCCATGTTAGCCTTCGGCTGTCAGTGCTGAACAAGGTGGTGGTCAGGCAGTGGACTTGTCCTGCAAGAGCGTATGAATGAACTGAGCGTAAGCGCGGGAAAATTCCATCGGCTGCTGGATTACATCCGCAAGATCGACCTGGACGTCGCAGCCATAGCTGCGTCTGTCAATTTACAACCGGAGCGGGTGTTGGCCCTGGATGAGTCAGAGCCTTTGCCGGCGTTGCAGTATGCCAAGCTGTACAAAGCCGCCGTGGCAGAGATGCAAGAATTCAAGCACCCCATCCCCTGGGGCGCGGGGGTCGGTACTGAAGCCTTTGAGTTTCTGTGTCGCAGCATGATTACGGCACTGGATCTTGGCGAGGCGTTGGCGATTGCCGAGCGTTTTGATCACCTGCTGTACCCCATGATCGGCTACAACATGCGTTTGCTCCAGGACGAGGGCTCGGATATCGTTCGACTGAGCTATCGCATCAACCTCAAGGAGGAGGGCTCGATACTCGCGCCCAGCCACTGGGATCGCTCGGGCTATCAGGAGACCGTTGCGCGCGCCTCCGGCCTTGAGGTTTGGTACGCCTTGTGCGGCTGGCTAACTGGGCGACCGATGAAACTGGTCGAGGCCAATATCGCGGCGCCGTTTCTCAACCACGCCTATGCCGACAGCATGAGCGGTTTGTTTCAGTGTCCGGTGCACTTTGACGCCGCGGAAAACACACTGGTTTTTCAGCGCGCCATGCTGGACAGACGCCTGGTGCACACGCGTGAATCCCTGCTGGAGTTCCTCGACAGCAGTATCTATCACCTCATTGCCGTGGACAGGCGTCGCTCCAGCACCAGTGCGGCGATCAAATCACTGATCGCGATTGATCTGGAGCGTGGCTTGCCGTCATTCACCTCGGTCGCACACAGCCTGCATATGTCTGAATCCAGCTTGCGCAGGCGCCTGCAAAAGGAAGATACCAGCTACCAGTCGCTGAAGGATGAGGTGCGCTGCGAAGTGGCAATAGACCGCCTGCTCAACTACAACGCCAAGGTCGCGGACATCGCGGATTACCTGGGCTTTACCGAGCCCAGTTCCTTTGTGCGCTCGTTCAAGAGCTGGACCGGTGAAACACCCAAGAGCTACAAGGACAGAATGCAGTCCATGGGCGTTTAGCGCCCAGTGTGTGCCACCTGCCTTGGTGGAGGCTAGGAAGGCGGGTTGTCCCCGGCACCGGCCTCTTCCTTGAGGCGAATCGGGCCAAACTGTTCCGGGAACTTGCCGCGCATGCCCGCATAGAAATCGCGGAAGTACTGCATGTCATCGATGACGTTGCCACTGAGAGTCAGCGGTGGGCCAAAGCCTCCGCGTTTCTGGCCGAAGTCCAGAAAAGACGGCACGATAGGGACTTTTGCCTGCCGCGCAATGTGGTAGAAGCCGGATTTCCAGTGCTCAGCAAAGGCACGGGTGCCTTCGGTGGGTACAACCAGTACCATGTCAGCGCCGTCGCGAAATGCTTCCACCATGATGGCAACGATGTTCTGGTTTTTGTGGCGCACGATGGGCATGCCGCCCATGGCACGCATGAACCAGCCCATGGGTGGGTAGAACAGCGTATGTTTTGCCATCCAGGTCACGGGAATATCAAACGCCGCTGCAAACAGCAGCATCATCGGAAAATCCCAGTTGGAGGTATGCGGGGCCGCGATCAGGACATACTGCGGAAGTTCAGGGCGGCTGCCTTCCAGGCGCCAGCCCAAGCGGCGCAATAACCATTGCGCGAACCGTTTTTTCATAGCGAGTTCTTGGAGGAATGCGTTCGCCAGCATACAGGGGAACCATGGAATTGCCAGCAAATTTTGGCAGTGGGCGCCTTTCATCGTGCGCGTAGCGGTGCTTATAATCCGCTGCAGTTTACTAACCCGGGAGTCATCGCGTGGAGAATTTTAATAACGGTATTATTGTCGTCACAGGCGGCGCCAGCGGCATTGGGGAGGCCACCGTGCGAGCCCTAGTTACTCGCGGTGCCCGCGTTGTGATCGCGGACTTGCAGCAGGAGCAGGGTGAGGCACTGGTTGCGCAGTTGGGTAGCCAGACGACGTTCGTGCGCACCGACGTCACCTGCGAGGCAGATATACAAGCGGCGATAGCCTGTGCCACGCATACCTTCGGTGGTTTGACCGGTATGGTGAACAACGCTGGCATCGTAGGCGCGGTCGGCTCAATCATGGAAACCAGCGCCGAGGCCTTTGACAAGACCATGGCAATACTGTCCAGGGGTGTGTTCCTGGGGATCAAGCACGCAGCGCGCGCCATGCGCGAGGGTGACGGTGGTGCCATTGTGTCCCTGGCCAGCACCGCCGGCGTGATGGGAGGACTCGGCCCGCATGTGTATACCATGGCCAAACATGGCGTGGTTGGCATTACCAAATCGGCCGCTGCGGAGTTGGCTCCGCTGGGTATTCGCGTCAACGCGGTTGCGCCTGGCGGTACGGTGACGCCGATGACCAATGCCCTGGGCGATGGTGATCTCGAGGCGCTGACGCAGAGTATTGCGGCGGGCTCACCACTGGGTATCCCGTGTATGCCTGAAGACATAGCCGATGGCATCGTGTTTCTGCTGGGCGAACACTCGCGGCAGATCACAGGCCATACCCTGGTCATTGATGCCGGTGCCACGACTGGCGGCCAGCAGACGCCATTTTTCTCACAGCAAGCCGCCACCTTGCTGCATGCGGGCAAGCGTGAGGCGGGATAAACCGCCAGCGGCGCCAAATGAGCCGGTTTGGGCACTTGCAATTGCCGGCGGCGGGTGGGAATAATAGGGCGCAAGCAAGTGAAGACTGTTTTTTTGCCGGTAGTGTTTCCGGTAAGCGTTATGTGTCGCCGGGCACACTGCCAATAACTATAAATCCGCCAATGAGCGGCAATGGCAGGAGCGTCCCATGAAAGCAATAGCACCCCTGGTTTGTGTATTTCCCCGTCTTACCCTCGCCGTTGCGGTGACCGCCGCAACCTCTGCCATGCTGCCCTCGATGGCCACTGGCGCTGAACTCGAAGAAGTGATTGTGTCGGCTCGTAAAATGGATGAGTCCATGCAGGATGTCTCCGTTGCCGTGTCGGCGTTTTCCGGCGAGCAAATCGACAAGATGATCATGCGCGACGTGCGCGAAATCGAGGGCATGGTGCCCAACCTTGTGATCGACTCGGTAGCGGTGTCGCCTGCCGGTGCTTCGATTTATATTCGCGGCGTGGGTACGCAGGAAGTGGAGCGTTCCTTTGATCCGGCCGTGGGCGTTGTCATCGATGGCGTACCGCTGTCTTTCGTCAACGGTTCGATGCGTAACGCGTTTGATTTTCAGTCCATCGAGGTTCTGCGCGGGCCGCAGGGCACGCTTTTTGGTCGCAATACCACTGGCGGCGTGATTAACATCACCCGCACCCTGCCCACCGGCGAACTGGGTGCGCGCTATGAGCTCACCACGGGAACCGATGATCTGCTCGATGCCAAGGCGGTGGTGAATTTCCCTCTGGGCGACATGTTTGCCGGCAAGCTGGGCTTTGCAGTACAGCAAGATGGCAGCGATCGAAGCAACGTGATCACCGGTGAGGAAGTGGGCAACGCGGACAACCAGGAGTTCAACGCCACGCTGCTGTTTCGGCCCAACGATGACTTTGACATGTTGTTTACCTACGTCAATTACCAGGATCAGAATGACGGCGTACCGCTGTCCAACCGCGCGTCACTGAACACGGACAACCCGGTGAATTCAGAGCCGGATATCGTCTGCACCTTTGGCTTTTGTGATGAGCCGGGCAAGGATTTGCGCGTGTTTGAACAAGACTTCTACTCGCGTGATCTGGATTTCGAATGGGATTCCTACACGCTCAGTTCCAACTATGACGCTGGCATAGGCACCGTGACTGCGATTTTTGGATTCCAGGAAACCGACGAATTCGTGCCGACGGATTTTGACTCAACCCCGCTCAATACCTTCCACGTGTTACGCGAGCAGCAGTCTGAGCAGACCACCGCAGAGGTGCGCTTTGCCTCCGGTGACGAACTTAACGAGAGCTGGCGTTTCGTAGCGGGGCTGTTCTGGGTTGAAGATGATTACCAACTCGACCAGAAAACCTCGATCACGGCCGCGCTGGGGCCAGAGGCGGCTCTTTTCCAGAACCCATTCGCGGATCACAGTCGTGAAGCCTGGGCGATTTTTGGTGAAGCGCACATCGACCTGACAGAGAAGTTCATGCTGATACTGGGCGGTCGCTACACCGAGGAGGACAAAGACTACAGTGGCTCTATCGCCTTTGGTGGTGGCTCGGCAAATGGCCTGCCAGGCTACGTGCCCGACAGTACAGTGGATGATTTCTTTATCTTTGGCCAGCCAATATGGGTGCCGATCGATGCGGCTTCCGGGTCTGAATCCTGGGATGAGTTTACGCCCAAGGTTGGCCTGGATTATCGCATCAATGATGACGTGCTGACCTACATCGCCTACTCGGAAGGTTTCCGTTCCGGTGGCTTTAATGGCCGCAACCAGAACCTGAGCAATATCGGGCCGTTTGATCCCGAGTTTGTTGAAAACTGGGAACTGGGCATGAAGGGCGACTTCCTCGACAGAACGCTGCGCCTGAATGTCGCGGCTTTCGTCAATACCTATGAGGACAAGCAGGAAGAGATTATCGAACCAGACGGGTTTGGTGGCTCCAATACGGTGGTGCGCAATGCCTCAACGGTTGACCTGTTCGGTATTGAGGCAGAGGCCACCTGGGTGGCGAATGAGAATCTCGTGTTCAATGCCAACCTGGGCTACCTGGATGCGCAGTACGACGAGTTTACCGCCGACATCAACGGCGACGGAATGATCACCGACAATTCTGACCTGGAACTGCGTCGCGTGCCGGAGTGGACGGGGGGTGTTAACGGTACCTACACGGTGCAGGTGGGGCCGGGAGAACTCAGTTTCTTTGGCAGCTACCGCTACACGGACGAGTACTGGGTAGAGGTGCGCAATGATCCGCGCGGTCTGGTGCAGGATCGTGGTGTACTCGATGCCACTATCGCCTATGAGTGGGAGTGGTCTGAGGGCAGGAATGTGCGCGTGGCCCTGTGGGGACGCGACATGACCGACGAAGTCGATTACAGCTCTGCGGTGATTGTGCCGGGCACGATTGCGTTTTCCGGGGTGTCGGGTGGCGAGCAGTATGGCTTGCGGGTTAGCGGCAACTTCTAGGTTGGGTTTGTGGGTTCATTGAAAGGGGCTTCGGCCCCTTTTCTGTTTGGCCCAGGTGCTGGCGGGGTGCGCCTGCGTTGCGGCCTGCCAGCCAGCGTGCCGTGCGGCTCAAAGGGCTGAGATAGTCGCCTCCCGACACGCTGGCTGACGGGGATTTGTCGTGGTTAAGGCAGGTGGTTTTGGGTTCGTAAAACAAACAAGGTTGACTGCTTTTTTGTGTGGGGCTATGGTGTGCGTTGGAAGTGGCTTTGCACGGTTTCGGGCACCTGGAAATTTGCGGATACCGGTGCGTCTGTGGATCGGCTTTGCAGGTAGGCTGCGAGCGTGCCTGGCGTGGTTATCTGCGGTCGGTTGATGGGGCGTTACACGGTGTTTTTTGCAGTACATGACTATAGGTTCGGGTATGAATGACAAGATTCGGTTGACTCCAGAGCAGATCGCGGCGCGTGATCCGTCCTATTCGTTTCAGGAACTGCTCGACCGTGAGTGTGTGCCGGTGCCTGATGCGCTGCGTGAAAGCACTGAAACCTATCTTGGGTCTGAGGATCTGGCGATTGAGCGTTGGACATCGCAGGCATTTTTTGACCGTGAGGTAGACAAGGTCTGGCGCAAGACCTGGCAGATGGTCTGTCGGGAGTCGCAGTTGCGAAACGCCGGTGATTATTTTGTGTATGACATTGTCAATGATTCGATTGTGTTGACGCGTACGCAGTCTGGTGAGTTGCGCGCCTACCATAACTCCTGCCTGCATCGCGGGCGTGTGCTCAAGCGTGGCACGGGCAACTCACCTGAATTGCGCTGTCCTTTTCACGGCTGGTCATGGAACCTGGAGGGGGACTTCCAGGGCGCGCCCTGCCAGTGGGATTTTCCACATGTGCAGGAAGAGAACTTCAAGCTGCCGCAGGTGAAAATCGACACCTGGGACGGCTGGGTATTTATCAACATGGACGAGAATGCGCCTGCGCTGAAAGCGTATATGGGCATCATTCCGGAGCATTTTCCGCAGTGGAAGCACGGCCAGCGCTATGTGTCTGCCCATGTTGAAAAGGTGATTGCCGCCAACTGGAAGACAGTGCTGGAGGCGTTTATTGAGTCCTATCATGCGATCGCCACGCATCCGCAGTTGCTGGCTTTTCAGGCGATCGACAATTCGCAGTACGACGTTTGGGGTGATCATGTCAGTCGCACGATAACACCGTATGGGGTGCCTAACCCCAGCGATGCGCACCGGTTTAGCGAGCAGGACTCCATGGATGACATGATGAAACTTGCCGGTAGCGAAGAGCGCCCACAGGTGGCGCCAGGCAAGACGGCGCGCGAGGTCCTGGCTGAAATCAGCCTGCCCACGGTGAGTGAACAGGCCGGTGAGGAGTTTACCGAGCGCGCAACGATGTCGGAGCTGATGGATTCCACGCTGTATCTGCTGTTTCCGAACTTTGCGCCATGGGCGGGACACGGCACGGTGATCACCTATCGCCACAGGCCCAACGGCGATGATGTGAACAGCTCGATCATGGATATTTACCTGTTAACGCGATACCCCGAGGGAACCGAGCCGCCCAAGGATGCAGCGACGTTCCGCCTGGGGATTGATGAGCCGTTCAAGGATGCCGCGGAGGTGCTGGGTGCCGGGCTGGCCAATGTGTTTGACCAGGACGGGGCCAATTTGCCGCAGGTACAAAAAGGGATGCGCGCCTCGAAGAAAGGCGCGGTCACGCTGGCAAACTATCAGGAGGTGCGCATTCGCCACTTTCACCAAACGCTGGACAAGTACCTCAACGCCTGAGCCTTCGCCAGCCGCCGGGCCGGGTTGCTACTGCAACTCGGCGAAGTCGATTTCTACCTGATACTCAATCGTCCTGACTGAGCCGTCTGGCATGCTGACATTGCTGATGGTGACTGTGTAGGGCGTGTCGTGCTCCCAGCCATCCACCATCCACGAAAAGAAGTTGCGCAGCCCATAGCCGCTGTTGTCGAAGTACTCACTGTGTACGTTCAGCGGCGCGCCTGAGACGCTGTTGACGACGCTGACACTGGCCGCGGAGAAGTGGTCATAGCTACTCGAACTGCCCGCGGGCGGCACCATGCTGATACTCCAGGGCGTAGGCCTGGCGCCCTGTGACACCATGACGTGCGGATAGCGCAAATACGGAAATGCAATGTACTCCACCGTGGGCGAGATGCTCGACGGTGGTGTGGGCCCAAAGCCAAACACCTTCATGGCGGCGTCGCCGCGGGTTTGTCCGTACGCTGTGTAGATCAGTCCTGGATGTAATACCCAGCGCCGATGTCCCGCCGCCATTAACGTCGAGATGTTGTAGTTATCGTTGACCCACCCCAGGGGATAAGCCGCAGGGTCGCCCTGCACGGAGCGATGGGACAGGTTCGATGAGCCAGCGCCTGCGGCGGCAGCGGCGCTGTAACAGTTGTCGCCCGGCTGTGGGGAGTGCGTCAGGTAGAAGTTGGCGATCTGCACCAGGGCGGTTTCCTGCATCTGGTTGTCGTAGGTGTTGTCGTACTGCACAGGTGGCAAGTGGTGCAACTGGCGAATCAGGTTGACGCTGTCCAGAAAGCGATCCCTGGCCGCCTGGGTCAGTGCGCCTGCGTCGCAGATCTCCTGGTCGGGCACGGCGTCATACAGGAAGGCATTGCTGCGATGGAAGCTGGAGTTCAGGCCGCTGAGCAGGTCGCGCCAGGTCGCCACGGGATAGCGGTCTTCATCCTCATCGGCAACGAAGCGCGGCTCCAGGTAAAAATCGAAATCCATCGCCAGGAGATCGCTGATATTGGCAAGGCCGGCATGGGGCACCATGGTGAAGGCACAGGACTGGGTGCTGTCGCCGCACAAGTGAGCATGATCGTTGCGCCAGCCGGCGAAGGTGTAGCCGGCCACAGGCTCTGCACTGAAGATGTCGGCAAAACTGGCACTGGTCACGTCAATGGTGCAGGTCTGGCCGGCAAGGCAAACGGTCCCCTCATCAGAGGTGACCTGTCCGCCCGGTGGAACGGTGATGACGACCCGACAGGCGGCCAGGCAGGTCAATAGCAGCAGTGCGGTGAGGACTTTGGCGGTCTTTGTAGTGGCCGGGGGAAGTGGGCCTGCTGTGGTGCAGTGTGTGATTGCCTGCTGATATGCCATGTGGTTTGCCCCGATCTGTATGTGTTACGTCGAGTGTGGCGGCCTTGTAAAGGGGCAACAACAACTATCTGGCGTTTTCTACAGATTCCAGTTTTTGTGCAAAAAATGCGAAAAACGGGAATAAAGTGGGAAAGACACAGGAATAATTCCGGCTAGAAAGAGGTTGGGTGTGGCTTAAGAGGAGAAAAAGATGAAAAATAGCGAGAATGTGGCGATTAATTAATTAGTCGCATAGGTTATATCAAGGTATTCCAGCGCCGTTTTCTAGAGCAAACGGCGCATGGAAGGTCTGTGGCGGGCCAGCCTACAGCCCAGCGACCTCTTCGGTGGCGGCCTCTGCACCGAGTATGGATTCAGGGGTGTCGCCAACGTAGCGCAGGGTGATAAAGCCGAAGAACATTTCATGTTTCGTTTGCAGGCCGAAGCGCACCGGTACCGTCGGATCCGGGTTGCCCGGGTTCTGCGCCGAGTTGTCCATCGCGCCGTAGGCGACAAGTCGGGTACCGGCCGGCAGCAGCAGCGGCTCCTCCAGGTCATAGCGGAACTGCCAGTTGAACTCATACTTGGGCACTGACAACAGTACCTGTGAGGTGCCGTCGGGGTAGTGCGCGGTATAGCTCATATAGCGGCCACGGTAGTGCATGTGGGGCATTAACGAGAACAGGTAGGCATCGCGCTCCAGCAGCAGTTCGCCCTCCAGTTTGTGCTCCTTGGCGTGCGGCGGGATCATGAAACGACGCTCACCGGCGACGGCGCCGGACATCACATACCTGGGCGTATCATCGTGCAGGTAAATGCCGATTTCGGTGGCATCGACGGTTTCCTTGCCCGAGGTGGTGTAGTGCATTTGCAGTAACAGGTTGGAACCCTTGCGCAACAGCCTGCCAGAGTCTGCCGGTGCCATATCGGGCTGCCTGCCAGGAGCAAAGCCGCCAATGCTGTCGCGGTCGCCCTCGGTGTCGCGCCGGCCACGCACGGCTTTATCGGCAGGGCTGTTGAGATAGGCAATGACATGGTGCAGTACCTGTCGATCACCGGGAATAAACTCCATACCGCGCATCCAGACATCTTCCTCAAGGTTGAGGCTGACAGGAATGTAGCGATAGTCGATCAGGCCTGTGGCCGGAATCTCCTGCGGTGGTACCTGCAACACAATGTCCGGCTCGCCCATGGTGAATTTTGGATTTTCGAACTCCAGCGTGGGCAGGGGATCAACAGCGCCTTCTTCCATGGGCGCACCCGCGTCTATCCAGTGCACCAGGGTTTGCACCTCCTGCGGGGTGATGTCGGCCTCGTTGGAGATCGGCACGCCAACGTGGGGGTCGATCAGTCCCGGTGGCATGCGTCGCGTTACCAGAACCTCTTTCATCATCTTCGACCAGCCCTGCACCATTGCATGACTGGACATGGACCATGGCCCAATGCCGCCATCGTGGTGGCAGGACACGCAGTGCTGCTGCAGGATCGGCACGACATCCTGTGTGTAGGAAATGGTTTGCCCGGCGGCCTTGTCGCGCGCCGGAAAGTTCACCAGGCAGCCCGGCGCCTCGGGGATGTCTTTAGCGACCGGCTTGCCGGCCAGCACAGCGTCCAGCGCGTCACGCAGGTAATGGTGCTTCGCTTCAGGCTTTTGCGTTTCATAGCCCAATCGATCATCTACCGGGCCCTGGTAAAGAATGGTGCGGGTTGCCGGGTCGATGATGTAGACCTCAGCCGTTCTGTCCACGCCCAGGGACTCTGCAACGAGCTGTGTTTCATCCACCAGGATGGGCATGTCATACCCGTACTCCGTTGCCTCTTGTGCAATACTGTGCCGGTTGTCCTGCGGCTGCGGATTCAACATGAAAAAGGCGACATTCGCGGCGTTGTAGTCGTCGCGGATCGCGCGCAGCGTGGGCGCGCCATTGCGCACAATAGGGCAACCGTTGCCCTGGATAAAAATCACCACGGCTTTCTGGTCACTGTACCAGCTCAGCTGGTGGTGCTTGCCCTGGTGGTCCAGGAGTGAGAAGTCACCGATGCGTTGTCCCACCGCGGCGTGGCCCGGCACGGACAACAGCAGCATGGTGAATACAGAGGTCAGGAGAAGCAGGGCCTTGCTATACGTTTTCATATCGATTCCCGAGCGGTCATCCAGTGTGGGCAAAGTGCGCAAATGACGGCGGCGGATGCTGCGGAAGTTGTGGCCGTTGGGCGTCTTGCGAGCGCCGTTCACGGTGCACAATTCACGGCAGGCGCGGCCGCTACGCTGTTGCGTAAATCACCTCAGGCGAATAAGGTATAGGAAAAGTGACTGGGTGGTCAAATTCTCTATGCAAGCTCTTATCGACTTTCTGACGTCGAGGCGCCACCTGCTGGCTGTGCTCAGTTTACTGCTTGGAGGCGTGATCGCCTGGGGCGCCCAATACACCACCATCGACGCCTCCTCAGACGCGATACTCTCCGAGGATGACCCGTACCGGCAAGAGGTCGAGCAGGTTGATCTGGACTTCCCGCCCAGCACGGGTGCGATCATCGCCTTCATGCCTGCAAGCGGCGACATCTTCACGGTAGAGAGCCTGCGGGTGATGGAAGAACTCACCGAGCGCTACGTGGAGGTGGATTCAGCCGTCTCGGTGGGCTCGTTGATCAACCGCCGCCTGAATGCAGTGGATGCCGACCGGCTCAATCGCGATTACCTTATTCCAGACATCGCGACGCTGACCGAGCAGGACCTGCGCGAAATCCGTGAAGTCGCACTGGCCGACGAGGACCTGACCTCCACCATGCTGTCCGATGAGGGCGACATGGCACTGGCCATCATCAAGTACCGCGCCAGCCCGGATGACCAGCCAACCCGGCGCCAGATCGCCCAGTCCATTGTTGACCTGCGCGATTCGCTGCGTGAGAAGCACCCGCAGATGGGGACGTTCGTGCTGGGTCGCGCACTCTTCGAACTGGACAGCTACAAGGCGCAGATCAAGGATCGTACCTATCTCGCCCCGCTGGTTCTGATCACCAATGTGCTGTTGCTGTGGTACTGCCTGCGCTCCGTTGCGTTTTCCCTGTGCGTGATGCTGGTGTCGTTCGCCACCATCGCGCTGACCATGGGCACCATGGGCTGGGCGAATATTCCATTCAACCAGATTTCGAACATGGGGCCGCTGGTGGTGCTCACCATCGCCTTTGCCGACAGCATTCATATTGTCTCGGTGTACTTGCAGGGGCTGCGACAATCGCTCAGCAAGGTCGATGCCATGCGCGAGAGCCTTGCGGTGAATCTCCAGCCGGTCACCCTGGCGACCGTGACCACGACCATGGGGTTTCTCAGCCTGAATTACTGTTCCTCCCCCGGTATCTATGGTTTTGGTAACGTCGTTGCGATCGGAGTGGTCTGGGCGTTCGTGCTGACCTTTACCCTGTTGCCGGCGCTTATCCTGTTGGTGCCGGTCAGGAAAGTGCCACAACCGCTGGGTGTGCGCGGTTTGATGAATGCCATCGCCGAACTGGTGGAACGTCACGGCAAACCCCTGCTGGTGGGCGGCGGTATACTCATTGTGGCAACACTGGCCATGCTGCCGATGAACAAGGTCGATTTTTCGCAGTTCAGCTTTGTGGACAAGGAATCCGATTTCCACAAGGTGTTTAACGCGCTGTCAGAAAAGATCGGCAACGACCAGAGCCTGGTGTTCAGCATCAACAGCGGTAGCTACTATGGCATCGCCGAGCCCGAGTTCCTCGATGCGATCGAGGGTTTTTCGCGATGGCTGGAAACGCAGCCCGAGGCAACCTACGTCACCAGCTATACCAAGTTCCTGAAGATCCAGAACATGGCGGAGAACGACAACGACGAAGCCTTCAAGGTGCTGCCAACAGACAACCTGCAGATCATCGATTACCTGGTGGGCTACCAGCTGGTGCAGGAGATCGAGCCCAATCTGGAACCGATTTTCAACCCGGACTACTCTGCCATACGGCTAGTTATCGGCACATCAAACCTTTCCAACACGCAGCTGGTTGAATTCAATGAGCGCATCGAAAACTGGCTGGAAGAAAACCTGGACCCTGCGTACAAGGTGATGCATGGCGACAACAGCATTTTGTTTGCGCGACTCGAATACTCGATTTCAGTACAGCTGCTTGAAGGTTTTGCGCTGAGTTTCCTGCTGATTACCCTGACTATGCTGATCGGCCTGCGCAGCATCCGGTACGGGTTGCTGAGCATCATCCCCAACCTGTTTCCCGCCACCATCGTTTTTGGCTTCTGGGGGTTGTTTGTGGGCGAACTCAGCCCGTACATCCTGATGCTGTTCTCGATCAGTATCGGGCTTGTGGTGGATGATTCGGTGCATGTGCTTAGCAAGTATATCCACGCGCGGCGCCACGGCTCTGCCCCTGAGCCTGCGGTACGCTATTCGCTGGACAAGGCCGGCTCTGCGATCACCATCACCACGCTGTCGCTGGCTGTGGGTACGCTGGTGTTGTTGTTTTCAAATACCTATTACTACCAGAACGTGGCGCTGCTCCTGACGCCGATTATCGTTGTCGCCCTGCTACTGGACTTGCTATACCTGCCGCCGTTGCTGGTGCGGTTCGATCGCTGGATTGAGCGCAAACAGGGCGGCAGGGCGGCGCCGCCAGCGCAGGGAGCGCCGGCAGCGGGGTGAGGACTCAACGCGTTTCCACACCGGGTTACCAGGTCGGGTTACCAGGTCGGGTTACCGCAGCGGGTTAACCCGTTTAGTTACCAAAGTTATAGCCAAAGGTTGCTCCGATGGTGCGCGGCTCCAGCAGGAACTGGTTGGTCGCCAGCCCGACATTCTGATCCGCCAGTGCCTGGCCGGTAACGTAGTCATCGTTGTTGAGGTTGCGCACCCACAGCTCGGTGTACCAGCTGCGGTCTTCGCTGTTAAGTGTCAGCGTGGCGTTGATCACATCCCAGCTATCCACCTGGTCGTTGGGTGCGTTAAAGACCCGCGTGTAAAACTCATCCTGCCAGTAGTAGGTTGCGGCGGCTGTGAGGCCCATGCCGTTGTCCAGCCACCAGGTATAGGCGGCGGTCAGGTTGATGGAAAACTCCGGCGCATTGGGTAGTTCATTGCCCTCGAGCGATGTTGCCAGGCCGGGGCAGGTGGGCGCGTTGTTGGGGCAGCCCGGGCCAGTGTAGATGTTGGCAAATGGGCCGCTGACAATGTTCTCGGTGGTGCCCAGCAGGTTGATGTTGGCGGGGTCGACACTCTCGCCTTCGCCCATCTCGGTGTCCAGCCAGGCGACGTTGGCGGCAAAACGCCAGTTCTCATCGGGCACCCAGATGAACTCGCCCTCAAAGCCCTGAATATCGGCGTCGAAGTTTTCATTCACCGAGGTTTGCTGGATGATTTTCGAGACCTGCAGACCTTCATAATCGTAGTAGAAATAAGTGACGTTGGCCTGCAGCTTGTTGTCGAGCAGCCGGCTCTTCAGGCCAAACTCAATGGCGTTGATGTATTCCGGATCGAAAAACGCAAGCCCCGGGTCGCCACCCTGATCAGGGTCCAGCAACACGGAGTCTTCGGTAATCGGATTGAAACCACCGCTCTTGTAGCTGCGCGACAGCGTCATGTACGCCATGATGTCTTCGGTGGCGTCCCAACTGATATTGAACTTGCCGGTGGGCTCGTCCCAGGAACCGTCGAAGCTGTCGAAGCCGCCACCGGGTGCGTTGCCGTCACTGAGGAAGCTCAGGTAAATAGTGCGCTGGCGCGATTTCTTTTCTTCCTCGGTGTAACGCAGGCCAAAGGTGAGCATGAGATCATCGCGCGCCTGCCAGTAGAGTTCGCCAAACGCGGCATAGGTTTCCAGTTCGTAGGGGTCGGTCTCGTTGCTGAACAGGTGAAACTCTTCGTCTACGCCCAGGGTTTGCCCGGCCAGTTCCAGTGCCGACGAGTAAATCTGGTAACCGGTCTCGGATTCGTAGGTCAGGTAGAAGGCGCCCACCATGAAGTTCCAGTCGCCGGTGTAGTCCGAGGCCAGGCGGAACTCCTGGCTCCACTGTTCCGGCGTAGTATAGGCACGGTCGAAGTTAAAGCTGCGGTCGGTAGTGATCGGAGAGCCGGGCGCTCGCTGCAGGGTCACACCCACCGGCCACACTTCGGAGGCCACGATCATGTCGTAATCGTTGCGCGCGTCCAGTTCAGACCAATGGTAGCCGGTGAGTGATGTCAGCTGCAGGTCACCGATGTCCCAGTTCATTTCCAGCGAGACCATGAGATCGTCGACCATATATTGCGGTGTGTAATCCAGGTATTGCTCGCGCGGGTCCGTCGAGGTGGGTGAATTGATGAAGTCATCCGCCGGGAAGGTTACGCCCAGTACGGGCGCCACCAGCTGATTGAGCAGGAACGCAGACGCGGTCGAGCCGCTGTGGGTTTTTTCATCGGCCAGCGATGTGGGCAGGCAGCCGATAATGCCATCCGGATCGCGCTTGCAGCGCTGGTTGCTGGCGCGCATGCGTGTTGAATCTTCGTTGAAGTAGTTGATAGTGAGGTTGGCATCGAAGCTGTCGGTCGACCACAGGGTGCTGGAGCGCAATGAATACATGTCGCGATTGTCAACATCGTCGCCAGTAAAGAGGTTGTCTACATAGCCGTCGCGTTCGGTATAAAACAGCGCGAAGCGTTGCGCGAGGTTGTCGGTAATGGGCAGGTTGATCGCGCCCTTGACCCGGCGATGGTCGTAGTCACCCAGTTCTACAGTAAAGTCGCCACCAAAGGTGTCTTCGGGTTTTTTTGTGATGAAATTGACCACGCCCGCAGTGGTATTGCGGCCATACAGCGTGCCCTGTGGGCCACGCAATATTTCGACGCGCTCGGCATCGTAGTACTCGATCTCGAAGATGCGCGCATTCTGCAAGTAGACGCCGTTAAAGTGCGAGCCGGTGCCGCTGTCGGCGGCTGAACCCACCGCAAGGTTGCCGATGCCGCGCAGGGTGATAGAGGCGGTGGTGAACTGCCCCTTGCTCATCAACATGTTGGGTACGTGGAACTGCAGGTCAAGGTTCTTGGTGATGAGCGCGCGGTCCAGTTCCATGCCGGTAAACGCCGACACCGCAATCGAGGTATCTTGCAGGGATGTCTCACGTTTTTCGGCGGTAACGATGATTTCCTCAAGCCTGCCGGCCTGGGCGTTAACCTCCAGGCTGAGTGATAAACAGGCAATAGCAGCAGGCAGCGTCAGTGCGAACGCAGGGTAGGAAGTACGGGGCATGTAACGATCTCCAGCGTGTTTCTTATAATGTTGAGGGCCTAACATTATCAAGTTGGCGCGTGAGGGCAAGGTTTTTTAGCGTTTCCGGGTGGCGGTGCTTTCGGCCGTGGATGTGTCAGCAGTGGCAGCGCTATCTGTGGCAGGCGCTGCGGAAACCGGTGCATGGCGATTGTCAGTAGAATAGACCGCATCGTCCCGGCGCGCGCCGCGCAAACAGTCGGGCGCCTGCTCAAAGTAGGGGTCGTTGGTGGGCTGCGAACGGCTGAAGTCTACGCGCTCACTGCGATAGGCAAATTTCCAGGTGCCGTTACGTCTTTCGTAGCGATCGAGGTAGCGACCGGCGATGATAATGTCTTCAAACCCTTCTGCGCCGGCCACCTTGTGGTAGGCATTAAAATAGACCTCGCCGTAGGCTTCATCGCCGTTGAGGTCGATCAACACGTTGCCGATCATGTGGTGGTTGGCTTCGTGGGTGGCAAGTGCTTCCATGCAGAAACGCGCGAAGTCCGCCGCCGGGCCCTGCGTAAAACCGTAGTCACACCAGCCGTCCTGCCAGAAAACCGAACGCAGCAGCGCTTCATCGAGACGGTCCAGTGCACGCATGTACTTGCAGCTTAGTTCGTAGATGTCCTGCTTGGCGATGTAATCGTCGATTGACATGGATGGGTTTGTCTCCGTGATGCAACGGTCATGTCGCGTTGGGCGGTGTCAGGAGCCGGCGTTGTGGCCGAACGTGTAGAGCGGGTCCTTCTCAAGGTGTGCGCCTTTGGACAGTGCAGCAAAGGCTTCGCTGTCACGCTCATCCACCACGACGTGGCGCTTGCTCCAGTCCATGACGACCTGGCGGTGCTGGATTTTCCAGCACTGGTCGCGCTTGACCAGGTGGTCGAGGTAGCGTCCGTAAAAATGTATCTCCTGTTCTGCATCCGGCAACAGGTGGCCGGCGCTGACGCAGGTTTCGCTTTGTGCGCTGTCGTGGGCAAAGGTGATCAGTATGTTCCCCAGGCCGTGTCGGGTGAGCGCATATTGCGCGCGAAGGGCATCGATCACCAGGGGAATGAAAGCGTGTGCAGGGCCCTTGTAGCTGCCGTAATCAACGGTTGCATCGGGCCAGTAGCATGCGGTCAGTGCGGCACTGTCGAGGCGATCCAGGCCGCGACTGTGCATGGCCAGTATATCGTGTATGGCCATTCGATCTGCGACTTCCGCGGGGTTGGGAACCATTCCTGGCGCCATGGGTTGCCTCCTTCGGGTGGTAGGGTCGCGCTGTGTGCTGCCACACTACGTGGCGTTGCTGCCCACGGCCAATGTTATCGCCGGGACGGCGCGGTTGGTTGGCACAGTCGGGGTTGAGATGGGCACCAATCCCGCTATACTAAAAAAACAGTCCTGCCTGATTGTATTATTGGTGGCCTGGAAAAGTCCAACCGCGCCAGCTGGCAGTAGAGCCCTGGTGTTCATCCCTGGTCAATCACAGCACAGAATGCGCACCCTATGACAAAAACAGTGGATCCCTCGCCAGGAGCAGCCCGTGCCAGCGGCCCCAGCATTGCCGACACGCTGGCGCGTGACGCCATCGCGCCGCCTGCGCCGATCCTGCAGTCGCAGTATGAGTTTCTTGGCGATGACGATATTCCCGTGGAACGCTACACCTCGCACGCCTACATGCAACGTGAAATGAACGAACTGTGGCCCAGGGTATGGCAATGGGTTTGCCGCGAAGAACATATTCCCGATGTCGGCGACACCTATGTTTACGATATTGGTCGGCACTCGGTTGTGGTGGTGCGATCAGCGCAAGACACCGTGCAAGCGTTTCACAATGTGTGCACCCATCGCGGTACCCGCCTGTTTGAGCGCGAGGGTTGTGGCTACAGCGGCGGCTTTACCTGTCCGTTCCATGGTTGGTCGTGGCATCTTGATGGCAGCATCGACACGATCCCGGGCCGCTGGGACTTTCCTCATGCCACCGAGCAAACCCACGCCCTGCGGCCGGTGCGCTGCGACACCTGGGGTGGATTTGTTTTCGTGAATCTCGACAACGCAGCGGCGCCACTCGAACGTCAGCTGGATGTGCTGCCGCAACACTTCGCGCATTTCCCGCTGGAGCGGCGACGCATAAAACTGCACGTGCAAAAACGCCTGCCCGCCAACTGGAAGGCCGCACAGGAAGCGTTTATGGAGGCGTACCATAATTTCGCAACCCACGATGCGCCCAATGGGGGCAATACGCAGTACGATATTTTTGGCAAATTTGTTAGCCGGTTTATTCATAACATTGGCAGCTATAGCCCGCAGTCACTGGAAGACTATCCGGGTGACAAGTGGCGCAGGCCTGCGCTCACCGAGCAGGAACAGTTGCAGATGCTGTCGGTCTTCGGCCTGTCCAGCGACTGCGTGCCCGAGGGTGACACTGCGCGCAATGTTGCTGCAGCCGAGTTGCGCCGTAGGCTGGGCGAAGCACTCGGCACAGACCTGTCGGGTGTTAGTGAGTGCATGATGCTGGATTCGATTGAGTACCACCTCTTTCCCAATATGTTCCTGTTTCCCGGTGTGAATGTGCCAATGGTGTACCGCTTCCGTCCCGACGGCGACCGCGTGGACCACTGCCTGTTTGACCTGCTGCTGCTGGAAATGCTGCCCGAGGGGACGCCACACCCGGTCCCGCCTGAGCCGGTGTTCCTGGATGTCGATGATTCCTATACACAGGTCCAGGCCCTTGGCTGGCTGGCGCCAGTGTATGACCAGGACACCGACAATCTCATGCTGCAACAGAAGGGCTTGAGCAGCGCTGCGAAATCCGGAGTTACCCTGGGCAACTACCAGGAGGCCCGGATCCGGCGCATGCATATGACCTTGAACGAATACATCACACCGCCGGAGTCACAGCCCTGATGAGCGAAAACCCGTTCGAGCACAACCTGTTGACGCATAAGCTGTGCAAGATAGCCGATCACGATGAACTTCCGCAGGGAAAAACACAGGTGGCCGCGGTGAACGGCCGCGAGGTGCTGCTGTGTCATACAGCAGAGGGGTACTTTGCGGTCGACAACTTATGCAGTCACGCCGCGGCGCGGCTGTGTGACGGCAAGCTCAAGGGGCATCGGGTGCTTTGCCCAATGCATGGTGGTTCCTTCGACGTGCGTGACGGTGTCGCCCTGAGCAGGCCGGCCACCGCGCCCATCAGGACGTATCAACTGCTGGTTAACGAGCAGGGTATCTTTGTCAGCCTGCCAGATGAAGCGACCTGACCCCGATCAATAAACCGGCATAGTTGCGTTGCTGTAGGCCTGACTGGCCGCGGCAGTTCACAGGCCAAGCACTTCGTGCAGCTGGCGGTGCATGTTTTGCACCCCCGGCTCATTGCGGCCTATCAGAACTTTACGGTCGATACCCGACTGCAGCCCGCGGTGCACTTTATCTACCAGTGAGTAGTCTTCAGCGACGGCCACGTCGTTGATCATCTGGAAGTAGGCCTCGTATTCCTGGCGCTCGTTCTCGTCGTGCGGCTCATGGGGCAAGAACATGCTGTGATAGACCACGGAGCGCTGTGGTGTGATTGGGTAAACGCGCCAGGTTTGGAAGTGATCCGCCACCACAAAAATCACCGTGTTGGGAAAAATGTAGTTCACATAGGAGCTGTGCTCCCTGGGCTGCCACTGGTCTTCTGGCAGACCCCTGAGTTCATTGATACTCAGCGCGGGCGAGCCCATCGAGTGGTTGCGCCCGTATTGCCGGTAATTGGCAATGTTGGAGTAGGCCATCTGGGCGATCGACTCCGGGTGCAGGAACTCAAAGTGGTAGTACTCGTGAAAGGTGTCCATGTTCAGCTTCCAGCTGAAATCCGTAAACACTTTTTTTGCGCCCAGGTAATAGTGGCTGTCAAAGCCAAAACCTTCGAGACGTTCCTGTAATCCGCCGAGCACCTCGTCGATATCAAAGGTGCGCGCGGGGTTGGGCATGACAAAAATCATGCCGTACTTTTCCTGCACGTCCAGTTTGCGTAATCCTAATGCGCTGCGGTCGATGCCCTCGAAGCCTTCCTTGCCAAACGGTACGCCGATCAGCTGGCCCTCCAGGTCGTAGGACCAGCCGTGATAGGGGCAGGAGAACATGCGCCCCTTCCTGGCCTGGCCGTGCGTGCTTTCGTTCAGTGGTGCGCCGCGGTGCGAGCAGATGTTGACGAAGGCATTGAGGCCCCCGTCGTCGCGTCGCACAATCAAAATGGGGATGCCGGTGTCGTCAAAGGCAAAGTAATCTCCCGCTGCGGGCACGATGCAGCTTGGCCCGACAAACTGGGGGTAATCACGGAACAGTTCGATCTTCTCGCGCTCAAACAGGGCGGCATCAGTGTATTCGCTGACGTCGATTTCCATCACGCTGTCAGCCAGCGTGGTGGTGTTGCGCTCTACCAGGTCCAGCAACACTTTTATTTCTTCAACCAGTTGTGCTCGCTGCATGCTATTACCCCTATAAACCCAGCACCATCTTGGCGATGATGTTGCGTTGGATTTCCTGCGAGCCGCCGAAAATGGAGGCGGCGCGGTTGTTCAGGTAGCGCGGTACGATCGACGCGGTGTAGTTTGCGCGAACTGGATTGCCACCGGCCACGGGGTTCATTTCGAAACCGGTATAGCCCAGAACATCCACCGACAGCTCGTTCACCGCCTGTTCCAGGTTGACCGTACTGATTTTCAGTATGGACGATTCCGGCCCGGGATTGCCGCCACCGCTGACGTCAGAGAGTATCCGCAGCTCGGTAATCTCCAGCGCTTTCAGATCGATTTCCAGGCGTGCAACTTTGTGTGAGATCGCTCCGCTGGCGTCAAAGTGCGGGTTGTCTGCGTGAGCGTGCTGTATGAGCTGTTTCAGATTGTCCAGTTCATGACGGATGCGGTGGGCGCTGAAACCGCCGCCGCGTTCAAATTCCAGCAGGTACTTGGCGTAACTCCAGCCCTGGTTTTCCTCGCCGATGCGATTGGCTACCGGCACCCTGACATCGTCAAAAAATACCTGGTTGACCTCGTGGTCACCGGCCATGGTAATGATGGGCTCGACGGTGATGCCCGGGGAATCCAGTTCAACCAGCAGGAAACTGATACCGGCCTGCGGTTTGACCTGAGGGTCAGTGCGTACCAGGCAAAAAATATGGTCGGCCAGATGGGCATGGGTGGTCCAGATCTTGGAGCCATTGACGATGTACTCATCCCCCTGGCGCTCGGCTTTGAGCTTGAGGCTGGCAAGGTCAGAGCCCGCGCCCGGCTCGGAGTAGCCCTGGCACCAGTAGTGTTCGCCGTTGAGTATCCTGGGCAGGTATTCCTGCTTCTGTTGTTCTGTGCCAAATGCCATGATCACCGGTGCCAGCATCAGCAGCCCAAGGGGAATCAGCATCGGTGCCCCGGCCTGGTAACACTCGCGGCTGAAAATGTATTTCTGTGCAGGCGTCCACTGCGTGCCACCGTGTTCAACCGGCCACTGGGGAACGGCCCAGCCCTTGGCCACCAGAATGGCCTGCCATTCCAGGGCAATATCTTTTTCAACGAACACGCTGCCGTTGTTGGCCGTGCCATCAATAATATGCTGAGGCAGGTTGTCGGCGAGAAACTGCCGGACCTCTTGTTGAAAGGCCAGTTCTTCGGCGGTGAAATTGAGATTCATAAATAATCTGCCGTGTGATAGCTGAAATGGATACCGGGCCAGCGGGTTGGCGTCAAGCGTTCACTGCGCGCCGGTCAACACGTGGCATGTGCAACACGCTGTGACAGGGGGCGGCGTTAACATGACGCTACGCGCTGGTGCCCTGCATCGACCAGGCGATGCCGCGCCGCAGTACTTCATAGTACTGCGGTGTTTTCCAGGCGCCTTCTTCAGGCTCGGGGTATTCTTCGATCAAGGGCTGCATGTCGTACTTGCCGCGGCAGTGACCGAGCGTGAAGTAGAGCACCTGGCCATGCCCGTAGGGATGGATGTACAGCACCGGTTGAACAGCGCTGTCTTTCTTCCAGTCATCACGTACGAAGCTCTCGACGTCTTCATCCCACAGCGAATGCATTAACGTCTGGTGCTCGCCATGCATTTTGCACAGGTACATTTCGTCGTCTACGGTGAAGGTCGCAACGCCCTTGACCAGTGGGTGATCCGGCTCGGTGACATACACCTCATAGGGCGCAATGGGCGGGTGCGACATGAACTGGCTGCCCAGCAGTTGCATGAAGGGTGCGTTCTCTTCGGGGCAATCAACACGCAAGCCTCCGTCTGCAGCAGGCTCAAGAAAACGCAGGATGGAGTTGGTGCCGTGCAGTGCAAACCAGCGTTTGCCGCTGTTGACAAAGTCGACCAGGCGCGCAGTTTCGGCGTCAGTGGGAATGACATCGCAGGTGTAGGTGATCAGGAAGTCACAGGCGCAGATAGCGTCGATGTCGCTGTAGTCTGCGCCCACCTGCACCTTGATTCGCGGCTGCTCCGCGAGCAACTTGAGAATCTCAAGGCGCGCGAAGTCGATATCGTGGTACTTACCGCCCGCCACCAGGTAGGCGTCGACGCGATCGGACTTGCCCATATCAGAGCTGGACCCGCTTGGTGAAGCCGCCGTCGGCCACCAGGTTCACGCCCGTAATCAGGCTGGCCGCAGGACTAGCCAGAAAGGCCACCGCGTTGGCCACTTCTTCGGCCGTGCCAAAGCTGCCGCGCGGTATGTCATTGAGTGTGGCCTCGTACAGGTCAGTCATGTTGGCCTTGATGAATTCCCAGGCGCCGCCCTCAATATACACCGGGCCGGGTGAGACACAGTTGACGCGAATGCCGCTGGGCGCCAGTGCCTGGCTCAGCTGCTTGGCGTGCACGACAAGCGCCGCCTTGATCGCATTGTAGGGCTGTGGCCCCATGAACGTTTCTACGCCGGCAGTTGACGAGATCACCACAATTGAGCCGGCGTCGGATTTTTCCAGGTAGGGCATCGCCGCTTCGATACCGCGTGTTGTGCCCAGCAGGTCCACGTTGAAGTTGTTCTGCCAGCCCTCGTCACCCATGGCGCCACCACCGGCACTCACATTGGGTACGAAAATATCGATGCCGCCAAGTGCTTCGGCGGCGCTGGCAATCCAGGCCTGGTAGCTGTCCTTGTCTGCCACATCGACGACGGCCCCGGTAACGTTGACTCCCTTGGCTTTGAGGTCGGCAACCGCGCTGTCCACTTCTTCCTGGTTGCGGGCGCAAATACCCAGGTCAACGCCTTCATCGGCCAGCAGGTTGGCGATAGCACGGCCAATGCCGCGTGTAGAGCCGGTGATAATTGCTTTTTTACCAGATAATCCGAGATCCATGGTTTTCTCCTGACGATGAAGTGGGGTGTGCTGCTGCTGGCCGTACGCGCGGAGGGTGGAATAGCCGCCCGGGAACGCCAAAATTCCAATCGCTCGCAAATTAGCAAACCTGTTCTGGAAAAACAATCAGATTTGACTGTTTATTTTTATTCGGATAATTTGAGCCTTCTTTTTTGTGTTCAGCAGGCGCTCTTTGGTGGCTGCAGGCAAGTATGAGGCTCGGCAATGAAAGCAGCAGTATTCAAGGAAGTGGGTAAGCCGCTCCAGGTAGAAACAGTGGCGGACCCAACACCGGAAGCCTCCGAACTCGTTGTTAAAGTCGGTTTCTGCGGCATTTGCGGCACCGACCTGCACGCCACGCGCGAGGGCCTGACAACTGCCTGTTGTGACCAGATTCTCGGTCATGAGTACGTGGGCGAGGTAGTGGAAGTCGGCAAAGCGGCCGAAGGTGGCTGGCAGGTGGGTGATCGTGTGTGCGCGATGCCGTTCATTGCCTGTGGCAGGTGCCTGCCCTGTGCCGCCGGTCACTTTTTCCAGTGTAACAACAAAAAAGTGTCCGGCGTGGATGACGCCGGCGGCTTTGCCGAATACGTCACCACCGGATGCAGGGAAACGCTACCCCTGCCCGACGAACTGGACCTGCAAACTGCCGCACTGGTAGAGCCGCTTGCGGTAGGCATTCACGCGGTGCGGGTTGCCAGGGTCCGCGCCGGTAGCCGCGTGCTGATTCTGGGCGCTGGCCCCATTGGCTTGACGGTAGCACTTTGGTGCCGTTTTTTCGGTGCGCGTGAAGTGGTGGTCAGCGAGATTGCGCAGACACGCGCCAGCCTGGCGCGCCAGATGGGGGCGACGGCGGTAGTGCACCCCAATGTGGAAGCCGGTGCAGAGGGCCTGCTGGAGCAGTACATGGACGTAGCCGGTGCACCACCTGACGTGATCTTTGAATGCGTGGGTGCGCCAGGCCTGCTGCAACAGTGTATTGAAATTGCGCCTTTTGGCGGCAAGCTCGTGCCGGTTGGCGTGTGTGAACAGCCCGATGCGATCATGCCGTTCTTTGGACTGGTCAAGGAACTGAACATCCAGTTCGCCATTGCCTATTCCAAAGATGATTTTGAAACCTGCGTTGCGATGCTGGCCGAGGGGCGTATTGATGTCAGCCCCATGATCACGGACGTGGTGAGCCTCGACGAGCTGCCCGCGGCCTTCGAGGCACTGCGCACCCCGAGCGATCAGTGCAAGGTACTGACCCGCATGTGGTAGCGCGCGCCGTTAGCCGGCTGGCAGCCGGCGCTGGCGGCGGTTCCTCAATGGCGGGTTAATCCCGATAGTAGTCGACGCCCACGAGCTGTTGCCAGTGGTTGGCAAAGGCGTTGTCGTCGGACGTACAAAGCATTTTTACCCACTCATCGCCAATGGCCTTGTCACGCCCGGCAGTCACTTCCGTTGCGTCCTTGCCAACCGGTAGGCGAAAGGGCGTGTCTTCGGCTTCAAGGGCGTGCTGTACCGCCAGTGCGACATCACCCGGCATGGCGGGGCGCTGCAGTCCGAATTCAAAAAAACGCGTGAGCCGCGCAACGTTCCTGGGATACAGCGGTGGCGCCTCTGAGGGGGTTACCTTGGTCCACATGGGCGTCACCACACAGCCAGGCTCGATAATGGTGACCGCAACGTCAAACTCGGCCATTTCCTGTGCGAGACTTTCGCACAGGCCTTCCATTGCCCATTTACTGGCGGAGTAATGCGCGTGGCAGCCGGCGGCGTAGCGTCCGGCCAGTGAGCCGACGACGACGATGTTGCCGCTGCGCTGCTGGCGCAATAGCGGCGTGACGGCGCGAAACAGCGCGACATTCCCGAAGTAGTTGGTTTCAAAAATTTCTCGCACGACCTCCAGTGGCGTTTCCTCAACCGAGGAGCCGGCGCCGATACCGGCGTTGGCGACCAGCACATCCAGTCTGCCGCTGTCCTTTACGATCGTCGCCACGGCGTCGTCGATGCTGGCCTGGTCTACCAGGTCAAGGCGCAGGATCTTTGCTGACAGCCCTTCACCGGCGATCTTGCTGCGCAGCTCATCGGCCGTATCGGGGTTGCGCACGCTGGCATAGACCTCGTGGCCCTGTCGTGACAGATGTAATGCGGTTTCCTGGCCGATGCCGGTGCTGCAACCTGTAACTAGAATAACGGACATGCGCTTCCCCTGATGCTGTATGCGATTGAAGTGATTGGGTCGAATAGGGTGTATAGGCTGTTCATTGTGTGTCGGTTTGGTCGTCGCTGCCTTCCAGTACAGGCGCCGCGCCCTGTCGCGCCTTGTAGTCGAGGCGGTACTCGCAGGTCACGCAGCGTCGCATCCCGGCGCGCATGCTGTCGTTGCGGGCGCGCAGTTCGATGTTCTCCGCGCGCAGCCTGCGGACCTCGGCGCGCAGGCTGAGCAGGCTCGCCGGAGCCGATAACCAGTCGCGCAGGCCCAGGGGTTTACCCGCCTTAGCCGGTTTGCCAGCTCATGCGTACGGTGCATGAGGTTTCGGGCAAGTGTGGGTCAAACTCCATCTTCAGGCCGCCATCCTTGCCATTGAACAGGGCCTCAAACGGACCCTTGCAAATGTACAGGCAACCTTCCTCGGGCAGTGCGTTGGGGTTGGGCAGCCGATCTGCCGGGCCACAGGTATGCCAGCCGCAATCGGGAATGTGCATCACTGTGAGACCATTGGCCGGATCGTATTCGGTAATGGTGGCGGGCCCGGTCAGCCAGTGCGCCGGGTTGAACGTCTCGAACATGAACGTGCTCCAGCGGCCGGGCTTGGTAGAGCCATCAGCGGCGGGCTTGGCTTTCTTGCCTTTGTTCTTTTCGGACATGCTGTTCATCATATTCAGAAAGTCCGCAGAGGTTTCGTAAGAGAGCGCCACCGAGGTGCCCACGACGATGTCTTCGAACTGCCTGGGGTTGAAGTATTTGCGCAGCTCCAGTAGCGCCCATTCCGCCTCGCGCACAAAATTGCCGTAGCGCTTGCGCCACTTCTCGCGCGGCGAGTCATTCCAGCGCAACACCTCGCGGCGGGACTTGATCTGTGCGTAATCGCGATCAATCTGCTGCGGGTCGCCGGACAGGCGCAGTATCGGTAAAAAGGTGTGGCTGACAATCGGCATGGCCTTTTTTACCAGCATGGAATTGGACATCCACATGTCAATCCAGGCCTGCGGGCCCCAGTTGTAGTAAAAACCGCCGCGAGATGGTGGGGCGACGCGGCCGGTGCTTTGGTCGGTACTAATGAGCGTGTCTTTTGTCATCGCTTTGCTCCCTCCGTGGCGCTACTGCCTGAAGCGCAGCGTAAGGCCGTAGACCGCTTCCGGAGCGGTCACACCTGCGTAGCCGCCCAGTACCGGTATATCTATACCAAAGACGTAGTATTCCTCGTCCAGCAGGTTGCGTCCCCACACTGCGGCTTCCCAGCTGCTTTCAGGGTTGGTCAGTGTAAAGCGCAGGTTGACCAGGTTGACCGCTTCATTTTTCAGGATGGGATCTATGTCCTGGTCGAGGTAGAACTCGTCGATATAGCTGTGCTCCAGCCGGGCGATACCCATGAGGTTTTCACCCAGCTCCATGTCGTACTGTGCGAAGGAGCTGACGTTCCATTCGGGCGCGTTGTCCAGCGGTGCGCCCGCCAGATCCTGTATGCAGCCACCGCCGAGCGTCGGGTTGCCACCCTGGGCGCCGTCGCGAATGTAGTAGTTGAAAACGGTCTGGTCGACCGTGCACTGGCCGTTGTCGAACTCCTCGTACTCGGCTTTGTTGTAGCCCAATGCGCTGCTGACTGTGAGGTTGGCCAGTGGTATGAAGGTCAGTTCGATTTCTGCGCCGTAGCTTTCCAGTGAGCCTGCATTGGTCACTTCAAGCGTTGTACCGTCGAAGGTTTGCGACTGGAAATCATCATAAGTCACGAAGTAAAAGGTGCCGTTGAGTTGCAGGCGTCGGTCGTCGGTGGATCCCTTCCAGCCTACTTCATAGTTTGTGGCGGTCTCTTCATCGAACTCAGCGCTATCGCCGGCCAGTTCGCGACGCTGGTTGAAGCCCCCGGACTTGAAGCCGCGGCTGATGCTGGCATAGGTCATGAGATCCGGCGTGAAGAAGTAGCGCAGGTTGAGCGAGGGTGAAATGTCGTCGTCCTCGCGGTCTTCATCGTAGAAAATATCCGGCCCGGCCACCGGCGGAATGTCGAGAATGGATTCCGGGTCGGTGAGCTGTGCGCCCACGCGTTCTTTCTTCTCATAGGTGTAGCGCAGGCCCAGCGTTGCGCTGAACTGCTCCGAGATATTCCAGACCACCTGTCCAAACGCAGCGTAGCTGGTGGTTTTGTAGTTGTTGATGTCAGTGTTGACCGTGCCGTCCGGGAAGAAGGCATCGATGCCCATGTTGCGTACCAGTTCCTGCGATTGGGCGAAGGTGCCTACCGAGTCCAGTTCGGAGTAGTAATAATACAGGCCACCCTGGTAATCGATGGTCTCACCGCCAGCAGAGGTCAGGCGCAGCTCTGAAGAATACTGGTCGAGTTCAACATCGTTGGAGCCCTGCACTCCGTTATAGCCGGTAAAGTCGCCGTCGTAGGCGCTCTCGGCTTCATAGTGACGCCAGGCGTTGATGAACGTGACGGTGTTTTCGTTAAACACTTCCCTGTTCCATTCCAGTGCGATGCCGCCCACGTCAATCTTGTTATAGGTGGGTGCGTCCAGCCAGTAGTTGTCGCTGAAGGGGTCGGCTGGTGGCGGAGCAAAGCCCGAGGAATCCTCGAACGAGGCGAACTGGTAGATCGGCTGGCCCTGGGCGTTGTTGCCCAGTTGTTCGGCAAAGGCCTGCGAGGGTGTATTCGTGCCTGGCGCATTGAGTGGCGAGAAACCGTTGTAGTCAATCACCGCCAGTGCGCAGCAGTCGGTATCCTCGCGGGTGTAGTCAAGCGTAAGCAGGAACTCACCGAGCCCGGCGTCGTTGAGGTTGCCATCAAACAGGGTGCGCGATTTGAAGCCGATCTTGCTGGCGTCATTGAGACCTTCTCCGTTGAAGTCGTTTTCGAACAGGTGATCGCCGTCAATGACGAAGCCGGTGAGGCGGGTGGCATGACCACTCTCACCCAGGGGAAGGTTGACCATGCCGCGCAGCTCGACGCGTTCATCGGAGGTGTAGGTCAGCTCACCCTCGCTTTCAAATTCTGTAGAGGGCGTGCGCGTAATCACGCTGATCGCCCCGGCCGCGGTGTTCTTGCCATAGAGCGTGCCCTGAGGCCCGCGCAGCACCTCGACCCGTTCGATATCCATGAGGTCCGAGACGCTCATGCCCGCGCGACCCTGGTAAACGCCGTCAATAAACACGCCCACGCTGGGATCGATGCCCACGTTGGTGCCCACCGAACCGATGCCGCGAATGCGGATAGACGTTGCGCTGGAACTGGTGCCCGGAGTGATTTTCAGGTTGGGTGTGTACTGGTCCAGCCCCGCCAGATCGCGAACGCCGGTGTCCTCGAAAAACTGGCCGGTAAAAGCAGAGACCGACATGGGCACTTCCTGCAAACTCTGTTCACGCCGGTTCGCAGTGACGACAATCTCTTCCAAAGCCAGCACTTCTTTCGGTTTCGCCGTGCTCGGGGCAGTGCTTTGCTGGGCCAGAGCAAACGGGAAGGAGAGGGGCGCCAACAGGACAAGGCCTGCGAGAATCTGCGGTTTAGCCATGTTCAATACCTGTGAAATCTTATGTTTATCAGGCGCTTCCGGAGTTTGTAGAGAAGCCTGGCGACCTGCGCAGTCACCGTTTGGCAACAGTAGCAAATGCTGATTTCAAAAACAAACAGAATTGACTGATTTTATTTTTACCGATAGTGTAAGCCTCTTTCAGTCACATCAATTGAGGTTCGTCCATGTCCTTGCCAATGCCAGATAACAACCCCTTTCTTAACTTCCCTTATGGGGCGATACACATGGAGTGCGAGGCGCGTGACCTCATCGTCGAGGGAGAAATCCCGGCGGGCCTCAGCGGCACCCTGTATCGCGCTGGCCCCAATCCACGTTTCGCCCCGCGCGGTGACTACCACTTCTTTGGCGGCGACGGCATGGTGCACGCCTTTCACATCAAGGATGGCAAGGCCGATTACAACAACCGCTGGGTGCGTACCGCCAAGTGGAACATTGAAGACAAGGAAGGCCGCGCGGTAATCAATGCGATGAACCCGTTTGATTGCGAGCCGGAGTACAGCGATTTCGTACTGACCGACAAGGAGGGCCTGGCCAACACCGCCACCGTTTGGCACGGTGGGCGCATGCTGGTCATGGAAGAGGGGCACCGCCCCTATGAAATCGACCCGGTCACGCTGGAAAGTATCGGCAGTTGGGATTTTCGCGGCAAACTGCAAACGGCGATGACCGCGCACCCGAAAATCGATCCGGACACCGGCGAGATGATTTTCTTCGCCTACATGGCCACCGGCCCCTTTTCCGCGGATGTCATGGTGCATAAAGTGAACGCGGCGGGCGTACTGACCGAGAGTATTCATGTGCCAACGCCGTACTCGGCGATGGTGCACGATTTCGTCGTGACCGAGAACTACATCATCATCCCGATTATGCCGATCACCGGTTCACTCGAAAGAGCCATGGAAGGTGGCCCACCCTTTGCCTGGGAGCCGGAGAAGGGCGTGCATATCGGCATCCTGCCGCGCAACGGCGGTAGCAGTGACGACGTGCGCTGGGTCGAGATGGACGTGGCCTTCGTGTTTCACTTCATGAATGGCTTTGACCGTGACGGCGTGATTACCATCGACGGCTGTCAGTTCGAGCGCGTGCCGCTGTTCCCCACCGCAGACGGTGAGACCACCGGCAAGGCCGAACCACACCTCACACGCTGGACCATCGACACCAACGACCCGAACGCAAAGGTGGCGTTTGTCCGCATTGATGAGCACGAATCCGAGTTTCCCCAGTGTGACCCGCGCAGAATGGGCAAGACCTACCGTCACGGCTGGTATGCCTCCTGCGATGGCGAACTGAAAAGCACCATGGTGCAGAACGATAACTACTACAACACCCTGGGTCACTTCGACCACGAGACCGGTGCGGTCGATCGCTTCTCCTGCGGTCAGTCCATTGTGTCCGAGCCAATTTTTGTCCCGGCCTCTGCCGAGGCTGCTGAGGGTGAAGGTTACTTGCTGGCAGTCGCCACGAGTTTCGAAACGCGTACCAGCAGCCTGTACATTTTTAATGCGCTAGAACTGGCCGCAGGGCCGCTGGCAAAGGTGCATTTGTCGCACCGCATTCCGGCGGGCTTTCATGGCAGCTGGCGTCCAGCCTGACGCATGTCATTGCGGGCCGCGCGCAGCGCGGCCCGCGTCTATCGGGCCGCACTTCCAAGGAGAACAATATGCAGCCCTGGCCGGATAATGCTTTTTTGCAAGGTTATTACGAACCACTCACCGCCGAGTGCACTGCCCCTGATCTGGTGATCGAGGGCGAAATACCTGCGGATCTCAACGGTACCTTTTACCGCAACGGCCCCAACCCGCAGCTGCCGCCGAAGAACGAGTATCACTTCTTTACCGGCGATGGCATGGTACACGCCTTTACGTTCAACAATGGTCGCGTTAGCCACATGAATCGCTGGGCGCGTACTGAGCGTTTCAAGATTGAACAGCGCACCGGGCAGTCACTGTTTAGCGGTATGAACCCGCTGGAAACTCCACCGCAGTACCTGGACTTTGTACTCAACGATAAAGAAGGCGTTGCCAACACGTCGATCATCTATCACGGCGACCGTTTATTACTGCTGGAAGAGGGGCACCTGCCTTTCGAGATGAATCCCGACACACTGGAGTCCTGCGGCGCCTGGAATTTTTACGGCAAGCTGAACACGACGATGTCGGCGCACCCCAAGGTTGACCCTGTGTCAGGTGATCTGCTGTTCCACGCGTATATGGCCACTGGGCCGTTCTCCGACGACCTGGGCTTGTATCGCGTTGACGCCGCCGGTTTTATGCAGGAGGCGCATGTCTTCAAGGCACCCTATGCCGCGATGGTGCACGATTTTGTTGTGACGGAAAACTATATCCTCTTTCCCGTGATGCCGATCACCGGTGATATGGGGCGTGCGATGGAAGGCAAGCCGCCGTTTGCCTGGCAACCGGAAATGCCAACACAGGTTGGCGTGATGCCGCGTGCCGGAACGCCGGACGATATCCGCTGGATAGAAGGCGATGCCTGCTATGTCTTTCATTTCATGAACGGCCATGACCACAACGGTGTGATCACGCTTGAAGCCTGCCATTTTGACTCCCCGCCGCTGTTCCCCATGACAGACGGCACGCCAACGCCGCCCAACGTGCACCCTTCACTGGCACGCTGGACGATTGATCTCAACGCTGCAAACCCGCGGGTAAACATGGCCTACCTGGCCGACCACGGCGCCGAGTTCCCGGTGATAGATCCGCGCTTTGCCATGCGCGAATACTCGCACGGTTGGTACACCTCATCTGACAGAACCATCCCTGCCAGAATTCCCGGTTCAGACGTCGTGTACAACGCGATCGTACACTTCAATGTCAAGACCGGGCAGGCAGATACCTATGCGTTTGAGTCGGGCTATGTCGCTGAGCCGATGTTCGTGCCGCGCAGTGCAGCAGCGGCCGAGGGCGATGGATACGTACTTTGCTGTGTCTACGAGATCACCACAAACACCAGTGCGCTGTGTGTGTTTGATGCACAGAACATTGCCGCGGGCCCAATCGGGCGGGCGCATGTTTCACACCGTGTACCGGTGTCGTTTCACGGTACCTGGGTGCCGGCAAAACCGTGACGGGGCGACTTGTCCAGCGGCGGCATGCCCCAGGGTCGATTGCGCCGGTCGACGGCAAAGGTGGGTAAGTTGATGGCCAGGCGTGCTACTGGCATCACCGGCCAGTAATACGGATTGCGGCGTGCGAAATTGTGCCTGGCGGCGATCTGTGCCGTAATGTCGCCATAACAACGATCAGGTGCCGCCGTTTTGTTCAAAAAATCAATTGCTGCCTTTGTACTGCTGATTCTCATTGCGGGCGCTGGCCTGTGGATGAATCGCCATGAACTGCTCAGTGCACGCGCCGCCCAGTGGACTCCGCCCGTGGCGGCCGCACCGGCAGCGTCAGCGCAGGGGCGTACTCCCTGCGCCGACAACACACCGCTGCGCCGTGCCTGGTTTGGCGATCTGCACGTACACACCGCCTATTCTTTCGACGCGCGCGGAAGAGACATGCTTGCAACGGTCGACGACGCCTACCGCTACGCGCGCGGTCAAGAGATTGGCCTGGGCCCCTTCGATGAAAACCGTGTAGGCCAGCGACGTATTCGCCTGCAGCGGCCACTGGATTTTGCCGCCGTTACCGACCACGCCGAATGGATGGGCGAAATCAGTGTTTGCACCGACCCGCGTTTCAAGGGCTACCGCAGTGAATCTTGCAGGGCCTTCAGGGGAGAGATTGAAACACCGGACTCCATCGTGAGCCGATTGTTTGGCAAAGCGCCCATGCTCAATATCATCGGCTTTGGCGAGCGCAAGGAGCAGGTGTGCGGAGCAGACGCTGGAATGTGTCGCGAGGGCCTCAAAAGCGCCTGGCAGGAGACTCAGCGCAGCGCGGAACAGCACTATGATCGAACGCAGGGCTGTCGCTTTACGACCTTCAACGCTTACGAGTATAGCAACTCAAGCGCCCGCTCCAAGGTTCACCGCAATGTGATCTTTCGCAACGAACAGGTGCCTGAGCTGCCGGTCTCTTCCCTGGAAGAAAGCGATCCGCTGGGCCTGTGGGATACCCTCGACGCCTTGTGCAACCAGGCGGCCGGTGATTGTGAGGCACTGTCTATCCCACACAATTCCAATGTCTCCAATGGTCGCTCATTTGCCATAGCGTGGGGTGCCGAGCCAGCGCAGGAGCAGCGCCGGCAGGCGCTATTGCGCGCACGTTTTGAGCCGCTGGTTGAGATGATGCAGGTGAAAGGGGAGTCCGAGTGCAAGCCGGGCATGTGGCAGGTGTTTGGAGAGGACGAGCTGTGCGATTTTGAGAAAATGCGCGGCCTTGGCGACATGGCCCCGCAAGATTGTGAAGATGGCATCGGTGCTGGCGCGATCATGGGGCTCGGCTGTCAGTCTCGACTGGATTTTGTGCGTTACGCATTGATAGAAGGCATGGCCGAAGAGCAGCGTATTGGAATCAATCCCTATCGCTTTGGCTTTGTCGGTAGTACAGATACCCACAATGCCAGCCCGGGCGATGTCGATGAAGATGCGTTCGACGGCTGTTGTGCCAACCGCGACACCACGGTGCAGGAGCGACTGGGCGGCAGTGACGATGCAACCCGCAGGGGGTTCGCCGGTAGAAGCAATGCTGCGCGCAATCCGGGCGGGCTGATGGGCATATGGGCGCAGGAAAACTCGCGTGATGCACTGTTTGATGCCATGCAGCGCAGGGAGGTTTTCGCCACCAGCGGCCCGCGACTGCAACCGCGCTTTTTTGTCGGTGAGAATCTGCCCCAGGATATGTGCAACGGTGAGTTTGCTGCCAAGGGCTACACCCACGGTGTGCCCATGGGCGGCGTTATCGAGCGGCGCCTGTCGGGATCACCCGTCTTTGCCGCAGCGGTAGCGGCCGACCCCGAGGGCGGCCTGCTGCAGCGCTTGCAGATTATCAAGGTCTGGCATGATCAGGCGGGCCGCTTTCATCAGGCGGTGCATGATGTCGCCGGTGACGCGCACAACGGCGCTGCCGCGGACCTGGCCACCTGCGCTGTCAGCGGGCCTGGAAGCACCCAGCTCTGTGTGACCTGGAAGGACCCCGATTTCGCTCCCGACCAGGCGGCTGCCTACTACACGCGTGCTCTGGAAAACCCTTCCTGTCGGTGGAGCTGGCGGCAGTGCCTGTCGTTGCCAGTGGCCGAGCGGCCCGCCGCATGCAGTGACCCGGATACGCCGCGCATCATTCAGGAACGTGTGTGGAGTTCGCCTGTGTGGTATGCGCCAGGCTAGGGCCAGGCGCTAGTAGCCACGCCGCAGGTCGACGGTATTGAGCATTGGCTCGCCGGCCACGTAGCGCCGCAGGTTCTCTGCTGCGATCACCAGGCTGCGCCGGAAGCTGTCCCTGCCGGCTGACGAGACGTGCGGAGTGATAATGACATTGTCCATCGACCACAAGGGGCTGTCAGCGGGTAGCGGCTCGGGGTCGGTCACGTCCAGGCCGGCGGCGTAGATCTGGCCGCTTTCCAGCGCCGCCACCAGGTCGCTGCTTACAGTGCTCTGGCCGCGGCCGACGCTCAGGAATATGGCGCCGTGTTTGACCGTATCGAAAAAGTCCTGGTCGAACAGCCCGGTGGTGGCAGGCGTGAGCGGCAGGGCGTTCACCACGACGTCGGCGGTTTTGGCCAGGGTGTCCATTTCATCGGCAAGTCCCACGTACTCGACGAAATCCGGGCCGCTCCTGCTGGAGTTACGCGTGGCAACGACGCGCATGCCGAGGCCATGTGCGCGGCGCGCAATTTCAGTGCCGATGCCTCCCAGGCCGACGACCAGCATAGTCTTGCCGGTGAGTTCACCGAAGGTAACTTCGCGCATTAATTGCTGCGCCCAGCGCTTCTCCTGTTGCGCTTTGTGATAGGCGGGCAGATTGCGCGACAACGACAACAGCATGGCAATAGTGTGCTCGGCAATCGCAGGCCCCGACAACCTTTGGTTATTGCTAAAAACGATACTGTCCAGTTGTTGCTGTGTTGCGCCCGTGCACAAATCCATGCCGACGCTGTAGTTGTGCACCCAGCGTAATTTCTCGCTGGCGCCCTGCAGCAGTGCTGGCGTACAGATGCCAATCACAGCATCGACCTCCGCCAGTGTTGCCGGGTCAAGTTGCGCGCCACCAAATCCGGTGAAAACAAGCTCGACATCGCCTGCGACCTGCTGCAGCCGAGCGCGGTAGCGTTCACTCAAACCGGCATCGAAGGGCATGATCAGAACAGCCACTTTTTCAGGCGCCCAGCCCGGGTGCTCGCGCATGGGCGTGTCGCTCTCGCGCAATGCCAGATCCTTGATGATCGGCCTGGGGTCGAAGTCATATGCAACGCTGCCTGTGGCTGTGCACAGCAAGAGTATGCAGAGCAGGCGAGCGGCAGTGGTGCAGGCGGCAGTCATTCCTCGTCGGCCGGGCTTGTTGCTGGAGGCAGTTGGGTAAAGCGTGTGTCGTGGCATAGTGGATGGCTCTTTGGTGATGCAGCGGGTGGGCGAAGACGGGCAGTATAAAGGGTGAGGCTGCATCGCGCATGCAAATCACAATAGTGGGGGGCAGGCGTAAGTGCAGACGCCATTACTGCCGGGCTTGCAGCGTGATCGTGGCGTTGCCTTCCAGTAATATGCCGCGCTCGTCATGTTCCAGCCATACACGGCAGTCTGCGCGTTGTTCGGCGTCTACTGTATACACGCTGTCTACCACGCCGCGCGCGGTCACCTGGTCGCCATCGAGCACGACGTCGGGAAAGCGCATCACAATGCGGCGTATGCAGTCTGGCCCGGCCCACGCCTGCAGCATGTTAATCATGTACGACAACCCCAGCGGGCCCTGGTTGATCGTGCGCTTGCCCAACCCCAGTGGCAGTGCATTGACGGCGTCTCGATCCCAGTGCAGTGGATTGGGGTCGCGCAGAATGGCCGCCATGGTTTGCATGCGCTGTGCCGACACGCAGGGCATCACCCAGTCGGGAATGGGATCACCAGGCTCAACGCTCACAACGTGTCTCTCGTGTAGTGCCAGGTGATTGTCGTACGCGCAACCGGGCTGGCATCCGGGGCCCGCACGTCGAAAGCGAACTGAATGCGATCATAGGGCTTGCCCTGGGCAGTGTGACGGCGCTCGGCTGCGGTAATGCTGCCACTGACAATGTACTCGACGTCCTCATAGAGCGCCTGGAACATCTCCCAGTCGTAGCTTTCGATCAGTATGGACAGGTCGGATTCAGCCTGGCCCAGCGCAAACATTTCAGCGATTGATGTGCCCGCGCCCGCCAGCGGCAGGTGAAACAGGGCCACAGGATGCACGCGGCCGTCGGGCAGCAGTTTGGCACCGGTGCATTCCGTGAGCAGAAAATTCTCCCAGTGCGCAATACGGTAGCGACCGCCGGGAAATCGGTGCCCAAGCAGTGCCGCAATAGCGGCTGCATCTGGCGTGGCTGAGCGTGTCATCGCCAGGACCCGGTCCGGCTAGATGACCTCATTAAAGAAATCCAGCATGGCCCGCCACGAACGCCGGTCGGTTCTTGCATTGTAAACTGCACCAAAGTCGGGGTTGTTGGCCTCTGGCCGGGTGAAAGCGTGCATGGTGTTGCTGTACGCTACCAGTTGCCAATCCGCTGCGCGGCTGTTCATCTCCGCCTTGAATGCCTGCACCTGCTGCGGCGGCACCAGCGGGTCGTCCTCACCATGCAGCACCAGCACGCTGGCGTTGACAGGGCCGTTAACCTCAAGGTCATTACCTTGCAGGCCGCCGTGGAAGGAAGCCACGCCTTTGATGTCAGTGCCGCCGGCTCGGGCCAGGTCCAGTACCGCGGTGCCACCAAAGCAGTAGCCCATGGCGCCCATGCGCGCAGTATCGGCGCCGGGCAGGGTTTTTGCCGCGGCAACGGCAGCCTGCATGCGACTCAGCAGCAGGCCCCGGTCGGCCATGTAAGGTGTCAGCGTCGCCTCCAGTTGGGAAAAATCCGTTTCTGTTTTGCCGTTGCCGTACACATCGATGGCAAAGGCGATAAATCCATGCGCGGCGAGTTTCTGCGCCTTGTCGTGTACTTCCTGTAAAAGTCCGTCCCATGCGTGACAGATAAGCACGACAGGCAGTAGTGCCGTGCCGGCAGTGTCCGGTGTGTAATACACGCCCTTGCAGACGGTTTGGCCGTCGCCGGCAGGGTAGTCGATAGGGGTTGCTGTGCTGGTCATGTCGCTATCCTTGTGCTGATTGCCCGGGTGTTGACTGTGTTGCGCCAGCCTAGAATGTGGTGTTGCTGACGCCGCCGTCCACCACGATACTCTGGCCAATGATGTAGTTGGCCTGTGCGCTGCACAACAGCGCACAGATTGCACCGAAGTCGTCAATACTGCCAAATTTCCCGGCGGGAATCTGCCACTCATCGATCCACGACTGAACGGCCTCTTCGTAGCTGGTGCCGCGTTCTGCAGCGATTTGTGTGAAGCGTTGCTGCGCGGTGGCCGTGTGGTGCATGCCAGGCAGCAGGTTGTTAATGGTGACATTGTGCTGCGCCACGCGTTTGGCGATGCCCGCGGTGTAGTTGGACAGGGCGGCGCGCGGCGGGCCGGACAGCGAGCGGATTTCCGCTGGAAACTTGGATGCCGCGGTCGAAATATTGACGATACGCCCAAAGCCCCGCTCGCACATGCCGTCGATGGTTGCGCGCATGAATTCCACCGGGCTGATCAGCCCCACCTCGAGGTGCTCGCGCCATTGCTCGGTGCTGATATCGCGGAAGTCAGGCGTGAACGGTGCCGGTGAACAGGTGCCTACCAGGATGTCGGGCTGCGGGCAGATCGAGAGGATTTTCTCCCTGCCGGCTGCACTGGCGTGATCAGCGACAACAGGCACGACACGGGCACCGGTGTCTGCCTCGATAGCACGGGCGGCCGCATGCAGGCGTTCTTCACCGCGCGCGCTAAGAAATAGCGTGACGCCTTCAGCCGCCAGCGCCCGTGCTGCACCCAGGCCGAGCCCGGCACTACCACCGTTGACCAGCGCTACTTTGCCACGTATTCCCAGATCCATAAATGCGGCTACCAGGTGTTCATATGCAGTACGCCGTCCAGCGATTTGCGCGGCGCCGCTTTGAATGCGGTGCCCAGGGTGTAGGCGATGGGGATCAGTGCAACCTGTGCGATGTCTGCCGGTATATCCAGAAGTGCAGCGATTTCCTGCTCATGGTTGAGATGCAGGGTGGTCCAGCAGGTGCCAATGCCGCGTTCGCGGGCGGCCAGCATAAAGCTCCAGGTTGCGGGCAGGATTGAACCATAAATCGCTGCGCTGGCCGCCAGCGGCAAGCCGGGAGTGTCTGGTCGGGTGCAGCATGGGATCAGCAGGGCCGGGATACGACTGAGGTTTGCCGCCAGGTAGCTGGCGGAATCTTCCACGCGTGCCTGTACCGGCGCCATCGCAGGGTCATCCCTGTGTTGTTCGGTGGGCTTGTTGGGCCCCTCGACATACTCGGCAAATGCCCGCTGGTAGAGCGTGGCAATGGCCGTGATTGTTGCGCGATCCGTGACCACTACAAAATGCCAGCCCTGTGAATTGGAGCCGGAAGGAGCCTGCAGGGCGATCTCCAGGCATTCGCGAATGACGGCGTCTTCGACCGGACGTTCGAAATCCAGGCGTTTGCGCACGGCGCGTGTCGTTGTGAGTACGTCGTCGGCACTGAGGTTGAGTCGAGTCATGGCGCGGTGTCCTGGTGAGTGGCGGCGGAGGGGGCGGCCAGGTGCATGGGTATCGAGTCTATTTCAATCCACCCACAAATAAAACAGTATCGACTGATTGTTTTGGCCGGGGGCGTTTGTTAGCATGTCAGTCACTTTTCCTGATCGGCCTGCGCCGGTTTCAATCTGATATACAAGGGTTTTCCGTGGATTTTAGTCTCAGTGAAGAGCTGGTGCTGCTGCGTGATAGCGTGGACAAGTACGTCAGTGAGAACTGCACCGTAGAGCGGCACCGCAGGCTGCAGCACAGCGAGCTGGGGTTTGACGCCGACGCCTGGCAGCAATTTGCCGAACTGGGCTGGTTGTCTGTGCCTTTTGGCGAGGCTCTGGGCGGTTTTGACGCGGGGCCCGCCGGCACCATGGTGGTAGCGCAGGCGCTGGGCAGGGCGCTGGTGCGCGAACCGTACCTGCATACTGTGGTGACCTGCGGCAATCTGCTGCAATGCGCCGGTACGCAGGCACAGCAGGCGGCATGGATTCCGCCAATTATTGACGGCAGTGCACAGTGGGCTTTTGCCTTTGCCGAGCGCGGCAGTGATTTTGACCTCGGGCAGGTGACGACCCGCGCCGTGGCGCAGGGCGATGGCTTTGCCGTGAGCGGACGCAAGATTGCGGTGCTCAACGGACACTGTGCGGATCAGCTGTTGGTGACCGCGCTGTATGACGGTGCTGTAGGGCTGTATGTCATTGATGCCACCGCGACCGGGGTGTCCCGCGAGCGCTTCGTGGCAGTAGATGGCAGTGGAGGTGCCCACCTGGTACTGGATAACGCAGCGGCCGAGCGGCTGGGCGAGTCGCCTGATGGCCAGGCCGCGCTGGCAACGGCGCTCAACCATGTGACCGTCGCCATGGGTGCCGAGGCACTGGGTGCCATGCAGTCGCTACTGGACGCCACGGTGGAATACACCAAGACGCGGCAACAGTTCGGCCAGCCCATCAGTCGGTTCCAGGTATTGCAGCATCGCATGGCCGATATGTTCATGAAGGTCGAGGAAACGCGTTCCCTGGTGCTCAACGCAACCATCTTGCTGGGGCAGGGCAGTGCGGCAGCGGATGCTGCCTGTGCTGCGCTGAAAGTGAAGTTTGCCGAGGCCTCGCGGTTTGTCTCGCAGCAGGCCATACAGCTGCATGGCGGCATCGGCATGACCGATGAACTGGTGATCGGTCACCACTACAAGCGTTTGCTATTGCTGGGTAAGCTGTATGGCGATGAGCAGTATCACCTTGAGCGGTTTGCCGCCGCGGGCTGAGCCGTAACCGTGCCCAAGAGGGCGCAGCGGGTTTGTCAGGGCAGTGATGGACAGGCACAAGCACAGCAACGCACAGAGCGGCAGACATACGCATAGATACAAGCACAGAGTCAGGCACAGAGTCAGGCACAGAGTCAGGCCTGGCCCGTACTCACGCGCTGGCGCGGCATAGCTGCCAGCCCCGAACCCAACACAACCAGCACGGCTCCCATGCCGCCGAGCCAATCCAGCGGTTCTGCGATGATGTCCAGACCCAAAAAGTGATTGAAGGCGTAGGTAAACAGTAGTGTAAAAAGCGGCGTCAGCGGAATCACTGCGCTGACGCGCGATGCGTCCCAGTAGCTCATGGCCAGCCCAAAGGCACCGTAAGCGACAATCGTGTTAACCCCGGCAAACAGCAGTAGCAGCAGCTGCTGGCTGGTCAGCGCCATGGCCTGCGCCGGTTGTGCCAGCGGCAGCAGCAGTACACTTCCCCCCAGGCAGATCAGCAGCAGAATGTCTTTGGCATGAAAGTGGCTGAGCAGTTTTTTCTGTGCCAGGCCATAACCTGTCCAGACAATGGCGGCGCCCACCAGCAGCAGGGCACCCAGGGCGTAACCTGGCTCCGTCGGCACGCTGGCCGCGATGCGCTGGTGAAAAAACAGCAGCATGCCCACACTGAAACCCGCCACACCCAGCCACTGCCAGGCGGGCAAGCGCTCGCCCAGGAACACCACACTGGCGATGAGCAACAGGAAGGGGGCCAGTTGGATCAGAATCTGGGAAGCGCCCGGGTTGGTGTGATCCAGCCCCCAGATGTACAGCAGGTAGTTGCCGCAAAGACCCAACACGGCCAGTGCGCTCCAGCGCGCATGGGGCCTGGCCAGCAGGGACTTCAGGGCCGGGCCGCTGTGGTGTCCATACCACAGCAGTGCAATCAGGGCAGAGATGGAAAAGCGATACCAGGAGATCGTGAGCGGATCCATCACGGCCAGCACCTCCTTGAGTGCCAGCGGCAAGAGCCCCCACATCACCGTCGTAATCAGCGCGAAGGTCAGGCCCAGCTTCCAGTTATCGGTCACCGGGCGCGTCCCGTCATGCGCCTTTGGTATGGCGACCGATAGCGGAGCTTTCCTCTTCTTCGAAGATTTCCTCGAGGCGGTCAGACAGGTAGTTCATAAGCCGGCTGACGCGCTCTTCGCGATGTGTCATCAGGCGGCTGGCGGCCAGGCCTTCCATCATAAACTTGGTCACGTCCATGGCGAGCAAGAAGCGCTCGCCGCGGTCTTTCCATTCGGCAAACAGGGCTTCGTTGGATTCGCGCACGTGTTGTTCAAAGGCCTGCTGGGAGCTCTCCAGTATCGCCTTGAGCTCTGGGTCAGAGCGGCTGGCGGTGCACAATTCGTGATAGACCACAAAAAGGTCACCAGTAAGGTGCTCCCAGTAGGCCTCAACGCCGGCCCTGCGGCGCGCGGGGCCCTGCAGCGCAGCAGGAATGTTGCTCACACGCTGGGTGTAATCTTCGATCAGTTTATCGTGCAGGTATTCCACTGCGGCCTGTATCAGTTCGGTTTTCGAGGGAAAGTGGTGCAGCATCGCACCGCGCGACACGCCGGCAGCCTGTGCCACCTTGGCGGTGGTGACGTTGGTGTAACCCAGGTTGATAAAGCAGTTAATGGCCGCATCCAGAATGCGGTCACGGGTCATCGCGCTCTTCTGTGCCTGCCAGCTAATGTCGGAGGGGGCTTTTGCTTCGACGCTTGTTTTCGTCGGCTTGGGTTTCTTGGTAGCCATAATGGATCGCGGTGCCTTTACAAAAACAACAAAAAAACAAACAGGACTGATTAAAACAGGATGAAGGCAGATTATAACCAGAAGCGGGGAGTCTTATCGACTAAATATTCGCACCGCGGCCCACTGATGCGTGCCGGCAGGAGTAAAACGGATGTCGCGCGCCCCGGTCATGCCCCGGCGCGCGCTGTCAGGCAGGCTGCTCAGTCGTTGACGCCGCCCATGCACAGGTACTTGATTTCCAGGTAATCGTCGATGCCGTACTTGGAACCCTCGCGACCAATACCCGATTCCTTCACGCCACCGAAGGGTGCGACCTCGGTAGAGATGATGCCCTCGTTGACGCCGACGATGCCGTAATCCAGCCCCTCGCTGACGCGCCAGATACGGCCGATGTCCCGGGCGTAGAAGTAGGCAGACAGCCCAAAGGGCGTGTCGTTGCCGATGCGAATCGCTTCTTCCTCGGTGCTGAATCTGAACAGTGGCGCAATCGGCCCGAAGATTTCCTCGTTGTACACTTCCATGGAGTCATCGACGTCCACAAGCACTGTCGGGGCGAAGAAGTTCTGCCCTGTCGTTGGTGTGCTGCCGCCGACAAGGACTTTGGCACCTTTGCCGGTGGCCTCATTGAGAATTGAAGTGACTTTCTCGAAGGCACCGTCGTTAATCAGTGGGCCCATGGTCACGCCGGCATCAGCGCCGTTGCCCAGCTTCTGCTGTTTGACCGCGGCAACCAGTTTTTCTGCAAACGCGTCGAACACGCTGTCCTGCACCAGGATGCGATTGGCGCACACGCAGGTCTGACCCGCGTTGCGGAACTTCGACGCCATGCAGCCGGCGACCGCGGCATCGAGGTCCGCATCGTCGAAGACGATAAAGGGTGCGTTGCCACCCAGTTCCATGGAGGTTTTCTTGACCGTGCCGGCGCACTGTTCCATCAGCACTTTGCCGATTTCTGTAGAGCCGGTGAAGGTCAGTTTGCGCACAATCGGGTTGCCGGTCATTTCACCGCCGATAGCGCGCGCGTTGTTGCCGGCCACCACGCTGAATGCGCCGGCGGGTACCCCGGCACGATGCGCCAGTTCGGCCAGCGCCAGCGCACACAGTGGTGTCTCTGTTGCGGGTTTGAGCACCACGGTACAGCCGGCAGCCAGTGCCGGCGCGACCTTGCGTGTAATCATCGCAATGGGGAAGTTCCAGGGCGTGATCGCAGCGACCACACCCACCGGTTGTTTCAGGGTAACGATGCGCTGGTTGGGGTTGTTCGCACTGATAGTATCACCGTAGATGCGGCGCCCCTCTTCGGCGAACCACTCAACGAAAGCGGCACCGTAGCCGACTTCGCCGCGCGACTCTGCCAGGGGTTTGCCCTGTTCGGCGGTCATCAGTTGGGCCAGGTCCTCCTGATTCTCCATAATAAGCTGGAACCAGCGCTTGAGCACGGCGGAACGCTCCTTGGCAACCACGTGGCGCCAGCTCTGGAAGGCCGTCTCAGCTGCCTCAATCGCGCGCCGTGTTTCAGCGGCTCCGGCATTGGGGATGGCAACGATTTCCTCTTTGGTCGCCGGGTTCAGTACCGGCATGGTTGCGCCACTGTCCGCGTCCGTCCATGTGCCGTCAATGTACAGCTGATTGCGCAGCAAAGTGGGGTCGGAAAGTTTCAGCATGGGTTGTCTCCTTGGGCGCCTGAGCGCGGTTTACTTGCCGGCCAGGCGTGCTACTACGGGAGCAAACGCCTCGACCATGTTGTTTTCGCCATCATCAAGTACGGCGATGTACGAGATGCCGTAGGTCTCCCTGCGGCGTAGCAGTTCGTCACAGATGTAATCCACGCTGCCGATCAGGCAGTGTGGGTGCAAGAGGATGTCCTGCGTGCTCATGCCCAGCGCCTCGCCAATTGCCGCTGCGGTGGGCTCCGCGTGGTCCGTGATGATGGTGTTGTAGGCGCCGATTTCCAGCTCAATGTTGTCAAAGCGCGCGCCAGCGCCCTGCGCTACCCATTGTATTTTCTTTGCGGTGGCTTCTGCCAGCCCGGAGTTCATGCCGTCCGGGCCGAGCATGCCGGCGCGATTGTTAAAATTCAGGCTGACGATGTCGGCCTCCTGGCCGGCGAATTCGAGGATTCTTTTGCTGCCACCGCCAATCATCAGGGGAGGGTGGGGTGTTTGTGCCGGTGCCGGCGTACCGTGAAAGCCATGCCACTTGATAAAGTCGCCATCGATAGCCAACGGCTCGCCGCGCATGAACGCCTTGTAGCCATGCACGAATTCAGCAAAGCGTTCGAAGCGCTGGGGAAACTCATCAAAGGGCAGGTTGACTGCCTCGTATTCATTCCTGATCCAGCCGGCACCAATGCCAAACTCCAGGCGTCCCTCGGACAGGTAATCCATGGTGGCCGCTTCCTTGGCCAGCATGATGGGCTGCCGGTAGTCGTTGCAGAATACGCGGCAGCCCACGCGCAGCGTTGTGGTCTGCTGCAGCGCCATTGCAATCGCCGGCACGGCGGCCAACATCTGCGGCGGATGGAAGGTGCTGTCCAGCGCCGGCCCCGGGCTCAGAAAATGATCTGCAAGAAAAAACGTCGAATAGCCAAGGTCTTCGGTTTTTCGTATCAGCTCGCGCCAGCTGGCGGGCGAGTCGGTGTTGAAGCTTTGCAGTGAGAATCGAAAAGGCCTGTTGTTACTCATGACGCAGTCTCCCGGGCTTGCAGCTGGTGTAGGGCTGGAGAGTTCAGGACAGCTTGCTGACGGCAACCGGAATGCAGCTTTGACGTGGCATGCCTGAGTACCTCTCGTTGTTTTTACGGTTATCGATCAGTCGATTGGTGTTGCTGCCAATATCACGCACCTTGCCGTCACTGTTTGCTTCCGGATCCGGGGAGCCGCCCCAGCAGTGGGCCATTGAGATAACGCCGGGGCGTACATCGTCGCTGGCCTGGGCCACTGCAGGGATCATGCCTTTTGCGGATCGCACGTTGATGATCTCGCCGCTGCTGATTCCCCAGCGCTCGAGCTCCTGTGAGTGCATAAACGCCGGGTTGGTGGTGCCTTTCTTTTTCAACAAGCTCAGTTCCGGCCCGGTGGAATTGTAGGTGTTTTTCATGCGCCGGCTGATCAGCAGCAGTGGATAGTCTGCACTGGACGCGGCGTTGAGGTCGGCAAGTGCGCTGGCCAGCTCCTCGTCCAGGCCCGGCGGGTACAGTTCAAGCCGCTGCGCGGTCTCTGGATCAGGCGGGCCGACAATCACATCGGGCACGTCGTAGACCTTGCCGCCCTGCGTGTCGCGAATCACTTCCAGCGGTACGCGCGAGCCCTGTGTGATCAGCTTGAGCAAATCAAACTTGGCAGGTTTGTTGACCATATCGATAGGGCCGTTGGCCATGTGCAGGTCCAGCCCCATGCGCTTGCCGAGTTCCCAGAAAAGCTCCCACTCTTCTATTTTGTCGCCCTCGGCCTCGACGACTGTCGGGGTGTACTGTGAATAGGGTTTGTCGTGCCAGATGTCGGTGAGCAGGGTAACGTCCTCGCGCTCAAGGCACAGCTTGGGTGCCAGCACATAGTCGGCCAACTGTGCCGTGGGCGACATTTTTAAATCGACGCATACCAGCAGTTCCAGCGACTGCAGGGCGCGCAGTGTTTTCTCCTGGTCGGGAAAGGCCAGCAGCGGTTGGCCGCCGATCACCAGCAGCGCTTTGATCTGGCCTTCACCTTCGGTCAGTATCTCATCCGTCAGCACAGCGGTGGGCATTTCCGGTTTGGGCCCGTAGGGTGACAGCACGGTGCTTTCACCGATGTCGTCGGACACACGGCTTTTGACGCACTCGTTCAACCACTGCTGTTGCGGCCCGGTCGCCTGTGCCAGGCGCGGGATGTCCGGCGTTAACACGCCAGGGTTGGGCATGCGTTCGCCCTCGCGACAAAACCGGCCACAGATCGCATTGAGGCTTTGCACCAGGTGCTGCAATAAATTGGGGTGTGGCCCCATCTCCGGGCCGGTGCCGGTCGTTGCGGTACCGCGTGGCCCGGCCGCAAACAGCCGCGCCGCGTCGTAGATCTGCTGCGCAGTAATGCCGGCCGCCGTGGCCACGGCCTCTGGCGTAAACTCGCTCACCTTGCTGGCCAGTGCGCTGAAGTGGTCGGTGTGTTCGTCACAGAACGCCTTGTCGTACAGGGATTCGCTGATAATCACGTTGAGCAATGCAGCGACCAGGGCAGCGTCATGGCCGGGGCGTACCTGCAGGTGCAGGTCCGCGCGTTTGGCGACTTCGGTTTCACGGGGGTCGATGCAGATGACTTTCATGCCGCGCTTCTTGCCCTCGCGTAGCGCATTGTGCGGGCTGAACGACGGGATGCCACCGGGAATGGAAAAATGCGACACCAGCGTGTTGCAACCGATAATCAGGGCAACGTCGGAGTCGTTCCACATGTGGCCGCCGCCGTTCCACCAGCCCATGCGCGCCGGGCCAATAGCCACTTTGGCCGGTTGGTCAATGGTCACGCTGGTGTAGTAGGAGGGTGAACTGATGGCCCCGTGAAAGGCGCGCGCAACATCGTGAGCTGCCGAATTCTGATAGGAATACGTACCGTTGTAGCTGGCGATACTGCGCGGCCCGTATTTTTCAAGGATCGCCTGCAGCTTGTCGCTGATCTCGTCCAGCGCGCTGGCGGTGGCAATGTCGGCATAGCTGCCGTCGGCCTGGCGTTTCTGTGACTGCTGTAACCGCGTGGGGTGATCGATCTGTTCGATGAGTTGGCGCCCCTTGATACAGGTGTAACCGCCATAGACTTCGTTGTCGGTATCGGGCTGCAGGTCGATCAGCTTGTTGTTCTCCACGGTTGCCACCATGGGGCAATAGGCGTGGCAGAAACGACAGTAGGTTTTTACTTGTTTTGTCATGATCAGATTCCGCGCAGTGTTGTAGCAGCCGCAGCACCGTGTGCTGGTGGCCGGGAGTGTTGGTTATTCGGTAAAGAAGTCGGCCCTGGGTGTGCCTTGCGGGTCGTAGACGGGCTCTTCCAGATCAATTCGGTATTTCGCAACGTCGGCGTCAGCAATGCCGTATTTGCCAAGGCTTGCCAGCATGTTCTGGTAGTAGGGTCCCGCCAGGTGCGCCGCCAGTGCCTCAACTGAGGACCATTTCTCAAACACATACACGCGCGTTGCAGAGGTGGGGTCAGCCGACCATACATAGTGCTCGCAGCCCTGCTGGTCGCGCGTCTCCACCACCAGGCTGGCGGTTTCCTGCAGGGCAGTTTCGCGGTCGCCCTCGGGTAGATGAAGCGTGCCGGCGATGATTACGGTCATGGCGTGTCCCGGGCGGGCAACTCGCTGCCCGACGTTAGAGAATAAAGGTTCGAAAAAGGTAGCAGAAGGGTCAGAGTAAAACAATCAGGGTTGACTGCTTTTTTGGTAGCGGCTAAGTTGGGCGCTGTTCGACACGCCTTGCAGGCGCAGTTCCCGGGTACGCGGTTTAATGGCGGCGCCGCATACGCCAATGCTGTGCCTACCCCGTAATCACCCTTTAACCATCTTTTAATCACTACTAATCACTACTAATCACTACGAGCACTGATCACCATGACCACAATAACTAACCGCCAGTACTATCTCGCTGCCCGGCCAAACGGCGCGCCGACGCCCGCGGATGTTCCCTATCGCGACGTCCCTGTGGATGAACCCGCCGAGGGTGAGGTGGTTCTGCGCAACCTGTACATCTCGCTGGACCCGGCGATCAGGGGCTGGATGGGTGACGACCCAAACTATATAGAGCCAATTGCGCTGGGCGATGCCGTACGTGCATCGGTCATAGGGCGGGTGGTAAAGAGCGCCAGCGAGGAGTTTGCGCCAGGCGATGTGGCCATGGTCATGGGTGGGTGGGAGCAATACACCACAGTCCCCGCCGCCATGTGCTCAAAGCTCGACGAGTCTGCGGGTATTCCGCTGAGCTATTTTCTGGGTGTGCTTGGCCCAACCGGCCTGACGGCTTATTTTGGCTTGCTTGAGGTCGGCAAGCCCAAGGCGGGTGAAACCGTGCTGGTCAGTGCGGCGGCGGGCGCCGTTGGGTCGATCGTGGGGCAGATCGCAAAAATGCAGGGCGCTCGCGTGGTCGGCATGGCCGGTAGCGATGACAAGTGCCAGTGGCTGAAAGACGAGCTGGGCTTTGACGAGGTGATCAATTACCGCAGTTGCGGTGACTATGCAGCGGCAATCAGCAAAGCCTGTCCGGACGGTGTGGACGTGTATTTCGATAATGTCGGCGGCGACATCCTCGATGCGGCGCTGGCCTGCCTGAACAAGTTTGCCCGCGTGGCGGTGTGTGGTTGGATATCAACCTACAACATTGCCGATGCCCCCGGCCCCAGCGCGAAGAACCTGTGGCAACTTGTGGCCAACAGCGTGACCATCCAGGGCTTCGTCGTGATCGATTACATGGAACGCTTCCCCGAGGGTGTGGGCCAGTTGGTAGAGTGGCTGATGGCCGGCAAGCTGCAGTTTCGCGAGGAAGTGGTGGAAGGCCTGGACAACATTCTGCCGACCTTCCTCAAATTGTTCGACGGCTCCAACAGCGGCAAGCTGGTGATCAGCCTCCCGGAGTAAGTTGCGCGGGCGTGGCGCTGCGCTCTGCGTTTCAGCGGTCGGAGTGCTTTAGCCCGGGGCCAGCAGCTCCAGCAGTGTTTCGTCCGGGCCCATCTCACCGTCGTTCTTGAAGGGCTGGATGCAGACGTGGTCTGCCCCCGCATCCCAGTGGGCCTGGATACGATCGCGAATCGACTCCTCTGAGCCCCACGCCACAATCGCATCGACCAGCTTGTCGCTGCCGCCGTTTTCGAAATCTTCGGTGGTGAAACCCGTTTCGAGCAGATTGTTGCGGTAGTTGGGCAGGTCGATATAGGTGGCCATATGCTGGCGCGCGATGGCGCGTGCCTTGTCCGGGTCGGATTCGAGCAAGACCATTTGTTCCGGACACAACAGCGCGTCTTTGCCTAGGGTCTCCCTGGCCTTGGCGGTATGTTCGGGCGGTACAAAATAGGGGTGCGCGCCGCTGGTTCTTTCAGCCGCGAGCTTGAGCATGTTGGTGCGCAGCGCGGCCAGTACAATCGGCGCGGATTCAGGCGCCGGTACTGACATAAACAGGGAGCTGTCCATGGCGTCGAGGTAGTTGCGCATGGTGGTGACCGGCTTTTTGTAATCGTGGCCGCGAATATCGGCGACCAGCGGCGCATGGGACACACCCATACCCAGCATGAAGCGACCCGGCACCAGTTCAGAGAGCGTCTGGCGAATGGCGTTCATGGACATCGCATCACGCGCGTAGATGTTGGCGATGCCGGTACAGAACACCAGGCTTTGGGTGTTCGCCGCGAGGTAGCTGATGGTGGTGAACGGGTCACGCCCTACAGCCTCGGGAATCCACAGGGCGCCATAGCCCCACTGTTCCAGCCGGCGGCAGAAGTTGACTGTTTCTGTTGCGCTCATGTTGTCGATGAACGACCACACGCCCAATGTTCCGATAGTATTCTTCATGCTGCGTTCCCGATGCTGTTGGTTTGCCGTATTTGCGCGTGCTGCTGGCCCGCGTGTGCGCCAGAGCCTGCACTCCAGTGCGGTCCGATGGCTGCGTCGATGCCTGCTGCTGCGCCGGATGTCGCTGCAGTGCTGCCGCTGGCCGCAAGAAAGACTGCGCAGTGTATATTGAAACCTGCACCAGCGGCACTGCAAATGGTTTAAAGTACAGGCCACTCATGATGAAAGCACTGGAAAAGCAAGCGTTCTCCCTGCAGTTGCGGCGCCACATTCGCCACAATCTGAATAATTTTGCGGTACGCCGACAGCCGCTGGCGCAGTTACGTGCGGCGGCGGTGACGTTGCCTGTGACCGTCGTCGACAATGAACCGGCGCTCATCATCACGCGGCGCGTGTCGCGCCTGCGCGCGCACAGTGGTCAGTGGGCACTGCCGGGTGGCAGAATCGACAGGGGGGAATCGCCCGAGCAGGCCGCGCTGCGGGAGCTGCGTGAAGAAATAGACTTGCAGTTGCCCCACAGGGCCGCGCTGGGCCGGCTGGACGATTACGTCACGCGCTCGGGGTACCGTATTACGCCGGTGATCGTCTGGTGTGGACTCAACGAGCCGCAGTTGGCGCCCAACCCGGATGAAGTCGCCTCCATTCACTTTATTCGCTTCAGGGAATTGCAGCACCCGGATGCGCCGGTGGAAGAGCGCATCGCGCAAAGTGACCGGCCGGTGCTGTCGATGCGCCTGGATGCCGACAGGATCTATGCGCCCACCGCCGCCTTGCTGTACCAGTTCGCCGAGGTGGTGATCAAGGGTGATGCAACCCGCGTTGATCACTATGACCAGCCGCTGTTTGCCTGGAGTTAGCCGCCGCTTGAACAGCGTCGCCGTTTGAAGAGGGCCGCTGCCCGGCCAGAGCCGTTACGTGCCGATAACCGCTGCCCGAAAATCGCCATCGCCTGAACACAGCCACGCAAGCCTAGCACCGCTGCCAGGCATGGACCCTGAGCGCACCGGCTGCTGCAGCGGTGCCCGGCGCAGGGGTTTGCATCAGGCCGGTCGTGTAAAGTCGCCGCTGAAATCCGGTGGGCCGTTGTAGATGAAGCAGTACTCGCGGCTTTGAAACAGCCACTGTCCCTTCACTTTCACATAGGTATCGTTGTAGCGGCTGATCAGCGTGCCTTTGTTGCCATCGAGGTCGCGGCTGTACTCGTGCAGGTACCAGTGGCCAGTGGCGCTATCGCCCTGGAATTCAAACAGGCAGGAACTGGGCAAGAGCAGGGCGTACTCAAAGCTGGCCATCATTTGCTGCCACAGCGCCAGGATGTTGTCGCGACCCTGCACCGGGTTGCCCATGAGGTTCCACACCCCATCCTCGGCCCAGGTAGCAATCCAGGCATCGGCATCGTAGCGGTTTACCGCGTCTACATAGCGCGCCATCAAGTTGCGCAGCGCGATTTCATCTTCCAGATTCTGCATCTTTCCTATCTCCGCCGTTGACTGCCCTCACTGTACCCGCGGTCCTGGGAAAAATAAACAGACGGGACTGTTTTTTAATAAAGTGAGCTGCTAACATCGATGGCCAGTTTTGTCGGCCGTTTTGCCGTGGAAACCGGTTGCCTGATAGCGGATACCTGATGGAGGTTGTGTGATGGATTTGAGTGCCTTTCCTTACCTGCAGGGGAATTATGCCCCGGTAGAGGTAGAGAGCGATTTCGATAATAACCAGCTAACCGTTGAAGGCACCGTGCCACAAAGCCTCACCGGCGCCTTCATGCGCGACGGCGCCAACGTGGCGTTTCAGCCCAATCACTACGTCTATCCGCTGGACGGTGACGGCATGATCCACGCCGTCTATTTTGACGATGGCAAAGTGCATTACCGCAACAGGTGGGTAGAGACCAACCACCTGAAAACAGAGCGCCAGTTCGGCCGCATGATTTACGGCAGCGTAGGCAAGCTGCTCGAGGTGCCGCCCGAGGTGATAGCGGCCGGGGGTGAGCCCAGCCCGATCCGCAATACGGCAAACACCAACGTGATTTATCACGGCAACAAATTGCTCGCGATGTGGGAAGGCGGTTTCCCGCACCTGCTCAACAGTGACCTGTCTACGGTAGGTCTGTTCGATTACGACGGCGCGCTGCAGCCTGGCGATGCGCTCACGGCGCATCCCAAGATTTGCCCGGTAAGTGGCGACCTTATTACCTGCACCCAGCGCTGGGACAGCCCCAATTACTACTTGCAGGTGTTTGACAAAAACGCCAAACACAAGCAAACCACACTGGTCGAGTTTGAGCGCAAGGGCATCATTCACGATCTGCAGATTACCGACAACTACGTGATTATTTTCTATGCCCCGGCATTTCACAGCCTCGAAAAAGCCATGCGCGGAGAAGACCCGTTTGAGTGGGAGGCGCAACTGGGCACCAAAATTATTGTCATTCCGCGCGATGGCAGCTCCGGGCAGAAAGTCTTTGAAACCGAGGCCTTCTTCAGCTGGCACTTTTGTAACGGCTTTGAAAGCGGCGGCAAGATCATTATCGATTACGTCTGGATCAACTCCATACCGTTCACCCAGGCGCAGGGCACTGGTGTTGAAAAACAGCCGCGGCGCATGTACCGCATGGAACTCGACCTGCAGACCAAAGCGGTGAGCAATGAGCAGTTCTCCGACGTGTTCTGCGAATTCTCTCGCGTCGATGAGCGGCGCATGGGTAAAACGTACCGCTACGGGTTTGCCGCATCCTCGAATCGCGATTGGGGTGACGCACACGGCTATAACTGCACCGGCCGCTACGATTTCCATACTGGCCAGACGCAGCTTTGGGAATACGGCGCCGAGGCCAATGCCGGCGAGCCGGTGTACGTTGCCAACCCCGAGAGCGACAAGGAAGCCGACGGCTGGGTCATGTGTTTTGTGTACAACCCCGAAGAGGGCGCCTACCTGTCGATTTTGAGCGCCGGTGATTTTGCCAGTGGCCCGGTCGCCAAGGTCAAGGTGCCCGCCCGTGTGCCCAACGGTTTTCATGCCAACTGGATGCAGGGTCTTACCCTGAACTGATAGCCAGCACTGCGCAGGAGACTGAGCATGACCTCCAGACCAGCGATGGATTCCTGTGAGTTTCCCTATGTGCAGGGCAACTATGCGCCTGTGCTGGATGAGTCAACGCTCGATGAAGGCGCCGGCGTCCTGCGGGTTGAAGGACGCGTACTGCAGAACCACAGCGGCGCCTTTGGCGCCCCTGGCTATTCTGAGCGCTGCTGCAATCGAACGTGGGCCCCTGGCAAAGGTGTACAGACGCACACGAGTCACTAACGGGTTTCACGCAAACTGGATGCCGGGCATCACGCTTCAGGGCGCGGCTGGCCGACCAACACACGGGAGTAACGTTATGCCCCATCAGGTTCCTATCGCGGAGGGTCTGTTTACCTGGCCCGCCGACCAACCGGCCCTGCTGTGCAGCCGCTGTCAGCACTGCGGTATCGCCAGTTTTCCTGTGGCTGATTCCTGCATGGCCTGCTCCGGTCAGGAGGTCAGCGTAGAAGAGCTGCCGAACCAGGGCACCCTGTGGACGTGGACCGTACAGCACTTCATGCCAAAAACGCCCTATAACAGCGGCGAAACCATGGAAACCTTCAAACCGTATGGGGTGGGTTATGTCGAGTTGCCCGGCGGCGTACGCGTTGAGGGGCGCCTGACCGAGAGCGACCCGCAGAAGCTGCAGATCGGCATGCCGATGGAAGTCGTGTTTGCGCCGTATCGCACCGATGACGACGGCAACGAGGTAATCAGCTTCTTCTTCAGGCCGGTTCAATAACCCTGGCCTGTCCGGATGTATCGCGCGTAATCGATAGAGAGAGAACAGCATGGACGTAGCAATAGTTGGTATTGGAATTCACCCGTTTGGACGCACCCCGGCGCGCACCGGGTTGCAGCAGGGGGCCTATGCGGCGCGTGCTGCGCTCAAGGATGCCGGTGTTGAATGGCGCGACATCCAGTTTGCCTTTGGTGGTAGCGCCAGTGCGGGCAGCGCGGATGCGCTGGTCAATGAACTGGGGCTGACGGGTATTCCCTTTATCAATGTAGCCAATGGCTGCGCGACCGGTGGCAGTTCCCTGATTTCAGCCTACAACGCGATCAAGTCAGGCCAGTACGATATTGGCCTGGTGGCGGGTTTTGACAAACATGATCGTGGCGCCTTCAACGCCGATCCCAAAGAACTGGGCATTGGCCAGTGGTACGGCGAGGTGGGTATGATGATGACGACCCAGTTCTTTGCCATGAAAATCCAGAAGTACATGCACGACTACGGTATTTCGACGGACTCGCTGGCGCGGGTGTCCGAAAAGTCGTTTATCAATGGCGCGAAAAATCCCAACGCCTGGCGCCGCGAGCCGATTGGCCTGGATGAGATCAAAAGCGCCACGATGGTTAACGATCCGCTAACCAAGTATATGTTTTGTTCTCCCTCTGAAGGAGGTGTGGCCCTGATACTGTGTCGGGCCGATCACGCCAGCCGCTATACCCGCACGCCGGTGTATCTCAAGGCCGCATCATTCAGGTCGCGCCGCTTTGGCTCTTTCGAGGTGTTTGCGCCCAGTCAGGCGCTGCAGCAGGTTGACGGCCCCACGGTGGACGCCTCCCGGGCCGCGTTTGAAATGGCGGGAGTGGGGCCCAAAGATATCGATGTGATGCAACTGCAGGATACCGAGGCCGGGGCCGAGATCATGCACATGGCTGAAAACGGCTTTTGTGAACATGGCGAGCAGGAACATTTGCTGGCCAGCGGCGCAACGCATATCGACGGCAGAATGCCGGTGAACACCGACGGCGGCTGTATAGCCAATGGCGAACCTATTGGCGCGTCAGGTCTGCGCCAGGTGTACGAGAACGTGGCGCAGCTGCGCGGCGCGGCGGGTGAGCGCCAGGTGCCGGGCGATCCGAAACTGGCCTATACGCATGTTTATGGCGCGCCCGGTATCAGTGCCGTCACGATTTTGCAAAAGTAAACGTGCGCGCTGTGCCTGGCCTGGCCCGCACAACGATTCTTTGATGCGCGCAGAACTTGGCTCGCGCTTGCCGCTATGCATGGCCTGCCCGCCAGTGGCACGTGCCAGTACTTGCACTGACCGCCGCAAACACCACCTACAGGACCGACAAGAATGAATGACATCCTGCAACCCTTCCTGCTGCACGATAAAGTTGCGCTGGTGACGGGCGCCTCCAGTGGTTTTGGTCGGCATTTTGCAGCCGTGCTGGCGCAGGCCGGTGCCCGCGTGGTGCTGGCTGCAAGACGTACAGAGCTGATCGAACAGCAGGCGCAGGCCATCAACGCTGGCGGTGGCAAGGCGATTGCAGTGACCATGGATGTTGCCAGCAGTGAGAGCATCCGTGCGGCGCTGGATCACACAGAAAGTACGTTTGGCACTGCCACTGTGATCGTGAACAACGCCGGTATCACGATTCCGAAATTGCTGGTTGAACTGAGCGATGAGGATTGGACCAACGTCATTGACACTAATCTGAACGGCGTCGCTTATGTGACACGCGAGAGTGCCCGGCGAATGATTGCCGCGGGCCAGGGCGGCAGTGTGATCAACATTGCCTCGATCCTGGCACAGCGCGTGCAGAAAGCCCTGACCAACTATGCCGCGACCAAAGCCGGCGTGGTGCAATTTACCAGGGCGGCGGCACTTGAACTGGCCCCACACGACATTCGGGTGAATGCGATTTGCCCCGGCTACTTCCAGACTGAACTGAATAATGAGTGGTTCAAAACCGAGGAGGGCCAGGCGCTGATCCGACGTATTCCACAACGCCGCACCGGTGAGCTGCATGAACTGAACGGACCGTTATTGCTGCTGGCGTCCGATGCCGGCTCGTTGATGACCGGAGCAAGCATTACTGTTGACGGTGGCCACGTGCTGTCGTCGCTGTGAGTGGTGTGCCGGGCGGTGCGGTCCCTGGCTGGCTGCCGCTCAAGGCCTGGAGCGGCTGACGCCTCGCGCAGGCAGGACTGAGCGCGAAGCGATGCTCGTTGCACCACGCCCGGGTTGCAGTTGTGATGTAAGATAGGACGCAGGGCGCAACAGCGTGAGCGTGCACGGCAGCGCAAGCAAGCTGTCGCTGCGGGGATCCAGCGGCTGCAACACAGGCGGCGCCGAACGAGCACGATGTGCGGGCATACAGACTACCACCACGGGAGAGACCATGGCGCAGTTCAGCAAAAAGACCACCGCAGAGGAGGCCAGTCGCGGTGTGAATCTCGAGGGTAAGAACGCGCTGATTACCGGCGCCAACACCGGCCTTGGCAAGGAAACCGCCCGCGTGCTGGCCCTGCGCGGCGCGCGCGTTGTGATGGCGTGTCGTGATACGGCAAAGGCCCTGGCGGCACGGGAGGACATCATCGCCAGCTGCCGCGGTATCGTGTCTGAAGATCAGATTGACGTGCTCGCGCTGGACCTCAACAGTCTGGAAAAGACCCGCGCTGCCGCGCAGAAGTTTCTGTCCTGGAACATGGCAGTGGATATTCTTGTGAACAACGCCGGCATTATGATTCCCATGGAACGGCGCACTGAAGAAGGCTTTGAGGCGCAGTTTGGCGTTAACCACCTGGGACACTTCCTGTTCACCCACCTGTTGCTGGAGCCCCTGAAAGAAGCGGTGAATTCACGAGTTGTGGTGGTGTCTTCCGCAGCGCAGGCCTGGGCGACGCTGAAGCCCTCCCTGGATGACCTGAACTGGGAAAAACGCAAGTTCAAGGGTATGCGTGCCTACGGTGACTCCAAACTGATGAACATGATGTTTGCGCGCGAATTGCATCGACGTTATGCCGGGCATGGCATTGTCGCCAATGCGCTGCACCCTGGCGTGATCGCCACCGAACTGGGCCGCGACCAGCCTGCGGCCTTTGCCCTGTTCGGCGTTCTGGCTCGACCCTTCACCAAGTCAGTACCGGAGGGCGCTGCAACGCAAGTGATGCTCGCCGCGCAGCCCGAGTATGGTCAGGGCGGTGGTGACTATTTCGTGAACTGCCAGCGGCGCAAGCGGCCGGACAACAAGCTCGCGCTGGATGACGCTGTGTGCCAACGCTTGTGGTCTATCAGCGCCGAACTAACGGGGGTTGCCAGGTAAGGGGGTGTTTGCCGCAGATGCCGGCCCGGTGCTGGCGTCGCGCAGTGCGGGTCGGCAAGCGCCAGGGTGCTGTCAGCGGATACGTCGCACCGGATCGTCATTGACTGGACGGCAGTCACCCTTGCAGCGACTGTGAACACCGCGACGCTCGGTGCGGCGCCGATGAATCCAATAATAACGAGGAACACTGCATGTCATCTTTATCAGGAAAAACCGCCGTTGTTCTGGGTGCCTCGGGTACCCGGAATTTTGGCAATGAGATTGCCAGGACGTTTGCGCGCGAGGGGGCCAATGTGGTGGTCGCCGCGCGGCGCAAGGAAGCGCTGCAGGCGCTGGCCGACGACATCGGCGGCACTGCCATTGCGTGTGATGTGACCGACGAGGCACAGGTCGAACGATTGTTTGCGGCAACCGCCGATACTTACGGCGGCGTCGATACGGCGGTGTTTTCCGCTGGTATCTATGGCCCTGGCATGATTGCAGAACTGACCGCAGAAGCCATTCGTCCCAGCCTCGAAGTGAGCTTTATTGGTGCACTGATGTTTTTTAAACATGCAGCCGCGGCGATGGTCAGCGACGGCTCCGTCATTACGGTGTCGTCACTCACCGCGCGCTTGCCCGGCCCGGGCCTTGCTGTCTACGCCGGTGCCAGGGCGGGTATCGATTACGTCATAAAGGTTGCGGCCTGGGAGTACGAGACCCAGCGCATTCGCTTCAACTCGATTGCCGCGGGCCTGATTGAAACCGATATGACCGGCGGTCTGTTCGAAATGCAGCCCATCATCGACGCCCACCTGGCCAACACACCTGCAGGGCGCATGGGGACGCTAGAAGACATGGCAGAGGCCGCCCTGTTTCTCGCCGATGACCAGCGCTCAGGCTTTATCAACGGGCAAGTCCTGGATCTGTCCGGCGGACAACACATGGGCCGTCTGCCGCGCTTCTAGCGCGCGGTAACAACGGGGGTTGCACAAACGTCAAGCGGCCCCGCCGCGCCGACAACAACGAATCATCACCGGCCGAAGGTGCGATGCAATGACACAAACAACGCTGCAGGGTTACGAGGATGTCACGCTGTATGAGCTGTCCGCCGAGCGCGAGCAGGAGTTGCTGCGCAAACAGGTAGAGTGCAATTTCATCTGGACCAACCGCGAGGGCCACGGGATTGGCGTGATCATGAATTACGTGGCGCGCAACGGTTCTATCTGGCTCACCGCCACTCGCCAGCGCGCGCGCATCAAGGCATTGCAGCGTGACCCGCGTGCCTGCGTCGTCATATCCAGCATGGGTACCGATATGGGCGCGGGCAAGCAGGTTACGTATAAGGGGCGTGTCAAACTGCATGAGGACGCCGCCACCAAAGCCTGGTTCTATCCGGCAATGGCGCAGATCATCACGCCGTACCCCGCGCCCACGGTAGAAGCTGCCCTGTTACATCTCGATACGCCGCTGCGCGTCGTCATTGAGCTGATACCGGAAAAAACCATCAAGTTCGACGGTGACCGTATTTCGCAGGCGTCCTACGCAGGTACGGTGCCAGGCCACGATTAGGTGCCCGGTGTGTGTGGCCTGCGTGTGCGTGGTGTTTGACCGTCCAAACACAGGCGGCGCGAGCATTGCCTGTAAAGGATGCTACCTGCGGTGCGCAGTGGCGGTCGCACCGCACAGGCACTGAGACAAGGAGGCAGTGAGGCAAGGAGCCAGAGATGACTATGCGGCGATCCGTTCAGTATGTGCTTGTTGTTCTGCTGGTATGCGCGCTAGCGGTAGGGCTGGTCGCACACTTCCTGGCCTCGGGGGCTCTGGGTAACAGGCAACCTGTTGGAATGGTCACGGCGCTGCCACGAGATCCGGGTTTTGTGCTGGAAAAGGCGCAGCGCCAGGCTGCCGTGCAGCCAGCGCACCTGCTCCCGAACACTGGGGCTCGCCTTGTTGGTCAGGGCGCCGATGGTACGGTGGACCCGGCAGCGGACAAGGGTCTGGCGGCGACTGCGCAGCCCTCGGGCGTGGGGCGCACACGCGTGCAACCAGACAAACACATTTTGTTCGGCGACCTGCACGTGCACAGCACCTACTCATTCGACGCCTACAACGCCAGCCTGCCCATGTACCGCGGTGATGGGTCACACCCGCCCGGCGATGCCTGTGATTTTGCGCGCTATTGCTCGGGCCTGGATTTCTGGTCCATCAACGATCATGCTGAAGGCCTGACACCGCGCCAGTGGCAACAGACCAGGGACATGGTGCGCCAGTGCAATGCCGCGGCCGGTGATCCCGCCCACCCGGATATGGTGACCTTCCTGGGGTGGGAGTGGACGCAAATAGGCAATACCCCGCAGGACCATTACGGCCACAAAAATGTTGTGTTGCGCGATACCGGTGAGGGCGAGGTGCCCGCTCGGCCAATTTCCTCGCGCGAGCAACTGTTTCCAGGTGGGCAGGACCCCTTTAACATGCTGATGCGCCTTAGCCTGCTGGCGAGTGCGCGCGATGCAACGCAGCGTCAGCGTTATCACGATTTCATCCGTTTTTTGCAGGACCGCGAGGAACTGCCTGTCTGCCCGGGCGGTGTACCGGTGCGTGACTTACCCGTGAACTGCCAGGAGAGCGCGTCGACGCCACGCGAACTGTTTGCCAAGCTTGATGACTGGGGCTTTCCCTATCTGGCGATTCCCCACGGCAACAGCTGGGGTTTTTACACGCCACCGCTCAGTCGTTGGGACAAACAGCTGCGCGCACACAGCGATCCGCAGCGCCACGAACCCTTGATTGAAGTTTTTTCCGGGCACGGCAACATCGAGCAGTACCGCGACTGGCGCGCCGTGCGCCTTGACCAGGATGGCAAGGCGGTGTGTCCGCCGCCCACGCCCGACTACCTGCCTGAGTGCTGGCGTGCAGGGCAGATAATCGAGCAACGCTGCCTGGCCGCTGGCGAGACTGCGGCAGTGTGCGACGCGCGCGCAGCGGCCACGCGAGCGAACTTTATCCTGACCAAGGATTCCGGACACTGGACCGTGCAGGGTGCAACGGTGGAAGACTGGCTGGATGCCGGCCAGTGCCGCGACTGTTACATGCCGGCCTACAACCATCGTCCGACCAGTTCCATGCAGTATGGCCTTGCCATCAGCGATTTCAGCACACCCGACGCAGCGCAGTCTGCCAGCAGCGCTGTGCCAAAGCGTTTCCGGTGGGGCGTGATCGGATCGTCCGATGTACACACCGCGCGACCCGGCACCGGGTTCAAGGAATTCAGGCGGCGTAACATGACCGATGCGATGCTCGGACTGCTCGGGCCGCCGGCTTTCCTGATTGAGGATGAACCCCTGCCGGAGTTTGTCAGTCTCGAAGAGGTCGGCTTCAGTGGCCCGAACTTCGCGCGTTTCGCCTCGTTTTTTGGTACCGGCGGGCTTGTGGCTGTGCACGCTAATGGCCGCGATCGCGAGTCGATCTGGCGTGCCTTGCAGGCCAGGGAAGTCTACGGCACCAGCGGCGATCGTATTCTGTTGTGGTTTGACCTGCTCGAGTCGCCTGCGCCGCAAGCAGCGACGCACGCCGCGCCCGCAGGTACACTTGCGGCGACGAGCACCCCGGATAGGCCAATGGCGCTTGCCGGGAATGACACGCCGCAGGCGTTGCCACTGCGTTATCCCATGGGCAGCGCTGTTGTGCGCAGCGCCAACCCGGTCTTTGAGGTCAATGCGCTGGGGGCGTTCGAGCAAAAGCCGGGCTGCCCCGCGGACAGCCTGCGCGCGCTGCCCGAAGATCGCTTGCGCAGCCTGTGCGGTGGTGAATGCTACTACCCGGGTGATGCTCGTCGTCCTATCGAGCGCATCGAGGTAGTGCGCATCCGCCCGCAGATATCACCGGCAGAGGATGTCGGCTCACTGATCGAAGATCCATGGAAAGTCTTTCACTGTCGCGCCGACCAGCTCGGCTGCCAGGTGCGCTTTACTGACCCTGAGTTTGACGCGGTACGCCGCGACACCCTGTATTACGTGCGCGCCCTGCAGGCACCGACGCCCACCATCAATGGCGACCAGTTGCGTTGCGACGTTGACGCTAATGGCCAGTGTGTACGGGTCGATCCCTGTCATGCCGGCGAACCCACCGCATTTGAGGATGACTGCCTTGCCAATGTGGCAGAGCGCGCCTGGTCGTCGCCGATTTACGTGGACTACGCGCGCGAGTAAACCTGTCGGGCCGCTACGACGGCTGCCCGCCCAGGCGCGCGCACAGTGCGATGGGGTTCGCGTCCAGCGTGGCAGCGGGCTGCAGGCGCAGTTGGGCGCGCCGGGCCTGCTCCATGAGTGCGGTGATCCGCGCCTGAGCCCATGCGCGCTGCGCGGGCGTGGCCTCGGCTCCTTGGGTGAGCTGCTTCTGAAAGTTTGCTGCACTGCAGGCTGCCTCACGCATCAGCACGTTATCGTTGGCGGATACGAACTTTGTGATGCCGCCGCGAATGGGGCCGTAACGCTCGCCAAGGATCGCCGCGGTGCCCAGCCTCCTTACCGGGGAATGCGCGATGGTAAAACCGCCGTCGGCATCGACCACGGTCACCGAAATGCTCTCTTCGGGGCTTGCAACAAAGCCGCGGACTTTGCCGGTGGCGCGATCGATGAGCCCGAAGCCTGCGCTTTTAAGTAACGAGGTGTTGCCGACTTCGCGCGTGGCGCCGATCGATACCGCAATCCCGTTGGCAGTTATCGTTGGGGTCAGTGCGTTGATGTTTTTGTGTCCGGGAAAAACGTCAAGATCGGCACGCCACACCAGCTGTGCGGAGTCGCCGTTGTCCTGCAGCCTGATAATGTCATTGCGCGTGACTGCATAGATTTCTCCGTTGTCGGACGACACGGCAATGGACGCGGCGACCTGGTCACCGACGTTGAATTCCCAGAGTTTATTAAGCATGTTGTCCAGCGCGATGACGTTGCCGTTTTCATCCGATACGAAGACACGCTTGCCGTCGTTGGACACCGTCGGTGTTGAACCCGTGCCGCCATCAAACGCAAACCACGCCTTGATGACCGGCTTCAGGAAGTGGCCGGCCCTGGTAATTGCTATTGCATAGAGCGCGCCGTTGGCAGAAACACCGTCTTGGCTACCATCGGCCTTGTCTGGCGCGGTGGCGGCGATATACAGCCAGCCGCTGTTTGGATCCACGGCATAGTAATTGGAAACCTCGGAACCTGCGCCAAAAATGACGCGCACCATCTGCGTGAACAGGCCGCTGTCTTCCGGGATATCGCCAAAGACATCGCGGGCTACTTTGTCACCGCGCGCCAGCACCCAGTGTGGCGGCATGTTGGCGACCGTCGCAGCGGCTGGCTCGCCCGGCAGGTCAAAGGGTCGTGCGAAAATGGGTTTGCCGGTCTTGCGCGACAGGCCAATCACTTTGCCATCCTGCGTGACGCTGATCAGCGCATCCAGGCGTTCGATGTAATTCATGCCCCAGGCATGCGGGGCGACACCTGCGCCGTCGTATTGCAGCCCGGTCGGAGCCTCCCAGAGGATGTTGCCCTCAGGCGTCACCGCCCAGGCGTGGTGGTAGGTGGCATGATAGATAATTTGCTGCGGCGGGTTGTCAGGGTCGGTGAGTATCAGCGGTGCACCAGCGCCTTTGCGGTCGCCCCTGTGGGGTAGCGTCCACAGCCGTTCACCGGTGTCGCCATCGAGCGCGACCAGGCTCACGTCCTCCCTGGGATACAGCGGACTAAAATACACACGCCCGTGATGGTCGATGGTAGGCCCCTCGGGCACATACAGGTGTTCCTCTACGCTCCAGGCCACCACTTGCTGCGGGGCAGTGGCGATCCATAGCTCATCGTTATTGTTGAGTCCGGCATGCATGGTGTGAAAGGTCAGGGCAGGGCTTTGTGGCAGACCGCCGTTGCTGACCACTGGCAGGCCCAGTGCCTGCCACTGGCTGCCGCCATCGTCAGCAACCACGCGTGGCTCGGGTACCTGTGCGAAGCGCTGCCAACCCCAAACGATGGCGGCGAGCAACAAAAAAGCGGGGATAATCAGGACGCGCATGCCTACCCTTAACTGCAGTAAGTGGAACTCTACGCGGTGATTATTCATCAACCGCAGCCAAAACGCATCCCCGGCCCCACGCTGGACCCCACCTGGACCTGGTGTACACTCCTGAACATCAACAAGCGCAGCGCGCGGGGAACGGCAGTGCGATGGCCTGTGCAGCCCGGCACTGCTCAAGGTGCTTGCGAGCGCCGCGGCGGCACTGGGCCTTGGCTGCGCACAAGCCGATGCGCCGTGCAGGCCACTTGCGGCGCCGTTGGACTGTTACCGGCAGAGGCAGCGATTATGGCAATAGATTTTACCTTCAGCGAAGAGGTTGAACAGGCGCGATCGCGCATTCGGGAGTTTATGCGCGATACCGTGAAGGCGCGCTACAAGACGCTCAGCGAGAATGCCCAAACCAGCGAAAGCGACTGGCGCGCTGCGATCAAGGCACTGCGTGAAGAGGCGAAAGCGCGGGGCTTCTGGTTGCCCCATATGCCAACGGAGGCCGGCGGTATGGGGCTGGGTGTGACAGCGCTGGCGGCGGTAGCCGCAGAGGCGGCCAAAGTGCCCTATGGGCCTTACATCATGAATGCGCATGCGCCGGACGAGGGCAACATGCACACGCTGCATCACTTTGCGACTGAATACCAGCGCGAAAAATTTTTACAGCCCTTACTCGATGGCCAGATACGTTCCTGTTTCTCGATGACCGAACCCGAGGTGGCGGGCTCGGACCCTACGCTCATTCAAACCACAGCCGTACAGGACGGCGACGAGTGGGTGATCAACGGCCACAAGTGGTTCACTTCCGGCGCACGTGGTGCCAGCTTCGCGATTGTCATTGCCCGCACCGACCCGGACGCAGCGATACCGCAGGCGCGCAACTCCGCGTTTATCGTAGAAACCGACACCCCGGGGTTTGAACTGGTGCGCGATGTCGAAACGATGTCGGGCAGCCACAATCACTGTGAGATTCGCTACAACGATGTGCGCGTGCCGGCCAGCCACCTGCTGGGCGAGCGGGGCGGCGGCCACAAGCTGGGCCAGGTGCGTCTGGGTCCTGCGCGACTGGCGCACTGTATGCGCTGGATAGGTGAGATCGAGCTGGCGCTGGAGATGCTCATCGATCGCGCGCAAAAGCGCTTTGCGCACGGCTCACTGCTCAGTGAAAAGCAGGGCATTCAATGGATGATGGCGGACAGCGCCATGGAACTCTACGCCGGCAAACTCATGGTGCTGCACGCGGCCTACAAAATCGAGCAGGGGCTGGATTTCAAGCAGGAAGTCTCGATGGCCAAACACCACGTGGCCAACACCCTGTGGCGCGTGTGTGACCGCGCCGTGCAGGTGCACGGCGCGCTCGGCTACTCTACCGACTCGCCGCTCAGCGGGATGCTCCAGCAGGCGCGTTGGGCACGTTTTGCCGATGGTGCAGACGAAGTCCACCAGATGCGCATTGCCGAAATACTCATGCGTACCTATAACGCCGAAGGGTCGGTGAATGGTGCGGTGGGTGGTTTGCCCTTGTAGACTGCGCAGCGGCAAGTCGGGATGCTGTGCACTGCAGGCCCCTGGCCGGTTCGTAAAGCGCGGCTTTTGCCCTACACTTTCAGGCGCAAGTGCAAGTTTGAGTTTACCGTTCGCCAGGCTGCGCCGGTGCAGGGCGCTTTTACGTCAAGGAGTCATGCCATGAATGAGAACAACCCCGCTTACCAGATGTCGTTGAGATCGCGCGAATGCCTCAATACCAAGGATAAAGAAGGCTGGCTGGCCATGTGGGCCGAGGACGGCATTATCGAAGACCCGATCGGGCCAACGGCACTTGATCCCGACGGCAAGGGCCACGCAACGCCCCAGGCGCGCGAGGCCTTTTATGACCGCAATATCGCCAACTCCACTATTGAGTACATCATCCACGACACCTATACCTCTCACCTGGAGTGCGCGAATATCGTAACGCTCAATGTGCAAATGGAGATCGGCGGAAAACGCTACAGCCAGCAGGTGAACGGCGTGTTCTGCTACGCCTGCAACGAAGAGGGCAAGCTCACTGCATTGCGCGGCTACTGGGAGTTTGACGAGGGCATGGCAACACTCAGGGAAATCGACGCCGCCTAGCAGCGCGGGTACCGACCGCTACTACTGCCGCTACTACCGACCGCTACTGCCGCTACTGCCGCTACTGCCGCTTTGCAGTGCTGCGCTGGTGGTGTCGCGCATCGCGCCGCCGTCAAAGCTGATCGTTTTTTCCGGCACCACTTCGATGATGATGCGCGCCGGCGTATCCAGGAATGCCACGAAGGCCTCCGGTGTAGGCGCAGGGCTGTTGGCGTGGCGAGCGAAATCCGGATAGAACCAGTCCTTGGTCGCCTGGTCCCTGTGCAGTATGGCGTGCCCCTTGAAGGTGATGGACTGGCTGACATCGGCGTCAACGCCAGCACTGGAGATGACCACGGCGCAGCGCGGGTCACGCGCCAGGGCCTTCATACGGGCGCGCTGCTCGGTGGCGGTGCACCAGATGCGGCCGTTGCGCCAGATGTAGCTCATGGTCACCCCCATACCGTGCCCATCCCGGTTGGTCCAGATGAAGGTCAGTTCGTTCTGCGCCAGCAGTAGCTGTTCCTGCTTCTGGCTCGCGAGCCCGTACCGGGTGACGTCATCGTAGTCTTTTACGGGTGTCTGCGCCGGGGTGTGTGCTGACGTATCGACCGAGCCGCTTGCTGAATGGGCCATAGAATCCTCTACATTAGTGAAGCGCGTTGGTACACTTTGCGCAGGGCGAAAAAAAGAAACAGTACGTCCTGACTGTTTTATGCTAAGGTACCACGGTCGCTGCAAAATTCAAGCATGCGCGGGCAGTTTGCAGCGGTTGAGCGCCGTGCGAGTGCCCACAACAGGAATAACAGTACGAGGGAGAGCCAACGTCTATGGGTCGTGTAGAGGGCAAAATTATTCTGATTTCCGGGGGAGCCTCCGGCCTTGGGTTGGCGTCTGCACGACGACTGGCACAGGAAGGCGCAACAGTGGTGCTGGCCGACATCAATGAAGCGCAAGGTCGCGAAGCGGCCGCAACCCTGCCCGGCGCGCACTTTGCGTTGTTGGATGTCACTCAGGAGCAGTCCTGGATTGCCACCATCAACGACGTGCTAGCCACCCATGGCCGGCTGGATGTGCTGTTCAACTGTGCCGGTATCGTGCGACTGGCGAACATAGAACAGACCACCGAGGACATCTGGCGCCAGGTCAACGCCGTGGGTACTGACGGTACCTTCTATGGCTGTAAACATGCCCTGGCCGCGATGAAAGCCAGTGGCGGTGGCTCTATTATCAATATGTGTTCTACCGCGAGCATCCAGGGCGGCCCCGGCATCTTTGCCTATGCCGCGTCAAAGAGTGCGATTCGCGGTATGACAAAATCCATCGCGGTACTCAGCGCGCAGGAGGGTTACGGCGTACGCTGTAACTCCGTCCACCCCGGCAACATGGAAACACCGATGCTCAGCGGCGTGCGTGACATCGTGCGCGAAAACGATCCCGAAGCAGCGCAGGGCATGGATCGTATCTGGGTGGGCGAGCCAGACGACGTCGCGCATATGGTTGTGTTCCTGGCCTCTGACGAGTCGCGCGCCGTCAACGGTGCCGCGATGGTGGTGGATAACACAACAACAATCACTGAGGGCGTGGTGCCGCGGCATTAACGCCTGCGCGTGTTCGGGCATGGCGATTGCAGCGGTGCCCGAATCGTCCTAAAAAAACCGCGTTTACGCTTCGCGCAGAACGCCTGTCTGGAGTTGACATGCAAGACATCGAAAAACTACAGATCAGACAAGCACTGATCGATAACTACAATTGTTACGCCGAGGGCCTGGACAGCAAAAACTGGGATCTCGTGCGCAGTTGCTTTGCATCACAGTTCTATATCGACTACGGCGCGATCAGCGCAGCCTCGGGTGACCCACGCGTCGCGCGCAAGCTTGAAGACTGGATGCAGCACTTGCAGGCAGTGATCAACAGCTTTGACATCACGCGGCACACGATCACTAACCATCGCGTGGTGATCGATGACACGCAGGTCAGTTGCAAGGCCTACCTGGTTGCCGACCACGTGCGCTTTGCGGATGCGACGCAGCCCATCGTCGGACCGGACGACGTGGTGACCGTTGTTGGCGAATACCACAACCACTATGCGCACATCGACGGCGCCTGGCGAATCGTGCGATCGGCACTCGCGGTGAACTGGACGTCCGGTAACCTGGCGCTGTTTGGATAGACACCACCTGGCGTTGCAAGGTGCATAGAGCGGCAAACTTGCGCTCTGCGCGATGGCGGCGCGTACGCCCTTGATGGGTGTCCCTGGGGCGCGGCGCTTAACCGCGCCAGTGCCGCGCTGCACATCACCCTCATGTCCGCCTTCATGTACGCGCACTGCCTTGCCTGCCGGTCCATTGGCAGCACGGTTTGCTGGTCCCGGTTGACGCGGCGGTCAATCCGTTATCGGTGCCCCCTGGTAAAGGGCCATCATTCGCTATTGCTGTTTTGGTGTGCGAGCATGGCGCTTTATTCAAGGAACAAGCGTGGTAAGTAATGGTTAGATCGGTGCGGCAGCAAGCCGCAGGGTGTTGCAATGTCCTTGCGGTGTTGTTGCTGCTCTGTGTTACCAGCAGTGCTCATGCACAGGGCATTGACCAGCAGGTAGAGCAGTGGGTGCGCCCCCTGGCCAACGCACTGTCTTCTTTCGTTTTTTTCAAAGTCACTTTGTTTGGCAACGCGGTGCCGCTGATCGTAGTCTGGCTGGCGGTGGCGGCGACGTTTTTTACGTTTTACCTGGGTTTTGTCAATGTGCGCGGTTTCTGGCTGGCTGTGCGCCATGTGCGCGGCGATTTTCACGATCCGGGTGCGCAGGGCGAGATTTCCCACTTCCAGGCGGTGGCCACGGCGATTTCCGGCACGGTGGGTATCGGTAACATTGGCGGGGTTGCGATAGCGATCGTAGTGGGTGGCCCGGGCGCTGCATTCTGGCTGGTGCTGGCGGGGTTTCTGTCGATGTCGACCAAGCTCGTCGAATGCACGCTGGGTGTGAAGTACCGCAGGTACAATGCCGATGGGTCGGTCTCCGGCGGTCCGATGTATTATCTTGAGCATTACCTGGCGGATCGGGGGGCACCTCGCTGGGGCAGGCTGTTGGGTGGCTTTTACGCGATTGCCCTGGTGATTGGGTGTCTGGGCATCGGCAATATGTTCCAGTCCAACCAGGCCTATGTGCAGTTTGTGATTATCAGCGGTGGCGCAGACAGTTTCTTCGCCGACAAGGGCTGGCTATTTGGGATTTTGATCGCCGGTGCGGTGGGGCTGGTGGTGATCGGCGGTATCCGCTCCATCGCCCGCGTGGCCTCCAGCCTCGTGCCGTTTATGGCACTGCTGTACATCGCCAGCGCAGTCGTCATTATCGCCATGAGTGCAGACCAACTGCCCATGGCCTTGCGCTTGATTTTCGACAATGCGTTCAGCATGCAAAGCGCCACCGGGGGTGCCATCGGGGCAATCATTGTGGGCTTCCAGCGCGCGCTGTTTTCCAACGAGGCGGGCATTGGTTCGGCGTCCATTGCCCATTCAGCAGTAAAGACCAGGGAGCCCGCCTCTGAAGGGCTGGTCTCATTACTGGAACCCTTTATCGATACCGTTGTGATTTGCACGCTGAGTTCGCTCGTGATCATCACCACAGCCTATCCCCATGGCCTGATGGACCAGGGTCTGGAGGGTATCGCGTTAACCTCAGCGGCATTTGCCCATCACTTCAGTTGGGCGCCTTACCCGCTCGCGGTGGCGGCGTTGCTGTTTGCGTTCTCCACAACGATTGCCTGGTCCTACTACGGACTGAAAGGCTGGACGTATCTTTTTGGCGAAGGCGCCCGCACTAAAATCCTGTTCAATACGGTGTTTTGCTGCTTTGTCGCACTGGGCTGCATGATACAACTGCGCGCCGTGCTGGACTTCTCCGATGCGATGGTCTTTCTGATTGCGATCCCCAATATCATCGGCCTGTATCTGTATGCCCCTGAAGTGAAGCGTGAAGTGAACCGCTACATGGATAAACTCCAGGCGCTGGATAAAACAGCCTGAGACATCGTTGTGGGGGTGCCGGGCTGTGGGGGTGCCGGGCTTTGGGCGTGCCGGGCTGTGGGCGTGCCGGGCCGCGCACGTGCCGGGCCGCGCGCGCCGGATGTCTGCGGCGCCTGTGCTAGAAGGGGAGGTCCCCGTCGATGGTGATTCGCAGCAGTTGCCGATGCGCCGGGAAGTAATCGTTAATGGGCTTGTGCTGCGTGCTGCGATTGTCCCAAATGGCGATCGAGTGTGGCTGCCAGGCAAAGCGGCAGGTGTACTCATCGGTGGCGATGTGGGCATACAGGAACTGCAGCAGCGCCGCACTCTCAGTGCGCGTCAGTCCTTCAATGTGTGTTGTGAACAGCGAGTTGACGTAGATGACTTTGTCTCCGGACTCGGGGTGTGTGCGAATCACCGGGTGTCTGACCGGGGGGTTCGCCGCAACGGCATCAGCAAGACGCTCGCGACCACCCGGCTCGGACAGGCTCTCCTTGAATCCCCAGGAAAAATCATGCACCGCCGTCAAGCCATCAAGCAGCGTTTTCATGGGCTCCGACAGGCCGCGATAGGCCGCTGCGGTGCTGCTCCACAAGGTGTCGCCGCCTCTGGGAGGTACGATCACTGAGCGCAGCACCGTCCCCATTGGCGGGTGGGCGCGAAATGTCATGTCGGTATGCCAGGCTTCAATCCGGGTCGGTTTTTCGGGAGTGCTTTCCAAAATGGTAATCTCGGGAAAGCCGTCCACGGTGTCATAGGCGGGGTGGGTCTGTAGCGGCCCGAAGCTCTGTGCCAGTGCTTTTTGCTGTGCGGGCGTAATGTCCTGGTCACGAAAAAATATGACGCCGTACTCGACGAGCAGGCGGCGGATGTCCCGGGACACGTCCTCCGTCAGTGGCTGTGTCAGGTCGACACCCTCGATGTGCGCACCCAGCGCACCGGCAATGGGAATGGCTTTAATCATGTTGCGAGCAGTCTGGTTTCTGGCGCTGGGATTCTATCACTATTGGCGCGTTGCGCTAGCGCCTGGGCTCAGGTGCGCAATGGCAAGTCAACGGTGATGCACAAGCCGCCTGCCGCGTTGGCAGCACTGATACTTCCGCCATGGTATTCGGCGGCGCGCCGTGCGATGGACAAGCCCAGCCCTGTGCCGCCTGTCTCGCGCGTGCGCGCGGTTTCGACGCGATAGAACGCATCGAAAATCCGCTCAAGATCCTGCGCTGGCACACCGGGTCCGGCATCTTGTACGGTTGTTCGGTAGACAATGCCGTCGCCATCGCGCACCTCGTCGAGCGTGACACGAATGTCACTGCCGGGCGGGCTGTGTTTGAGGGCATTGCGCAGAATGTTCTCGAAGCATTTGATTAGCAAGTCACCGTTGCTGCTGATGACTGCCTCGTGCAGGGCCGTACTGAGGCTAACCGTTTGCCCGGCAGGCTGGCCCTCGAAACCGGCATCGGCACAGAGCTGAGCGAGCAGCGCGACCAGGTCGATGTGCGTATCCAGTACTGCGTCTTCGGCGCTGCTCGAAAGCAGTTGCGCGATCAGTGCCTCAAGGCGTTCAGCCTCTTGCTCGATGCGTTGCAGGTGATTCTCGCGTGCTGCGGGGTCGTCCTGCGCGAGTGTCAGGGCGATACGCAATCGCGCCAGCGGCGAGCGCAGTTCATGGGAGACATCACCGAGCAGGCGCTTCTGTGCCTGTATACGTGCCTGCAGTTGTTCGGCCATGCTGTTGAAATCCCTGGCCAGCTCGTCGGTCTCGTCACCGCCCTGGGCACGCACGCGCAAGCGCGTATCGAGTTCACCGTTGGCCAGGCGACGAGAGGCCAATTGCAGGACCTTCAGGCGGTTTGTAACCAGCCGCGAGAGTACGAAGCAGATGACGCCGCTGACGACAATTGCCATGGCAAGGCGCAACAGCGGGCTGTTGCCCAGAAGGTTGAGCAGCACGCCCTTGGGCTTGCGCGCCTGAATGACTGCTCGAAGTGCGCCGAGGTCACTGCGGTAGATGCGGTGGCCAAGTATGCGTCCGTCCGGTGTGTCGCGAAATGCCCTGCGTTTACCGCGATCCAGGTCGCCAGCCACATCCCGCACCTGGGCAGGTGCACTGCGCCCGAATACTTCTGTGCCGTCGCGCTGAAAAATATAGGCCTCAAGGCCGTGGTTTTTTTCCAGCCGCTCCAGCGCGAGCTTGAGGTCGCCCAGTTCAAGATTCTGCATGTCGTAGATGGTGCGCAGGATGACACGGTGCGGCGGTCGTGAGGGCTGGGGCTCGCGCTGTTCGCTGAGACCGGGAAGATCAGCGAAGTAGTCAGCACTCAGCATCCAGCTACCGAGAATGGCACAGGTGACAAACCAGAATGCGATGAAGATCTTGATGAAGAGCCGGCCGCCCATGGTCAGGTTGCCGCGCTGCTGCGTTTGAACTGGTAGCCGATGCCACGCACGCTGATGATAATGTCGTCGGCGCCGGCACTGGCGAGCTTCTTGCGCAGCTTGCTCACATGCACGTCGACGCTGCGGTCATAGGCGGTCAGCGCCCTGCCCAGCGCCTGCTGGCACAGGGTGTCCTTGTCCACCACATGCCCGGCGTGTTGAACCAGCTCGGCAAGAATGTTGAATTCTGCGCTGGTCAGTTGCAGGTCCACCGCGCCCTGCGTGGCCACGCGTGTGGAAAAATTGACCCGGGTGTCGTCCACGACAATATCCAGCGGCGCTGCATCGCCTGGCTGGCCGGCGGCGCGGCGCAAAATGGCGCGCAGTCGGGCCGACAACTCGCGCGGGTTGCAGGGCTTGGGCAGGTAGTCATCAGCGCCCAGTTCCAGCCCGACAATACGGTCGGTATCAGCCCCGCGTGCTGTGAGCATCAATACCGGCATCGCGGTGAACTGCCGCAACTGGCGCAATACCTCCAGACCCTGCAGTCCTGGCAGCATGATATCCAGTACCAGCGCATCAAAGGCCGCGTGCCGGCAAAGTTCCACGGCCTCTGCGCCATCGTGTACACAGGTGACGGTGAAACCCTCAAGCTGCAGGAAATCTTCGAGCAGCGCGCAGAGCTCGCGGTCGTCATCGATCAGTAGCAGGTGTGCCATGGGGTGAATCCTTCGTTCTGTGCTGTCAGTGTGCATGTGTGCCACGCCGCTGTCATGCAGGTTAACGCTCGCTGGCGTTTCTTTACACATCTTTACGACCCCGGGGCAGAGATTAACGGCGGTGGGCGTTACTTTGAATGCTCAGGGCCTGGCACGCATCGTGTCTGCCGGCCAACCTCGACAGACAGGGAGAATGGGACATGGGTATATCGTTGAAACGTGCAATGATTGGCGCCGCCGCCGCGGGCACACTGACGCTGGCGTTCGCTGCATCTGGCTGGTCCATGCATCGCGGTGCGGAGATGGCCAGGGATCCTGCGCAGGCCGCGCATAAGATAGTGTACCGGCTGAACTATACGCTGGACTTTTCCGAGCCTCAGGAAGCCGCCATCACTGACGTGCTTACCGGTGCATTGGGCGCGTCCGCGCAAACGCGACAGCGCCTGCATGAACTGCGTGGCCAGTTGCGAGCGCTGCCCAGTGACTACGATGCGCAGCTCGCCGGCGAGTTGACCGCGGAAGTGGGGGAGTTGACCGCCGAGCTTGTGCTGCGCAAGGTCTCGACCCAGGCCGAGATCTACCAGTTGTTGAGTGTGGAACAGCGTGCAGAAATGGATGCGCTGCTACAAAAGCGCCAGCGACAGGGCTTTATGCAGCGCCGCGAGCGCGGGCAGTTCTGAGCAGCGCTGCGATTCGCAGCGGCCGCAGTGGACAGCCCCGTAACAATGCTACAACTGATGCAGTGACAGCGCTTGCTCGCTCAGCAAATCCTGTACCGCGTCGCGCGCATTGGACGGCGCGATCACTGCTGTGCTTGCATGCTCCGGTTGCAGGTAAGCCTGTGTTACGCGGCGCAAGTCATCCAGTGTGACCGCCAAAACCTGCTGCCTGAAGTGCTCGCGCTGTGCATGGGTGCGGCCGTAAAGACGATTGTGAAAATGCTGCTTTGCCTCGCCGGCCGGTGAGCTGGGTTTGTCCATGCTGCCAATGACGCCCAGTATGGCTTCTTCCAGTGCGCGTGCTTCGTGTCGCGTGTGCAGCATCCAGTCGATCGACGCGTCGAAGTCCGCGAGCGTTTCTTCACGACGCGGATCGCGGTACGAGTAAAAGCGGAAGGCGGCAATGGACGGATCCTGCGACGCGCCGCCACCATAAGCACCGCCTTGTTCCCGGATGCAGCGATGCAGATAACCATTGCGCAGGAAGCCGCCGAGCACCGTCAGCGCCGGCGCATCGGGGTGCTGTACCGGCACCGTGGGGTAGGCTCGGGCACAGAAGTTGACCTGTGTATTGGTGAGCCAGAGCTCGCCACAGCGCTCGCGCAGGGGTGGGAGCGAAAAGGTGCTGTCCTGGTGGCGTACAGGCTGGTCCGCCAGCGTCGCCTCGAGTGCAGCCAGCAGTGTGGGCATCTGTTGCTCATCGGTGATGGCCAGTAACTGCATAGGACTTTGCGCGAGTGTGTTATGCAGTTGCGCCAATTGTGCGGCGAATGCGTCGACCCCGGTGGGCTCATCCAGGCTTTTTGCCAGCTCTCTCAGGGCCGCGATGCCGGCGAGTCCGGATTGCTGGTGGCTGAGCCTGGCCAGTGGGCTCATTCCCGCACAGGCCGCCGTCATTGCCAGCCCGTGACCATTGCCGCTGACAGACTGTTCGCGCCGTGCAAGGATTTGCCTTGTGAGTTCACGCAGGCGGCCTGTCTCGTCAAAACGCGCTGCGTTCCACACGTCCAGCATCAGCTTCGCCTGTGGCTCGGCGTTGCGAATCAACGCCTTGGACGACAGCGCAAAGTACGCGCGGATATCCTGTTCGTTGTCGATCGCGCCGCGCAGGCTCGAAAATGCGTTTATCGACCCTACCGTGGCAGATTGCCGCTCCTGCACCTGCAGGTAGCTGCTGGGGCCAACGCCCATCTCGGTGAGCACGCTGCTATACAGCGGCATGATCTGTAGTTCTGCTGGCTGCAACTGTGGCAGCGGCGCGACCATCTGCAGGTAGCTCAATCCGTTGGTGCCCCTGACGTAGCGCGTCACGGCGTGGTCGCCGATGCGTTGCTCGTGAAACGCCAGGTCGGGGATCTGCGGCGCAACATCCTCCAGTTCGACTTTCGGCAGGATGCTCTCATCATCTTCCTGCTGCTGTCGCGCGATCAGTGCGGCAGCCAGCTCGACCGTGGCGGTGCGCTGTGCGTCGCTCATCGAGGCCTTGATGGCCGCCAGTCGCGCGGCTTCAGCCTGCTGGCGTTGCTGTGAGAGTGTTGCGTCCGGCTCCATGATCAGCGTAACGCGGTGGGTATTGTCCAGCAGTAGCGTCCTGGCCAGCTGTTTGATGTACTGCGGGTCGGCAATTTTTTTGCGCAGGTCGGCAATGACCGGGTCCATGTTGAGGACGTCAATTGGGTCACTGTAGTGCGTCGCCGAGCCCAGCCCCTGCAGAATGAGCTGCAGTCCATAGGGATAGCTGTCGCCGCTGATCTCGCGCTGGTGCAGTTCCAGCTGGTGCAAAACCGCTTCAACCCGTTCGTGCGCAACGCCCCGGGTGGCAACGTCCTGTACAACCGCCAGTACCTGCTCTTCCAGCGCTTGGGCATGGTGGGCCTCGCTGCCTTCAAGGCCGCAGGCAAACACCATTTCTCGCATGGAGTCTTCCAGCCCGCACAGGGGCGAGGGTGATCGACCCAGTTCCGAGGTTTCAAGTAGCTGTTGCAGCGGTGATGCGCTGTTGTCCATCAAGACGCTGGAGAGCAACTGGGCCTCCAGCATCTGGGTAAGGTCTGTGCTCTCGCCGAGCATCCAAGCGATTACGATGTGCGTCTTGTTGGCCCGGTCGGTGTCGTCGTCCAGGGCGTAGCGTTCGGTGACGCGCCTGGGCTGTGGCAGGCGCTGCTCTGGTTTGACCTCTATGCGCTCGGGCAAACGTTGGAAGCGGCGCAGCACGTTGTCCTGAAAAACGGCATGGTGCTCGCTGGCGGGAATGTCGCCAAAGGTCATGAAGATGGCGTTGCTGGGGTGGTAGTGGCTGCGATAGAACGCCAGCAGATCGTCATAGCTCAAGTCGGGAATGTGCTCCGGGTCGCCACCGCTGTTGTAACCATATGTGGACGTGGGGAAAAGGTGAGAGCAGAGCGTATTCCACAGCGTGCTGGAAATCGAACTCATGGCGCCCTTCATCTCGTTGAAAACCACGCCCTTGAATACCAGGTCGCTGTTGGGGTCGTCAGCCTTGCTGAACTCTACCCGGTGGCCCTCCTGTGCGAAATCCAGTGGGTCCAGGCGCGAGAAGAACACCGCGTCCAGGTAGACGGCCAGCAGATTGTTAAAATCCTTGCGGTTCTGGCTGGCAAAAGGATAGGCCGTCCAGTCGGAACTGGTAAACGCATTCATAAAGGTGTTGAGCGAGCGCCGCAGCATCATGAAGAACGGATCGCGCACCGGGTAGCGTTCGCTGCCGCACAGCGCAGTGTGCTCGAGGATATGGGCAACGCCGGTGGAGTCCTGGGGAACGGTGCGCAGTGCCACCAGGAAGACGTTTTCGTTATTGTCCGCGGCCAGGTGATAGTGCATGGCGCCGGTGGCAGTATGTTCATATTGCTCAACGCGCAGGTTCAGTGAATCGATGGTTTCGCAACGTACAGATTTAAAGGCAGGATGGGCGCTGCCGGCGCTGTCGGACATTATGGCTCTCATCAAGGAAAAAAATGAGGCGCTATTCTAGCGCGAATTTGCCTGGCTTGCGCCTCATGATTGCGGTTCAAGGCGAATATGGTAGAGCCAGGGCCAGCGCTTGCCGGTGACCCAGATGTTGCCGGTGGCGGCATCGTGTGCGATCCCGTTGAGCACGTCTGTTGTGCGCTCGCGTTCGGCCGCCGGCAGTAATCCGGTCAGATCGATGCGAGCCTTTACGGTGCCATCATCGGGATCGATGATCACGATGATGTCCTGGCCCCAGACGTTGGCCCATAGTTGTCCGTTGATCCACTCCAGTTCGTTGATCAGCCGCAGTGGTTTGCCCTGTTGCGTGACGCGCAGTGTCCGTTCGATGCTGCCGTCGGCGGTAGATAGAAAAAACAGTTGGTCCGAGCCATCGCTGTAGATCAGTTGTTTGCCGTTGTTGGTCAGGCCCCAGCCCTGTCCCGGTATCGTCCAGCCCCCTTCAAGTACCATCGTCGCGCGGTCGTAGATCAACAGCCGCCGTTTGCGCCAGGTGAGCTGGTAGATTTTCTCACCCAGCAGCGTAATGCCCTCGCCAAACAGGTGACGCCCCAGGTCCCGTGACACTTCCAGCGCGCCGCTGTCAAAGTCATAGCGCATGAGCCTGGACTGTCCGTACAGGCCGGTACCCACGTACAGCTTGCCCGCGTGAATCTCCAGCCCCTGTACGAAAAGACTGCGCGATTGCGGTTTTCGATCGAGCACCTGCACGCGGTACTGCGCTATCGAGGCGGGCGAAGAGTCGCTGGCTTGTCGCGCATGCGCGGTAGGGCCTGCGTTAGTCAGCAGCAAGGCTGCCAGCAGTGGCGCCCAGCGTTTAAGCCGCCGGTTGGTTTGCCTGGCTTGCACTAGTGCGGCGATAGCGGTCTGTGCGGCGCTGGCTGATGTCGGCATGGCCGGGCTTCCTGGATTTTGTGTCTGGCGAGATCTCGAATGATAAAACGCGCCGGTGAAAGCGCACGACACAGGCTGCGTTCCAGAGGCGGTGGCTCGTTGCAGATGGTACTTGCCAACAACTCTGCCGCCAATGGGGTAGAGGTCAGGCCGCGCGAGCCGTGGGCGGTTGTCACGTAGAGCCCGGGTAGTTGCGGGGCGGTGTGGTCCAGCGTCTGGCGCGCGTTGTCGCGCAGCGCCGCATAGCGTTGCAGGAACGCTGCATAATCCGGCACCGGCCCAACCATGGGCAGGTAATCGGGGCTTGCGCAACGCAACGCGGCGCGACCGGCCAGCGCCGCTGTTTGCAGCTTGCCCAGCGCATCGGCCAGCTGCGGCAGTGCAGTGGCCAGCTTGTGAAGATTGTCCGTGTGCTCGCGCTCGCTGGGAGCATCCGCCGGCGCATCCAGTTCAAAACTGGCGCCGATGCAATGTTCGCCAGCACGCGCTGGCGCAATGTAACCGGCGTGGCACAGGGCGGTGCGCAAGTTGTGTAGCGCTGGCAGGGTGGGCAGCTGGGTTGTCTGGCCGCGTATGCCCCGTGTCGGCAGCCATGCAAGCTGTGCGATGTCGCTGGTCTCTATGCCCGCCGCCACCACGACGCAGTCTGCACGCGCAACCGGTTGGCCGGCTGCGTCCAGTATGTCCCAGCGGCCGTTGTCGTGTTGTAGGCGCAGGGCCCCGCAGTGTTCCCTGAGCGTAATGTTCGCTCTGCGCAGCAGGGCGGCGCACACCGCGCGCGGGTCCAGCCACCCCGAGTCGGGAAACCAGTAGGCAGCGCTGTGCAAGGTGATGGCGGCTTTTTCGCTGGCTGCCCGGGCATCCAGGATGTCTGCCAGGCCCGGCACTGCGGCCAGCGCGTGACGCAGAGACGACAGCTCCCGGGGGTTGTCGACCAGTTGCAAATTGCCACATAAAGCGCCGTCGCGCCCCTCACGCAGTGCATCGGACGCAAACAGCGCGCGATAGCGTCGCGTGGCAAACGCATAGCTGAGCAAACTGAAATCCGTCAACAGGGAATGCCGATGTGACAAGCGTGTGTAGAGCACGCCCTGGGCGTTGCCAGAACCGGCACACGCAGTATGCGCTTGTTCCAGCACTGTGACCGGTATGCCGCGTTGTGCCAGGCAGTGTGCCACCCAGCAGCCTGCCAGGCCTGCCCCAAGGACCACGGCATGACTTGGCCGCGCCAGCGGTGTTGCGCCAATATCCCAGGGTGTGAGTTCGCGCGGGACAGCGGGCTGCGCCGCTGCGGCATCGCGCGATGGCAAGGGCAGCGTCTGCCCGGATGGTTGCCCCTCAGCCGCGGTGGGACCGCCTGCACCGGGTCGCGTTGTGGCATGGGCATCGCCAGTTGGCGCCGTGCAAACTTGTTCCGGCGCAGGTGGCCTGACCACAGCGGTCGAGGCGGGCGGGGTGGCGCCGCGTTGCCATACTCCGCGCAGTGCCTCGCGCTTGCGGCCAAAGCCCGCTGCTTTGTGCATGCTGAAGCCGGCGGCGGCCCATGCGCGCCGCACCGCACCGGCTGCGGTGAAAGTCGCCAGAGTGGCACCGGGATTGCTCAGTCGCGCGGTGTGCTGCGCCAGGGTATCTGTCCACATCGCTGGATTGGTTGCGGGCGCGAAGCCATCCAGGTACCAGGCATCTATCCAGTGCCTGTTGCAAGAGGCCAGTTCGTCCATCACATCGTGAACATCACCCAGGTGCAGATCCAGGCGCACACGGCCAGCATTGAACAGCAGCCGGTGGCAGCCTGGAATCAGGGCAGGGTACTGGTCCAGCAAGGTTTGCCTCAGTTGTGCAAGCGTCTCCCAGTTGGCCAGTGCCCGCGCCAGGTCCGCAGGGTGCAAGGGGTGAGCCTCGACCGCCAGGTAGTGCAAATCCGGCTTGGGTTCTGCCGCCTGCAGCCACGCTTGCCAGGTCAGCAAGAAATTCAGAGCCGTGCCAAAGCCTGTCTCGGCGATGCAAAACACCGGATCCGCAAAGTGTTGCCAGCGTTCGGGCAGCCCGTTGCCGCGCACAAAGGTATGCTGGCTCTCTTGCAGACCATCGTCCGTTGAATAGTACACGTCGCCAAACGCGGCTGAGACGGGGGTATTGTTCTCGCGCCAGTGCAGGTCGGCGGGCTGCAGCGCAGGGAAGTCGTGATGATCCCGTTTCATCGCATGACACCCATCGCCCTGTAGCGGGCAGGGAGAGTGCCTCGCTGCCATGCCCTGCGTTGGTCGGCGCGCTGCGATGGCTGCCGCCTGAGCGCAACGTCCCGCCGGTGCTTGCGTGTATGTGTGAGAACCAGATAAAGCATAAAAACAATAATAAACAAAAAGATAAGTAATAAAATTAAAGCAATTTCCATTAGAAGCAGGCATCCCGCTGGCTGTGTGTCAGGGCGGCTGAGACCCAGGCTCCGAGACAGGTCTGCGCGCTGACTTTGCGCAGGCGTTTATAGCACAGCTTGGCGGTGAACGTGGCGCGCCACTGCAGCGCGTGCGCATTGCCCTGTTGCAGGCAGCCTATTAGACTGCGCGCAGACATTGTTCCCGAGGTACCCCTGTGGCCACTCAAGCCCTGCCCCAACGCCAGTTTTTGCTGGTTGCCGCCAATCTCATTCACCGTTGCCTGCTTGCGCCATCGCGCGCCGAGGCCAAGCAGCGTTTTCGCAGCCTGGAGAGCGGCCAGTTGCTGGCGCTGCCACCGATAGAAATGGAAGACAAGACACACGCACGGTTTGGCCTGGCCTTCGATCACAGCGAATTTGTTGGCAAGCTGAACTTCAGTGCGTTTCGTTCCAGCCTGGAAGTGCTGCTGGCGAACCTCGTCCAGCAGATAAAGGCCGAACAGGACCTGAAAACGTTCAGCGCCCAGGAGCAGGGTGAGGCCATGATTTTCGGCGTAACCGGTGTCACCGTGGATGGCGGTCAGCCCAATGTCATGGTGTTGGGCTCGGAGCCCGATGCGCGCGGCGATGCCACCATCCTGCGCTTGATGTACCTGGATCCAGAACAGTTTGCGCCGCAGGCAGTGACCGCGGCCACGCCGGCATCACCCAGCCAGGGTGTTTGATGCCTCTGGCGAGAGCGCGGCCGTGCCGGCGCCGCTGCTTCGCGCTATGATGTCAGGGCAGAGTTAGCGCCGGGTCGTCCCCGGTTTTTTTCTTTTCAGCAACGTTGAATCAATCGCATGCCCGAGCAGCAAGAGGGAGCAGGGCGCTCGCTCAACATCAGCTATCCACCTGAACTGCCTGTCGCCGAACGCCGTGACGACATCGCCGCCGCCATCGCCGCGCACCAGGTCGTGATCGTGGCCGGCGAGACCGGCTCGGGTAAAACCACGCAAATCCCGAAAATATGCCTGGAACTGGGGCGCGGGCAAACCAGGCTCATTGGCCATACCCAGCCGCGTCGCCTTGCGGCGCGCACCGTGGCTACGCGAATCGCCCAGGAACTGGGCGTGGAAGTCGGTGGCCTGGTCGGCTACCAGGTACGTTTTGGTGATCATGTTGGCAACGCAACCGCTGTCAAGCTGATGACGGATGGTATTTTGCTCAACGAGATGCAGCGCGACCGGCTGCTGCGCCACTACGACACGCTCATTATCGATGAGGCCCACGAGCGCAGCCTGAACATCGATTTCATCCTCGGATACCTCAAGCGTATTCTTGCGCGACGGCCTGACCTCAAAGTGATTATCACTTCGGCTACCATCGATGTTGAGAGTTTCTCGCAACACTTTGATGGCGCGCCGATCATAGAGGTCTCGGGCAGGACATATCCAGTAGACACCCACTACCTGGGCGCACAGGTCGACGCGGACACAGCCGACGTTGAATCGGAGCTGAGCCGCATCGCCACGCTGGTTGAGCAGATCGAGCGCGGCAAGTTTGGTCCGCGCGGCGATGTCCTGGTGTTTCTGCCCGGTGAGCGCGAAATCAGGGAGCAGGCCAGGGCCCTGCGTGGGCTCGAGCGCGTTGAAGTGTTGCCCCTGTATGCGCGCCTGGGCCAGGGCGAGCAGCAGCGTGTGTTCAACAGCGGCAGGGGCGGCGCCGGGCTGCGCGTGGTGCTGGCCACCAATGTGGCCGAGACATCCGTCACGGTACCCGGTATTCGCTACGTTATTGATCCGGGTGTCGCTCGCATCAGTCGCTACAGTCACCGCTCCAAGTTGCAGCGCCTGCCGGTCGAGGCGATCTCGCAGGCCAGCGCGAACCAGCGCAAGGGCCGTTGCGGACGCGTAGGGCCGGGCGTTTGTTTGCGTCTGTACAGCGAAGAGGATTTCAACGCGCGCGCCGAGTTCACCGAACCGGAGATCCAGCGCACGAACCTGGCTGCTGTCGTACTGCAGATGCTGGCGCTGGGCCTGGGCGAGGTAGAGAAATTTCCGTTTATCGATCCCCCAGACGGCAGGTTGGTGCGCGACGGCTACAAGGTGCTGGAGGAACTGGGCGCGGTCTCTGCGCAAGGCAAACTCACCGGCCTGGGCAAGCGTTTGGCGCGCCTGCCGGTGGATCCGCGTCTGGGTCGAATGCTGTTGCAGGCGGGCCGCGAGCATTGCCTTGCCCAGGTGCTGGTGATTGTCAGCGCCCTGAGTGTGCAGGACCCGCGCGAACGGCCGGCAGATCGCCAGGCACAGGCTGACCAGATGCATGCACGCTTCAGGCACGAGCGCTCGGATTTCATGGCCTGGCTCAAGCTGTGGGCTTACTACGAGGAGCAGCGCCAGGTACTGACGCAAAGCAAGCTGCGTAAGCTCTGCCAGCGGGAATACCTGTCATTTATCAGGATGCGCGAGTGGCGTGCAGTGCATAGCCAACTGACGATCGCCTGTCGCCAGCAGCAACTGCGACCCGCTGCGCTGCTTGCGGAAAAAGAAAATTACCGGGGTATACACCGGTCACTGCTGGGCGGTTTATTATCCAATATTGCCCAGCAACACGAAGGGCGCGAGTATCTTGGTTCTCGCAACCGCAAAATGCAGATCTTTCCGGGCTCCTCGCAGGCGCGCAAAAAGCCGGCGTGGATCGTGGCTGCTGAAATTGTTGAGACTTCGCGGGTGTTTGCGCGCGAGGTGGCCGCCATCGACCCGCGCTGGGCGCTGGATCTCAACCCGAATTTACTCAAGCATCATTACTCAGAACCCCGCTGGCGTGCGCGCACCGGCCAGGTCATGGCCAATCATCGTGTCACGCTCTACGGCTTGACGTTGCTGGACAAGGAGGCGGTTCACTATGGGCCGATAGCGCCTGCCGAGAGTCGGGCCCTGATGATCAGCCAGGGCCTTGTTGCCGGCCAATTCAATCGCTTTCCCGATTTTCTCAAGCACAACCGCGCGTTGGTGCGTGACCTGGAGGCGCTGGAAGCACGGACCCGCCGTCGCGACATACTGGTAGAGGATGCCGTGCTCTTTGCGTTTTATGACGAGCGACTCCCGCAGGAGCTGTACACCGCAAGTGGCCTGCAAAGCTGGCTCAAGAAAAACCGCGCGGCCTCGGCAAGTCTCACGATGGAGCGCGAGATGCTGATTGCGCGCGATCCCGGTCTTGGGGTGGAAGAGCAATTTCCGCAAACCCTGCAGGTGCAGGATCTGTCATTCAGGCTCAGCTACGAGTTCGAACATGGCCATGCGGCCGACGGGGTTTCCGTCACGGTGCCCGTTGCTTTGCTCAACCGCGCGCCGCGCTACCTGTTCGACTGGCTTGTTCCGGGTCTGCTGCGGGAAAAGTGCATCGCATTGGTCAAGGGCTTGCCCAAGGAAAAGCGCAAGCAGCTGGTGCCGGTTCCGGATGTTGTCGAGCGCGCACTGGCCGTTATGACACCGTCCGACACCGACCTGCTGGTAACTCTGGCAGCCACCCTGGCAGAGCAGGCAGGGGTCCGGCTGAGCCGGGAGGATTTTGCCGCGGTCGTGCTGGATGACTACTACCGCATGAACGTGCGCGTGGTGGATGAGCGCGGACGCCTGCTGGAGCAGGGGCGAGACCTGGCCGCACTGATCGAGCGTTACCGTGAAGATACCCGCGTCAGCGTCAGCTTTGGCGATGCGCAGTCTCCGGCACGCGAGGGGCTCACCCGATGGGACTTCGACTCGCTGCCCGAACGTTTCCAGTTTCGGCAGGCGGGCATTGATATCCTGTCATGGCCGGCACTTGAAGATAGGGGCGACAGCGTCGCGATAGTTTTGTGTGACTACGCCTCGCAGGCCGCGTTGACCCATCGCGATGGTGTGCTGCGCCTGGCGCGGTTGAGTTCCATGCAGAAGGTCAAGTATCTGCGCAAGCAGTGTCTGCGCGGTAATGAAAGCCAGTTGATCCTTGCGGCGGTAGAGCGTGATCGTACCGCCCTGGTCGATGACCTGATCGATGCAGCCTATGTGCAGGCGCTGGCGCTGGACGCGCAGCTGCCACGCGAGCAGTCTGCGTTCGAAGCCTGCCTGCAGCGGGCGCAGCCCGCGCTGGTGGAATGTGCGCAGTTACTGGAGCGCAATCTGTTGGTGTCGTTGCACACCCTGGGGGCAGTGCGCCGTGCGATGCAGCGCTGGGACGCACACAGTTTTGCCGATACGCGCGCGGACATCGCCGAGCAGCTGGCGGCGTTGCTGGCGCCGGGCTTTATGCGCGATACCCCGGCCTACTGGTTGCAGCAGTTTCCGCGTTACATGAATGCCTTGCAGCACCGCGTGGAACGGCTCACTGGCCAGTACCCGAAAGACCAGCGCAACCTTGCCCTGCTGGCGCAGGCCCGGGAGCCGCTGGCACAGGTATTGCGCGAGCGTCCGGATGTGCTGCGGCTAAGCGCAGCGCTGTCAGATTATCGCTGGATGCTGGAAGAGTTTCGTGTGTCGCTGTTTGCGCAAAGCCTGCGCACCGTGAAGCCGGTATCGAGCAAACGCCTGCAGGAACAGTGGCAAAAGGCCGAGGACTGGCTGTTAAATAACCCTGTTTAAGCTAGGGGTACTGGCTGCGGACAAAAATTCTTTCCCATTGATTGTGAAACTAATGGTTTGATGGTATGTCATACCCTGCACGAACGCTGTTCGCGCAGGCAAGTCTGCGTGTTCGTGTCGGGTAAGGCTCGATTAGTTCAATAACGAAGGTACCAACCATTCAATTACCGAAATAGGGATTCATCTCATGGCAAACTTTAAAAAACCTCTAGCAACGGCTCTGGGCGCCGCGTTTCTGGCCAGCGCGGTCGTACCTATGGCTTCCGCGGAAGTCAATCCGTTCTCTGCCCAGCAATTGTCAGGAGGGTATGACCTGCCCAACTTCGCCGGCCACAAGGAAGGCGGCTGCGGTGAAGGCAAGTGTGGTGAAGGCAAATGTGGCGAAGGTGAAGGCCACGGCGCCGATAAAGGCGACGGCGAAGGCAAATGTGGCGAAGGTAAGTGTGGTGAAGGCGCCGACAAAGGCGACGGCGAAGGTAAGTGCGGCGAAGGCAAATGCGGTGAAGGTGATGCCAAGGCCGACGGCGAAGGCAAATGCGGCGAAGGTAAGTGCGGTAGCTAGCGATGCCTGAGAACAACCGGGAACTCCACGGAGCGGGACTCGGTTTACGGCGGGCCCTTCTGGGCCCGCTTTTGTCTATGGACGAGACACACGTGGATTTTATGGAAGCGGCGCCAGAAAACTGGATAGGCGTGGGCGGCCGCTACGAGAAGCAATTCATGGCGCTGGCAGAGCGCTACCCGCTGTCATTTCATGGCCTGTCGCTGGATATTGGCGGGCCGGATGCGCTGGATGTGGACCTGGTGAAGTCGGTCAGGGCGCTTATGGATGCCTGCAGGGTGTCCGTGTACAGCGATCACCTGACCTACTGCGCGGCGGACGGCCACCTGTATGATTTGTTGCCGATTCCTTTTACGCAGGAGGCAGTGCGTTACGTGGCTGATCGAGTGCGACAGGTGCAGGACATTATCGGCGCGCCCATCGCACTTGAGAACGCCTCGTACTACGCGCAGGCGCACACCGAGTTGAGCGAGGCTGAATTTGTCAGCGCCGTAGTGCATGAAAGCGGCTGTGACCTGCTGCTAGACGTCAACAATATCTACGTCAACAGCATCAACCATCGCTATGACCCGGTGGCATACCTCGACGCACTGCCGCTGGAAAAAGTGCGCTATATTCATGTGGCAGGACATTATGATGAAGCGCCCGATCTGAAAGTCGACACGCATGGCACGGCGGTGATTGATCCGGTGTGGGCACTGTTGACGCAGGCCTATCAGCGCATCGGTTGTGTGCCAACATTGCTGGAGCGTGATTTCAATATTCCGCCGTTGGACAAACTCCTCGAAGAGGTCAGCATGATTCGCCAGCTACAGGCGCCGTTTGTAGCGCGCAACGCGCAGGCGGCAGGCTAGCACGTGGCGGCCCCCTTGCACGACGTGCAAAAAGCCATGGCGCGCTATCTGCGCAACCCTGAACAGGAACCAGCGCCTGAGGGCATAGAACCGCGCCGGCTCAAGATCTATGAAGACCTCGTCTACAACAATATCGAGGGGTTTTTGACCAGCGGGTTTCCGGTGCTGCACAGCCTGTACTGCGCGCAGGACTGGCAGGCGCTGGTGCGCCGTTTTATGCAGGATCATCGCTGTCACTCACCCTATTTCCTTGAAATCAGCCAGGAATTCCTGCAGTTCCTGATGGAAGATCATCAACCCCGTGAGTGTGATCCGCCGTTTCTGACAGCGCTGGCTCACTACGAATGGGTAGAGTTGGCACTGGAAGTCTCCCAGGAAACGTTGCCCGAATCAGCTGACTTTAGCGTGATTGGCAGCGCGGTCGCGCGACTGTCGCCGTTGGCGTGGGCGCTGGCATACCAGTTTCCGGTGCATCGCATAGGGCCAGGGTTCAGGCCGCAGACAGCCGGGCAGCCCACGTACCTGCTGGTGTATCGCGCCGCTGATTTCAGTGTCAAGTTTGTTGAGCTCAATGCACCCACGGCGCGACTGCTGGAACTGCTGCGCGACAATCAGCACAGCACGGTGGATGCGCTCCTGGCGGTTTTAGCCGGCGAGTTGGGCACCAGCGTCGAGGCGATTGCCGCTTTCGCCCACGAACAACTGTTGCAATGGCTGCGCGATGGCGTGTTGTGGATTGCCGCTGACACACAGGCACCGGTCAGTCGTTCGTAATCCCTTCAGGGGCGGGTTGTGACCCGCCAAAAGTAGGGCGGTAGTAGTTGAATGCGCGCAGTCACGCCAGTAACATGCCTCTTCCCATCGCGTGCGGATCAGACGATGCCAGCGTTACGTCTTTACCTCTTGCTTGTGCTTCTGTTCACATCGGCGTCTGCTGTGGCCCAGTCTGACGAGGCCTTCGCGTTCGCGTCCGACTCTGGTGCGATTGCAGTGGTCGAGCCGGCTGAGAATCCGGACCCCTGGGAGCCGATGAACCGCAAGGTCTTCGCGTTCAACGAGGCGCTGGATGCCTATTTTCTGCGCCCGGTTGCTAAGGGCTATCGCTTTGTCACCCCTGACCCTGTTGAGCTGGGTGTCACCAACTTCATCAGCAACATTTATGAGTTCAATACGATCCTGAATTCCATACTTCAGGGGCGGCCGGGCAATGCGTTTGACAGCCTCGGCAGGCTCACCATCAATTCGACCGTTGGGCTGTTGGGTTTTTTTGATGTGGCTTCGGCCATTGGCGTACCGCATGTGCCGGCAGATTTTGGCCAAACCCTGCACACCTGGGGTGCGGATGCCGGCCCGTTTTTGATGGTGCCGGTGGCGGGGCCACGCACGCTGCGCAGTGGCGCAGGCCTGGTGGTGGACAGCTTTACCGCGCTGCCGTCGCTCTCGGGTGAGAATCTTTTCAACTGGACTTTCCTGGGAATAGAGGCTGTTGATGTGCGCGCGCAGTTGCTCAAGGCCGATGAGCTGATCTCGGGCGATCGGTACATTTTCCTGCGCAACGCCTATCTGCAGCGGCGTGAAACCTTTCTCAATGGCGGCGTTGTCATTGACGATTTCTCGGATTTCGAGGAAGGCGAGGAGTTTGAAGATTTTTAGTGCCCCGCAGCCGTTGGACGGTGATAGTAAGTTTGTAAAATCCTGCCGAAACCCTGATGCCGTCGGTTGCCTGCTCAGTCCTATGCGCGTAACGTTCCGCTAATTGCTCCCGCCAAGCCGTTCCGCCATGGAATCAAATGGAAACCTCCTGATCGTTGACGATCAACCCGACCGAGCCCAGGCGTTGGCCAGCACCCTGGTGGACGCCGGATTCCAGGTGCAGTTCGTGACAGACCCGACAAAGTCCGACTATTCGATCGGCCCCGGCAGTGATATCGACGTCATCCTGTGCGAGTTGGATCTGGAGGGCGTATCCTGGGGCGATGCCCGCCGCTCCCTGCGAGAGATGGATGTGCAGGTGCCGGTGATTATGTTCGGTGACGTTGCCGACGAGCTGCATATCATGACGGCGCTGCGCCTGGGTGCGCACGATTTCTTTCAGCGCCCGGTGAAAGACCAGCATGCCTTGCAGCGCTCGATCCGTCGATGCGTTCGCGATCGGCAGCTGCGTCGCGAACTAGCGATTTCACGACAGCGCCTCGAGGTCACCAATGCTGAACTCAAGGGCACGGTAAAAATGCTCGAGCAGGATCAGCAGGCGGGGCGCCAGGTGCAATTGCGCATGTTGCCGGCCACACCGCTGGTGCTTGATGATTACGTGTTCAGCCACACCGTTATTCCATCGCTCTACCTGAGCGGCGATTTCACTGATTACTTTACGGTGGGCGACAGCCATGTGACGTTTTTTATGGCAGACGTCTCCGGCCACGGCTCTTCATCGGCGTTTGCCACTGTGCTGCTGAAAAACCTGTTTGCGCGCAAGCGTTCGGACCTGCTGCGCAAGGATGACCACAGTATCCTGAGCCCTGTCGAAATGCTGCAGCAGGCCAACCAGGAACTGCTCGACCTGGGTGTTGGCAAGTTCGCCACGATGATTGTTGGCCTGCTCGACATGGAAAACAACACCTTGCGTTACAGTGTTGCCGGTCACCTTCCCCTGCCCGTGCTGGTAAGCAGTGAAGGCGCTCGCTATCTGCAGGGCGAGGGTTCTGCGGTGGGCATTGCCGAGGAAGTCGAGCTGGAGGAGCATAGCGTCGAGCTGCCGGACAGCTTTATGCTCGCGCTGTTTTCAGACGGCATTCTCGAGATTCTACCGCCCAGGGATCTGGTCGAGAAAGAGGCGTATTTTATCGATGTATTTGCGCAAACGGCCGACTCCCCCGAGCAGCTGGTCACGCACCTTGGGCTCGATCACGTGGAAACAGTGCCGGACGACATCGCCGCGCTGTTTCTCATAAAGCGAGGGTGACGTGCAGGAGGGGAAAATCCTAGCAGCGAGTCAGGACGGTGCCTATGTCATTCGCCTGGTGGGCGATGTGCGATTGACCCTGTGTACGACGATAGACGAGTATTTTGCGCGCATGTATGAAGATCCGGAATTTGCCAGCGTCTGGGTCGATCTCACTGCTGCCCAGGGCGTGGATAGCACAACGCTGGGCATGCTTGCCAAGCTCGCGCTTGAGGTCAAAAAACGTTTTGGCTTCCGCCCGGCAATCTATGCCTGTGACCCGGGTATTCTGCGTCTACTGCAAAGTATGGCGTTTCATCGTTTATTCGAAGTGCGCAAGGAAAAGTGCGCCAACCCCGGTGAAATGGCACCCGTGCCTGCCGTTGACCGGGGCGAGGACGAACTGCGGGAAAAAGTCATCGAGGCGCATCGTGTGCTGATGGGCCTTTCTGCAGAGAATCGCGAGCGCTTCCAGGACCTGATGAACGTGTTGGAACAGGGGTAGGGCGTTCGTGCCGTGATACCAACATCAGCACTTCGCCAGTGGCACGGTTTTACAGTGGCATGTGCTGCGCCGGCTCAGGCTTTCCCCGCCTCCAGCTTGCTGCGCACGTAGTCACCATGGGGCACGTAGGTCAGCTCTGCTATTTTGCGTATCAGGTGTTCTTCGTACTTATCAATGTTGCCGTCCGCGTAGGCGACCGCCCACATGGCATCAATCACTTTGAGTTTTTCAGCCGGTGTGTAGTGATCGTTGATGACACGGGTGAATTCATACAGGGAAGTGGATTCATCCACGCGCTCCGTCGCATGTTGTACCAGCTCGTCGATGTCCTGTGCGCTAAGCGCCAGTGAGTCACGCAACACCGCCTTGAGCGCTGCGACTTCTTCTGCCGCCTCGGTAAAATCCGCGCGCGCGGTTTCAACCAGCAGGGCTGCGGTAGCCAGGCGCATGAGTCTGTCCCGATCCTCGATGGGCTGTTCGCTGTTGGATTCAAAAAGAGCCTTGAGTGCGCCGATCATACGGGGGAGATCTCCTGTCGATGAGTCAGTTGGGCGGCAGCGGTGAGCTCGTCAACCAGTTGCTGTGCATGCAGTAATACCGTGCTGTTGGCGTTGGCGCGATAGGCATTTTCGCTCAGGTGCCGACGGAATTTACGCGCTCCGGGCACACCCTGGTACAAGCCCAGGATATGCCGCGTAATGTGGTTGAGGTTGGCGCCATCGCGCATCTGCTTTTCGATGTACGGCACCAGTGCCTTGATGACATCGCCGCGGGTTGCACACGGGGCATCGCTTGCGCCATACAGTGTGGTGTCTACCTGCGCCAGCAGCCACGGGTTCTGGTAGGCCTCACGTCCAAGCATCACGCCATCCACGTGCTGCAGGTGTGTCTGGCAGTCCTGCAGGGTCTGTATGCCGCCATTGATCACGATAGTCAGGTGTGCGAAGTCTTGTTTGAGGCGGTAGACCCAGGGGTAGTTGAGCGGTGGAATCTCGCGATTCTCCTTCGGTGACAAGCCGCTGAGCCATGCCTTGCGCGCGTGTACGATAAACACGTCACAACCGGCATCGGCAATGGTGCCGACGAAATGTGCCAGCTCGTCGTAGGATTCCATGTCATCGATACCGATGCGGTGTTTGACCGTGACCGGCAGGTCGCAGGCGTCGCGCATGGCCGCGACACCCTGCGCAACCCGCTCCGGCTCTGCCATGAGGCAGGCGCCAAACAGGCCGGACTGCACGCGGTCGGACGGACAGCCGCAATTCAGGTTCACCTCGTCATAGCCCCACTGTTGGGCAAACGCGGCGCAGCGTGCCAGTTCCTGTGCATCACTGCCACCCAGTTGCAGCGCGACCGGGTGCTCGCAGGCGTTGTAGCGCAGGAAGCGTTCGGTGTCGCCATGAATGAGCGCGCCGGTCGTCACCATTTCGGTGTAGAGCAACGCCTGGCGCGTGAGCAGGCGCCAGAAGTAACGGCAATGGCGGTCAGACCAGTCCATCATCGGGGCGATAGCGAATGTTCGGTTCAGGCTCAAGGGTGATGTCTTTGTCGCTGGAGGTAGCCTGCATCAACGCATGCAGCATCACGTCAACAGGGGTGAGCACGCAGTTTATCAACGCGAGACTTTCGCCCGCAAGCGGAGACTGTTTGTCACCGGTGCACTGGTGTGGCTATGGGAAAGAACAGTTTCCCTTAGGGCAGTAATGCGTGCATGGCTGTGCAATCCAGCAAAATGCTATGATCGGGCGCAGGGTGACGCGCCGCCCGTAACGAACTGCCCGGGCAGCCCGGCGTGACCGTCTTTCGTGCTACAGCACTTGCAATGGGCCCGTCCATTTTTTGACGAGGCGCAACCTGCACGCTGTGGTGAAGCAGGTGCAGCGGAGAGTAGCGATGAGCGAGACAGCGACACAATGGGGAGCCTTCGACTGGCAGGATCCTTTCCTGCTGGAGCAGCAGCTATCGGAGGAAGAGCGCAGCGTTCGAGACGCCGCGCGTGCCTATGCCCAGTCAACACTCGCGCCCAGGGTGCGTGATGCGTTTCGCAACGAACAGACCGACCCCACGATTTTTCGCGAGATGGGCGAACTGGGGCTGCTCGGTGCGACCCTTTCGGGTTACGGCTGCCCGGGCGTGAACTACGTGAGCTATGGTTTGATCGCTCGGGAAGTAGAGCGCGTCGACTCTGGCTATCGCTCCATGCTCAGCGTGCAATCGAGTCTGGTGATGTACCCGATCTACGCGTTTGGCACGCAGGCTCAACGTGAAAAGTATCTCCCGCAGCTGGCCAGCGGCCACTGGATCGGCTGCTTTGGCTTGACCGAGCCCGACCACGGCTCTGACCCTGGCGGCATGACAACCCGTGCCAGGAGCGTGGAGGGCGGTTATTCGATCAGCGGCGCCAAGATGTGGATATCAAACGCGCCGATCGCCGATGTCTTTGTGGTTTGGGCGAAGGGCGACGATGGCCGCGTGCGGGGATTTATCCTGGACAAGGGCATGCAGGGCCTCAGCGCCCCCAAAATTGAGGGCAAGCTGTCGCTGCGCGCCAGCGTAACGGGCGAGATCGTGATGGACAACGTGTTTGTGCCGCAGGAGAACCTGCTGCCGGACGCAGAAGGTTTGAAAGCGCCGATGGCGTGCCTGAACGTGGCGCGCTACGGTATTTCCTGGGGCGTGCTCGGCGCGGCGGAAACCTGCTGGCACACCGCACGGCAATACGCACTGGAGCGCTCGCAGTTTGGTCGGCCGCTGGCCGCCAACCAGCTGATTCAGAAAAAACTGGCCGACATGCAAACCGAGATCAGCCTGGCACTGCAGGGCTGCCTGCAGGCAGGCCGCCTGAAAGAGCAGGATAAACTTGCCCCGGAGTTGATTTCACTGCTCAAGCGCAATTCCTGTGGCAAGGCGCTGGACGTAGCCCGCATGGCGCGTGACATGCTGGGCGGTAATGGTATTTCTGATGAGTACCCGGTTTTCCGCCATATGTGTAACCTGGAAACCGTCAATACCTATGAAGGCACGCACGACGTTCACGCGTTGATACTCGGTCGTGCCCAGACGGGCATCGCCGCCTTCAGCTAGGGCAACGATTCAGGCCGTGGCGGACTGCGCGCGGTAAGACTGCCGCCAGCGGACAAAACCCACTACCGACAGCACGCTGTAGATGCCGATCAGCACGGCGTAGATATCCAGATCCCTGTCGTGGTAGAGCCAGATCGTGGCAAGGTTGATCAGGAACCAGTAAATCCAGGTTTCCAGGACCTTGGCGATTTGCAGGTACGTTGCCAGAAAACTGAACACGGTCGTGGTCGCGTCGAAGAACGGGCGCTGTGCGTCAGTGAATGCCGATGTAGTGAAACCCAGGCCCATGGCTAGCAGTACTGCAACTGCAATGCTGCGCAGGTGCGCGCGCAGTGCCCAGCGGATGACGGGGTTGTCTGCTTGTTCTTCACGCCGGTGCCAGCGCAGCCATCCCCACAGGCCCATCACCGCATAAAACACGTACAGTACAGACTCAGAATACAGGCGTGCATCCAGGAACAGGTACACACTCAATAGGCTGCCTATGATGCCAAAGGGCCAGCAGATGATGTTTTCACGTATCATGAAAATGATATAAATAAGCCCTGCCAGCGTGGCGAGAATTTCGATGGTCAGTGCAAGCGTCATGGTAGGCAGGGTTTCTGTGAATGCGTCGATGGATGGCGTGCGACCGGGGGCAGCTTGCATCAACCTTGTCCAGGTTTGCGCAAACTGCAGCCGATGCCACACAAGCCGGAGCGCACAATAGCAAAGTAACGGTAAGAGTATATGTCCGGCAAGGACATAAACCCAGCCCACACAGTTGATACGTGCGCGCAGTGGGTTGTGTTTGCGCCGTTCGCGGCAGTGGCACTGCCAGCATCAGCGGGGAGGCAGCACCGTGCATTTTATTTTTGAAGTTCACCTCAAGCCCGGGTACACCGCGCAGCAATATGCCAACGCATGGCTGCAGGCCAGCCAGATCATCCAGCGGGCACCCGGTGCCATGGGTACGCGCCTGCACCGGAAAATCGGCGATCCCGACACTCTGCTCGCCATTGCAACCTGGCAGAGTAAAGCCCTCCGTGATGCGATGGAGGGCTCACCGGCCGAGGAAGTGGTTGCCATTATCGCCAGCCAGGCCCCGTTTGTGGATATTCACCTGATTGGCGAGTACGAGTCGCCCGAGTGGTCGGTGATTCCTCCCGGGCAGCAATCGCCGCCGGGCTGGGGGTGAACACCACGCGCGCGGCTTTCGTTGGGTTTGTTGCCGACACGCCTTATAATCGCCGCTTCTTCACTTTACCTGCCAGGATTCCATGACCGTTCGCACACGTGTAGCACCTTCACCGACGGGCGATCCGCATGTCGGTACCGCCTATATAGCGTTGTTCAACCTGTGCTTCGCACGCGCCCATGGCGGACAGTTCCTGCTGCGCATCGAAGATACCGACCAGGTGCGCAGCACCGGTGAATCCGAGGCGGCAATCCTGCAATCACTGCGCTGGCTCGGGCTGGAGTGGGACGAGGGCCCCGACGTGGGCGGGCCCTGTGGCCCGTATCGGCAAAGCGAGCGCATGGACCTGTATCGGCAATATGCCGAGCAGCTGGTGGCACAGGGCGACGCGTTTATCTGTTACCGCACAGCGCAGGAGCTGGATGCCCTGCGCGAGGCGCGGCGTGAGGCGGGCAGTGGCACGGCATTAAAGCCCTCTGACCTGCACCTGGACGACGCCGAGGTCGGCAGGCGCAAGGCCGCCGGTGACCCCTACGTGATTCGCATGATAGTGCCGGAAGACGCCGGCAGCTGTACGATTGACGATATGCTGCGCGGCACTATCGAACTGGACTGGGGCATGGTGGACGCTCAGATACTGCTGAAGTCCGACGGCATGCCAACCTATCACCTGGCCAACGTGGTGGATGACCACCTGATGGGCATCACACACGTGTTGCGCGGCGAAGAGTGGATTAACTCGGCGCCCAAGCACAAACTGCTCTACGGCTATTTCGGTTGGGAGATGCCACAGCTGTGTCACCTGCCGCTGTTACGCAACCCGGACAAGTCCAAGTTAAGCAAGCGCAAGAATCCCACCAGCATCCTGTACTACGAGCGCATGGGGTTTTTGCCCGAGGCACTGCTGAACTACCTCGGGCGTATGGGTTGGTCCATGCCCGATGAGCGCGAAAAATTTTCGCTGGCGCAAATGCTGGAACATTTCGACATCCAGCGGGTGTCTTTGGGCGGACCGATCTTTGACGTGGACAAGCTCAAGTGGCTCAATGGCCTGTGGATTCGCGAGGACCTCAACGAGCAGGAATTGGCCGACCGCCTGCAGGCGTGGGCCCTGAATCGGGAGAACTTAATGGCCGTGCTGCCCCATGCCCAGAAACGCATGGAGACCCTCAGCGATTTTGCGCCGCTGACAAACTTCCTGGTTGCCGGCGAACTGCCGCTGGCCGCGGAAGACTTTGCTGGCCTCAAGGCCGAGCACGATGACGTCATACAATCCCTGCAGTTTGCGCTGTGGCGGTTGGAAGAACTGCGCAACTGGTCACGCGATGCTGTGTGGGATGAACTGAAAGCCCTGGCGGATGCGCAGGGCGTTAAAATCAAGGACTTTCTGGCACCGCTGTTCATCGCTATCGCCGGGACGTCAGCCTCGTTTTCGGTGGTCGATTCGATGGCGCTGCTGGGCCCCGACATGACGCGCGCCAGAATTCGCCGCGCCGTTGACGTGCTAGGTGGCGTGTCGAAGAAATCCGCGAAGAAACTCGAAAAAGCCTACCGCGCGCTGGGCCAGGAGTAGACTATGGCAGGTCGTATCGCTACCTCGTTTGTCTCAACGCTGCTGCGGGCCAATAACGGCATTGCCAGCACACCTGCGGCCAACAAGCCGGCCAGGCTATTGCAGTTGTTTGACATTGAGAACTGCCCCTACTGCCGCATGGTGCGTGAGGCGCTCACCGAACTGGACCTTGATGCCGAGATCTATCCCTGCCCCAAGAACGGCCAGCGCTACCGCGAAGAAGTGATCGCGCGCGGTGGCAAGGCGCAGTTTCCCTACCTGGTCGACCCCAATACCGGCGTTGAAATGTACGAATCGCTGGACATCATTGCCTACCTGTTCGACACCTATGCCGAGCGCGAGCTGCCATTGAAGTGGCGCGTCGGTCGCCTGCAAACGCTGGGCTCCATGATGGCAAGCTGGCCGCGCCTGAATGAACGCATGGCAGTGCTGCCCAGCCGGGCGCCTGAGTATCTGCTGGAGCTGTACAGCTTTGAATCCAGCCCCTACGCGCGCCCGGTGCGCGAGCTTCTGTGCAATCTTGAGCTGGCTTACATCGTGCGCAACTGTGGTCGTACCCAGGCAGACGACTGGCTGCTGCCGGGGATGCGAGAGCGCATGGGCAAGGTTGCCGCGCCTGGCCAGGCCAATCGTGCGGCATTGCTGGAAATGGAGGGCAGGGTGGCTATTCCCTACCTGTATGACCCGAACACCGAGCGCGGGCTGTTCGAATCAGCGGATATTCTCGATTACCTGGAAGACAACTACGCGGCCCAGGCGCTGTGACTGGGCCTAGTGATGGTGTCCGCCTGGTCCGTGCGCGTGGCCATGCGCCTGTTCTTCGGCGCTCGCCTGGCGCACGTCGATAATCTCGATATCAAAATTTAGCGTTTTACCGGCCATGGGATGGTTGCTGTCGATATCAACGCTGTGGCGCCCGGCCTTGATCACGGTGACCGGGTGCATACCCTCGCGCGTATTCAGCTGCACCACGTCACCGGGTTTCAGTTTGCCCATGAAAACAAGGTGTTTGGCGGGCACGCGTTGTGTACGTTCGGGGTTGCGCTGGCCGTAGGCATCCTGCGGCTCGATCGTAACGCTAAAGACATCGCCCGCTGTTCTGCCGGCCATGGCTTTTTCCAGCCCTGGAATCACGTTGTTGGCACCGTGCAGGTAGGCGGTGGCGTCGCCGTCGCGTGATGTCTCCAGTTCGTTGCCGTCAACGTCGCTTACCGTATAGTGAAATGTCACGACAGAATGGTTGCCAATTTCCACTGTTATCTCCACAGGGTCACAAAAGGCGCATAGTATAGCCACTTGCGGTAAATGTCGCCGGGTGAGGTTCAAGCCATTGCACTCACAGATATTGCCCACAGCGGCCGCATGCGACACCATGCCACTCCGCTTGAAGAGTCTGGAAGCCAACCATGCCCGAAGCCGATGCCAAACAGCACAGCGAGACGCTGCACGAGCTGATCAATGCCGATGCGGTACAGCTTATTCGGCATTTGCGCTGCAGCGCTGCCCCCGAGGACGCGTTGAGTGCAGCAACAACCCATATTCAGCAGGCCATCGAGGTGCTTAAGCCCTGGTTGCAGGAGGGGCAGGGCTGGTCAACCATCACCATTGCACAGGAAAGTTCAGGCCTGCCCTGGGCCGAGGAAGATATCACTGCGGTGATGCCCTATAGCCCGGTCAGCGGTAAGCGCAACCCGGTGGCCCCACCGATAAAACTGTGGCGTGACGGCAACGACGTGCGCGGTGCCGTGGTGTTTTCACCCACCTATGCAGGGCCGCCCGATGCCGTGCATGGCGGCATTATTGCGGCGGTGTTTGACGAGCTGCTGGCAATGGCCAATGTGGTGTCTGGCCACGCCGGTTTTACCGGCACGCTGACGATCAAGTATCACAAACTCACGCCGCTGAATGAGACCGTTGAACTGTGGGCAAGCAACTTGCGCCAGGACGGACGCAAGCAAATCAGCCGCGGTGAAATGCGTGTTAACGGCGAAATCACCGCCGTGGCCGAGGGCCTGTTCATTGCCGCAGCAGCGAAGGATTAAGCGTTGCTTTGCGACTGCTGCAGCGCAATGCCGGCGATAATTGCCGTGGCGAACTCGTAGCCCAGCGCGCCCCAGGTGTAAAACGTGAGGCCCTCAGGTGCAGCAAAGGTGGATACCAGCCGGCCGATTGCCAGCGCCCCGATCACCATCACCAGCGCCACCAGCCCGCTGCGATAAAACTCACTCTTGAGGGCCGCCAACAGGCAGAACAGCCCGAAACCCGTTTGCAGCCCACCGTACATGGCGCCCACCTCGGCGTAGCCATTGCCGTTGAGCATACCCAGCCCGGCAAACTCGGCAGGCAATTGTGGCGAGAACAGGCAAGCCACACCGTAGGAGACAAAGGCGATGGTTGATACCCACAGAACGAGTTTTCCCAACATAAGCGTATTCCACAACGATTGTTAAACGGTAAAGGCAGCATAGCACGGGCCCCGGCGCCTGCGTCAGCCCGGTTGACAGCACCCGGAGCTGTCTCTAGAATGCGCTCCTCTTCGTTGGTCTTGTTGCGAGATTCAAATATCCAGCACGATCAACAGGTTACACCCGTTTTATGGGGCTATAGCTCAGCTGGGAGAGCGCAACACTGGCAGTGTTGAGGTCAGCGGTTCGATCCCGCTTAGCTCCACCAAATCAAAGACCGGGCCTTGTACGGGGCCCGGTCTTTTTTTTGTGGCTTCCGGGCGGAGCGTATGCTGCCGGTTGCTGCAGCAACAGATGCTCTGCCGCTCCGGGCAGCATTAGAATCAGTTTGTAGTCAGTATCGTTAGACAGTGCCGCAGATGAACCATCGACGTGTAGTTGCGCACACTGCATTGGCTCTGCGTTAGCCTCTTGCGGGAAGTTGCCAGCCAACCGGCTTCCAGACACACAAGGCAGAGCGTACACTTCTGATGTAGTAACAAGTAAGGCGTCAATATTGAACCCACTGAGCAACTACAACAGCATTCTGGAAATCATCTTCGCCCTCAATGCGATGACGTACCTGTTCTCGATAGAACCCCAGCGGCGCGGTGAACTGCTGAGCCTGTTTCGTGAGTTTAAAAAACATGCGCCGAGGTTTGACCATACCGACAAAAAGTCTGTGACGGGGTATGTGATTCTCGCGCATTACGGTGCCGCGCATCTTGCGGTGAGCATTGCGTCGCTGGTTTTTACCGTGACCTCGGCGGGCCTGATGTTGTGGAGCGCGGCCGACCCCAGCATCGAGGTGCCCACGCGCTGGATGGTTCCGGCCATGATTTTTATGCTGACGATGGTGCCGCTGGGGTCTATCTGGTTGACGTTTGTCTGCAAGACCCAGTTTCAGAAGTACATCGCCGAAATCTCACCGTCTGACCAGGCGCCCGCGCCCTAGCCAGGCGCGGGTAGTGCGGGTGTGCGTTAGCAACCACTGCCGGGCTTTGTGATCAGAACTTGCCAGAACTGGTGCGAACTGGGCAGTGTGATGGCGGGAATGGTGATCTCGCCGGGCGTCGTGACCGTTACGGTGCCGCTTTGTGCGGTTCCTGTCACTTGCCAGTTCAGCACTTCACCCACCTCAAACTCAAAGTTCTGGAAGCGCCTTAGCGTGTAGGTAAAGGTGGCTTCTGTGGGCTGGTCCTCAAGATCGGCGCCCATGTTGGTGTGGCGCAAATAGCGAATGTAGGTGGAGACCAGTACAGCAGCATCGGCAAAGTTGGTCATGTCTGCCGAAAGGCCGAGGTTGTAGTGCCCGCGTAAGCCGCTGAGCGGGCTGTTGGCCGTGGATTGTGTAAATACCGGTTGCATGCGGTCGAGGCGGTGATCCATTAACGCACCGGCGTAGAGTGAGCGGGGCAGGTTGACGCCGACTTCTCCGGAGTGGGTGTGTCCGCCCTGATCCCAGGTGCCAAAGCAGGCAATCTTGTGTTGGTCGCAAAGCGCAAAGTACTCGGTGTCTACCGCGCCCAGTTGGTAGTCATTCTTGCCACCATGCATGGCGTAGTAGATGTGGCTGATCGAGCCGTTGGCAGCGGCAATGCGCCAATCCGCCGTCGAAATGTCAAAACCGGCCCAGGCGTTTTGCGTTGCTGGGTCCTGGCTGTAAATATGGCCCTGCTTGAAAAACAGGGTAAAGGCGCGGCTACCGTAGGCGGTAACAAATTGCTGTTGTACGGGAAAGGTCGCCATGGCCGGTGTCTGCGTATTCATGGCCGTGGCGCCGGCGCTGCTGCCGCGCAGGGCAATGCCTTTGTCCGGGTCGACCAGTGAGCCCAGCGTTGTTTGTGCATAGTCAATGGCAGAGGCGATGCGCCAGCCGGCGCTATTGGTGCCGCCAAAAGCGCCCCACCAGTCCTGCATGCCGGCATACAGGTTTTGATCCGGCCAGTGCGACATGCACGGCCGCGCGATGAGTTCACCCACAACCCCGGATTGGGCCGCCACACAGGCGCTGAGCGCCGGGTCGCCCTGCAGGTCAACGGTGACTTTGCGTTCACCGGGCTCGTTGGCCCACCAGATGAACATTACCGGGGGGCGCAGATGCCCCTGGCCTGGCGGGCTGTAGTTGTCACCCACGTACTCGCATTGCAGGTTGCGCCACCCGCCGAGTTCCACCGGCGGGTTGGGACAGTAAATGTCTGTGCCGACGCCCGCCGCAGCGCTGGCAGTGTGGCTCAGCAAGGCCAGGCCACAGGCGATAAACAGGCGGTGTATGAAGCAGGCGATGTTGAGTGGCCCCCGGTTTTTGTCGCGGGCAGCTAGTTCAGGGGTGGGCAAAGTTCTTTGGCCTGTTTGCGGCTGAGTTTGCGAAAGCCCTGGCGTTTGAGTGCACTGGCGGCTTTGAAGCGGTTGGTATAGCGGGCCTTGAGAATCACCTTGCCGTGGGGGTCGTAAATGCCGGTTTTGCCTTCATCCTCGATGCGCGCCCACTGCTGCCACTGCATACCCGGGCCGAGAATCCACCATTGGCTGGAGAAAAATAACATATTGCGCTTGCGCTCCTCACTGTTGATCAGGGGTTCATTCGCTGTGCATTATTCGCACTATTAATGATTCGGAGGACGTCCTTGTATGTCCGGTTGAATCAGCCGGCACCGTTGGCGCGGGGCTGGATTCGACGTCTTTTCCTTTGCGCTAGTGGCGATCATTATGCCAAAAATGTGAACTGCCCTGCAACAAAAGGCGCGGATCGGGCTTGCTAATTTGGCCGCTTGTGATCCTGCAGTAGCCTGCTGATGGCGTAGGCCAGGGCATGGCGCTGTTCCCGCAGGGCCTTGACGCTGCGCTCTGCCGGATTGATCTCATCGGCCATGCCGCGCAGGGCGGCAAACATGAGCTTGCGCGCGCTCTGACTGCGGGCGCGGCTGAGTTTGACGTCGGTGAAAGTGTTATCCCAAAGCCTGGAAACGCGTTGCGACCATTCATCGATGTAGCGTTGGCCGTTGATGGAGGAACTGGCGTCCTTGCCGGCATTGCGCAGTATCGCAATACTGACGCGATACTCTTTTTTACTGACCAGTGACCAGACCAGTTCGATCAACTCACTGATGCGCTCGTCCAGGGTAGTGCCTGCCAGGTTGGCCTCCTGCAGGGCCGTGGAAAAATCCTCGAAAATACATTCCAGCACGGCTTCCAGCAGCCCGTCTTTATCGCCGAAGTGATACTGCAGTACGCCCCAGCTCACACCGGCGGCCGCGGCAATGCGGTTGGTATTGGCCGCATGAAAGCCGCTATCGAAGATGGTATCAATAGCCGCCTGGATGACGCGCTGGCGGGTGACTTCGCGTTTACTGGGTTTCGCTTCTGGCACGATGATCCTTGCGGGTGGGCTTTTTGGGCCGGTACGTTGCCGGGTGCGGCGTTCACATAGTTGCAACTATAAAAAATTTGTACGCACTTCGGAAGTGTATTACGGTTATTGGCGCGATCGCATACGACGCTGTGGAAGCTTAATGGCGCGCGTGTCGGGCCGCATGGCTGCGCAAACCGCTGCATGGCCGCTGCACAACGGTGATGTTGCGGGCTATGTTGTGGGCTATGTTTCGGACTAGGTTGCAGGCTATGTTTCGGACTATGTCGTGGGCCATGTTGTAAGCGACATCGTGCGCTATTTGGCGAGCCATGGCGTGGCCTTTCCAATCCTTTAAATCCGTTAGCAGGAGTGTCGCTTTGAGTAGCAGTGTCACCATAACACCACTGGCCGAGTTCAGTCGGCTGCAACTGGCGCGGTTATGCCGTGAGCTGATGCTGGCTGCCCAGTTTAACAGCCGCACCGGTTATGCGGCGCTGCGCATCAATCACGGCGATGCCGCCTACAAAGACACGGCAATACAAAACTGGATGGGCGCAAGCCCTGTGTATACCCGTCGCATGCAGCAAACGCTGGGTTTTGCCGGTGGGGCAGACGTGCCCACCATCTTCAAGGGCCTGCAACTTGATGTGGGCTTTACCCACCAGTATTTCGATGTGCACTTTGAGGTTCACTCGGCACAGGAAGGGCGCTTCTGGCTAAGAAGCTGTGGTGCCCTGCTGGAAGCGGAGCCGCGCGGTGAAGAGGCCGTGAAAGTCATGTGCCACGACATCGAGGATCCCACCTTCGACGCCACCGCGATGGCGACCAACCCCCGCGCGCGCATGCGTCCTGTGCACCGCCCGCCGCGCGCGCCGGTCGATCGTGAGCCCCACTGCGAGTGGCGCGTGTTCATAGATGAGCAGGCTGAGCCGCTGGTTGAGCCGCCCATTGCCGAAACAATGGCTGCCACCCGCCTGGGTCAGTTGCCAATACAGAAACCGCCACAGGACGGCGCAGGGGGGCTGACAGCCTATGACGGGCAAGTGCAGGAGCAACTGCACCTGGAGTGTTTTTCGCACAGTGCGCTGCTGGCAATATACAGCGAGTTGGCAGTGCAGATTCACCTGCTGATCAATGCCCTGCTGCTGGTGGTGACCGAAACCTACGGCGCGGAGGCGGCCCAGGCCGTGGCCGAATTCCAGATGTGCGGTACCAGTTGGGTAGTGAGTGAGCGGCTCAAGGCGCTGTTGGCGCAGGACATCGACGATGCCGACGGCATCCAGATGATGATGGCGGTCCTCGCCCTGCACCCGGCCTTCAAGCCCGATAACTACATCAACTGCAGCGTAGAGGTAACCGGGCAGCGCAGTGCACGCCTGACACTGGGCGACTGCCAGGCGGCGCAGGAGGCACTACCGTGCACCTGGTACGCATTGCTTGCGCGCGGTATCGACAGTGGATTGCAGGCGCTGGTGCAGGGCGTGAATCGCTGCGCAACGATCAGCCCGGTGGCAAACACCGCCTTGTGCTGGGATATTGAGATCACCGATACAGACCAGGTACAGGAGGAGCCTTTTGCCGTGCAGGTTGCCAAGGGCACCGTACTTTACCAGACCCAACTGGACGACCACATACAGGTATTGCAGTTGTAGCCGTTGCTCTTGTTGCAGCTGTGACTGTGACGGTGGTTGTACTGGTATTTTTGGATAAGGTTGTAGACGTTGCTGTAGTTGTCGCGATCAATGGTTGCCGCGATCAACGGGTGCAGCGATCAGCAAGGTCGCTGCGCATGCCCTATACCAGGAAAGTTGTGGCAAACGCTTCCAGCCGGCGTTTCTTGTCGTCAATACTCGACAGCGCCGTGCGACCGTCCTCGGCCAGAAAGTTACAGCCATTGACCATGGTCACGCCTGCCTCTGCCAGGCGCTCATGTGTCCCATCCCCGGGGTTCTGCACGCCCGTCCAGATGTCGAAGGGCTTGTTGGTTGTGCCGGTGGCCTCGCGAACGGCCTGCAGCTGGTCAAGCAGTGGATAGATGTCCTGTTCTGCGTGTGAAGTCGCCATCCAGCCATCGTGCTGCGCAGCACGGCGCAGCGCCGCAGGCGCGTAGCCACCGACCATAATCGGTACCCGACGGGTGACTGCCGGTGACATGGTAACTGGCGGGATGTCATAAAATTCGCCGCGATACTCTGTCATTTGTCCCGTCATGAGTTGGGGCAAGATGTGCAGCATTTCATCGGCGCGCTTGCCGCGCGTGTGGAAGTCCTGGCCAACCATATCGAACTCCGCCTTTTGCCAGCCGACCCCAACGCCCAGCGTGATGCGATTGTTGGACAGGTAAGCCGCGGTAGACACAGCTTTCGCCGCGTTAAGCGGATCGCGCAGCGGTAGAATGTAGATCGTTGACAGAAATTCCAGTGTCGTGGTGGCCTGCGCCAGCGCGGCGCTGACGACCCATGGGTCGGGCCAGTGTGTTTCGGGGTTCCAGAAGATATTGCCGCTGTCTTTGTACAGGTATTCGTCGACTTGTTCGGCCGTGGTGACCAGGTGGTCGCCGTACGACACCCCGTGAAATCCCAGCGCCTCGCAGAATTGCGCCAGCTCCACCATTTGCTCCATCTCGACAAAGGCCAGTGATTGCCAGAACTTCATTGGGTGCTTCCTTCACGGGGGTTCTGCGGTATTCTGCCAGATCTTTTTTATAGTTGAAACTATAAAAAGTATGGGCTAATGTCCTGTGTCAGCAGCTGCAAGCAGGCTGCAACCTGCGAAGAATCATGAAGAATGAGGAGCCCCCATGGCCGCGTACAGCAGAGAGGAAATGGAAGAAATGATGCAGCGCTGGATCGCTGTGAACGACAAGGCCGAGCGCGAGGGCAACTGGCGCTGCCTGGCAGATTTCTTTACCGAAGATGTGGTCTACGGTTGGGATACACCCAACGGCAAATACGAATTCAACGGCCGCGATGCCGTGCGCGAAACCTGCGTGGGTGCCGCGATGGATCCCTATCAGGGGTGGACATACCCCTACGACAAGATCGTGATCGATGAAACGCGTGGCGAAGCGTTTGTGACCTGGTGGCAAACACCCCCCGGCGCCCCCGTGCGTGAAGACGGCAGCGCTATGAAAGTGATCGGCGCGTCGTGGTTCAAGTACGGCGGTAACTACCAGTGGAGTGAGCAGCTCGATATGTACGACTACGAGAACATTACCAATCTCATCAAGGAGTGCGTGGAAAAGGGCATCCTGGAGAAGATGCCGGTCATGTCCAAGGAGCAGGTATGAGGCAACGACCATGAGCGAAGCAGCAACAGCAGATCTGAAGGCGCCGCCCAAAGTCAGTGGCGAAAAACCCGGCGTTGGTCATATGGAAGAATTCGGCGTTAACTTCGCGCGCTTCCTGATGCGCTGCAACGCGGAGTGTGGCGAACTGGCGGAGTACAACATGGGCGGCCAGCAGACGGTTTTGATGAGCGGGCCCGATGCTCAGGAAGCTTTCTTCAAAACGCTGGACAGTAAACTCAGCCGGGCAGCGGCGTATCAGGCCATGGTTCCGGTGTTTGGTGAGGGTGTGATTTTCGATGCGCCGCCAGATCGCATGAAAACGCAGCTGAAGATCCAGGTCGATGCCCTGCGCTACCAGAATATGAAGGCCTACGCCTCGGTGATTGCGCAGGAGGTGCAGGACTGGGTGGCCGAGTGGGGTGACGAGGGCGAGATGGACTTTCTCGACGAGTTTATCCAGCTCACGTTAAACACCGCATGCCACTGCCTGCTTGGCGCTGACTTTCGTTACAAGATGACGGACGAGTTCAAATCGCTGTATCACGATCTGGAGCGTGGCCTGCAGGCGATTGCGTTTGTTGATCCGTACCTGCAGCAACCGATTTTCGAAGCGCGCGACAAAGCACGCGCCCGTTTGCAGGAATTGATCAGCGGCATTATTGCCGAGCGACGCGCCAACAAGGACACCGTCTACGGCGATGCACTGGAAACGTTCATGTCCGGTACCTACGCCGATGGCAGCTATCTCTCCGACAACGAAGTTACGGGCCTTGTGATTGCGACCATGTTTGCCGGGCATCACACAAGTTCGGGTACGGCGGCATGGACTGCGGTAGAGCTTGCGCGCAACCCCAAAGCAACTGAAGAAGTCCTGGCCGAGGTCAATGCGCTGTACGCCAATGGTGGTGAGCTGACCATGGAAACCCTGCGGGATTTGCCGTTGCTGGAGAGATTCATCGAAGAAGTGCTGCGCATTCACCCACCGCTGGTGCTGCTGATGCGCCGCGTAATCGAAGATGTAGAATACAAGGGTACGCTGATTGAGGCGGGCAAAACCGTAGCCATCTCAACGTATGGTTCACACCGCAACACGGATTATTTTCCCGACCCGGAGGTGTTCGACCTGCACCGCGCGAAACCCGACACACTATGGGCGTACATCCCGTTCGGGGGTGGGCCGCACAAGTGTGCCGGTAATGCCTTTGCCCTGATGCAGCTAAAATCTATCTTCGCCGCATTGCTGCCCCGGTATGAGTTTGAACTGGTGGACCCGCCGCAGAGCTATGTCGATGACCTCTCCGCGATGGTCTTGAAGCCAGGTTCACCGTGTCGGTTGCGCTATCGCCGGCGCAAATAGGAGCATACGCCATGCCGCTAACTGTGAAAGTCGATCTGGAGCTCTGCCAGGGGCACAGTGTCTGCCTGAGTGAATGCCCCGCCGTGTTTGATGTGGTAGAACACGACGACGGCTACCCGCAAGTTGTGGTGCTGCAGGAAACACCGGATGACGCGCTGCGCGACCAGGTGTTGGCCGCGGCCAGGTATTGCCCCAACCATGTGATTACTGTGGTCGAGGATTGAGGCCGGCCATGGCTATGGGGCTGGCAATGAGGCTGGGAATACGGCGGGTAACGAGGGCCGGACCATGAAAGTACTGGTCACCGGTGGTACCGGCTTTGTTGGCTCGCACGTGGTGCGCAACTTGCTCGCCAGTGGCCAATCGGTGCGCCTGCTGGTGCGCGATGTCGATCGCGCCATGGCGATGGGCACAAGCGCTGGTTGGGTGATGGAAGCCAGCGACCCTGTTCCATCTCTTGAGTTTGTGCAGGGCGATATTACCGATCCCGTTTCTGTCAGTGCGGCAATCGCCGATTGCGACGCGCTTGTGCATGCGGCCGCCGGCACCCCCATCAGAACCCGATCAGTCGACGAGATGTTTGCCGTGAATGTGGGTGGCGTAAAGCACGTGGTGACGTCGGCCCTCGCTCAGGGCGTCGAGCGCATTGTTGTTGTGTCGAGCATCACCGCAATTTTCAATGCGGATGCCAGCAAGGTTACCTCCGACGCGCCGCCGGCACGCTCGAACATGCCCTACGGCAAGAGCAAGGTTGAGGCAGAGCACTACCTGCGCGCACTGCAGGACGAGGGCGCCCCCATCGCTATTGTCTACCCTGGCGGTGTTATCGGCCCCGACGACCCCGGCTTTTCCGACACCTGTATGGCGCTCAAGCATCGCATTGAAAACGGTTTCCGCATTTTTGGCCAGGGCGGGATGCAGCATGTGGATGTGCGCGACCTGGCGGCGTTTATAGATTCGCTTGTCACGCAGGGCGGCACAGGCAGGTTTCTGCTGCCTGGTGTGTATCTCACCTGGACGGAGTTGGCCGATACCATTGAGCGTGTGTCGGGTTGTACGTTACAGCGCATACCTGCGCAGGGTTGGAAACTGCGCATGATGGGCAGGCTGATAGACGTTGTGCGCAAGTTTCGCACGGTAGATGCCCCGATCTCCGCTGAGACCATGCGCTATGCCACGCTTTGGCCGAACATCGCCAACACCGATGAACTGCATGCCCGCAACCTGCTGCTACGCGATCCCGCAGACACGTTCGCCGACACGCTGCGCTGGATGGTCAGGGCCGGGCACCTCGAGCCGCAGCGCTGCCCGCAACTGCAGTAGCGCGCCAGCAACCGCCCGCTGCCCAGCACCTGCGAATCAAATGACGAGTGAGCATTTGCCATGGACACAACACCAGGACGCGCGTTTTATTTTGAAGATTACAGCGCCGGTGAGCAGCAGCGCGCCGGCAGCTATGAGGTCACTGCAACCGAAATCATTCACTTTGCGCGGCAGTGGGATCCACAGCCCTTTCATATCGATGAGGCGGCGGCAAAGGCTTCCGTGTTTGGTGGCCTCACGGCCTGCTCAGCGCATATCTTTTCAATTTTCTGTATTACCAGCCAGCAGTGGCAGAGCGGGGTTGTGCAGCAAGCGGTGGCGGGCCTGGGGTTTGACGAAATGCGCATGCTGCGTCCGGTGTATGCCGGCGACACGCTGCAATGCGTATCGACCATAGAATCGGTACGCGATTCGAACAGCAGGCCGGACTGCGGTATCGTGGTGTACGCCACGCAGTTGCTCAACCAGCGTAATGAAACCGTTTTCAGTATCAAGGCGGCGAGCCTGATTGCGCGGCGTCCGACAGCCGGTGATGTCGAGCCCTGACTGCCATTTCTTAAAGAGAGGCCAGCGTGTCCAAGAGCAGCTTTGCGCAGCACCGCCAGTTTCCGCTGTTGTCCTCGGCGGCGCAGATTGGCGCCATGACGCTGAAAAACCGCATGGTCATGTCACCCATGACCACCGCCTATTGCAACGATGACCAGACACCCAGTGAGCGCCTGATACGCTACTTTGAGGAGCGTGCGCGCGGCGGTGTCGGGCTGATCACCATGGAATTGATCACCATCGACGAGACACACCGCTATATGCATCGTTCGATGACGCTGGGCCACGATCGTTACATCGAGCACCATCGCCGGATTACCGAGCGGCTGCACGCGCATGGCGCAAAGGTGCAGCCGCAGATCAGCCACACCGGCCCCGAAAGCGTGGCCCCCCTGTTTGATGGCCCGCAACCGTTGGGCCCCTCGGTCAATGTCGCGCCCGTTTGGGGCTGGGCGTCGCGGCCACTGGCACTCACCGAATTGCCCGCGATCGCGCGCCAGTACGGCGAAGCGGCGCGACGCGCCCGCGAAGCGGGCTACGACGGTATCGAGCTGCATGCCGCGCACTGCTACAACCTGCTGGCGTCGTTTCTGTCACCGCTGCGTAACAAGCGCAGAGACGACTATTCGGCGTTCAGGGCCGAAACGCGCACCCGCCTGATCACCGAGGTGCTGGGTGAAATCAAGGCGCGCGCTGGCAAGGATTTTCCGGTGACACTGAGCATCTCGGGCTACGAGCGCACACCTGGCGGTCGCTCACTTGACGATACGCAGCGCCTGGCGCCGGAGCTGGTGGCGGCAGGGGTGGATTGCTTTCGCGTCAGCGGTGGCATATCGGATGCGCTGGTGACGATGATGGTCGGTCGTTCCGATTACGGCGATGCACACAATGTAGCGCAGGCGGCGGCGATTAAAAGCGTGGTCGATGTGCCGGTGATGCTCGTGGGACGCCTCCATGATCCGGAAGTGGCCGAGACCATTCTCGCCCAGGGCAAGGCGGACCTGATCGCCATGGCCAGGCCATTACTGGCGGACCCGTATCTGCCCCAGAAGGTGCTGCGCGGCGCCCCGGGGAAGATTCGCCGCTGTATTTCCTGTGAGCATTGTATTGACTCGATGCAGACGCACGACAACCTGGCCTGCGCCGTCAACCCCTATTCCGGGCGCGAGGCAGACCAGCCGCGCGCTAGCGGCGTGAAAAAAATTCTGGTGGTGGGTGCTGGAGCAGCGGGGCTCGAGGCCGCGCGACAGGCCGCTGAATTGGGCCACCGCGTGATCATCATGGAGCGCCAGAAGCGGCTGGGCGGCTCACTGTTGCTGGCATCGACCGTACACAGCGATAACCAGCGGTTTCTGGAGTGGTTACTGGCTGAAGTGCAGCGCCTGCCCATAGAAATTCGCACAGGCTGTAGCGCAACGCCCGCTAGCGTGCGCGCAGAGAATGCTGATGCCGTGATCGTGGCCACCGGGGCGCTCGTCGAGACGCCCGCCATACCAGGTGTGGAGCAGGCGCATGTGCTCACAGGCGCACTGATGCGGCAGTTGGTGGCGGGTGCGATCAGCGCACAGGAGGCGCACCGGCTGCCCCGCTGGCAGCGCCGGGCCATAACGCTGACCATGCCCTACATCGAACGTGGGCTCACCCCGGCGGTGCTGCGCACGGCCAGTCGCTGGTGGTTGCCCCTTGGGCGCTCCGTACTGATTGTTGGCGCGGACCTGGCGGCGGTGGAGCTTGCCGAGTTTTTGGCGCGACGTGGGCGCAAGGTTCACGTGCTGGATGAAGGCAGCAAGATCATCCCGGAAGTGGGCAAGAAGCGTCGCCATGAACACATGGATCGGCTTGACCAGTTGCAGGTTGTGGTCAATACCGGCATTACCCTGGTGCGAATCGCAACGGACGGCGTCGTCATTCGCGCGCCAGGTGGCGAGCGTTTGATCACGGCGGACAGCATTATAGTCGCGGGCAGGCCCGTGGCCGACACCCGTCTTGCTCAGGCGCTGCAAGAGGCAGGCTGTGCTGTTACAACGATTGGCGACTGCACAGGGCTGGGCTTGATCGCCGGCGCAACCGCCGATGCGGCGCGGGCACTTGAGGCTATCGAAGCCCTGGCAAACGCGCAGGCTGAGGTTGTCAACACCGGTTGATCGCTTCGGGCCCCGGCAGCGCACCGGCCCCAGTTGCGCCTCGGTGAGCAGGTAGTAGAGATCAGCTGATAACTATCAGGCCGGAACGATCAGGTCATAATTATCAGGGCGCAATGATCAGGTCACAATGATCAGGGCTTAGTATTCAGTGCTTAACTATCAGGTCGTGATGATCAGGCGTAACGCCTGCAGTTGCAGCTTGGCATGTCGTATGTGAACAGCGCATTCTTCAATCCGGTGATGCAGGTTGTCCAGTTCATCCTGGCGTATCGAGGGATTCACCTGGCTCAGGGCGGTCAGCCGTTCAAGTTCAGCCCCGAGCAGGGCGCGCATCTGTGCTTCTGCCTCGCGCAGTATGTTGTCCAGGCGGCCATTGGCAACCTCGGCCGCCAGCAGCATTTTGTCTTCCACCTCACTGCGCACCTGTTTGATGATGGCAAGGGCCGTGGGTTTTTTCACGCCCTCGATGAGTTCGTTCAGGCGGGAGTGGGGCACGACATCGGCCAGGTCCTTGCCGCGAGCATCCACCAGCAGGCGCAGCGGTGTCAGGGGCAGGAATCTGTCTACACCCAGCTGGGCCGGGGCAATACAACTGACCGTGTACAGCACCTCCAGTAACAGCGTGCCAGCGGGAACGCCCTTGAGTTTCAGCGTGCCCATGGCCGCGTTGCCGAGCTCGGTGGACTGCACCATTTCCATCGACTCCAGCACCATGGGATGTTCCCAGGTGACGAATTCCATGTCTTCCCTGGCCAGGGCTTTGTCGCGACTGAACGTAATACTGGTGCCTTCCTCTCGCAGGTGCGGAAAGTGTCCCGTGAGCATGTGCTCTCCGGGCCTGAGAATCAGGCTGTGTTCAGAGTGAAAGTCCTGTTCGACACCAAAAATGTCGCAGAGATTTTCAAGATACTCGGGCAGGGCGTCCGTGGATTGCGCCTGCTCAATCTGTTCGATCACCTGCGCGGCAATCTCGGGCTTGCAGGAATTTCGTTCCAGCAGCTTGTCGCGCCCGGCGCTGAGCTCTTCGCGTGTGCGTGCGGTGAGCGCTGCGGTGTCTGCAAGCAGGCTGGCAAAGTCCCCGGAAGGGGCCAGCAATTCGCAGTGCAGTCTGTCCCTGAAGGTTTCCAGGATCATGTGCCCCGCAGAGCAGCTGGTGCGAAAAACATCCAGGCCCGCGTCATACCACTGGAAGAGTCGCTCCTGCGCAGTGTGCTGAAGATAGGGCACATGAATGTTCACATCCTGCTGCTGTCCGATGCGGTCAAGCCTGCCGATGCGTTGCTCCAGCAGATCGGGATTCATAGGCAGGTCAAACAGAATCAGGTGATGGGCAAACTGGAAGTTACGCCCTTCACTGCCGATTTCCGAACAGACCAGCGTCTGCGCGCCGGCGACTTCGTCGGCAAAGTAGGCTGCCGCCCTGTCGCGTTCGATGATGGACAAGCCTTCATAGAACGCAGCCGAGCGAATACCGGCGCGCAGGTGCAGGTGGTGTTCCAGTGCAACTGCGGTGTCGGCATGTGCACAAATCACCAGCGCCTTCGCCGGACGCAGTGTTTTCAAAGTGTCCACCAGCCACTGCACGCGCGGGTCAAAGGCCAGCCAGCTATCGTCCGTATAGGGCAGCTCGGGGTAGAGCGTCTCTTCCAGGGACAGCGTCGCGTGACTGTAGGCGTCTGGCGTAGCCAGCGGGTCGCTGTGCAGCACGCGGTTGGGGAATCCGGCGATAGCCGCGCGTGTATTCCTGAACAGCACACGGCCTGTGCCGTGTCGATCGAGTATCTGCTCGATCAGCACCTGCGGTGGCAGCGTGGGATCCAGGTCATCTGGCAGGCCGCTGACAGGCTCGCCGCGTGACAGCTGATCCACGAGGTCACTCCATTGACGGTAGCGGGATTCCTCTTCACGAAATGCCTCCAGGTCGTGAAAGCGTGAGGGGTCGAGCAGGCGCAATCTGGCGAAATGGCTGTCCAGTCCTACTTGCTCGGGTGTTGCGGTCAACAACAACAGGCCAGCGGCCTGGCGGCTGAGCTGCTCCACGAGGCGGTAATGCGCACCGCTGGCAGCCTCTGACCATTGTAAATGGTGGGCCTCGTCGATCGCGGCGATATCCCAGTGTGCCGCCAGCACGCTGGCCATCAGATCGGGGCGCTCATCAAACAGATCCAGGCTGCACAGTACCAGCTGTTCGGCTTCAAAGGGGTTTTCGTCGGCAACGGCGTCAACGCGTTCTGCATCAAACAGCGCAAAGTGCAGATTAAAGCGGCGCAGCATTTCCACCAGCCATTGGTGGAGTAACGTCGGCGGCACGATGACCAGCACGCGCGCGGCACGGCCAGTGAGCAGCTGCTGCTGAATAATCATGCCCGCTTCTATGGTCTTGCCCAAACCGACTTCATCGGCAAGCAATACTCGCGGTGCATGCCGCGAACCGACTTCATTAGCGATGTAAATCTGGTGGGGTAGCAGGTTGGTTCTTGACCCCAACAGCCCGCGCGCGGGTGAGCGTTGCAGGGCGTCGAGGTGAGTAAAGGTGGCAACACGCAGTGCGAAGGCACTGTTGCGATCGAAATGACCATTGAGCAGGCGCTGTTGTGGCGTTGTCAGCGCAATGAAGGGGTTGAGCTCCAGTTCAGAGATGCCAATCTGCTGGTCATGGTGGTCTGTACCAATATACATCAGCAGTCCGTTCTGCTCATGAACCTGGCTGACGACCAGTTCAACCTCCTCGGTGGTGGAGATAAGGTCGCCCACTTTAAAGCGCAGGCGGGTGAGCGGCGCGTTATCGGTTGCGTAGGTTCGCTCTTCACCCACGGCGGGAAAGGCCAGCGTTACCCTGCGGCCTTCAAAGTCGACAACAACGCCCAAACCGAGCTGTGCATCAGCGTGGCTGACCCAGCGCTGTCCGATGATGTAATCCATAAAGTCCGGTGAAATTCAGTCGTGTGTGTGGTGGTTGCAGAGGGCGCGTAGTGTAGCACCGAATGCCCTGCATGACCCCTGCAGGGGCGGGAATAAGACCCCTGGCAAGGCGCCGCGGAAACGGCGCGGCGGTGATGGCAGCCGTTGCTGATCGTATCGGCAGTGGCGCAGCCAGTGTTTGTGGCGTGCAGTTCGGCAGGCTCGTACGCGCTGGCGGTTCCGGTCAGTCTTGCACGCCGGCAAAAAAGACGCGCATGCTGTTGTGGTAGGCCTGGGTGATCAGTTCCTCTGGCGTGAGCGCTTTAAGCTCGGCCAGTTGTTCAGCGATAAAGGGCAGATAGAACGGTGCGTTGGGTCGGCCGCGATAGGGTACCGGCGTGAGGTAGGGGGCATCGGTTTCCAGCAGTATGCGATCAACGGGTGTGTGGCGCACGACATCGCGCACGTTGTCCGCCTGCTTGAATGTGGTGATGCCGTTAAAGCCCAGGGTAAAGCCCTCTGCAAGACAAAACTCCGCAAGTGGCAGTCCCGAGGTGAAGCTGTGAATGACCCCTTTTTTACGCAGGCTCCCGCTGAAGTTTTGCAGGATGTCACGCGTGTCATCATCCGCCTCGCGGGTATGTATTACGACCGGCAGTTCGGTGTCTGCTGCAAGCGCCAACTGCTGCTCGAACACCCGTCGCTGCACTGCGCGGTCGGCGTGATCGTAGAAGTAGTCCAGGCCGATTTCACCCACCGCCACAATGCGCTCCTGCGCCAGTCCTTCCCGAATCGTTCGCTCGACCACAGCGGTGTAGGACTCTGCTTCGTGTGGGTGGATACCCTGTGTGCCCCATACGTCTGCGTGGGTGCTGGCAAGCTCGCGCACCACCTGCAGATTATCGACGGACACGGCAATAGTAATGATGCGCTCGATGCCGACCTCGCGCGAGCGGGCCAGTGTGCTGTGCAGTGCGTCTTTGTCGAGATAATCGAGATGGCAGTGTGTTTCGATGATGGGCGCACTGTAGCGCGGAATGTCGCGACGCTTTGCTTTACTCATGATGCTGGCACTTTCGGGGTTGGCTCCGCGCTGCCAGCGATAACACGCTGGCGTATTTTGTGTTCCTGGCTACTGAGGAGTTCGTCGATGGTATCGTTGATCTCCTGCCACAGCCAGCGATGTACCGCTGAACGTTCAGTGCGGCGGTGGGCAACCAGCGAGTAGTTGATCGGCTGCTGGCTTTCAACGGGTGCGGGCAGGGCGGTAATACCGTGCGTGGCGTTGCTGTTTTGCAGGATATAGGCCGGTGCGGGCATAAAAAAGCTTGTGCAGCGCAGTGTCTCCAATGCGGTCAGCAGGTGTGAAATTTCCAGCGTGCCCATGGTTCGATCCAGAACGGGAAGCAACGCCTCGGCGCCGCCGGACATATCCATTTGTTCGAGGTCCGAGACGTACAGGCGAATCATCGGGTAGCGTCCCAGGGCCTCCAGCGTGACCGGCAGGGCGCATAGCGGGTGGCCGCTACCGACCAGAATGACCGGTGCCGCGCCACCAAGATCGACGACCCGGAAGCTGGCATCATAGCGCTGCTTCCTGATGTGAATGGCAAAATCCAGATTCCCCGAGGCCAGTTCCTCCAGCTGGTTCTCGACGCGGGTGATGGCCCTGAGGTGCAGCAAGGGTGCCTGGGCGTTAACCCGTTGCACCAGTCGCGGCAGCAGTACCACGCCAATGTATTCCGACAGCGCGAGCGTGATTTCGCCGCGAAAAAGCGCCGGGTCAAACGTTGCCGGAGCCAGCAAGTTGCCAATACTGCCCAGTATCTGCTCCAGCTCAGTGCTCAGTGCCAGGGCACGGGGGGTCGGCTGCATACCGCCGCTGCTGCGGGTAAAAAGATCGTCGTCAAACAGAGTACGCAGTCGTGACAGGGTCTTGCTCATTGCCGGCTGCGTGATGTACAGCCGTTCAGCAGCTTTTGAGACATGCCTTTCCTCCAACAAAACGTGGAGAGAAATCAGCAGGTTAAGGTCGACCTTGGCAAGTTCACGAAGCGTCATCATGTTATATGAATTTGGTTCATATATTTTATTAATTTAATATATTTGAACCATAATACAGCCTTGGTTAGCATGTCGGCAACTCGAAACACCATCGACGAGATGGCGGCTGGCCACGCCAGCCACCCCCTCCAGGTCCTACAAGAGTTGTTGCATACCCGCCCGGTGAATCCCCCGGGCGGTTTTTTTTGGCCTGCGTTTTTATCAGCCGTAAACGCGCAGTGGCCCCGGCGACGTGATGGCAACGCGCTCACGGGCAGGCTTATGCAGACGCGGGTGCGTGGCAGGCAGCGGGCAGGACGAGTCGATGTCAGTGGTGCTACGGGAGCGCCAGCTAGCCGGCAGATTTAAGTTTGGGTTGGGCCGTTGCGACCGCGCGGCGTTTCACTTTCGGCCTCGGCGAACTGGCGCTCTTGGCAGCGGGAGACCTGGCCGCCCTGGCAGCGGGCTTGGTGCCAGCAGCCCTGGCCTTGCTCTTAGTGTTCGCCTTGCCCGCTTGTTTTGCGGTCGCGGCGGGCTTGCGTCCCGTTTTGCTCGCGCCCGTTGCTTTCTTCGCGGATGCGCTCACGCGCGCCGCTTTCTCTGCGGCTCGGGCCGTCGGTGCACTTCGCTGCGCCGCGCCTGCCGCGCTGGAGGTCGTCCCGGCGCGCTTGCGTGTGGTCTTCTTGCCGGTCTCTGCCTTGGCCTTGCGTTTTTTGTTGCCGGTACCCGTTGAGCGCAGTTTCGGCTGGCTGGTGGCCACTGCGCGCTTGCGCTTGGGTGACTTGATCTTTGCCTTGGCTGCCACATCGGCCTTGGTGGCACCTCGAGGGCCGAGCTTGACCGCCGCAGCGTACATTTCTTCATAAGCGGCCACGAGGCAATCGTGGTAGAACTCCGGCTCCGGCATGATGTCACGATCTGCCAGGACCGACAGTGTAATCTTGCCCGAGTAGCTGAACACCAGGTGGAAAATACCCATTCCCGGCGTGAGTACGCCCAGGCCGTAGTAATCCACCATGCGCGCGCCAGCGCAGTACAGCGGGAAGTCCGGTCCCGCCACGTTGGAAATACAGGTAGAGATGTTCAGCGGTATGTGCTGCGACAGTTCATTGCGCGCCCAGAAGGCCGCGACGGACTTGGAGACAACCGGCGAAAACACGCCGGCGATCTTCAGCGCATCGACCATGGGGCTCGCTTCGCCGCTGTCCTTGGCGATCCTGGTGGAGGCGGAAACAGCGACCAGTCGCTCCATTGGGTCCTTGATGTCGGTATGCAACGAGGCGAACACCGAGCCCACCTGGTTGTTCTCGTCGGTGGAGCCGCGGCGCGTGCGCATATTCAGCGGCAGGCCAGCCGCGAGGGATCCTTCCTCCGGCGCCTGGCCTTTTGCTTCGAGGTAGCGCTGCAACGCACCGCCGACAACACCCAGCGCAACGTCATTCACGGTAACGCCCGCCGCATTCTTGATGTCCTTGAAGCCCTCGAGTGGGAATTCCGCTGCGTCAAACACGCGGTGCGGCCCTACCGGCTTGTTCAGAATCGTCTTCGGCGCGGTCACATCCGGCGCCGGGATCTCGTTGCGCATCACGCCCAGCAGGTACTTGCCCAGGGCGGCGGAGTTCTTCACGGTCCCGGTGACAAGCTGCGCGGTGTTTTTGACACTGTTGAACGTGGCCTTGGTAAGCAACTCGCCCATCGAGGGTACAATATCCACCAGGCGTGGCTCCACCTCAGGCGCGATCCCGCCCTCAGGGTTGGGTACGAGGTCGTGCAGGGCGGCCATAAACGAGGCGCCACCGGCGCCGTCTACCAGCGCATGGTGCATCTTGGTATACACCGCAAAACTGCCCTTGGGTACGTTTGGAATGTTGTCCAGGCCTTCGATGATGTAGGCCTCCCAAAGCGGGCGTGACATATCCAGCGGACGCGAGTGCAAGCGTGCGGTCTGTATGCACAGCTGGCGCCAGTCACCCGGCTCGGGCAATGCAATGTGGCGCAGGTGGAATTCTACGTCGAAGTTGGCGTCTTTTATCCAGTAGGGTCGATCCAGTCCGCCGGGCACTTCCACCAGGCGTGTGCGGAACAGGGGCATGTTGCCCAGTCGGCGCTCGAAGCTGGCGATGACATCTTTAAAGCGCACAAACCCACCCGGCGCCGTGGACGGGTCATAGATGCCGATACCCCCAACGTGTTGCGGCGTGTTGCTCTGCTCCAGATTGACAAATGCTGAATCCAGAATTCCAAGCTGCTTCATGGCGATCCCTGTTCCTTTGGACGATATAACGCTATGTGACAAGCGTAGTTCAGTTTCGTTACTTTGGTTGTGGTGCCTGTTTTGCCTGCTTCAAGATCCTACGCGCTCAATAGTGAACGGCAGGCGCTGCACTTGTGCTGCACCAGGTCGGTTGGACTGTGATATCAGCATACCGGCCAGGCGCGCAAGGCACCCGGGGCCGGTGCAGCACTGACGGACAGCGGGCAGGCTCTCGATGCGGGCGGCTTTATACCACCATGATAGCGCACCTGCCAGACACATTGGTTATATTTTGCACACATTGACGGGCGTTGGCACTGTGTCGTCCGGGCGCGTGCAGTTCAGGCGTTGTGAATGACGAGGATAGCCCCGCTGGCGTCAATACTGCCGGAGGTTTCCCATTCGACGAGTTCTGCGCAGTGCCGGTCCATGCTGCGCTGCGCGACCTCGAAGAACGGCGCCCGCTCCGGGTCCGCCACCAGGATCTGCTTGACACCCGCTTTGACGGCGCGGTTGATCATGTTGAAAACCGGGTCGACCAGGTCGTCCCAGAAGCAGATGTCTGCAGCAATCAACATGTCAAACGCGGACAACTCGCGCTTACTCAAGCGCTCGAAGCGGGCGACGCGGTGGTGGGTGGATACCCCGTTCAGTGCTGCGGCCGCTTGCAGGTAGGGGAACACGTTGGGGTCGGCGTCGGTCGATGTCACTTGCGCCCCGAGTTTTTTGGCACACCAGATTCCTCCCAGCCCCCAGCCGCAGCCAACGTCAATGACGCTGCTGCAATGCTCTGGCGGATTCCTGTGCAGGTAGTCGATGAGCAGGCAGCTGGAATTCCAGAACTTGTTCCCATGTAGTGTGGGCGCATCGCTCTGGCGCGTGACCTTGCGGATTGCCGGATGCGATTTGCGCGGAATGGTGATGCCTTTGAAGCGTTTGGCGGTAATCGGTGCTGCTTTACTCAAGGTACTTCCCCAATTGCTGATGCGGTGTTGATCCAGATGGGCGATGTCCAGGCACGCTCCTGCAGTAACGATGAGTAGAAAGGTTCGTTTGCCGGGTCCAGGCAGCATTTGCTGTACACATCGCCCATGGCGCCGCGCTCATCCATGCGCGCGTTTTGCTCGGCGGCCTGCGCGGCACAGTCGGCGGCAAAGGGGTTCACGCCCGCTGATTGACACTGCAGGGTGGACCAGCGGCAAGACGGATTCTCGAGCACGCGAACATAATAGAAGGCCGCCTGCTTGCTGTCGTACTGCGGGTCTTGCCAGACCGTGCACAGGTTGTCGTAGCCGCTGCCGGTGGGTGCGCAGGTGTTGGGATCAACGCCTGCATTGTTGTCGGCCCGGCCGGCCACATCAAACACGCGCTCATGGGTGTTGCCGTCGGCGTCCAACCAGCCCTTGATGACCTGGATACGTTGCAGGTCCAGTGCGGTTTTGCTGGAGTCCTTGCTGGCACTGACGAAAAAATCAGGCGATGCTGCCGGCGCGTCGAGTTCGCCGCCCATGGGCACGCCATTGGCATAGGCCTGCTCTATCATATCGGGTGCCGCGCACAAGTCTTCGGGGTAGTCACCGGCGAAGAAACGCACTATCGGCCGGGTACCGCTGGTGGCGTAGGCTTCGCGTCGCTTCATGCCGGCGAAAATGGCATCGCGTGAATTTTCTTCGGCCCACACCACGGCCAGGCCGCCGGGGTTGTCGAAAAAGTGGTCCTGCACGTTGCGATAGCCCGAATCGCGCCTGCCCAGGTGGCCGACATAATTGTTTTCTTCAGCGCCGCCAGGGGTTGCGCTGTGGGTGTCGGTGCTGCCAATAAAACCCATCCTGAACGGGTTGGTGCCTGTCGATTGCCCCAGCGCGAGGCCGTCTTTAAGAACATTGCGCACCATGTTGCGCCGGCCGTAGTCGTCAATGGCAACGGGTTTGGCTTCATCGGTTCGCACTTCGCCCAGGACAGTGCCCAGCATGGAAAGATTGTCCGCGACGACTTGCTCAAAATCACACAGTTCGTCCTCGGTGGCGACGCCGCGCCCGGCGAGTCGATCAAAACGACATTCGCTGGCCGCCTTGTGCTGAACCAGCTCTACCAGCGGTTCCAGGGCGAGCCTGTCCTTGGCCTCTTGCTCGCTGCGTGGATCGGGAAACATCAGTCCACGGCTGAGGTTGGGATTGTGCGGAATGGAAATCACATCGCAGTGCGGATCGCCGGCGATGCATTGCTCGCGCAGCATTCGCCACAGGGCGGGATAATTTTTGGAGCCGGTGTCGTACGTGGAAATCGCGGTTCGCGTCACATGTTTGTTCCGGAAAATGACATTCCTGTGCAGGTTGGCGTAGTCGGGTGCGTCGGTATACTCGTAGCCGATGAACGTTGTGAAGCGACATTCGCTGCTGCGGTCGTAGTGTTCTTCTGCGGCTTGCTGTATGCCTTGCCATGCCTCGCGGTGGGCGGCGTCGCAATCGCCGAGCTTGCACGCGAACGACTCCGACTTCTGACTCGAGCTGTCAAGCACCCCAAGGCCGACCCAGTAGTCTGCGGCCAGCAGTTGAATAAAAAAGTTTTCACTACGGGTGGCGATACAGGCGGGAAACCAGTACGCCAGTTTTGAGGCGTCCTGCGTGCACAAGTTGATCGGCCCCAGGAATTCGGCATGATCAGTCACGGCAGTGAAGTCCAGCGGCCGCTGCAACTGCGCGGTAATGACCTGCTCGGAGTTTTCATCTGACAAAACGATAGGCTCGCCCTTGGCATAGCGATACGCCGCCGCGGGATCGTTGCGCTGGCTCGAGACATAGCTGTCGAAAGAGTAGCTGGTGTGCACGTGAAGGTCCCCAAACAGGGGCCGCTTATGTGGCGAATAATGCGCGCAGGGCTCCCGCACTTCCGTGCGCTCAAACGACTGTGCCAGTGTAGTTTTTGCCGTCAGTAGAGGTAGCGCCAGCAACAGCGGCGCCAGTCGCATTAAAAAACAGGCGGTGTAACGTGGATCGCGTGTTGTGGCTCTCATCATGGGATCATCACAGGGTTGTCGTGTTTTCGCGGGTGAGTATTCTGTCACTGGCGGGGTGCCTGTGTCATCCCGATGGCACAATTAGACAAAATCAGTGAGTGGCTAAGCCTACGCGGCTACGCTAGGATGTGCGTGAAAAGCGGGGCGATTGGAATCATCCCGAGAAAATAAAGCCTGACAAGGACAGCAGCAATGAGGCGGCACGTTGAACTTCTGGAGAAGAATCAACCCCGGCAGGAGCGCGCCAAGCGTACCTACGAGGCGATTTTGGCGGCAGCGTCTGAACTGTTGGTAGAAGTCGGGGTAGAGCGGATCTCCACCAACCTGGTGGCAGAGCGGGCCGGTATCACTGTGCCTGCGCTCTATCGTTACTTTCCCAACAAGTATGCCGTGCTCAATGCCCTGGGAGCAGCACTGATGGATCGGCAGAACGAGGTGTTTGCCAAGTGGTTCAAGGCGCATCTCGTGGACAATGACCTGCAGCGGCTGCTGGATAACATCGAAGCCTTGCTGCAAGCAACGCTGGCGGTCACCATTGAGCGGCCCGGCGGCCTTGAGCTGGTGCAGGCGCTGCGCGCTGTGGCACCATTGCAGGAAGTCAGGTTGCAATCGCACCGCTTGATGGCCCAACAGTTTGCCGAGATAGCCGCCAACCTGTTAGACATAGAGCTGGATGAGGCGTTGCTCAGCCGCGCGCGTGTGTCGGTCGATGCGGGTTATGCCATAGTCGAGTTGGCCCTGGAAGACGACGCTGTCTCCGCGGAGCACATTTTGCGCGAGGGTTCGCGCATGATCCAGGCCTACTGGGCGGGAACGCCGGCCCGGCCAACGGTTTCCTGACGACGGCCTCCATTATGCCTGCAGTCATGCGCTCGCTGCCTTTGCGTATGATAGTGTCGCTCGCACAGATCGCGCAGTACACAGACTGCACGACCGCCGCGATCAATTCTCGCCAACAACGTCCTCGGCTTGTGGCCCCTTGTCGCTTTCTACCACGACGAAACTGACTTGCTGGCCGTCTCTCAGGCTGCGGCGCCCCTCGCCGCGTATCGACCTGAAGTGTACAAAAATTTCCTCGCCATCTTCCTTGGTAATAAAGCCGAAGCCCTTTGATACGTTGAACCACTTGACGGTACCGTGCTCGCGGTCTCCGGCCTGCAGGTGCTGCCCTGATGCGTCGTCATGTGCTGTGCTGGCAGCGTGCTCATAGAGCTCGGGTGTGCGTGGTGTGCTGCCGGCGTGGCTCAGCAAGCCGCTGGCCAGGGTGGCGATGATAAAGCCAATGGTGATCACGGGATCGAAGGGCGCTCCGGTGTGTATGACTGCCACGATGGTGCCAGAGGCGATGCCGATGACCAGGCTCAGGATGACGCGGGTTGGAAGATTCATTGTGTTCCTCGGGTTGTTAGATGGTGGTCGGTGTGATGTGTTGCTGTCTGTTTTAGTGTTTTGTCGTGTGTCTTGTGTCGTGTGTCGTGTGTCGTGTGTCGTTGTGTGTGGTTGCTTGTCGTTACAGGTTGTCGCCTGGTACCGGAGTTGCCTCATTGCGGGTTATTGCACCCTCATAACGTGATGACCCAATGCCTGTTGCTGCATTGTTTGGCGATATCCTGGGTGACTACTGAATGGTCATTGTCCAGCGCTTGCGAGCGCCGCGCTCTCGCTCGGTGAGGGGAGCATTGCCCGCCATCGACAGTGCACCCCATCGTTCAGTCTCTGGCGGTGTCCGGTGACCCGGTAGCCAGCGCCGATGTCGCCAACAGGCGGCTGTAGCTATCAGCACCACAACGTCTCGACCGGTGCCGACAACGCTCGACCGGACGCGTGAGTATTCTAGCATTAAAGACCGCGTGGATGTGCGGCTGCTCCGTGAGCCGCGTGTGGACGGCAGCGCCTTCACGCCTTGCGGAAATACCGGAAGCGGCCGCTGACAAGCCTGCCGCGCTCACGCCTTGCCGACTGTGACGGCGGAGTCAGACTTTGAGGACGTCTTCGGCCTGTAGACCTTTGGGCCCTTCTATGAGTTTGAACTCCACGGCCTGGCCTTCATTGAGCGTTCGGTATCCGTCACCCTGGATCGAGCGAAAGTGCACGAAGACATCGTCGTCGCTTTCTTCACGTGTGATGAAACCAAAACCCTTGGCATTGTTGAACCACTTCACCGTGCCGTTTACACGATCATCCATACCACATACCTCGGTGCTACCTGTTGTTTTTTATTATCGCTGCGCGTACTAGCGTGCAGTCGTTGCTCATCGTGCGGCGTCATCAGGCCAGATAACCAGCGCACACCTGCCAGTTTGCTTGCTTCTGTGTGGCCGCTTGCGCTATGGGGTTCCTACCGCGTCGCGCATAACGCGGCCCATTCGCAGACTACAGTGCCCTGATTTTTAGCAGTTGCTGCTGCAGTGTTGCCAGTGCCTGTTGCTGGTGATCGAGTTTTTCCTGCTCTTTTGCGACCACCGCCGCGGGCGCTTTTTCGACAAAACCGGCGTTGCCGAGTTTGCCCTGGATTCTTGCGACTTCTTTCTCCAGTTTGCCGATGTCCTTGCCAAGGCGTGCGATTTCGTCGTCTTTATCGATGATGCCGGCAATGGGCACGAGTACTTCCAACTCGCCAGCCAGTGCGGTTGCGCATGGCGGCGCTTCGACGCCGTCGCCAAGCCAGCTGACGTTGGCAAGTTTAGTCAGCTTTTTCAGGTATTGCGAATTTTGCGCCAGCCTTTTTTTGTCAGCGGCGTCGCCCTTGGCCAGCAGTACCGAAATTTCCTTGCCGGGCGGGATGTTCATCTCCGCGCGAATCGTGCGTACCGCCAGAATGACTGACTGGAGCCATTCGATGGCGTCGTTCGCCTCAGCGTCCTGAGCGGTTTGCGCGGGCTGCGGATAAGGCTGCAGCATAATAGTAGCCCCCTGTTTGCCTGCAAGAGGCGCCACGGATTGCCATATCTCCTCTGTGATAAATGGCATCATGGGGTGCAGCAGACGCAGGGCAACCTCCAGCACCTGGGCCAGTGTGCGGCGCGTACCGCGCTTGGCCGCGTCGCTGGCGTTGTCATCCCACAGTACGGGCTTGGACAGCTCCAGGTACCAGTCGCAGTATTCGTTCCACACGAAATCATAGAGCGCCTGTGAGGCCAGGTCGAAGCGATAACTGGCGACAGCGCGTTCAACTTCCTGCGCTGCCTGGTCCGCCTTGCCTATGATCCATCGATCGGCAAGGCTCAGCTGTACGTCAGCCCCGGGTTCCAGGCCGCAGTCCTGGCTCTCGCAGTTCATCAGCACATAGCGCGCCGCGTTCCAGATCTTGTTGCAGAAGTTACGGAAGCCCTCGATCCTGCCAACATCGAATTTAATGTCCCTGCCTGTCGAGGCCAGCGAATAGTAGGTGAAGCGCAGGGCGTCCGTACCGTAGGCCGCCAGCCCGTCAGGGAACTGCTTGCGTGTTGCCGCCTCCACGCTGGCAGCAAGCTGTGGCTGCATCATGCCGGCCGTGCGCTTGCTCACCAGCGATTCCAGGTCGATGCCGTCGATCAGATCAATTGGGTCCAGCACGTTGCCCTTGGACTTGGACATCTTCTGGCCTTCCGCATCGCGCACCAGTCCATGCACATACACCGTATGGAAGGGTACTTCGTTGCGAAAGTGCAGCGTCATCATGATCATTCTGGCAACCCAGAAAAAGATAATGTCGAAGCCGGTTACCAGCACGCTGCTCGGGTGAAAGATCGCCAGTTCCCTGGTTTCCTGCGGCCAGCCCAGTGTTGAGAACGTCCACAGGGCGGAGGAAAACCAGGTGTCCAGCACGTCTTCGTCCTGGCGCAGCGTGACCTCTGGACCGAGCTGGTGCTCGCTGCGAACGCTGTCTTCGTCGGGGCCCACGTAGACCTTGCCCTGGGCGTCATACCACGCTGGTATGCGGTGCCCCCACCACAATTGCCTACTGATGCACCAGTCCTGGATGTCGCGCATCCAGGCGTAGTAGGTGTTTTCCCACTGGCGCGGTACAAAATTGATTGCGCCGCTTTCCACGGCTTCTATGGCGGGCCTGGCCAGTGTCTTGGCATCGACATACCACTGGTCTGTCAGGTAGGGCTCAATGACGACGCCGGAACGGTCGCCACGCGGGACCTTCAACACATGGGGCTCGATTTTTGCGAGCAAACCCAGTGCTTCGAGATCGGCAACGACCTTCTTGCGCGCCTCGAATCGATCCAGGCCCTGGTAGGGGGCCGGTGCGGCGGCGCTGATGGCAGCGTCGCCATTGAAGATATTGATCATCGGCAGGTCGTGTCGCTTGCCCACCTCGTAATCGTTAAAGTCGTGAGCGGGGGTGATCTTCAGACAGCCGCTGCCAAACTCACGATCCACGTAGCTGTCGCCAATCACGGGTATTTCGCGGTCACACAGCGGCAGCGCGACGGTTTGACCGATCAGGTGATTGAAACGCTCATCGTCGGGATGCACGGCAACGGCGCTGTCGCCCAGTAGCGTTTCTGGTCGCGTGGTGGCGACGGTAAGATATCCTTCACCGGATGCAAGCGGGTAGTTGATGTGCCACAGGTGCCCCTGTTCTTCCTCGGCTATCACCTCCAGGTCAGAGATCGCGGTATGCAGTGCCGGATCCCAGTTCACCAGGCGCTTGCCACGGTATATGAGTCCTTCCTTGTGCAGTCGGATGAAAACTTCCTGCACAGCCGCGCTGAGCCCGGGATCCATGGTGAAGCGCTCGCGCGACCAGTCCAGTGATGAACCCAGGCGCCGCAACTGCTGTGTGATCGTGCCGCCGGATTCCTCCTTCCATTCCCACACCTTTGCGTTGAAGGCCTCACGACCCAGGTCGTGCCGGGTAAGGCCCTGTGCCTCGAGTTGCCGTTCCACCACCATCTGCGTGGCGATGCCCGCATGATCAGTACCCACCTGCCACAGCGTGTTGAAACCGCGCATCCGGTGGTAGCGGATCAGGGCGTCCATGATCGCTTCCTGAAAGCCGTGCCCCATATGCAGGCTGCCGGTGACGTTCGGGGGAGGGATCATGATGCTGTAGGCCTGCTCACCTCCCTGCGGTGCGAAGTAGCCAGAGGCTTCCCAGTGCTGGTACCAGCGGGTTTCGATAGCGGCGGGTTGGAAGGTTTTTTCCATCGGTCTTGGGGCAGCCTGAATTTTAGGAATGTGGGTTGGAGTCGATGCCGGTTGCGGGGGCGCAGTATACGTTAGTCACGCCGCGCGGGAAAAGCGCAAGCGCGCTCACAGGTCGTGTTTTTCCAGCTGGTAGCCCCGTTCCTTATAGAACTTCCAGGAACTGCGCAGCGCGGCGAGGCTTTGTGGATCCTGCGTAACCACTTCAGCAACGCGATTGAAGCGGCTGAAAAATGGCGGTACATCAAGCTGCAGGTTGATAAGCAGATCGCTGTGATCGCTGGGTTCCTGCCCCCAACCAATGGCAATTTGCGAGCTGTCGTCGCTGCCCAGCAGGGCGTGGGGGAGAAAGCTCCCGGCCCTGAACCCCCACAGCTTTTCGTCGAGTTGCTCAGCCTGGGGGCGGTCTTCGGCGTTGATAAAAATCCTGTGCCCCTGCTGGAAGGCCTTTTCAGTCAGGCGCATGGCGATCTCCAGCCGCCGCGACACCTGCGGGCTTTGCACAACATAGAAACCGACGCGCGTCATCAGCGCGCCGTGGTTTTATCGATCAGGTATTGCGTCAGCATGGCCACCGGGCGACCTGTCGCGCCCTTGGGTGTGCTGTCCCATGCGGAACCTGCGATATCCAGGTGCGCCCAGCTCAGCCCTTCGGTAAAGCGCGAAAGAAAACAGGCCGCGGTAATGCTGCCGCCGCCCGGACCGCCGATGTTGGCGATGTCGGCGAAGTTACTGTTGATCTGGCGCTGGTAATCATCCCAAAGCGGCATGCGCCAGTTGCGGTCGTGGCTTTCTTCGCCCGCGTCCAGCAGTGCTTGCGCGAGTGCGTCATCGCGGGTGAACAGGGCAGAGGCGTGAGAGCCCAATGCGACGACACAGGCGCCAGTGAGCGTTGCAATGTCGATCACAGTCGCCGGCTTGAAGCGACGCGCATACGTCAGGGCGTCACACAGTACGAGGCGGCCTTCGGCATCGGTATTGAGTACTTCGATGGTTTTCCCGGCCATGCTGGTGACCACGTCGCCAGGCTTGGTGGCGGTACCACTGGGCATGTTTTCAGCCGCTGCGACGATGCCGATGACATTGATGGGAAGGTCCAGTTCAGACACCGCCTGCATCGTGCCAAAAACGCTGGCGGCACCACCCATGTCGAATTTCATTTCGTCCATTTTCGCGCCCGGCTTGAGCGAGATGCCGCCACTGTCAAAAGTGATGCCCTTGCCCACCAGGACGTAGGGTGCGTCCTTGGCCTTGCCGCCCTTGAAGTTCATCACGATCAGGCGCGCTTCCTGCTGGCTGCCGGCAGATACCGACAGCAGCGCACCCATACCCAGCTCGCGCATTTTTTTCTCATCGAGAATGCTCACCGACAGTTTACTGGAGCGCCTGGATAGCTTGCGTGCCTCGCTGGCCAGGTACGTCGGGGTGCAGATATTGCCTGGCAGATTGGCCAGCTCGCGCGCGCTGTTCACGCCCTCGCCAACCAGCTTGCCGGTCTTGAGTGCGCGATTGGCGCTGGCAACCGGTATGTCATTGCCCACGTTGACGATCAGCCGGGCGAGCTTCGCTGCTTTTTTGGGCTTGGACAGTGTGCGTTGGTAGCGGTAGTTGGCGGTGGTGATGTGCCGTGCCAGAAAGCCAAGACACCACTGCCGGTCCGCCGCTTTGAGTTTGACCGTGTTCAGATGCAGCGTTGCTTCCTTCAGGTTCAGGGGCTTGAGCGCGGTATAGATCGTATTGCACAGGCTGCGAATCGCCTTGCGATCGATACTACCGGGCTTGCCATAACCCACCAGCAGTATGCGCTGGGGGTTGCCAGCGAGGGTCAGCAGTTGATGCTGGCCCTCTTTGCCGCTGAAATCCCCGAGTTTGATGGCCTCCTTGACAAGGCCGGTGCTGGTCTTGTCGAGCAATTTACCCAGGCCGGGAAGCTTGCCGTCACTGGCCAGCGGTATGATGGCGCACTGGGTGGTGTGTCTGGCAGTATCGGAGAGGTTCTTTGCGGTAAAGGCAATGGCGGGCATGGGGATTCCTTGGATTAATCAACGCGCACTAGTGTAAGCGCAGATTGCCTGAAACTAAACAGCTGTGCGTGCCCTCGCGTCGGACGGTGCCGCTCGCATCGCCGCTTACGGGGGTGGGCCGGTGTCGGCGGACGCTTCGTCTTTGGCCATCAGTTGCAGTTCAGTGCGCGACAGGTAGTCGTGCCAGTAGCGTCCACGCCGATCGACCAGCCGCCACAGGTAACCCATGCCCAGGCAGGCAGCGGAGACCGTCGCTGCAAGGCAGCGCAGCAATCCGTCGGTAAAACGCGGTTCACCGCCGTCGAAACGCACCAGCCGGATACGCCAGGCCTGCATACCCAGCGTTTGTCCGACTTTCATCCAGAAGACGATAAAAAAACCGCCAACGCTGCCCAGTACCAGAACCTGTGCAAGCTGCGGGTGTAATTCATGCGAGGCACTGCCCAGCAGCTTGACTTGAACGCCCAGCGCCGCCGCGTTGACCACTGCCACGACGGCAATGACCAGCATCGAGTCATAGAACATCGCCGCGAAGTGACGCAGCAGGGAGGGTTTTGGCAGTTCGCTAGGCATGGCGCGAGTTTATCACCATCAGGTCTGTGTTGCCCTGATTGTTGTTTGAGCGCGGCTTCAGCCGCGTGCTACATTGATCGCGGCGCAAGAGGCAGATGCATGCACATATTGCTGGTAGAGGATGACACACAGGTCGGACAGTTCATCGCCGATGAGCTGCTTGCGGCGGGTCATCAGTGTGACTATTACGGCGATGGCGCTGCCGGTTTGGAAGCCGCACTGTCTGCTCCCTTTGACGTCATTGTTGTAGATCGTATGCTGCCGCAGCTCGATGGTTTGATGCTCATTGAGCGACTGCGCGCCGGTGGGGATCACACGCCGGCGCTGGTGTTGAGCGCCCTGGGCGAGGTTGATGACAGGGTGCGCGGCCTGCAAAGCGGAGCGGATGACTACCTGGTGAAGCCCTTCGCCATGGCGGAACTACTGGCGCGGCTGGACGTGTTGCATCGACGTGCCGCGATGGCGCACGCTGAGGCGGTCACGGTGCTGGTGGTTGAGGATCTCTCGATGCACTTGCTGCAACAACGGGTGGAGCGGCAAGGCCGTGAGGTGTCTTTGCAGCCCAGGGAATACAAGCTGCTGGAGTATCTGATGCGGCACGCCGGCCAGGTGGTGACACGGGCGATGCTGCTTGAGCATGTCTGGGGCTATCACTTTGACCCGCAGACCAACGTCATTGACGTGCATGTGTCACGCCTGCGCCAGAAAATCGATCGCGAATTCGACCGACCCTTGCTGGCAACGGTTCGCGGCGCTGGTTATCGCCTGGGCGACGCTGCCCCGCAATGAGCCGATACTGATGCTTGCCAGAGACGTTTTCAGCAGCCTGACTTTTCGCTATATCACCAAGTACGTCGTCGTGCTCAGCTTGACGGTGTTTTTTATTCTCGGCGCATTTTATGCCTACTTCAGCTACACCTCGTTTCGCGATCTGGGCAATGCGGTCATGGACGAGCTGCGTACCTTGCAGGCAATTCATGAGCGCGAGGCGCTCGCCGGAGTAGAGCGTTACATTCACCAGCAGACCAGCGCCGCGTCCATGCATCGCTACTATTATTTGGTGACCGATGCGGCCGGCGTGAAAGTGGCGGGCGATTTACCGCCCGCGCCCAGCTACAGTGAACTTGACGATGGCTGGCTCGGATTTGAAATGGCCCTGCAGGATTGGGGGGGAGCCGTGCAGGTGGATTTCATAGCGCGACCAATAGCCCTGGATGCACAGTACCAGGCGATCGTGGCGCGCAGTTATGCAGACATCGTGGAACGCGCCAGGCTCGTCATTGCCAATCTTATACGGGCCATGCTGGCCACTATCTTGTTGGGTATCGCCGGCGGCTACCTCAGTGCAGCCAGCGCCCTGCGGCGGGTTGAAACCATCAACCAGGACATCGCCCGTATCATCCGCGGGGACCCAAGCCAGCGCCTTAACGTGGAAGATGAGAAAGGCTACGTGCGCGGGTTGGCGCTGGTGGTCAACCAGATGCTCGAGCAAATGGAATCGCTGATGCAGGGCGTGCGCCGCGTCTCCGACAACATCGCGCATGACCTGCGTACGCCCTTGACGCGTATGCGCAACGACCTGACGTTGCTGCGTGATGCCCACGCCGGTGGGCCGGCGGCCGACCAGATAGAACGCATTATCGATGATTGTGATGACCTGCTGACATCCTTCAACGCTTCGTTGCGTATCTCCGCGCTGGAATCGGGCAGCCGTCCGCTGGCCAACCAGCGTGTTGACCTCAATCGGTTGCTACAGGATGTGGTAGAGCTGTATGAACCGCTGGCGCAGGAGCGCCAGATAACGCTGTCACTGATCTTCGCTGCGCAATGTGCTTGTCGCGGTGAGTCCGATCTGCTGTTCCAGCTTTTTGCCAACCTGCTCGATAACGCCATCAAGTACACGCCCGAACAGGGCAGTATCAGCGTTGCGATGGACCTGGATACGCCTGGCCTGTGTACGATCACAGTGCAGGACAGCGGCCCCGGTATTCCCGCCCACGAGCGCAAGAATGTGTTCAGGCGATTCTATCGCGTGGAATCAAGCCGGGGAGAGTACCCCGGGCACGGCCTCGGCCTGAGCCTGGTGGAGGCGATCGCCCGCTTCCACGGCGGCAGTGTGGAACTGCACAACCCCGGTCAGGAGGGCGAGCAGGGGGGATTGCTGGTGCGCGTGAGTGTGCCTGCGCTCTAAGCCGGTGGCACGCCCGCCGCGTTGTGCTTGCGCCAGGCCTGGGTGCCGCGGCGTGTGCAGTGCCGTTGCCTGTGTAGTGCCGTTGCCTGTGCAGTGCCCAGGCGTGCGCCCTCGGTAGTGTGTGCGACCCGCATTATTTGCGTTGGGCCCCCATTTCGAGGGTGCTGCGTGGGTCGCCCGGGCGCATTATTCTTCGACAGTGATGTGATCGGTGGAGGGTGGCGGCGGCGGCGCGCCCTTGCGGTACTTGTCTTCGATCAGTTCACTGCCCGTTGGCGCAAGCGCTATGGCCGACAGGTCCACACTTGGTGGTGGGGCCGGTTGCGCTGCGCAATCGGCAAAGTCGGTGCCTTGGGGTGTCAGGTCAAGGGCTGTGATGTCCGGCTCCAGGGGTAGCTCCGCAGAGGGCAGGTTGGGGATGAGTTCACCGGGCGCACTGACGTCCAGGTGGCTGGTGTCCGGTGCGGGCGGTGGTGGCTTGCCAGGTTCCGCCAGGCGCTGCGCCTGTTCATCAACACGCAAAGCGGAGGTGTCGATCGAGCGCTGCGGCGCCGGTGCTCGCTCCTCGGGGCGCAAAACCTCTGTTCCCCTGGGGGTAACACGCAGTTTGTCGGCGCTGTCCTGGGGTGATGCCCATTCCTTGAAGGCCCTTGCCAGCTCTTCCTCGGAGGCGCCAAATGTGTCTTCGCCACTTGCCGCGGTAAGCGCAGCGACACGCTCCGCAGTGGTGAGTTTTTTTGTCGGCTGCGCTGCGCTCGGCTGGTCGGTAGCGCTGGCCTGATCCGCAGGTGCGTCGTTTGCTTCGAGCGTGCGCACAATCGCCACCGCGCCGGCACGTGCCATGGCCTGCTCGTATTTGCTGGCAGTGTCGGCGTCGCAGTTTTTCTTTAATAGCTGCAGGTCACCGCTGAACAGTTTGTCCAGCACACTGTCATCGGCCTTGAAGATTTTGCCCAGGTTCTGGCGCACCTGGGCAGGATCATGCTGGTCGGCGATTTGTCCTGAATAATAGATGTTGTAGCGCTTTTCCATGGTCCGGATCCACGAACTTCTCGCTGTATTATTCATGAGAGTATACGTCACGCAGCGCCACAGGTCGCGCCGACGGCCGCAAACTGTTACCAATCATTACACTGCCGCGATACGTGAGCATCTGGTACCATCGCGCGCTCAATGTCGAACACGCCTTCCGCTCGCATCAAAGGCACGTTTTATGAGTGACCAGGTACCCACCCGCTTCGTGCGAACCCTGCTGCGCATGGTGGGGGATCGTGGCTACGACTTTTCAGCTCTGCTGAACGATGCCGGCCTGGAGTTCGACCCCCTGGATCAATCCCACCCGCGCTACCGCAGCGAGATAAGCGCGATGCAGTACTCGCGTGTTTACCAGAGTGTGCTGAGCTTGCTGCAGGATGAAACCTTCGGCACCACCGGCAGCGAGCTGGTCGCGCCCGGTGCTTTTCGTATGATGTGCTACTGCATCATCTCCTGTGGCACCCTGGGTCAGGCGATCCAGCGTGCATCAGAGTTCTACCGGACCTTCTTCGACGAGCGCAGCCAGCTGTATGCGAACTTCAGTGATCAGTACGCACGCGTGGGCTACCGCACTATGCAGCGCCAGGGTCGCCCACAGGTGGAGGCCGCAGACGCCTACGGGTTGTCCATGTGGCACCGCTTTTTTGGCTGGTTGTGCGGTCGTCCGCTGGAGTTGCAGCGGGTAGATTTTACCGGTGCGGAACCCGAACGGCGCGAAAAGTACGAAAAACTGTTTGGCTGCCCGCTGTATTTCAACCAGTCCAATGATCTGCTGTATTTCGACAGCGCCTGCCTGAACTGGCCCGTGGTGCATACCGAACACTCGCTGCGCGAGTTTCTGCGTACTGCGCCGTATCAGCTGCTGCTGATGGAAAACGATCCCGAGGGCAATAACCTTTCGGCCCAGGTCAAGGCGATGATCGGCCATGACTTCAGTGAGGGCTTTCCCGGCTTTGAAACGATCAGTAGCGCACTGAATATGTCGGCACCCACGCTGCGCAGGCGGCTCAAGCGCGAGGGGACGACGTTTCAGCAGCTCAAGGATGAGGCTCGCTGTGAGGCGGCGATGCTCTGCCTGGATCGCCCCGAGCTGTCGATCAACGAAGTGGCGCTGCACATGGGTTTTACTGATCCCAGCGCCTTTCATCGCTCGTTCAAGAAGTGGACGGGACAAACCCCCGGCCAGTATCGAACCGCGCGCCGCGCGTCCCGCTAGCGAGCACAGCCGCGCACTGTGCGGTGGGTGTGTCGCGCTGGCCGCTCTGCTAAAATAGCGCGTCCTGTCAACACGGATTTACACCGGCATCATGGTTCAACAGCAAATCGAACAACACTTGCAACAGGCGTTTTCCCCCAGCGTGCTGGAGGTAAACAACGAAAGCCACATGCATAGCGTACCTGAAAATTCCGAAACCCATTTTCGGGTAGTACTGGTGAGCGACGCCTTTGCGGGCAAACGCAGCGTTGCGCGGCACCAGGCGGTGTATGCAGTGCTCAAGGACGAGCTGCAGGGGCCAGTGCATGCGCTCGCACTGCACACCTATACGCCCGATGAGTGGCAAGCGCGTGCGCAGGCGGCGCCGGATTCGCCGGACTGCCTCGGTGGCAGCAAGGCCGACGCGCAGTGAGGTCCTGTCATGTCTAGGGTAGTGGTTGCAGCACTCTATCAGTTCGTTACGCTTGCGGATTACCGCAGCCTGCGCGAACCGCTGCTGGATGTCTGCCTCGCCGCAGGCGCGCGCGGCACCCTGTTGTTGGCCAATGAGGGCATCAACGGCACGATAGCGGGCTCACGCGCCGCCATCGATACCGTGCTTGACTACCTTCGCAGTGATCCGCGCCTGGCCAATCTGCAGCATAAGGAGTCCTTCGACGACCACCTGCCATTTCACCGGATGAAAGTGAAACTCAAGCGAGAGATTGTCACCATGGGCATCGAGGGCGTCGACCCCAATCGCCAGGTGGGTACCTACGTCGCGCCACGCGACTGGAACGCCCTGGTCAACGATCCCGAGGTGGTATTGATCGACACCCGCAACGCCTATGAGTGCAGTATCGGTACTTTTCGGGGCGCGCTGGACCCACAGACGACCAACTTCCGGGAGTTTCCCGATTACGTGCGCTCACGTCTGGATCCGGCAAAACATCGTAAGGTTGCAATGTTTTGCACAGGCGGCATCCGTTGTGAAAAAGCGTCCGCTTTTATGCTGCAAGAGGGCTTTGCAGAAGTTTTCCACCTGCAAGGTGGCATCCTCAAGTATCTCGAGGAAGTGCCCCCCGAGGAATCGACCTGGGAAGGAGAGTGCTTCGTGTTCGACAATCGGGTGGCGGTTGACCATGCGCTGGAGAAGGGCCGCTATGACCAGTGCTATGGCTGTCGGCACCCGATCACCGAGCACGACAAGCTATCGCCCGAATACGAAAAAGGCGTGTGCTGCCCGCATTGTTTCGCAGACCTGACGCAGGACCAGAAAGACCGTTTTCGCGAGCGCCAGAAGCAGGTAGAACTGGCGCGGGCGCGCGGTGAGCAGCATGTAGGTGCAGAGCCGCCGCAACGCCAGCTGGGGAAATCCTGAATTGTACGGTCGGCGCCTTCAACGGTGTCCTTGCACGCGCCTGCCTGTGCCCCTTTTCCCCGGGTAAAGACAGCCTGACTCGCGCTGTTGTGTCATCAGTGTCTGTGGTTTGCTCCGGCGCTGGTGTGAGGCTGATTGGCGCTGCCTGCCACCTGCGCACTTGCTGCAACCTTCACAGTTCGGCCTCCAATGCCGCGCGAAATGCGGTGATCGCGACAAATCGACTCAGCGCCTGGCTGTCGCCTTCCGATATGACACCGACGTAGCGCGCTTCGCCCTGTGCGTCGACCTGTACCACTGCGCCACCCGAGGCGCCCTTGAATGCGCTGCAATCGGTGTCAATGACGGCGCTACGGGCCTGCGTAACCCGGCAGGCAGGGTCAAATGTGAGCCGGGTACCGTTCTCGCCCATGCCTGCATCGCCAGAAAATCCCGCCATGCTCAGGCTGCCGTGCGCATCCACACTGTCTGTCCTTGTGGTCAGGCCCGTGGCGAAGTGAGCAGGTATGGGTGTTGCCAGCTGCAGAATCGCCCAGTCAGCATGCATGCCGCCGCCCTGGCGCAGGACGCGCGCAGTGCGGTACTCGCTATGACCTGAGTGTGCCTGTAGCGTAAACCCGATAGGCCTGCTCAGGTCATGATAGTGTTCGATACAGTGCCACGCGGTAACGATGATCCGTGCGGGTTTTGCGGTGCTGCGGGTGAGCAGTGTTGCACTGCAGTCCTCGATAAAGTGACGTACCTGGCCCTGCTGCTGCTTCTGGACGGGCACTGACAATGCCCCCACGGCGGCCAGCCAGGCCGGCGAATCTGCGTCGTAGGCCCTGCGTGAATCCTGCGCCATCGCAGCGCTGGACAAACCCAGCCAGGCCGCCGACAGCGCCAGCCTGGCTACGACCTGCCTGATCATGGCGACACCACCGCGGCGGTGGCTGCATCGCGCAACGCGGCCACCGGTTGCGCGCAAGACCATTGGCCGGTTAGCCCCTCGCGCGACGGGCAGGGTCGAACAGCCAGGGTTGAGCAAAGTCCAGTGATGATGGTGATAGCAAACAGCATGATGTCCGGCATAAAGGGCAGGCGGGTTTACACTCTCAGGCTGCGCGTCGCAGGTCAAGCCGGCGCTGGAGTGGCCAGCGCTGCCGAGCTGTGTCAGAGTATTTTGCCACGACGCTGGCCCTCGTGGCATGGCGTGTGCGGCGAAAAGATAATCGCGGAGAGCAGGATGACAGAGCAACAGGAACGGGTAGTGGTAGTGACTGGCGCCAGTCGCGGCGCCGGCAAGGGGATCGCCTTGGCATTGGGCGCAACTGGCGCGACGGTGTATGTCACTGGCCGTACGCGCAACGAGGGTGATGCGCCCTTGCCGGGCACCGTTGACGCAACCGCCGAGGCGGTGACGGCTGCCGGGGGCAGGGGTATTGCAGTGCATTGTGACCACGCAGATGACGCGCAGGTAGCCCAGCTCTTTGCGCGCGTCCGCCATGACCACGGGCGCCTCGACATCCTAGTAAACAACGCGACCACGCTGCCCGACGCCCTGACGCAAACCGGGCCATTCTGGGAGAAGCCACTGGCCTTGACCGATCTGTGGAGCGTCGGTTTGCGCTCGCACTATGTGGCGGCCTGGCATGCGGCCCCGCTGTTGCTCAACAGCGCACATGGGCTGGTGGTCAATACCTCATCTTTCGGTGGCCGGATCTATATGCATGGCCCCGCCTACGGCGCGGGCAAGGCGGCGGTGGATAAAATGTCGCACGACATGGCGGTGGATTTTCGGCCCTATGGTGTTGCCGTCGTGTCCATCTGGATGGGGTTGCTGTTAACTGAACGCACGCGACGCGTGTTTGATCAGGAGCCCGAGAAGTACGCGGATTTGGTGGCAACTGCCGAAACGCCCGAGTTTACCGGCAAGGTGATCGATGCACTGGCACGTGACCCGGATCGGCTGCTCAAGAGCGGCAAGGTATGGATCGGCGCCGAACTCGGTCAGGAGTATGGCGTAACGGACGCCAGCGGTGAGATTCCCATGTCACACCGCGCGTTCTTTGGCGATACCACGACCTATGGCGATGCCGTGGTTGAATGAGCGCTGTCTGCACCTAGCCCAAATGGATGATGCACAACCCGGCAAATCTGGACTAGAGTTAGTCAATCAGCAAAAGCAGGGTGTAGCGCGAGGCCGTTGCCCGGAGTTCGGGCAGAGCAGGCAGTCGGCGTCACCCCCTGGAAACACCGCAACCACAATATAATTTCCCGCGGGGGTGAGATATGACCAAGCAAGAAGCGATCGATACCAGCAGTGTGATAAACGAATACGGCCTGGGCAGCGCCAGGGCGCAGGAATTGCTTGCAGCGGCGCGTGCGATGGGGCCAGCCCTGCGCGAGCGGCGCGCGCGTGCCAAGGCCGACGCCCGGGTGCCCGATGCAACCGTAGAGGAGTTCCGCGAGGCCGGTTTTTTCAAGATTCTGCAACCCGAGAAGTGGGGGGGTTATGCCATGGACCCCCAGGTGTTTTACGCTGTGGGCCTGGAGGTGGCGCGGTACTGCCCCTCGAGCGCGTGGATTCTCGGTGTCATCGCTGTGCACAATTGGCAGTTGGCGGTGTTTGACGACCAGGCCGCGCAGGATGTCTGGGGCGAGGACCCCTCGGTGCTGATTTCCTCGTCCTACGCGCCCGTGGGCAAGGTCAAGGTGGTTGAAGGCGGCTTCCGGCTGTCCGGTCGCTGGAGTTTTTCCAGCGGTTCGGAACACTGCAAGTGGGCTTTTCTGGGCGCGGTAGTTCCCACACCCGAAGCCCCGTTTGATATGGCGAATTATCGCACCTTCCTGGTGCCCATCGAGGATTACGAGATCGTCCACAACTGGGATGTCGTTGGCCTGCAGGGCACCGGCAGCCATGATGTCGTTGTCGATGATGTCTTTGTGCCGGAGCATCGCACGCACAAATCCATTGATGGCTTTCTGTGTGACAACCCCGGCAATGCGGTGAACACCGCGCCGCTCTACCGTATGCCGTTCATGCAGGTGTTTGTGCGTGCTGTTTGCACGGCGACCCTGGGCGCTTGTGAGGGCGCGCTGGATGCCTTTATCGAGATTGCCAAGACGCGCCAGGTCGGCCCCAAAAAGATGAAGGATGACCCCTTTGCCCGGGTATTGGCGACAGAGGTCAAGGCGGAAATCGAAGAAATGAAACTCACCATGATCCGCAACTTTGACGCCATGATGGCCTGTTGCCGCGCCGGCGAACCCATACCTGTTGAAGATCGGGTACGCTATCGCTATGACTCTGCGGTGGTAGCGGATCGCTGCCTGGCTTTGTCAAGCAGAATGCTCAAGGCGGCGGGTAGCGGTGGTATTCGGCTGGACAGCGAACTGCTCGCCTTTCATCTCGATATTCTGACCAGCCAGGCCCACGTGGCAAACCACTCCACGCCATTTGCAATGAACATGGGCGGGGTGTTGTTTGGTGAAGAAAACGCCGATTACGCGCTATAGGATGAACGCATAATGACGATGATTGGCAGGTTGCCAGAGGGCAACTACGCGCAGTGCGCTAACGGCTATCGCATTCACTACCTCGATGAAGGTAGCGGTGATGTGGTGGTGTTTCTGCATGGCTCTGGCCCAGGCGCCAGTGGCCACAGTAATTTCAAGGGTAATTATCCGGTGCTGGTGGAGGCGGGGTATCGCTGTATCGTGCCAGACCTCATCGGCTATGGTTTCTCCGACAAGCCCGATGATCGCGATCACCCCCTGTCCTTCTTTGTGGAGTGCATCAAGCAGACGCTGGACGAGGCGGGTGTGGAAAGATGCACCCTGGTAGGCAACTCACTGGGCGGCGCCATTGCCATTGGCCTGACGCTGGATTATCCGCAGCTGGTAGAGAAACTGGTGCTGATGGCACCCGGAGGTCTCAGCGAGTTGCACGAATACCAGGCAATGCCCGGCATGCAGAAAGTCTTTCAGGTCTTCGGGTCGGGCGAGCCGGTAACCCACGATGTCATGAAAGACCTGTTCGCAACCGGGCTGATGCACGACCCCTCATTTGCCACGGATGAGCTGGTCGAAGAGCGCACGCAGATTATGCAAATCATGAACGGGCATGTCATGGCGACCATGCAGGTGCCGGTACTGGTTGATCGGCTGCAGGAGATCGAATGCCCGGTGCTCGGCTTTTGGGGTATGGACGAGAAAATGATGCCCGAGAACGGCATTATGGCCATGGCCAAGAACATCAAGCACCTGCGCCTGTTGCTCGTGACCGAGTGCGGGCACTGGGTAATGGTTGAGCACGAGGGCATGTTCAACCGCGCCTGCCTGGATTTCCTGGCCAATGGCTAGCGCCACCCGGTAAGCATTGCCGCTGGCGGCCCCAGTGCAGGCCACCGGCGATGCCCTGGCAGCCACATACTCACTTTTTGTACGTCTGACCCGCAAGCGGGTACTATCTGCGATCGCGGATATAAGGAAGGCCCAACGATCATGGACAACCTACGAATTGCCCAACTGGGTGATGAGCTCTATCGCGCGTTGCGCGCCCGGCACACGCTGCCGCCCCTGACCGACAGGGAGAGCGCTATCACCATAGAAGATGCCTACCATATTTCCCTGCACATGCTTAACCAGCGTATCGATCGTGATGGCGAGCGGGTCGTTGGCAAGAAGATCGGTGTGACCAGCAAGCCGGTGCAGGATATGCTCGGTGTCTTTCAGCCAGATTTTGGTTTTCTCACCGATGCCATGGCGTATGAAGACGGCGCAGAGATTCCAATTGCCGGTAACCTGATCCAGCCGCGTGCCGAGGGTGAAATCGCCTTCCGCTTGAAGAAAGACCTTGTGGGCCCGGGTGTCACGGAGCAGGATGTGCTGGATGCCACAGCGACGATCATGCCCTGTTTTGAAATCGTTGACTCGCGCATCGATGACTGGAACATCAAAATTCAGGACACCGTGGCAGATAACGCATCCTGCGGCGTCTACGTATTGGGCAAGAACGAAGTGGATCCGCGCGATTTTGACCTGCCGAATCTGCAGATGACGATACACAAAAATGGCGAGTTCAACTCCCAGGGCCTTGGTAGCGCGGTGCAGGGTAACCCCCTGACAGCAGTGGCGTGGCTGGCCAATACCCTGGGTGAGTTTGGTATTCCCTTCAAGGCGGGTGAGGTTATTCTCTCCGGGTCGCTGGCACCGTTGATTCCGGTGGTGGCGGGCGATCGGATGTCACTGGAGCTCGAAGGTATTGGGGGTTGCAGTTGCGTTTTTACCTAGCGATGGCAGGCGCAACGGCACCAGGCCGGTGCGAGTACCCGTTTAACAACAAGTGATTGAATCGAAAAGAGACGGACTATGAGTAAGAAAATCAAGGCAGCAATTATTGGCCCTGGCAACATTGGCACCGATCTGTTGATGAAGGCAATGCGCAGCGATGTCATAGAGCCGGTCTGGATGGTCGGCGTGGTTGCGGATTCTCCCGGCCTTGCGCGCGCGGCCGAACTGGGTTTGAAAACCACCGCCGATGGCGTTGACGGCATGGTGCCGCATATGCGCGAGGACGGCGTGCAAATCTGTTTCGATGCCACCTCTGCCTATGTTCATGCCGAGAACAGCCGCAAGGTAAATGCGCAGGGCGCCGTGATGATTGATCTTACGCCAGCGGCGATAGGCCCTTTCTGCGTGCCTCCCGTAAACCTTGCTGCGGCGGTTGCCGAGCAGGCGATGAACGTCAATATGGTGACATGTGGCGGCCAGGCGACCATACCCATGGTAGCCGCGGTTAGCCGCGTGCAGAGCGTCTCCTATGCGGAAATCGTCGCTACTGTCAGCAGCAAGTCTGCCGGACCGGGAACACGCAAGAACATAGACGAGTTTACGCGCACAACGGCAACGGGCATCGAGAAAGTTGGTGGTGCCGGCGAGGGTAAGGCCATTATTATTATCAATCCTGCGGAGCCACCGTTGATCATGCGCGACACGATCCACTGCCTGACGACGGAGGAACCGGACCAGGACGCCATCACACAGTCCATTCACGACATGATTGCGCAAGTACAGCGCTACGTGCCGGGCTACACCTTGAAAAACGGCCCCGTGTTTGATGGCAAACGCGTCTCCATTTACATGGAAGTGGAGGGCCTGGGCGATTTTCTACCCAAGTATGCGGGCAACCTTGACATCATGACTGCCGCGGGGCTGCGCACCGCAGAGATGTATGCCGAAGAAATTCTCGCCGGAAGATTCCAGCCCGAGGCGGCTTGACCGTGTTAGCAGTGCTGGCCGGGCAGGCGCGTCAGTGTCGCTGGAGAGGCCGCACTCTGCCCGATCGCTGCGCAGTGTGGCTGTTCGCAACCGACTAACCGGGGCTACAGGCAAGCGGCAAACCGCAAGCGAGCGGTACCACTAACCGATAAAGACAGACAGAGAGAGTCGAAGACGATGGATCTAAAGGGCAAGAAGATAACCGTGCACGATATGTGCCTGCGCGATGGCATGCATCCCAAGCAGCACCAGATTACCGTGGAGCAGATGGTCACCATCGCCAGGGCGATGGACGAGGCCGGGATCCCCATGATTGAGGTCACGCACGGCGACGGCCTTGGCGGTGCTTCAGTGAACTATGGCTTTCCTGCGGCGACCGACCAGGAATACCTGAGCGCCGTGTGCAAGGAGATGAAAAACACCCGGGTGTCTGCGTTGCTGCTGCCAGGCATTGGTACGGTAGACCACTTGAAAATGGCCGTGGATTGCGGCATCTCTACCATCCGCGTCGCAACGCACTGTACCGAGGCTGATGTCTCGGAGCAGCACTTGCATATGGCGGCAAACATTGACGGGTTGGATACTGTCGGTTTTCTGATGATGGCTCATATGATTGAGCCGGAAGAACTGCTGGTGCAGCTGAAGCTGATGGAGGAGTACGGGGCCAATTGCGTGTATATCACGGATTCTGCTGGCTACATGTTGCCTGATGACGTGACTGCACGCGTTGCCCTGGCGCGCGCCGAGCTGAAGCCGGAGACCGAACTGGGCTTTCATGGTCATCATAACCTGGGTATGGGCATTGCCAATTCTCTGGCAGCGATCGATGCCGGGGCCAATCGTATCGATGGCTCGCTGGCAGGCCTGGGTGCCGGGGCAGGCAACACGCCGTTGGAGGTATTCCTGGCCGTTTGTGATCGTATGGGCGTAGAGACCGGTGTGGATTTGTTCAAGGCGATGGATGTCGCCGAGGATCTTATCGTACCGTTGATGGATGACATGGTACGTGTTGATAGAGACGCCCTGACGCTGGGTTGGGCGGGAGTGTATTCTTCGTTCCTGCTCTTTGCCAAGCGCAGCGCTGCAAAGTACGGTTTATCCAGTCGTGACATTCTTGTGGAACTGGGGCGGCGTCGCACCGTTGGTGGCCAGGAAGATATGATCGAAGATCTCGCACTGGATATGGCGCGCGAAAAAGCCTAGTACCGCTTTCGCTTTCAGCGCCGCCACGGGAGCGACCGTCAAGCACAGGCACAGCCACATACTTTCGAACCCTGGGGAGCAGCAATGAAAAAAAACCGACTCGGCAGAAGCGGCATCGTGGTGTCTGATATCTGCATGGGAACCATGACCTTTGGCAACCAGGCGGATGAAAAAACAGCCTTCAGGATTCTGGATATGTCCTATGAGGCGGGCGTCGATTTTTACGACACTGCCGAGATGTATCCGGTGCCCCCTGATGCAAAGTACGTAGGCACTACTGAAGAAATCGTCGGGCGCTGGATGAAAACCAAGGATCGCGACTCGCTGATCATCGCCTCCAAGGTGGCCGGCCCCAGTCACGTATGGATTCAGGCTCCCCTGCGTGGTGCCAAGACGGGCCTTGATCGCCACCACATCATGCGTGCGGTTGAGGGCAGTCTGCGGCGTCTGGACACCGATTACATCGACCTGTACCAAACCCACTGGCCCGATTGGGATTTTCCCCAGGAGGAAACCATGATGGCGCTTGACGAGTTGGTGCGCTCGGGCAAGGTGCGCATTCTCGGTTGCAGTAACGAGTCGACCTGGGGTCTGATGAAAAACCTGGCCGTGTCGGAGCTGCATGGGTTGGCGCGTTACGAAACTATCCAGAACAACTTCAGTTTGAACAACCGTCGATTCGAGGATGAACTGGCGCCTGCCTGTCGCCAGGAGCAGGTCAGCCTGATTCCCTATTCACCCATCGGTGGCGGTGTGCTCAGTGGCAAGTATAACGGCGGTGCATTTCCTGAGGGCGCGCGGTTCAGTCATTACAAGAATGCGCCGGCGCGTCAGCGCGCGATGCTCGATCGCTTTGTGAACGAAAAATCCCTGGCGTCCACTGCAAGGTTCCAGGAAATTGCCAGCGACATCGGCATGTCGGTGGTCACCATGGCGGTGGCCTGGAGCAAGCAGCATGATTTTGTCGCCTCAACGATTGTCGGTGCAACGAGCGCTGAGCAGGTGCCCGAACTGCTCGCTGCAGCCGACGTCACGCTGGATGCCGAAACCCTGCAACGCATTAACCAGGTCTCGCAGGACATCATGTATCCCATGGGCTAGGCCCGCGTTCTGCTGCGTTCCTGCCGCTGCCCCTGAGAGCTCCCTGAGGGGCTCACGCCCTGCACTTGAAGGTTGCCGGAAGGCGACCGGGAATGCGAAAGAGTGAAGGCGCCCATTGCAGTTGGCTGTCGTCGGCGTGGAAATCCCTGAAGCGTTGAGCCATTGCCAGAAAGGCGATCTCGGCGTTCATGCGCGCCAGGTGAGAACCCAGGCAGAAGTGAATGCCGCCGCCGAAAGAGCAGTGACGTGCCTCGTTGCGTGCAATATCGAAACGGTCGGGCTGGCTGAACACGGCAGGATCGCGATTTGCCCCAATGATCACCGCGTAGACGATAGCATCTGCAGGCAGCGTGACGCCGCCAAACTCGGTATCTTCCCACAGTATGCGGCGCGTCACCGGCACCGATGGTTCAAAGCGCAGACATTCTTCCACAGCGCTGTGCACCAGGGTGGGATCGGCGGCAAGCTTCTCAAACTGGTCGGGGTGCCTGGAAAAACACAGCATGCCATTGGCGATCAGGCCAATAGTGGTTTCAAGGCCTGCGATGAGCAGGCCGATGCTCTGCTGCAACAGCTCATCATTGGACAGCCGCTCGCCGGCTTCTTCCGCCTGCACCAGCAGGCTGAGAATGTCATCGGTGGGCCGCCTGCGCCGTTCCTCAATCAACGCGTACATGTAACTGCCGAGTTTGAACAAGGCGGCATCTGCCTGTTCCTGCATATCGGGAATGGCGAGTTTTGCCAGGCGGTAGGTCGCCAGTGAAACGAGCTCGGTCAGCTCGTGCCTGTCCTGGAATGGCACGCCTAGCATGGCGCACATCGAGGCGGCGGGCACCGTCAATGCGAGGTCTGCCACGACATCCATGGTGCCGCACGCGCTGATGCGATCCAGTTCGCCGCTTACCAGCGGCTCGATCGCCGGGCGCATCGCTGCCAGGGCGCGTGGCGTAAATGCCTTGGTGACGAGATTGCGAATGCGGTCATGGTCAGGTGGGTCAAGACGCAACATGAACTTGCTGTTGTCGCTATCTTCCTGCGATTCTTCCGGTATGCGCCCTCGGGTATCGCGAACGCCGCTATTGCTGTGTTTCAACAACTGTTGAATATCGGCGTAGCGGCTCAATCGCCAGTCTCCTGCCGGCGTCAGGTTCACTGGTTGCTGTTCGCGCAGTTGCCGGTAGGCATCGTGGGGGTTGGATTTCAGATCCATTGTTAAGGGATCTGCCCCGTACCAACCGGGTTCTACACTGCGCCCGGGCTTGTCGCCGGCGGTGTCTTTGCGGTGACTGTTGGCCGCGTTGCTATTGCGTGTGGTGGAATTCACGAGGTCTATTGCGCCTATCACTGTGGTTGTGGCTACTGCAGTGTATGCTGGCGGGTGCTACAGGTAAAACCGCAATGTTACTGCGACGCTGAGCCGGACATCATGATTGAGTGGATGCTGATCCCGATTGCCTTTGCAACCTCCTGCCTTGCGGCAGTCATTGGTATGGGCGGGGGTATCCTGCTGATAGCGCTGATGCCGGGGCTGCTGCCAGCGGCGGCTATTCTGCCGATGCATGCAGCGACCCAACTGGCCAGCAACGCATCGCGTGCGGCTTTTGGTTGGCGGTCAATTGACCTGTCGCTTATCCCGGCGGTTGCGCTGGGAGCCGCTGCAGGCGCCTGGGTGGGAGCGGGTCTGTACCAGAATCTTGACATGCATTGGCTGCCCGCAATCGTGGGCGCTTTCATCCTGGTGTTTGTCTGGTTGCCGCTGCCAGCATTGCCAGGCGCGGGCCAGCTTTCCCTGCTGGCGCTGGGTTTTTACCAGACCGGGCTGGGTATGCTGGCCGGTGCAACCGGACCTGTCGGGGCCGCGGTACTGTTGCGCCGTTGCGCGGCGCGCGATTGGCTCGTGGTCAATACCGCGCTGTACATGAGCCTGAACCATGTCATGCGCCTGACGGCGTTTTTCCTCCTTGGCTTCAGCTTTGCGCCATGGTGGCCTCTCCTGGCAGGAATGATTGTGGCCGGCGTTGCCGGTTCGTGGGTGGGCACACGTTTGCGCGCCCGAATGCCACAAAGGGACTTCCAGCGTCTTTTTCGCTGGCTGGTAACGGGACTTGCGCTGCGCCTGCTGTTGATGCCACTGATGGACGCGTCGATGTAGGGGCTCACACCCCAGCGCCGCTGCTGGCGCACAGTCGGCAAACCAGGCGCAAAATTTTCCGAGTCAAGCGCGATCTTGATCAACATCAATGTGTTATCTGCCAAGCGCCATTACCATGCAGATTGTGGGTGAATAACATTCACGCATCCTTTGGACACAGGAGTTAAACGATGAAAAACACATTGGCCGCAGCGGTTTCAGTCTGTCTGTTGGCGTCAGCACAGACAGCGTTATCCTATGAACCGGGTGACTGGATCCTGCGTGCAGGTGTCGTCACGGTGGCCCCCAATTCCAGCAGTGACGATATTGCGCTGCCGACAGGCCTGGTCGCAGAGGCGCGCGTTGATGACGACACGCAGCTGAGTATCATCCCGGCCTACATGGTCGATGCCAACTGGGGCGTTGAGTTACTTGCAGCAACGCCGTTCGAACACAATATCGAGGCGCGCGGCAAAGGTGCTATCGCAGGTGTTTCATTGGACGCAGGAAGCACCAAACACCTTCCGCCGACGTTCATGGTGCAGTGGTATCCCCGTGGTGATGTCGATGGCTGGCAGCCCTATGTGGGCTTTGGTCTGAACTATACGCTGTTTTTTGATGAGGACGTGGACGGCGAACTGGTTGACCTGCTCGGAGATTTGACCGGCGGTGCAGTCGATGGCGCCGATCTTGACCTTGACCCTTCCTGGGGACTGGCCGCGCAGGTGGGTGTGGATATTCCCGTGGCTGACCAGTGGTCGATCAATCTGGGTGTCTGGTATATCGACATCGACACAGAAGCGAAGATCACTGCGACGTCGGCAGGCGCCGAAGTGACCACGGTGAAGTTCGATGTGGATATCGACCCGTGGGTCTACAACATTGGTGTCGCGTATCGTTTCTAGCCCTGAGCCGTTGCTGATAACGGTGCCCGGCCTATCGAGTCATGTGCTTCGCCCCGCATTACACAGTAACGCGGGGCTTTTTTTGCGCCAGCATTAATGGCCGGCATGGTTCTGCTGCGCAGAGGGCAAGCCGTGCTCGGCGTGCTCGCCTTGCGCGCCACCGTGATGTAGATGTTGGCCGTGTGCAAACGCGGCATAGCCCGTCCACAGGCCCGACAGGATGAGCAAAACGCCAATAGCCTGCTTCAGCCCCGTGTTCTGCAGTACACGTTGCACCTGCGCAGCCCCCAGGCTAACGGCAACCATGGCCGGCAGTGTGCCGATTCCGAACAGCAGCATGAGCAGCGCAGAGGCCGCTGCACTCTGCGCGGTAGACGCCCAGGCGAGGCTGCTATAGATCAGCCCGCAGGGCATCAGGCCCCATATCAGGCCAAGCCCGATAGCCTGTAGCGTGCCCTTGCCAGTGAGCAAGCCGGACAGCCGCCGCTGCACCGGGGCAAAGACCGCAGCACCGAGTTTTTCCAGATGTTGCATACCGAACCACCAACGGCCCACGTACAAGCCCATCGCAATGAGCATGCCGGCGGCAACGTAGCGCAGTGACTGGGTCCAGGCTGCGGCTTCCACGCTGCCCGTGAGCAGGCCGAGCAGGCCGCCCAGTGCTGCATAGCTCAATACCCTGCCAGCATGGTAGCCCAGCACCGGTAGTGGGCCGCTCACCCCGCGCATTTGCAGGGCCACGGCAATGCCGCCGCACATGCCAAGGCAGTGTCCGGCGCCGGCCAGCCCGAGCAGGAGTGCCGCGCCGGCCTGGGCGGGTTCAATCATTCTCGCGTGTGTCCTTGTGACGATCCGTTGCAGGGTTTTTGTGTGCCGGGCCGGTGCTGGACTGCTCCTGGTCCTGAAGGATGCGCCAGGCTTCCTTGTCGAGGTCTTCGTACTGGCCGCTATTGATCGCCCAGAGCAGCAGTCGTATTGCGATGACGCAAAAAATCAGCGCGATCGGTATGAGCAGGTAGAGGCTATCCATGGCGATTGGGGTTAATCATTGCGCGCGCGGGCCAGCCGTGCCGAATTGCCCACGACCAGCAACGAGCTTGCAGACATACCCAGCGCCGCCACCCACGGTGGCACAATACCCATGGCTGCCAGTGGTACCGCGCAGACATTGTAGGTAATGGCCCAGCCCAGGTTCTGCCGGATGATGGCGCGACAGGCTCGCGCTTTGGCAAAGGCCGCACCGAGGGACAACAGGCTACCGGCGGTGATGACAAAATCTGCCTGCGCACGGGCAAGATCGCTGGCGCCAGGCACCGCAAAAGATACGTTGGCACGGCGCAGGACGGGCCCGTCGTTGACACCATCGCCGACCATGCAGACCTTCGCGCCGCTGGCCTGCAGCTCACGTACGTAGCGCAGCTTGTCGTTAGGGCTTTGCGCGCTTCTGACGTTGTCTATGCCCAGCTCGCGCGCCAGTCGCTGCGCCTGGTGGGAACCGTCGCCGGTAACCAGGGCAATCTCCAGTCCGTCTTGCCGGGCCTGGTCGATAACCGCCTGCGCCTCGGGTCGGACCTGGTCGGAAAAACCCAGCCAGGCAAGGAGTTCGTCCTCTACCACCAGCGCGACCCATAGCAGGGTGTCATCAACCGGTAGCGTGAGCTGGGGGCAGGCCTGGCGGCAGAATTGAAGGCTGCCCATACGATAGCGTTGCTCGCCGTTACGGCCGTGCATGCCTGAACCAATAATGTACTCGATGTCGGTCACTGCACTACACGGCTCGATTGACTCGAATGCCAGAGCGACAGGGTGGCTTGACGGGCGCTGTAACGCCGCGCAGATAGCCAGGACATCGTCGCGGCTGGCGCTGCCGTGCAATTCAATCTCGGCGATGGTCAACTGGCCCTGGGTGAGTGTGCCGGTCTTGTCGAACAGCAGGTGTGTGCAGTTGGCCAGCGATTCAAGCCCGTTTTCCCCTTTGAGATGCACACCAATGCTGCGCAGGGCATTGGCCGCAGAGGTCAGTGCCGTTGGCGTGGCCAGTGCCAGCGCACAGGGGCAGCTTATGACCAGCACCGAGAGGGTGACCCACAGCGCGCGCTGAGGATCGATAAAGTACCAGCTCACCGCGGTAGACGCTGCGATAAGCAGTATTGCGCCGACAAACCAGGCAGCGACGGTATCGGCCAGTTTCGCCAACCCGGGCTTGCCAGTGGCTGCGGTGTTAATCAGCCCCTGCAGTGCCGCCAGCCTGGAGTGCTGGTGTTCCGTGGTGATGATGGCTTGCAGGTTGCCTTCGAGATTCACCGTGCCCGCAAAGACCGCATCTCCACGAACGACCGCACGAGGATGTGATTCGCCGGTGAAGGCATCCTCACGCACAGAGCTGTTGCCCTGCTGCACCGTGCAATCGGCTGGAATGGTTTGTCCGGGTTTGATCAGCAGGATGTCACCCGGTTGCGTCTGGATTCTTGGGTAGCTCACCCACTGGCCGTCGCACTGCAAGGTTACCGCATCGGGCAATTGTGATTGCAGGCTCTGCCAGGCATCGGCGCTGCGCAGGCGCGCCCGCTTCTCGACGTAGCGTCCCAGCAGCAGGAAAAAGGTGAACATCACCACAGAGTCGAAGTACACGTCGCCGCCGCCGGTCAGCGTTGCCCAGGCACTGGCCAGGAACGCCAGGCCAATCGCCAGCGCGACGGGAAGATCCATCACCAGTGTGTGCGCTTTGAGGTGGCGCCACGCCGTACTGAAAAACGAGCGCGCGCTGTAGAAAACGACAAAACCGGCGACGGGCAGGCTGACCCAGCGCAGCAGGTTCTCAAAGCGCGGGTCCATGCCTTGCATTTCTCCCGCATGCAGGGCGATCGCAAACATGCCAACCTGCATCATGCCAAGGCCAGCCACGGCCAGGCGACGCAGGTCCCGCCGCGCCTCCTCGTGCAGCTGCGTTTTTAATGCATCCTCATGAAAGGGGGCGGGGCGATACCCCAGTGAGGCGAGCTGCGCGAAAACTGCACTGGGGGGGGTGACGCTCGCGTCATACTCGATATCCAGTCGGTGCTGGCCAAGGTTGACGTTGGTGCTGCGAACGCCGCTGAGCTCACCCAGTGAACGTTCGATCAGCCAGGTACAGGCCGCGCAGGTAATCCCACCAATCAGCAGCGCAGATTGCGTGGTGCCCGTATCGGTGGTTACGCTGAAGGTGGCAAGCAGTTCAGGATTATCGTAGACCGCGAACTGTTCGGCATTGACCGCAACCTGTGCCTCCGGTCGAATGCTAAAGGCCGTACGTTGCGCATAGAAGTTGTCCAGGCCACTGTCGATGATCATACTGGCCACAGCGGCACAGCCTGGACAGCACATCGCGCGCGGTTCCCCGTCAATCATCACTTGCCGGGTGAAATTGTCAGGTATCGGCTCGCCGCAGTGAAAGCACCCCGTGCGCTGCGCGTCGGCGCTAGTGGTGTGGATGACGGGTGAGTTCATCGCGAGTAATCACGCCGCTGAGCTGCCATTGCGCATCACTTTGCGGCTGCAGTGCCCAGTGCCAGCGTTCGCCGACTGCCTCGGGTACTTCGCCGTGGTAGCGGCTGTCGGGCCCCAGCCGCAGGATCACAGCGATATCCTGTTCAGCTTCCAGTGGATGAGACAGCTTCAGTTGCAACGTTGCCGGTGGCTGTGGATGACTGAGCGTCACGTCGGCGACACCAGCGCCAATCCCGATGGTTGCTGAAATGCCCAGGGCCACCGCCTGTTCCTCGCGCTCGAGTCGCCGATTGATCGCCAGGCCATCTTTATAATACTGCGTCGCGACCAGGTCATCCGCACCTCGAAAGGCGATGACCATCGTGGCAAGCGCGGCGACGACAACGCTTGCCGGCAGCATGATAAGAAACCATGGCCAGAACTGCTGATGCCAGGGGCGGTCATCAAGTCGGGTGTGGACTGGGTTGCTCATAGTGGCTTCATGAAGCGGGACTCCGCCTTCGCGCTGAGTTCTTCGGCATCGCTGGCCTGTGCGGTAAAGTAAATGACGCTGTTGGGCTTTTCCAGTGCAGCCTTCTTGGCTCTGACTCTCAGGCCAATGGAGCGTAACTCGCCGGCATCCAGTGTGTAGGAGGTCTCACCGATGATGCTGGCACCTTCGATGCCCTCAATGTTAATGGTGTATTCACGCATTTCTGTGTCCATGTTGGCAAGTTGCAGCATGTAAATGTTGTCGACTGCGCCATCGGCAGCCTCGACAAAAAGCTGGTTGCGATCGCGTATCACGGTGAGTTCCACGGGAACCCGGTCAATCACCCGGTAGGCGAAGGCGCTGATCATCAGCAGCAGCACCAGGGTGTAGCCTATCATCCGCGGACGGAACCAGTGAGTTTTTCCACCGCTGAGTTCGCGTTCACTGGTATAGCGGATCAGGCCCCGCGGGTACTGCATTTTGTCCATCACCGAATCACAGGCGTCGATGCACAGTGCACAGCCAATACACTGGTATTGTAAACCGTCGCGAATGTCGATACCGGTAGGACACACCTGCTTGCACAGTTCACAGTCGATGCAGCTTCCCAGGTTCAGTTCGGTCAGGTCTGCATCGCGCTTGCGCGAGCCGCGCGGCTCTCCCCTGGCGGCATCATAAGAGACGATCAGCGTATCGTGGTCAAACATGACCGACTGGAAGCGCGCATAGGGGCACATGTACATACAGACCTGCTCGCGCATCCAGCCGGCGTTGATGTAGGTCGCCAATGTGAAAAAGACAACCCATGAAGCGGCCATGAGCGGCACGTTGAACGTCCACAGGTCGACCAGCAACTCGCGCACAGGATAGAAGTAACCGACAAACGTAAACCCTGTGCAGTACGCAACGAACAGCCATGAGGCATGTTTGGCGAATTTTTTACGCAGCTTTTCAAACGACCAGGGTGCGGCGTCCAGGCGAATGCGCTGATTGCGGCTGCCCTCGGTACGCTGCTCTAACCACATGAATATACTGGTCCACACGGTCTGTGGGCAGGTGTAACCACACCAGATGCGCCCCGCCAGCGTCGTAACGGTGAACAATCCAAACGCGGCAATCATCAGCAGGAACGCCAACAATTGAAAATCCTGCGGCCACAGCGTCAAACCTAGAATATGGAATTTGCGTTCGGGCAGGTCGAAAAGCACGAGCTGGCGTTCGCCCCAGGACAGCCAGGGTAAAACAAAGTAACCCACAAGCAGCGGCCAGCCGGTGAACAGGCGCAAACGCTGGAAAAACCCCTCAATCGAGCGGGTATAGATTTTTTCGCGTCGCTGGTAGAGGTCAATCTCTGCCACTTCGGCAGGCGCGATTTCCTGCAAATCTATCAGATCAGGATCTGACATGGTGGTATCCAGTGTAGGGGGCTGCTACCAGCCCCGGGTAAAACGTGGGTTTATGTACAACGTGGACTATTTGTTCAGCCCATAGACATAGGCAGAAAGTATATGAATCTTGTCCTCACTGAGGGTTTCGCTAAAGGCTGGCATCTGCCCGTTGCGACCTGCCCGCAGAGTGTGTGCGATCTGCTCCCGGGTGCCACCGTACAGCCAGATACCGTTGGTGAGGTTTGGCGCGCCGAGCGCCTGGTTGCCTTTGCCGTCAGCGCCGTGACAGGCGGCACAATAGGTGGTGAAGCTCTGCTTGCCTTCCCCGGCAAGGTCGGCGTCAACCGCATCGCCATTGAGTGACAGCACATACTCCGTGGTTGCAGCAATGCCGTCTTCGCCCAGTACGGCCAGCCATGCCGGCATGGCAGCGCGGCGGCCATTCACCAGGGTCGCCTTGATGGACGCCGCATCGCCACCGTAGATCCAGTCGTCGTCCGTCAGATTGGGAAAGCCGAAGCTGCCCTTGGCGTCGGCGCCGTGACATTGCGCGCAGTTGTTACCGAACATGCGCATGCCCATTTTGCGCACTGCTGGATCATCGGCGATCTCTTCAACGGACTGTGTGAGATAGCTACGTCGCATCGCGCCAAACTCGGCATCGGCCGCCGCGACGCGCTCTTCATACTGACCAATCTGCGTCCATCCTAGCAGCCCGGGAAAATTGCCCATGCCGGGATAAGCGATGAGATAACCCACTCCCCAGACGATGGTAATGACGAACATATAGAACCACCAGGCGGGCAGGGGGTTATCGTATTCTTCAATGCCATCGTAGTTGTGCCCGGTCGTCTCTTCCGTGGTTCCCTGGTCGCGTGTGCGATTAGCAAACAGAATCCAGATGATCAACAAGAAGCTGACGATAGTCAGCAGGATGATCCACAGGCTCCAGAAATCAGCCATTACGTGATTCCTCCTGGCGTGTACGTTCGTTCATTTCATCATCGGCGAAGGGCAGTTGGGCTGCCTCGTCAAACGCCTTTGACCTGTTCTTGCTGTATGCCCATATGCACAATCCGATGAAAGCCACCAGCAAAAAGGCGGTGCTCAACCCTCTGAGATCGTTGATGTCCATTAGCGCCTCGCTTGCAGGAGCGTGCCCAGCTGTTGCAGGTATGCAATCAGGGCGTCAATTTCTTTTTTGCCGGCTACCGCTTCCTCGGCGCCCGCAATATCTTCGGGGGTATAGGGCACCCCGACTTTTGCCAGTGCGGCCATTTTTGCACCTGTCCTGGCGCCATTGACCTCCTGGTCAAACAGCCAGGGAAACGCCGGCATGTTGGATTCCGGCACAACGTCGCGCGGGTTATACATGTGCGCACGATGCCAGTCGTCACTATAGCGCTGTCCTACCCGCGCCAGGTCCGGTCCGGTGCGCTTGGAACCCCACAGGAACGGATGGTCATACACAAACTCGCCGGCAACCGAATAATGCCCATAGCGTTCGGTTTCGGCGCGCAGCGGCCGGATCATCTGCGAGTGACAGTTGTTACAGCCCTCGCGAATGTAAATATCGCGACCCTCAAGCTCGAGCGCCGGTAGCGGTTTGAGCCCCGCAATCGGTTCGTTGCTCTGCTTGGAAAACATCAGCGGCACCAGTTCTACCAATGTGCCGAAGCTGATAGCAACAATGATCAGGATGATCATGATGCCGACGTTTTTTTCTACTGTGTCATGTTTCATGCCCATAGCCTCATACCGCTCCTACAGCCGCGGGAGCGGGCTGTGGTTGTACATCTTTACGGGTGGTCATAAAAATGTTGTAGGCCATCAGCAGCATGCCGGAGAAGAAAATGGCCCCGCCAATGACGCGAACCACGTAGCCCGGGTAGCTGGCCGCTACCGATTCAACAAAAGTGTAGGTCAAAGTGCCGTCCTGGTTGTAGGCGCGCCACATCAGGCCTTGCATGATGCCGTTGACCCACATCGAGGCGATGTAGAGCACTGTGCCGATCGTCGACATCCAGAAATGTGCGTTGATGAGGCTGATGCTGTACATGCGCTCCTTGCCAAATAGGATCGGGATAAGATGGTAAATCGCGCCGATGGAAATCATCGCAACCCAGCCCAGCGCGCCCGAGTGTACGTGGCCGATAGTCCAGTCCGTGTAGTGGGAAAGGGCGTTTACCGTGCGGATGGACATCATCGGCCCTTCGAACGTGGACATTCCGTAGAATGACAGGCTGACAACCAGAAAACGCAGGATCGGGTCCGTGCGCAGTTTGTCCCATGCTCCCGACAACGTCATCATGCCGTTGATCATGCCGCCCCAGGAGGGTGCCAACAGGATGATCGACATCACCATACCCAGGCTCTGGGCCCAGTCTGGCAGGGCGGTGTAGTGCAGGTGGTGAGGGCCAGCCCAGATGTAGACCGCAACCAGCGCCCAGAAGTGAACGATACTCAGTCGATAGGAATAAACCGGGCGGCCCGCCTGCTTGGGCACGAAGTAGTACATCATGCCGAGAAAGCCCGCCGTCAGGAAGAAGCCCACGGCGTTGTGGCCATACCACCACTGCACCATCGCATCCACAGTACCCGCGTAGGCAGAGTAGGACTTGGTCATGCTGACCGGTATCGCCATACTGTTGATGATGTGCAGCACGGCAACGGCGATGATAAAGGCGCCCAAAAACCAGTTGGCCACGTAAATGTGTGGGGTCTTGCGTTTCATGATCGTGCCGAAGAACACCAGCGCATAAGACACCCAGACAACTGCAATGAGAATGTCGATTGGCCACTCCAGCTCGGCATATTCCTTACTTGTGGTCAAGCCCAGCGGCAGGGTGATTGCCGCAGACACGATAACCAACTGCCAGCCCCAGAAGGTGAATGCGGCGAGTTTGTCTGAGATGAGCCTGGCCTGGCAGGTGCGTTGTACGATGTAGTAGGACGTGGCAAACAGCGCAGAACCGCCAAAGGCAAAGATCACCGCGTTGGTGTGCAGTGGTCGCAGTCGTCCGAAGTGAAGATACTGCAGTTCGGTATTGAGTGCCGGCCATGCCAGCTGCGCGGCAATTAGCACGCCGACAAGCATACCGACGATGCCCCAGACGACAGTCATGATCGCAAACTGGCGGACCACCTTGTAGTTATAGGTGGGATGTTCGAGTGCGTGATTGAGCTCGCTCATGTGACTTATCCAGTACGAAGTGGGTACTGCTGATACACAGCAGTGGAATTACGTTTAATCGGTAAACGCCGGAGCGGCGCCAAATTCCCATAGAATGACGGAGCCGACCATCAGGCAAATCAGAATGACCAGCGCAATGGCGAGCACCGCGCTGGAAAACAGAAAGCCGCGTTCTTCGGGAATATTCATCACCAGCGGAATACCCAGGTACATCAGGTAGACCGCCCAACTCACCGCGGCCACACCAATGAGCATGTCCAGCCAGAGCATGGGGTGGAATCCGACCAGGCCGGCAACAAACAGGGGCGTTGCGGTAAAGGCCGCGATGACAATGCCTTTGGTCATGCTGGACTGGGCGCCGTATGTCTCTGACATCCAGTGAATGAAATAACCGATGACGGCCACGCAGGCGACCATGCCGAAGTAGAACAGCGTACAGATCACCAGTGCGCTTTCCTGGGTGAGCTTGATCGGCTCACTCTGTTGACCTACGGTCCAACCGACCTGCGTGGTGCCGTAATACCAGGCAACCGCGGGCAGAATTGCCATAATGATCGGATACAGCATCAGCAGCTTCAGGCTGCCTTCCGGGAGATCGCCAATGGTGCGCCACTGCTGTCGAGGCCTGACGAGGAGGCCTATAGCGTGTTGAATCATACGTTGGTTAACCCCTACAGATGGCTGTCTTGATGGTCTTTTTGGGACACAGACAGATTGTAAGGCGTTTGCGATGAAAAACCTTGATGTGTATCAAGGGGGCATGCGCCCCGCAGAGGTTTAGCCGATATCGGCGAGGCTGCGAATGCCCTCGATATCCTTGATCTCAATTTCCTTGTTGTTCACCTGCAGGAACTCGAGCTTCTGCATGCGGCTGAACACCCGGCTTACGGTTTCTACGGTCAGGCCAAGGTAGTTACCGATGTCAATACGAGACATGGGCAGCCTGAAGCGGGTTGCACTGAGCTTGCGCCGGGCATTGCGGCTGGAGATGCTCAGAATGAGGGCGGCGACGCGCTCCTCGGCGGAGTTTTTACTCAGCAGCGTGATCAGCTGCTGGTCCTCAGTGATTTCACGGCTCATTATCTGGAAGAAATGCCGCTGCAGGCTGGGCATCAGTGCGCTGAGTTTTTCCAGCGAGTTGAAGGGGATTTCACACACGGCGGTGGTCTCCAGCGCCTGCGCCGAGGACGCGTGCAGGTTGTTGCTGATGCCGTCCATGCCCAGGATCTCGCCGGGGAAGTAAAAGCCGGTGACCTGTTCGCGGCCGCTGTCGGTGGTGCGAAAGGCCTTCAGCGCGCCTGAGCGTACCGCAAACACCGATTGGAACTCATCGCCCTCATGGTACAGGAAGCGCCCCTTCTGGATGGGCTTGCTGCGTTGTACAATCTCGTCGAGTTGCTCAACGTCGTCACGTTCCAGTGCGAGGGGCAGACAAATGCTGTTGAGGCGGCAATTGCCGCAGTTGACCTTGTAATCGTGAGCGCAGGGTTTGGTGAGCAGTTCCTGCGATTGGCCAGTCATCGTACTATCCATGCAAATACCCCCCGAGGTGATACCTTCAGTATAGGTGAAACGCGACTGTTGGTGAATGTATCCGTGCAGTGAAATTAGCGGGCGGTTCAGGCAGTGGTAAGGCGGTAGTGAGGCGTCGGCCAGGCCATGGTCGGAGATCGTCAGGCCAGGGTTAAATAGTGGCGGAGTAGATCACCGCGTTGCCGTTGGTGGGCGGTGCCTCGAGATAGGCATCAAAAACCATGCAGATATTGCGTATAAATGGCCGCCCTTTGCCAGTGATCAACAGCAGGTCGTCGCGCAATTCAACCAGTTCGTCGGCAATCATCTCACCAAGGGCGGCGATCTGCTGCCCAAAGTGATCACCAAAGCGCACCGCGAACTGGTCTTCCAGTTCATTGATGTCCAGCCGCATATGGCAGGCAAGCGACATAATAATGTGGTAACGCAGTTTATCTTCCCAGGACATCCGGTAGCCACGCTGAATCGGAAACTCACCTGCGCGTAGCCGGGCGTAGTACTCCTCGAGCTGGGTTGCGTTTTGCAGGTAGTCGTCACCCATGTGGCTGATGGCGGATGCGCCGATGCCCAGCGTGTCAAAGGCCAGTTGTCGTGAATAGCCCTGGAAGTTGCGCTGCAGGCGCCCTTCGTTCTGGGCAAGGGCCAGTTCATCGTCAGGCTTGACGTAGTGATCCATGCCGATATGCACATAGCCGTTGCGCTGCAGGGTGTCACTGATCAGTTCATGCAGGCGCAGTTTGTTATCGGCGCTGGGCAGGGTCAGGCGGTCGATGGCGCGCTGGCTGCTGAAACGGTGGGGCAGGTGCGCATAGCTGTAGCAGGCGATCCGATCGGGAGCCAGGGTAACGACTTTGCGCAGGGTCTCGCTGACGGAGGCCATGGTCTGGTGAGGCAGCCCGTAGATCAGGTCGAAACCCAGAGACTTGAAGCGTAAGGCGCGTACGTTGGCGGTGAGTTCCGCCACCATATCGTACTGCTGCACGCGATTCACCGAAGCCTGAACCCTGGGGTCGAAGTCCTGTACGCCCATGCTGATGCGGTTGAAGCCTATCCCCTTGAGCAGCGCCAGGGTGTCGTTGCCGACAGTTCGCGGGTCGACTTCGATGGAATACTCCCGGTGGTCGTCTGCGAGCAGGCGAAAGTGCGTGGCCAGGATATGCATCAGCCGGGTCAGTTCGGCATCTTCAAGGAAGGTGGGTGTGCCGCCACCCCAGTGCAGCTGGGTAATGGGCCGCTTGTTGCCGACCAGGGCCGACTGCAATTCGATCTCTTTCTCGAGGTAGAAGAGGTACTCGCGTGCTGCATCCCTGTTGCGCGTGACGACCTTGTTGCAGGCGCAGTAGTAGCAAATGTCTGCACAGAAGGGTAAGTGGACATACAGCGACAGCGGGTTGGTACTGAGCTGTCTCGCGACCGCGCTGTCGCGCAGGTAACGTTTGGGTGCGGTTTCGTCGGCAAAGTGTGGCGCGGTAGGGTAGGACGTATAGCGGGGGCCTGGTCGTGCGTACTTGGCCGCAAGACCCAGAGCGGCATCTGCGACCGGCGGCGGCGTGTCGGGCGTGATGGCTTCCGGTGGATTGGTTTTCATAGTGTTCGCAGGCTAGTGCTCCGGATTCCACTGTAGCAGCGCCGATGGCCGGCAAACTTGATGCATGTCAAGCGATGACGATTACGCTGCAGGCTGTGTAGGGTGCAGCGCAGGGATGGGCCATTGCAGTGCTCAGGCCAGTGAAGCCACGCTTTTGAGTACGAGCCTGACCAGCTCGGCCTGGCGCGAGACACCGGTCTTGGCGAAAATAGCCTTCAGTTGCGCCCTTGCGGTGTGCTGCGAGATGTTCTGTTCTGCAGAGACGTCCGCCAGGCTGAGGCCGCGGGCGAGTAAGGTGGCCAGCTTGGCCTCCGCGGGGGTGAGGTCGAACAGTTCGCGTAGAGACTGCGCCGATGTCGACTCCTGCAGCTCCGGGTCAGAGATAAACACCGCGGCTACGGGGCTGGCATTGCCCTCGCGGCGCTGCGCTGCTGGTACCGGCCGCACTACCAACCCCAGATCGGGGCGTCCGTCGGGTCGCGGCACGCGCAGCGCCCTGACGATAGAGGTCTCTCCACGCGCTTGCGCCCGGATAATCGTCGTCAGGGTCTCCTGCAGCTCCTTGTGGATGTCCCTGCCGTCTATGTGCAGGCAGTCGTTGCGTACCGACAGGCCCTGGCCGGCGTCCAGCAACTCACGGCCAACCTCGTTGGTGGTGAGCACGCGCCCGCGTTCGTCGAGAATAATCGTGGCAACCAGTAGCTGGTCTACGGCGCCGGCATAGACATCGCGCTCTGAACTGGTGCGATGGAGGCGCGCATGAATGGCCACGGCGCGCTGCAGGTGTGGAGTCAGCCGGGCCAGTAGTGCGCGCTCCTTACGGGAAAAGCGCGCCTCGCTCTTGCGGCGCGAGAAGCGCAGTCGCGCAAGCATGCCCGAGGGCTCAGCCGTATCAACGCCGAGTATGCGAAACAGGTTGATAGGTTCCAGGTAGTGCAGGTAGTAATCACTGCGTGTCAGTTCACGATCCGGTAGCAGGTCTTCCAGGGCGATGACTTTGTCGTGTGGCAAGTCAATGAACGGATCAAGCGAGAAGAACTGTTCCCGATAGGCGATGGCCTGCCAGTCGTTCGGATCAGCGAGCTTGTTGCTGGTGGTATCGGGGGCGGCGTCAGTGCGCACGCTGTTGAGAATGAAACCGTGATCGTCGACTGAAGGCGGCCGCAGAATCAGCGACGCCACCTGCGCATCAAAGGCCGCGCGCAGCGCAGGTAGCGCGTTCTGCCAGGGTTGCTCGTCGAGCGCTCCCTCGTAGATCAGTCCGACAAGTCGGTCGAAAGTGTCCAGGGGGGTGGCCGCTGCCATGGCAAAGAGTGGTTACTTTTCCAGGGTGGACAGGTCGGCGGTGACTTCAGTGAGCAGTTTGGGCTTGCCAACACCCCAGCCCTGAAGATAATCCACGCCGATTTCTACGAGCTTCTCCACAATCGCGTCGTTTTCAACCGATTCAGCAATGGTCTGCTGGCCCAGAAAGTGTGCCAGGTCGTTGATCGAACGTGCCATGGCGTAATCATTGCGGTTCTCGCTGATTCCGGTAATGAAGCTGCCGTCAATCTTTACGTAGTCTACTGGCAGTTCGCGCAGGTAGTTATGGCTGGCCAATCCGGTGCCGAAGTCATCAATGGAAAATTTACAGCCAATATTGCGAAACGCGCGCACGAAGTCCGCCGCCTTAATGAGGTTGGAGATCGTGCCTGTTTCGGTGATCTCGAAGCAGAGCTTGCTGGTGCCCACGCCAAACTCGGAAATCTGTTCGAAGAGGTAGTCAAGGAACGCGTCGTCCGTGACGCTGGCGCCAGACAGGTTGATCGAGAGATCAGGTACGACTTTCTGGGCGTCCATCAGTTCGCTGATCCAGGCGAAAGCCTCGCGTACCACCCAGCGATCGACCAGTGTCATAAAGCCATAGCGTTCGGCCGAGTTGATGAAGTCCTCGGGTGAGGCTAGCGTGCCATCCTTGTTTTTCAGGCCCAACAGCAGCTCATAGTGCAGGCTGGCACTGCCGCGTCCGCTCACTGCGGTTTGCACAATCGGTTGTGCCCTGAGTACGAATCTGTCGGTGGCCAGGGCTTCTTCAAGGCGTTGCCGTTTTTTGTTCTTGTCGGATTTGTACTTGATCGCCTCGTTCTGGTCTTCCTGGTAGCGCACCACCTGGTTGCGTCCGCTTTGCTTGGCAAGCTGCATCGCCGCCCGCGCCGCCTCCAGCACCTGCTCAACGCTGGTGGTGTGTTCGCCAATACCGGATACCCCAATGGAGACGGTAAAGCTCACGTTTTCGCCGTCGATATCCATGCTGGTTGCTTCGATATCGCTGCGAATTTTCTCCGCGGCTTCTACGGCCGATTCTATCGGCCTGTCCAGCAACAGAATGGCGAACTCATCCGCCTTGATGCGCGCCGAGGAGGACTTTTTGCCATGTAACTGCGACAGCAGCTTGGCGAATTCCAGCAGGACCTGGTCGCCGCTGACGCGATCGTATACTTCGTTGACCAGTTCAAACCTGTCGATATTGAGGTACAAAACTGCATGGTGCGCGTTGCGGTGCTGGCCATGGCGCAGAGCGCGCTCCATCTGGTCGAGGAATGTTTCGCGGTTGATCAGTTTCGTCAGTGAGTCGTGGTTGCGTGTAAAGCTGAGCGTTTTTTGCACGTGCTCGAGGGTGCTGTACATACTCTTGTCAACAACCGACAGCGCATCAGCCGGTGCCGGCGGCTGCACGCCGCGGCTGAGTTGCCGTGCGAGTTTGATAGCGCTGAGGTCGGCGACTTTTTGCCCGCGTTCGTTAACGAAGATATAACGGTCACGCGATGGGCTGATCCATGCCAGCTGCATGCGCTTTTTTTGTCCGTCCTTGTCGCGGTAGGTGAGCCAGCTGTCTTTCTCCAGTTGTTCGACGCGCTTGACCCAGCGACGCAGGCGGGGAAGGTCGTCGATCTTGGCGCGGACCGCCTCAGGCTCTGGATCCTCCCGGGTCAGGGCGTCACCGGGTTGGACGGTTTCTACCTCGATGGTGCCCGACAGGATATCGCGCAGATCCTCCAACACAGACTCGTGAGATATATTCGTCGGCAGCGCCGCCGAGATTTGCTGGCCGATCAGGTCCAGTAGCGACTCTGCCTCGAGACTGCGCTCAACGCTTTGGTCATCTTCCAGCCCCTGGTCCTGCTGCTCCTTGAGCCACCTGAACAACAGTTCGAAATGCCTGACCTGTTCCGCCCAGCCCTCGCTGTCCGGGCCCTGCTTGACGTGCGTCAGTACCAGCATATCGCGCCAGCCGCTTTCAATGAGGTCGACGAGTGCGCGTGGCGCGTTATCGTCAGGCAGTGCCTCGCGGATGAGCCTGGCCACCGCGCGCCGGGCCTGCGACAGGCGTTCCTGGCCTTCCTGGGTCTTGACTACGCGCTCGATGTTGCGCGACAGCGCGCGCTCTTGCTGTTCAGACAGCCTGTCGATCTTGCGCAGTGCGGTCGTGAACACTGAACTGTCGGTTTCGTAGTCCGCGACAATTTCATCCACAATACTGCCAATGCGATTTTCCAGCGCCTTGTTGGGAAAGTTGGCCGAGGCGGCGAGCTTGGACAGCCTGTCGACCACCATGCGCGCCGTGTGCCCATGGTCAACAAAGAACCTTGGATCCATGAGGGCCAGCTTGGCCATCGGGATTTGCAGGTTGCCCAGCGCCGGCTTGAGGTCATTGGAAACATCCAGCTGGGAACGAATGGTGTCGAACAGGTTGTCGACCATGTCCAGTTGATTGAGGCTCTCGGCGGTGAGTCCGGGGGAGTCGCGCAGGTCGCTGAGCCCCTGGCGGTGCTCGGCCAGGTACTCGCGCAGGGAGGCGCTCTGGGTAACGGCCTGACGTGCCGCGTCGTCGCGTTGCAATGCACCCAGGGCGCGGGCGATGGCCTGTGCGTCTGCCAGGCGGTGTTTATCGGCCTCGGCACTGGACACGGTTGCGCCATCCCAGGTGCCAGAGAGTATTTCGCCTTCCTTGAGTTGTGTCGGGTCCAGCAGGCCCTCGGCCTCACGCTTGAAATTCAGCGCATCCACCACCGATTTGTAAAGACTGACCGGCGTGAAACGACCCATTGCTCCGGTGATCTGCTCACCGAGCTGACGGTGGATGTCATCCAGTTCGCTGCTGCCAGTGCCGTTCTGGGCGGTTGTCGGGGTAGTGGTGGATGCACTCTGGGGCTCGGGGCTGGTCCCGCCGCGCGCGGGTGAGGGCCGCGTGGGCCTGTCGAACTCTTCCTTGCGCTGCAGCAGCGAGCCCTTCTCGGCGATTTCCTGCTCGATGTCGGGCAGTACGCCCTGTTTTGCCAGCATCTTGTTGAAGGGAGCGTAAAAGTGACGTAACTGCACCACGAAACGCTCGGAAAAAAAGTCGTAGATGGGCGATTGCAGATCGCGGTGAATCTCTGCGCCTACCAGACCATGCTGAAAGGCGCGATAGATCTGGCGCACGTGTATTGGGTTGCGCAGCGTGGTCGGGTCGACGTCAAGCAGCTCTGCCATGCGCAGGGTGAGCGCTTCCAGCGGCACTCGCTGGGCTTCTTCGCCCTGGCGAACCATGCGGTCGATGAGCAGGAAGTCTTCGAACTCCTGGAGGTCGACGAGACTGAGATCGTCGATATCATCGATGTCGTGCTTCCAAAGCTGGTCATCTTCCTGGTGAGGGGTGAGATCGACAAAGTAGCTGTCGATTTTTTCCAGAAAGTGTCGCGTGATGTTGATATCGGCGTTGCGCAGCGCAACCGCTGCTTCATAGGCTGCGTTCTTGCCGCTGGTGGCAGAACCCAGTTTGGCTGATTCTTCCAGCAAGTGCCCCGAGAGGTCCTGCAGGAAAGGGGCGATCGCCCGCGCCAACTGCTCAACGCTGTTCTTCTTCAGGTAGTCGAGTAGTTTCGCATATTCGGCGTTTGCCGCCGTGGCAACGCTGGCCGGTGATCGTTGGGATTTTCTGGGCGTTGGCGTCGCCTGTCGTGGCGCGCTGCCATTGGTGCCGCTGTCCCACAGGTCGGTGGCCTCAAAACGGGCAGGCGAGGGTGGGGCGGTGCCGCCAAGGCTTTTGGAAAAGCCATTGTCGATAATCTCGCGATAGCGCCTGGCTTTGTCGGAATTGGGTGCAGCGAACTCGAAGTTGACGCAGTCGTTGTTGACGCCGATGATTTTTACCCGCGTATCCTGCAGCGACTGATCGAGATTGTGTTCAGGGGGAACGCACAGTGTGCCAAAACTGCCCATGGCAAGGCCAGCGGCAACGCTGGCCTCTGCGGTTTCCAGTTCAACGGAACCATCCAGCAACAGCGACAGTGAACCCGACAGCGTGCGGTCAGTCTGCAAAACCAGGTTTGCCTGGAGTTTGTTCGAGCCGATTTCCACGTTGGGCACTCGATAATGGCTGGTGAATCATAATGCAGCCCGCCGTGGGCTGCTGCAATCAAATCTCAGGGTGGCGCTTCGGAATTATACCCTGATGCCCTTGCGCGACAAGGCATTGGGCCAAGATAACCCGATCGCCGGCCCGCTAGTCCTTAACGTTTGCAGCGGCCAGGAAGGCAGGCTTCTCGCCGCCGCCGTGGACAGCGAAGCTGGTGCCACTGACATACGATGACAGCGGTGAGGCCAGAAACAGGCAGGCGTTGCCGATGTCCTCGGGTACGGCCATACGCCCCAGCGGGATGGTCGCACCGACTGCCGCGATGCCCGCATCGTCGCCATAGTGCAGGTGGGCCTGCTCGGTGACGGTCAGGCCCACCACCAGGGCATTGACGCGCACCCTGGGGCCCCACTCGACGGCGAGGGAAGTGCCCAGATTCACCAGCCCGGCCTTCGCCGCGCCATAGGCCGCAGTGCCTGGAGATGGGCGAATCGTGCTGACGCTGGCGATGTTGATAATGCTGCCGCCACTGTCCTGTTTTTGCATCACGCGATTGGCGACCTGTGCAAAGTTCAGCGGCGCGATGAGGTTGAGCTTTATGATGGACTCGGAAAACCGTGGTGATGCCGTTGCCGCCTCCGCGTAGGGTGCACCGCCAGCGTTATTGACCAGCACATCAAGGCGACCAAATTTTTCCATGGTGGCGTCTACACAGGCCTCCACCTGCTCGTAATCGCGTACATCACAGGTGACGAAGTGAGCGCTGCGTCCATTGGCCTGTGGCAGGGCGTCGGGCGCGTTGCGCCCGCAGATAACGACATCGGCGCCGGCAGCCAGAAAACACTCGGTGATGCCTTTGCCGACCCCCTTGCCGCCGCCAGTGACCAGTGCGACTTTGCCGGTAAAGTCCAGCGCGTTGTCCATGTCCTTAACTCCTGCGTATGGTCCGGCCTGTGACCGGGTTGGCGACCCCGTGGCGGTGCATGCGCGCTTGAGATCAGCCAGTGTATTCCCTAAGATGCGTGGGCTGCGGCTATCCTAACGCAATTGCGTCGGGCATCAACTTTACCCGGGTAGCAGACAGTCCCTTGGGGGGACAAACGACCCGCGGTTGCACATACTGTACTGGCACCGCGCATCACTTCATCAGGACATCAAATTATGAGTAACGAAACATTGCCAGTGCTGGCCATTCTGGGCGGCACCGGAGACCTTGGAACGGGCCTTGCCCGGCGTTGGGCGCAGGCTGGCTATGAGGTCATCATAGGCTCCAGAACGCAGGAGAAGGCTGAGGCAGCGATAGCGGATCTGCGCGAAGTGATGGCTGAGCGGGGCGTCGGCGAGGTCACTGTGCGGGCGATGGAAAATCTCGCGGCGGCAGAAGCGGCAGATATCGTCGCGATCACTGTTCCGTTTTCGCACCAGGCCAGTACCCTGGAGCTGGTAAAGCCCGCACTGCAGGGCAAGATTCTGATTGATGTAACAGTGCCGCTGGTGCCACCCAAGGTGGCGCGTGTGCAGCTTCCCGAGGGCGGCAGTGCCGGACAGATCGCGCAAGAACTACTCGGCGAAGACGTCGCCGTGGTCTCTGCTTTCCAGAACGTGGCCGCGGCGCACTTGCAGGAGGGCAAAGGTGTTGAATGTGACGTGCTGGTCTGTGGCAACAAGAAAGAAGCGCGCGCCGCGGTGATTACACTGGTCGAGGCCGCCGGCATGCGCGGCTTCCACGCGGGTATGATCAACAATGCAGCGGCGGCTGAGGCGCTGACCTCTGTACTGATCGTGATCAATAAGCAGTATGGATGCCATGCAGGGATCAAGATCAGTGGTCTGGAACAGTCCGATCACTAGAACCCTGAACGCCTTTCATTGCAGCTAGGCCAATGGAACGCCTGGAGCTGATCGCACTGCAGCAGTTTCCGCTGGTTGAGCCCGGCGATGATCTTGCTGCGCTGCTGGCGGAATCGCTACAGGCCAACGGCCTGGCCTTGCGCAACGGCGATGTGCTGGTCATCGCGCAGAAGGTGATCTCCAAAGCCGAGAATCGCTACGTGCTGCTGTGCGATGTGGACGTCAGTGAACAGGCCCGTGCGCTTGCCAGCGATGCGGGCAAGGATCCACGGCTGGCGCAGTTGATTCTTGATGAAAGCCGCGAGGTGCTGCGCGTGCGGCCCGGTGTCGTGATTGTTGAACACCGCAACGGCTACGTCCATGCCAACGCGGGTATTGACCGTTCCAACATCCAGTCCGATCCAGACAACCCGCGCGTCCTGCTGCTACCGGAGGACGCGGATCGGTCCGCGCGGACACTGCGTGAGCGCCTGCACACCCTGACCGGCTGCGCGCCGCAGATCATTGTCAACGACAGTTTTGGGCGCGCCTGGCGCAACGGCACGGTCGGTGTTGCTATTGGCACCGCGGGATTGCAACCCCTGCGCAACCAGATCGGCGAGCGCGACCTGTTCGGCAATGTGTTGGAGGTGACCGAGCCAGCGGTGGCGGATGAACTGGCCGCGGCCGCCTCGCTCGTTATGGGGCAGTCGGATGAAGGCTGCCCGGTGGTGCTTGCGCGCGGCCTGCGTATCGCCGCTTCCGACAATGGCTTTGGTGCACTGCTGCGCGATCGCCAGTTGGATATGTTCCGCTGATGGCGCAGTCGCAATCATCGGCGCAACGACGTCCACAGACAAAGGTGCTGGCATTGTCTGGCGGTGTGGGTGGGGCGAAACTGGCCCTGGGCCTGGCGCGCACTCTGCCGGCGGACGACCTCCACGTGCTGGTCAATACCGCGGACGACTTTCAGCATCTTGGGCTGCACATCAGCCCCGACATCGACACCTTGCTCTACACGCTGTCGGACCAGGCCAATGCCATGCAGGGCTGGGGCCTGGCCGGCGAGACCTTTCACGCGCTGGACGCCCTGGGCCGCCTCGGCGGTGACACCTGGTTCAGATTGGGCGACAAGGATCTGGCCACGCATTTATTACGCAGCAGCGCTCTGGCGCAAGGGCTTACGTTGTCGGAGGTGACCCGGACCCTCGTGCAGCGCATGGGTATTCAAAGTCACGTTCACCCCATGAGCGATGATGCAGTGCGTACTATTGTCCATACTGGTACCGGCGCGCTGCCTTTCCAGCATTATTTTGTGCGCGAGCAGTGTGGGCCCGCTGTTGCAGGTTTCGAGTTCGAGGGTATTAAGCGTGCACGTCCGAATGCCGAGGTGCTGGGTTTACTGGCGGCGCCTGGCGTAGCCTGTATCGTGATTTGCCCCTCGAATCCGTACGTCAGTATTGACCCAATACTGCAAGTACCCGGGCTGTGGCACGCCTTGCGTGACTGCGCTGCACCAGTGTTGCTGGTATCACCGATCGTCGCCGGTATGGCGATCAAGGGGCCGGCGGCCAAGATGATGGCAGAACTCGGTGTGCCGGTTACTGCCGCTGCGGTTGCCGAGCATTACTGTAGCCGCTATCCGGGCCTGGTAGACTATTTCTTAATTGATGAAACTGACGGTAAACTGGCGGCTGACATCGCGAGGCTGCCACTGGAAGTTGCTGTGACATCAACGGTAATGAAAACCCTGCAGGACAAGCAGGCGCTGGCGCAGTTCGTGTTGAAACTGGCGCAGGAGCGATAATGGTTACAGCGCTGGTACCGTTGAAAGATCTGGTCATGGCCAAGTCACGCCTGTCAGGTGTGATGACGCCCTCTGAACGGCGCGCGCTCGCCCAGGCGATGGCGCAGGATGTGCTGGCCGTGCTGGCGGCGCATCCGCGTATTGATAGCACCGTGCTCGTGTCGGACGATCCGGCAGCAGGTCTGCTCACCGAACACTATCGCATGGTGGCTTGGTCAGAAGCATCGCTGGGTGTGCACGGGTTGAACCGCGTATTGCAGGCTGCCTGTGGGCGCCTTACCGCGTCGGGGGCGGGCGCGGGTACGGTGCTGGTATTGCATGCGGATCTGCCACTGCTGGAGGCTGCCGATATCGAGCGCGTACTGGATGAACAAGGCCGCACCGGCGGTCTGGTGATCGCCACCGACCATGAAGGTGTCGGCACCAATTTGCTGGCGTTCGGTGAGCGCTACACACCACATTTCCGTTTTGGCATAAACAGTCGTCAGTTGCACGAACAGGACGCCCTGCGTCAGCAGATACCTGTATCGGTGCTCACCTCGGCGGGATTGTCCGGCGATGTGGACGAAGTTCGGGATTTGCAGGCCTATCTGCAACAGGCTGGTGCCGGCTCTGGCAGTAAAACGGCAAGTTTCTTGCGCAGTGCGCCGATCGCGGGCCGGCTGGCGCTGACCCTGGCGCAGTTGGCAGCCCCCGCTGACGCTGCGGCGGGTCAGACGCACCTTGCAGGTGGTGGCAGCCGCAGTGTCGCTGAGACCACCGTGGGCACTGTCAAACTCGATAACCCTTCAGAATCAGGAAGCTATAGTTGATGCGCGATTGGACGACATTTGCAGCCCGGCTGCGTGCCGGAGAACTGCCCGGCGAAGCGGAGTCCCTGGCGCTGGCGGATAACCGCGATACCGCGCAACTGGCAGCATTGGCCTGCGAGCTGCGTGACCAGCAGCACGGCGATCTGGTGACGTATTCCCGCAAAGTGTTTATACCCCTGACGCACCTGTGCAGGGACGTCTGCCACTACTGCACATTTGCGCAAACGCCGAAAAAAATCGAACAACCTTATATGCCGGTCGACGCCGTGCTGGAACTGTGTCGTCAGGGTGCGGCGCAGGGCTGCCAGGAAGCCCTGTTCACACTGGGGGAGCGTCCTGAGCTGCGCTACCGCACCGCCCGCGATGCACTGAGTGACCTGGGCTATGACTCTACGCTGCACTATGTTGCCGCGGTGGCTGAGCGTGTACTGAATGAAACGGGCCTGCTGCCGCATATAAATGCTGGCTGTATGGATGCCGCTGAGATGGCAATGCTTCGGCCGGTCAGTGCATCCATGGGTATTATGCTGGAGTCGGCGTCTACCAGACTCTGCGCAAAGGGCATGCCGCACTACGGTTCACCGGATAAGGACCCGCAACGACGCCTGCAGACGCTTGACCTGGCCGGTGAACTGGCAGTGCCATTTACCTCAGGCATTCTTATTGGCATTGGCGAGACACGGCGCGAGCGCGTGGAATCGCTGCTGGCACTGCGGCGCAGCCATCTGCGCTATGGGCACCTGCAGGAAGTGATCGTGCAGAACTTTCGAGCCAAGCCCAATACCCTGATGTCCAATGCACCAGAACCGGATTTGAACGAACTGCTGTGGACGATTGCAGTGGCGCGGCTGGTATTTGGCGCACACATGAACATACAGGCGCCGCCGAATCTCAGCCCCGGCGTGTTGCCGCAGCTGGTTGCCGCCGGTATCAATGATTGGGGGGGCGTGTCGCCCCTGACGCCCGACCATGTCAATCCCGAGGCGCCATGGCCTCACCTGCAGCGCCTTGCAAACGAGACTGCTATTGCAGGTAAGTTTCTTGAACAACGCCTGACGGTCTATCCCGCCTATGCGGTTCAGGGCTCGCGCTGGCTGGACCCCCGCGTGTTGCCCGCGGTAATGCAGCAGGCTGACGCAGCGGGCTTTGCGCGACGCGATGATTGGGTGCCGGGCGAGGAGCGGCCAGTTCCTGCGCTGGAATCCGAACTGTTAAACTCGGCAGGCAGCGCGGTACCCTCGGCTGCGGTGGCAGAGGTCATTGAGCGCTGTCGGCAGTCGCAGGGGCTGGGAGTGTCAGATATCGAACGGCTGTTGAATGCGCGCGGCCCCGATTTTGCCGCTGTGGTTGCGGCCGCTGATGAATTGCGTCAGCAAGCCTGCGGTGACCAGGTCTCCTATGTGGTCAACCGCAACATCAACTATACCAATGTGTGTTATTTCAAATGCCAGTTTTGCGCGTTCTCCAAGGGCAAACACAGTGAAAACCTGCGCGGCGATCCCTATGACATCAGCGGTGAGGAAATCGCCCGGCGCTGCAAGGAGGCCTGGGCGCGCGGTGCCACCGAGGTGTGCATGCAGGGGGGTATTCATCCGGACTACAGCGGCGAGACTTATCTGGATATCCTGCGTACGGTGCGCAGCGCCGTTCCAGACATGCACATTCACGCTTTTTCACCGCTGGAGGTTATGCAGGGCGCCGAAACTCTGGGCATAGGGGTAACCGAGTTTCTGCAGCGTCTCAAGGCTGCGGGGTTGAATACCCTGCCGGGTACGGCGGCAGAAATCCTGCACGATGATGTCCGTCAGGTGCTTTGTCCGGACAAACTCAACACGCAGCAGTGGCTTGCGGTGGTGGAAGCGGCCCATAACGTGGGCTTCAAAACGACGGCGACCATTATGTTCGGTCATGTGGATCAGCCGGCGCACTGGGCCGCGCACCTGCTGGCCATCCGTGATTTACAGGCCCGTACCGGCGGCTTTACCGAATTCGTCCCCTTGCCGTTTGTGCACATGGAAGCCCCTATGTTCCTGCGCGGCAGGGCGCGTCGTGGTCCGACATTTCGCGAGGCGGTGCTGATGCATGCTGTAGCTCGCCTGGTATTGCATGGCTTTATCCACAATATCCAGGGGTCCTGGGTGAAGATGGGGCGCGAGGGCGTTGCGGTTTGCCTCAATGCCGGGGTCAATGACCTGGGCGGATCGCTAATGAATGAAAGCATCACGCGGGCGGCGGGCTCCGACCATGGCCAGGAGTGGTCGCCCGTTGCCATGGAGGCTGGAATCCAGGCGCTGCAACGCACACCACGTATGCGCACCACACTCTACGGCGATGTGCCGCAGGAGCGCTATCTGGCAGCGCGCACCGCGGCGCCGCTGATTGCCGTCAGTAATGCGCCCGCCGGCAAACGGCAGCGTTCCAAGCAGCTCCTGCATGCAGTCGCAACCAGCGCAGTGCCTGCTGTCTCCAGGGCGCTGCCTGAGCGCGACCTGTATGAGAGTGTCGTCCTCACGGCGTCCTGCAACTGACTCGTGGGCGACAGCATCCCGCGCAACATTCGCCTGCACGCCAGCTGGCTGGAGTATCTTGCCGTTGAGTTTGAGCAGCCTTACATGCAGGCGCTGCGCGACTTCCTGCGCGCAGAAAAGCGCGCTGGCAAACAGATATTTCCGCCGGGCGATGAACTCTTCGCCGCGCTCAACGGCACACCGCTTGATCAGGTGAAGGTGGTCATCCTTGGCCAGGACCCCTATCACGGTGATGGCCAGGCACACGGGCTGTGCTTCTCCGTTCGACCGGGTGTGCCCATTCCTCCATCATTGCAAAACATCTTCAAGGAATTGCACCAGGAACTGGGCCTGCCGCTACCTGGCCACGGGTCGCTGACGGCCTGGGCCGGGCAGGGCGTACTGTTGCTCAACAGCGTGCTGTCGGTTGAACGCGGGCGCGCAGCTTCCCATCAGGGCAAGGGCTGGGAGACGTTTACGGACCGGGTGATCAGCGTCATCAACGACGCTTGTCAGCACGTGGTGTTCATGCTGTGGGGTAACTCTGCGCAGCGCAAGGGTGCCTTTATTGATGGCTCGCGTCATTGTGTCCTGAAAGCGCCGCATCCTTCGCCGCTGAGTGCGCATCGCGGTTTCTTCGGATGCGGGCACTTCGCTGCCGCAAATGCCTATCTGGCCGCCCACGGGCGAGCACCCGTCGACTGGCAAATTACCTAGGCTTTTTCGTCGTCCAGGCTATACGGAAGCGGCAGCAGTTCGATCGGCGGTCCATCGGGCGCGCCAAGGCGCAGGCCCTGCGCTGCGCCAGTACGGGTTGCGCTGACCAGGGCAAGGCAAGGTGGGCTGTTGTCTACGTTTACAATGTCGCCCACACTTTGCTCGCTGTCCTGCACGTATACACTGTCGCCGGTCTGAGCCGCCTGAGGCAGCTGTGCAAGGTAGGTCCGGCGTTTTGATGTGCCACGATAGTGCAGGCGCGCGACCACTTCCTGGCCGGTATAACAGCCCTTGCTGAAACTGATGTGACCGGTGAGGTCGTAGTTGGCTACCTGTGGCACCAGTGTCTCCTGAGTAGAGGATTCGATGCGCACGATGCCAGCGTTAATCTGCTGGCGCCGCCACTCGCTTTCATCTGCCTGGCTCATTGTTTGCTCCAGCGCCTGCCTGTGGGCGCTGTCTGCCTGCAAATAGCATTCGAACTGCGTGCCCTCGGCGTTAGTTTGCAGGACGACAAAGCCTTCACCGCTTACCTGGGCATACAAGCCTTGCGGTGCGTCGCCAAAGCAGTGCCTGATACTCTGGGCGACATCGGGGCCCCACAGTGCCAGGCACTGCCAGTCATCGTTGTCGGCATCAAATCGGGCCTTGGAAAAAACCACATATTTGCCAAATACCTGCGCAGCGTGCGCGCGAATATCGCGGCGCAGGCGCAAGGCGACGTGCTCGTGCCCCAGCTGCACGAGCAGAAAATCACACACGACGCGCCCCTGTGGCGTGCAGTAAACGCCGGCGACGGCGCTGCTGTCATCCACCAGGCGGGTATCGCAGGTGGTCTGACCCTGCAGGAATGTGAGCGCATCGGGACCGCTAAGGTGCAGGAGCGCCTCGCCGGTTAATGCCGCATAATACTGTGTCACAAGTGCGTCCTCGCGTAGGGGGTTGCTAATCATATTCGCTGTAGCTGTTAGTGTCAGCAGTGCGGCGTGCGTTGACGGCGTCAAAAGACGATATAATGAGCGCTTAAGCGATGTACCCGGAGCGGGCGAATGACGACAATATCACGCGAAGAGGTTAACCGTATGCGCTGGGCTGCGCGGCGCGGCATGCTCGAGCTTGACCTGGTTCTGGAGCCCTTCGTAGCGCAGCGCTATGCGCAACTGGACGCGTCGAATCGTCAGCGCTTCACCGAGCTCATGCGCTGCGAGGACCAGGACCTGTATGCCTGGTTCATGCGCAAGGCCTCTCCTGATGACCAGGAATTGAAGGGTATCGTCGATGTCATCCTTGAGTTTACCCACACTGCGCCTGCGGATCGCTAAGTCCCGGATTCGTTGGTTGCTCTGGTTGGCACTGTGTGCTGCCTGCCTCGCGGCCATTGCGCTGCTGTTTGTACGTGGCCATTTCGCGCTGGCGGTCGGCGCGGGCGTGTTCTACAGCTACAGACTTGCTGCCCTTGGGCGCGCCGAGCGTTGCGGTCTGTCATTAGTGTGGCAGGACGCCAACGTGGCGATTGGGTCACCCGCGGCAGAGAAGCCGCAGCGCTGTGTGTATGCCAATACCACACTGCCCTGGGCAGTCTACCTGGAGCTGGTGGCGCAGTCGGATACGACAAAAACGGCGCTGTGGGTCTTCAGCGATAGCCTTTCGCCCCGGGACTTTCGGCGCCTGCGCGTGCGCACCCGTCTGGCGCAGCCGGCTACAGGGGGCTATTGACGGGTGTTAGAACGGTATCCAGAGCCTCTTCGAGCAGCTTTGGATAGTCAAGCGTGTAATGCAGGCCCCGGCTTTCCTTGCGTTCAATAGCACAGCGAATCATCAGCTCGGCGACCATGGCCAGGTTGCGCAGCTCCAGCAGGTCATTGCTGACCTTGTAGTTACCGTAGTACTCGGCGATTTCGCGTTGCAGCAGTGCAACGCGGTGCTGCGCGCGCTGCAGGCGCTTGTTGGTGCGCACGATACCGACGTAGTCCCACATAAACCGTCGCAACTCATCCCAGTTGTGCGAAATGACAACGTCTTCGTCAGAGTCGGTAACCTGGCTTTCATCCCAGGGTGCAGGCGGTGCAGGCGGCGCTGCGCGGGGCAGGGCAGCGGCGATATGCCGCGCAGCCGCCTCGGCATAAACAATACACTCAAGCAGTGAGTTGCTGGCCATGCGGTTCGCACCGTGCAGCCCGGTGGAGGATGCTTCACCCACGGCGTACAGAGCACCGATGTCAGTCTGGCTGTGGTTATCCACGACAATACCGCCACAGGTATAGTGCGCCGCGGGCACGACAGGGATCGGTTGTGCGCTGATGTCGATACCAAACTCGAGGCAGCGTGACATCACCGTGGGGAAGTGGTTTTCGAGAAACTCCCGCGGCTTGTGTGAGATGTCCAGGAAAACGCAATCGGCACCAAGTCGTTTCATCTCATGGTCAATAGCGCGTGCTACCACGTCACGCGGCGCGAGTTCGCCGCGGGCATCAAAACGCTCCATGAAGCGTGTGCCGTCCGGTAACAGCAGTTTGCCACCCTCGCCTCGAATCGCTTCAGTAATGAGGAAGGATTTTGCCTGCGGGTGGTACAGGCAGGTCGGGTGAAACTGGTTGAACTCGAGATTGGCTACCCTGCAGCCGGCACGCCAGGCCATGGCGATGCCATCACCGCTGGCACCGTCAGGGTTGCTGGTATACAGGTATGCCTTGCTGGCTCCACCGGTGGCCAGTACCACCGCACGGGCCTGGAAGAGATCAACACGGTCGGTAGTCTGGTCCAGGATATAGGCACCCTGGCAGGCCTGTTCTCCAATGACGAGGTCGACGGCGGTGCGATGGGTGAATATCTCGATGTTGGTGGCCGCAATTGCGCGCTCCGTCAGGACCTCGGAAATCGCACGTCCGGTGCGATCCGCAGAGTGAATGATGCGCCGGTGGCTGTGCCCGCCTTCCTGGGTCAGGTGGAACTCCTTACTGCGCGTATCCTGGCGATCATTCCTGAGGTCAAAATCCACTCCCTGTGAAACCAGCCATTCCACACAGCGGCGACTGTTGCGCACAGTGAACTCAACCGCCTCGCGCTTGCACAGGCCTGCGCCGGCGGCGAGCGTATCCTCCACGTGGGAATCGACGGTATCTTTGTTGTCAAGCACGGCGGCCATGCCGCCCTGTGCCCAGTAGGTAGAGCCCTGGTTGAGTTCACCCTTGGTGATCAGTGCGACGCGCACGTCCGTGGGAAGGTGCAGTGCCAGGCTGAGTCCGGCAGCACCGCTGCCGATGATAAGTACGTCGTGTTCGTGGAGGGATGTCATTGAGTTCTTACTTGCCGCCTTGGAGCTTCAAATATATGATGTGACTCAAAGACTTAGCTTGATCACCTCGCGCAAACACAAAGTATATACGCCTGCGGGGAAATACCAAAATCATCACGTTGCGGAACTTCCGCTGGTCCCGTCCCTCCAAACTGCGCCAAGAATACAGTGAATGCGAACTAAAAATTTTCTCCGGTGTCTATCGTTACAAGGGCTGAAGCCTTTGTGGCAAGGCGCATCGGGGCCCAGGGAGAGGAGCCCCAGGTGACTGCCGCAGAGACGGACCAGCAACTCGTAGCCAGGGTACAAAAGGGCGACACGCGTGCCTTCGACCTGCTGGTCCTGAAGTATCAGCACAAGATATTCGGGCTGATCAGCCGGTACGTACGCGATGCAGACGAAGTACAGGATGTCGCGCAAGAGGCGTTCATCAAGGCCTACAGGGCGCTGCCAAGGTTTCGCGGTGACAGTGCTTTTTACACCTGGCTGTACCGGATAGCGATTAACACCGCGAAGAACCACCTGGTGTCGCGCTCACGTCGGCCGCCGGGGTCAGATGTCGAAATCGAGGATGCACAGTATTATGAAAGTGGCGGCGCATTGCGTGACCTGGAAAACCCCGAAAACGCCCTGTTTGGCAGCGAACTGAAGGCTGTGGTCGAGCGCGCGATTGCACAATTGCCGGATGACTTGCGCACCGCGGTAACGTTGCGCGAGTTTGATGGTCTGAGTTACGAGGATATTGCAGCGATAATGGAGTGCCCGGTGGGTACCGTACGCTCCCGGATATTTCGGGCGCGTGAATCCATAGACGGCCAGGTTCGAAGTCAACTCGAAGGAGATTCGCCATGAAGCGTGTGACCAGGCAACCCGATCTGCCGCTGGCAATAAACCCACAGACGGCACAAGAAAACCGCATGAAGCCTCACGAAGGATCTGAACAATGAGTGAAAACCTGCGCGAATCCCTCTCTGCATTGATGGACGACGAAGCCAACGAACTGGAGGTGCAACGGTTGTTGGCCAGGGGCGGGGAAGACGAGCCATTGCGACAAACCTGGGTGCGTTACAACCTCGCAAGGGATGCGCTCAAGGGCAGCACCATCGGCCTGCCGCAGGTCGACATCTCCCACCATGTTCGCACGGCCATCGAAGCGGGTGAGCACGCAGGTGGCGCGCGCGTCGGCTTGCGCGAGCGGCTGTTGCGGCCGGTGGCAAGTTTTGCCGTTGCGGCATCGGTGGCAGCGACGGTGATTATAGGCGGTCAGCAACTGGCCCAGGTGGACAACCCGGCGGGCTTTGCCGGCGACAACGCTTTGGCAACCAGCGCGTCGCCTGTGGGTATGCTCAACAGCCTGGGTGCCACCCCCATTCAGGCCAGCTTCGGTACCCAGTCGGTGCCGGTGCTGCTGCCCGCAACGCGCACGGCCTATCAGGAACTGGCCAGGCAGCGCATGGGGCGTTACATGCAGGAGCACGCACAACACGCCGCGCTTAATTCGCCGCAAGGGTTGATTCCTTTTGCGCGCGTTCCTGAAATCCGCGAGTAAGTTTTCATCGTGCGTTTTACGATCTCTCTACAGCGCCTATGGCCGATCCTGTTGTTGCTGCCATGGTGTTTTGCATCGGCGGCGCATGCCGCTAACTGCGAGGGCGCTGATCCCGAAGCCCTGGCATGGCTGGATAAAATGGGCGCTGGTATTCACCAGCACAGTTATCACGGCGTTGTGACTCTGCAGCGCCGCGAAAATATGCACGTGATGCAGGTGTCTCACCTGGTCAACCAGGGCGTGAGTTCCGAGCGCATGACACAACTGACAGGCCAGGGCGCGCGCGTCGATCGCAGTGCACATCCACTGGAATGTGTGCATCCAGGGCACCGGCTCCTGCAGGTCGGCAAGGATCTGCAGGCTGGTAACTGCGGTATCGCCAGTCAGTACCGCTTCGTGGTGAACGGTAAAGAGCGGGTCGCAGGGCGCGCTGCGGTACGGCTACAAATCGTCCCACGTGATATGTATCGTTACGGCTATCGCATCGCTCTGGACCGCGAAACCGGCCTGTTACTCAAGGCCGAGACCTACGGCCATGGCGATAAAGTCCTGGAGAAGTTCCAGTACGCGAATCTGTCATACGAAGATGCGCCGCGCGGCTCGGCCGAGGTGGAAACAGTGCACCAGGCCGAGCATCCGCATCCCGATCACAGCGCTATCACCGCGCCGGTCAGCAAACCCTGGGCGGTGAACTGGCTGCCGCGCGGGTTTGCTGCAACGGATGCGTCTGCCGGTGTGTCCGGACGCCGTTCCTACACGGATGGGTTGGCCGTATTTTCGGTATTCCTTGAAGAATTCGAACATGAGATCCGCCCCGGTGAGGGTGTGGTGCGCGAGGGCGCGACGACCGCCTACACCCGCGGTATGAGCGTCGAGGGAGAGCCAGTTCTGATTACCGTGATTGGGGAAGTGCCAGTCAATACTGCTAGAATGGTAGCCGACTCCATCGATTGGATGCCGTAGCGTGTTAACCGAAGTGGCAAGAGTGGTCGCCGTAGAGACAGACAGCCTGTGGGTTGAAACCATCCGCAAGACAACCTGCGGTAGCTGCGCGGCGCAGAAGGGCTGTGGTCATGGTCTGATGAATCAGTATGCCAGCGGTCGCCGCTCTTATATCCGGGTGCTGCCAGGTGCCAGGCAGGTCAGTGAATGCCGTATTGATGATCAGGTGCTGATTGCCATTCCCGAAGAAGTGATTTTGCGCGGTTCAATGATCGCCTATCTGCTGCCGGTACTGTTGATGATAGCGGGCGCTGCAGCCGGTGCGTGGATGTTTCCCCAGTGGCAGGATCCGGCGGCAGCGATCGGCGCCTTTGCAGGTATGGGCGCCGGTTACGTGCTGGTGCGCCTGCACAGTGTCCAGCATCGCAGCGATGCGAGCTTTCAACCGACACTGCTGGACATCTTGAAATCTTCAGCCGCACCCATACAACTGTATCCATAGGGCGTTAGCCCCCTCGCTGTAAATTTTAACCACGCTGGAAGAACATTTATGAGACCGAGCCTTATTCGTGTAACAGGATTTCTTTTACTGTGTTTGCCCTTGCTGGCCAACGCAGCGCAGCTGCCCGATTTCAAGAAAATAGTCAGTGAAAGCTCTGATGCCGTCGTCAAGATTATCGTAGAGCAAAGTGCCACCAGTGCCGCCCAGGACCAGCAGTTACCCCCCGAGATCCCTGAGTACCTGCGCCGCTTTTTTGAGTACCGTGGTGCGCCGCCGTCACAGCGTCAACGCATGGGCATGGGCTCCGGCTTCATCATCTCTAGGGATGGCTACATCGTCACTAACAACCACGTAGTGCAGGGTGCAGACAGTGTGCTGGTGCGGATGATTGACCGGCGCGAGTTTGACGCTCAGGTGATCGGCACAGATCCACGCTCTGATCTTGCGCTGTTGAAGATTGAGGCCAACAAATTACCGACCCTCAAGCTGGCGCCGGAAGACGAAGTTGAAGTGGGTGAGTGGGTGCTGGCCATCGGGTCGCCGTTTGGCCTGGATTACTCTGTCACGGCCGGTATCGTCAGCGCCAAGGGTCGCAGCCTGCCCACAGAAAACAACGAGAATTATGTACCGTTTATCCAGACGGATGTTGCGATCAACCCCGGTAACTCCGGCGGACCACTATTTAATCTGGACGGCGAAGTGGTAGGCGTGAACTCGCAGATCTATACGCGCGGCGGCGGCTCCATTGGCCTGTCCTTTGCGATTCCCGTCAATGTGGTGCGCAATGTCGTAGAGCAGCTCAAGCAGGATGGCCGTGTAACGCGCGGCTGGTTGGGCGTGACTATCCAGGACGTGGACAAAAACCTGGCAGACTCGTTCGGGCTTGACCGCCCGCGCGGCGCTCTGGTGGCGCAGGTAGCGCCCGGTAGCCCCGCCGACGATGCGGGGCTTGAATCCGGCGATGTGATTATCACGTTTGACGGCAGCGAGATACTCACTTCAGGTGATCTGCCACACGTGGTAGGCCTGATTGCGCCGGATACGTCAGTCGATGCCGAAGTTATCCGCAACAAGAAGCGCCGTGTTATTGAGGTGACGGTGGGCGGACTCGATGCGGACGACAGCTTTACCCTGTCGGCCAAATCCGGGAACGATGATCGCGGTGGCCGGTTGGGCCTGGTCGTGGGTGCGGTCTCTGCCGAGCAGCTCGAAAATAGCGGGTTGGCCGGCGGTGTGCTGGTGCGCGAGGTGATTCCGGGGTCCGTGGCCGCCGAGGCAGGTATATTGGCGGGCGATATCATTACCCTCATTGATACCTCTCCCATCAAATCGCTCGATGCCTACGAACAGGCCGTACAGTCGCTGCAACCGGGGAGTTCCGTGCCGCTGCGCCTGATACGTCGCGGCTCGCCCCTGTTTATCGGCCTGAAGCTGGAAGATTAGCGGCGCCGGTGACGGCAGTGTTGGCCCGGTGCATGCCCGGGCCGCGTACCCACCCCCGCAGCGCCGTGTGACGCCCCGCTCCGGAGACACCCGGGGTACATTGTCGCTGTCTGCTGCTGATACCACGAACCGGTGCAACGCGCGCCGTTGCTCAGGGCAAAATCCGGCGGCCGTGCGGTGACGCCACGCCACGCCTGGGGTACAATCGCCCGCTTTTTGGGCAGCACAGTATTGCACTGCCCGGAACCCGGATTGGACCTGACGGATTGAGCGACCTCCAGCACATTCGAAACTTTTCCATTATCGCTCATATCGATCATGGGAAGTCCACGCTTGCAGATCGATTCATCCAGCACTGCGGGGGGCTCTCTGCGCGGGAAATGGACGAGCAGGTGCTGGATTCCATGGATATCGAACGCGAGCGCGGCATTACGATCAAGGCGCAAAGCGTTACCCTCGACTACACCGCGCGTGATGGCCAGGTCTACCAGCTCAACTTTATCGATACACCGGGGCATGTGGATTTCTCCTACGAGGTATCGCGTTCGCTTTCAGCCTGTGAGGGCGCGCTGTTGGTGGTCGATGCGGGACAGGGGGTCGAGGCCCAGTCGGTGGCCAATTGCTACACGGCCATAGAGCAGGGTCTGGAGGTGCTACCCATTCTGAACAAAATGGACCTCCCGCAGGCCGACCCCGAGCGCGTGAAAAAGGAAGTTGAAGAAATCATCGGTATCGATGCGACCAATGCCTGCCTGGTCAGCGCAAAGTCAGGCCTGGGCATCGAGGACGCCCTGGAGTACCTGGTTGAACAGATACCGCCTCCCGAGGGCGATCGTGACGCGCCGCTGCAGGCGCTGATTATTGATTCCTGGTTCGACAACTACCTCGGTGTGGTCTCGCTGGTGCGTGTCAAGCAGGGCACGTTGAAAGCGCGCGACAAGATAGTGGCGAAGTCGATAGGGCGCTCTCACCAGGTGGATAGCGTCGGGATCTTCACGCCCAAGCGCAAAGTCACAGGCGCGCTCAGGGCGGGTGAGGTCGGTTTTGTGGTGGCCGGCATCAAGGAGATACACGGCGCCCCGGTTGGCGATACCCTGACTCATGCCAACCAGCCCGACGTGCCCGCGCTGCCAGGCTTCCAGCGCGTCAAGCCACAGGTTTACGCGGGCATCTTCACGATTTCATCAGACGACTACGAGGATTTCCGCGACGCACTGGCCAAACTGACACTCAACGACGCGTCGCTCTTTTACGAGCCAGAAAGCTCTGATGCACTGGGGTTTGGTTTTCGCTGCGGCTTTCTCGGCATGCTGCACATGGAGATCATCCAGGAGCGGCTCGAGCGCGAGTACGACCTTGACCTGATTACTACCGCACCCACGGTTATCTACGAGGTGCTCAAAAGTGACGGCAGCGTCGTGCAGGTCGATAACCCGTCATCGCTGCCAGATTTTGGTGATATTGACGAAATGCGCGAGCCCATCGCGCGCTGTAATATCCTGGTGCCACAGGATTACCTGGGTAATGTCATCACGCTGTGTTCTGAAAAGCGCGGCATACAGAAGGATATGCAGTTCCTTGGTGCCCAGGTGTCGGTGGTCTACGATATCCCCATGGCCGAGGTGGTGCTGGATTTCTTCGACAAGCTCAAGTCTGTGAGTCGCGGTTATGCCTCGCTTGACTACAGCTTCGAGCGCTTTGAACCGGCGAAGCTCGCCAGATTGGACGTGCTGATTAACGGTGATCGCGTGGATGCGCTGGCTTCGATTGTCCACCGCGATCATGTGCAGCATCGTGGCCGCCTGCTGACAGAAAAGATGAAAGACCTGATTCCGCGCCAGATGTTTGATGTTGCCATACAGGCCGCCGTGGGTGGCAAAGTCGTTGCCCGGCAAACCGTGAAGGCACTGCGCAAGAATGTGACGGCCAAGTGCTATGGTGGTGATGTATCACGCAAGCGCAAGCTGCTGGAAAAGCAAAAGGCCGGAAAGAAGCGCATGAAGCAGGTCGGCAATGTGGAAATTCCCCAGTCTGCCTTCCTGGCTGTACTCAAGGTGGATGGATAACAAGTGAGTGACATGACGATAGATTTTCCGCTGGTGCTGGTGATCCTGGTGTTTGGCAGCGGCCTGATCTGGCTGCTGGATGCGCTGCTGCTGGCGCCGCGCCGCAAGCAGGCGCGCGCCAGGCTCGAAGCGGCCTTCCCGCGCTGGTCTGAGCCAGGCAGTGCGGACGCGGCCAAGTTCGGTGCCCGGTATGCGGAAGAGGCGTCTGAGCCGGTGGTGGTGGAATACGCGCGATCCTTTTTTCCCGTGCTGCTGGTGGTGTTCGTGTTGCGCTCTTTTCTTGTTGAGCCGTTCCAGATTCCCTCTTCATCCATGGTGCCTACCCTGCAGGTGGGTGACTACATTCTGGTGAATAAATACACCTATGGCATTCGCTTGCCTGTTGTGCGCAACAAGATCATCTCGCTTAATGACCCGCAACGCGGCGACGTCATGGTGTTCTTCCCGCCACATATGAACGACACCTATTTCATCAAACGCGTGATCGGCTTGCCCGGGGATATCATTCGCTATACCGACAAAGCCCTGTACGTGAACGGCGAGAAAGTCACCGTTGAGCCGCTGCCCGGCGCCGAAGGGCAGGGCGCGCGTTACCGGGTGGCGAATGAACGGCTCGGTGAGGCCGAGCATTTACGCCAGATCGACGTGCTGCGCCCTGCCACTGATTTCACCGTTACCGTCAAGCCCGGACACTACTTTATGATGGGTGATAATCGCGATAATAGTAGCGACAGTCGGGTTTGGGGTCAGGTGCCGGAACGGGATATAGTAGGCAAGGCATTTGCAATATGGATGCACTGGGACAACCTGTTCAGCCTGCCTGGCTTCGACAGGGCGGGACTGATCGAATAATCACAATAAGGGGCTCTGCGCGAGTCACAGGAGGTTAGCAGTATGAAGCTGCGTCAATCACAGGCCGGTATAACCGTGCTGGGTGCGGTAGCCCTGCTCATCGTGCTGGGTTTTTTTGCAATGTGTGCCATCCGGATGGCACCACCTTACTTCGAATACCTGAGCGTCAAGAACATCGTTAAGGACGTCGTGCTCGACCCTGAACTGGAAGGCGCAAGCATTGGCACGATTCGTCGGAAAATCAGCAATATGTTCAATACCAACCAGATCTACGAGACCAACGCCAAAAACGTCGAGATCTATCGCAAGGACGGCAAAACAGTGATCGACGCCAGCTATGAGGTGAGGGTACCTATCATGTGGCGCATAGACGCGATCTTGCGGTTTGATGACCTGAAGTATCACCAGGGTGTTGGGACGCCACTCGACACCAGCAGCCAGTAGCGGATGTCAGACACTGCGCGTCTGGAACAGGCGCTGGGTTATCACTTCGGCGATCGCGCGCTGCTCGAGCTGGCACTGACTCATCGTAGCGCGGGTGGACGCAACAATGAGCGGTTGGAGTTTCTGGGCGACTCGATACTCAACCACGTGATTGCCGAAGCGCTTTACCTGCGGTTTCCCAAGGCGCGCGAGGGACAGTTGAGCCGCATGCGCGCGTCATTGGTCAAGGGAGAAACGCTTGCCGCGGTATCCAGGGAACTGGAGCTCGGGCAATACCTGCAACTGGGCAGTGGTGAACGCAAAAGTGGCGGCAATCGCCGCGCATCGATCCTGGCGGATACGCTGGAGGCGCTTATCGGCGCCATTTTGCTGGAGGCCGGAGTAGATCAATGTCGCAACTGCGTCAACGCCCTGTTTGCCACGCGCCTGAACCAGCTGTCGGAGCAGGATCTGCGCAAGGACGCCAAAACCCGTCTGCAAGAGTATCTGCAAGGTCGCGGGAAACCGCTGCCTGCTTATGAACTGCGTGACGTTACTGGCGAGGCGCATAAGCAGACTTTCCGCGTGGCCTGCACACTGGAACTGCCCGCGATGACAGTAGAGGGCACCGGCAATAGTCGACGCAAGGCTGAGCAAATGGCAGCGGCGGCGGCATTGGAAGAGCTGGCAAGCCATGAGCGATAAGCAAGCACAGCATTGTGGCTACGTTGCGATCGTCGGGCGGCCTAACGTCGGCAAGTCGACGCTGCTCAATCATCTGCTGGGCCAGAAGATCAGTATCACTTCACGTAAACCGCAGACGACGCGGCACCAGGTCCTTGGCATACACACTGACGGCGTCAACCAGATTATTTATGTGGACACGCCGGGCTTGCACAAGGAAGCGAGCAAGGCGATTAACCGCTACATGAACCGGGCGGCGACGTCGGCCATCCGGGACGTCGACCTCGTGCTGTTTGTCGTTGATAGAACTGCCTGGACAGACGAAGACGAGATGGTACTGCAACAGGTGGCGCAGTCTGGCCTGCCCGCGATTCTGGTGATCAATAAAGTTGATCTGCTACAGGACAAATCCGCACTGCTACCGCACCTGGAGACGTTAGCGCAGCGCATGGCGTTTGCTGAAATTGTGCCCCTGTCTGCGCTGCGCCATCACAATGTTGCCGCACTCGAGCAGCAGATTATTGCGCGATTGCCGCAGGCCGTGCATTTTTTTCCGGATGACCAGATCACCGATCGCAGCCAGCGTTTTCTCGCGGCGGAAATAGTGCGCGAGAAGATTACGCGCCAGCTCGGCGATGAACTACCCTACGCGGCAACCGTGGAGATCGAGGAGTTCACACTGCTCGATGGCGTGCTGCATATCTCGGCGCTGATCCTGGTGGAACGCAAGGGTCAGAAGAAAATTCTTATCGGTGAGAAGGGCGCCCGCTTGCGCACGATAGGCACCGAGGCCCGGGTTGACATGGAAACCCTGCTGGACTGCAAGGTCATGCTGCGCCTGTGGGTGAAGGTAAAATCAGGATGGTCAGATGATGAGCGCGCGCTGCGCAGCCTCGGTTATAGCGATACCTGACGAGGGGCAATCTGTCTGTGTCGGGAATTGAGCGATCAGGATTGCAGCCCGGCTACGTGCTGCATAGCCGCATGTACCGCGATACCAGCCTGCTTCTGGAAGTGTTCACTGCACAGCAGGGGCGTGTCAGCCTGGTAGCGCGTGGCGCTCGACGACGCTCGCGCAAGGGTTCCAGGGCCGCCTTGTTACAGCCGTTTATTCCCTTACTGCTGTCCTATTCCGGTCGCGCAGAGCTCAAGACACTGACTGCGGTGGAGTCTGCCGGGGCAGCGCTGGTTCTACCCGGCCAGCGCGCCTACAGTGGGCTTTACGTGAATGAGCTGCTGACCCGCTTGATGCATCGGTATGATCCTTACCCGACCTTGTTCGCCGGCTATGCCAGTACACTGGCAGCTATTGCGTCACCGGCGCCTGTCGATGGTGTCTTGCGGCGCTTCGAGCTATTGCTGCTGGATGAACTGGGCTACACGCTGAATCTGCGCACTACGGGCGATACTGGCGAGTCGATTGTGCCATCGGGCCGTTACCGCTACGAAATGCAGTGCGGGCTGCGCGCCGTGGCCGATCCCACATCAGCAGCGCCAGATTCCGCACAGGCACAATACGAGGGTGCTCACTTGCTGGCGATTGCCGCGGGCGACTTCAACGATGCTGTATTGCCTGTTGCCAAACACCTGCTGCGAGCGGCGTTGGCCGAGCACCTGGGCGATGAGCCCCTGCGCAGCCGCGAACTGTTCCAGCTTGCGACGCGCACGCGGCATGAGTTGGCCGCTCGCAGGGAAGACACATGATTCGTGTGGGCACAGACATCGTACAGTTTTCGCGCATAGACGCGGTACTGGAACGGCAGGGCCTGCGCTTCGTGCAGCGTATACTGACGCCTTCCGAGCAACTTGAATTTGCGCACAGCTCACAGGGCGGGCGCCTGTTGGCCAAGCGTTTTGCCGCAAAAGAGGCGGTTGCCAAGGCGCTGGGTACTGGTATCGGACGCGGCGTCAGCTGGCAGCACATCGAGATTCAGCATGACGAGCGCGGCGGCCCACTTGTACGACTGAGCGGTGGCGCACGCGAAGTGGCCAACTCGCACGGTTGTAGTGCGGTCGCCTTGAGTATCGCCGACGAACTCGAATACGCTGTTGCGTTCGCCGTTTTATCGCCCTGAACCCGGTGCCGGTGCTTGAGTGGCAGCCTGCCGAAGACGCAGGCGACTTCATCGCCCATGGGGTAGAATGCGAGTCTTGCATAAAGGCGATAGAGTTGTTTTCCTTATTCCCTCAAATCATCGACTGAACATGTATGCCCGACTACCCGACTGTTGAATCCTGTATAGGTAACACGCCGCTGGTGCGTTTACAGCGCATGCCCGGAAAGACCAGCAACACGCTGCTGGCCAAACTCGAAGGCACCAATCCGGCTGGCTCCGTGAAGGACAGGCCGGCGCTCAGTATGATCGCGCGTGCCGAGGCACGCGGTGACATCAAGCCTGGCGATACGCTGATTGAAGCAACCAGCGGTAATACCGGAATTGCGCTGGCAATGGCCGCCGCCGTGCGCGGCTATCGCCTGATTCTCATCATGCCGTCCCATATGAGCGACGAGCGCAAGCAGGCCATGTCGGCTTACGGCGCCGAGCTGGTAGAAGTGACACAGCAAGAGGGCATGGAGGGCGCAAGGGATCTTGCAGAACAAATGCAGGCGCAAGGCCGTGGCAGGGTTCTGGACCAATTTGCCAATCCCGACAATCCACTGGCGCATTACCACGGCACCGGCCCTGAGATCTGGTCGCAGACCGATGGCACGGTGACGCATTTTGTCAGCTCAATGGGCACAACCGGCACCATCATGGGTTGTTCTGCGTACCTCAAGGCGCAAAACCCCGCGATAGAGATTATTGGCTTGCAGCCGATGGACGGTTCCAGTATTCCTGGTATCAGGCGCTGGCCGCAGCAGTACCTGCCGCGCATCTTCAACGCCGACAGCGTGGATCGTGTTATGGACATTTCGCAGGCCGAGTCAGAAGCGACCATGCGCAGGCTCGCAGCGGAAGAGGGCATTTTTGCCGGTGTCTCCTCGGGTGGGGCAGTTGCCGCTGCCCTGTCATTGTCCAGGGAAGTGGAAAACGCAGTCATTGTGGCAATTATCTGTGACAGGGGTGATCGCTATCTATCCACCGGTGTGTTCGGCACACCCTGATTAAGGTACACGCCTCCTTATGGTGCAGGTGCGGCAATCGCCAGATCTAGACGCAAGCGGTGACATCGATGTGCAGCGCTGGGTGGCTGCGTTGCCGCATGAGTCTGTGCCCGAGGGCAGGGCGCGGCTGTTGCAGGCCTGCGAGTTTGCCAGGGCGTTACTGTCCAATGAGGGCCAGGATACGCCGGACTGGGCAGTAGAACGCAACAGCTTCATCGCCGGCCTGGAGATTGCACAGATCCTCGCTGACCTGCATGTGGATATCGAATGCCTTGTCGCTGGCGTTTTGTATCGGGCGGTCCGCGAGCAGCGAATTGGACTGGAAGCCATAGAGCAACGCTTCGGCACTGAAGTCAGTACCCTGATATCCGATGTGCTACGCATGGCGGCGATCGGCCAGCTCCCGCTGGAGTCCGAGGCGCCGGTGCTGGGCCAGGCAACCGACCAGAAAGACAATATCCGCAAGATGTTGATAGCGATGGTGGATGACGTTCGGGTTGCGTTGATTAAATTGGCCGAGCGTACCTGTGCCATTCGCGCAGTCAAAGACGACGCTGTCCGGCGCAGAAAGGTCGCGCAGGAAGTGTTTGATATCTACGCCCCGCTTGCCCATCGCCTTGGTATAGGTCAGCTAAAGTGGGAGCTTGAGGATCTGTCGTTTCGCTATATCTATGCAGATGCCTATCGCAAGATTGCCAGGCTGTTGGATGGCAAGCGCCTTGAGCGCGATCGCTTCATTGCAGCAGTGCGTGATGATCTAAGCCGCGTGCTGAGTGCGCAGGGCCTGGAGTTTGAGATAGCGGGCCGTTCGAAGCACATTTACAGCATCTGGAGAAAGATGCAGCGCAAGGGAATTGGCTTCTCCCAGGTGTACGATGTTCGTGCCGTGCGTATTCTTGTACCTGAAATCAAGGACTGCTACGCCACGCTGGGGCTGGTGCACGGTTTGTGGCGCAATATCCCCAATGAGTTTGACGATTACATTGCGAATCCGAAGGAAAACGGCTATCGCTCACTGCACACGGCAGTGATAGGGCCTGATGGCAAGGTGCTGGAGGTCCAGATCCGCACTCACCAGATGCACCAGGAAGCGGAATTGGGTGTTTGCGCGCACTGGCGGTATAAGGGCGCAGATGCTGACAATGCCATGGCCAGCACTTATGAAGAAAAAATAGCCTGGTTGCGTCATGTGCTGGACTGGCACGATGAGACGGGCGATATCGGTGCGATTGCTGAGCAGTTCAGTTTTGAGGTTGCGCAGGATCGCGTCTACGTTTTCACCCCGGACGGGGATGTTGTCAATCTTGCACAGGGCGCTACGCCGCTGGATTTTGCCTACCACGTTCACACTGAAATCGGCCACCGCTGTCGCGGCGCCAAGGTCAATGGCGTGATTGTGCCGCTTACCTATCAACTGTCCATGGGTGAACGCATCGAAATTCTCACCAGCAAGGAGGCGAAGCCGCGGCGTGACTGGCTGAACCCTTCGTCGGGGTATCTCAAGACCTCGCGTGCTCGTGCCAAGGTGCAACTGTGGTTTCGTGGTCAGGCGCGTGAAGACAACATCGACGCCGGCAGGCACCTGCTTGAAAAAGAACTGCGCGACTTGTCCCTGACCAGCATGGACTACGCCCTGATAGCCAAGAAAATGCATTTTGCCAGCGTTGAGGATATGTACGCCTGTGTAGGTTCAGGAGATCTCGGTTCGGTACAGGTCATGCAGGCGGCGCGCGGGTTGGTGGGTGTGCCTCATGGCTCATCGCACAGGCTGGCCAATTCACCCACAGCCAGGCATGTGGGGCTGGTGCAGGTTGAGGGGGTGGGCAGTTTGATGAGTCACCTGGCCGGTTGCTGCAAGCCGGTACTGGGTGACGCGGTCGCGGGCTTTGTTACTCAGGGGCGTGGTGTCAGCGTACATCGGGCTGATTGCGCGCGACTGGTCGGTTTACGTGAGAGGGCCAGTGAGCGTGTGGTCGACGTGCAGTGGGAGTCTGCCGAGGCACCTGATTATGAAGTCGATGTTGTGATTCAGGCTAACGACAGGCAGGGCCTGCTGCGCGATATCACCGGCCTGTTTGCCAATGCACGTATCAATGTGCTGGCGATCAGGACACGTACGCACAAGGGCAGTGCACTGGCGACTATGCGATTGCGTGTGGAAGTTCCGAACCTCACTGCGCTGGAAAAACTCTTTGAGCGTATATTGCGCCTCAAGGATGTACGCAGTGCCAAGCGAGCGTCCAGTTGAACCCACCTGAGTATACGCTGGATGATCTGCTGCGGGTCATGCAAAGATTGCGCGATCCTGTGACGGGCTGTCCCTGGGATCTCCAACAGACTTTCGCCAGTATCGTGCCCTCTACACTGGAGGAATGCTACGAGCTGGCCCAGGCGATAGAAGATGATGATCCTGCACACATCGGTGAAGAGCTGGGTGATGTATTGTTTCAGGTCGTCTTTTACGCGCAGTTAGGGAGTGAGCAGGGCTTTTTCAACTTTGCATCTGTGATCCATACTCTCGTGGATAAACTCATACGGCGACACCCCCATGTGTTTGCCGGTGGCGAAATAGAGGGCATTGTAGACGTTGATCGTCCAGCGGTGAGTGATGTGAACGCAAGCTGGGAGGCAATCAAGCAGGCCGAACGCGATGCCCGGCAGCAGTCCGGCGCCCTGGACGACGTACCGCTGGCGTTGCCCGCCCTGCCGAGGGCGCAAAAACTGCAAAAACGCGCGGCAAAGATGAATTTTGACTGGGCCGATCATGCGCAGGTGCTGGAAAAGTTACACGAAGAGATAGCAGAGCTAGGTACAGCATTGGACGATGGCAATCGCGACGCTATCGACGAGGAGTTGGGCGATATGCTGTTTACGTGTGTCAATCTGGCCAGGCACCTGCGACTGGATGCAGAGCGCAGTTTGCGACGTGCATCTGGCAAATTCGAGCGCAGGTTCGCGCAGATGGAGCGACTGGCAAGCGCCGCCGGCACGAGCCTTGAGAATCTTGATGATGAACAACTTGACGCGCTCTGGAATGCAGCAAAACGCGAATCCTAACGGCGGATTGACCGACTTGTAACCGCTCATCCGGCTGTGTATGGTTACGGCCGTTTGGTAAGCAGCAGCCCGGCGCTTGCGTCACTGCCACCCGATTTACCCTAGAAAGGAAAGACAGCAATGCGATTGATACTGTTGGGCGCTCCAGGCGCAGGAAAGGGCACGCAAGCACAGTTTATCTGCGAAAAATTCGGCGTCCCCCAGATTTCGACGGGCGATATGTTGCGGGCGGCGGTCAAGGCGCAAACTGCGCTCGGCTTACAGGCGCAAGAAGTGATGGACGCTGGTGGCCTGGTGTCCGATGAGATTATCATTGGGCTCGTCAAGGAGCGTATCGCGGAACCTGATTGTGCAAACGGATTTTTGTTCGATGGATTTCCTCGCACGATTCCGCAGGCCGAGGCCATGGTAGAAGCCGGTGTTGATCTTGATCATGTGGTAGAAATTGCAGTAGAGGATGAAGACATCGTCGCACGCTTGAGCGGACGCAGGGTGCACCCAGGCTCCGGCCGCGTTTATCACGTCGATTACAATCCGCCAAAAGAAGACGGCGTTGATGACGAAACCGGTGAGCCGCTTGTGCAGCGCGATGACGATACGGAAGAAACCGTGCGCAAGCGTTTGCAGATCTATCATTCACAAACGAGTCCGCTGGTGGCGTTTTATCAGTCTATGTCAGGTGAGCGAGCACCAGAATATCATCGCGTAGAAGGTGTGGGCGCCGTAGAAGAAATTCGCGACAGAATTTTTTCATCGCTGTCATAGCTGGCGACGCCTCGCCCGCAGTTTCCCAAAAAAATTCTGCAGCGCGCAGAATTTTATTTTCCTGTCACGCGGCCTGCGCGTCAGGAGTGCAAGTATGCACGCTTTTTCTCTTGCTATTGGTATTGTATCTGTATACCAATGTTGCTACTTTTGAACGAGTGGTACCCTGGTAATTACTCTGGAGAATTGCGAAATGGCAACTGCAAAAAAGAAAGCAGCACCCAAGCGAGCAAAGGCAGCACGTAAAAAGGCACCTGCGAAGCGCAAGACAGCTGTAAAAAAGGTCGCCCGTAAGGCGCCAGCGAAGAAGAAAGCACCCGCTAAAAAAGCTGCGGCGCCAACTTCACCTGCTTTGGTTAAGGCCACTGAAGCACTCGCGAAACTGGAAAAGTCCATCGAGGCTGAAAAGAAATCGTTGGCAGCTGCGCGTAAGAAGGTAGAACGCGCGCGCAAGGCAGCGGCAAAGAAGGGCACAGCCGCGAACAAGCGTGCCGCGAAATCCGCCGCTAATGCAGCAGCGAGAACCTCTGCCAAAATCAAGGGGCTCAGGGCGCGCATGGCCTCTGCCAAGGATCGTTTGAAAGTGCTCAGCGAGGATGCCAAGCACAAGGCAGCCCAGGCCGCCGCAAAAGAGAAAGTGCTGGCCAAGAAAGCCGAGTTGGCAGCGAAGGCCGAAGCGGACAAGGTGGCCGCGTTGGCAGCCCATGCTGAAACCTGGGCGAAAGCCCGCGCGGCTGCAGATGCCAAGAAAATCGTTGCGCTGGAGAAGCGCATTGCCAAAGCTTTGGCGGCAGCCGAGCGCAAGGTAGCGGCGAAAGCACGCGCCATGCAGCGCAAGGCTGAAGCCAAAGCCAAAGCGGCAGCGCGCAAGGAAGCCGCGAAAGCCAAGAAAGCCGCGGCCAAGAAAACGGCGGCTAAAAACGTCAAGACCAAGGTGAAGGCCAAGAAGAAGGCGAAAGCCAAACCCAAGACTAAAACCAAGTCAAAAGCAAAAGCCAAGGCGAAAGCAAAGCCTAAAGCAACAGCCAAGCCCAAAGCGAAAGCCAAGCCCAAGGCGAAAGCCAAGCCCAAAGCGAAGGCCAAGCCTAAAGCAAAAGCCAAGCCCAAGGCGAAAGCCAGAAAAGCCAAGGCAAAAAGCTAGGGCAAAAAGCCAGGGCTCGCCATGTAGCGCTCGTTTAGCGCGTGGGGACTCAATGCTCGCGTGATCAGCGCGAGTAGCAGCAATGCCTCAAGGCACCGAAAGTAGCGGTGCCTGATAAAACAACCGCGTATCCGAAAGGGGCGCGGTTTTTTTGTGCGCCGTGTTCTGGGTTTACCGTGTGAAATCCGTAGGGCGATTGAAGTTTGCGAATGCATCAGGGCTGTCCGAGACATCCACGGCAACGTGCGAGTGCAGTTCTATCCAGTCCTGCACCCGGCGCTGTCCTGTTTCCAGAAATTCACTGATACTCGCAAGGGCCTGTGTTCGCAGTGCCGCACAAAGATAGTGGGCGTTGTGTCCGTCATGGGCGAAACTAAGCTGGTAATCCTGGCCCGAGCGTTCCAGAAGCGGGGCCAACATGCGTTCCACATAGTTAGCCGGCAGGGCAGGGCTGTCACAGGGCGCAAGTACAAGAAATTCGGTTTTTATCCAATCCTGTACTGATTCCAGCCCGCCCAGTGGGCCGATGAAGCCGCGGCGTTTGTCTTGCACCACGTGGTCTGCATAGCTGCGATATCGATCGGCGTTGCGGTTGCAGCTGATCAGCAGTGTGTGTACGTGCGGCCTCAGAGTGCTACAGGCATAGCTCACGAGCGGGTGCCCACGCCAGGCAATCATGCCTTTATCGCGTTGCCCCACCCGCGAACCTCTGCCGCCAGCCAGTACAACGCCTGTCACCTTTTGTTTTTGCACTGTCTCAGGTTCCGCTGTATTCCAGCCCACAAAGTGGTGTGTCTGGCTAACCGTGTGTGTGATAATTTGCGCTGCCAAAATAACACTTTAGCGGCCTGTTAGGTATGGTGACGCAGACTGGAGGACGAATCGGTGGATAGCATGTTGTGCGTCGAGACAGCAACTGAAGCGTGCTCTTTGGCGCTGGTTACCGCGGCGGGCATTGTCGAACAACACAAGGTTGTGCCGCGCCGCCACAATGTTCACCTGTTCGCAATGCTGGAGGAACTTTTGCCAGAGGGAAATCTGCGTGCGGCGGGTGTCGATGCCATCGCCTACGGTTGTGGCCCCGGATCGTTTACAGGCTTGCGCATTGCGGCCAGTTTCGCGCAGGGTCTGGCTTTCTCCAGTGCAATTCCTGCCATCCCACTGGAGACACTGGGCATAATGGCGCAGGGCGCGTTACGGGAGGGTCTAGCCCAGCCCGGTGAGGCTGTGTTGGTTACGCTGGATGCGCGTATTAACGAACTGTACGCAGGTTTGTATGAATTTCGTGAGGGTGTTGCGGTGGCACTGTCGGCTCCGTGGGTATGTGCACCCGGCGAGCTCGCGCTGCACGATGTCCATAACGTGGTGGCTGTAGGGAGCGGCTGCCGTTATCGACCGGATTTCCCGCCGGAGCTACTAGGGCAGGTCACCGCCTGGCATGAGCAGCTCCTGCCGCGAGCGATCGATATGCCAGTTCTGGCCCAGGCCGCCCTCGAGAACGGCCTGGCGGTATCGTCTGACGCGATTCTACCGGTTTATGTGCAAGAAGAAATTTCCTGGAAAAAACTCGCTGAACAGGGCCCCCAGGCATGATCGACTGGTTGCAGGCGATAGTGCTTGCGTTCGTGCAGGGAGTCACCGAGTTCTTGCCCATCTCAAGCTCCGCTCACCTGGTGATACCCCCGCTACTTTTGGGCTGGCCGGACCAGGGCCTGGCATTCGATGTTGCGGTACACGTTGGCACGCTGGGCGCGGTGTTGCTCTATTACCGTACCGACCTGTTGCTGATGGCCCGGGACTGGTTGGCATCCCTGGCCGGTGGTGCTCACACTGACGACAGCCGGATGGTGTGGTACCTGTTGGTAGCGACGATTCCCGCGGGACTGGTCGGTCTTCTTGCCGGCAGCCTGATCGAGGACCACTTGCGCACCCTCCCGGTAATCGCGACCACGACACTTGTGTTTGGATTGCTGCTGGGCGTGGCTGATCGCTATGGCAGGGCAGGGCATGATGCGGTGCGCATGACGTTACTGATCGCGTTGGGCGTGGGCCTGGCCCAGGCGTTTGCGCCTATACCTGGAGTATCGCGCTCCGGTGTCACAATAACGGCGGGCTTGCTGCTTGGGCTGGGTCATCAAAGAGCCGCGCGGTTTTCTTTCCTGCTATCGATTCCCATCATTGCCAGTGCCGGTGGGTTGATGCTGCTGGAAGTCATACAGTCTGGTGTCGCACTGGACTGGTTAATGCTCGGTACAGCAATGCTTGTCTCGGGCATCACTGCCTACTGTTGTATCGCCGCTTTCCTGCAGTTACTGGAGCGTGTTGGATTAATGCCCTTCGTTTATTATCGAATACTGTTGGCGCTGGTACTTTATGGGCTGTGGTTGTTGTGACGAATCGTGAGGGAAGTCCATGAGAGTGGCATTTATTGGTCTGGGCGTCATGGGTTATCCCATGGCAGCTCACCTGCAGCGCGGTGGGCATGACGTGACCGTTTATAATCGAACGGTCGAGAAAGCCATCAAGTGGTCCGCTGAGTTGGGAGGCAACTGGCGCAGTACCCCTGCGGAGGCCGCCGAGGGTGTCAGTATTGCCTTTATGTGTGTCGGTAATGACGACGACGTACGCAGCGTAGCGCTGGGAGATCACGGCGTAATCGCAGGGCTGCCTGTCGGCAGTCTACTGGTGGACCATACCACTGCATCGGCGGAGCTGGCACGAGAGATCAGCTCAGCCTGTGAGCAACACGGCATCGGTTTTTTGGATGCTCCCGTCTCGGGTGGTCAAGTCGGTGCTGAAAACGGCACACTGACAATAATGGCCGGCGGAGAGGAGGAGAGTTTCCAGAGCGCTCGCCCCGTACTAGAGCTGTATTCGCGCTGCATTCGTTTACTGGGTCCTGCCGGCTCCGGCCAGTTGGCAAAAATGGTTAACCAGATTTGTATTGCCGGCATTGTGCAGGGTTTGTCAGAGGGGCTGGCCTTTGCCAGGGCTGCGGGGCTTGATCCGGCTGCCGTGGTAGAGGTTGTGTCAAAGGGTGCCGCCCAGTCCTGGCAGATGGATAATCGCTACCGGTCCATGTTGGATGGCTTTTACGAGCACGGGTTTGCGGTGGACTGGATGCGTAAGGATCTGGCTATTGTCAGGCATGAGTGCACGCGCCTGGGGCTGGAACTGCCGGTAACAGAGCTGGTAGACCGCTTCTACAGTGAGATTCAGTCTATGGGGGGCGGGCGCTGGGATACCTCGAGTTTATTCGCCCGCATGCAACACACCGATAAGTGAGCCAATACCGTTTAACGTTGAATATTGAACATTGAGAGAGCGTCATGACACCTGCACCGTTTAACCAACACCTGTTTGAGTTTCTCGATACATCGGTAACCCCTTTTCACGCCGTCGCGGCGATGGTGAATCTGCTGCAGGAGGCCGGCTTTGTGCGGCTGGCGCATGAGCAGGACTGGTCGGTTGAGCCGGGAGGCCGTTACTTCCTGACCCGCAACGACAGCTCGATCGTTGCGTTTATCCAGGGCCGCGATCGCGTCGCAGCGGACGGCGTGCGCATGGTGGGCGCGCATACCGATAGCCCCTGCCTGATGTTAAAGCCTGCCGCGGCACTGCGACAAAAAGGGTATTTCCAGCTCGGTGTCCAGGTCTATGGCGGTGCACTGCTGAACCCCTGGTTCGATCGCGATCTGTCACTGGCAGGCAGGGTCAGCCTGCTCAATGGCGCAGGCCAGTTGCAATCGGTGTTGATCAATTTTCAGCGGCCGGTGGGCATCATCCCCAGCCTGGCGATACACCTGGACCGCGAGGCGAATGCCAGTCGCAGTGTCAATGCGCAGACCGATCTGCCAGTCGTTGTTTGCCAGCTTGCAGAGGATGAGGCATTTGATGTTCAGCAGTTGCTGTTGCAGCGCATCGGCGAGGAACACCCGAGCCTTGCAGTGCAGGAGGTTCTGGATTTTGAACTTTCCTTTTTCGACACCCAGCCCGCGGCAACTGTAGGCCTGAACGGCGACTTCATCGCGTCAGCTCGCCTGGATAACCTGCTGAGCTGCTTTGTTGGGTTGCAGGCACTGCTCAAGGCCGACGGCTCAGAGAACGCCCTACTAGTGTGTAACGATCACGAGGAAGTAGGCAGTCAATCAGCCAGCGGAGCCCAGGGCCCGCTGTTGGCGTCCTGCCTGCGGCGCTGGGCCGGCAGCGAGGATGCCCACGCTGCCATGATCGGACGCTCGATGATGGTGTCAGCCGATAACGCTCATGGCGTGCATCCGAACTTTATAGACCGCCATGATGACAATCACGGGCCACTGCTGAACGCTGGTCCTGTGATCAAGGTCAATGCCAACCAGCGTTACGCCACCAATAGCGAGACAAGCAGCCTGTTTCGCCTGCTTTGCCGGCAACAGTCCGTGCCTGTGCAGAGTTTCGTTGTGCGCAGTGATATGGGCTGCGGCAGTACCATTGGGCCGATTACAGCGGGCGCGACGGGCGTTCGCACCCTGGATGTCGGTGTGCCGACATTTGCCATGCATTCTATCCGCGAGCTTGCAGGCAGTGCAGATGCGGCTAACCTCGCACGCGTTCTGCAGCACTTTTACTCCTACCCGGCGCCGCTGTTCTAACTGGCGCCGTGCCCCGTTTGCGCATTCTTCTTCTTTCTGCGTACGCTGCGCAAAGCCATACCGCCTGGGCGGGCCAACTGCAGCAGATGTTCAACCGCTGGGATTGGACCGTGCTGGAAATGCCGCCCCGTCATTTTAGCTGGCGCGTACGCGGCAACCCGCTGCACTGGTCGGTGGCCGAGAAAGCAGTGTTGAGTCGCGAGTACGACCTGGTACTGGCAACGTCCATGGTTGACCTGGCGACATTGCGTGGCCTGGTACCTGTCCTGGCGTCCAAACCCACGGTACTCTACTTTCACGAGAACCAGTTCGCTTATCCGCATGGAGCCTCTGTGCACGGATTACTGGAGGCGCAGATGGTCAGCCTGTACGCCGCGCTGGCTGCTGATCAGGTGTTGTTCAACTCGCAATACAATCGCGACTCCTTTTTGCAGGGTTGCCGGGATTTACTGCAGCGCTTGCCCGATTATGTCCCCGGCGGAATTGTGCAACAGCTTCAGGCTAGATCCAGCGTCGTGCCAGTGCCGGTGGCTGCCCCGCCCGCTGGCCGCCGCGGTGTGCCAGCTAGTCACGCAGCCGACGCCGCGCTGCAGTTGATCTGGGTAGGCCGGTTTGAGCACGACAAGGGCGGCGAACTGTTGCTGCAGGTGCTGCGCCGCCTGGAAGAGTTACAGGTGGACTACCGTGTAGCGGTAGTCGGCCAGCAGTTTCGGCAGTCGCCGGCTGCATTTGCAAGTATTGCGTCGGACTTTGCACACCGCTTGACTCACTTTGGCTATGTACAGGAACGTGCTGAATATCTTGAAATATTGAGCGCCGCTGATGTGGTGTTGTCGACTGCCATGCACGAATTCCAGGGCATCGCGGTGATGGAGGCTGTGATGTCAGGTTGTGTGCCAGTCGTGCCCGATCGACTGGCCTATCCCGAATTTTATCCGGCAGCAAACCGCTATCAGCAGCAAGCGGGAGACGGGCCTGTGCAGGCGCACAATGCAGCGCGGCTTATCGCCGCAATCGCACAGGACCTTGCCGCCTGGCGCCGTCGACTACCGGATTTGTCCGCTTACCAGCCCGGTGCGCTGGCCGATTCCTATCGAGCGGCATTTGATGCGGCGGTTCGTGTCGCCGCCGGGTCTGGCTGAGCATAGCCACTGGCGCCGCTTCCCAGTATCATTGCGCCTTTCCCGGCACTGAATATCTCCCATGGCAAAACAGCGCGTCCTCACGGGCATTACAACGACAGGCACTCCTCATCTTGGCAACTACGTGGGTGCGATACGGCCCGCTATTGCCGCGTCCCGTGATACAAGCATTGAATCGTTCTTCTTTCTGGCGGATTACCACGCCCTGATCAAATGTCAGGATCCACAACTGGTGCGGCAGTCGAGCAAAGAGATTGCTGCCACCTGGCTGGCACTGGGCCTGGATACGCAAAATGCTGTGTTCTACCGTCAGTCGGACGTACCTGAAATCACCGAGCTGACCTGGGTGTTGTGCTGCAACGCGGCCAAGGGCCTGATGAACCGGGCACATGCCTATAAAGCGGCGGTTCAGGAAAACACCGATGCCGGTGAGGATCCCGATTACGGTATTACGATGGGCCTGTTCAGTTACCCGGTACTCATGGCGGCCGACATTTTGATGTTTAACGCTGAGAAAATTCCAGTGGGGCGCGACCAGATCCAGCATGTCGAAATGGCCCGTGATATCGCCCAGCGTTTCAACCACAATTTTGCTGACGTTTTCACCCTTCCAGAGGCCGTCGTGGGCGATGACGTTGCAGTGTTGCGCGGCCTCGACGGACGCAAGATGAGCAAGAGCTACAACAACACAATACCGCTGTTCCAATCGCCCAAACAGTTGCGCAAGTCGATCAACAAGATCAAAACCAATTTGCTCGAGCCCGGGGAGCCCAAAGACCCGGACGATTCAACGGTGTTCCAGATTTGGGCTGCTTTCGCTTCACAGAGCGAAACGCAGCGTATGCGCGATGAATTTGCCGCTGGGATTGCATGGGGCGAGGCCAAGAAGCAACTCTTTGAGTTGATCGATGACGAAATCGGTGAGGCGAGGGAACGCTACAATACGCTGATGGATAATCCCGCGGACATCGAACAGGAGCTTCTGCGCGGCGCTGAACGCGCACGCGAACATGCCAGTGCGCTAATGCGTCGGGTGCGTGACGCTGTCGGCATTGGTGCTCTGCGCTAGACCCTGGGAGTTCCCTGCGTCAGTCGGGAGCGTCGGCGATATCCTGACGCAGGTTGCGTCCTGCCAGCACGAAGTGCAGCGTCGACCAGGTCATCACGGCAGGCAACAGATATAACATGGCCTGGCGCAGCGAGTGATCGCCCCACTGGACCTGCAGGTGGTCGCTGAGCAACCCCACCAATAGTGGGCCAAGCCCCAGGCCGATCAGATTGAGGATGAAAAACAGGATCGCGCTGGCAACGGCGCGCATACGCAGGCCGACCAGACTGTGGGTCGTTGCCAGCGTGCTGCCCAGGTACACGTTGTGCAAAAGCCCGGGCACAACCGCAAACAGCAAGGCAAGATAAGCGTGGTCGGTAAGATACACCAGCGCCATGAAGGGAATACAGACTACGCTGGCCGCCGCGGGTACCCACATGTACCAACGCTGGTCTTTTTGGCCAAGTCGGTCAGCGACCATGCCGCCAAGAAAGACACCAATGGCGCCGCACAGGCCAGAGATCAATGCCAGCCACGTGCCCAGTTCGCCGGTTGACATCCCGTGGCTGCGGATCATAAAAGACGCCGTCCAACTGGCAATGCTGTAACCACAAAAGGCGTTGAGTGCGGCACCCAGAGCCATGTGACGGAAGGAGCGCCTTGACCATAGCAGTGCGAGTACCTGCCCAAGGGGTACGGATTTGTCGCTGGCCAGGCGATTCTCGGCCATGCCCCTGGTCGGTTCGCGCAGCGTAAAACGCACCACGACAGCCAGCAGAATGCCCGGTGCGCCCACCACCATAAAGGCGACACGCCAACCAAAAAATTCGTTCAGCCAGCCGCCCAGCAAGAAGCCAAACAGGATGCCAATATTAACGCCCATGGAGTAAAACCCCATGGCACCGGCGCGTTTTTCGGGCGGAAAGATGTCTGAAATGATCGAGTGCGATGGCGGGCTGCCACCCGCTTCCCCAATACCCACACCTATGCGGGCCGCAAGCAGTTGGGCATAGTTCTGTACGAAACCACTGATGGCGGTCATGAAGCTCCACAGGAACAGGGCGCCGGCGACTATATTGCGTCGATTGGAGCGATCAGCCCAGCGCGCGATCGGTATTCCGGCGGTCACATAGAACAGCGCAAAGGCAAAGCCCGCCAACAGGCCCAGTTGCCCATCCGATAGCAGCAGGTCCGCCTTGATGGATTCCTGCAGGATGGCCAGGAGCTGCCGATCAATGAAGTTGCAGGCGTAGACAATGGTCAACAACACCAGGGCATAGTATTTGCTGGACGTTGTGGCAAAGGGGAGCTCGGGTTTATGCTTCATTGGTCACCGTCGGGGGTTACAAAGTGAAAGGATGCTTTTCAATCGTGACGCGATTCACAGAAATCTGGTCTGTGTGAGTGGCGCGTCACGACCTGTGATCCAAACGCTTCATATTCCGCTTTTATTATGTCATTGTGCGTCCGAATCAAGGTACCCGAAGCAGGCAGCCCTGACAACGTTCCTTATGCATGGCTTCGCGATACCCGGCAAAATCTGCGGTTTGTAGGCGTTTATCAAGCGAACACGCGATATAATAAAACGCTGGTCGATCGTTCAATCTGGAGGTAAACAGCGCAATGAGACGCCCTGTACAAGATCATGAAATTTTGTCTGCGGTATTTGCCAAGATGGACGCGGTGGCCCTGACGATCGCAGCCGGTACCCTTGGGGCTCTGCTGCTTTTCCTGGCGACCGCGATTTTGTTGCTGCAAAGCGTTCCTGAAAACTACCCTGTCGGGCCTCATTTGAGTGCCCTGGCAGAATACCTGCCGGGCTATGCGGTGTCCTGGCCCGGGTCTCTGGTGGGCGCCGGTTACGGGTTTTTGTTGGGCGGCATTGCCGGCTTTGCAGCGGCCGTGTACTGGAATCTCGCGCATTATGTGGCGCTGGGCGTCATGCTGATCAGCTCTGCAGAGTTGGCAGATTAGGGCGCATTTGAGCAATGGGGAATTACCAGAATATGCAGGCAGTCAATCACAGTGAAAACGGCGTTAATCTGAAATTGCTCCACGCCGCAATACGGTTCAATTCCATGATTTTGGGCCTGACCGGCGGATCCCTGGCGGCAATCATTATTTATTTTGCAACGCACGCGTCCATGGCCAGGTGGGGTGAAGACTCTGGCAACTATCTTGGCTTGCTGGCGGTGTTCTTCCCGGGTTATTCCGTGAGCCCGACAGGCGCCTGGCTGGGCGCGCTCTGGGCATTTGTCTACGTAGGCACTTTCAGTGCACTGAGCTACCGCCTGTACGGCCGCGTGCTGGGTACACGGATCTCAGAAATATTGTTAAGCACCACGCCGACCGAAAACCCGGTGTTGCGCCCCTCAATTATGCGCCTGCACGGCATGAGTCTGGGCCTTGCGATCGGTGCGATGGCGGCCCTTGGCCTGTTTTGTTCAACGGCCTGGCTGGTCATTCGTGGCACGGCTGCAGAGAGTGTGCACGCCGCGCTTCTGGCAAATTACATCCCTGGCTATAGCGTGAGCATACTGGGCGGCCTTATTGGCGCCATTGAGTTGTTTGCGCTGGTCTTCCTTGGCTGTCTTCTTTTGGCGGCTGTATACAACAAGGTGGTAGCGCGTCGTCACACATAGACGCCGACATGTGAATTATGAATAAGAAAGAACATGTAGTGATAATGGGAGCCGGGCCTGCCGGTCTCGCAACGGGCCACGAGCTGACCGTGAGCGGTGTAAAAGTCACCGTGATCGAGCGCAATGACTTTGTGGGTGGCCTGTGTAATACGAACGAGCACAACGGTTACAAGTTCGACCTTGGCGGGCACCGGTGGTTCTCAAAGAACGAGGATCTCAATAACTGGTTTCGTCGCCTGATGGGTGACGAGGTGGTCTGGGTAGAGCGCATCAGCCGCATTTATTATGACGGTGGCTACTATACCTATCCGATCAGCATAGTGAATGTGATCAAGAACGCCGGCATTTTTACGATTATGCATGCGGGCATTACCTATCTGATTTCTGCCTTGCAGTACTCCATTTTTAACAAGTCGATAAATAATATGCGTGATGCGTACGTCGCGCAGTTCGGTGGCAAGCTCTACGATATGTTCTTTCGCCGCTACAGTGAGAAGGTCTGGGGTCTGCCCTGTGAGGAGCTTTCAGCGGACTGGGTCTCACAGCGCAGCGCCGGGCTTTCTATCTGGACAGTCATCCAGGAGTCGCTGCTCAAGACCAAGTCGGATAACGAAAGTCTCATCGAAGAGTTCATGTACCCCCGCGATGGTTATGTGCGCATCCCCCAGCGTATGGCAGAAGACATAACCCGGGCTGATGAAAACAACGCCATCCATCTGGAGTCCACTGTCACAGGGATTGTGTACAACGGCCCCAATGACTTTGACGTGACCTACAAGGACGTACAGGGCAATGAATCCACGGTCAACGCAACATCCGTCGTGTCAACGATTCCCCTGGGTGTGTTGCCGCGGATTCTCAAACCTGCGCCCGCGCCGGAAGTGATCGAAGCGGCCAAGGCATTGTCCTTTCGCGCACTCATCACGGTGAATGTGATTCTGCGCAAGGAGCGTGTCTCAATAGATACGTGGCTGTATGTGCAGGACGAGGACATCCTCTTCGGCCGTCTGCACGAGCCAAAGAACTGGAGTAAGGCCATGGTGCCTGACCAGTCCACCACATCGCTCGTGCTGGAGTGCTTTTGTACTGAGGGCGACCACATCTGGCAGATGACGGACGAAGAGGTCGGTCAGCGCTGCGTAGAGGATCTCGAGCAGAAGCTCAAGTTTATCAAGGCCAGTGAAGTGATCGATTTCCAGTGTGTGCGTTCACTGCAGGCTTATCCTGTTTATGATCTTGATTATGCAGATAACATCAAGGTGATTCACGATTACCTGGCAGGGTTTGAAGGCCTGCACATCGTAGGCCGCGGCGGCACACACCGTTACAACAACGCCGACCACTCAATTGAGATGGGACTGTTGCTCGGTCGCAGGATTCTGGGCTATGACGTGGACTACATGGGCGTTAACACCGAGCCTGAGTACCACGAAATCAAGACATCGAAGGATCCGAAACGAGATTACTACAAGGTAGAAGAAAAGGAAGGGGCCTGATACCGGCGGCAGGCCCGCGCTTTTACCTGGCCTTTCCAGCGGCAGCGATGCCACTTCGAGCAGGGACGCTTGCGCGGTCACGGTTGTCCGAAAAGCCCATCCACCCGGGAAGGACAGTGCAAGCACCACTAACCAATCTTAACCAGGGGGCTGTCGTTGGACATTGGTATTGACGCTACCTGCTGGTGGAATAATCGCGGGTTCGGCCGATTTACCCGTGAGCTGCTGGCGGAGCTGTTTCAGCTGGAGTCTGACCACAGGTTTCACCTGTTCACCGATCAGCCGATCCCTGAGGCGGCTGCCTACGCTAACGTTGACGTGCACCTGGTAAACACATCCCGGCCCTGTACCGAAGCTGCGGTGGTTGATGACAACCGCTCGCCTCTGGATATGCTGCGCATGTCACGCGCGGTTAGCGCGGTGCCGCTCGATGTCATGTTTTTCCCAGCGGTCTATTCCTGGTACCCGGTTCCGCCAAGGCTACCCACCATGGTGACGGTGATGGACGCGATCGCGGAGCACTATCCAAAGCTCATCTTTCCCGGCTGGCGCAGTCGTTTCTTCTGGACGCTGAAGATGAAGGGGGCAATTTGGAACAGTGATCGTATCCTGACGATTTCCAATGCCGCCAGGGATGAGATCGTGCAGTACATTGGTGTGTCCGCGCAGAAAATCGATGTGTGCAGTGCGGCGCCCACTTCGGCGTTTGACCGCGTCACCGACCCGCAGCGCCTGGCCAATGCCCGGATCAGTGCGGGTATTCCTGCAGACCTTCCCTACATCATTTATGTTGGTGGCCTGGCGCCGCACAAGAACCTGCACGGTCTGCTCGATGGTTTTGAAAAAGCCCTGCAGAACCCTGCAGCGGCAACGTTGCAGTTGGCGCTGGTAGGCGACTACAACGGCGCCGGGTTTCATTCCAATTACGAAAGCCTGCTAGCCAGGGTGCAGTCCAACCCCCAGTTGACTGAACGGGTGCACTTTACGGGCTACGTGTCTGACGACGAACTGGTAGCGCTGTACAGTGATTCCCTGGCGGCGGCGATGCCGTCCTTTTCGGAGGGATTTGGTTTGCCCGTGATCGAAGCATTGGCCTGCGGCACTCCGGTGCTGTCCAGTGAGCTGGGTTCGTTGCCGGAGGTTGCGGGCGATGCTGGCGTTTACTTTGATCCTTTCAGTGCTGACTCCATCGCTGCGGCTATTGTGCAGGTCGCTTCAGATTCTGAACTGCGCCAGCGACTGGCAGAAAACGGCACGCGGCGTGCGCAGGAGTTTACCTGGCATCGAGCGGCTCGACTGACGCTGGGCTACTTGCAGAATATGGGGCCTTCCTAGATGGGATATTCACGCGTGATGGACGCCAAGGTCTTTAGCAATCGCCAAGGGGAGGTGGGCAATGACGGCTAGCGCAAACACTCACACGACCAACAGCACAAGCAACACAAGCAACAACACAAGCAACAACACAAGCAACAACACAAGCAACAACACAAGCACCACAAGCACCAGCCCCGGAGCTGAAACTGCCGGGCGCGCGACTGCGACCGGGATCAGCGTCGTGATGCCCGTATACAACGGCGTTGAGTTTATCACCAGTAGTATTCCGCCGTTGATAGAGATGCTGCGGCGTGGCGAACTGACACAGGTGCTGGTAGTTGATGACGGCTCTACAGACGATACGGTCGCGTTGTCACAGCAACTGGGGGCTACGGTACTGCATTCAGGCGGTCGGCTTGGCCCTGGCGGCGCCCGCAACCAGGCAGCGGAGCAAGCCAGCGGAGACATCCTGTGGTTCGTCGATGCCGACGTGGTTGTGCACGAGAGCGCCGCGCGCGAGTTGGCCGCGGCATTTTCTGGCGAAGATATCGCTGCCGTGTTTGGCTCCTATGATGACAAACCGCCCGCTGAGAATTTTTTCTCCCAATACAAGAACCTCGTGCATCACTATTACCATCACCGCGCAAAAGAAGAGGCTTCTACTTTTTGGTCCGGGTGCGGTGCGGTGCGTAAGGCGGCATTTCTGGCGGTAGGGGGCTTCGATGTCGAGCGCTACAAGTACCCGTCAATTGAAGATATTGAATTGGGGCACCGGCTGATCGGCGCCGGTGGACGTGTGCGCATGTGTCCGAGCCTGTTGTGTACGCACCTGAAGGTCTGGCGCCTTGGCAACTTGTTGCATACGGAGATCTTCCGTCGGGCCATACCGTGGTCACGACTGATCCTTGGCGGCGCAGGTATTCCCGATGATCTCAATACGGGCGCAGCAGAACAGGCCAAGGCAGTTCTGGCAGGGTTGTTCCTTCTTGCTACGCTGCTGGCGGCGTTGACGCTGCTGTCGCCTTATGTTGCGCTCGCCCTGGCGGGCGCTGTTTATTTTGCCAATCGCGAGATAGCGGGCCTGTTTTATCGCCGCCGTGGGTTACTGTTTGCACTGGGAGCACTGCTGTTTCACCAGGTCTACTACCTGTACAGTGCCACAGCCTTCGCTTTGGTGTTCATCGAACAGAAGATACTGCGTCTTGATCGCCGCTGAGAGTCACACGTCGTTATAGCCGGGTGATTGCGCGCTGTGCTCGCAAGCGTTTCGATCGCAGGTATGGCACCCCTTGCTCAGTCTGTCGCCGAGGGGACCGCATGAGCCAGCGCGGGGTTTCGCGTAGCAATCAGTGCCAGATAATCGTGCAGGTGTTGTTTATCTGTCCAACGCTGCAGATATGCATCATGGCCGTTCTTTCCCATGGCTTGCGCGCAGGCTGAATCTTGCAGAAGTTTTTCCAGCGCTGCCTGCAGTTCGTCTCCATTCCTGTACACAAGGCCGCCGCCACTGGCGGCAACCAGTTCCGGCAATGCGCCACTGTCGTTGACAATAACCGGTGTGGACTGCGCGAAGGCTTCAAGCACGATCAAGCCAAAGGGCTCATCCCAGATAGAGGGAACGATTACCGCGGTCGCTGCGCGATACAGGCCGCGCAGCTGCGCATAGGGTAAGTGCCCGGCCAGTGTAATGTTGCTACAGCCTTGCGCTCGCCGCGACAGCTCCGCCTGATATCTGCCCGAACCCACAAGCATAAGGTCGGCGCAATCTTGTGTCGCAAAATGCTCGACTATCGTATGAAAACCTTTGCTTTGCTCCAGCCTGCCGACCATCAGGAAAAAGGGGCGCCGCGGCGCAGGCGTCTGCGTGATGCTGGTATGTGCGGGTGCCGGACTTGCCTGCTCGCCCTCAAGTGGCAGAAAGTTTGGCAGATGTACGAAATCCAGATCCAGCCCGAACTCATGGTGCTTGTTGATGGAGAATTGGCTGGGAGCGATCAGCGCATCCAGTTGCAGTAGCTTCCTGCGCAATAGGGATGAAAAGCGCCACCATTGTGGGGGTTTGCCTGAACGCAATGTACAGCTAACGCACTGTTTACGCTCACATGGGGTTTCGCGGAAGGTCCACAACGTTGACAGCGGGCATACCAGCCAGTACTCGTGCGCTGTATACAGTTTTACGCCGCTGCCGTAATCGAGTATGCCAGGTCCACCGACCAGCGACACGTTGTGAAAGTGGGTTACATCAAACTGTTGCTCGGCGAAGATTCTGCGCAAGGTACGACGTTTCAGCCCCGGCACGGCAAATTGGTGGGTGATCAGCGGTGACAGGGGCCCCGAAAAACTGCGCAACGCATGAACGTCGATATCCTGCTCCGGGTAATCGGCGACGGGTTGATCCTCGGCATCGCCGCCGCTGATCTTGTACGCATCCACGCAGTACACAACAGTGACATGATGCCCCTGGCTGGCCAGTGCCCTGGCGAGACGCTCGACAAAAATACCATCGCCGCCGAAATTGTGCGGCGGATAAAACGTGGTCACCATGCAAAACCGCAGGCGCCGCTGGACAGCGGTGGTCGGTGCTCTATGGGGTACGTTTTCAGGCAATGGAGTTCCTGTCGAAAGGCGCGATGGTTGCTCGCTGATTATAGACGCCGCTGCCTTCAGAACACTAGGGCGGGCGTTGCCGAACTCTGCAGCATGTCACAATCAACCCGCATTTATTACGCGAATCCTGCTGCGACGGCCAGTATACTGGGCGCCGCGTTCTATCGACGGCCACACTGCTCTTGAAGCTAATGATTCACAGATCTACATTGCGAGAGCTGTCGCGGCTTGCCTTTCCCATGGTGGTGTCGCAGGGTGCGTTTGCGGTCATGATATTTACTGACCGCCTGTTTATGTCCTACCTTGATGCAACGCACATTGCAGCGGCTTTGGGTGGCGGGGTCGGTTCATTTTTCTTTCTGTCATTCTTCACCGGCCTCATCACTTATGGCAACGCGCTCGTGGCGCAGTATTACGGTTCAGGAAAAACCACGAAGTGCGCGCGAGTCACGACACAGGGCTTGCTCATATCGACGGCGAGCGTGCCGGTGCTTTTGCTGGGTGCCTACTATGGGGGTGCGGCGTTCTCGGTCATGGGGCATGCTCCGGAGCAGGTTGCACTGGAGACCGTGTACTTCCAGGTACTTATGACTGGCAGTGTATTCATCCTGGTAAAGGCGACTTTCGCTTCCTACTTTGCCGGTATTGGCCAAACACGCGTCGTGATGGTGGCGGACCTGCTGGGTACAGCGATCAATGTGCCGCTGACCTGGGCCCTGGTGTTTGGCAATCTCGGCCTGCCTGCGTTGGGTATAGCGGGGGCTGGCCTGGGCACCGTGATGGGCACTGTCTGCTCAATCCTTGTCTTTCTGGCGTTTTATTTCAGCAAGCTTCACCGTGCTCGTTTCAGCGTCGCTCGTTCCTGGCAGTTCGATGCGGGCATTATGCGCCGCTATTTTCGCCTTGGCCTTCCGTCCGGTGTAGAGAGCTTCATGAACACAGCCACGTTCAACTTGTTTCTCCTGCTGTTTCAATCCTACGGGGTCGTGCAGGGCGCGGCGATGGCGATTGTGTTCAACTGGGATATGCTGTCGTTTATCCCGATGATCGGCCTGAATATAGCAGTGATGAGTATGGTGGGTCGGTGCGTTGGCGCCAATGACATGCAGCGGGCCATTGAGGTTATCAAGGCGGGCTTTATGCTGGCGCTGTTTTATTCCGGTGTTCTGGCGATTGGCTTCCTTATCTACCGCGAGCCGCTGGTGGCGGTGTTTGACAACGGCGGCGAGGATTTTTCCCAGATTCTCGCGCTGGGCAGCCAGATGATGGTGGGCCTGGTGACCTATATGCTCGCCGACGCGGTTATCCTGATTAGCGGTGGCGCCTTGCGCGGTGCCGGCGATACACGCTGGATCATGCTGACTTCCATTTCCGTGCATTGGATAATGCTCATCGTGCAGTATCTGGTGATCGTGGTATACCAGCTGGGCCCGATGGTGTCCTGGTGGGTGTTTGTCGCGATGCTGCTGAGCCTGGCCGTGCTGTATCTGTGGCGGCTGCTGGGCGGGAAGTGGGCGGGTGCAGAGCGTCTGGCCAAAGTGATGAGCGAGTAATTGCGTCTTGCACAGTGTGTGCTGCGAGCGCACCAACGACGGGAGAAAGCGATGGACATGAAAGGCAAGCATGTAGCGATTACCGGGCCGACCGCGGGTATCGGCAAGGCGTCTGCACTGGAACTGGCGCGCAGGGGCGCGCAATTGACGTTGCTGTGCCGCAACCCCGCTAAAGGCGAGCAGCTGCGTGATGAAGTTGTCGCCGCTGGCGGGCTTGCGCCACACGTTATCTTGATGGATATGTCTGAGCTCGACAGTGTGCGTAAGGCAGCGGCCCAATGCCTGGCGTTGGGGCAACCGCTGGATGTACTGCTCAATAACGCCGGTGTCGTCAACTTGAAGCGCAAGGAAACGGTCGACGGTTTCGAGGAAACACTGGCCGTCAATCATTTCGCACCTTTCCTGCTAACCGGGTTGCTATTGCCACAGTTACTGCAGGCGCCCGCGCCACGCATAGTGAATGTGGCGTCGGCAGCACATGAATTCGTGCGCAGCATGGGGTTGGACGACATGCAGGCGGAACGCAAGTACAGCGTCTTTACAGTGTACGGCCGGTCAAAACTCGCCAACATCCTGTTTACGCGCACCTTGTCACAACGCCTTGCAGACAAGCCCATCACGGTAAACTGTTTGCACCCCGGTGCAGTGGCAACGTCGCTGGGCAGGCAGAACCCCGGCGTGTTGGGCAAAATCCTGCCGTTATTCCTGAAACCGTTTTTCCTCTCACCGGAGCAGGGTGCAGCCACATCACTCTACCTGTGCTGTAGTGATGAAGTGGCTCAGGTCAGTGGGGAATACTTTGCCAGAAGTGCATTGAAGCAGGCCAGGCCCTGGGCCCGTGATGATGCGGCGGCTGAGGAACTGTGGGCCTATACCGAAAAGGCCCTCGACTTTACCTTCTTTGGGCCCGCGGGCGCGCGATAACGTCGGCAACGCATGCAGATAAGTTGCAGATCGAATCTGCGGGGTTATGGGCGCCGCATTCAGTGCAATCATGCATGCGCCGTGAGCTTGCACGGCCAACAGAAAGCAGCAGGCGCGCGGACGCCGCAGTTCGCAGCAGGGCAGGCTGGGGCACTACCAGTAAACGGGTACCCCGGCCAGCCAGGGGTGCGCCATAACCAGTACTGCGACCACCGCAGCGGTCACCAACACGTTGATCACGTCACTGGTCCAGGCGGGCACCGGGGCCTTGATCCAGACGCCATCGCGCCGGTTGATCGCCACTATCTCCACTACTGCCCATAACAGCAGGCCACCAAAAAGGACCAGGGACCGGTTGTCGCCATTGATCAGCAGGTGGGCGAATGCCCATAGCGCAACGCCCGTCAGTTGAGGGTGTCGAACAAACTGCTTGATTCTTGAGGGACGGTTACTGACGACAAACAGCAAGAGCGCGGCCATGATTAACGCCACAGCGGGTGTATGCAGCATCGCAACAGGTGCATAAAGGTACTGGGGTTGGACACTGCGCCAGCCCAATATGATCATCGCCAGCGCCGCCAGCAGCAGCAACGAGAAAATACCCTTGTAGCCATTTTCGGTAGCCTTTGCCTGCACGTTTGCCTTTAGCGCAGGCAATAGCGATGGGACCAGGTGAACCGCGGCAAAGAGCACGACCCCCAAGAGTAACAACGTCATTGCCTGTTCTCCTTGTTGTAGCAAATCATCAACGCAGCGTTTTCGGTTAGCCGCAGGAGTGCGACCCGACCGCAAATCTTTGCCCAAAGCATAGCAGTCCGCCGGTCGAATGCCATCCTCAGGCGCCGGTGGCCGTAACCTGTGCTGGTCAACAGAATACGTGGCCATGACGGCAGGCCTCCGTTAAGATTGCTCGATGCCGTCAGTCGTCCACCAAGATTTGCCCATTAACGACATCCTGGAGGATGTGCGTCGGGCGCTGGATGAGCGTGATGAGGTGGTGCTGCAGGCGCCGCCCGGTGCCGGAAAAACAACACTCGTACCCTTGCGTTTGCTGGATGAGGCCTGGCTCGGTGGTCGAACTATTCTCGTACTGGAGCCAAGGCGCATGGCGGCCCGCGCTGCAGCGGCTCGCATGTCGCAGTTGCTCGGTGAATCTGTCGGGCACACGGTCGGTTACCGGATTCGCCTGGAAAGCTGCGTCAGTGATCGCACCCGCATTGAGGTTGTCACCGAGGGTATTCTGACGCGACGGCTGCAGCGCGACCCTGGCCTTGAAGGCGTTGGGCTGGTTATCTTCGATGAATTTCACGAGCGCAATCTTGATTCTGACCTGTGCCTGGCGCTGAGCCTGCACGGCCGTCAACACTATCGTGAAGGCGCACCGCTGAAGCTGCTGGTAATGTCCGCCACGCTGGACGGCCAGGCAGTGTCTGCGATGCTCAATGATGCGCCACTGCTCACCTCAAGGGGCCGGCAGTACCCTGTTACAACGATCTATGGCGAGCATTACTCGCTGCGCGATGCCATCGTGCCGCGTGTAGTGGACACCGTGCTGCGTGCGCTGCAGGAGCACACGGGAAGCGTGCTGGTATTTTTACCGGGCCAGCGCGAGATCACCCACGCCGCACGTGAGCTTTCCGGCGCACTGGCAAGGCGTGGCGACGAGACCGTGCGCGTTGAGCCGCTGTATGGAAACCTGTCATTTGAGCGGCAGTTGCAGGCAATCAGGCCAGCGGCACAGGGCAGACGCAAGGTGGTGTTGGCAACGAACATCGCCGAAACCAGCCTGACTATCGAAGGCGTTGATATCGTCGTCGACGCCGGGCTTGCGCGCGTCGCCATGTTTGACAGCACGACGGGAATGGCGCGCCTGACGACACGGCGGATCTCCAGGGCATCGGCTGAGCAACGCAAGGGGCGGGCGGGTCGCGAGCGTCCTGGCGTTTGCTATCGACTGTGGTCCGAACAACAACACCAGCAACTGGTCGAGCACAGTACACCGGAAATTTTGCAGGAAGACCTGGCCCCTATGGCATTGCAGTTACTGTCGTGGGGCGTTGAGTCCCTGTCGGAGCTGGCCTGGCTGGACCAGCCTCCAGCTGCGGCCTACCAGCAGGCCATCGCGACGCTACAGATGTGCGGCGCCGCATTCACGCTGGAATCCGGCAAGGTGCAGCTCACTCCGCACGGCGTGCGGCTTGCCCAGATGCCGTTGCATCCTCGCCTGGCGCATATGCTGCTGGTGGGCTGCGATATTCACGCAACTGAAACGGCGTGCCTGTTGGCTGCGACGCTGTCTGAGCGAAACCCCCTTGCCGAGCGCGGCGCTGATATTGCCGTTAGCATCGACCTGCTCATGGGCGAAGAAAAATTGTTACCTGGCCAGCAAGGCTGGTTCAAGAAAATCTGGCAACAAGCCAGACGTTACGCCCGGCTGGCCAGTGAGATACACAAACCGCGCAAATTTGCGCTGGAAACGGGTCAATCAGAAATACTCGGCGTATTGCTCGCCAGCGCGTATCCCGATCGCATAGCGCGTTTGCGCCCCGGCGGCGATGGGCTCAGTTACCAGTTGAGTAACGGCCGCGGTGCCGTATTGCCTGCTAATGACGCCCTGCAAGGGCAGGAATGGCTTGCAGTCGCTGAGTTGGGAGGCAGCGGTACGCACAGCGATGACAGGATATACAGTGCCTGCCGGCTGGATCCACGCAGCTTCAAGGCCATTCTATCTACGCTGGTGACCCAGGTGAATCATGTGGAATGGGACCACGGTAACGATCGGTTTGTTGCCGAGCGTCACACCATGGTCGGCAAGATCGTGATTTCTGTGGAGCCTTTGACCGAGGTGTCTGATGATGCCCGCGAGGCAGCTCTGCTGGATGTGCTGCGCAAGCGTGGACTGGAAGTCCTGCCATGGACCAAAAACCTGCTGCAATGGCGATATCGCATCCAGTTGATGCACCGCGTGTGTAGCACGGATGTCGAAAACCCGTGGCCTGATATGTCTAACGAAGGTTTGCTGGCATCGCTGGAGACCTGGTTGCTGCCTCACCTGGGCAAAGTGCGTCGGCTCGAAGATTTTCAACAGCTGGACCTGAAAAACATCTTGCGTGCCTTTTTACCTTGGCCGCTGCCGTTGGAACTGGAAAGAATTGCCCCGGAGCGATGGGTTGCCCCTTCCGGTTCCAATATTGTAATAGATTACACGCAGGATCCGCCGGTGCTGGCGCTGAAACTCCAGGAAATGTTCGGCTGCGAAGATACCCCAACGATTGCCGATGGGCGCGTCCCGCTGCTCGTTCATTTACTGTCACCGGCCGGCAGGCCACTGCAGGTAACGCAGGACCTCGCGGGTTTCTGGCGTGGCAGCTATCAGGATGTGCGTAAGGAAATGCGTGGCCGCTATCCCAAGCACCCGTGGCCGGAAAACCCGCTACAGGCGGTACCGACCGCGTCAACCCATCGCGGCGCAGGCCGCTAGTCGCGCGTTGCGGCGCAGTATCGTGGGTACTTGGGGCCACACTTGTGTGACGCCGCAGGTACGCAGCCAGTCTGCACGCGCCAACAGGCCACCGTGGCGGTATTAACGGACGGGTAAAAACGGGGCACCAACACCGCGCTGGAGTTTGCGATGACGCCGGCCAGTGCCGCGATCTTCGGCAGCACAAAGAACACGAGCTCAAGGTGGAGCCGCTAGAGGCTCCTAGGGCTTAATATTGGCACGTATCAGTTCAATCGTCGGTGCCAGTTCGTCTTGCTGCAGCGAACCCAGGGTAGAGAACAGCAGCTTGCCCTGGTTGTCCAGGATGAACAGCCCCGTCCCCTGCTTGCCCAGTGCCCAGGCATCGACGCCAAGGGCGTCTGCGTCAGCGACAATCGTCGCTTCCGGGTGTGCGGTTTTGTTTTTCTTCAGTTCCGACATGACCATGCCCTTGGTGCCCCACATGGCAGCATCGAGGTTAAGGATCGTCGTCACGTGAACGGTGCCGGGTTCGAGCTCTTGCTGCAGCAGGTCAGTGAACGGGGCGAAGACATCCCGATCACCCAGCGTGGCGCCAAAATACTGGATGACGTGCACGGTTTCAGGCTGGCTGTTGGAACTCCAGGGCTGGAAAGTGAAGTCATCGCCTTCGGGAACGAGCTCCCCCTTGTCCTTGATTTCAAGTAACGGCATGGGGCTGCCTAACTCAATGGGCTGCGCCCAGCCTGGCGTGCCGGCCAGCGTGATTGCGAAAGTGATAAACAGAATGTGCAGAGGCTTCATGGTGGTTGCTCCAGATAACAGGTTGTCGAGTTCTCGCTCTTGGCCTAGCGCTGCCTGCGCCGTGCAGGGTTGCGTGGCAATCCATTGTGTTGCGTGGTGAATGTTGTTGTGCCGCGCTCCGCCTGGAAGCGCTTGGGTGGCTGGCGCGACGGGATCAAGTGTACCTTGCCATTACCGATGAGGTCTGATCGACCCATTTTGCGCAGGGCTTTGCGCAGAGTCGGCCAGTTCTCCGGGTCGTGATAACGCAGGAACGCCTTGTGCAGCCTGCGCTGCGCCAGACCGCGCACAGTAGGCACCGACTCTGCATCGCGGCGTACGCGACTGAGCGGGTTGCGCCCGCTGTGATACATGGCCGTTGCGGTCGCCATGGGCGAGGGATAAAACGTCTGTACCTGATCGGCACGAAAGCGGTTGCGCTTTAGCCACAGCGCCAGATTGACCATATCCTTGTCTGTCGTGCCCGGGTGCGCGGCGATAAAGTAGGGGATAAGGTACTGCTTTTTTCCGGCCTCGGCGGAGTACTTCTCAAACAGTGCCTTGAAGCGGTCGTAGGTGCCGATCCCCGGTTTCATCATTTTCGATAGCGGGCCATCCTCGGTATGTTCCGGTGCGATCTTCAGGTAACCGCCCACATGGTGAGTGACCAACTCCTTTACATACTCCGGTGTCTCTACAGCCAGGTCATAGCGCAGGCCCGACGCAATCAGTACTTTCTTTACGCCGGGCACGGTTCGCGCGCGGCGGTACAAGTGGATCAGCGGTGTCTGGTCAGTGTTGAGATTCTTGCAGATTCCGGGGAAGACGCAGCTCAGTTTCCGGCAACTTGCTTCAATGTGCTTGCTCTTGCAGGCTACACGCCACATGTTTGCCGTGGGGCCGCCGAGGTCAGAAATAACACCGGTGAACGCGGGGGAGGTGTCGCGTATCTGCTCGATCTCGCGGATGATGGAATCCTCCGAGCGATTCTGGATGATGCGACCCTCGTGCTCGGTGATCGAGCAGAAGGTACATCCGCCGAAGCAGCCGCGCATGATGTTCACCGAGTGACGGATCATCTCATAAGCAGGGATCGTTGCGTCACCATAGCTGCTATGCGGAAGCCGTGTGTAGGGCAGCTCGAACACCTGGTCGAGCTCGTGCGTCTGCAGCGGTATGGGTGGCGCGTTGAGCCAGACATCGCGATCGCCGTGGCGCTGCACCAAGGGCCGTGCATTGTGCGGGTTTGTTTCCTTGTGCAGGATGCGCGATGCATGGGCATACAGGTCGGGGTCATCCCTGACTTGCTCGTAGGCTGGCAGGCGAATGACGACGGACTTGTCTGAAGTTCGCGGATCGATGAGTGTGACAACACTGGTTTGCGCCGGCGACTTATCCGCACAGGCTTCGGTCTGTGTGTTCTCATAGGGATTGGGGTGTGGCGTGGCCTTGCCGATCACGTCGATGTCGGTAGAGTCAACTACTTGCCACTGGGGTGGAATGGTCTTTCGGATAAAGGCGGTGCCGCGTACGTCACGGATGCTGTGAATGTCTGCGCCGCCGGCAAGGCGATGGGCAACTTCCACCAGTGCGCGTTCGGCGTTACCGTACAGCAGCATATCGGCACGGCTGTCCAGCAGGATGGAGCGACGGACCTTGTCACTCCAGTAATCATAATGTGCAATCCGTCGCAGGCTGGCCTCGATGCTGCCGATGACCAATGGTACGCCGCGAAACGCCTCGCGAATACGCTGGCTGTAGACAATTACGGCGCGGTCTGGCCGCTTGCCACCGATGTTGCCGGGTGTGTAGGCATCATCATTCCGAATCTTGCGGTCCGCGGTATAGCGGTTGATCATTGAATCCATATTGCCGGCCGCCACACCAAAGAACAGGTTGGGCTTGCCCAGCGCGGTAAATGCTTCGGTGGTGGTCCAGTCAGGTTGCGCGATAATACCCACGCGAAATCCCTGTGCCTCGAGCAGGCGGCCGACCACGGCCATGCCGAAGCTGGGATGATCCACGTAGGCGTCGCCGGTCACAATGATGATGTCGCAGCTATCCCAGCCCAGTGCGTCCATTTCTGCGCGCGACATGGGCAGTTCCGGCGCGCTGCCGAAGCACTCAGCCCAGTATTTACGGTACCCGAAAAGCTCGCTCGTCATGAGGGTTCTATCTGCGAAAAAACGGCGGCAAGTGTAGCACGAAATTCACGGGTTCACCGGTAGCTACTGAGCCTTGGGGTGGGCAGCGGTGCTTTCGGGTGCGTGGCCTGGCCGGGGCAGCTGGGTGCCACACATGCGGCAAAAATGGGCGACTGGGTCCACCTCCACCGCAGCGCAGGTACTGCAGTTGCGTGCATTGGCTCTCTCGCGTTCCGCCCGCCGACTTTGCGCAACGGTCATCTCGGCAGTGATGATACCTGTGGGCACGGCGATTACCGCGTATCCAATAAGCATACCGACCGAAGAGATCGCCTTGCCCAGGGCCGTTGTCGGCACGATGTCGCCGTAACCGACGGTCGTGATGGTTACAATCGCCCAGTAGATGCTCTGCGGAATGCTGTCAAAGCCATTGCCCGGCCCCTCAACAACATAAATCAGGCAGCCAAAAATTGTGGTGAGAATGATCATCAGCGAAAAGAAAACGAAAATCTTGCGAGCGGAGCGCCGCAGTGCCCCGGCCAGCTGGTTGGCTTCCTGCAGCATCGACAGCATGCGCAACACGCGAAAGATGCGCAGAATACGCAGCAAACGAATTATCAGTAGCGGCGTGGTCTGCGGGAGCAGTAATGAGAGATACGTCGGCAGAAGCGCTAGCAAATCGATGATTCCATAGAGGCTGAACACATAGGCCTTTCGATTGGGCGCACACCAGATACGAATCAAATACTCAACGGTAAACAACAGGGTAAAGCCCCACTCCAGTGACAGGAACAGGTCCCCGTGGCTGACGTGCAGGTGGTCGATCGAATCCAGCATTACAACGCCGACGCTGATGCTGATAACGGCGATCAACGCGATATCAAACCACTTGCCGGCCGGGGTCTCGGTCCCGAATATGACGCGGTAGAAGTTCGCCTGGAGTGCGGTTTGTTCTCTCAATGGCACTGCGATACCTGACCTTATTGTTGTTTGTTGCGAAAACTCACTATATTAGAGGGAACAGCGCAAGTACAACGGGCATACGCACAGGCAGGCCAGCGATGACACTACCGATTTACCAGGTTGACGCCTTCACCAGTGAGGTCTTCAGCGGCAACCCCGCCGCCGTTGTGCCGCTGCCGCAGTGGCTGGACGACGTGACCCTGCAGCATATTGCGCAGGAGAACAACCTCTCGGAGACCGCTTTTTACGTACCGCGAGGCAGCGACTTCGAGCTGCGCTGGTTTACGCCGGTGCAAGAGGTGGAGCTGTGCGGACATGCCACGCTGGCTGCCGCACATGTGCTGTTCGAGCATGCCGGTTTGCAGCGCTCGAGTATCACCTTCCATACGCGCAGTGGTGAGTTGGGGGTCGGCAGGACTGATACCGGTCTTACCCTGGATTTTCCATTGCGCTTGTTGCGTACAGTGGATGTGGACGTCGCCATTTGTGATGCACTGGGCGGTGTTGCCAGCGAAGCCTGCGAACCCGATGACGGCGGCTGGCCGTTGCTCTATGTCTACGAATTCGAAGCGGATATTGCGACCATGCAGCCCGATTTTGCCGCCTTGCAGCGCGCCACAGACAAGCCCGTGGTCGTAACGGCACCGGGAGACCTCCAGGATTTCGTTTCGCGTTTCTTCGCCCCCCAGTTCGGCATCAACGAAGATCCCGTGACGGGGTCTGCACATTGTTGCCTCATGCCCTATTGGCAGCGACGCCTGGGGCGCTCAGCGTTGCATGCGCGGCAGGTCTCGACGCGGGGCGGAGATCTGTTGTGCGAAGTCAAAGGTGACAGGGTCTTTATGACGGGTACGGCGGTGACCTACGCACACGGCGAGATACTGCGCTACTGAGGTGCATGGCATGCAGGCAGTGACCGGCCGTCCGGCAACACGGCATCTTTCAGGCGATACGCTATCACTGGTTTACAACTGTCGCACGACATCGACCATCGCTGCGGTCAGAGTCGAGGTATCGGCATCGCTCATAATGTAGGGGGGCATTACGTAAACCAGCTTGCCAAAGGGACGCACCCACACGCCACGTTCGACAAACATGGGTTGCACCTGCTGCATATCAACGGCGTTATGCAGTTCGATAACCCCGGTGGCCCCCAGGCAGCGCACATCGGCGACCTGGGCGAGCTGTCGTGCCGGTTCAAGGCCTTGTCTTAGTTGCGTTTCCAAACGCGTGACGTTGCGCTTCCATGAAGTCGAAAGCAGCAGGCGGACGCTGGCCAGCGCAGTCGCGCAGGCCAGCGGATTGGCCATGAACGTGGGGCCGTGCATAAAGGCGCCGGCCTCGCTGGCGCAAACGCCCGCGGCGATTTCCGCTGTGCAAAGGGTGGCGGCCAGCGTCATATAACCGCCGGTTAAAGCTTTACCGAGGCACAGTATGTCGGGTGTGACATTGGCATGTTCCAGCGCAAACAGCTTGCCGGTGCGACCAAAGCCCGTCGCGATTTCATCGAACACCAGTAATACACCATGGGTATCGCAAAGCGCCTTCAGCTTTGTCAGGTAGTCAGCACTGTAAAAGCGCATACCACCGGCACCCTGCAGCACTGGCTCGACGATAACCGCGGCGATGCTATCGCCGGACTGTTCGAGAATGGTGCGCACGCTGGCAAGGTCATGCTCGGGGCAGACTGCGCCGAAGGGCGTTTGCGGTGCCTCGGCAAAAAATTGCGTCGTCAGGGCATCACTGAACAGTTGATGCATGCCGGTAACGGGGTCGCAGACTGACATGGCGCCGAGGGTATCGCCGTGATAGCCGTTACGCAGCGCCAACATTTTTTGCTTGCGCGGTTGGCCGCGTCCCTGCCAATACTGAATTGCCATCTTCAGTGCGACTTCTACCGCCACCGAGCCGGAGTCACTGAAAAACACCCGTTCCAGACTCTCCGGCGTGAGGGCACAGAGCAGCTCTGCCAGTTCAATGGCAGGTTGGTGGGTGAGCCCGCCAAACATGACATGCGACATGTCCTCAAGCTGTGCCGTGACCGCCTGGTTCAGCACCGGGTGGTTGTAACCATGGATGGCGCACCACCACGAGGCCATGCCATCGATCAGTGTGCGGCCATCTGTCAGCGCCAGGCGCACGCCGGCGGCCGAGCGTACGGGAAACAGCGCAGGTGTTTCCACCGCCGAGGCATACGGGTGCCACACGGCGCGTTGGTCACGGGCGATGAGGTCCATCGAGACGGATTCACTCATGGGCGCGCAGTGCAGCGTCGATGGCGGCGTAGACGTTATCCAGCATACCCGGTTGCGCTTCCACGGTGGGATGAATGCCGTCGGCTTGCATCAATGTCGGGTTTGTAGCGATTCCGTCCAGTATGAACGGGCCCAGCGTGGCTGCGGTGGTATCTGCTGCGGCCCGAAAGGTTTCCCGAAATCCCTGTGTGTAACGGGCGCCGTAGTTGGGTGGTATTTCCATGGGCAGTAACAGCGTTCGTGCACCATGGCCGGCCGCCATTTCGATCATGTCGACCAGGTTTTGCCGAAAAAGCGTGAGTGGAAAACCGCGCAGACCGTCGTTGCCCCCTAGTTCAATGACCAGCAGATCAGGCTGATGCTGCTGCAACAATGCAGGTAAACGGCGCAGTCCGCCCGCGCTGGTTTCGCCGCTGATGCTCGCGTTGACGACCTCAATGTTCGGGTATTGTTCTCTTAGCCTTCGTTCCAGCAGTGCTACCCAGCCCTGTTCGAGAGACATCCCATAGGCAGCACTGATACTATCTCCCAGAATCAGGACTGTCGTTGGGTTGCCCGCGCGTGCCGTGGTGACCACAAGCAGCAAAGCACCCATCAGCAACAAATAGCGAAAGGACGTAAATCGGGGCGATATGATCAAAACGGATAATCTCCAGAAGCGGGTGCCTATGGCCGGCACCGAGCTGGAAATACTGAAAGGGATCACACTGGAAATCAAGTCAGGTGAATCGGTGGCCATTGTTGGCGCATCTGGATCGGGCAAATCGACACTGTTGGGGCTGTTGGCCGGGCTCGACGAGGCCAGCGCCGGCAGCGTGGTGATTCACGACACCAACATTACCGACCTGGATGAAGACGGCCGCGCGCTGTTTCGCAGCCAGCACATAGGGTTTGTGTTCCAGTCGTTCCAGCTTTTGCCGGCGCTTACCGCGCTGGAAAACGTAATGCTCCCGCTGGAACTGGCCGGCAAGGCCGGCGCCGAGGCTGCCGCCAGTGACTACCTCGAGCGCGTTGGACTGGGGCAGCGCCTGCATCACTACCCGAAGCAAATGTCTGGAGGCGAGCAGCAAAGGGTGGCGATTGCGCGGGCATTTGCCGCACAACCGGACATCCTGTTTGCCGACGAGCCCACGGGCAACCTCGATACAACCACAGGCAGGACCATCGTTGACTTGCTGTTTGAGCTGAATCGGCAGGCTGGCACAACGCTGGTTCTGGTCACGCATGACCTCTCGCTGGCGCAGCGCTGCCAGCGCTGTGTGCAGTTAGAGAGCGGAGCACTGCTCAGCGAGGCCAGTGCCGGGTGATCACTGCCACGAAAATGCTGGCCCGCGATTGGCGCGGTGGCGAGTTGGGCATTCTGATCATGGCGCTGGTGCTCGCCGTGGGCGTGGTCTCGGGGATCAGCGCTTTTACTGCACGCCTGCAAAGTGCGCTCGAACAGGAGAGCCACCGCTTCCTGGGTGCTGATCTGGTGGTGCGCTGGAGCAGGGCGCTGCCAGGACAGTGGCTGGATGCCGCTGCGCAGCGGCAGTTAAACCGTGCGCAGGTGTTGACTTTTCCTACTATGGTCATCGCAGATGCCGGTGGTATGTCACTGGCGTCGGTCAAGGCGGTATCCACGGGCTACCCCCTGCGCGGTGAGTTGACCTACAGCCAGGAGCCGTTTGGTGAAGCGCTCACGGCGCAGTCAGGCCCAGCCGTGGGCGAAGTCTGGCTAGACTCTCGCCTGTTTCCCTTGCTGGATGTCAGCATCGGTGATGCGGTGACCATCGGCGAAGCGCGGTTCACAGTGACAGCCGCTGCGCGCACCGAGCCGGACCAGGCGTCTTCTTTCATGGGCTACGGCCCGCGGCTGTTGATGAATTTTGCAGACATCGCGGCGACCGGTGTTGTGCAGCCCGGCAGCCGGGTAGAGTATCGGCAGCTTTATGCCGGTGATGCCACGGCGTTGACGGCGTTCAATAGCTGGTTGCAGCCACAGTTAATCGAGGGGCAGAGCATTCTGACCATCGACGAGGGGCAGCCCGGTATTGGTGAGGCGCTGTCGCGGGCAGAGAGTTTTCTGTTGCTTGCCGGCAGCCTGGCGGTTGTACTGGCAGGCGTTGCCGTAGCGCTGGCGGCGCGCAGATTCAGTGAGCGGCATACTGATTACGTCGCCATCATGAAAAGCCTCGGCGCCACCTCGGCGGCAATCAGTCGGCTGTACGGTGGCAGCCTGCTGCTGCTGGGATTGATCGCCACTGCCGGCGGATGTTTTCTTGGTTGGCTGATCCAGGCCGCGTTTTTTGCGGTGTTCGCTGATCAGCTGCCGGTGCAGCCCGGCCCCGCCGGGCTGCGTCCCTACGCGGTGGGGGCGGTGACCTCGCTGGTGTGTCTGCTGTGCTTCGCCTGGCCTCCGCTGAGGCGTCTCAGCCGCTGTAGCCCGCTGCGTGTGCTGCGCAGGGATACCCCCGAAGAAACCACGCGTACCCTGATCGATACCCTGATCGGCTTTGCCGCTGTGACACTGCTCATGCTGTGGTACAGCCAGGATGCGGTCCTCACGCTGGCGGTATTGTCCGGCCTGCTGCTGACCGGCGCTCTGGGCATGGTGATCGCTGTCGCGCTGCTGCGCACCGGGCGTGCAGTGGGTATGAGCGCCGGCAGTATCTGGCGCCTGGCGCTTGCCGGACTGCAACGTCGTGGCACCGCCAATGCGCTGCAGGTTGTGATATTCGGCATGGCGATAATGTTGCTTCTGATGCTCGTACTGGTGCGTACATCCCTGATCAGCCAGTGGCAGATGCAGCTGCCTGTAGATGCCCCGAATCACTTTATGATTAACATCGCGCCGGAGGATGCCGCGGCGGTGGAGCAGACGCTGCGCGACAACGCGTTGCCCAGTGAACCGCTCTTTCCAATGATTCGTGGCCGTGTCATGTCGATCAACGGCGTGGCCCTGCCCACGACCGACGACCCTGCGCAGGACCGACGCCAGCGTGAATGGAACTTCACCTGGTCTGATGAGCTGCCTACCGAGAATACCGTGTCTGCAGGCCAATGGTGGGAAGCGGGCAGCGCAGCAGCGGAAGTATCGCTGGAAGAAGAGTATGCGCAGCGCCTGGGCGTGGATGTCGGCGACCAGCTGGGCCTGCTGATCGGGTCGGAGCCGCTTGAAGTCACCGTCACCAGTATCCGGCAACTGCAGTGGCAGTCGCTGCGACCCAATTTCTACCTGATTTTTCCCCCGAAGGTGCTGGAGCCTTACCCGGCAACCTTCATGACCAGTTTTCACCTGGACAAATCCAACAAGGTATTTCTGAACGAATTGATCCGCAGCTTTCCGACGCTAACCGTGATCGAGATGGATATTGTGATTGAACAGATACGTTCCATCGTCAGTCAGGTATCCGCCGCGGTGGAACTTGTGCTGGTTGTGATACTGGCAGCCGGTGCGCTGGTGCTGGTCGCCGGCGTCCGTGCCAGCGTTGACAGCCGCATGTATGAAAGTGCGATATTGCGGGCCCTGGGTGCTCCGCGACGGCTGATACTGGGTAGCCTGTTGATCGAGTTCGCGACTCTTGGCCTGTTCGCCGGCTTGCTCGCGACGATGGCGGCAGAGTTGTCGGTGTTTGTCCTGCAAACACAGGCAATGGAGATGGCTTACGTGCCCACGCCCTGGGTTTGGCCGCTGGGTATTGCCGCAGGCATGTTGATTATTGGCGGCCTGGGCGTTTTCAGTTGCAGGGAAGTCGTGTCTGCACCGCCGGTGGAGGTGCTGCGCGAGCTATAGCACTGCTGAGCGATGGCTGTGGGCAATGCCAGCGGGGCATTGCGCAGTGCGCAGTTCGCAGTGCGCAGTGCAGAGGGTGGCTGATGCATGGCGTTGCGAACGAAGGGTGGCGAGGCCCAGCGCCGTTCGCGCGCAGTGCCTGCTGGAGCGTCGTCTTGGCGGTGCTTCAGGTTCAGGCCTCGGCCCGGCAGATACCGTCAAGGAATATCTGTACACCCAGGGCAACCTGGCGCTGCAGATCGATATGTCTTTCGAAGAGCTCGGGCACATCGATACGTACGATCGCTAACCCGTAAATACTCGACCAGGCGACATTCGTCAGGTAGGCGATGTCCTCGTCATCACGGAAAGTCCCCTGGTCGATACCGCTCTGGATGATATTGCGCACCAGCCCAAACGTGTCCCGGCTCGCTTCACGCAGCTCCGGGTGTTGGTTGCTCGGCTGCACAGAGGGGCCAAACATCAGTTTGAACAGCTGCGGCTCCTGCGCGGCGTAATCGACGTAGGCACGTGCAAACGCCAGCAGCTGCTCACGCGGGCATGCGTCTGCCTGCGTGCCGGCGGCGCGCAATAGCGCCAGGAGGTCGCGGTAGCCGCGCGTGGCCATCGCTGCCAGCAGGTCGCTCTTGTCAGTGAAGTGTCGGTAAGGGGCGGTTTGTGAAACGCCCAGCGAACGCGCCAGCGCGCGCAGGCTCAAATCTTCTGCGCCTGCAACGCGAAGTTGCTGTATCGCCGTGGCAAGCAATTCAGCGCGCAGGTTGCCATGGTGATAGGATTTGGGGCTGGCGGTGTCCGTCATTGTTGATCCATCGTCGGTCGGTGGCGCAGGCTTGCCGCGTAAAAAAAGGTCGAAGACCGCCCCGACCCTTTTGCCGGGCGTCAGATCAGGGCAGTAAGTGTTGCACCGCGTCGCGCTCTTCCTTGAGCTCCTGCTCTGTGGCCGTCATTTTGGCCTGGCTGAATTCGCCCACCTCAACACCCTGTACGATACGCCAGTCTCCATCGCTGCAGCGGCAGGGAAAAGAGTAGATCAGGCCTTGCGCAATGCCATAGGACCCGTCAGAGCAGACGGCCATGGACACCCAGTCATCGCCCTGTGTGCCCAGGGCCCAGCTGCGCATGTGGTCGATGGCAGCGTTGGCTGCCGAGGCGGCAGAAGACGCACCGCGTGCCTTGATAATGGCAGCGCCGCGCTGCTGGACCACGGGGATGAACGTGTCTTCATACCATTGCTGGTCGACCAGGGTGATGGCAGCACTGCCACTGACCTTGGCATTGAACAGGTCCGGGTACTGGGTCGCGGAGTGGTTGCCCCAGATCGTCATATTGGTGACGTCGTTGACAGTGGTGCCGGTTTTCAGCGCAATTTGTGTCTTCGCGCGATTGTGATCCAGGCGGGTCATGGCGGTGAAGTTTCTGGGGTCGATATCGGGAGCGTTGCGCTGCGTAATGAGTGCGTTGGTGTTGGCAGGGTTGCCAACGACCAGGACTTTGATGTCGCGGCTGGCGTGGTCATTAATCGCCTTACCCTGCACGGAGAAAATAGCGGCGTTGGCTTCTAGCAGGTCTTTGCGCTCCATACCCGGCCCGCGAGGACGCGCGCCTACCAGCAGGGCGTAGTCTGCGTCCTTGAAACCCACGTTGGGATCATCAGTACATACGGCGCCCGCCAGCAAGGGGAAGGCGCAGTCTTCGAGTTCCATGCGTACGCCATCCAGTGACTCCATCGCAGGGGTAATGTCCAGCAGCTGCAAAATAACGGGTTGGTCGTCACCCAGCATGGCGCCAGAGGCAATGCGAAACAGCAAGGCATAGCCGATTTGGCCGGCTGCGCCGGTAACAGTAACTCGAACGGGTGATTTCATCGGGAGAATTCCTCAAAAAGGCGAAGGTAAAAAAGTCAGGGCGCACATTGTCTGAGGATTCCCCCGAAAAAACAAGGCGCGGTCCGCTCCGGGGCCTGGCGCAGCCCCTGCGCGCAACGGGTGCGACGGTCTGTGGACTGCTCGGCACATAAACCAGTAAAATGCGCGGCTAATCAGGCACTAGTGGCGGGTTCCAGTGCAGCAGCTGTCGAAGAAAGAAAAAACCGAGTTCAACAAGTTGCAGAAGCGTCTGCGGCGCAACGTTGGTAATGCGATCGCCGATTACACGATGATCGAACACGGCGACAAGGTGATGGTGTGCGTGTCCGGAGGCAAGGATTCCTACGCCATGCTGGATGTACTGCTGAACCTGCAAAAAAGTGCACCGGTGGATTTTGAACTGGTGGCCGTTAATCTCGACCAGAAGCAGCCCGGATTCCCCGAGGAGGTGCTGCCAGGGTACCTCGATGCCGTGGGCGTACCCTACGTGATACTGGAAAAAGATACCTATAGCATCGTCAAGGAAGTGGTTCCCGAGGGCAAAACGACTTGCGGCCTTTGCTCGCGGCTGCGCCGGGGCAATCTCTATGGTTTTGCCCAGGAGATAGGCGCAACCAAAATCGCGCTGGGCCACCATCGTGACGATATCGTCGAGACACTGTTCCTCAACATGTTCTTTAACGGCAAGCTGAAGGCCATGCCGCCCAAGCTGCTGAGTGACGACCGCCAGAATGTCGTTATCAGGCCAATGGCCTACTGCAAGGAACGTGATCTTGCGCAGTTTGCCGCGTACAAATCTTTCCCGATTATTCCCTGCAACCTGTGCGGTTCCCAGGAGAACCTCCAACGCGTGCAGGTCAAGCGCATGTTGGCGGATTGGGAACGCGAGTATCCCGGTCGTACCGAATCGATCTTTCGCAGTATTGCGAACGTTGCACCCTCGCAGTTGGCAGACACCTCGCTGTTCGACTTTGGCGGACTGCGGGTAGAGCGCGACACCGACCTGCACGTACCGGCGATCCAAGTGGTTAACCTGTAGTGACCGCCACGCCCGTCGCCACGCCATTGTTGACGGCGACAGACGTGACTATCGAACGCGGCGGTCGTGGCCTGGTATCAGGGTTGTCCCTGCAGGTGATGCCGGGCGAGATCTGGCAGGTTGAAGGGGTCAACGGCTCTGGCAAAACCAGTTTACTGCGCGTATTGAGCGGCCTGTCCAGGTATGGCTATGACGGCCAGGTCGAACGCGCAGTGCCGCTGTTGTATCTCGGGCACCGCAGTGCCGTGAAGCCGCTGTTGAGTCCGCTCGAAAACCTGAGGCTGCACCCCGGCGGTGAGGGCGATCACACCGACAGTGACATCGAACGCGCGCTCGCCGCGGTCGGACTGGCAGGTTTTGAAGACAACCTCGCAGGTACGCTGTCTGCCGGACAGCAGCGCCGCATCAATCTGGCCCGGCTTTACCTCAGCCCCTGCCCATTGTGGATTCTGGATGAACCCTTTACCGCGATTGATCGCGAGGGTGTGCTTGCGCTCGAACAGCGTTTTGCACAGCACGCGCAGGCCGGTGGAGCGATCGTGTGCACCTCGCATCAGCCGCTGAACGTGCAGGCGAGTGTCAGTCGCCTGTCGCTCGACCGGGAGCGAGCCGCGTGAACACACTGCCCACCGTGGCATTCATGCGGCGCCTGCTGCGGCGCCAGCTGCTGCTTGCCTTGCGCAGTCCTGTGGATGTCGCCAACCCGCTGATATTTTTTGGCATGGTCATCGTCCTGTTCCCGATAGGGTTAGGGCCCGATCCTGTCATCCTGGCGCGCTTTGCCCCGGGCATACTGTGGATCGTTGCACTGCTGTCGAGTCTGCTGACCTCCGACGCACTGTTTCGCAGCGATTTTGACGACGGCTCGCTGGAGCAACTGCTGTTGTCGCCGCAGCCGCTCTATCTTTCAGTCCTGTCATACGTGCTCGCGCACTGGCTGATCACCGGATTGTTGCTAGCACTGATGGCGCCGCTGTTTGCGATTATGCTCGGCCTGGCCGTGCAGGCAATCGCGCCGCTGGTGGCGAGCCTGGCGCTGGGCACTGCCGTGCTTAGCCTGGTCGGTTGTATAGGGGCTTCCCTGACGGTCAGCCTGCGGCGTGGAGGCATGTTGATTGCGCTGCTGGTGTTGCCGCTTTACGTGCCGGTTCTGATCTTCGGCAGTGCGGCGGTGCAGGCGGCCGTGGACGGTTTCAGCGTGTTACCTTACCTGGCGATTCTTGCCGCGATGCTCAGCCTGGGCATAGCGCTTGCGCCGTTTGCCATCGCTGCTGGATTGCGTATTGGCATCGATGCGTAATTTGTCGAACTCGAAGCGCACAAGGCGGTTGTTCGCGCCCGCCGCGCGGGTATAATTGCGGCGCGATGTGGTCTTTCTTCCATAAGCTGGGCTCTCCTCCCTGGTTGTATTCAATTGCCGGAACGATTCTGCGTTGGCTGTTACCCATAACCCTGGTTGTACTCGTGGCTGGCGCTGTCTGGGGGCTACTGTATACCCCTCCGGATTTTCGCCAGGGCAACAGTTACCGCATCATGTATATCCATGTGCCGACTGCGGTTGTTGCCCTGGCGGGCTATTACGTAATGGCCATTGCGGGTGCGATCAGCCTGATCTGGCGCATGAAAATGGCCGACGTGGCCATGCGCGCTGCCGCACCGATCGGGGCGATGCTCACGTTTTTGGCCCTGGTGACCGGCGCCATCTGGGGCAAGCCCACCTGGGGCACCTGGTGGGAGTGGGACGCCAGGATTACCTCGATGCTGGTGCTCTTTTTCCTCTATCTCGGCGTAATGGTGCTGTACGACGCCTACGACAACAAGGAAGCGGCAGGCCGCGCCTGTGCGGTGCTGAGCCTCGTGGGCACGGTAAACATTCCAATCATTTATAAATCAGTAGACTGGTGGTACAGCCTGCATCAGCCGGCATCTATCAAGTTCACCGGCGAGTCCACGATCGACAGCAGTATGCTCTATCCACTGCTACTCATGATCGTGGCCTTTTACGCGCTGTACACCTGCTGCCTGCTTATGAACATGCGTACCGAACTGCTGCGCAGGGAAGCCCGTACAGGCTGGGTGAGGCGGTTGATTGTTGAAGAGGGTAAGGGCTGATGTATTTTGATAGCTGGCAGGCAGCGTTGGTTATGGACGGGCACGGCGGCTTTGTATGGGCGGCCTACGCCATCACCACGCTGGGTGTGGTTTGGATGCTGGTGTATCCGGCGTGGAGCCGGCGGCGCGCGCTGCGCCAACTGGCCGTCGCCGTGCGCCGTGAGCAAGCGCGCGCCGATTCGGCGCAGGGGGTGCGCTGATGCATCCGGTCCGGCGCCAGCGCCTGGTGCTTGTGGTGTTTGTCGTTCTGTTTTCCAGTGCCGCTATCGGGCTGGTGCTGTACGCCCTGCGCGGCAACATCAACCTGTTCTATCCACCTTCAGAAGTGGCCGCAGGGTTGGCGCCGGTAGGCAAGCCCTTGCGCGTGGGGGGGATGGTCGAGAAGGGCAGTATCGTGCGGGACGACAGCAGCCTGCGGGTGAGTTTTCGGCTCACGGATTACCAATCGTCCGTGGACGTGGTTTATGTCGGTATTCTGCCCGACCTGTTCGATGAAGATGAAGGCGCCGTTGCCGCCGGTAAACTGAATGCCAATGGCGTGTTGGAGGCCACCGAAGTGTTGGCCAAGCACGATGAGAATTACATGCCACCCGAAGTTGCCGAGGCCCTCAAGGCGTCGGGTCACGATATCAAGGGCAAGCCAATATGATTCCAGAGATCGGTCATTTCGTCCTCATTGTCGCCCTGTGCCTGGCGGTGCTGCTGACGGTTGTGCCGATGTGGGGAGCCTGGGCCGGCAACGCACGGGCCATGCGGCTGGCGCCGGGCCTGGCGATCGGCATTCTGGTGTTTGTTGCAATCAGCTATATATGTCTCACCTGGGCATTCTTGCAGGATGACTTCACCGTGAAAGTGGTGGCCGGCAACAGTAATTCCCTGCTACCGGTCATGTACAAGTTTTCCGCTGTGTGGGGTAATCACGAGGGCTCGCTCATTCTATGGATACTGATTCTGGCCTCGTGGACCGCAGCGGTGGCAGTGTTCAGCCGCGAGTTGCCACTGATCATGCTCGCCAGGGTGCTGTCTGTGATGGGCGCCATCGGTGTTGGCTTCATGTCCTTCTCCCTGTTTACCTCCAATGCGTTTGAACGGTTGCTCCCGGTCGCACCGCTAGACGGCAACGACCTCAACCCCCTGCTGCAGGATCCTGGGCTGATTATTCATCCGCCGTTGCTGTACATGGGCTATGTCGGGTTTTCCGTGGCATTCGCATTTGCCATAGCCGCGTTGTTGGGCGGGCGTCTTGATGCGTCCTGGGCGCGCTGGTCGCGACCCTGGACCAACGTTGCCTGGGCCTTCCTCACGCTGGGCATCATGCTCGGAAGTTGGTGGGCGTACTATGAACTGGGCTGGGGCGGTTGGTGGTTTTGGGATCCAGTTGAAAATGCCTCTTTCATGCCCTGGCTGGCCGGTACAGCGCTGGTCCACTCGCTGGCGGTGACCGAGAAGCGCGGCCTGTTCAAGAGCTGGACGGTACTGCTGGCGATCTTTGCATTTTCCCTGAGTCTGCTGGGTACCTTTCTGGTGCGCTCGGGGGTGTTGACCTCCGTGCACGCCTTTGCAACGGACCCCGAGCGCGGCCTTTTCATTCTGATCTTCCTGGCCATCGTGGTGGGCAGTTCTCTGGTGCTCTACGCATTGCGTGCCCCTTCGGTCAGCAGCCGGGTACGTTTTGAGTGGCTTTCACGCGAGAGCCTGTTGTTGTACAACAATGTGGTCTTCCTGGTTGCCACACTGACGGTTCTGTTCGGCACGTTGTTCCCGCTGCTGGTCGACGCCCTCGGGCAGGGCAAGGTGTCGGTGGGGCCGCCGTATTTCAATGCGGTGTTTGTGCCGCTGATGGCGCTGTTGGCCCCGGTCATGGGGTTTGGCCCCACCTCGCGCTGGAAGCGTGACAGCTGGTCACGCTGGCAGGTACGCCTGGCGCCGGCTGCAATTGCTGCGGTGGCCTGTGGAATAACGCTGCCGCTGCTCAATGCCCCCTATAACATCTGGGTCGCTATCGCGGTGCTGCTTGCCGCATGGTTGTTGTTTGGCTTGTTGCAGGATATCTGGCTGCGCATGCGCACCGCGAAAACCGCCTGGGCGGGGCTACGTCGCCTTACGCCCAGTTACTGGGGCATGGTGCTGGCCCACCTGGGCTTTGCTGCGTGTATTGTGGGTGTGGTCGCAACCAGCCAGTACGCCATAGAACACGACCTCAAAATGCAGCCCGGTGACAGCCGGGAACTGGCCGGCTATGAATTCCGCTTTATGAGTGTCGCCCAGGTACCAGGCCCCAACTACGTGGCTGATGAGGCGCGCTTCGAAGTGTGGCGCAATGGCGAACTGCTGACACGTCTCGCGCCACAGAAAAGGCGTTATCTTGCCTCCGGTCAAGTCATGACAGAGGCGGCCATCGATGCCGGTGTTTTTCGCGATTTGTTCGTTGCCATGGGTGAACCTGTTGGCGTTGAGGGTGCCTGGGCGATTCGCCTGCACTATAAGCCGATGATTCGCTGGATGTGGTTCGGTGCCATTATGATGGCCGCAGGCGGCTTTGCCACAGTGTTGGATAGACGCTACCGGCGCCAACGCGTGAGCGACCCTGCAGCAGCATCACCGGGGCTGGCGCATGGCGTCTAGGCTGAAGCTCTTTGTTCCGCTGTTCATTTTTGCGGTTCTGGCACTGTTCCTTTTCCGTGGACTGTCACTGGACCCGAAAGAAATGCCGTCTGCGCTGATCGGTAAGCAGGTACCGGAGTTTTTGCTGCCCGACCTGGTAACCGGTGAGAACCGTACCCGTGAACACCTGCTGGGCGAGGTGAGCCTGATCAACGTCTGGGCGACCTGGTGTCCGTCGTGCCTGCACGAGCACCCCTACCTCGTCAGGCTTGCGAGCGAGGGCGTGCGCATCATTGGTTTGAACTACAAAGATGAAGATGCCGCAGCACTGCGCTGGTTGCAGGAACTGGGCGACCCCTATGCGCTGAACATTGCCGATCGCCAGGGTAGCCTTGGCCTGGATCTGGGGGTCTATGGCGCACCCGAAACCTATCTCGTGGATGCAACAGGCGTAGTGCACTATCGTCACGCCGGTGTCGTTGATGAACGGGTCTGGGAGCAAACCCTGAGACCACTCTATGAGGAGTTGCAACGCTGATGCCTGCTCGCAGCCGCATGATGATTCTCCTGCTACTGGGCCTGGCGCTAGCGCAGCGCGCTGCTGCGGTCGTGGAAACCTACGAGTTCAGCGAGCCGACGCTGGAACAGCGCTACTATGCCCTGAGCCAGGAACTGCGCTGCCCGAAATGCCAAAACCAGAACATTGCGGATTCTGACGCCCCCATCGCCCGCGATCTGCGCCAGTTGTTGCACAGTCAGTTGGAGGAGGGGGCCAGCGACGATGAGATTCTCGAGTATATGGTGGCTCGCTACGGCGAATTCGTGCGTTACAGGCCGCGCTTTGGTGGCCCGAGTATGGTGCTGTGGCTTGCGCCCGGCATCCTGCTGCTTATGGGCGCCTGCCTGGCGGTGCTGACCATTCGATCGCGGTCCAGCGCGGCGCAGCTGCAGGAGCAGAGCATCAGCGCAGAGGAAGCTCAGCGAGTGCGCGCGTTGCTGGCGCAGGACGAGGATAAACCTTGATCGGCTTTTACGTGGTGTGCGCACTCATCGCACTCAGCAGCGCAGTATTTTTCTATCTTCCCCGGCGCAGCAGCAGCGACCAGCGCAGTTTGCAGGAAGAGAACCTCGCGTGGTTCAGGCGTCGCGAACAGGAACTGGCTGTGGAGGAAGACGCCTCGCTGACCGAAGATGCCAGGCTGCAGCTCCTTGAAGATGAGAGCCAGCCTGCCGTTGGCGCAGTGGTCGCGGAAAAGCCGTTTCCTGTGTGGGTTCTCATCCCCATCATCATTGCGATGGCGGCCCTGCTGTATTACCGGCTAGGTGGCGCTGAAGATGTCCGCATCGCGCAGGCGCTGGAGGCGCTGGACGAAACTACCACCCCGGCTCAGATGCAGGCGCTGATTGCCAGTATCGATGCGCGCGCAGGGCAGCGCCCGGATAACCTGCACTATGCCTCGCTCGTGGCCCGCTACATGATGGGGCAGCAGGACTACGCCGGCGCCCTGCAGCGCTATGAGCAGGTTCTGCAAGCGGTGCCGGAGGATGCCCAGGCGCTGGCGTACGCAGCGCAGGCGGAGTTTCTGGCTTCAGGTCGTACCCTGTCGGACAGCGCACAGCTACGGGCAGAAACAGCACTGGCAACCGATCCACAGCAGCGCACGGCACTGGGTTTGCTCGGCATGGCAAACTATGAGCGCGGCGACTTTGCCAGTGCCATAGGCTATTGGCAGCGCCTGCTGGCATTGCAGGCGCCGGGCTCACCCGATGCCGCGATGATCGAAGATGTCATTGCGCGCGCGAGGCAGCAGTTGAGCGGCCCCGTCGCTCAAGGTGGCGCCGGTGAGCGCGCTGGCGTGGGTGCGCAAGCTGCTGCAGGGCAAGCGGCCGGTGCAGATGGGCTCATGGGTGTGAATGTGAACGTGACACTGCCCGAGGGCGCCGTGCTGGCTGCCAGTGATACGGTTTTTGTTTTGGCCAGGAACGCCGAGTCTGACAGCCGTATGCCGATTGCGGTAGTGCGCCGTCGGGGTGATGAACTGCCCTTGCAAATCACACTCGATGATCGCAATTCCATGGCGGGCCAGCAGCTTTCTGCCAGTACCGCGGTCGTCGTCAGCGTTCAGGTGTCTCCCAGCGGTCGCCCGGGTGAGGCCAACGCGACCTGGCTGGCGCAATCTGCACCGATAAAGCCTGCCCTGGACGGGCAGGTGGTCAGCCTGCAATTACAGCCGAAGTAGCGCGCGCGGGTGCCGCACCCGGCGCTGCCGCCGCACCCGGCAGGGATTTTTTTTGAATAAGCCAGCTCAGGCATAGTGTTGCCCGCTGAAAGCCTATACACTATATGTTGTGGTTCCGGGCTGGCGAAAATCTAATAAAAAAATAGATAAATCGTTTAAAATCAACGAGCTATTAATAAAACCTAAAGTGATATGCGACTAAAGACGATCAAGCTGGCTGGTTTCAAATCTTTCGTCGACCCGACCAGCGTCAATTTCCCCAGTAATATGTGTGCCATTGTCGGTCCCAACGGCTGTGGCAAATCCAATGTCATCGACGCTGTGCGCTGGGTGATGGGCGAGAGCTCGGCGAAGAACCTGCGCGGCGAATCCATGGCCGACGTCATTTTCAACGGATCAGTCAATCGCCAGCCGGTGGGTCAAGCTTCCATCGAGCTGGTGTTTGACAACAGCCAGGGCAAGTTGGGTGGTGAGTACGCCAGCTACGCCGAGATAGGCATCAAGCGGCAGGTGAGCCGTGAGGGCCAATCCGAATACTTCCTCAATGGTACCAGGTGCCGGCGCCGCGATATCACTGACATATTCCTGGGAACGGGGTTGGGCCCGCGTTCCTACGCGATTATTGAACAGGGCATGATCAGTCGCCTGATCGAATCCAAGCCGGAAGAGCTGCGCGTTTTTATCGAGGAAGCCGCGGGGATCTCCAAGTACAAAGAGCGCCGCAAGGAAACCGAAAGCCGCATGCGTCGCACGCTGGAAAACCTTGAGCGCCTGACGGACCTGCGTGAAGAATTGGAACGCCAGCTCCAGCATTTGCAGCGTCAGGCGCAAGCAGCGGAAAAGTACGCCGAATTCAAAGCTGAAGAGCGTGAGCTCAAAGCACAGTTACTATCGATACAGTGGCAGTCACTGGATACCGAAATCAAAACTGCGGCACAGTCTATTGGTGAGCTCGAGGTCAAGCTCGAGTCGGTGCACTCCGAGCATGCGCAGGTTGACAGCAGCATTGAACGACTGCGTGTAGAGCATACGGATCGCAACGACGCGTTCAACAAGGTGCAGGCGAGGTACTATTCTCTGGGTTCGGAAGTCGCGCGCATCGAGCAAACCATCAAGCATCAACAGGAGCGTGGGCGTCAGTTGCAGGAAGATCTCGCCCAGACTAACAGTGGCCTGGAAGAGGCCGAGAGTCATCTGGGCATTGACCGCAAGAAGCTCGCTGGCTGGCAGGAAGAACTGGACGTACTGGCCCCCGAGCTGGACACCTTGCAGGGCGCGGAATCTGCCTCATCGCGGGCGCTGGTCGAGGCCGAAGAAGCGATGCATGCCTGGCAGCAGGAATGGGATGTCTTTAACCACGACGCTGCGGGTCCGCGACAGCAGGCCGAGGTGCAGCAATCCCGTATTAAACATGTTGAACAGGTGTTACAGCGCTTGCAGGGTCGCAGCCGGCAGTTAGAGCAGGAGCTGACAGCCCTGGCCGAAACCCCCCAGGATGCCAGCGCGGAGCACCTTGCGTCCGAGCTTGCCGCGCTCGAGGAGGCAATGACCGAGCAGGAGCAAGCGTCTGAGCAGCATGCGCAGGATATCACTGCGACGCGCGATACTAGCGCCGGGCTGGCGCAGGCGCTGAGCGAAACACGCAGCTCAATGCAGCGTCTGCAGGGCCGTATCGCCTCGCTGGAGGCGTTGCAGCAGGCTGCGCTGGAGCAGTCCGATGAGAGCGTAAGTCAATGGTTGGCGCAGCAGCAGCTGTCCAGTAGCCCGCGCTTACTGGATGACATGCAGGTACAGGAAGGGTGGCAGCAGGCAGTGGAGACCGTACTGGGAGATTACCTCCAGGCAGTCTGCGTCGACAGTATCGCGCCCTTCAGTGAGTACCTGAACGATCTCGAACAGGGACAGATTCTTCTGGTAGAGCCCGCTGGCGGCCATGCTGGCGCCGACAACACGCTCGCTTCCAGGGTGACCGGCAGCGAAGCGGCCAGGGCGCTGCTGTCATCAGTTTATGCAGCTCCTGATCTGGCAGCGGCTCTGGCCATGCGCGATCGTCTCGCCGGGCATGAATCAGTGATTACACCTGATGGTATCTGGTTGGGTGCGCATTGGCTCAGAATCAGCCGCGCGGGCGCTGATGACAGCGGCATTATCAAGCGCAGTGAGGAACTGGCGACATTAAAGCAGGCGCTGCAGCAGGCGCAGCAGCGCGAAGCCATGTTGAGCCAGGACGAGCAGGCAGCGGAGCAGCGGTTGAAGGCACTCGAGGCCGATCGACAGTCTTGCCTGCGCGAGTTACAGGCGAGCACGCGCCGGCACGCGGAGTTGGGCGCCGAGCTGTCTGCCCTGCGTGCCAAGGCTGAGCAACTGCACATGCGCCGTGAGCGCGTGCAGACAGAACTGAGCGAGGCGCAGCAGCAGTTTCGCCAGGAGCAGGACGCAATCGGCGAAGCGCGCAGGCTGCTGGCAGAGTCTATTGAGTCCATGGAGAGCGATTCCAATCGACGCGAGGCGCTGCTGTCCTCGCGCGATGAGATTCGCACCACACTGGACGCTGCGCGCCAGAAAGCCCGGCACGATAAAGACGCAGCTCACCAGGTGGCAATGCGTCACCAGTCGCTACAGACGCAGGTCGGTTCCATGCATGAGTCGATCGAACGAACCGATCGGCAGGTAGTGCAGTTGCGCGAGCGCAGTGAGGGCCTTACCGCTGCGGTGGCGGAGAACGACAATCCGTTGGCGGGCCTGCGCAGCGAGCTTGAGGCGCAACTGGAGAAACGCCTGGAGTCCGAAGGCGAGCTGACCCAGGCCAGACAACAGGTGGCGGAAGCTGAGCATCAACTGCGCGAAGCAGAACAGCAACGCGCTGCGATCGAGCAGCGCGCTGACACTGTGCGTTCAGAACTTGAAAGACAGCGACTGGCCAGTCAAACGCTGCAGGTACAGCGCGAGACGGTGCACAAGCAGCTCAGGGATGACCAACAGGATGTAGCCGCGGTGATTGCGACGCTGCCCGAGGGTGCCACCGAGGCAGAGTGGCAGCGCAACCTTGAAAGAGTCGCCAATCGCATTGCGCGCCTGGGTCCTATCAACCTTGCCGCCATTGATGAGTTTACGCTGCAGTCAGAGCGCAAAAACTATCTGGATGCGCAGGATGAGGATCTCACCGCGGCACTGGATACACTTGCCTCTGCGATCCGCAAGATCGACAAGGAAACACGTAGCCGCTTCCGCGACACCTTCGAGCAGGTCAACGCTGGCCTGGGTGAATTGTTTCCGCGGGTGTTTGGTGGCGGCAGTGCCTACCTGGAAATGACCGGTGATGACCTGCTCGATACAGGGATCTCAATCATGGCTCGGCCACCGGGCAAAAAGAACAGCACAATTCATTTGCTCTCGGGCGGTGAAAAGGCCCTGACAGCCATCGCCCTGGTATTTTCGATCTTCCAGCTCAATCCCGCGCCGTTCTGTATCCTCGACGAGGTGGACGCACCGCTGGACGACGCCAATACCGGTCGCTATGCCCGGCTGGTGAAAGAGATGTCCGACAAGGTCCAATTCATTTACATTACACACAACAAAATTTCTATGGAAATGGCCGACCAGTTAATGGGAGTCACGATGCATGAACCCGGCGTGTCGCGTTTGGTATCCGTAGATGTGGACGAAGCCGCCGAGCTTGCGGCGAGCTAAATAACAGGGCAACAGTGGTGCCAGGCAGTGGGGCGAGGTAGCGGGGCGTGATGGATCTGACAATCAGAGACTGGATGGTAATCATCGGGGTTCTCCTGATTGTTGCCGTGCTTCTGGACGCATGGCGTCGAATCAAGAGCGAAAGCCGCTCGCGGGTGAAAGTAAAGCTGGTTGACCCCGATGAGATTCCCGGCGACAGGGCAGAAGACCTCAGCTGGCTGAAAGAACTGCCCAATGGCGGTGCCAGGGTGGTCGAGCGCGGGGACCTTCTCAAGGCGGCCGGCCTGTCCTCTGCCGCTGCGCAAGCACACGCAAGTGATCCGCCCGACGACGATCTCCTTGAGGGTATGAATTCCCTTGACGAGAGCGACGACGAAACGCTGGAATGGCTCGCGCAGGAAGCCCCCGAGGGCGCCACACCCGCTTCAACGCCGCCACCGGCTGGCAAGTTGCCACGCGCCCCTGAGCCTGAGGTCTTCATGCTCAACGTGGTGGCCCGCAGCCCCAATGGTTTTCGTGGTGAAGATATCCTGCACATCCTGCTGGCGTGCGACCTGCGCTTCGGTGACATGAGTTTTTTCCATCGCCATGAATATGAGGCGGGGCGCGGGGCGATTCAGTTCAGCGTGGCAAACATGATGCAACCCGGTGTTTTTGATATCGACAATATGGCGCAGCTCAATACGCCTGGCCTGGTGTTTTTCGTCACATTGCCAGGCCCCGATGACATGATGAAAGCCTACGACTACATGCTGGAGACGGCCCAGGCGGTGGCACGTAATCTGGGTGGCGACGTGCTCGATGAATCACGCAGTGTACTTACCCGTCAGGCGATGGAGCACTCGCGACAGCAAATCCGTGAGTTGGGCCAGCGCATGCTCGCGCAGACACGCTAGCGGCGCGTCGCACCGATGGAACAGCGGGAGGCAGCAGAGCGAGCCGGGCACCTGCGCCAGCAGCTTGATCAGTGGAACTACCAGTATTATGTACTCGACGACCCCACGGTGCCTGATGCCGAGTACGATCGAGGCCTGCAGGAACTGCAAGCCATTGAGGCACAGTATCCTGAACTGATTGACCCGCAATCGCCGACCCAACGGGTTGGCGCGGCGCCATTGGCGCAGTTCCAGCAGGTCACGCATCAGGTGCCCATGCTGTCGCTCGACAATGCGTTCGATGCACGGGATATGCAAGCGTTCAACCGGCGCCTGCTTGAGCGCTTGTCATTACCTGATGCCCAACTGGAGTTTGCCTGCGAGCCCAAGCTCGACGGCATCGCCGTCAGCCTGTTGTATCGCCACGGTGTTCTGGAGCGCGGGGCAACGCGCGGCGACGGCACGACGGGCGAAGACATCACCCAGAACGTTCGCACTATTCGCAGCATTCCGCTGCGCCTGCGCGGCAGCGGATTTCCCGATGTGCTTGAAGTGAGAGGTGAAATCTACATGCCCCGTGATGGCTTTGAGCGCATGAACCGCCAGGCCCGGGAGCGTGGAGAAAAACCTTTTGTCAATCCACGCAATGCGGCGGCTGGCAGTTTGCGCCAGCTCGATGCGCGTATTACGGCAACGCGTCCCCTGCAAATGTGCAGCTACAGTGTGGGCCTGGTGGAGGGAGGGCGTTTGCCGGATCGACACTCAGAGATTTTACGCTGCCTGGCACAGTGGGGCCTGAGAATTAACGCGGAGTCCGCCGTTGTGACCGGCATCGATGCCTGTGATGCGTATTACCAGTCGCTGGCGGCGCGCCGGGCGGGGCTGCCCTATGATATCGACGGGATCGTATTCAAGGTCAACGCACTTGATTTGCAGCAACGTCTGGGCTTCGTATCGCGCGCGCCGCGCTGGGCGATTGCGCGTAAATTTCCGGCCCAGGAAGAGGTCACGCGTTTGCTCGATGTCGAATTTCAGGTCGGCCGCACCGGTGCCATTACGCCGGTGGCACGGCTGGAGCCCGTGTTTGTCGGCGGTGTGACAGTCAGTAATGCCACGCTACACAATGCAGATGAAATCGCACGACTGGGTGTACAGATCGGCGATACGGTGGTGGTCAGACGGGCTGGCGATGTCATTCCCCAGGTTGTTTCGGTCCTTGTTGAGCGTCGGCCAGCCGGGGCCACTGCCATTGTCTTTCCAACGAGGTGTCCGGATTGTGGCTCGCCCGTCGAGCGCGAAGAGGGTGAGGCGGTCTGGCGTTGCGTCGGTGGCCTGGTCTGTTCAGCGCAACGCAAGGCAGCCATCAAGCATTATGCCTCACGTCGGGCGATGGATGTCGAGGGCCTGGGCGACAAACTCGTCGACCAGCTCGTTGACGAGGGCCTGGTGACCCGTCTGTCGGGCCTCTACGACCTCACCCTGACCCAACTGGTGGCACTTGAGCGCATGGGTGAGAAGTCTGCACTGAACCTGATTGATGCGCTGGAGCGCAGCAAGACCACGACGCTCGCGCGGTTTATTTTTGCCCTGGGCATCCGCGAGGTTGGTGAAACCACAGCGCGTAATCTGGCGCAGGCATTTGGAAGTTGGGAAGCATTGCTGGCGGCCAGCGAGTCTGACTACCTGGCCGTGCAGGATGTCGGCCCCGTGGTGGCCGATCACCTTGTGCAGTTTTTCGACGCGCCAGGGAATCTCGAGGAGGTCGCAGCCCTGCGCCGCGCCGGCGTTACCTGGCCAGACATCGATACTGCCAATGCCAATGCGTTACCGCTTGCCGGGCAGACCTGGGTCGTGACCGGTAAGCTGGAGGCGCTGTCGCGTGATGAAGCCAAGGCCTTGTTGCAGGGGCTTGGCGCCAAAGTCGCCGGCAGCGTGTCTGCCAAAACCGATTGTCTGGTGGCTGGCCCCGGAGCAGGCTCAAAGCTTGTCCGCGCGCGGGCGCTGGATGTCACTGTCATCGATGAGTCGGCCTTGCTTGAGGCGCTGGCGCAACACGGGGTGACAGTATGAGGTGCGCACGATGAATCTGCCGCGGTGGTGTTGTGTACTGGCACTGTTGATGGTCGTCGGCTGTACGACAAGCCCCCCGAGTAATCCGGATAACATCTGCGAGATTTTCAGGGAGAAGCGCGGCTGGTATGACGACGCGGTCGACTCGCGCAAGGAATGGGGCAGTCCGATTTCCGTGATGATGGCGATTATTCATCAGGAATCGCGATTCCAGGCCAAGGCCAAGCCGCCGCGCAAGAAGATCCTGGGTTTTATTCCCGGGCCGCGGCCGTCCAGTGCTTTTGGCTACCCGCAGGCAAAGACGACAACATGGAACGAGTACAAGCGCAGTGCCGGCCGCTATGGAGCTGACCGTGATGAGTTCGATGACGCCATTGATTTTGTCGGCTGGTACAACTACCAGTCTTACAAGCGCAGCGGTATTTCCCGTACCCAGGCTTACCCGCTCTATCTTGCCTACCACGAGGGCCATGGCGGCTATAATCGCGCCACTTATCGGCAAAAGCCCTGGTTGATGCGCGTCGCCAGAAAAGTGGAGGCCCGCGCGGCGACCTACCGCACCCAGCTGCTGGCTTGCGAAAAGGAACTGGAGGACGCGGGCGGATTTTTTGGCTGGTTCTAGGCTTCCCTTGAAAGGCAGAAGAGGGCGCAGTACAAGATGGGGCACCAAGTTCACAAAACTCGCATAACCTCCGGAAAAGTAACGGGATTCGGCCGCCCCTCGTAATGAAATAGCGCTTGACATATGACACACTAATCCGTCCCGCGTAATGGTGTGACACACGGTGCCAACCAGCCCGGCCAATACCATTATAAAATGTGTGCCCATGTGAGCAGTATCAGTGAAAGCAACCGATATAAAAAATCCCGAGTACTTCCACAAAGTCGTCGATTGTCAGCACGCGTGTCCTGCGCATACGCCAGTGCCCGAGTACATCCGTTTGATTGCCGCGCAGCGCTATACCGAGGCTTACATGGTCAATTGGCGCTCGAATGTGTTTCCGGGGATTCTCGGGCGCACCTGCGATCGACCGTGTGAACCGGCGTGCCGACGCGTACGTGTTGAAGAAGAGCCAGTGGCGATCTGCCGATTGAAGCGTGTCGCGGCGGACAACAAAGAAGACATTCGCGACCTGCTGCCGGAAATACCCACTGTGAAGAACGGCAAGCGCATCGCCCTGATCGGCGCCGGCCCGGCATCACTGACCGTGGCGCGCGATCTTGCACCGCTGGGTTACATCATTGATATTTTTGATAACCAGTTCGCCGGCGGCGGTATGATGCGCAGCCAGATCCCATCGTTTCGACTGCCTGTTGAAGTGCTCGATGAAGAGGTCAACTACATTCTTGAGCGCGGTGTGAATGCAACGTTCGATGTTGAAGTTGATAGCCTGAAATCCATTCTGGATCAGGACTACGACGCGGTTTTTGTTGGAACGGGCGCGCCGCGCGGCAAGGGCTTGAACCTTCCCGGGCTGGAAGATGCCAGTGCCAGCGTACACCTGGGTATCGATTGGCTCTCCAGTGTGGCGTTCGAGCACACCCATTCGATCGGTAAACGAGTGCTTGTTCTGGGCGGTGGTAACACGGCAATGGATTGCTGCCGCACGTCCAAGCGGTTGGGTGGGGAAGACGTGCGCGTGGTGGTGCGTAGCCCCTTCGAAGACATGAAAGCCTCCCCCTGGGAAAAAGAAGATGCGATGCATGAAGGCATTCCCATTTACAACAACCACGTGCCCAAGGAATTCGTCGTTGAAGACGGTAAGTTGCTGGGTATGCGCTTCCAGAAGGTAGAGGCGCAGTACGACGAGGAGGGTAATCGATCGCTGGTGCCGACCGATGAAGACCTTGTGTTCATGGAGGCCGACGAGGTACTGATGGCTATCGGCCAGGAAAACTCTTTCCCCTGGATCGAGCGGGACCTTGGTATTGAGTTCGATAAGTGGGACATGCCCGTCGTCAACGAGATCACGTTTCAGTCCACAAACGAGCGCGTATTTTTTGGCGGCGATGCCGCGTTTGGCCCGGAGAACGTGATCACCGCAGTGGCCCATGGCCACCAGGCAGCAGTCAGTATCGACTTGTTCTGCAAGGGAGAGGACGTCAACAAGCGCCTGGCCCCGGAAGTGAATCTCACCAGCCAGAAAATGGGTGTGCACGAGTGGAGCTACGACAACGCGATTGAAACCGACAAGCGATACGTGGTTCCGCTGGCGCCACTGGAGGCGTCATTGGCAGACCGCAAGATGGAGGTCGAACTCGGCTTTGATGTTGCCACCGGCTATAAAGAGGCAGAACGTTGTCTGAACTGTGACGTGCAGACGGTTTTCTATGAAGATCGCTGCATTGAATGCGATGCCTGCGTGGATATATGCCCCACGGATTGCATCACTTTCACACACAACGGTGACGAAGACGAACTGCGAACGCGCCTGACCGCGCCCGCCCGCGAACTCTCGCAGGATCTTTACGTGTCAGCTGACTTGCCGACCCAGCGCGTCATGGTTAAAGACGAGAACGTTTGTCTGCATTGCGGCCTGTGTGCCGAGCGCTGTCCGACCACGGCCTGGGACATGCAAAAATTTCTTTATAACGTAGCGCAGGCGGGGCAGTAGTCATGAAGCGTATAGAATCCGTTAACGACTTTGTGATCAAGTTCGCCAACGTCAATGGTACTGGCTCGGCAAGCGCCAACAATCTGTTCGCCAAAGCGCTGTTTCGTATGGGCATCCCCGTGTCCCCGAAAAATATTTTCCCATCGAACATACAGGGCCTGCCCACCTGGTACGAGGTGAGGGTGAATGACAAGGGCTACCTGGGGCGTCGTGGGGGCGTTGATATCGCCCTGTCTGTGAATCCACAAAGTATGGCGCAGGACATCCAGGAGGTGGAAGCCGGCGGTTACTTTGTGTATGACAACACCAAGCCACTGGACCTTCGCCTGTTGCGCGACGATGTGAATATCATCGGGATACCGCTGACCACAATCTGTAACCAGGAGTATTCCGACCCGAGACAGCGCCAGCTGTTCAAGAATGTCATTTACGTGGGAGCCCTGGCGGCCCTGCTGGATATGGATTTCAAGGTATTGACCAGCCTGGTCGAGGATCAGTTCAAGGGTAAGGAAAAACTGGTGCTGCCTAATATTCATGCGCTGGAACTGGGCCATCAGTGGACTCGTAACAACTACGAGTGCCCCATCGGTATTCGCGTTGAGACCAGCGATAAAGTGGGCGACAAAATACTGCTGGACGGCAACACCGCGCTGGGCCTGGGTGCGGTGTATGGTGGTGCCACCGTCGCCGCCTGGTATCCGATTACACCATCGACGTCAGTGGTCGATGCCTTTGACAAGTACGTCAAGCGCATGCGTATTGATCCGGGCACGGGCCGTAAAAACTACGCGATCGTGCAGGCCGAAGACGAACTGGCGGCAATCGGCATGGCAATCGGTGCCGCCTGGAATGGCGCGCGCGCTTTCACCGCAACGTCGGGTCCCGGCGTTTCTTTGATGAGTGAGTTTCTTGGCCTGGCGTATTTTGCCGAGATACCCACCGTGCTGTTTAACGTGCAGCGCGCGGGCCCCTCGACCGGCATGCCTACGCGAACCCAGCAGTCTGATGTGCTTTCCTGCGCCTATGCGTCTCACGGCGACACCAAGCAGGTGTTGCTGTTTCCATCGACTCCGGGTGAGTGCTTTGATTTTGGTGCGCAGGCGTTTGATCTCGCCGAGCGCCTGCAGACGCCGATTATCGTGATGTCCGACCTCGACCTGGGAATGAACGACAACATGTCGCCTCCGCTGGAGTGGGATGACGAAAGAACCTATGACCGTGGCAAGGTTGTCACGGCACAAGATCTGGAAAACGGCATGGATTTTGGGCGCTACCTGGATGTGGACGGAGACGCAATCTGCTACCGAACCTATCCGGGAACGCATGCTACCAAAGGCGCGTTTTTCACCCGCGGCACCTCGCGTAACGAGTATGCGGTGTATACGGAGAAGGGCGAGGAGTATGAGCAAAACATGCTGCGCCTGCTGCGCAAGTGGGAGACGATTAAAGACTACGTGCCCCAGCCAGAGATTAACCCCTGCGGTAAAGAGACGCGCTTTGGTGTGATTTACTTTGGCACCAGTGAGGAGTCATCCAGGGAAGCCCTCGACTATCTGTCCCATGATGGTATTCACATGGACGCCATGCGCGTTCGTTCTTTTCCATTCAACAGCGCAGTAAAGGACTTTATCGAGGCCCACGAAGAGGTGTTTGTGATAGAGCAGAACCGCGATGCACAGCTGCGTACACTGCTGATGGCAGAGTTTGAATTCGGGCCGGACAAACTCAAATCGGTACTGTGCTTTGATGGAACTCCCATCAGTGCACGCAATATTCGCAAGCAGATCAGGACCCACCTGAACGGCGACAATGTGAAGCCAATACATCAACGCACTGTTGCCAGCGCTGCAGGAGAGAAGTCATGAGTTATCAGGTCCCCAGGTTTCGTCACCCGGAACTGCCAAAAAATGAACTGGGTTACACCAAGGCAGATTACGAGGGTTCCATCTCAACGCTGTGTGCCGGCTGTGGCCACGACTCCATCAGTGGCTCGATCGTCAGGGCCTGTCATGAGCTGTCTATCGAACCGCACAAGATTGCCAAACTGTCGGGTATTGGATGTTCATCGAAAGCGCCAACGTATTTTCTGGGTAACTCGCACGGGTTCAACTCGGTGCACGGCCGCATGCCTTCCGTCGTGACGGGCGCGGCATTGGCCAACAGGGATTTGCTGTACCTGGGCGTGTCTGGCGATGGCGACACGGCTTCGATCGGCATGGGGCAATTTGCCCATGTCGCACGCCGCAACCTGAATATGGTGTATATCGTTATGAATAACGGTTGCTATGGCCTCACCAAGGGCCAGGATTCCGCCACGGCGGACGAGGGTTCGGCGAGCAAAAAGGGTGAGCCGAGCCCCTTTGGTGCCATCGATCTTTGCGCAACTGCCCTGCAGTTGGGCGCGACCTTTGTGGCGCGCAGTTTCTCGGGTGATAAAGAACAGTTGGTGCCTTTGATCAAGGCGGCGATCAGTCACCGTGGCTTCGCCCTCATTGATGTGGTGTCGCCCTGCGTGACCTTCAACAATAACCCGCAATCGACCAAAAGCTACGAGTTTGTGCGTGAGCACGCAGAGGCGACCGGAACCATCGATTTCGTGCCAATGCGCACTGAGATTACGACCGAGTACAAGCCCGGCTATACGCATGAGGTCACTATGCATGATGGATCGTCTATCCACCTGTACAAAGTGGATGAGGACCTCAACCCCTTTGACAGACGCTCAGCGATCAATACCATCGAGGATCATCGGGCCAACGGCACGATCCTGACTGGTCTCATCTATATGGATGAGGATTCGCGCGACCTGCACGACGTGATGGAAACGTCCCAGCGCCCCCTGAACGAACTGACCGAGGCGGAGCTGTGTCCGGGCAATAAAATGTTGCAGAACATCAACGCGAGCCTGCGGTAGGGTTGCAGGCGAAGTGCTTGGTAGAATGCCCGGTATTCGCGCGCCGTTTTGCGAGTAGCTGTTGATTTGTTGTCAGCTGTCATGTATCTGTCACATTCCAGTCATTTAATACCCCACTGATAAACCTAAGCGGGGGGTAGCGGCACTATGTCATCAGGTTCTATTCTGATCGTCGACGACGAATTTGCGATTCGCGATATGTTGAAAATGGCGCTTGAGTTTGAAGGCTTTGAATGCCTCGAGGCACAGGACATTCAACAGGCGCACACGATGATCGTGGATGAGATGCCCGAGCTCGTGCTGCTCGACTGGATGCTGCCCGGTGGATCTGGTCTGGAGCTGCTCAGGCGGCTCAAGCGCGATGAACTGACGCGGGATCTACCCGTCATTATGCTCACGGCGAAAACCGCTGAAGACAACCTCGTGCAAGGCCTGGACGTCGGCGCCGACGACTACATCACCAAGCCATTTGCGCCCAAGGAGCTGATTGCCCGGATTCGGGCCTTGCTCCGTCGCGTCAAGGGTGCGGTTGATGGCGAACGCGTGCAGGTCGCGGGTCTGGTACTTGACAGCAACAGCCGCCGGGTTTTTATCGCCGATCATCCATTGGATATGGGCCCCACTGAGTTCAATTTGCTGCAGTTCTTTATGACACACCCCGAAAGAGCGTATACGCGTAGCCAGTTGCTCGACCGTGTTTGGGGCGCAAACGTCTATGTGGAAGAGCGAACAGTCGATGTGCATATTCGGCGTTTGAGAAAAGTACTGCAATCTCCTCATGGCGATTACAGCAACCTGATCCAGACGGTGCGCGGCACCGGTTACCGTTTTTCCTCGGTGGGTGTGGTGTGACGCCCGACGTGCTCACGCGATGACCTGGACTGCTGCCGCCGCACGCATTGCCGTGTTGCTGGCGGTAGCGCTGCTGTTTGGCTGGATATACGGTTACCCGCACGAGGCAGTGATCGCCGTCTTGCTTGGCCTCATCGTATTCTGGCTCTATCAGATGGAAAAGGTACAGTCCTGGCTGCAGGATCCGGAGCGGGCTCCTCCCGATGCCTATGGGGTCTGGGGCGATCTGCTCGCTCGTATCTATTCTCATCAGCGCAAGAATCGCAAAACCCAGAACAAACTACAGGCCAATGTAACGTATCTGCAGGATTCTTTCGCATCCATGCGCGATGGCGTGGTCATGGTTGACCGCCAGGGCGCGATCAAGTGGTTTAACAAGGCGGCAGAAAAGCTGCTCAACTTGCGGTATCCGGAAGACACCGCACAGACCTTGACCAATCTGGTGCGTGAGCCAGAGTTTAATGCCTACTTCCTGGCGGACGACTATACCGCTCCTTTGCAGTACGTCACTGGCGGCGAAAAGCCCCGTTATCGGCGTGTGGAGATCACTCATTTTGGCGCCGGCGAGCGTTTGCTCTTTGTCCGGGATATCAGCGAATCCGTCAGGTTGGAGAAAATGCGCACCGATTTCGTTGCCAATGTCTCTCACGAGTTGCGTACGCCGCTAACGGTGATCAGTGGCTATTTGAGCACGTTTCTGGCGCATCAGGGTGAGCTGCCGCAGGCCTACGGCAAGGCGCTGCGTCAAATGAGTCAGCAGGCGGAGCGCATGGAAACGCTGCTCAAGGATTTACTGTGGCTGTCGCGTATTGAAACCGAGCAACGCCAGGAGAAGCGCGAGCTCATTGACATTGGCAGTCTGCTCCAGGAAATAAAGGAGGAGTTTCGCGAGGCCTTTCCCGGCGGCATCGTGGAACTCGTGCTGGAGACTGACAAACGTGTCTATGGGGATTACAGAGAGTTGCACAGCGCTTTTTCCAACCTGCTCAGTAATGCGATCAAGTACAGCCCGGACGGGTCGCCGGTAATCGTTCGCTGGTATTCGCAGGAGAACAAATGCATAGTTGAAGTGAAGGATCAGGGCATAGGAATTGATGCCGCGCACATACCTCGACTGACTGAGCGTTTCTATCGTGTTGACGACAGCAGGTCATCTGCCACCGGAGGTACGGGGCTGGGGTTGGCTATTGTCAAGCACGTACTGGCGGCCCATGATGGCACGCTCACAATTCGAAGTGAACTGAACGTCGGCAGCACGTTCACAGTGGAGTTCCCAGAAGGAGGCTCAAGTGACACTTAAACAGGAAGATTACCAACAGCATATATCAGGACGCTTTAACAGCGAGCTGGAATCCCTGCGCAACCATATGCTCGAGATGGGCGGCAAAGTAGAGAATCAGCTCAAGAGTGCGCTGGACGCAGTGGTGATGCTCGACAGCGGCGAGGCTGAACTGGTCGTAGCCCGCGACAATGAAGTGAACCAGATGGAGATGGCAATCGACGACGAGTGCGCCACGATCATTGCGCGCCGGCAACCCACCGCGAGCGACCTGCGACTGGTGATCGCCATCATCAAGGTCAACACCGACCTCGAGCGTATCGGCGACGAAGCCGCAAAGGTCGCCAAGCAGGTGATTCGCATCACCGAGGCCGGTGCTTCTCCCAGTAGCTGCGTCGAATTGAAGCATATTGGCAATCGCGTGGCGGACATGCTGCAGCAGTCCCTGGATGCGTTTGCACGCCTGGACGTGGAGCAGGCCATTGCCGTGCTCAAGCGTGACCGGGAAGTCGACAAGGAGTACGGTTCGGCCATGCGCAGCCTGGTGACATTCATGATGGAGGATCCCCGGGCGATCAGCTCGATTCTCAACGAGATGTGGGCGCTGCGCAGCCTCGAAAGAATAGGCGATCACGCCTGTAACATCGCAGAGCGGGTCATTTACCTGGTGAAGGGCCATGACGTGCGGCATGGCCGTCTGGAGGAGCTCGCGGATATCGCCGACGAGATCTGACCCCCGTTGGTTTTCGATACCCGGCACCCTGGCTTTTCACTATGAAATACTGGTGGCGAAGGCGCAGAAAATCCGGCATTGTGCGGCCGACGCAACGGCGGGGGGTGGGTTTTTGGCCAGCTTCCGCCGGCCTTGCCGGCCTGTCATATTTGCGTAACATAAGCGCCATAGAATGGCCCCGGCACGCGACACGGTGCGCAAGACGCGGTTCAAACTCACTAGATCATGAGGGGAGCAATCAGGTGAAAAAGCAAATTTTGGGTGGATTACTGGCCGTATCACTGGGTTGTATGGCTTCTGCCAGCCTCGCTGCGAACCGCGACAGCGTCAGCGTTGTGGGCTCTTCGACTGTTTACCCATTCGCTACAGTGGTCGCCGAGCGTTTTGGGCGATCCACCAGCTTCAAGGCGCCAAAAATTGAATCCACTGGCTCTGGCGGGGGGCTTAAGCTGTTCTGCAGTGGCGTGGGCGCGAACACGCCTGACATCACAAACTCCTCACGCCGTATCAAGAAAAGCGAGTACGACGATTGCCAGGCCAACGGCGTCACTAGCATCATTGAGGTGTTCGTAGGTTATGACGGTATTGCAATCGCCAACGCCAAGACGGCGCCGATGCTGAAGCTGAGCCTCACCGACCTGTATTATGCGTTGGCCAAGGACGTACCCGGTGCGGACGGCAAGCTTGTTCCCAACCCGAATATGCTGTGGAGCGACATCAACCCGGCGCTTCCCGCCACTAAAATCGAAGTGCTGGGTCCACCTCCCACCTCCGGCACGCGTGATGCCTTCTCGGAGCTGGCAATGGGTGGCGGTGCCAAGGGTGTGCCCAGCCTCAAGGCGCTGTACGACCTTGGCGCAGACCAGGCCACCGAAATCAAGGCAGCGATCGCCGCGTTAGGTATGCCCGAGGGGTTCTACCAGGCCATGGTCGACAAAAAAGGCAAGGCCCCCAAAGGCAGCGACATCTTTAAGACCATTGCCTATTCCCTGCGAGAAGATGGCGCCTATATCGAAGCGGGAGAGAACGATAACCTGATCGTGCAAAAACTGGAGGCCAACCCTGCTGCGCTGGGGATCTTCGGCTACAGCTTTCTTGAAGAAAACGGCGACAAGGTACAGGGCTCGGTCATCGACGGCGTGGCTGCCACTTTCGACACTATCGCCGGCGGTGAGTATCCAGTCTCAAGGCCCTTGTATTTCTACCTCAAGGGCGCGCATGTCGGTAAAATCCCCGGCATCCAGGAGTATGCACTGGAGTTCACCTCTGATCGTGCAATGGGTGAAGACGGTTATCTTCTTGATCGCGGGTTGATACCCCTGCCTTACGATGCGTTAAAGCAGGTGCAGGATGATGTGAAACGCCTCAAACCGCTGGAAATGTGACAAGGGCTGGTGATTCAGCAGGCTGGATTGTCTAAAGGTGCGCCGTTGCTGACGGCGCACTTTTTCTGTTTCAGGAGGCGCATCAGGCTGCTGTTCGTTTAGTTTCAGTTGCCCCTAGCAAAGATTATGCAGACACCCTCGGTCATTATTGTTCTGGTAGCGCTCTGTCTGGCCAGCTTTTTTTTCGGGCGCAAGCGTTCTGAAACCCTGGCGCTGCGCGAGGGCGGTTATTCCAGTCTGCATTCCTTGCCCAAGCACTATGGCTACATGGCCGCCGCCTGGGCCGCCATACCGGCCCTCCTGATTCTGCTGGTATTCACAGTCTCCGAAGACCGCTACATACAGGACGCCGTGATTGCGCAGTTGCCGGGCGCTATCCAGACACTCCCAGCCGAACAACTTGGTCTTTATTACAATCAGGTGTTGGGCTTTGCGCAGGGCGGTATCGACGGCCAGGAACTGGATGAGACGCAGCTCAGCGCAGCGCGCTATTACCAGCAGCTAGCGTCGCAGTTTTCCATGGTGAAGGCGGCGGGCGTGTTCCTGGCGGCGCTGATTGGCTGCCTGCTGGTACTCAAGGGTATTCATACCAGGCTACGTGCACGTAATCACGTAGAGAGCATCATCCAATGGGTGCTGTTTGGCTGCTCATTTATCGCGGTGGTGACAACCCTTGGAATCGTGCTTTCAGTGCTGTTTGAGGCAATACGCTTCTTTCAGGTGATTCCCCTGACTGATTTCCTGTTCGGGCTCGAGTGGAGCCCGCAAATGGCTATTCGCGCCGATCAGGTGGCAGCCTCGGGGTCGTTTGGTTTTGTACCGCTGCTGGTTGGCACGTTGTTGATCTCGGCTGTAGCCATGGTCATTGCGGTGCCTGTAGGTTTGATGTCGGCGATTTACCTGTCTGAATACGCTACGCGCCGTTTTCGGGCGATTACCAAACCTGTCCTGGAGATACTCGCTGGCGTCCCCACTGTGGTTTACGGATTTTTTGCCGCCCTTACGGTCGCGCCTTTCATTCGCAATCTGGGGGAATCGGTGGGCCTGAGTGTTGCCTCTGAAAGCGCGCTGGCGGCGGGCATCGTAATGGGGATCATGATCATTCCCTTTGTGATGTCCCTCTCGGATGACATTATCAACGCTGTGCCCGACAGTTTGCGCGAGGCGTCACTGGGTATGGGCGCCACGCTGAATGAGACCATACGCAAGGTCCTGCTGCCCGCGGCGCTGCCCGGCATCGTGGGCGGCATTCTGCTTGCGGTTTCCCGCGCTATTGGTGAAACGATGATAGTCGTGATGGCCGCCGGATTGTCGGCCAAGCTGACGGCGAATCCACTGGAGGCGGTCACCACGATTACCGTGCAGATCGTGACGCTGCTGGTCGGAGATCAGGAGTTCGACAGCCCCAAGACCATGGCAGCGTTTGCGCTGGGCCTGGTGCTGTTTTTCGTGACACTGCTACTGAACGTTATCGCCCTTTACGTTGTGCGCCGCTACCGAGAACAGTATGAGTAATCCGTCCTCCCCCGACAATACCAGCCTGATCAGGTCGTCGCTGAAGAAGCGCTACGCGCGCGAGCGCCGTTTCAAGCTGTACGGGCTGCTCGCAGTGCTTACTGGCTTTATGTTTCTGTTCGTCCTGTTGGCAGACATTGTCATCAAGGGTACGCCGGCGTTCACACAGCACTTCATTCAGGTGACTATCGATCTGGACCCGGACGCGCTGGGTGTAGCGCCCGGCGCCAGCGCCGAGGAACTGCAAGCGGCGAATTTTGGCGGTGCGATCAAGCGTGGATTGCGTGAGATGTTCCCCGATGTCACCTCGCGCAAGGACAAGCGCGCACTGTACCGGATGATCAGTATCGGCGCCGAGTATGATCTGCGAGACCTTTTGCTGGAGCAGCCAGAACTGCTGGGCCAGAAAAAAGAGATCTGGCTGCGGGCCCATTCAGAGGCGGGCAGTTATCTGAAGGGCCAGGTTGATACCGAACTGGCGGAGGAGGATCGCAAGGTAAAGAACAACCTGATCGGATGGCTTGATCGGCTTGAGGCGCAGGGCAAGACAGAATCACGTTTCAATGTGGCGTTCTTCACGTCTGGCGACTCGCGTGAGCCTGAACTGGCAGGGATCAAGGCCGCCTTGTACGGATCCTTTTTTACGCTGATGGTGACTTTTTGCCTGGCGTTTCCCATTGGTGTGCTTGCTGCCGTTTATCTGGAAGAGTTTGCACCGCGCAACAGACTCACTGACCTGATTGAAATCAATATCAATAACCTGGCTGCGGTACCCTCCATTGTATTTGGCCTGCTCGGTCTGGCCGTTTTCATCAACTTCTTTGAAATGCCGCGTTCAGCGCCGCTGGTGGGGGGGATCGTGCTGTCCCTGATGACGCTGCCTACGATTATTATCACCTCCCGTGCAGCCATTCAGGCCGTGCCGCCCTCGATCCGGCAGGCTGCACTGGGTGTGGGTGCCTCGCAGTTGCAAACCGTGTTCCATCACGTTCTGCCCGTGGCCATGCCAGGCATCCTGACCGGCTCCATCATTGGCATGGCGCAGGCGCTGGGTGAATCTGCTCCCTTGCTTATGATTGGTATGGTTGCCTTTATTATGGATGTACCGGGCGGGGTGTCTGACCCCTCTACGGTGCTGCCGGTACAGATATTCCTCTGGGCGGATAGCCCGGAACGCGGTTTTATGGAGAAAACCTCGGCTGCCATTATGGTGCTGATGGGATTCCTGATTCTCATGAATGCTGTTGCGATCTATTTGCGCAGAAGGTTCGAAACTCACTAGCTGCAATGGCACAATGAAAAGGTAGATTTGGCATGAGCACAGTAGCATCCATGGGTAACTTCTCCTCCAAGGGCACAGCAGACAAGGCAGACAAGCCGCAGCAGGCGCTCGATATCAATCATGCGGCCGACGATCACGAGACGATTGGCACCCCCTGGGTGGAAGACGCCAAGATGTCTGCGCGCAATGTCAATGTCTTCTACGGTGATAAACAGGCGATTATGAGCGTCTCACTGGACATTGGCCGCAATGAAGTGGTGGCGATGATTGGCCCTTCCGGGTGCGGTAAATCGACCTTTCTGCGCACACTCAATCGCATGAATGACATCATCCCGGGCTGCCGCGTCGAGGGGAACATCACCCTCGACAATGAAGATATTTACCAGTCGCAACAAGACACCGTGTTGTTGCGTGCCCGCGTTGGCATGGTTTTTCAAAAACCCAATCCTTTCCCCAAGAGCATTTATGAAAATGTCGCTTACGGTCCCAAGATTCATGGGCTGGCGCACAGCAATGCCGAGATGGATGAGATCGTGGAAAAAAGCCTGCGGCGCGCGGGTTTGTTCAACGAGGTGAAAGACCAGCTCGACAAGCCGGGAACCGGGCTTTCCGGTGGCCAGCAGCAGCGCCTGTGCATTGCCAGGGCCATTGCGGTCAGTCCGGAAGTCATCCTGATGGACGAGCCGTGTTCGGCGCTGGATCCTATTGCGACGGCGCGCATTGAGGAACTGATCGATGAACTCAAGGAAAAGTATACGATTGCCATCGTCACACATTCGATGCAGCAGGCAGCGCGCGTCTCTCAACGCACGGCGTATTTTCACCTGGGTAAGTTGATTGAGGTCGGCGACACCAAAGAGATTTTTACCAACCCACAGCACCACCTGACTGAAAACTACATTACCGGTCGCTTCGGCTAGGGGGCTTACTCTCAGCGCGATCCGCAAAAAAAAACCGCGCTGCGTCGGGGGCTCACAGCGCGGCCAGACCAGGGGGTGGGGCGGGACTAGCCTGCCGCAGCCCTCCTAGTGGATTTTAGACAACAGGGCAGGGTTGGTAACGAGTTCGCGCACACCATGCGCCTTGTTCTCGTCAAAGGCGTTGTCTTCACACCAGCGCGCAAGGCTATTGATATCGACCTTGGCACACTGTGGTCGGACGCTCCAGCTCACCTGCAGTGGCGAACAGGTCGACTCAGAGAAGCTGGGCCCTGTTGTAGAGCCGGCAAATTGCACTGGGGCACCGGTATTTGATGGGATCGCCTTAGGCTGGTGCAGGCCGTCTTGCGCAGAGCCAGCGTAGTCCAGGTCCTCAAAGTCGATGGCGTCGTTATCATTGACCACGGTGAAAACCTGTGTTTCTACCCTGAGGTCAGGATTCGCGCAGTTACTGGCAAGACAGGAGCCCAGGCCGGGTCCGGGGGCGACAGCGCATGACGAGAATACCCAGTGGACCTCAATGGTGTCACCAGGCTCGATTCCGCCGCAGACTTCTTCCTTGACGGGCTTGAGTTCCGCGTCCGACAGCGACGTCGTTAACCCGCATTGAAAACCGCCTCCAACACCATCTTTATCGCCCTTCGTGGCAATCGAAAAGGCTGCCGCCTTGTGCTCTGCGTTCTGGTGGAAATGAATGTTGCACAGGTTGAGCTCGCTAGAGGGCGGTGCCAGTGAGAACGATCGCGGGTTAGTTCCTGCCAGTTGGTCGATATCCCTGGGCGTCTGCGGGCCAAAGCCCTGACAACCTTCCTCTACCGCCAGTGCCGCGGGCGATGCAGTGAGCATAACCGCCACAGTGGCGACACCGGTTAACGCTGTTGTAAGTGATGGACGCATATGAGCTTCTCTCTCGGTTGTGGTTGGAAGTGGCGACATCATAAGGTAATTTCCACCCAACGGAATATTCGTATTAACTTTTCTAAAGCGTCGAGAAATATTGTTTTGATGGGGGGCGGATATTCGATGGAAAACGCCAGGTGCTTCGCGGTGAGATGCGAGTACCACCTCAGCCATCCCCGTTGCCTTGCTCAACCGGTGTCGAGCGCAGGACAGGCGGCAATGATGCCGGGAAGGGCTGATCCCGTCGCTGACAAGCCTGAGCGACTGTAAGTTGCCGTGCAATGAGTATCCGGCTGGCGCCGTGTTGCCGAGGGAGTGCCGTTGTTGGCCTGCCTGCAAACCATGCGAAGTTGCCGGCTCAGAACGGCTCAGCGCCGCCATTCACTGGCTGTCAACGAGCGCGTCCGAATGCGTAGTTTGTCACACTATACCAGCTTGCTTAACGTAGTTTCTCTGTATAGTCTATAGGTTCATGAATTTTAGGGCCTTTGGGTTACGTAAGTGAATTTAAGAGCAGCACAGAAAGAGCTCCACAGTCGTTCTCCGCAGTTTTCGTTTTCCGCTTTGATGGTCGAAACTGTCGTTATCGTTGGCATCGGCGTACTGCTGGTCGGTTTTCTCACCTGAGGCGTTTGCTTCACGTAACACGACTACCTGCACCTGCCTGGCCAACTGGCGTTCGGTCGCGCGCAAGATACTTCTGGTCGTCGAGGGTTGCACAATTTCCCGCTTTGTCGTGCGGGTCCACGCTGTCACTACTTTGCTCAAGCCCCCGAATGTTTCTTGGGTGGGCTCGCCCGGTGTGGTACGTCTCTTGTCGGTCTGCATACCGAGTAGTCCCGGCGCAGATGCGCTCTGCTGGGGATACCGCGCTCCACTAGCGGGCTGCGAAGGCCGTTTGTACTGTGAGGCAATCTTTGCGTGAAGTGGCGATGTCAATGACTTGGCGCCGGGCCGCAGTTGCGTCGGCCCCGAGTAAGGTCAGCATCGCTTGCATCAGGGCAGTGCTTCGGTACAATGTCGCGGCCGTGCCCGGCACGGTACCTGTGTCCCCTTCGTCTAGTGGCCTAGGACACTGCCCTTTCACGGCGGTAACAGGGGTTCGAACCCCCTAGGGGACGCCATACTCCCGGCGCTGTTGCAGCGTTTGCAGGCGTCAAGTGAGCCCGGTTAGCACCGGGTTTTCTCGTTTTTGGCCTGGCGAAGGCTTGGCTACCGGTCATACACCGCGAGGCTGCAAGTTGCAGGTCGAGCAGGCCAGGGTCGCAGGGTTGAGCAGTTCCACGTTGTGCAAGGGGTGACAGCAGCATGAGCCGTTACTGGAGTAAGCTGACGCGCGCGTTAACGCCGTATGTGCCCGGTGAGCAGCCCGGCCTGGCGCGGGTGACGAAGCTAAATACCAATGAATCGCCTTATCCGCCTTCGCCACAGGTGCTTGCCGCGCTGGCACAGGTCGAGCCGTCAGCCTTGCGACTCTATCCGGACCCACAGTCAACAGAGCTGCGCAATGCCCTGGCGGCCAGCAATGACCTCGCGCTTGACCAGGTTTTTGTCGGTAATGGCTCAGACGAAGTCATCGCATTTGCTTTCATGGCTTTTTTCAAACAGGCGTTGCCCATTTGCTTTCCCGATGTTACCTACAGCTTTTACCCGGTATGGGCCGATCTGTATGAGGTGTCATACCGGCAAATTCCCGTGGATGATTCCCTGGGCATCGACGTGCGTGGTTATCCCTCCGACAATGGCGGGGTCATCATGCCCAACCCCAATGCACCAACGGGGTTGTTACTGGGCCTGGATGCCATCGAAGAATTGCTGCAGCGCAGTCGTGACTCGGTTGTCGTCATCGATGAGGCCTACATTGATTTTGGCGGCAAGTCTGCAGTGAGCCTGATCAACAGTTACGACAATCTGCTGGTGGTGCGCACCTTCTCCAAGTCGCGGGCTTTGGCAGGTCTGCGTGTGGGCGCGGCCTTTGGCAGTGCTGACTTGATAGAAGGTCTTGATCGCATCAAGAACTCGTTCAATTCCTATCCGCTGGACTGCGTTGCACAGCGTTGCGCGGTAGCGTCGTTGGAAGATGATGCCTATTTCGTGGAAATGCGTGACCGCATTATCGCCAGTCGCCTTTGGTTAGCCACGAAGATGGAAGCACTGGGCTTCGCGGTGCTGCCGTCGGCGGCAAATTTTGTTTTTGCGCGACATGCTACGGTCCCCGCGGCAGAGATTCACGCCAACCTGCGTAATGAGGGTATTCTCACCCGACACTTTGCCAAAGACCGCATTGATAATTACCTGCGCATCAGCATTGGCACGCAGCAGGAGTGCGAGATTTTGGTCGAGGCGCTCAGTGAGATACTGGCCCAGTAGCCTGGGCCGGGCCTCACAGTCTGCGTAGTACAACACTACCGATGCTGTAACCCGCGCCGAACGAACACAGAACGCCAAGGTCACCAGCAAGAAAATCATCCCGGTGTTTGTGGAACGCAATGACGGAGCCTGCCGAACTGGTGTTGGCATACTCATTGAGAATTGTCGGGGCCTCTTCGGCGCTGGCGTCACGTCCCAGCACCCGCTTGGCAATCAACTGATTCATGCTCAAATTCGCCTGATGCAGCCACATTCTCTTGAGTGACTGGGGCGAGATGCTCAGTTTCTCCAGTTGTTCCGAGATCTGCTTGGCGACTTCAGGACAGACTTCCTTGAAGACCTTGCGGCCTTCCTGCACGAAGAGTTTGTCTGGACTGCCCACGCCCGAGATGTCGCAGCGATTCAGAAAGCCAAAATTATTACGGATATTATTGGAATAGATAGTCTGCAGCTTGCTATCAACTATTTCGTAGAGTTCATCTGCAGTAGCCGTTTCACTGCTCTCAATGACAATCGCCGTGCACACATCACCGAAAATAAAGTGTGAGTCACGGTCACGAAAATTGAGGTGGCCGCTGCAAATTTCCGGATTGAGAATGAGCACGCACCTGGCGCTACCGGTGAGCACCGCATCGCGCGCTTGCTGTATACCGAACGTCGCCGACGAACAGGCAACGTTCATGTCGAAACCAAAGCCCTTGATACCCAGTGCGTCCTGTATCTCGACAGCCATTGCGGGGTAGGGGCGTTGCATGTTCGAGGCGGCAACGATCACCGCATCGATATCAGCGGCAGATTTATTCGCCTGTGCCATGGCCTCTTGCGCAGCGGCAACGGCCATTTCACACTGAATGGATTGTGCCTCGTTGGGGCGATCTGGCAAGTTAGGCACCATGCGATGTGGGTCAAGCACGCCCTCTTTGTCGACCACGTAGCGTGCCTTGATGCCGGATGCTTTTTCGATGAACTCGGCTGAAGACGGCTGCAGTGCCTCCAGTTCACCCGCTTCAATCTGCTGGGTGTTTTCGCTGTTGTACAGTTCCACGTATGCGTTAAATGACGCAACCAGTTCCTCATTGCTGATTGATTGGGAGGGCGTGTAGAGTCCTGTCCCGCTGATTACGATTGCTGCCATAGTAGGCGTTCCCCTGAAGGCATGAAGCTATCTGTTGTAGGTCGTGGTTCCAAAGCGGTTGTAACAGTAAAAAAGGCCGCGAGGCGGCCTTCATAATGCGGTGTTTTGCGCCGCTAGCGTTTTTCCAGGGGGACAAAGTCCCGCTGCGCGTAGCCGGTATACAGCTGGCGCGGCCGGCCAATGCGATAGCTGCCGCTGATCATTTCATTCCAGTGGGCAATCCAGCCCACGGTGCGGCCGACCGCGAAAATTACGGTGAACATGCTGGTCGGTATACCGATGGCCTTGAGGATGATGCCGGAGTAGAAGTCGACATTGGGGTAGAGCTTTTTCTCGATGAAGTAGTCGTCAGACAGTGCGATTTCTTCGAGTCGCTTGGCGATCTCCAGCAGGGGATCATCGGTGATGCCCAGCTCCGCCAGTACATCATCGGCGGCTTCCTTCATGACCTTCGCCCGGGGGTCGAAGTTTTTGTAGACGCGATGGCCAAAACCCATGAGGCGGAACGGGTCGTCTTTATCCTTGGCGCGCGCAACGAATTCATCGATGCGGGAGACATCGCCAATCTCTTCGAGCATCTCCAGCACCGCCTCATTGGCCCCCCCATGCGACGGGCCCCACAGCGCCGCAATTCCCGCTGCGATGCAGGCGAACGGGTTGGCGCCGGATGAGCCTGCCAGCCGTACGGTGGAAGTCGAGGCGTTCTGCTCATGATCAGCATGCAGCAGGAAGATGCGATCCATAGCGCGAGCGAGCACGGGGCTGACGTTGCTCGGTTCGCAGGGATTGCCGAACATCATGTGCAAAAAATTCTCGGCGTAGCTCAGGTCGTTATCGGGGTACATAAAAGGCTGCCCGACCGAGAACTTGTAACTCATGGCGGCCAGTGTCGGCATCTTCGCGATCAGCCTGAAGGCAGCAATCTGGCGGTGCTTCTCGTCAGAGATGTCCAGTGAATCATGGTAGAACGCCGATAGCGCACCCACCACCCCACACATGATGGCCATGGGGTGAGCGTCACGTCGGAAGCCGTTGAAAAAGGTGCGAATCTGTTCATGCACCATAGTGTGCAGATGCACGGTGCCAACGAAGGCTTCTTTCTCGGCGGCAGTGGGAAGCTCGCCGTAGAGGAGCAGATAACAGGTTTCGAGGTAGTCGGAATGCTCAGCCAGCTGATCGATGGGATACCCCCGGTGCAGCAAGATGCCCTGGCCGCCATCGATGTAAGTGATCTGGGATTCGCAGGAGGCCGTGGAGACAAAGCCCGGGTCGTAGGTGAACATGCCTTGACTGGTGAGGCCGCCAACATCGACAACATCCGGGCCGAGGGTGCCAGAGTAAATTGGAAGCTCGACAGCCTCCTCTCGCCCGTCAATAGTCAGGGTCGCCTTCTTGTCGCTCATATAAGTTCCTAGGTGCAACTTCGTGGGGGGTTCACTATAAAGTTTCGGTGATTTTTGTCAATTGAGCGGGCGCTTTCGCGGAGCTTGCCGGCTGGTATCCATCGGCATTGTCCCGACGTTGCCCACCGCGCCCCGGCGTTTGTATTTGGAGGCGTAAGTGCCTATAATTTCGCGCGTTTTGACAGTAAGCGATCGCGCAGGCAAAGCGCCTCGGCGCCGCGTCAATCCAATCTATTAATCGCCTCGACGAGGCGTCAACAAATGGTAACCAACTGTGAAAGACAAGCGTCCCGTTAATTTGGACATAGGCTCCATGCGTCTGCCGATTACCGCATGGGCATCTATTACGCATCGCGCAACCGGCGTGATCCTGTTCGTTGGCATGGCTATCCTGCTGTGGGCCCTGGAACGCAGCCTTAGCGGCCCCCAGGGGTATGCGGTTGTTGTCGAGTGTCTGTCCAGTCCCATTGCGAAATTGGTGATCTGGGGTGTGCTTGCCGCAGGTATTTACCATTCACTCGCGGGCATCAAGCATATTGTGATGGATTTTGGGTTTGGTGAAACCATGGAAGGGGGCGTGCTGGGGGCGAAGATCGTCATTGGACTGTCGGCGGTCCTCGTAATGCTGGCGGGGGTCTGGATATGGTAAAGGCAGTCACGAGTTTCGGTCGATCCGGTGTGTCCGATTGGCTGGTGCAGCGCGTCAGCGGGGTTATTTTGCTGGCATGGTTCGTTTGCATCGGCGCAAGTTTGCTAGGGGGCATGGACTATGCCCAGTGGTCCGCGATGTTTGATACAACCGCGATGAAAGTATTCACGCTGCTGGCGATTCTGTCGCTTGCAGCGCATGCCTGGATCGGCATGTGGGCCGTGGGTACGGATTACCTGACCGAGCGCATGCTGGGCAACCTCGGAAACGCCCTGCGACTGGCGTTCCAGATTGGCTGCAGCTTGTTGATTATTGTTTATGTGATCTGGGGTATCCAGATCCTTTGGGGTTAAGACCATGGCAGCACTAAGAACCATTTCATTCGACGGCGTCATCGTGGGCGGTGGCGGTGCAGGCATGCGTGCAGCCCTGCAATTGGCCCAGTCTGGCTATAAGACAGCGGTGATTTCGAAGGTTTTTCCCACCCGGTCCCATACTGTGTCGGCCCAGGGCGGAATTACCTGCGCAATTGCCTCGGACGACCCCAACGATGACTGGCGCTGGCATATGTACGATACCGTCAAGGGCTCTGACTATATTGGCGACCAGGACGCGATCGAATACATGTGCAGTGTGGGTCCCGAGGCGGTGTTTGAGCTCGAGCACATGGGCTTGCCGTTTTCCCGAACAGAGGAGGGCCGCATCTATCAGAGGCCCTTCGGTGGCCAATCCAAAAACTATGGCGAAGGAGGTCAGGCCGCAAGGACCTGTGCCGCCGCTGATCGTACCGGGCATGCTCTGCTACACACGCTCTACCAGGGCAATATGAAGAACAAGACGGTCTTCTTTAACGAGTGGTATGCCACTGACCTTGTGAAAAACCAGGACGGTGCCGTGGTGGGTGTAATTGCCATCTGCATCGAGACGGGCGAGACAGTGTATGTGAAGTCCAAGGCAACGGTCTTTGCCACCGGCGGTGCAGGGCGCATCTATGCCTCTACGACTAACGCACACATCAACACTGGCGACGGAATCGGCATGGCATTGCGAGCTGGTTTGCCCGTTCAGGATATCGAAATGTGGCAGTTTCATCCCACCGGCATACACGGCGCCGGAACGCTGGTCACCGAGGGCTGCCGTGGAGAGGGTGGTTACCTGATCAACAAGGATGGCGAGCGCTTCATGGAACGCTATGCGCCCAACGCCAAGGATCTGGCAGGGCGCGATGTTGTGGCCCGATCCATGGTGCTCGAAATTATCGAGGGGCGTGGCTGTGGGCCTGAGGGGGACCATGTCTTCCTCAAGCTTGATCATCTGGGAGAGGAAGTGTTGGAGAGCCGGCTCCCGGGTATTTGTGAGCTGTCCAGAACCTTTGCCCACGCCGACCCGGTCAAGGAGCCGATTCCGGTCGTTCCTACCTGCCATTACATGATGGGCGGTATTCCCACGAATGTGCACGGGCAGGCCATCACCCAGGACGCCCAGGGCAACGACCAAATTGTGCCTGGCCTCTATGCCTGTGGCGAGGTTGCCTGTGTGTCTGTGCATGGCGCCAATCGCCTGGGTGGCAACTCCCTGCTTGACCTTGTGGTGTTTGGCCGCGCGTCAGGACTGTTCATCGAAAACGCGTTGCGTGATGGCATTGAACTACGCGATGCATCAGACACCGATATTGAACAGGCCATGTCTCGCCTGGACAAGCTCAACGCCAACACCGGCGGCGAGAAAGTGGCAGACCTGCGCAAGGAACTGCAAAACGTCATGCAGAACCACTTCGGCGTATTCCGCAATGGCGAATTCATGCAGGAGGGCATCAGCAAGTTGTCAGACCTGCGCGCGCGCATCGAGGGCGCCCAGTTGGAAGACAAGAGCATGGCCTTCAATACCGCGCGCATCGAGGCGCTGGAACTGCACAATCTGTTTGAGGTGGCCGAGGCGACGGCGATCACTGCCGAGGGACGCCGGGAGAGCCGCGGTGCGCACGCGCGCGACGATTTCCAGGAGCGCGACGACGAAAACTGGCTGTGCCACTCGTTGTACTTCCCCAGCGATAAGCGAGTGGGCAAGCGCGGCGTGAACTTCGAACCGAAAACCGTGGAAACCTTTCAACCCAAGGCACGTACTTACTAAGGGGCCCCAAGAGCTATGTTACAAGTCAGTATTTATCGCTATAACCCGGAATCCGATAGTGAACCGTACATGCAGGATTTCCAGGTGGATACCGGTGGCAAGGACCTCATGGTGCTGGACGTACTTGAGATGCTCAAAGGCCAGGATACGAGCTTGTCCTATCGTCGCTCCTGTCGCGAGGGTGTCTGTGGATCTGATGGGTTAAACATGAACGGCAAGAACGGGCTGGCGTGTATCACTCCGCTTTCCGAGACGGTGAAGAACAACACGCTGGTTGTGCGCCCACTGCCGGGCCTGCCGGTAGTGCGTGACCTTGTCGTCGACATGAGCATGTTTTACGCCCAATACGAAAAAATAGAGCCCTACCTGCAGAACAGTACACCGGCCCCCGCGATAGAGCGCCTGCAGACGCCTGAAGATCGCGAAAAGCTTGATGGCTTGTACGAGTGCATCCTGTGCGCCTGTTGTTCGACTTCCTGCCCGTCGTTCTGGTGGAACCCGGACAAATTTATAGGCCCCGCCGGCCTTTTGCAGGCCTATCGCTTCCTTGCTGACAGTCGCGATACCGCTACACAGGAACGGCTTGCCAAGTTGGACGATCCCTTCAGTGTGTTCCGCTGTCATGGTATCCAGAATTGTGTGAATGTCTGTCCAAAGGGCCTGAACCCGACCCGAGCGATTGGCCACATTCGCAAAATGTTGCTTGCCAGCGCCACCTAGCGCTACGTGGAGTGCTCAACTGAGCACTATTTGTAGTATATTGTCCGGAACACAGGGCGTGTCCTGGACTTATCGGGGTTCTGACGCCCTCCATCGGTGCACCAACTCGGTGCCCCAGGCGGCACGCGTGTGCCGTCCTGTAGAACGATTTACCCGCCATCGCTGGTTGAGCCTCACTTCCTTGCATTGGCGTGGTCGAAAAGGGTTGTAATGCAAAAAGATTCCATGGAAGCACTATGGAGCACCTCCCATATCACGGGAGGGAACGCCACTTACGTAGAAGACTTGTACGAGACCTATCTGCGCGATGCTAATGGGGTGCCGGCCCAATGGCGTGATTATTTTGACAAGCTGCCCATGGTCGACACCCGCGTGACCCAGCTCGAAGAAGTACCGCATTCGGTGGTGCGCGAGCGATTCGCGCAGATTGGCAAGATGCGGGTGCGCACAGAGGCGACAGTCCAGCACGACTCCCAGGCCACCGAATACGAGCGTAAACAGGTGCAGGTCGTGCAGCTCATTTCGGCCTATCGCCAGCGCGGCCATCAGAAGGCGCGCCTGGACCCGCTGGACTTATACCAGCGCGATGAGATACCCGACCTTGAGCTCAGTTTTCACCAGCTCTCTACCGCAGACTTCGATACGGTCTTTCAGACAGGTAGCCTGCACATCGGTAAGGCCGACGCGACCCTGGGCGAGATACACGCCGCACTCGAGAGCACCTATTGCAACACCGTAGGTGCAGAGTTCATGCATATCGTGGATACCACGCAGCGGCACTGGATCATGCAGCGCATGGAGTCTGTGCGGTCCTCGCCGGAGTTCAGCGTTGAGGAGCGACTGCGGTTGCTGCAGGATTTGATCTCTGCAGAAGGCCTGGAAAAGTCGCTGGGTTCGAAATACCCCGGTACTAAACGCTTTGGCCTTGAGGGCGGTGAAAGCCTGATTCCGATGCTGTCGGCAATGGTGCAACGGTGCGGCGCGTACAAGGCGAAAGAAATTGTGCTGGGCATGGCTCACCGTGGCCGTCTCAACGTGTTGATAAATACCCTGGGGAAAAACCCCTCGGAATTGTTTGCCGAGTTTGAGGGGCGAGCTGAGTATTCCAGCTCCGGTGATGTGAAGTACCATCAGGGATTTTCGTCCAATGTCATGACGCCGGGGGGCGAGGTGCATCTTGCGCTCGCGTTCAATCCGTCTCACCTGGAAATCGTCGCACCGGTGGTCGAGGGCTCTGTTCGCGCCCGCCAGGAGCGTCGACAAGACACCACCGGCGATCTTGTGGTGCCCATTGTGTTGCACGGTGATGCAGCTTTTGCCGGGCAGGGCGTGGTTATGGAAACGTTTCAGATGTCGCAGACCCGCGCCTATCGCACCGGCGGTACCATTCATATCGTGGTCAATAACCAGGTCGGTTTCACGACCAGCCGTCGCGAGGACGCGCGCTCCACGGAATACTGTACCGATGTCGCAAAGATGGTGCAGGCGCCGATATTCCATGTTAATGGCGACGATCCGGAAGCGGTGCTGTTTGTCACCCAGATGGCTGTGGACTTCCGCAGCGAATTCAAAAAAGACGTGGTCATAGACCTTATTTGCTACCGTCGGCGCGGGCACAACGAGGCTGATGAGCCCTCGGTCACGCAGCCGCTGATGTATGAGCGAATACGCGAACACAAAACCACGTGTGAATTGTACAGCGAGAAGCTGATCGCGCAGGGCCTGGTTTCTTCGGAAGATGTGGAGACCAGTGTCAATCGCTACCGCGATGCACTCGACCGCGGCGAGCCGCTGGTGAGTAGTCTTGTATCAGAACCCAATGCATCGCTGTTCGTGGACTGGACGCCCTACCTCGGGCACGAATGGAGCATTCCCTACGACACCACGATGGACCTGAAGGCGCTGCAGGCGCTGGGCCACGAGACCAATCTGCCGCCAGAGAACTTCTCCCTGCAACGACAGGTGAACAAGATCCTTGAGGATCGGCGCAAGATGGCTGCGGGCGCGATGCCGGTCAACTGGGGCTTCGCGGAGAACCTTGCCTATGCAAGCTTGCTGCAAAGCGGTTATCCCATCCGCCTGACCGGCCAGGACGTCGGGCGCGGAACCTTCTCGCACCGACATGCCGTGCTGCACAACCAGAAGGACGGGCGCGCTTATGTCCCCTTGCAGCACATCAGTACGGAGCAGGCGCACTTTGGTATCTACGATTCCCTGCTTTCGGAAGAAGCGGTACTGGCTTTTGAGTACGGCTACGCAACCACCATGCCCAGGGGGCTTGTCATCTGGGAGGCGCAGTTTGGCGATTTTGCCAACGGCGCCCAGGTAGTGATCGACCAGTTCATCACCAGTGGCGAGCACAAGTGGTCCAGGCTGTGTGGCCTGACCATGCTGCTGCCGCATGGGTATGAGGGGCAGGGGCCGGAGCATTCCTCTGCCCGGCTGGAGCGCTTTATGCAGCTATGTGCAGAGCACAATATACAGGTTTGCGTGCCCACCACACCGGCGCAGGTCTACCACATGCTCAGGCGGCAGGCGATACGACCGCTGCGCAAACCGTTGGTGGTGATGTCGCCCAAGAGTTTGCTGCGCCATAAAGAGGCAGTATCAACACTCGAAGAGCTGGCCGATGGCCAGTTCTACAATGTGCTGGATGAAGTAGACGACCTGGACCCGCAGAAGGTAGAGCGCGTTATCATGTGCTCGGGCAAAGTGTACTACGACCTGCTGGCTGCGCGGCGTGAACGCGGCCTGGACACGATGGCGATCTTGCGTCTGGAACAGCTGTACCCGTTCCCTGAGGCCGAATTGCTTGAGACGCTGGCATCGTATCCCAACGTTGTCGATGCAATCTGGTGCCAGGAAGAGCCAATGAATCAGGGCGCCTGGTACGCCAGCCAACACCATATGCGCCGTGTTATGTACCAGCACAAGATGGACGTTTACCTGCGCTATGTCGGCAGGGACCCTTCTGCCTCGCCCGCTGCGGGCTACATGGCATTGCATGTTGAACAAATGGACCGATTTATTGACGAGGCCCTGGGCGTTATGCCCTGGGGTACCTGATCCCGTCATAGCAAACCAAAGGAAGCGGTATGGCAATTGAGATTAAAGCCCCGACATTTCCCGAGTCAGTGGCCGACGGTGAAGTCGCGGTGTGGCACAAGGCTGAAGGCGATGCGGTTGTGCGCGACGAACTCATCGTCGAGATTGAAACCGATAAAGTCGTGCTGGAGGTGGTGGCGCCTGAAGATGGGGTCATAACGCAGATCCTGGCGGCCGCGGGTGAGACCATCCAGAGCGAGCAGTTGCTGGCCTCACTGGAGCAGGGCGCTGTGGCGAATAAGGCACCCGATGCGACTCCAGAACCTGACACCGCGGCAAGCAGCTCCGCCGGCGATGTGCAGTTGGGGCCAGCGGCGCGGCAGCTGGTAGAAGAACACAACCTTGATGTCAGCGCGATCAGTGGTTCAGGCAAGAGCGGGCGCATTACCAAGGAAGATATCCTGCTGCACCTCAAGCAGCGTGATAGCCAGCCCGAGACGCCAAAGGCGACTGCCCCGGCGGCGCTTACTCCGGCTGCGTCGGCAGACGGCGAGCCCAGTGGGCACACCAGTGAGCGTGTCGAGCGCCGCGTGCCAATGACGCGCATGCGCGCGCGCATTGCCGAGCGGTTGTTGGATGCGACCCAGCAAACGGCCATGTTAACGACGTTTAACGAGGTCAATATGGCACCGGTCATGGCGCTGCGTAGCAAATACAAGGAGCAGTTTGAGAAGACCCACAACGGCACGCGCCTCGGTTTTATGGGCTTTTTCGTGAAGGCCGCCTGTGAAGCATTGAAACGCTATCCGGCGGTTAACGCCTCGATCGATGGCAATGATGTGGTTTATCACGGCTATCAGGATATCGGGGTGGCAGTGTCGACTGAAAACGGGCTGGTCGTGCCGGTCATGCGCGATGCTGATTTTATGAGCCTGGCTGATGTTGAAGCTGCCATACGTGATCTGGGTGAGAGGGCGCGTGACAACAAACTCACCATCGAGGATATGACCGGAGGCACGTTCACCGTAACCAATGGTGGTGTGTTTGGCTCACTGATGTCGACGCCGATTCTCAACCCGCCGCAGACGGGCATTCTGGGCATGCACAAAATTCAGGAGCGGCCGATGGCCGTCAATGGCGAGGTCGTGGTTCTGCCTATGATGTATCTGGCGCTGTCGTACGATCACAGGCTTATCGATGGCAAGACGGCAGTGCAGTTCCTGGTAGCCATCAAGGATTTGATCGAAGATCCAGCGCGAATTCTGCTACAACTTTAGCTGCGGCGGCGGTGGGTCGCGTCAGATACGCGAACGCGTCTCTGGCTCAACGTGATGAACGGGGAAAGATATGTCGGACAAATATGATGTCGTAGTCATCGGGGCAGGCCCCGCAGGCTATGTGGCTGCGATCAAGGCTGCACAGGAAGGCCTGAAAACCGCCTGTGTAGAGCAGTGGCAGGACGCTGATGGCAAGGTGGTGCTGGGCGGCACCTGTTGCAACATCGGGTGTATTCCCTCCAAGGCATTACTGGACAGCAGCCAAAAATACGCAGAGGCAAAAGGCAGCTTTTCGCTGCATGGTATCTCGGTAGGGGAGTTGGGCATCGATGTCCCGGCAATGCACGCGCGCAAGAACCAGGTGGTTAGCCAGCTGACCGGCGGTATCGCTGGCCTGTTCAAGCACAATGGGGTCACATCGATTGCCGGTACCGGCAAAGTGCTCTCAGGTGCCAAGGTGGAAGTGACAGACGCGCAGGGTCAGGTGAGCGTTCTCGAGGCGGCCAATATTATTATCGCCGCAGGCTCTGTGCCCGTGAGCATCCCGCCTGCACCGGTGGATAACGAGTTTATTGTCGACTCCACAGGAGCGCTCGAACTCGATTCCGTGCCGGAGCGACTGGGTGTGATTGGCGCAGGCGTTATTGGTCTGGAGCTTGGCAGCGTTTGGGCTCGTTTGGGAGCTGACGTCGTGTTGATTGAAGCACTTGATGAATTTCTGCCTATGATGGATGTCCAGATTGCCAGGGAAGCCGCAAAGATTTTCAAGAAGCAGGGCCTTGATATTCGCCTCGGAGCGCGGGTCACCAGTGCCGAGGTTATCGATGGCAAGGTTAAGGTCACCTACTCCAGCGCAGAAGGTGATGCGGTAGAGCAATTCGACCGATTGATCGTTGCCGTGGGGCGAAAGCCACGGTCCGAGGGGCTGTTTGCAACAGATAGCGGCGTGAGTCTGGATGAGCGCGGCTTTATCTATGTCAACGAACACTGCGAGACCGAAGCCCCGCACGTCTATGCGGTGGGCGATGTGGTGCGTGGCCCCATGCTTGCCCATAAGGGCTCTGAAGAAGGTGTGATGGTGGTTGAGCGCATCATGGGCAAGCAGGCCCAGATGAACTACGACTGCATTCCCTCGGTGATCTACACGCATCCAGAAGTGGCTGCGGTTGGCAAAACCGAACAGGAGCTGAAGGCCGAGGGCGTTGACTACAAGGCCGGTGTCTTTCCCTTTGCGGCCTCGGGGCGTGCACTGGCGGCCAATGACTCAGACGGCATGGTCAAGATAATCGCTGACGCCGAAACCGACCGGATACTGGGCTGTCATGTCGTGGGTCCTTCCGCGGCTGACCTGGTGCAGCAGGTCGTCATTGCGATGGAGTTTGGCTCCAGCGCCGAGGATCTCGCGTTAACCGTGTTTGGTCATCCGACGCTGTCTGAGGCGGTACACGAAGCTGCACTGGCCGTTGACGGGCACGCGATACATATCGCCAATCGCAAGAAGCGCGGGTAAAATGCTGCCCGCGAAAGGCGTTTCGCGCGCGGTTGGACCCGTTCACCGCATAAGAAGCGGCAACGGCTGCTTTAGTAGTGGGTGCGCGCACTTCACGATTCCTTAATTCACAAAAAACACTCAAGTAAACAGGACATTACATGAATCTTCATGAGTATCAGGGCAAGCAATTGTTTGCTGATTACGGTCTGCCGGTTTCTCAGGGCTACGCGGTAGACACCCCGGAAGATGCCGCTGCCGCCGCAGACAAAATCGGTGGTGACATGTGGGTAGTCAAGGCGCAGGTCCATGCTGGCGGGCGCGGCAAGGCCGGCGGCGTCAAACTGGTAAAAACCAAAGAAGAGATCCGGGATTTCGCCGCCCAGTGGCTGGGCAAGAACCTGGTGACCTACCAGACCGATGAAAATGGCCAGCCGGTAAGCAAGATCCTGGTGGAAGCGTGTACCGATATCGCTGAAGAACTGTATCTGGGAGCGGTGGTTGATCGCTCGACGCGGCGCATCGTGTTTATGGCCTCGACCGAGGGCGGCGTTGAGATCGAGAAAGTCGCAGAGGAAACACCTGAGAAAATCCTCAAGGCGACGATTGACCCGCTGGTTGGCGCGCAGCCTTACCAGGGCAGGGAACTGGCCTTCAAACTGGGTTTGGCGGGCGATCAGATCAAGCAGTTCGTGAAGATATTCATGGGCCTGGCACAGATGTTCCAGGAAAAAGACCTGGCCCTTATTGAGGTGAATCCGCTGGTGATTACCGATGCTGGCAATCTGCACTGCCTGGACGCAAAACTCGGCGTTGATGGCAATGCCTTGTATCGCCAGCCGGCGCTGCGCGACATGCATGACCCCAGCCAGGAAGATGAGCGTGAAGCGCACGCGGCCAAGTGGGAGCTCAACTATGTGGCACTTGATGGCAACATCGGCTGCATGGTCAATGGCGCCGGTCTCGCCATGGGTACGATGGACATCGTGGCCCTGCACGGTGGTTTTCCCGCCAACTTCCTGGATGTCGGCGGTGGTGCAACGAAAGAACGGGTGTCTGAAGCGTTTAAAATTATTTTGTCAGACGACAACGTGAAAGCCGTTTTGATCAACATTTTCGGTGGCATCGTACGCTGCGACCTGATCGCAGAAGGTGTGATCGGTGCGGTTGAGGAGATTGGTGTGGAGGTCCCCGTGGTCGTGCGACTCGAAGGCAACAATGCAGACCTGGGACGCAAGGTCCTGGCCGATAGCGGCCTCAATATTATCGCCGCTACCAGCCTGACCGACGCTGCAGAGCAGGCAGTCAAAGCAGCAGGAGGTGCAGCGTAATGAGCATTCTTATCGACAAGAACACCAAAGTCATTTGCCAGGGTTTCACCGGTTCGCAGGGCACGTTTCACTCGGAACAGGCTATTGAGTACGGCACACAGATGGTTGGTGGCGTCACCCCGGGCAAGGGCGGGCAGGAGCATCTGGGCCTGCCCGTGTTTAACACAGTCGGTGAAGCCGTTGAACAAACCGGTGCTGATGCCTCGGTGATTTATGTGCCGGCGGCATTTTGTAAGGATTCCATTCTCGAGGCAGCCAACAGCGGCGTGAAGCTCATCGTATGTATCACCGAGGGTATTCCCACACTGGATATGCTCGATGCCAAGGTCAAGTGCGATGAACTGGGCGTACGCTTGATCGGCCCCAATTGCCCGGGCGTCATCACACCGGGGCAGTGCAAGATCGGCATTATGCCAGGGCATATCCACTTGCCCGGTAAGGTCGGCATTGTGTCACGTTCCGGTACACTGACGTACGAGGCGGTCAAGCAAACCACCGACGCCGGTTACGGCCAGTCAACCTGTGTGGGGATTGGCGGTGACCCCATCCCGGGTTCCAACTTTATTGATATTCTGGCGATGTTCGAAAAAGACGCGGCTACCGAAGCGATCGTCATGATTGGTGAGATCGGCGGTACCGCAGAGGAAGAAGCCGCGGCCTACATCAAGGCGAATGTGTCCAAGCCAGTGGTTTCCTATATTGCAGGTGTTACTGCGCCGAAGGGAAAACGCATGGGCCACGCCGGTGCTATCATCTCGGGTGGCAAGGGCACGGCCGATGAAAAGTTTGCAGCGCTTGAGGATGCCGGCGTGAAGACGGTGCGCAGCCTGGCCGAGATCGGCTCGGGTCTGGCAGAGATCACCGGCTGGTAGTTGTCGAGCGGCGCTGATGCCGTTGTACAGATCCTACCGGGGGCTCATCTGCGGATGGGCCCTTTTTTTATCCCGGGCGGCAGCCCTGGGGACAATTTCTGTGCGGGTAAGCCTTGAAATCCCCGGCGCTGGCCCCATATCTGGTAAGTCTAGTAATTCCATGTAAATCAATAGCTTATATCGCGAGGTTCATATGACTGCTGAAGTCAAGAAAGAAACTCTGGGCTTTCAAACTGAAGCCAGGCAACTGCTCCACCTGATGATTCACTCTCTTTACAGCAACAAGGAGATCTTCCTGCGTGAGCTGATTTCCAATGCATCTGATGCCATCGACAAGCTGCGTTTCGCCGCTCTGGCAGATGACGCGGTCCTGGAAGGCGATGCCGATTACGAAATACGGGTTGAAGTGGACAAAGACGCCAACACCTTGACGATTTCCGATAACGGCGTGGGCATGTCCCGTGACGAGGTGATAGATCACCTGGGAACAATCGCCAAATCCGGCACTGCGGCCTTTCTCGACAGCCTCACGGGTGATGAGAAAAAGGACTCACAGCTCATTGGCCAGTTTGGCGTGGGCTTCTATTCCGCGTTTATCGTGGCTGACCGCGTTGAGGTGCATACACGCAAAGCCGGTGCAGAGCCGTCCCAGGGCGTACTGTGGGAAAGCGCGGGCGAGGCGGATTTTTCTGTGCAGGAGAAGGAGAAGACAACACGCGGTACGGCGATCACGCTGCACCTGAAAAAAGACTGCGCGGAGTTCGCCGACGACTGGCGTGTGCGCAGTGTGATCAAGAAGTACTCCGACCACATCTCTGTGCCTGTTCTCATGCAGAAGCCTGCCGCGCCGGTGGTGGACGAGGAGGGTCAGGACGAGGAAGAGAGTGTTGTTGAGGTGCCAGAGTTTGAGGCGATCAACCAGGCGACCGCGCTGTGGACGCGTGCGCGCTCAGAGGTGAGCGATGACGAATACAAGGAGTTCTATCGCCATGTCTCGCACGATTTTCAGGATCCTTTGACCTGGAGCCATAACAAGGTGGAGGGCAAACTCGAATACACCAGCTTGCTTTACATCCCGGCGAAGGCACCCTTTGACCTGTGGAATCGCGATATGGCGCGCGGCCTCAAACTTTATGTGCAACGCACGTTTATTATGGATGAGGCCGAGCAGTTTCTTCCGCTTTACCTGCGTTTTGTGAAAGGCGTGGTGGATTCCAACGATTTATCGCTCAATGTGTCACGAGAGATTCTGCAGCAGGATCCTGCGGTAGAGTCCATGCGCAGTGCGCTCACCAAGCGCGTTCTCGATATGCTGGCCAAGCTCGCCAAATCCGACGGCGACGAGTACAACGCATTCTGGACAGAGTTTGGGCCGGTGCTCAAGGAAGGGCCCGCTGAAGATTTCGCCAACAAGGACAAGATCGCCAAACTTCTGCGGTTTGCAACTACACACACTGAAGCAGCAGCGCAGGACCAATCGCTGGACGAGTACCTGGCGCGCATGCCCGAATCGCAGGACGCGATCTATTACATCGTGGCCGAGAACTTTAATACGGCCAAGAGCAGTCCACATCTCGAAGTCTTCCGTAAAAAGGGAATCGAGGTGCTGTTGCTGTCCGATCGTGTAGATGATTGGCTGATGAATCACTTGCAAGAGTATGAGGGTAAGCGCTTCAAGGATGTTGCGCGCGGTGCCCTCGACCTTGCGACCGACAGCGACGAAGAAAAGGCTGAACAGGAGAAGCTCGCCAAAGACGCGGAAGCACTGGTAGAGCGCGTTGCCAGGGTGCTTGAGGGCAAGGTCGCCGAGGTGCGTGCTACCGGACGCTTGACAGAGTCGGTTGCGTGCCTGGTGGTAGGAGAGCAGGACATAGGCTCGCAGATGCGTCGCATACTGGAGCAGGCGGGGCAGGAAGTCCCCGACAGCAAACCGATCCTTGAGATCAACCCTGTGCACCCGTTGGCAAAGATGCTCGACGCTGAGTCCGATGAAGAGCGTTTTGCTGACCTGGCCGATATTGTGTTCGGTCAGGCGTTGCTGGCAGAGGGCGGACAGCTGGATGATCCGGCGGGATTCGTTGGCCGCCTCAATAAGCTGCTTGTCACAATGAGCGATTAGCAGGCGGGGGCGATGCGCACGCCGCTGGCAGCTTGCCGGTGGTATGATGGGGCTCACCCGCATTGAAATGGTACAAGGTATGATTGTCACCCTATGGCGGCACGGTGAGGCCGGTGATGCGCCGACCGATTTCGAAAGAGAGCTCAGCAGCAAGGGTGAGGATGACGTGGGCTTCGGCACGCACCAGTTTATGCAGGTATGCCAGCAGCGCAACCTGCCTGCGCCCGACGTGATTGTGCACAGTGCACTGGTGAGAACGACCCTCACCGCGGAGATCATCGCCGGCGTCTTTTCACATGCGCTGATGATGCCTGCAAAAGGCTTGCAGCCCGGTGCAACGGTAAGCGATGCAATCGCAATCATTGCCGCCCACATCGCGAGCGAGCCCGCCCCGGCGCACCTGGTGTTGGTCTCGCACCAGCCGCTGGTGAGCCAACTGGCGACATTCCTTACGCTCGAGGCCGGCCGTGCCCCGTCGCTTAACCCTGGCGGCCTTGTTACCCTGGAAGTGACTTTGCCCGGGGCAGGGGGGGCAGACCTGCTGTTCTGGTCGTTGCCTCCAGAGTATGAGGCGGCGCGGTGACAGGCGCATTGGACGCCCGGCATGGCGGGCGCGAGATCGCCTGGGAAGTGCACGGCTTGCGGTATGCCGGTCTTGCCTGGGGTGAGCCCGATGCGCCCGGCATACTCGCGCTACACGGCTGGTTGGATAACGCTGCAAGTTTTGCACAGCTCGCGCCCTTGCTGGAAGGCTACTATGTGGTCGCGCCGGATCTCAGCGGTCATGGCTTGAGCGATCACCGCGCGGCGCACGCGACCTACCAGATCTGGGATGACTTGCCTGAACTTGAGCGCATCGCCAGCGAGTTAGGCTGGCAGCGGTTCAAGCTGATTGGCCACTCCCGCGGTGCAGTCATTGCCACATTACTGGCCAGTGCCCTCCCGGAGCGTGTCGAGCGCCTGGTACTGTTGGATGGCGTAGCGCCAGAGCCGGTTGCGCCGGGTGATTTTCCGCAGCAGCTGGCGCGCGCAATGTCAGACAAGGCGCAGATCGCCAAGCGAGAAAGGCGCGTTTATCCGCAGGCTGAGCTCGCGATGGCCGCCCGTGAGAAGCGCGGACTTAGTGCTGCGGCTGCGCGGGTCATCACCGAGCGAAGTTTGCAAACCGTGGCAGGTGGCGTGACATGGCGCACTGATGCCCGACTGCACGGCGCTTCCGCGGTCAAGATGACGCATGAACAGTCAAATGCCGTACTGCGTGCACTGACCATGCCGACCTGCCTGTTAGTGGCCGGCGACAGCGATGCCGACGCGCAGCGCTGGATGACAGAGCGGGCCCGTGAACAGATACCCGATCTTCAGGTTCACACGATTGCCGGTGGGCATCACTTCCACCTGGAAGCGGGCGTGCAGGACGCCGCGCAGCGTATTAATGTATTCATGAACGAGTGACTAGCGAGCAACAGTGTAATGGTGACATTCCCGGCTTCCGTACAGGTAACTGATAGTCATACAGTGCAGGCCCCGTGGCATTTGCGCAGCCTGCAGGTCGTGTGCTTTTTTGTGCTGCTGTACGCCGCGCTGCCACAGCAGGGGTTAGCGGCGCCAGCCTCGCCGGCCTTGCAGCTGGTGCAAACCCTGGATCAATCGCCGCACACAGAATCCATTGCCGTCTCAACGGCCATCGTGCGCAACCATGAAATTGGCCTGGGCCCCTTGCAGAAAATAGGGGGAGACTGGCAGTTTGAAGACAGCGAACGGCAGTCTGGCGAACTGAGCAGGCAGACCTGGCAAGTGCTTAACGGGTACACGTCCCTGGAATTGCTCAATGAGTTAAGCGCCACGCTGGACAACCTGCAGGAGGCGACGCTGCTCTACGCCTGTGACGGCCGGCGCTGTGGCCATGGCGCGCAGTGGGCGAGCAAGATTTTTGGTGAGCGCTTGCTCTACGGAAGGCAGGACTTACAGCGTTATCGCGTATACGCGATTGCAAACGCCCACTCAGCCAACGACGCGAGCGGGGAAGGTGACAGTGCTGGAGCGCAATCTGCGAGGATGGTGATTTATGCTTCAGCGCGCTCGGAAGATCGGCAATACCTGCACGTGGATATTCTTAAGATACAGCCCGTTGCAGGTGCTCTGCTTTAGTACTGCGGGGGCCTTAGTGACAACAGCGGGCCGCTGGCGAGGTGTGACTGCAGGAGGTCGCGGCTTACATCTGCAACAGTGAAAGAAACTCATCACGCGTTTTCTGCTCGCTGCGGAATGACCCAAGCATTGCAGACGTTTTCATCACAGAATTTTGCTTCTCGACCCCACGCATCATCATGCACATGTGCTGCGCTTCGATGATAACGCCCACACCCTGGGCATTAGTCACGTCCATAATGGTTTGGGCAATCTGGGCAGTCAGGGATTCCTGGATCTGCAAGCGGCGCGCAAATACATCAACAATGCGCGCCACCTTGGACAAGCCCAGTACTTCGCCCGTAGGGATATAAGCCACATGGCACTTGCCGATAAATGGCAGCAGGTGGTGCTCGCACAGCGAGTAGAGCTCAACGTCCTGTACCAGGATCATTTCGCTGGACTCTGAAGGAAACAGGGCGTCGTTGACGACATCCTCTACCGATTGCTGGTAACCTCGCGTGAGAAATTCGAAGGCCCTGGCGGCGCGTTTGGGTGTGTCCAGCAAGCCCGGACGAGTCAGGTCTTCGCCCACAGCTTCAATGATTTTTGCCCAAGAGTCTTCCAAGAGACGCTCCCGATTGCGTGGCTTAAGTCGCGTGCATGGTAGCAATCGTGCGCATGGCAGGCAATCAGGTTAAGCGGTCAAACTAACCCGATGGCGCGCGATTGCAGTAAACTGGCACGATGAAAGCGGACGACATTCAGACAACACCGACTACTATTGCCGGCGCGCTGGACCTGTGCACAGACGCCCTTGAAAAAGGCGAGGTATACTTTGGTCACGGTACCGATAACGCCTGGGATGAAGCTGTCCACCTCGTGCTCAGTGTTGCGCAGGTGCCACTCGATGCCGGCGAGGAAGTGCTGCAGCATCCTTTAAGCGCTGCACAGTTCGCGCAGGTTGAATCATTGCTGGAAAAACGCATTGCTGACCACGTGCCGTTACCCTATTTGCTCGGCAGGGCATGGTTCGCCGGCCTGGAGTTCATCTGCGACGAGCGCGCAATTATTCCCCGATCGCCGATCGCCGAACTGATCATTGACAACTTTCAGCCCTGGTACAGTGGCCCTGAGCCGCAGCGTGTGCTGGATCTGTGCTGCGGCGGAGGCTGTATCGGCCTGGCGGCGGCGTACTATCAACCCCAGATCGTGGTGGATTTGCTCGATCTGGACGCTGATGCCCTGGCCCTGGCCACAGAAAATACCCGGAAGCTGGGCCTGGACGCGCGCGTACGACTGCTGCAGTCCAATGGTTTGGCGGCACTGCAGGATGAGTGCTATGACATTATCCTGTGCAACCCCCCCTATGTTGATGCTTGCGAGCTTGCCCGCATGCCGCGTGAATTTTCCCGTGAGCCCGAACTGGCGCTCGGTTCAGGGGCGGACGGCCTGGCACTGACGCGCGAGCTGCTCGCGCAAGTTGGTCAGTACCTGGCGCCCCACGGATTGCTTGTGCTGGAGGTGGGTGCAAGCTGGCCCGCTCTGGAGGCGGCATACCCGAGGTTTCCCTTTACCTGGGTGGAGTTGGTGAACGGTGGGGAGGGTGTCTGCGTGATCTCTGCGCGCGAGTGGCAAGATTACAGCGCAAGCGGGATGCGATAGCTTTATAATGTTCCGACTGCGAACAGGACGTGTGAGACGGCAATGGCTGGCAATACCTTCGGAAAGTTATTCACGGTGACAAGCTTTGGCGAGAGCCACGGCGCGGCGCTGGGATGTGTGGTTGACGGGTGCCCGCCGGGCTTGCCGCTGCAGGCCGCAGATATGCAGAGGGATCTCGATCGCCGCAAGCCCGGAACCTCGCGCTTCACAACCCAGCGGCGTGAAGATGATGAGGTAGAGATTCTCTCCGGTGTGTTTGAAGGCCGGACCACGGGAACGTCGATCGGCCTGTTGATTAGGAATACCGATCAGCGTTCCAAGGACTACGGCAACATCAAGAATACCTTTCGTCCCGCGCATGCGGACTACACGTATACACAGAAGTATGGCTTTCGCGACTATCGCGGCGGTGGTCGCGCTTCGGCGCGCGAAACTGCCATGCGTGTTGCCGCCGGTGCGATCGCCAAAAAGTTCCTGTTTGAACGCTATGGCATCCTGGTGCGCGGTTATCTGGCTCAGCTCGGTCCCATTGCCGCGGGCAAACTTGATTGGGACTGTGTCGAGCAGAATCCCTTTTTCTGCCCCGACGTCGACAAAATTGCCGAGTTGGAAGACTACATGGCAAAGCTGAACAAACGCGGCGATTCCATCGGTGCGCGCATTAATGTGGTTGCCAGCCATGTTCCGGCCGGTCTTGGAGAGCCGGTGTTTGATCGGCTCGATGCGGATATCGCCAGCGCCATGATGGGCATCAATGCGGTCAAGGGGGTAGAGATCGGTGCCGGTTTTGCCTGTGTCGAGCAATTGGGCAGCGAGCATCGCGACCTGCTTACTCCGCAGGGCTTTATCGGCAACAATGCGGGCGGTGTGCTTGGCGGTATTTCCAGCGGCCAGGACATCGTCGTCAGCCTCGCGCTCAAGCCCACCTCAAGTATTCGCCAGCCAGGCGCCACCATTGATGTGGACGGTGCCGCCACAGAAGTTGCCACCCACGGCAGGCACGACCCCTGTGTTGGCATTCGTGCAACGCCGATAGCCGAGGCGATGCTTGCACTGGTGCTGATGGATCACATGCTGCGCCATCGTGCCCAGAACATGGACGTAGACTGTCCGACGCCTGCGATTCCCGCAGCGGCCAAGGGCGACCAGTAAGCCGCTATGGCTAACGCGCGGCGGCGCTATTACCGCACTATTTTTCTCGGCGTGGCCGCCATGGGTGTGCTGGTGTGGTCCGCGATGGAGCAGTTTGGTATCTCACAGCAAGAGATGCTGGAGCTGTTCTACGGGGTCCTGATTGGCGTGCTTGCGATGATTGCACTGGCGGCCATACTGGTAACAGTGTGGATGCTGGTGCGTCGTTTTCTGCGCAGGCAACCAGGCAGCAGCGCTAACGACACTGAACCGCCTGCCTAGTCCGCGCAGGTCAGGTCTATCTCCAGCGTCATGGTATTGGCAATGGCCTCCAGCGACAGCCCGAGCTCATCCAGGTTGCTGTCTTGTGGGATGACCGCCTCTACCTGTGCTGCAAACAACAGCTCTGCGCTCATAGGTGCGCTGCTTACGTTACTGTGCATTTCAATCACATTGATGTCGCGTTCCGCGAGCGCATGGGCAATCTCCTTGACGATACCCGGTCGGTCTGGCCCCAGAATATTCAGGCTGACACGTCTTCCGCTGGTCGCCTGGGCGGCAGATTGGGCGATGTCTGCTGTTGGGGTAACCCGAACGCTGACTCCGGTGGCTGACAGGTCACGCAGGGCGTCCTCCAGCGGTTGCGGATCGTCCGTGGCCAGCGACACTAGAATAAGCCCCGCAAACTTGCCGCCGAGCTGCGACAAGCGGCTTTCATTCCAGTTGCCGCCCTGCGCCTCGATAATGCTGGACAGGCGGTCTACCAGTCCGGGGCGGTCATCGCCGATAAACGTTACCATGAAGTTGTGCTGCACTGTGCTGGCTCCACATCGTGTTTATTGCCACGTATAGTAACGCGCCTGACGTGCATCCAGAAGAAGGTTTATGCCCGATGACCCAATACGTCCATGTTCCGCCTGAGCGTGTTGACCCCGCTGTTCTGAAGGCGATGATCGAGGAGTTCGTGACCCGTGATGGTACCGATTACGGCAACAGTGAGCGTTCCCTTGAGGAGAAAACGCAACAGTTACAACAGCGTTTGCGCGACGGCGAAGTCTGGCTGATCTGTGAACTGGAAAGCGAGCAATGGGACTGGCTCCCCGCCGATGAGGCGGCGCAGCTGATCGGCAGCTGATAAACTACGACCATGTCTGTGAAACCCGATCATACTCTGGATGCCTGCGGTTTGTTCTGCCCGGAACCGGTGATGCTGCTGCATAACGTGATACGTGATATGCACCTCGGTGAGGTGGTGGAGGTCCTGGCAACCGATCCATCGACGACCCGCGATATTCCGCGGTTCTGCCGTTTTCTGGGCCACGAACTTCTCCTGGAACACCACAGCGATCATCAATACCGCTACCTGGTGCGCAAGGACGCAGGAGTCGATTGAGCGTGCCAGTGACAAGCCGAGCAGAGCGTGCGCAGACCTTCGCCAGCGTACGCCTGGAGCAGGTGTTTGATGCCTGTATCGGGCAGGCATACCGTACACGGCTTGCTGGCGGTGCCTGTGAGCCGCTGTACCAGCCAGCGGCATCGCCTGCTGGCGTCAGTGTTATTTATTACCGCAATGACTTCTTCGCCAGCGCCTTGCATGAAGTTGCACACTGGTGCCTGGCGGGCGCGGCGCGGCGCAACAAGGTGGACTACGGCTACTGGTATACCGCTGACGGTAGAGATGCCGCCACGCAGCGAGCGTTTGAGGCGGTAGAATACCGGCCACAGGCCCTGGAATGGATTTTTTCGCGTGCCTGCGGATGGCAGTTTTGCCTCAGTATCGACAACCTTGACGCGCTGGATGGCCAACTGCCCGACACACGTGCCTTTGGGCAGCGCGTGCTGGGACAAGTGCGTCTGTGGCAGGCGCAGGGCTTGCCGAGCAGGGCGGCGACGGTGTTCAACGCCCTGTGGAATGAATTTGCGCATGAGCGCGCGGCGGCATGCACTGGCCCCGCGCAGGTGCAGTGTGCTACCGATGTCGCACCTGTCTGCGCAACGTTTCCATCGCTGGTTTTTTCACTGGATGAGCTGTCATGAATCGTGTCGGGCGGGCTCGGCCTGCGCACACCGACGCCACGCGTGCCTGGCTGATCGATGCCAGTATTTATATCTTTCGGGCCTGGTTCTCGCTACCTGACCAGTGGCATTCGCCGCAGGGATACCCGCTCAACGCGGTTTACGGCTACACCCGGTTCCTGCTGGATTTCCTGCAGCATACTGCAGGTACGCACTATTGTGTTGCGGCATTTGATGAGAGTCTGGGTACGAACTATCGCAACGCGATTTATCCGCACTACAAGAGCCGTCGAGTACTGCCTGATGAAGCTCTCGCGTTCCAACTTGTCGCCTGCCGTGAAGTGACTGAACGGTTGGGGCTGCCTTGTTTTGCCGGCGCGCTGTATGAAGCCGATGACTACCTGGCGACACTTGCGCGGCGTTTTCAGCGACGCAACGTGCCCGTTACTGTGGTGACCCGCGATAAAGACCTCGGGCAACTCCTGCGCAATGAGCAGGATCACTGGTGGGATTATGCCCGCGACGAACGCCTGTGCGCATCGGGTTTTGAGTCCAGGTTTGAGGTACGGCCTGATCAATTTGCTGATTACCTGGCATTGGTTGGTGATGCGGTGGACGACATTCCCGGTGTACCCGGCGTTGGCCCAAAAACGGCCGCGACCCTGCTCAAGGCATTTGGCAGCCTGGACAACATGGAGCGTGATCTCTGCCAGGTGGCGTCGCTTGATCTTCGCGGTGCGGCCAGAGTGTGCGAAGTGCTGCGGTCACACTGGCCGCAAGTCCGGATGGCCCGGCGGTTGACCGGACTTGAGGAACGTATTCCAGGTCTGGCCCCGGTCAGGACGTTCAGCTTGGCTGCGGGCAAATTGTCGGGCCTGGCCGACTATTTAGCTGCGCTGGGACTTCGGGGCCCATTGACGCAGCGTTGTGAGCGGCTCGCTGCCCAGGTGCAGGCATGAGTTTGCGTTTACTTGTCGACGAGAACATCCCCGGTGTTGAACAGATGGCCGATGCCGGTGTTGATGTCCTGCGCTTTCACGGAAGGCACCTGTGCCGCAGCGACCTGCTGGACGCCGATGCCGTACTCGTTCGGTCGATCACACGCGTAGATGAACGGTTATTGCAAGGCACGGCGGTGCGCTTCGTGGGCACTGCGACCAGTGGCTATGATCATATCGACCGGGGTTACCTGGACGCGGCCGGTATCGCCTATGCCCATGCCCCGGGCGCCAATGCCAACTCTGTTGTTGAGTATGTGCTGGCTGCGGTAAGCGCGTGTGGAGACAGCCTCGAAAAACTGCTGTCTGGCGGCTGCATGGGCATTGTCGGTCAGGGCCACGTGGGTCGGTTGCTGGCGCAGCGCTGTGCTGCGTTGGGTATCCGGACCCGTGAATACGATCCCTGGCTTGAGCCATCGACGCTGGCCAACCCCACTAGCTTGAGCGAGGTACTACGTTGTGATGTTGTCAGTTTGCACTGTTCACTGGGTACGCAGCCACCACACCCCAGCCGGCACCTGCTCGGTGAGCGTGAGTTGGCGCTGCTGGCACCCAACGCCGTATTGATCAACGCCAGTCGCGGTGCTGTGATTCATAACAATGCGTTGCGGGGCTTTCTGGCGCATCGCGATGATGTGCAGGTTGTGCTGGACGTCTGGGAGAACGAGCCCGATATCGATACCACACTGTTGCAGCGTGTGACTTTTGGCACGGCGCATATCGCTGGCTATAGTTTTGACGGCAAGCTGCTTGCCACGCAGATGTTGTTACGTGCGCTCGACGAGGCCTTGACTGCGCCCGGCAACACGGCTGGCCATACCCACATGGCAGCTTCACGGCGGTTCTCGGCCTCGAACGCCGTTATTGCGCCGCCGGCCCCGCGGTTTGTCTCGAACATGGCGCGCCCTGAGGCGCTGCGCGCACTGCTTGGGCAGCGCTACCTGATACAGGACGATGACCAGCAGTTACGCGCGGCCATGGCCGATGCTGCGCCAACAGCGCGTGCCGCGGCCTTCGACGCCTTGCGTGCGACCTACCGTCAGCGGCGAGAACTATGGGGTTCATTGGTCAATGTAACCAATCCCAGCGTGGATGACCTTGCGCTGCTGGATGCGCTTGGTTGCCAGGTGCAGGTATAGCGGTGCAGCCCCTGCGCTTGAAGATCGGCCTTGTCGTTAACCCACTGGCGGGCCTGGGCGGCAGTCTTGGCCGCAAGGGCAGCGATGGGCCTGCGATGCGTGAGCATGTGGCAGCGCTGTCTGGGGCCCAGAGACGGCGCTCGCAGGACAGGGCAGAGCGTGCGCTTGGCGTACTGTCGCGCAATCATGTCGCTGTGGATTTTGTCAGTTGGGCGGGCGATATGGGCGCCGATGTACTGGGCCGGCTGGGCTTGTCGCAGCGCATACTGGGAGAGCGCTCCGCAGTACTAAGCAGCAGCCAGGACACACGTGCCGCAGCCATTGCGCTGCGCGATACCGGTGTTGATTTATTGGTCTTTGTCGGCGGTGATGGCACCGCGCGCGATATTCTCGATGCGGTGGGTTCAGATTTTCCCGTGCTCGGCGTGCCAGCAGGCGTGAAGATGCATTCCGGCGTGTTTGCGGTTTCTCCTGAGGCCGCTGGTGAGTTGCTGCTGCAGTTGGCCAATGCCGGGCTAGTAGCGCTGCACCGTGCCCAGGTGCGCGACATCGACGAAGACGCCTTTCGCAAGGATATTGTTCGCAGTCGCTTTTATGGCGAGCTGACCGTGCCCAGCCAGGGTACCTACCTGCAGCACACCAAAATCGGTGGACGCGAGAGCGGTGAACTGGTTGCCGCTGAGGCCGCACAGTGGATCGTTGAGACAATGCAGCCCGGTGCCACCTACTTTATTGGCCCTGGCTCTACCATGGCGGCGATCAGCCAGGCTATGGATGTGCCCGGTACACTCCTGGGCGTTGACATCGTGCGCGATGGGCAACTTATCGCCGCCGACGCAGACGAAGCCGCGCTGCTGGCGCACCTCGAGCGCAGTGCAACCGATACTTACATTCTGGTAACGGCCATCGGCGGCCAGGGCCATATCTTTGGGCGGGGCAACCAGCAGTTCTCGCCGACGGTGATCCGGCGTACAGGGCTTGCGAATATCAGCGTGGTCGCCGCAAAATCGAAAATCAGCGCCCTGCAAGGTCGGCCGCTGCTGGTCGACACCAACGATCCGGAACTTGACGCGGCACTTAGTGGCTACCGGCAGATCATTACCGGATATGACGATTACGTGCTGTATCCGGTAGGCCAGGCTGGGGTCTAGGCGCTGCTCGTTGCGGTAACGGGTGGATGGGCCAGAAGTGCGCGTACACAGTTCTTGATGCGTATGCTGGAGGCACTGCGCACGGCGTTGCGCAACTGCATGACATTACTCTGTAAAGTGGCGGCAATGCTGGCGGGTAACTCGGAGGCAGCCGCGCTGTCTGGGGTGTCGTCGCGCGCCGCGTTGCCTTCGTCGTCACCGGCGCAGTAGGCCATCGCCGTCAGCAGCAGGAAGCTGTGGCGTGTCAGTACCGCCTGGTCCAGTGCCTCGCGACCGATCACGTCATCAAAGGTCAGGTAGCCCTGCTCAGACAGCCAGACCATGGCGCTGAAGCAGGCATTGAACCTTGGGTTATGCAGGCCAAACTCATCCGGTTCATCGGGGCCGCTGATGTCTTCAACGTACAGGATCGTTTTCGTCGGAAAGGTGCCATACAGATGCAGCAGGGTTTTTGCCACATCGCGGTAAAAGTCTTCAATATGCAGGTCGGCCATGATTGCCGCGGGCCCGTGGTATGAACTATGCCGCTAGTGTACGCTATGGCTTTTGGTCGATCTAGCGGAGCCCCGGGCATGCACGATGACGCACAATGGAAAGACAAACTGAGCGCCGAGGAATTTCACGTTTGCCGTGAGAAAGGCACAGAGCGCGCGTTCACCGGCGAGTACTGGGACAGCAAGGAAAAGGGCATGTACAACTGCCGTTGCTGCGGCGAGCCGCTGTTTTCCTCGGACACAAAATACGATTCCGGCAGCGGTTGGCCCAGCTTCTACCAACCGGTGAATGCGGAGCACGTGGAAGAGGAGCGCGACACCAGCCATGGCATGATTCGTACGGAAGTCATGTGCAAGAAGTGCGGCTCGCACCTTGGGCATGTGTTTGAAGACGGGCCAGCGCCGACGGGCTTGCGCTACTGTATTAACAGCTTGTCACTCAAGCTGGAGAAGGAAGCATAAACAACAAGTAATAGAAATGGCTGGATAAGCCAGAAGACAACTGGAGCGGGAAACCGGGTTCGAACCGGCGACCTCAACCTTGGCAAGGTTGCGCTCTACCAACTGAGCTATTCCCGCTGTACCTATCATCTGAACGACGAGCCGCCAAAAGGCGCGGGCTGTGTGGTTCAAATCTTCAGGGTGAGGTGTCACCCGCTGACCCTGGCCATTGTTGATAACGCCGCATTGGCATTACCGCAGTGCTGTTACCACATTGGCATTATCGCAACGGGGCTGTCCGCACAGGGACTGTCCACACAGGGACTGTCCACAATCGCACCATCGCGTGTTACCACCGCCGTGGTAAAAAATGGCGTCCCCTAGGGGGTTCGAACCCCTGTTACCGCCGTGAAAGGGCAGTGTCCTAGGCCACTAGACGAAGGGGACGCAGCGCTCTCTTTCAAGAGGCGCGCATTGTAGGAATACCGCGCCGGTGCGTCAACCCCCAAGGCTTGAGTTTTACAGCAACTTTTACTGTAAGTTCAGCAGCTTAGCGCGAGCCTCGGCGATGTCGAAGACGTCGCCCTGTGCCGCAGCGGTAAGTCTTGCCTCTTCCAGTGCCTGAAAGCGGTTGATTTCTTCATCGGGCATGAAGTGTAGGCAATCACCGCCAAAAAACCACAGCAGCTGCCGTGGCAGCAGGGGAGCGATTTCAGGATAGGTGGTAAACAGGCGTTGCACCAGCGGCGGGCCGTCTATGTACTGGTCCTGACTGTCTTTGGCCAGTTGGTCGAAGGCCTGTACCAGCGCTCGCAGTGGGTCGTCCTCTGGCAGTGTGCTCGTGCGTGCCTGCAATGCGTTGACGAAGTCTGCCAGGAGCGCCTGGCAGTGCTGCAGGTATTGTTCATCAGTCATAGGCAGTCGTGCAGTCGGACAATTCCGAGTACAATACGGCGGCTTCTGCCACCCGTTGTTGCAAATGATTCAATGATACCAGCTCTCCAGATCGAAAACCTGTGCAAAGTCTACGCTGATGGTTTTGCGGCGCTCAAGGGCATCAGCCTGCAGGTAGAGCAGGGCGATTTTTTTGCGCTGCTTGGGCCCAACGGTGCGGGCAAGTCGACCACCATTGGCATTATCTGTTCGTTAGTCGCCAAGACACAGGGCAGCTTGTCGGTCTTTGGGGTGAATATCGATGAAGATTTCCCCGCTGCCAAGAAGTTTATCGGTGTGGTGCCCCAGGAGTTCAACTTCAACCAGTTTGAGAAGGGTATCGATATTGTCGTGAACCAGGCAGGTTATTACGGTCTGCCGCGAGAGCTGGCAAAAGAGCGCGCCGAGAAGTATCTCAAGGCGCTGGGTCTGTGGGACAAGCGCGAAATACCCTCGCGCATGCTTTCGGGTGGCATGAAACGACGCTTGATGATTGCGCGGGCACTGGTGCACGAACCCAGGCTGCTCATCCTCGATGAGCCGACTGCCGGCGTAGACATCGAAATGCGGCGGTCAATGTGGGATTTCCTGAAAAAGATTAATGCCGCTGGCACTACCATTATTCTGACAACCCATTACCTGGAAGAAGCAGAGGCGCTGTGTCGCAATATTGCCATTATCAATCACGGTGAAATTGTTGAGAACACCTCGGTGCGCGCGCTGCTGAGTCAACTGCATAGAGAGGTGTTTATTTTCGATAGCAGCAATGCACTGCCACAGGACGTTGTGATCGCCGGCTTTGCAGTACAACGGATAGACGACCACACCCTGGAGGTCGCCGTTGAGAAAGGCCAGCACATCAACGAGGTATTTGCTGCCCTGAATACGCTGGGTGTGCAGGTGGCGAGCATGCGCAACAAAGCTAACCGCCTTGAGGAAATGTTTGTGAATCTTGTAGAGGGGGGGGCATGAGTCTGGCCGAGCAGTACATAGCCTTTATGACAATTGTGCGCAAAGAGATCAAGCGCTACCTGCGCATCTGGACGCAAACCCTGTTGCCCTCTGCGATTACCATGTCACTGTATTTTGTGATCTTCGGGACGCTTATTGGCTCGCGCATTGGCGAGATGGGCGGTTTCTCCTACATGCAGTTCGTGGTGCCTGGCTTGATCATGATGGCGATTGTTACCAACTCCTATTCCAATGTGGTGTCGTCTTTCTTCGGCTCGAAGTTCAACAACAGTGTTGAGGAGTTATTGGTCTCGCCCGTGCCCAACTATGTCATTTTGATGGGCTACGTTACCGGTGGGGTAACGCGCGGCCTGTTCGTGGCGATCGTCGTCACGCTGGTCTCGCTGTTCTTTACCGAACTGCATATTCACAGCTATCTTGTTGTCGTGGTGATCGTGCTCATGACGTCGGTATTGTTTGCACTGGCCGGCTTTATCAATGCGGTGTACGCCAACAGCTTTGACGATATTTCAATTGTGCCCACGTTTGTGCTGACGCCGCTGATTTACCTCGGCGGCGTTTTTTACTCCATGGATTTGCTGCCCGAGTTCTGGGCGAACGTCTCCAGGCTGAATCCGCTGGTGTACGTGGTGAATGCGTTTCGCTACGGCATGCTGGGTGTCTCTGATGTGAGCCTCACGGTGTCTTTCGCCATGATCGCGTTTTTTACCGTGGTCGCGTTTAGCTACAGCATGCACTTGCTCAATACGGGCAAGCGCCTGAGGCAGTAGCCCGGTGTCCAGCGAATATTCCGATCTGCTGCTGGGTAAGGACGTTGCGCCCGCAGAAGGCTATGCGCCCCACCTCCTTACACCAATTGCGCGTGAACCTGGGCGCCGCGATCTCGATGCATCGATTCTTGCGCAGTGCAGTGGTGTTGATGTGTGGCACGCCTACGAATTGTCCTGGCTGGCCAGCGGTGTGCCGCAGGTCAGTGTTGGGCAGCTTTGCGTGCCGGCCGATTCTCCCAACATGGTGGAGTCAAAGTCACTGAAGCTGTATTTCAATTCGTTGAACAGTTCTCACTTTGCCAGTCCTGAGGCCTTCTGCGCGCTGGTAGAGCGAGACCTGTCGCAGGTAGCGGGCGCTCCGGTGGGGCTGTCGCTAATGGATGTGGACATGGCCCCGGTCAACAGCGCGGGTGCAACAGCGCTGTGCCTGGACCGTCTACAGCCGACACCCATTCCGCAGTCCCCCGATGCATCCCTGCTCAGGCTGACCGGGGCTATTGCCCACAACCAGTGTGTCTATAGCCATTTAATGCGCTCCCTGTGCCCGGTTACCGGCCAGCCGGACTGGGCAACGCTCTGGCTGCGCTACAGCGGCCCTGAAATCGACCCCGCATCGCTGCTAGCGTACGTGTTGGGCTTTCGCGAGCATCAGGAGTTTCACGAGCAGTGCATCGAGCGCATATTTTGCGATGTTTACAGGGCCTGCTCACCGACACAGCTGGAAGTGCAAGGCTCTTACCTGCGCCGAGGGGGACTCGATATCAACCCCTATCGCAGCACGCGGCCGACAGGCCAGCCATGGCCGCGAATGGCGCGTCAGTGACCTGCCGTGGCGTTCCAGGGGATGCAAAAGGGCGTCGCACGACGCCCGGCTAGCCTGCGCGATGGGCGTGGCATGAACTAAGCCTTATGATATGATGCGCGCGCTCAACGGTGAGGTGGCCGAGTGGTCGAAGGCGCACGCCTGGAAAGTGTGTGTACGGCAACGTACCGAGGGTTCGAATCCCTCCCTCACCGCCAAAGTATTGGTAAACATAAGTTAAGAAACAAGAGTCCCCAGAGAAATCCCACTCCCTCCCTCAGAGCAACTGGCGATCATTCGGTGGTGGTAGCCCCGAACCGCCGATACATTGAGTTCAGCCTCCCCTCAGAAACCTCCCGATGCACCATCACGGCATTACTGTATGGGGAAACGGAAGGCGTAAACTGACGGGGCATGAAACGAACTGCAATGCGTTCAAACGGGGTAGGACGGTTTGCCTGGCGCTTACTGGGCTTGCCCACTGGGGCCCGCTATGGGCTGCGGGAAGGGTTGCAGCTTATAGGGCCGTATCAGGTAGCTGGCGCCTTCTGCGTAAACATGCCCTACAAAACCCCTTGCTTAGAAAATCACGCCGCGAACCTGGCTCTCCAAGTAATATGGTCTAAACTATTTTGGTCAAAGATTGCTTCGCGCACCAGTTACCAGCTCTATTAGGTCGAAGCAAGACAATAACAGGAGTTGTAACACTACCATGCACCTGCCCATTACTCGCTTGACCAGCCGCGCAGTCTCTCTTACGGCACCGTTTATCCTGGGTGGCACACTGGCTATGCCGGCGAAGGCCGCAGAATGGCCGACCAACGGCGGGACGATTGAAAACACGCGGCATGCCGGAGCCGAAACCAAGATAGACAAGAACAATGTACACAAGCTCGGTGTCAAGTGGGAGCACTTGACAGTTCCCGACCTCACCAGTGGTAACCCTGCGGGAAATGCGAACTACGGAAGCATCTCCACCAATCCCGCGGTGGTGGAAGACGATGTCTTCTTCACCGATTGGAGTGGACACATTACGTCCCTGGACAAGGAAAGTGGCAGCGTCAACTGGCAGAAGAACTTTCTGAGCGATATCTCCGCACCGGGTTTTTCGATGAATTACTCGCGCAATACCCCCGCCGTGGCAGGTGATACCGTTCTGGTGGGTGGCACGTTTTACATCACCGCCCCACACTGCAATGTTAATGATGCACTAGGTCGAACAGCCTTTCCCGCTGCAGCATTCTATGAGGATCCGGCAACGTTTACGTTTTCATGTCATCGAGGTGATGGCGCCATTGTTGTAGCATTGGACAAAGCCACCGGCGACGTGCTGTGGCGAGCCAAAGTAAGCGAGCATCCGTCCGCAAAAATTACTGGAAGCATCACTGTTCTTGGGCAAACAGCGTACGTCCCGGTGGCGTCCTGGGAAGAAGATTTTAGTCGTGCTTACCCCAATATCTATGACCTCTCTGCCCCTGGTTATCCTAATACGCTCACTTTGCTCGAGCCCGAAGACATTGTGATGACAGAGCCATACCCGTGCTGCTCTTTCCGCGGCAAGGTTGTTGCCGTCAATGTCGTAACCGGTGCCATAGAATGGGAACACTTCACCGCTATCGGTAATGACCCGGATGATCTGTTATCGCCGTCACTCAAGGCCGCGCTAGGTGATGGCTACTGGGGCGTATCTACTTACGCCAATACGTTCGGTATCGATACTGCGCGGGACCAGTTGTACTACGCCACTGCACAATCGTATACCGCTCCTGACATTGTTAGAGTCTGTGAGGTAGCCCGGAGGCAGTTCGCTACGGCGAATCCCAGCCAGTCACATCTGGATCAGCTCTCAGCGCCCAATGATGGGAGAACATTACCTCAAGGCATTGGCTCATGTAATGAATTGAATGACGCGTTCAAGACCTATCACAATGCCATCGTTGCACTGGATAAGACCACTGGTCAGGTCAACTGGTCCTTTTTTGCGCGCCAGTACGATGCCTGGGTTCACTCGTGCGATCCACCTGCCCTGGGCAGTGGTGGCGCGACCTTGCCGTATCTGTTCGCAGACCCCATTGCCAACCTGGACAATTGTCCCGAGCTGATTGGGCCTGACTATGGCTTTGGCAACCAGCCGATGTTACTTAAGCAAATTGCGATGCCCAATCAAACACTACGTGATCTGGTGGTTGCCGGTAATAAGGATGGGCGTCTGTTTGCTCTGGATCCTGATAATGGGGCGCTGGTTTGGAAAACAAAGCTCAGCACCGGGGGGATCTATGGCGGCATGCAATGGGGCTTGTCGTCCGATGGTGAGCGTATTTATGCTCTGACAAATTCAGATCAGACCGCGGGCCGTGATGCCAGCCGCGCTTTCGTGGGTTTGAGTGATTGGTTGGATATTAATTTTAATAACAACCCTGCTGCACCTGTCGGTTTTCCGGGCTTGCGCGCAGGTTTGGCGCATGAAGAAGATGGTGATCCGGGTACGCAGCGCGCCGGAGAAGGCCCTCGTCTGCCGGCTTTATCGCCATCGATTGGATTATCCTTCCTGGGTGGCGTAACAGGTGGCGCGGGCTATCCGCAGCTTTTTCCTGAGTTTGACGCTGCCGGGAATGCCACCGGAGGCCAAAGCAGTCTGGTAACGGGCCCTTATAGCGGGCCCAAAGAAGTAAGAGAGCTGGTTAATCCTCCCTCTGACGTCTTCAGTGATTGCGTGCACGTATTTGATATCCCAGTAGACACCAGTGTCTCTAACCCCGGTTTATCGACGCAGTGCACGGTAGGTGTCGCCGGAGGCGGTGCGCAAAAGTTGTATACGACGGCGGGCACGGTTCATGCGGTAGATGCGGCAACCGGCGATATTCTATGGCAGCGCCCGGCAACCGACGGTGCATTCGGTGTGCCTGGCGCTTACACAGGCGCAAACGCATCTTCCACAGTATCCAATGGTGTGCTGTATGTTGGGTACGCGGACTCGCGGGGCACACTGCTTGCGCTTGATGTACTCACGGGTGAGAAGCTGTTTCAGTTCGCAGCAACGATAGAGGTGGAAAATGGCGTCAAAAAAGCCTCTGGTAGCGTGGAAGCGGGTCCGACAATTGTGGATGGTGTGATCTATTGGGGAATCGGCGCAGGCACTTCACAGACTCAAGCTACCACGACGTCGCCGATACCGCCTTTTGTTGGCTCGGTCAACGGGGCCGGAAATCGTCTCTACGCGTTTGAATTGGATAGCGACGGTGATGGGTTTGTAGATTCCCTGGATAACTGTCCGCTGGTGTCGAATCCCAACCAGGATGATATCGATGGTGATGGTTTAGGCGATTCATGTGACCTGCCACCAGGTTGCTGATCGCACGCCGTCTGACTTCATAGTGACGGGCGCTTCGAATTGTTTAGCTTTTACCCAAAAACCGGCATGAGAACTACTAAAATGAAACTGTGGGAAATGTCTGTCAAAATCAATACGCTACTGGCCACCGCGGCTGCGATCGTAAGCCTGCATAGCGGTGATGTTATTGCCGCCTCTATCACCGATACGGTTGTAGTGGACGACACGGAGTGGGCCCAGATAAGCCTTTTTACCAATCTCTCATGGAACGATGTTAATGCGGTATGTCCTTCAGGCGTCTGCGCTGGCGGAACACTTAATGGCTACGCCATGAGCGGATGGACATGGGCAAATGTGTCTCAGGCAAATGCCTTACTGAATGATTTTATTGGTAGCGATTTGCTGGGCCCAGGACCAGATTCGATCGCACAGGTTGATAGTGTATGGGGCCCTGCAGCCTTTGACGCCGGCTTTAACCCTACCGAGGCTTTGCCAGTGGGCGAGGGCACTTACAGAGGTATTTATGCCTGGACCAGCGACATAGCGACAACGGGGTGCAGCGACTGCGGACAAAATGTTTTTATACAAGATCTTCCGGCTGGAAACCCGACCGTTGACAGAATGGGCTCTACGGGGAGTGTATCGTTCGGGAATTCACTGTCGACATTGGGAGCGCTCTTCTTTCGATCCAACGTGTCAACGGTACCGAGCCCTGGTACCTTCGCGTTGGTGCTGCTAGGAATTGCTGGTCTAGCGTTTAGGTGTAGACCGACGAAAAGTCCCAGTCATCGATAGCGTATTGCCAAGCAGATAGCCCAGGATTGCTATAAACCGTTCGTCATATCTCCAATGGACATAGATTGCCGTCGATTATCATTTTCCACGTAGTCTGTCTCTGCACTTCAATCTCAACCAATTCCACGTCGAGAATCCTATGGCCATCGCTCAATGAGTGGGCTTGCATTACACAGAACGCAATTAATCCCTTTGGCCGTGGCCTATAGCTAATAGGGTGCGCCCAACGAGCGCGTAATAGTTTTTGCGCGAGTTGACTACAACTACTGTTAAGGTAGACCGCGCTGGAGTAAGAGCAGCGCACCTGCTAGGCCTGTCCACCAGGCCCATTATGCTAGTTCTGTGAGCGTGCGGGCAGTATTGCACCAAGGGCCAGCACAACCGTGCAAACCAGTTCAACGATAATGATCCGGATGCTGGCGGAATCGAATCCTTCTGTGATTCCCGTCATGATGCGGACAAGCATCATGGCGCCTTCAATGGCGGCTAAAGGAACAAGCCAGGCCCATTGGCCTCGCAGCGCTGCGTAAATGGCGATGGCCGCCATCGCCAGGTAGGGGGCACCGATCAACGCGCGGACGGTCATTAACCCGGCCGACCCGTCAGGTGTTAGTCCAAGTCCTTCAGCGAGTTGCTCGGGACGGAGGACCCCCAGCAAACCAGGCACCAGAAACGCGATGCCGAGAAAAATTATGGCAATACGAATAAACAATGCGATCTCCTTTTTTAGTAAATGCAATTTAAAGTGCTTTCAGCGTCAGGATGAGCAATATCCCGATCGCCAATGAGAGGATGAGCGTCAGGCCCGCGCCGAACATGCGCGCTAGCAAGAATAAACGGCGGTTGCCTGACAAATCTTGCAGATGCGACCCGGCAGATGAGGAGAAACCGATCAGGTGGAGCACGCGTGCAATTGCAAACAGGAGCGCCATCCAGAAAACGGTAGTCGTTTGACCCATCATTAGTTCATAGAGTGCGAGTACGACAATGTAGATCGGTGCGTATTCGGTCATATTTGCATGGCGGCGTATACGACGCGCCAGCACTTCGTCATCCGCATCGCCGATAGGCTTTCGGTTTCTTCCGCGATACCCGCCGACCGAAGCTGCCAAAGCCGTTTGCACGATGATTAGAAAAGCGCCCATGTAACCTGTATAGATCGGCATACTGATATCCACTAGTGACCTCCGGTAAGTAGCGCTCTCGGCCTCAGAGTACGAAGAGCGGTGAAGTTGATATAGACACTGTCACAGACAGTGTCGTTGCGTGCTAGATTTGATTCTTTACCTCGCGGTCTTCAAGGACGCACTGGTTGCCATTTGAGTCCTTCAAGGTGCTGCGATTGATTGTTTCGCTCACTGACAACGTGCGCTGTACGGGGGTGTTCGCACTGGAAGTCACCGTCCAACTCAAAGTCAGGAAGGAGGATGTGCTCTGCATCTTCCCCACGTGCACCTGAGGCTCACCGGCACATCCTTCTTCGATTATCTCAATGGTCACAGGCTCGGAATCATCGACCCCGTTCGAATCAAAGACGAATGTGCGACGGTTCACGAAGGGCTTCCCCTTGCAGTTTTCAATCGCATCCTCGCCCGATTCAGAAAGCGCTTTATGTACTTCGCAACGGCGCTTCGCCATTGGCGTTGCGTTGCAATCACCTGTGTCCATGGCTCGACGTTCAGCGAGTTTCGCTTCGGCGTTGGCGATAAATTCATCCACCCGATCATCCGTACAGACAAGTGATTTCTGGCCGGCCTGTGCGGTCATCGTAATCGGCAGTACTGCGAGTAGGGCAAGGCGTTTCATAAATCGTATTCTCTGTTAGGTGTTTGGTGATTTGATTTCGGGGTGACATTACTCATCGAACAGTCGCTCACACCCTGTGCCTGACAGCAGATTGTCTACTTTGTTCTTTGCTTCAACGGGTAGAGCGCGATAGGCTTCACGTAACCAGCGCAGGCACTTCGCCGGGTAAACGAAGGGTTCCTGTACCCAGGGCTTGCCGTCAACTTCGCATTCCACTTTGTCAGCGCCCTGTGCCACTGCCGCCGCATTGCCGAGCATGAAGGGCGCATAGGCCCGGCCCAGCTCGCGCAGTAGATCTTTCAGCGTGTCGGGGGGGTTAGCGATATCCAGCCAGTCCGTATCTGAAACCTCCAGCCCGCTCACATCTTCAAGGCGTTCGGTCCAGGCGTAGGCGCGTGGCGATTCTTTCAGGGCAACACGACCGGGCGTCGGGTCCGTAATCACCAGCTGAGTCATCTGCCCGTAGCAGGCGAAATCCCCGGCGCCCGGGCGTGCTCCCAGCACGTAGGGTGTGTTCTGGATATGTCGGTCGAACAACTGCAGCCAGCGGTGCCAGCTGGCCTCAATGATGGGTGCGGTCGTTGCATTGGAGCCCACGACTCCAATGCGTGAGATTTGCCGTTGGGCAAACAGCGCTTCGAACTGCTGCCCCTCCTGTGGGGTCAACTGTATATTGACGCCGTAAGGGATATAAGAGCTGGCCTTCCTCGTATCAGGGGCATTGGCCCACCGGTAGTGGAACATACATTTACTGAGCCATTCGTCTCCATAGTCCTCGAAGAGCAGGTCAAACAGTCGCAAAGCGGGGTCTGCCGGCCGCAGGCGGCGGGGCCTCACTCGTTCTTCAAGGTGATCGATAATGGGTGTAGTGTCAGACAGTACCGTTGACGGCTCGCCATCCTGTCCAGGCAATACAAGGTAGGGCAGGAGCGGTAGGGGGCGATCAGGCAGCAGTGACGCTTCCTTACTCCCCGATACGACAAAATGGTACGGTATACGTCGAAATCGTAGCGCTGATCTCAGTTTCCGGGTATAGGGGGAGCCTCCCACGCCGACCAGCCACGCAGGGTGTTCCAGAACCGGTTGGTTATTCATCATGCAAACCCCTTGTCGTTCATCAGGCGATACTTCAGCGCTGTCGCAAGTATGATGAAGCGACCAGACACAGCAGCGCTGTCCAGGCAAGTAGCAGTATCAGGCGCGGGCCATCCAGCAGTGGCCGTTCTAGTCGCTTGCAGATACCCAGTTATCACTGCGATCTAACATATCCGTGACCCACTGCCGCACACTTGTGCCGCCGATGCCAAAGTCAAACTGCTTGATAATGTATGTGTGCTCGTCTGTGAAGGAGATCAGACTGCGGAAACGGTCCGGGTGAGATTGCTCGAGTTCCGCGACGGTCTCAATGAGCTCTGCGCCAAAGACCGCGGGATCGATGCCCGACCCTGTAACGACTTCATCCGCAGTGGAACTGATGAAGCCCATGCGAAGGTTTTTGTCTTCGTCGAGCTGGTACTGGTGGTACCCGGTGAGATTGCCATCTTCACGCGTACAGGCATCGCAGCTTGCAGGGATAAAGGCGGCGGAATTCCAATAGTCGATCAGGCTTTCCTGTGTACCGGGGTTCCAAATGCCGACGCCGGAATCATTGACCAGCTCAATCGGGACTTCCGGATACAGCTTCCGGACCAGCGGCAGGGCATAGTGCACGCCAAAGCCACCGGCGCTGTTGCCGGCAAGCAGTATGCGCGAAGGCGCGGGGTAGGTGCTGACAATAATGTCCAGCGAGGCCGAAAGATTCTGGATGCCACGAAAGAAACGGTCGTTGTTGCCATCGCCGTCGCTGTCAACATCCCGGTCGCCGGTGAAGAGCGTGCCATCACAATAGGGCACATAGCCCAGGTCGAAATCCGTGGCCGGATTGGTCGGGTTCCCGGCCTCGAGGATGCCAACGTTGAAGAGCGGAAGTCCGACATCCACAGCCGAACAGCTCGTTGGTCCGCAGGCGCCGCCGCCCTGCAAGAAGATCAGCAGTTCCTCGCTCGCGCCATCGCGTGTGGACATGTTGAATGCGTTGCCGGTGTAGCACAGTGGTCCGTCGCCGCCGCCGAAGGTGTGCCGGGTAACGCCTGCGTCGAGGCGCTGTGATGTCATGGGTGTAAAGACGCCAAGAAAGCGGTCGATGCCCTGGTCATACAACTCCTGAAACGGAACGGAGGTACTGCCATTGCCGTCGTCGCTGCCGTCAGAGCAACCAATGATAAACATTGAGCAGAGGACGCACACTGTAATCAACTGTTGTCGTGCAGACATCGGGCTCTCTTGGTCAATGGGCAATGCAGGGTAGGTGCCTTTGTGCTCAGCTTAGCCGCCGGGAAGCTCTTCCGCCACAATAGGCGCGTAGCACTCAAGCGCAAAAATCCGCTCTATGTAGGCCGCCATCTCAGGGTGCCGCTGGGCATCAATTTTTTCGCCGGCAATGGCCAGATTGACGAAAGGCGAGGCAAGCGCGATATCGGCGATCGAAAATGCGCCGCCTACCATGAACTCGTCGTCCGCCAGGCATTGTGTCAGGTAGTCGAGGATTTTTGGCATCAACTCGTTCAGTGTTTTGTGAACCACGTCCTCGTTGGTTTCCTGCTTGAACACCAGCGGCATGACAACACGCTGAAAAAAGACGCCGCCGACCAGCGTCGGCATCATGTAACCGTCGGCGTATTCCTCGAACCATAGGGCACGGGCGCGCGGCCCCGGTTCTGCCGGCAGCAGCGGAGGCTCCGGGTAGCGATGCTCGAGGTAGCTAAGGATGACGGAAGAATCCGGCAGGATGAGGTCGTCTTCTTCCCAGCAAGGTACTTTAGACAACGGACTTTTCTCTACGTACTCCGCAGGGGCGCCGAAGGGAACTTGCTGTGTGTTGTCGTACTCGATGCCCTTGAATGCCAGAGCGACACGTACCTTGCGCACGTAAGGTGAACTGTTTGCGCCATGCAGTATCGGCCGGGAAAGCTCTGAGTTCATAAACTTTTCCTATTGTACCTTGAGGACCAGCTTGCCCTTGTTGCGGCCGTCGAACAGCATGCGCAGCGCTTCCGGGAAATTATCGATGCCTTCAACAATATGCTCGTCCAGGTGCAGTTTGCCTTCCTGCATCCAGCCCATCATCTCCATAATCGCTTCGGGAAAGCGAGCGGCGTAGTCAAAGACAACAAAACCCTCCATGCGTGCGCGCTGTACCAGTAGGTTCATGTAGTTGCTTGGTCCAACCATGCGCTGGTCGCCTTCGTTATTGTATTGACTGATCGCGCCACAAAGAAGAATCCGGCCGCGCATTGCTATTCTGTTCAGAGCGTGCTCCAGCGTCTGGCCGCCAACGTTGTCGAAGTAAATGTCGATCCGATCAGGGCATACAGCCTTAAGTGCTTTGGCTAAATCCTCGTTTTTGTAGTCGATGCAGGCGTCAAATCCGTATTTCTCGACCACCATTTCGCACTTCTCCTTTCCCCCTGCGATACCGACCACGCGGCAGCCTTTGATCTTTGCTATTTGACCAACGACGCTGCCCACCGCGCCGGCTGCTCCAGAGACCAGAACCGTTTCGCCCTCTTTCGGCTGGCCCACATCAAGCAGTCCAAAGTAGGCCGTCATTCCCGGCATGCCCAGGCCGCCCAGGAATTTTGGTGGCGGTGCCAGTTCCGGCATGATCCTGGTGAAGCCCTGTGCCGTTCCTACGTAGTGCGTCTGTACACCGGTGGTGCCCAGCACGGTATCGCCTACTGCGAATTTCTTCGATTTGCTGTCAGTGACCAAGCCGACGCCGCCGGCGCGCATAACTTCTCCAATACCCACGGGAGGTACATACGAGCGTACATCGTTTAACCAACCGCGCATCGCTGGATCAATGGAAACATATTGCACCTCGATCGCAATTTCGCCATCTTGAAGTGCTCGCGGTGCGTCTTGGGATTGTTCCCAAACGTCATCCCGGGGCAGCCCCACTGGTCTTTTTTTTAATCGGATCTGCTTTGCTGAAGACATGCGTGGCGTCCTTGTTGAAGAGGTTTGGTACTAATGCTATTCTTATATTGACGGCGTCAATATAAAGTGAAAGCAAGTTATCTTGTGAAAGCGACTGTGTCAAGCAATCGTGGGCGAACATTCTCGTCTTGGTTGCGGATACCACCGCGACAGATGATCCTTGTGTAGTAATTGAGGGGAGGAAGTATGCAGCGCTTGACGCAGGGCTACGGAAAACAGTGAATGCAGTTCCAGATTCCCGCAATCGGGCTCTGTTCCGGGGGCTACACTGTCCCATCTGGTTGGTCGTTAAGATGTTGGTCCTTAAGATGTTTGTCGTTAAGTTAATAGTGGGGTCCGACTCGGACTGAAACGATAGTCAAGGCATGGAAAGGAAAGTCTAATCAATGAGTGGACTCCCTTGCCATGACGAGGGGATGAAGAGATGAGGTTAGAACTCACACAGAGTTGCAGAAAGATCATGTCGATGGGCCTTTTGTCGCTGTCCGTGTTGAATTCGGGATGCAGCGATAGTGCGGATGCGGATGATATTGCCCGTGGAGGGATGTGCACACCCGGCGATGTGCTTTTGAGTCCCACGCCGGAAGCGCCTGCGGCTGCGTGTAGTGTGCCGCCGAGCCCTTTCTCGTCGCTGATAGAAGCAGGAGGCACGGCGCGGGCAGCCACCACAGAACAGCGTCGCGCTGAATTGCTGGACCCTTCGAGGATTACTGTCGTGACCTGTGGTACGGGTAGTCCCTTTCCCTCTGAGCGGGCCCAGTCCTGCCTTGCGGTTTTTGTCAACGGCAAGTTCCTGCTGTTCGATGCCGGTGATCGCGCCCAGAATTCGATAGAGAATCTCAATCTTCCGGTGACCGACATCGAGAGCATATTCCTGACGCATTTTCATTCCGATCATATTGCCGATCTCGGAGAGGTGATAAGCCGTAGCTGGATATTGGGCCGCACCCGGCCGATCGAGATTTATGGCGGGCCGGAAGTTGAGCAGGTGGTCAATGGCTTTAATCTGGTTTATTCCGCGGACGAGGCCTATCGGATAGCGCACCATGGTGAAGGAGTCTTCCCGGAGCCGCTTGCGGCTGCAGCGGTGCCGATCGAACGGCCTGGCCCGGAGGGTAAGGTCGTCTATGAGTCTGATGGTGTGCGTGTGCTGGCATATTCTGTGGACCATTCGCCGATAGGAACGGCACTGGGCTATCGCGTAGAATATGCCGGTAAAGCGGTGGCCGTTAGTGGTGATACGGTTGATACACCCGGTCTGCGTGCCTTGGCGGCCAACGCCGATGTTTTTGTTTCAGAGGTCATGAACAAGAGCGCAGTAGAAGATATGGAGTGCGCGTTTGGTCGAATCACTGATGTTCGTCTTGAGAAAATTTTTGCAGACATACGCAGTTACCATATTGATCTGCCTGAGCTTGCCCGGTTGGCGAATGATGCCGACGTCACTACGCTGGTTATCACCCACCTCGTACCCACGCCACTCAATGCGGCCCAGGGGGATGTGTTTTTCACCCAGCCTGCGTCGACTATTTTCGGCGGTACGTTAGTTTTGGCGGAAGACGGGACTGAAGTGGTGATCCTGCTTTAGTGACGGCTTCACTTGAATATTGTGGGTTACAAGTGTGACTTACCCTCTGCGACCCTTACAGGCGTTTGATGGCTAGGGAAGTCACACAGTGACTTCGATCTCGACCCGGGAGTCGTCACGTTTCGCACGAGAGGAAGACTGGACAGATCAGCAGTGTAAACCACACCCTGTGAGAGCGTATGAACGACATGGTCTTGTTTCAATCGTTGTTCAGCTCAACATCCGCTACCCAGGAAACTGGATTGGTAGTTCACCCAGTTTGCTACCTGGCAGTCCTCACACAGTACGTATTCGCAGGTATTGGGGTCGCCACGTAAGTTACATCGCATAAACGAGGTCGCCAGCTCAATACCTGGCGTATAGTTACTGAGTGTGAGATGCGTGACCCCCGGCCCGCCAGTGACAAATACACTGAGTTCGGTTGACGATGTGTAACCAGCTTCGGTCATATCAGCGAGAAAATCCGCGTCGCCGGTTATCCACAGTCCAGGTTTGGAGACACCCGTCACAGAGCCTGAAAACATGACTGCAGCGGTGCCGTATGTATTGGCCTGGACCGAGTGAGTGCTATTACCGATGTCTCTGGATGCAGCGATTGAACCGAGCGACTTGCCCATCAAGCCAAAGTTCGACTCTAACTTCTGGTAGAAGATACTTGATACATCATTGTTAAGCTCAAGAGCACGCTGTACTGAATCAAGTATCGGGGTGCCGCTTGTTGCTGCAGGAGAGTGGGAGACTGCGACAACAAAACCGTAGCTTGCTAAACGCTCAAAGTAGGGAACATAGCCAGAGCCACCACTGGTTCCCGCGCCATTCCCCCAGCCGATGACGGGAAACGTACACCCACTGTAAGGAAGATTGGCAGGATAATACAGCGTCGTGCCTGAGTCGCCACTGACTAGTTCCACAGACTCAGTTGGCAGGATGCCATTCCCTACGGACGAGCCATCATCAATTATGCTGCAGGTTGACTCATGCCACGTGCTCTCGGCTATAGAATAGCCAGCATGCGCCGATAAATACAAGATTACCAAGTAGATACATTTTTTTGATATCAACATGACGTTTTTCCTCAAGTGACAGTGCGGTAGTGCAATACCTTGCCGACGCCGGCATCGCGCGCGGACTCTGCCGCCTCTACTGGGCGCACGTGATGGTCCAGCGCTTCAACGGTGATTCTCGGCAGGATATGTTTGTCCGACTGTTGGCTGTTCCGTGCATCATCACGATCGGATTGGATAGGGTGATGGAGCCGACGCCTTGCAGAATAACTGCCTTCCATTTACTCACTGCCCGTTGGCATCTGTTTCCATAGATATCGCAATGCGATAAACGCCGGAATGTAGTACAGAAAGACAAAGATCGCGGTGACGCGTACCATGTTAATGGTTTCGCTGAACGCAAAGAACGTCGGCAGATCAATGGCATCGGTGACGAGCCGCACGAAGATCAGTATGAAAAGCATTGGCGCGCTTCTAAGCGCGAAGGCGACAATGAGGGCCATGCCAACCGCCAGATTTCGGGCCGTGTAGATTAATGCTGCAAGGTAGTTTACTTCCTGCGCGCCTGCGCCTCCTGTGAACTCAGGATTCGTCAGCGCCACATACGGGCCAAGGAACATCGGTAGTGTTTCAATGATGATGATGATTGTCAGCCACCAGGGGAGATCGATTCGCGCTGTGGTAGTCATTGTTATTTCTTTCAAGTTGGATGTGCTGCGATTTTCAGAATAGCGAGGCGTGCTGACCACCGTCGATTACGATGTTCTGCCCCACGATGAAGCGAGACAGGGGGCTGCACAGCAGCGCCGCCATGGGGGCCAGGTCATCGGGTTCCGCCATAAACCCAGCGGGGATTTTATTGTTCTCCAGGAAGTGGGGTAGAACGCTCTCTGCGGTGGGTTCAAGGCCAAAGGCCTCGGCGTAGATCGGCATGATCTCGGCGGCGCCCTCCGTCGCAAACATGCCGGGCAACAGGTTGTTGATATTGACGCCGGAGGCCGCGATATCCCGGGAGACACTCGCGGTGTAGTTGATGAGCGCGGAGCGGGCGGGCCCCGACATCAGGCGCCAGATCATGGGGTTCTTGGCGGAGAAAGTCGCAATGTTCACAATGCGCCCCCAGCCCTTGTTTTTCATCACAGGTATGAAATTGCGCATAATTTCGATGGGGCCGATGAGTGCGGTTTCTATAGACTCGCGCCACATATCGGGAGTGATATTCAAATAGTCACCATTGGGGGCGGGGGGCGTGATAGTAATACAGAGAATGTCCGGGTCGGGGCATGCATCGAACAGTGTTTGTCGACCTTCTTCCTTTGAGGAGTCCGCGACGACAGGTGTGACACTGACACCGTATTTCTCTGAGATGTCCTTCGCGGCATTGACCAGGCGTTCTTCGCGACGCGCTGAAATGTAGAGTTCCACGCCTGCCTCAGCGAGACGCTCTGCCGTTGCTCGCCCCATACCGGCGCTACCGCCGGCCATGAGTGCTTTTTTTCCGTGAATCTGGAGGTCCATGAACCTGTTCCTCTGGTTTGTGATGCGTTCCCGCTAGTCTGTGATGTCTTACTGCCGTCGCTTACAAGCCCTTGCGCGTGAAGATGATCTCATCGCTGTTGGCAGGCAGTGAAAAGCTGACCCCGTCCTGCCCAACGGTGTATCTGGAGAAAATCTTATCGGCGCCGTTTAGCCACAACGCTTTTTGGCCGGGGATGACCAGCGGAGGAACGATGTGGTAGTACAGCAAGTGGCAGACGCCCGCGTCTCGAGCGGTTTCCGCTGCCTCATGATCTGAGTGGAAGTGGGTGAGGAACACGCCTTGAATATGTCCGGCCCGGTAGCCTATACGGGCAAGGTTGCTCACGCCGTCTGTGCCTGTATCCACGATGAACAATTGCTTGCCAGCCACCACTGCCACGCACAGTCCTGAGGCATTGGGAACGGGTATGGGTCCGCCGGTGCCGCAAAGGACAAGGTGTAGACCGTCCTCCAACTCTACGACTGCGTCGCTTCCCAGTCGGGATTCCAGGCCGCGTTCCATCAGCCGCGCGATAAGCGTTACGCGTTGTCTATAGATGACGACGCCAGCCAGTGCCAGGATGCCGTGAACTGCAAGCAGTTTTTTCATGGGACTGTCCTCATTCCAGACAAGGATTATTCTGCCAATTGCCGCAGATTTTCTTCGTGTGTCGCTCTATCGATCCGGTATCGAAACACCAGTGCAATCGCCGTCATATACAGACAAAGTAACGTGGGGGCGAAAACCAATGCCCAGCGCGTCAGGGTGGCCTCATCGAGTGAGCCCGGGGTTGCCGTTTCTGAAATGCCCACTATGACCAACACCGTGCTGGCCATAAATATCCCGAGTCCAGAGACGGATTTTTCCAGGAACTTGCGCGAGGCAAAGAAGATGCCCTCGGAACGTCGACCAGTAGTCTTCTCGCTATCTTCAACAATATCGGCAAACATAGATGAGATGGTGATGTTGGCAGAGATAAAAAGTGCCATGTCGATTACGAAGATGCCCAGCACTGTCGGCAGGAGTTCAGGAGAGCCGTTATCGGGAAACAGGCCAATCACGCGCAGTAGATAGGGTAGCGGCGCCAGCGATGCCGCAGTAAACCAGAAAAAGATTGCTGCCTTCTTCTTGCCAATACGGCGTGACAGCCTGGGTGCGATGATCACCGCAATGAAGACGCTCACAAGCAGGAACACATTCAAGAGGCCGATCTGCTCAGAGGTAAACTCCCAGAACAAAGTGAACAGAAAGTTGGCGGAGGAAAGGTTCAGCCCACTGGCGGTAGCGCCGAAAACTGTCGCGCCCATCAATGCCAGGAAAGAGCGGTTGGACAGCGTTTGTTTTAACTCGGCCGCCGTCTGCCGGGCACTGAATGGTCGCTTTGGCGGCGGTGACTTCAAAGTAGGGATGCGATTGTGCGTGCCAATGGATGAGGCCAGTATTGCGACAAACATGGTCACCGCGGCAAGGATACTAAAATTCGTATAGCCTGCAGGATTCATAAGCCCCACAGGATACTCTTCCGTCTGCGGAAAGAAGAACGTATACGCGATAACCGCTAGCCCAATGCCGCCCAGGTAACCAAAGAAGCCGCGATATCCAACGAGTTTGGTGCGTTCGTCGTAGTCCGAGGTGAGTTCGGCAATTAGCGACGAGCTGGGCACCTCAAACAAGGTAATCAGGGTACGAACCAGGGCCGCGATGACCAGTAGATAGAAAAACATTGCTTCGGTGGACAGGTCGGGCGGGTTCCACATCAGGTAGAAGCTCACCGCAACAGGGAGCGCCGAAAAATACATAAATGGGTGTCGGCGGCCCCAGCGCGAGTGCAGGTTATCCGAAATGTGGCCAACCAACGGGTCAGAGATCGCGTCTATGATCAGCACCAGCATGATGGCGAACCCAACCTGTTCTGCGGGCATGCCAACGACGCGACTGTAGAAGAACAGGAGGAACGTCGAGAAGGCAGTGTCCTTGATGCCATAGGCAACAGCGCCAAAGCCGTATGCGACCTTAGTGCCCAGTGGTAATGGTGAGGCGCTCTCGGTATTTGACATGCGTGTTTCCTAGAATGGTCGGAATCGGGTGCGCAGCGCTGACGGTGTCACCGAGTTTACTCCCCCGTTTTTCCGCCAGGCCAGGCACCGTCTGGTGGCGATCAGGGGAAATGGGTGCACAACATGTGCCTGGGTTAAAAGTCGTAGCGTGCGGTTGCCCCCCAGGTTCTCGGCGGCGCGAGCCAGAAGGCGTCGGTCGACGTGACAGGGAACGTCGTTGCGGTAAAGGACACGTACTCGTCATCGGTCAGGTTCTTGCCCCAGACAGAGATGTTCCAATTCTCGTTGCGCCAACCCAGCTTGGCATTCAGATCTTCCCGGTCATCAAACTGGTCGTCGCGCAGGTTGCCTGAGGCGCTGTTTGCGTGATCGTCCATATAGCTGTAGTCCGTGCGCATGTAGATGGCGCCGTCAGCCAGCGGCAAGAAAAAAGTTGCATTTAGCGAGTAGCTGTATTCGGCCGTGTAGGGAAGGTCGTCACCCTCATTCGGCCCGCTGGTAATTTCATACTTGTCCATGTATAGCAGGCTGGCACCCAGTGTCAGGTTCTGCAGGGGCAGCGCCTGAATCTCCAGGTCGAGTCCCTGGGTCTCCACTTCCGCCTCGTTGGATACTCGGGTGCCGATGCCCGTCTCCAACTGCTGCTGGAACTGGTATTCACTGATCTCGGTATAGAATATAGCTGCGTTTATGCGCAGGCGAGACTCCAGCAGGGTGGACTTGATACCAGCTTCGTAGCTGATGGTTTCCTCGTCCTCGAACTCTCGTTCTTCGGCGGTGCCGTTAACCGTGTTAAAGCCACCGGACTTGGAACCTGTCGCCACGGTCGCGTAAAGCATGGTGTCATCCAGGGCGTCGTAGCTGGTGGTGATGAGCCAGTTGATGTCGTCCGTGCTGCGAGTGAAGGATTCGTCAATCGGTGTGGAAATGCTCGAGAGGAAGGACTGGCCCGTTAATGCTTGAGACGGTGCAGTGGAATTGATCTCCGTGAAGAGGTCCGCATTCTTTTCCTCGTCAGTCCAGCGCAGGCCACCGGTGACCTGCCAGGCGTTGGTGATAGACCAGGTACTCTGGCCGAAGATCGCCACATTGGTGGTGTCGATACTGGATTCCGCGCGCAGGTTGTCACCAGGTTGGGCAAGAAAGCTCAAAGGCGCCGGGAGTGTAGCGAGAAAGTCTTCCTGTTGGTTACCCTGAATAAGGAAGTCTTCTCCCAGAAACACAAAGGGTATGCCATTGCCGCCCTGGGTAGTGGACTCGTAGTAGAAAAATCCAAGCATATGCTGGAACTTATCATTTGCGTCGAACGCGACGCGAAATTCCTGAGAGAAGGTATCACCTTCGCCATAGGCATCTACGTAAGACATAACGTCGAGTTGAGAGCGGTCGGGGTCGAAGCTGACGCCGCTCTTGTTATCTGAATAGGCGGTAATTGACTTGAACGAACCCCACTCACGCTCGTAATCCGCGACGAGTTCAAAGCTGTAAAATTCGCTTTCAAATCCCTGTTCGATGCTGACTGCGGTCTCGTAATCAAACGGGTCGTTCTTGTCGGGCTGTAACCCTTCAGCTACCAGTTGTTCGTTCACGGACTCGCCTGCGATAGCGTCGGGTGCGCAACAGCTCGGGTTGCGATCCACATAGGTGCCCTTGAAGCTGATGCTCAGGTCTTCGATGGGTACATAAATTAGTTTTCCGACGACGTTCCAGTCATCTGTGCCGTTCATGTCATCCCCGGTCCCGTTATTCTCCAGGTAGCCATCCCTTTCGTGGATGGAGCCAGAGAGACGGAACGCCAGGTTATCTGTCATTGGCCCACTAGCCACCGCTACATGTTTTTGCAAGCCATAATCGCCAAGCGTGGATTCCAGGTACGCTTCGTATTCGTCGAGGTTCGGCGCTTTTGTAATGATACTGATTGCCCCGGCGTTTGTGTTCTTGCCGTACAGGGTGCCCTGGGGCCCGTTCAGTATCTCGATGCGCTCGATGTCGGTAAGATCAGCCATGCCGAGGCCGGAGCGATTCAGGTAAACATCGTCGACGAAGATTCCTACCGAGGGTTCCAGTGCAATGTCTGTCTGGGAAGTACCTATCCCGCGAATGCGAAACGCCGCGGTGTTGGGTTGCGTGTTTGTGGTGATGGTCAGGGAGGGCGCGAGGATGGCGAGGTCGTCCGCATTGTTGATGTTGGCTTGCTGGATGGTCTGCTCACTAAAGGCACTGACGCTCATGGCCACGTCCTGCAAGCTCTCAGTGCGTTTGGTGGCGGTGACGATGACCTCTTCGAGTCCTGCGGACTGCGCAGCGGCATACGCAGAATGTATCCCGATTACAGTGACCAAAATAGCGTTGGGTAGAAAGTGGGCTTCTCGATTCGGTTCTTTTATTGTCATATGGCGTACCTCGGTATTATTTTTGAGCTGACGGATAAGCGGCTATCTTGCTCTATGGTCCGCTGGTTATCGTCTATCTCCGTTTAGTGCGCTCGATAGATATCATTGCGCATAACCTCAAGAACTTCCGAACGCAGCGCAAGTTTATTGTGCGCATATGCCTCTGCCGGATAGGCAGCCAGCGTGGCAGCTGCTGTAAGGGCGGCTTCGATACTGCCACCTTCCGCGGTCAGTTCATCGAGAATGCCTGCTCTTACAGCGTGCTCCGGGTTGTGTAGTCTGGCCTGTGTAATCGTCTGTGCCTGGTAAGACGTGTTAATGCGTGACTGCATGATGGCAAGGCACCATGGCCCCAGTTTCATGCCCATAGCGGTCTCGTTGAATCCCAGTTTGAAATTTCCCGCCTCGCCGATGCGCGTATCGCAGGCCAGCAGCCAGAATGCCCCGATAGTAAAAGCATGGCCTGTACAGGCAGCAACAACGGGCTTTGGCTCTTCATAGAGTCGCAACACCAATTTCGTGCCACCCAAAGCAAGTTTCAAGGCCGCCTCGGGGTCGTCTCCCATCATTGTTGCCATGTCAAAGCCGGCACAGAAGGAGCCTGGACGCCCTGCCAGGACGAAGGCCTTCGCTTCCTTATCAGCTTCATCCATAGCCTCATTGATGGCTTGTACAGCCTCCGTAGTAATAGCGTTTTTCTTCCCATCATCCAGTGCGATCAGCGCGAGGTCATCAGTGATATCAAGATTGACATTCAATGGCTCTATCCTTGTTCAATTTTGGAACACTCTTTTACTTCACTCATTAATATTTGCTTCGACATTATGGCACGATATTGACATAGTCAATATGATTACAGGTTTCGTTCAGCGAATAAGTCAGGGCATGCTGGTCACTGCGGGCCGAATTGTGAGGTTTTGGGAGTTGGGTTCTCGTTCACGGGAGTCCACTGTCACCGCCGCAATAGCCTCCAGTACCGCGCCCGGGGTGAGTATCTGTGGCAAGCTGAGCGGCTCCGCCTCGGTGTCTCCTGGGTACATGAGGTACAGAGGCACGCCCGTGCGGCCGTGGCGTTCCAGTAAGGCGGCGATCTCCGGGTCATGGTTGGTCCAATCGGCTACCATGTAGGTCACCCCGCTGTTGGAAAAAGCCTCGGTCAGTGCGTCGGTGTGCAGTACGGCAGCCTCGTTGGCCTTGCAGGTAATACACCAGTCGGCGGAGACGTCCACAAACACCGGCTTGCCTTCGCCTCGCAGCGACTGTACGCCATGATCGGACCAGGCCACCTTTCCGCCTGTGGGAGTCGCGCAGGCCTGAGCGGGCTCGGGACCCTGCATGGAGCCTAGTGTGACGGCCGCTACGCAACAGGCAAGCGCCATGCCGCGTCGCCACTTGCGGTGATCCCAGAGCCACAGGCCCAGGGCCAGCATGAGCGCACCGGTGAGCGCCGTGGCCATGGTGTCCACACCCGCCTGGCGCCCCGCGACCCACAGCAGCCAGATGGCGGTGGCGTAAAGGGGGAAGGCCAGGAAGTGTTTCATTGTTTCCATCCATGGTCCTGGCTTTGGCATCATAGACCGCGCGGCACCGGAGTAGCTGAACAACAGTAGCGGCGCCGCCATACCGGCCCCCAGCGAAGCGAATACCGTCAAGCCGACCAGTGGTGGCTGGCTGACGGCGAAACCGAGCGCAGTACCCATGAAGGGCGCGGTACACGGGCTGGCCACCACAACCGCAAGTACGCCCGTAAAGAAGCTGCCGCTTTTGCCGCCCCGATTGGCAAGACCGCTGCCGATGTTCATTAGGCTGCCACCGAACTCGATGACGCCGGACAGCGAGAGACCCATCGCGACAAACAGGTAAGCCAGCGCGATGACGAAGCCCGGGGACTGTAATTGAAAACCCCAGCCGATTGCCTGCCCGGCCTGTTGCAGGGCGATGAGCACAGCGGCCACCAGCACGAAGCTTGCGACGACGCCAGCGGTGTAGATCCAGCTATGCAGCACGTGGTCCTTTGCATCGCTCTGGGTGAAGCTCAGTACCTTGAGCGACAGGATGGGAAACACGCAGGGCATCAGGTTCAGGATGGCGCCGCCCAGGAACGCCAGCAACAGCATGTAGGGTAGGGACTTGAGGTCGGCACTGCGTGTGTCGGACGTTACCTGCGATCCAGAATTGGCGGTACTTTCCTCGCGCGGCGGCGCAGTCGGTGTGACATTGCCGGTGTTGAAGTCCACTTCAAAATATTGCTTGTGGGGAGGGTAGCACTGACCTGCATCGGCACAGCCCTGGGACGTCACGCTGAGGTAGCCCCGCTCGATCGAGCGGGCTGGAGTTAACAGGACGTCGGCGTCGTGGTAATGCGCGACGATGTCACCGAAAAACTCATCGGTTTTCGCCTGCCCCTCTGGCAGCTGCACTGCGAGATCGACGGCTCCGGATGTGTCTTCAAGTTGAAAGCCGAAGCGGTGCTGGTAAAGGTAGTAGGCCTCGGCGATTTGCCAGTATAGCCGGAGGTCCCCGCTCTCAAGCACCTCCACTTCGAGCTTGAAGGCTTCCGCCGTCGGGAGGAACTGTGACTTTGCAGCACCTGATACTTTTGCGCTGTCGGTGCCGCTGACTTCCAGTGCCATGCTAATAGCGGCGAAGGTCAGGGCGATAATCATTAATGGTACGCGTAGCACGCGCATACTCCCTCCGGCAAACAGGCGGTCACAATAGCTTTCGAGAAGGCTAGCGCCTGATATTGACAATGTCAATATCAGGCGCTAGTTTGTCAGCCTGTCCGGGAATTCTTACAAAAAATCTGACATGGAAGAGAAGGTGCGCAAAGTGAGCGAAGCTGTTTTGTTAGGCTGGTATCAAGCACGATGAGCATGATAGGTAGAGTTCGTGAAGTTTTCCGTGTGCTGGGTGAGGTCGTCCAGATTTTGCCCGCCCGACGCTATGAGATGCCCGGTAGTGATGAGTTAGTGTCGCTGGGCTCCGTCTTCGAAGACACTGTCGCTCGCTATCCAGACAACGTCATGTTGATCTTCGAGGGTCGACAGTGGACCTACGCCGAATTCAATGCTGAAGTGAACCGGCTTGCACATGTGCTTGCCGAAAAAGGGGTTTACCGTGGGGATACGATAGCTATCTTCATGGAGAACCGGCCGGAGTACTTCCTCGCCATGCTGGCACTGGTGAAACTGGGCGCCAGTGCCAGCCTGATCAATAACAGCCTCTCAGGTGCCGCCCTGTTACACTGCCTGCGAACGACGGATGCCAAGGGTTGTATCCTTGGCGAAGAGCGATCAAACGTTTTCGACGCGGTGCGCAACGAGCTGGATTGGGCGGATGGCGGTCCGATTCTGTGGTTCGCCGACGGCGCCGATAATCGACCGCCACAGTGGGCGGTTGATGCGCAGTCGGACATGGTGACGCAGCCGGTGGATAACCCGGCGATTACCCGCAGCGTGACTGCCGGAGAGACGGCGCTGTATATCTTCACTTCTGGGACGACAGGTTTGCCCAAGGCAGCTGTTATCCTTCACCGAAAGATTCTCGCCACGGGGCAGGCCATTGGGGGTGTCGGTTTCAGGCTGAAGCCTGAAGACCGGCTCTACCTGTGCCTACCGATCTACCACATCACCGGCATGGGCCCAGGCTTCTGCGGATTCATTTGCGCTGGCGGGTCCATTTTCCTGCGCCGGAATTTTTCCGCCTCCAGTTTCTGGCCGGAAGTGCAGCAACACAAGACGAACTGTTTTATCTACGTCGGGGAGCTATGCCGCTACCTGCTGATGCAGCCCGTATGTTCACAGGAGCAGCATAACCCCCTGGAAAAGATGCTCGGCAATGGTCTTCGCCCCGATGTTTGGAGCGAGTTCAAGGATCGTTTTGGTGTCTCCCGAATCTGCGAAATTTATGGCTCCAGTGAAGGCAACGTCAGCTTTATGAATCTGTTGAACAAAGACAGGACGATAGGATTCTCCAGTTCCCAGATAGCGCTGGTCCAGTATGACAATGACGAGGGCGAGATACTGCGCGATGAGTCCGGCGCCTGCCTCGAGGCACCTGCCGGTGAGCCGGGCCTACTGCTCGCGAAAATAAGCAGTAAAACGCAGTTTGACGGATATACCGACCGGGCCGCGACTGACAAAAAGATTGTCCGTAACGTCATCGAGCAAGGAGACCAATGGTTCAATACGGGGGATCTGATACGGCAGGTCGACGTGGGTTTCGCGCTAGGCTTGAAACACTACCAGTTTGTTGACCGAACGGGTGATCCCTTCCGCTGGCGGGCGGAAAATGTCTCGACCAACGAGGTTGCCGAGGTCCTGAACCAGCATCCGCAAGTCAACATAGCCAATGTGTATGGTGTCGAGGTGCCGGGCGCGGAGGGCCGGGCAGGCATGGTGGCTTTTGCCATTGAACGCAGCGACGCCTTCGACATGGCGGCGTTTGTGCGCATTGTGGACAGCGAATTGCCCACGTACGCACGGCCAGTATTCCTGCGTTTCCAGCAGGACATGGCAACTACGGGAACATTCAAGTTGCTCAAGGGCGAACTACGTGAGCAGGCCTATCACCTTGCGAAAGTGGGCAGTGACGAGATATTCGTGCGCAAACCGCGCGGTGACACTTACGAGCGGCTGGATGCCGAATTCTATCAGCAGCTTCTGGATGGTAGTGCGGGCTACTGAGGCATGATCCGTCAGTCACAATGCTGCGATGTCAGTCGGGCCGCTGCCCAACATTGCACAGGCCGGGTTTACTTTGATGGGTCCAGTATCTGCCAAAGCATGTCCGCCGTGTGGTCACACAGCTTCCTGACGGATACACGGTCAGAGTAGACCCCATCCAGGCATAGGCGGCTGATGCCGTGCATGGTTCCCCAGAAAATCCGTTCGTAATACACGACATCGACATCTGCAGCGATCAGGCCCTTCTCCTGCAGTCTCTCCAGGCGTTCGATGTCCTGTCGCATGACCATTCTTGCGGTAGTTGCAAGCGACTCCGTTTTTGCGCCGCCATGCCAGGATTTTCTGCCGTACATTAAGTCGTAGTACTCGGGGTTATTCAGTGCAAACTTCAGGTAAGTCTGCACCAGTGCGCGCAGCGTCTCATTGCCAGTGCTTCTGCGGTGCCTGCGTCGAGCATCCTTCATGGCTTTCTCGAAACGCCGGAAGCCTTCTTCCGCGACTGCAGCCAGTAGCGCATCTTTATTCTCGAAGTGGTTGTAAGGGGCGGTTCTGGATACATCCAGATTGGACGCCAGCCGACGAAGAGAAAGTGCCGATTCGCCTTCTTCACGAAGGATCCGGGCCGTCTCATCCAGCAGCGCTGGCTTTAAGTCGCCGTGATGATATTTCCTGGCTTCAGAACTTGATTGCTTGGGCATGTGTGTTTCTCGAGGTCTTAGCTCACCAATTTATCGTCTTTTGCTGATAATGCCAAATACCGGAGTCCGCATGCATGCCTTACAGCTGCCGGTATAGACCACTGCGCCTGGTCCACAGCCAGAACGTCAGTTGGACCAGTAGATGTAATCGTCTTCGGGCGCGTCAGGTTGTGTCAGGTCTTTATCGATGTTGATAGGAGTGCTAAGGCGGGCGGGCCAGGCCGGGGGGGCTTGCTCTGCGTTGTGTGCCGCCAACGCGGCCTGCAATTCCGCAAGCTTTTCCGGAAAATCCAGGGAGAGGTCACGCCGTTCAAAGGGGTCCGTATTCATATCAAACAGCCAACTACGACCGGGTGGGTCGCTCACGTTCAGTTTCCAGCCGTTTAGCAGTACGGATTGGGAGGCACCACTGCGCCAGAACAGCGCTTCATGGGGTACACCTTGTGACTCGCCGGTGGCAAAGGGCAAAAGGTCTACGCCGTCGATCTTGCGGTCGTTTGGTAGGCGCGCACCCCCTGCCGCAGCGGCGGTGGCGAAGATGTCAAAATGGTGTACGGGGTCTTTCACCACAGTCCCGGCGGGTATGCGCGCCGGCCACTTGGCAAAAAATGGCACGTGGATGCCGCCTTCGAATAGCGAAATCTTCCAGCCACGGAATGGTGTATTGACATCCGGCAGGCCGATGTAATTTGCCCCGCCGTTGTCGGAGGTAAACATGACCAGCGTGTTTTCCTCCAGGCCGTTGTCTTTCAGTGCCTGCAGGACCTGGCCGACGCCGCGGTCCAGGCTGCGGATCATCGCTGCGTAGACACGCTCACGATGCAGTTCGATGTGGGACAGGGCTTCGTAGTCTTCGCGTGTGGCCTGCAGCGGTGTATGTGGCGCCCAGTGCGCGAGATAGAGGAAAAAAGGTCTATCCTTGTTTGCTTCGATGACCTCGACAGCCTGCTCGGTGTAGTAGTCCGTCAGGTAGCCGTCGGGTTCGAACCGACTGGAATCGTTTTCTCCCTCGGTGTTGAACGATGCCGCGAAACGCATGGAAGCCCAGAGAAAGCGATCGATCGGGTCGAAGTCCTGTTTGGCGTTCACCACGTCCGGGTGATCCTCGGGCAGGTACAGGCCGCTGGCCATGAGCAGGCTCTCTTTGAAGCCCTGGTGCTGCGCAGCCATGCCGTTGGCCTGGCCGACGTGCCATTTGCCGATGTGTACTGTGTGATAGCCCTGATCCGCCAGCAGCTCGGCGATGGTGATTTCCGAGGCGGGCATGCCCATCTCTTCAAAGGGAATACTTTGGGCCTCGGCGTAACTGATCGACGCGCGCAGGCGACCCTCGGGTGTTGGCATGAAGGCAGCAAGATCCATCATCCCCGGGGGAGTGGGCGTGAACTCGAAGCCAAAGCGCGTACCGTAGCGTCCCGACAACAGCGCGGCACGCGAAGGCGCGCAAGTCGCGTTGGCGGCGTAACCATTGCTGAAGTTCACACCCTGCTGTGCAATGGAGTCGATATTCGGTGTGGGTACGGTGCCTCCAGCCACGCCACCGTTAATTGTCAGGTCGTTCCAGCCCAGATCGTCGGCGAGAATAAGGACGATGTTCGGTGGCCGCTCGTCTGGCGAGCGACCCCGGAGGTTAGCGCCGGTCTGCCAGTTGATATCCCGGTTGGGGCCAACCTCCATCCGTCGGTCCATGGCGAAGCTGACCAGTTGTAGTGCGATATCCACGCGATTGATATACGCGATGCCTCCCAGGATCACGACAACGCCTAACATGCTGAGTAGCCACTGCTTACTTTTCTTCATTATTCTCTATCCGAATGATGCACGCTCACGCGCTGTCTTAGCGTAACTGTCATGCGTGCCAGTAATCTTTCCAGTGGATAGCCTAGGCATTTATATTGACGCTGTCAATTTAAGGCGGTAACGTACGCCGTCAGTATTACAAGGAACAGCAAGGAAACTACACACCATGTCCAAGCTTTATTTGCACCACTACTGGACGTCTCCTTTCTGTGAAAAGATTCGCCTGCTGTGCGGCTACCTCGGCCTCGAGTGGCATTCGGTCCGCACCACCACGATTATGCCGCGCCCGTTGCTCACCCCGCTGTCGGGCGGCTACCGCAAGGTTCCGGTCGCGCAGATCGGCGCGGATGTCTACTGCGACTCCAGCATGATCGCGCGTGCGATAGCGGAGTATGCCGGCGATAAAACCCTGTACGCGCCCGGTTTCGCGGCGACCAGGGTCGCGGATACTGCCAACACCGACCTGTTTCGTCTTATGACCGCGCTTTCGTTCCGCCCCGAAGCGTTTGGTAGTGTTTTCAATCATCCTGATGACAGGATGGGTGGAGGTGGCAAGTCTGGTGACGGCGAATCCGGCGGCGGTTCCGCTATTGAGCGGTTTATAGCGGACCGGGCGGACCTCGACGGCAAGGGCTACTTTATGAAGATTAAGCCCGAGATGGCACAAAGCACTCTCCTGCACTGGCTCACCGAACTGGACAGCTCGGTCGGATCCGGATTCATTTTCGGCGATACCCCGTCGATCGCTGACTTCTCCGTGTACCACCCGCTCTGGTTTCTGCGGAAAAATCCTTACAACGCGCCGATCATCGAGGCGTATCCCAACGTCCTGCGCTGGATGGACACCCTGGCAGCCTTCGGCCACGGCCGTATTATAGAATCCGACGGTGAGGCTGCACTGGCTGAGGCAAGAGCATCCGAACCGCAAAAGGTAGAGCCCGTTGTGATTGGGGTTGACGCAAAACCAGGCGATCCCGTGAGCGTCACTCCAACGGACTATGGTCAGGTGTCCGTGGAAGGGGAGCTGCTAACGGCAGATCCGTATGAATTTGCAGTGAGAAGAACGACCGACGAGACCGGAACCATCGTGACGCACTTTCCGCGGGCCGGCTTTGAGCTCAAACAGTTGGCGTCATCGAACCAGGAAAGCGCATGAACGCCCAGACAAATAAGAATGAAATCGCAGTGATCGTGGGAGGCGGGCCGGGCGTTAGCGCAAGCTGTGCCAGGCGCTTCAGCCGGGCGGGCATGCAGGTCGTCGTCGCTGCCCGTAATCCCGATAAGTCTGTGCTCGTCGAGCTCGAGGCAGAATGCGGTGTTTTTCGCCGCACCTGTGATGCGACCAGTGCAGCGTCGGTTGCCGCGCTGTTCGACAGCGTGGAGGAGGAGTTCGGTACGCCGCATCTGGTTGTGCACAACATCGATGGGCGTTTTGCCGAGATATTTCGCAAGGACATTACCGATGCCGATCCGGTGCATGTGGCCCAGGTTTTTCAGAACTCCGCATTGAGCGCTTTTCTCGTGGGCCAGCATGCAGCGCGCTGTATGCTGGGGCGCGACATCCCCGAAGGCGGCCAGCGTGGCACCATCATCTACACCAATGCGAGCGCAGCCTTGAAAGGTTTTCCGAGAAGCGCTGCATTTGCGATGGCATGCCATGCGAAGAAGGGTCTTGCCCAGAGCATGGCGCGGGAGCTGGGACCTAAAGGCATTCACGTCGCGCAGGTACCGATCGATTCGGCCATCGGAAATACGCTGGAGGATGGCAGTCGTGCGCATTGGCTGGGCGGTCCTAGCGAGGAAGATAACATGGCCGACCCGGACCATATTGCCGAAACCTACCTGCAGCTTCATCGCCAACACCGCTCAACCTGGGCATTCGAAGTCGTGCTGCGGCCCTGGCAGGAGACGTGGTAGGCTGTCGCTAACGTATTTTTTTAATCATCAGCTGACCGATTGAACAGCCCACCTCGTCTCCAGGCTTGTGGCCCCGGTTAGTGTCGGAGTCTCAGGATGTCTGATCCCTATCTCTATAGCGTGACCAAAAGCGTCGCCACGTTCAGCATCAACGATGCGCCGTGGAACCTCATGAGTATCGAGTACATCGATCGTTTGGAAGAGCAACTGCCTGATGTCCTGGCCGATGACAGCATCCGCGCGATGGTGTTCACGGGAGAGGGACTGGATCATTTCTCTGCGGGAATGAACCTGAAGCAACTTCCAGAGGGCATAAAGCGAGCGGGCAGCCCCGCAGCTTTTTTCGGCCAGCGTCATCGCGTGCTCGACATGATTGAGAATGGCGGCACCCCGGCCATTGCCACGCTCTTCGGCTATTGCCTGGGTGGCGGGCTCGAACTGCCGTTGGCCTGCCATTTCCGCATTGCGGCTAAAGAAGGCGCGCAGATCGGGTTACCAGAAATGGACCTTGGCAGCGTCCCGGCCTGGGGCGGTTCGGCGCGGCTGCCCAGAGCGGTGGGGCGCACTTATGCGCTCGATATGATCCTGCGGGGCCGCAAGATCGATGGTGACGAGGCCTACAGGATCGGTCTTGTCACTGAGTTGGTGCCGGTGAGCGATATCAAGGGCAGGGCGCAGTCCCTTGGCGAGGAGCTTGCGGCGCAGCCACGCCTGGCGGTGAAATCCATGCTTGATGTAGTGGTCGGCTTTGAAACCAGGACGCTTGATGAGTCTATGGCGCACGAAATGAATGCTGCTGCCGCGAACAGTGGTACTGCTGATGCGGCGGAGGGCATGCTGGCATTCATGGAGAAGCGGAAGCCGGTATTCAACCGTGCCCCAGAGTAGACCAAGAGCGTCAATCCTCTGTGATGCCCGGCGCGGGAATGTGGGAGCCGGGTTATTGACAGTGTCAATTTGGCGTAGTTAAATCATGGCTATGAAATCAGGAACTAAACTCGGTATTGCTGCACTCGCCATCGCGCTGGGTACGACGGTATTGTGGTTTCGCATGACCGGCACAGTCGGCCTGCCCGACAGCCGTGCCGGTTTTGTCGTTGCGTGGATCGGGGCGATAGGCCTTGGTATTTTCGCATTCGTCAGGGGCACGAGTATTCCCGGTGCACTGGCCCCATTGCTTGGGGTAGTGGTAAGCAGCTTCCTACTGTTCACTGTGTACATCAGCCCTCAGACGATCGATGCCGCGAAGAGCATCAAGGTGGGGGATACCATCCCACATTTCACCGCGCCGGACGGCCACGGCGAAACCTTTGACTCTGCAAGCCTCAACGGACACCTCGTCCTGATCAAGTTTTTCCGGGCCCACTGGTGACCCTACTGCGTCGGCGAGTTACGTCGACTCGAGGAACTGCGCGCTGAGTTCGATCAGCGTGGGGTACAGGTTATTACTGTAAGCACTGACTGGCCCGAAGAAATCGCGGCGGACCGGCATCTGCACGGGTTACAGGCGCGTATGTTGTCTGATCCAAAGCTGGTCGTCACCGACGCCTTTGGCCTGCGCAATACCGCCATCACGTCGGGTCCACCCGGTGATGACGCAGAAGCGCTGCCTGCGCCCGCCACACTCTTGTTGGACAGAAACGGCAAGGTGCTCTGGATGGATGTTTCAGAGGATTATCAGCGCAGGTCCGATCCGTCGGTGGTACTGGCGGCCATGCGAGAACACTTCGACGCACTCTAGCTAACGCACGCCACGACCTGATGTGCGCATTCACGTCTGAGGTTGATGTGGATCCATGGCAGAGGAGTGGCGGAAGAGGTAGGAGTCGAACCCACCAGGCACTGACTCAGCGCCTCACTGGTTTTGAAGACCAGGCACCCCACCGGGGATGTCGCTCTTCCGCTAAATGGTTACGCGCCGAAGCGCTCAAAGGCTACGTCGCGGTTTGCCACGATACGCCGGTCACCCTGTCGCCGCGTAAAGTGTATGCTATCAAAGTACTCCAGTAGTTCTATCGTGAGTTTGCGACCACTGCCGAAACGTGACTTTAGCGCGACCACCGACAGGGCTTCCCCCTCGTCAGCAGCCTGCATGACACGCTGGCTGAAATGCAGAAGCTGGTGGGGCAGGGCATAGCGATTATCGTTCAGGCGGTGTAATTCTCCAGATGCTGTTGCCGCTTTCACCACCTGCCTCAGCGCAGTCTCGGGAATCCGGGTGGCCTCGATCAGCTCCGAATACAGCGGTATATGACAGTGGCACCGCTCCAGGTGCTGCCTCAGCTCTTGCCAATGGGCCTGTGCTTCACCGGACTTGATAGGCTGGAAACCTTTGCGACTGATGTGGCCATCACGGAAGTGCAACTCGCCAGTCTGCAGCAGTGACACCAGAACGGCCATGGCCAACGGCGACGGCAACGCTTCTGCCAGAGCGGGCTTTAGCTTGCTCATCCTGATGCCGGGTGAAGCCGGGTGTGTTTGGTGCCAGCTATCGACGAGTTGCCTGCACTGCTCAGCAGCCTGCGCCCACAGCGCTTGTGCCACGGCCCAATGCCTGCCTTCACTTTCGAAGGATCTGGCATCGCAGGGCAGGTCGGCGCCGCCAGGAATGCCCGGTTGATTGCGAATTGCCCAAAAGTGATCCAGGTCCACCAACTGCTGCTGCGCAATCAGGCTGGCAAGTGACGCATTGGCAGTGGGCAGCTGCATAGCGTGCAGCCAGATTAACCGGTCGGGGCGTGACTTGCCGTACTTGAGACCTTGCGGGTCCAGGACCTTACCCCCACCGAGGATGACATTCTCTGCCTGGTCGCGCAGGAGAAACCGTTCACCGAGTATTGCGCTGACAGGTTTTTCAAGGATCAACTGTGCCAGGCAGTGGTTTCCGGGATGTAGGCGCGCCTCGGCGCCGTCGATGATGGCGAGTCGCGCTGCCACACGGCTTGCACCGATGTACAGTTTTGCCGGCGAGAGGTGCTTTAGTGGAAAGGGGGCACCGGGCAATAGCGAAAACGCCACGTCGAGCCGAGACGAAGACAGCGCGCAAGCGGGATCTACCAGCCAGTCGCCGCGTTCAATCGCGGATTTATCAAGCTTGCCTGATAGGTTCAGTGCAACCCTTTGACCAGCTTCTGCAGTATCTGCGTCCTGGTTGTGGGCTCTCAGTCCCCTTACGCGCACTTCCAGTGCGGCCGGGAGCAGTAGCAGCTTATCGCCTTTGCGGACTGTTCCGGCGCTGGCGGTGCCGGTGACGACCAGGCCGCTACCCCTGGCGGTGAAGCACCTGTCGATAGAGAGCCGGAAGCCGCCCCCGTTACGTTGCTGACGCAGCTGCTCGGCGTGCTGTATCAGGTAGTGCTGCAGAACATCCACGCCGTTGCCGTCCTGGTTGCAGACTTGAAAGAAGGTCGCGTCTTGCCAGCGTCTCGCCGCCAGCAGGTCGCGTGTCTGCAGCGTAACTTCGCTGATCCGGGCATCGCTGGCCCGGTCTGTTTTGCTGATGACTGCGGTCAATTGCTCCACCCCCAGGATGTCGAGTACATCGAGGTGTTCAATAGTCTGGGGCATCGGCCCGTCATCGGCAGCGACCACGAGTAGCCCCATATCGATGCCGCTGATACCCGAGATCATGGTGTTGATAAAGCGCTGGTGGCCCGGCACATCGATGAACCCCAGTGGGATGCCCTGGGGCCGGGGCAGATAAGCGTAGCCCAGGTTGATGGAGAGTCCGCGTTTGCGTTCCTCGGCGAGGGTGTCTGTTTCGACTCCGGTCAGATGCCGAACCAGAGAAGTTTTTCCGTGATCGACGTGTCCAGCCGTGGCGATGATCATGGGACCAGTGCTTCCATCTGGCTTGCAAAAGCCGCTTCGTGCTCCGGTTCCAGGCAGCGCAGGTCCAGCCATAGTGCGCCCCTGTGCAGGCGTGCAATTACGGGCATCGGAAGTCTGCGAAGCTGTTCAGCAAGCTCACGCAGTTCACTGTCTTTTCCTGACAATGGCTCAATTTTTAGAGCGGCACTGGGCAGAGTTTCCACGGGGAGTGATCCACTACCGATCTGACTCAGACAATCCGCCACGCTGACGCGGTAGCGTGTATCCAGGCAGCGGGCGACCCTGAACAGCAAGTTTTCCGCCTGCGCGCGGATGTCGGCTGGGTTGCGGGTGAGTAATCGCAGTGTCGGCAGTTTGCAGGTCAGCTGTTCGGGGTTACGGTACAGCTTGAGTATCTCTGCCAGTGCTGCCAACGTCATCTTGTCGAGACGAAGGGCACGCTTGAGTGGATTTTTTTTGATCATGGCTACGAGGTCAGCGCGGCCTGCAATAAGGCCCGCCTGGGGGCCGCCCAGCAACTTGTCGCCACTGAAGGTCACCAGGTCTGCGCCATTGGCCAATGCCTCTGCTGCGGTAGGCTCTGCCGGTAACCCCAGTGCTTCAAAATCTACCAGATTTCCGCTACCCAGATCGATAACGAACGGCAGTTGATACTCCCTGGCCAGCGCTGCCAGGTCGGGCTCACTTACACAGGCGGTGAAACCTTCCACGGTGTAATTGCTGGTATGCACCTTCATTAATAGTGCAGTGTCATCATCGATAACACTGCGATAGTCCTTTAGGTGCGTGCGGTTGGTGGCGCCTACCTCCACGAGAATGGCTCCCGAGCGTGACATCACCTCTGGAATTCTGAAGGAACCACCGATTTCGACCAGTTCACCGCGGGAAACCGGCACCTTGTGTCCCATCGCCAGCGTATTTAACACTAGCAGAACGGCAGCGGCATTGTTGTTGACTGCCGTGGCCGCCTCTGCCCCCGTCATCTCGCAGATCAGGGCCTCCACATGGGATTCCCGGTCGCCGCGCTTGCCGCTTTCAAGGTCGTATTCCAGGTTGCTGGCGCCAGCAGCCACCTTCCTGATCGCATTGATTGCTTCTTCCGGCAGGTTGGCACGCCCCAGATTGGTATGCAGAACCGTGCCAGTGAGATTGAATACCGGTATCAGGGAGGCGTTCGAGCGTTCAGTAAGCGCCGCTACAACTGATTGCCGGATACCTTCTGGTGAAATGCCAGGCGTATTACCCGCGGTGATTTCGGCGCGCAGTTCTGAGAGCTGCTGGCTGATCGCCCGAGTAAGTTGCGCATGTCCCCATTGTGCGAGTTCGTCCTGCATGGAGGACAGCAATGCATCGACTGACGGTAATTGGCGTAGTTGCTGATGTCTATTCACGCTCATTGACTCACTCAACAGACTGTTGTGCCAGAACAGTGGCTTGTGGGCACACACTCGGCGGACCTGAACTCTACTCCAACTTATAGTGCCACGCTGCTTGATCCGCGAACAGCGCTTCGAAGACTTCAGTCTACTGGCAATGCCTCCAGAGCGTTCCTGGCGACGCCCACCGGGTGTTCTCGGCAGAATCCGTGGCCGCCAGCAACGGCTCGCCGTCGGTGCTAATCTTCATGGCAGGTTTGGAGCACTCGACTTGTGCCAGTCATGCCTGCTCCTGAACATGCTGGCGCTGCCTGGCCCGGGAAGCCGTGCGCCAGTCATCCTGGTCCAGGCCTTCGGCGGCATGGTTTTTTTTAAACCGGGGGTCGGGCCATGCCAGCGCCGCCTGGTGCCTCGTGTATCGGGAGCAGCGCAGGGCCCAGTTCGGCGCAGTTGTCATAGAAGCCCTCGGGCACGATGCCAGCCTGGTCAGCGCGTTTTGCGACTGTGCGTATCCTGTTGTTGGCAAAGCGCTGCAGAGTGTCCTGCTTCATACGCTGATCAACTTCTCGGGTCAGGTGAAATGGTCGTTCCTGAGCTTGCGCGCTCATCGCTGCACTTCGCCTTCAGGGTTTATCGATTGCGTCCCAGTTTCTCGTGGGCGTCTACCCATTCGTTTTTGCCAGTTCTCTTGTCAGTGCGCGCGGCGGAGACCAGCGACAACTCGCCGGCGACCACCAGGCCTGCCGCAATCTCGAGCAGCTTGTAAGCCTTGCCTGCGCCGTAACAGTCCATGAGCTCCAGGCACTCGCGCTGGGTGGCGAGACCGGTTCCACCGCCGTACGTCGCCATAATCAACGCAGGGAGCGTGATGGAATAGTAGAGGTCGCCGGCATTGGTCACGTAACTGTACACACTGCACTGGTTAGCCTCGCCGATGTTCGCCATGTCCTGGCCTGTGGCCATGTAAAGTGCCGCCAGGCCATTGGCCGGGTGCGCTGCATTGTTGGAAGAGCCGGTCAGGTGTGCCGCCAGGGTAGAGATGCTGTGGCTATTGCGCAGGTTCTCCGGTGTGGTGCGCAGGACGCTTTGTAGCACATCCCGTGGGACAGTGATCTCGGCAGTGACTTTGCGGCCGCGTCCCTTCAGCGAGTTCACAGCTGACGTTCTCTTTTCAGTATCGAAAGCCCCTGACAGGCCGTAGGTGCGCAACTTCGGATAGTTTGCGCGGATCCATTCGCAGGCCACGAAGGTGGCCTTGCCGGTCATATTCTGGCCTGCCGCGTCGCCCGTAGAGTAGTCGAAGCGTGTGAAAACCATAGCATGAGAAGGATAGATTTCGATCTCAAGCAGTTTTCCCACGGAGGTGGTGGATTCCGCCTTTGCCTTGATGGTGTCGAAATTGTCACGCAGCCATTGCGCGAAATCCCGCCCGTCTCGCGCGTTTTTAAAGATAAATACCGGTGCACGTTGCATTGCTTCGCTGACCACGGTGGTAGTCACACCTCCGCTTTCTCGGATCACACGCATACCGCGGTTATAGCTAGCGATCAACGTTCCTTCGACGGTGGCCATGGGTACGTAGAACTCACCATCGGCGTGTTCACCGTTGACCAACAGCGGGCCTGCCAGACCAATCGGCACCTGCGCGACGCCAAACAGATGCTCGCAGTTACCGTCCATGGACTCAGGCTGGAACGAGAAATGTTTGGTGTGCTGTAGTTGAGTGCCCGAAACCTGTTCGATGAACCGTTGCCGCTCGGTGATTATTTCAGGGCTGTAGTCGTTGTCTTTGCTGCGCGGGATTCTAGCGCTCATTGGGTCTCCATGTGGGCGTTGTATTTTTTACTGGGGCTACGATAGCGCCTTATATTGACACTGTCAATATAAGGGCTGACTGTTACGGCTCAGTGGTTCCACCAGGCGAGGTCGGAAAATGCGCGCAAGTCAAGTTCGTGGGTCCAGGCGGAGCGGTGTTGATGCGCTATATGAAAATAGGTTTCTGCCATCTTCTGGGGCAGCAAGAGGCCGTCGTGTGTTCCGCCTCGTTTCTCTCTCAGCTGCTGGAACAACTCCGGGCCGAGCATTTTTCCTAGCGTGTCCGGGGCATCTACTGCACCATCGACGATAATATGGGCCACGTGAATGCCCTTGGGCGCGAACTCCGCATTGAGTGACTGGCATAACATGCGTCTGCCACCCATGGCCGCTGCGTGGGAGTGCTGCCCGGCATTGCCGCGCACAGCAGAGGTGGCTGAGGTTACCAGCATGACTCCCTTGCCACGCGCTTCCATTCTTGGGAACAGCGCTGAAGCGGTGCGAAACAAGCCAAAAGTGGCGAGTTGCCAGCCTTTTTCAAACGCCTTGTAGCTGGTTTCCGCCAGGCATCGGTCGCCTATCTGGGCACCGAGGTTGTACAGAACAACTTCTATCGGCCCCAGTTCTTCCTCTATAGACGAAATTCGCGCTTCGATTGCCCCCGGTTCAGTTGCATCAAGCAGGTGGCCGCTGGCTGAGCCCCCCGCGTCTTTAATCTGCGCCACCATTCGCTTCAGGCCAGTTTCGTCGCTGCGTCGGCACAGGGCGGCGTGATAGCCATCAGCAGCGAAGCGCTTGCCAACGTGCCCGCCGATGCCTGCACCGGCGCCAATAACCAAACAGACTGGGTTCATGGGAGATTCCTCAATTGATTCCATGCCCTGAGGTTAGCAGTTCCACTTGATCTGCGCTGTTATTGACAGAGGCAATATGGCGACCTAGACTACCCTTAATATTGACATTGTCAATATAAGAGGCAGGGTTGCGGCGGGCCCAGATCCTGGACAGCGTTTGAGTGCCACATCAGGAGAGAACGAATGAGAACCAGGTTGACCGAATCACTGGGTATCGAAACGCCCATCATCTGTGGCGGCATGATGCGTGTGGGCAATGCGGACCTGGCGGCGGCAGCATCGAATGCCGGCGCATTGGGTGTAATGACCGCGCTTTCGCAGTCTACATTGGAGGGCCTTGAGGCAGAGATCGCTCGCTGCCATTCGCTGACAGACAAGCCCTTTGGGGTGAATCTGACCGTAGGGGTAGTGGCCAGCGAGATAAACTATGACGACTATATCGATGTAATTATAAGTAGCGGTGTCAAAATCGTCGAAACGGCAGGGCGGAACCCGGAGCCATTTATGGACAGGCTCAAAGCTGCAGGCATCAAGGTCATTCACAAGTGTGTCGCCGTGCGTCATGCGCTCAAAGCAGAGCGCATCGGTGTTGATATTGTGAGCATCGACGGTTTCGAATGCGCAGGACATCCAGGTGAGCAGGACGTAGGCGGCCTGGTGCTCTTTCCCGCAGCCACCCAGGCTCTAAAGATTCCGGTGGTGGCCTCCGGCGGCATTGCCGATGGCCGCGGCCTTGCCGCTGCTCTGGCGCTGGGCTGCGATGGTATCAACATGGGTACCCGCTTTGTTGTGACTCAGGAAGCCTGCGTGCATGAAGATATCAAACAGAAGGTGGTGGAGATGGACGAAAACCAGACCCGCCTGATCTTCCGCAGTTTCGGGAATACCGCGCGCGTTTACCGCAATGCAGTGGCCGACAGGGTGGCTGAGATTGAGTCGACGGGTGGCGATTTCAGTCAGGTGTACGAACTCGTGTCAGGCGCGAACCAAGACAGAGCCTGGACCACCGGTGACATGGATGCGGGTATGGTCACGGTAGGTATGTCCGGCGGCCTTATTAACGACATACCCACATGCCAGGAGTTGGTGCAGAAAATCGTCGCAGATGCGGAAAATATTATCAGCGGCAGGTTGGCCTCGATAGTTGCTAACGGAGTGGTCGATGCTTCCACAGCGGCCTGATAGCGGCGAACGTATGCTCTGCCGAAGTATCTCCAAATACCTTTTCCAGGTGATCAAAATCGACATCACTATGACTACTCGACGGCTATTCTCGTTGGTGATTTCCCTGGCGGCACCGCTCGTATTTGCCGAAGATATCAGTGGCATCTGGAAGCATCCAGAGGCGCCGGCCTGGATCGAGATCAACCTGGACGAGGGCACCGGCACTGTGTTGCGCAATGACAAGTTTCCCGAGCGCGTGGGTCGTGAATTTGTAAAGGATCTCAAGCCCGACGAATCCGAAGTGAATCTCTGGCGCGGCCAGGTCTATGCGGAAAAAATGGGCGAGTACAGGAAAGCGGAAGTTTCGCTGCCAGAGCCCGGCCGTATGGAATTCAAGGTCAAGGTTGGTTTTGTTTCACGCACAATTGAATGGATGCGCGTGGATGGAGTTCCGACCCCACCTACTGAATAGTTCCCAATTGAAGTCGCTTGAGCAAGAGAGTGCCATCCTGATGCACAAAGACGAAGCCTTGATCACATCCAGCGCAAGCGACTGTGCGGCAACATTGCAGTGGCGTTATGAGCAGAACGGTTATCTGTACTTCCCAGGGTATGTCGACCAGGCCAAATGCTCCAGTCTGTTGCGACAGTTTGTCGACTGTCTGTCCCCGCACATAAATCTGGAAGCGCTATCGGGGAAGCCTGTATTAAGGGGTAAACCCTTTTCAGAGGCGGATCAACTTTGGGACGAGGTCTATCCGAAGTTGCAATCGCTGTGGGCTTTTCACAGTTTCTTTCACGACGACGATCTAATGCAGTTGATGCGCAGATTTGTTGGCGAAGAGGTCTTTGTTTACCCGATGAAAATGGCTCGAGTATCTACTCCCGGGAGGCTGGGGCTTGAGACACCGCCTCATCAAGATGCGTACTCTCACCAGGCCGGCCCAACTATGGCGGGCATTTGGATCGCTTTGCATGATGTAGACGAGGGTGCAGGGCGCTTGAAACTCCTACCCGGCTCTCACCAGCATGGCTTGCGGGAGGTGTTTCGTTCCGACGGTGTTGGCGGGGTCCAGTGCAGGATTTTCCCGGGTGAAGATGAGTGGCATGTCTCAGACGTGAGACAGGGGGATGTCATCATTTTTCACTCGCACTGTGTTCACAAGGCGGAGCCCAATACCAGTATGGAGTCTGTCCGCATCAGTGTTGATACGCGTTTCTGTAACTATGGCGCTCCTGTCTATGTAAGCAATCTGGAGCCTCATCACGGCTGGCGAATCGAAGGACTCGATTGGTCGAATATTTACAAGGCCTGGGAAGACAGAGCGCTCGCGTATTACTGGGCGGAATATCCTAACCTGACCCATGAACACGTGAAAATCTGAGGTTTGCAAGTCTGTGTTTTTGTTACTGTATTAACCCGCAGAAGATCAGCACATGCTGGGGAGTGCGGTAACGTACTGCAAGGAAAGAACGAATGCTCGAGCCGGCGAACAATCCTAATCCACCCAATATGGTCGACCCATCCCCGCTCGAGCGATACTTGCTGGCGAGATTTATGGGTCGGATTGCCAGCACTCGACAAATCCGCAAAAGAAACGCGAAATTCGAGAAAAAGCGTGTAGCTGAGAATCGACCGCACGAGATAGCGTACTTCCACCAGCCTGACGATCCCTATTCCCACCTTACGGCACAAGTGATTTCCCGCTTTGCGCAGCGCTACGATGTCAAGATCACACCGCACTTGATTCGAGCGACTGGGGGCAAGAACCAGCCGGAGAGTCAGAAACTGGCACTGTGGTCGCGCCGGGATGCCGGCCTCATAGCGCCCCATTATGGACTGAGTTTTCCTGAAAACGCAGGTACCGTTCCGGAGCCGGAGGCACAGCATTTGGCCGTGTTGGCATTGGCGAGACTGGATCCAGAAGGATTTCTGTCGGAGATCGAGGAAGTCAGTGCCAGGATGTGGTCGGGTGAGGGTGCAGGGCAGGGGCCGTCGTCAGAAGCTGAAGCCAGTACGGCACTGGACAGCGGGTCCGCCCGCCTGGCTGAACTGGGCCATTACTCGGGGGCCACCTTCTACTACGGTGGCGAATGGTACTGGGGTGTAGACAGGCTGTTTCACCTGGAGCGGCGCCTGCGGGATCTCGGTGCGTGCAAGGCTCCCGAAGAGCCGTACCTTGTGCCGCGGCCTTCCATTGACGTCGAAGGTGTCGATGCCAGTGGCCTTCAACTGCATTTTTACCCTTCTCTGAACAGTCCATACACCTCGATTATCTTCGACAGGACGATAGCGCTCGCTGACGCCTGTAATATCGAATTTCATCACAAGCCGGTTCTGCCGATGATCATGCGCGGTGTTCCGGCTACCCCGGCCAAGGCAAAGTACATCTTCCTCGATACCAAGCGCGAGGCGGATTTTTTTGGCGTTGCCTTTGGCAATCATGTCACTCCTATCGGTGCGCCCACCAGGCTTGCGTATTCGCTCCTGCCCTGGGCCACTTCGCAGGGGAAGGACATTGATCTTATGAGCACTTTTCTCAGGCATGCGTGGGCCCAAGGCAGGGGGCTGCACAGGACTGCGAACATGAGGAGGGCTGTGCAGGAGGCCGGACTGGATTGGAGTGAGGCGCGTGAACGGTTGGGGTGCGATGACTGGAAGGCAGTCGTCGAGCGCAACCAGGATGAAATGGTAGAAGGTATGGGCCTGTGGGGTGTTCCTTCCTATAGGCTGTGTGGCCCCGACGGCGAGCCCGACCTTTCGGTCTGGGGTCAGGACCGACTATGGCTGGTGGCGGCGGAGATTCGGCGCAGGGCCAAAGTCACTAAAGACAACTATTGACTTTCAAGGAGAGAAACATGGCCATTGGTTTATTGGCAACGATTACAGTGCGGGATGGCAAGGCAGAAGAGTTCGAGCAGGTATTTTTGGAACTGACCGGGCAGGTGCGTGCAAATGAACCGGGTAATGTGTTCTATGCACTGCATCGCAGTACCTCTGACCCAAATGTCTACAAGGTTATGGAACAATATGAGAGCCGTGAAGCGCTGGATGCCCACGGCAAGTCAGCGCATTTCATCGACGCCAACAGGCAACTTGCCGGCCTGGTGGCAGGCGCACCGGATATCGAGATACTGGAAGCCGTTTAAACTTTCTCAGTGCATATGTAAAAGGGAGTCACCCAATGATTGATTTGTATACGGCGCCGACGCCGAATGGCCACAAGGCATCCTGTACCCTGGAAGCCCTCGAGATGCCCTACGAGACACACTTTGTGAACATCTCCGATGGCGATCAGCACAAGCCTGAATTTCGCGCGCTTAATCCCAACGGGCGTATACCTGTGATCGTAGATCGCGAAATGGATAACCTCGCTATCTTTGAATCCGGCGCCATCATGATCTATCTCGCGGAAAAGGCCGGACGCCTGCTTCCGACTGACGTTGCGGGTCGGACACGGGTTATCCAGTGGCTGATGTTCCAGATGGGTGGGGTGGGGCCGATGATGGGCCAGGCCAACGTATTCTTCCGCTATTTCCCTGAAAAACTCCAGGCCGCGATTGACCGCTACCAGAGTGAGTCCCGTCGCCTGTTTGAAGTCCTCGATGGTCACCTTGCGCACAACGAGTGGCTGGCGGACGACTACTCCATCGCAGACATTGCCAACTGGTGCTGGGTGCGAACTTACAAGTGGTCTGGTGTTTCCATAGATGGCCTGGAGAACCTGCAGCGCTGGCTGGAAGTCATGCGCGAGCAGCCCGGCATGGCAAAGGGCCTGGATGTTCCCTTCAGTCTCCAAAATTTGTTGAAAGATGAAAAGGCGGCAGATGACTTCGCTACGAATGCACAGAAAACGCTGCAAAAATAGGCGTTGAAGCCAGCGCTTGGGCATCTGTTCGTCGTCTGATGTTTGCCTTCATGGGCCGGCAAAATCTGGCAGGTTAGCTGCAACTGGCCTGGCCGAAGCGTGTTCGGGGTGGACAGCTGAGCCTTATGTCCACCGGTCCGCTCACTCGCCGTTTGACAGTGGGAAAAGTCGGGACCGCACTATCAAGAAGCACTGGTATACAGTGATAGAGAACTTAGCTTGTGTACATGCAGATCGCTGGGACAGGGTCAGTGATTCGTCCATGCTCGCCAAGGCCATCTAAAGCCATCTCTAGCCTGAATAGTCTTGGAAGATGACCGGGACTAGCTCCGTGTTATCACAGTATGATCGTCCGTGCGTTTGCTGCGTTTGGTGCATGAAGCAGCGCAGTGGCGTACTGACCATTTTGTGTTTCTGCGTGTGCTCGAATGACAAACTCCCAAAATATTGACGCCGTCTACACTCGATGCTAGGTTTATGAGGGCAGGCTGATGTAGATGGTGCTCTGGTCAGGCACTGTCTCCAGAATCGATAACAATAATTAACGCATAGAGGCGAGTGTATGTGTATTGGGCTCAAGTCGGGTTTCAATGTCATTGGGTACCGGGTCTGTGTACTGCTGGGCTGCGCGTTGTTATTCGCTTGCAGTGACAGTTCCGATGTTTCAGGTAGCGTTGGCAGTGAACACTGGCCCGTAGACACCTGGCAAATGGCAACGCCTGAATCCCAGGCAATGGATAGCGCCGTTCTCGAGAGTGCTTTTGATTATGCCTTTCGCTCAGAAAAGTTCACACAGGGTGTGGTAATTATCCGTAATGGTTTGCTTGTCGCTGAGCGTTATGCGGATGAACGCGATGCCAATAGCTATGCAACCAGTTGGTCTGCGGCAAAAAGTTTCACCAGTGCCTTGATTGGTATAGCGGTCAGGGATGGGCTGATTGACGATATCAACGTCAGTATGGGCGAATTTATCTCCGAATGGAGTGGAACAGAACACGCCAACATTACATTGAGACATGTGTTGATGATGAGTTCCGGGCTGGACTGGAATGAAAGTTACGACGTCAGCAGCGGCATCTCGGATGCTATTCAGATGATCGTACTGACCGAGGATCAATTGGATTTTGTCATCAGTCGACCAATACTGCATCCACCGGGAACCGTGTTTAATTATTCTAGCGGCGAGACCTTATTGATGTCGGCTGTTTTAGAGACCGTTACCGGTATGTCAGTAAATGATTATGCGGAACAGGTTCTGTTTGCACCTCTTGGGATGACGCCCGCTCAGTGGTGGCAGGACGGCGTCGGTCGCACCACTGTGTATTGTTGCATCGATACAACATCGCGCCAGTTCGCCAGGTTTGGATTGCTGTATGCAAGGAATGGGCAGTGGAATGGGCAGCAGATCGTTCCCTCGCTATGGGTGGCAGATTCGACCAGACCCAATGATGTATTTGAGGGCTATGGATACCAATGGTGGCTGAGTAAAAGCCTGGGAGAAGAGCACAGCTATTTTTCGGCTCGTGGCCACGATGGACAGTATATATATGTTTTTCCTCAGCATGATCTGGTCGTGGTTAGAAACGGTTGGTATGACAAGTTTGAGGGCGAACCAGTTGCCGACCCGTATTTGTATGCCAGGCTTCCCACAGGCGGTCGAGTACCCATGCTAGGGACTATTCCCCCGGACAGCTGGAGTGACGTTGAGTTTTTAACGCCAATCATTCAATCGATGGGCCATCAGGGGGGACTGGCAAGCGACTAGTAATGAACTTCCAACGTGATCGTGTAATAGAACACACCGTACATAGCAAGTTTCGAGATTTACCGGCAACCTGCTGCGCACTGTCAAAGGGCTGATGCCTCACGCCTTTGATATGGACGGCCCAGAAAAGGGGTCTGTGAGAGACAGTAGCGTCCAAAGCCGTTTCAACTGAAACGGCTCATGCTGCGCTGTAGGGCGTTGATTGCCGTGAGAGAGACGCGCAAGATTTCTATGCCGCAAATGCCTTAGCGCAGGCCGGCCGCTCTAACAGACGGTCGGCATAAGCACTGAGGTTGGGAAAGTCTTCTGCCGTAACAATGCCCAGGCGTTTGGACATGATGCAGGCATGACCGAGCATAGTATCGGCCGCAGAGAAGTCGCCGATTAGGTAGTCCCGCCCCGTCATTGCCTCTTCGACTGGGCCCCAGGCCTTGGCGAGTAGGCGTTGCGCCTGGCCACGAACAGTCTCATCCTGGCGATCCGGCGGCAGCAGGAGCGTGTGCACCACGATCGTGTTGACCGGGGGCATTACCATCCCTTCACAGTAGTGGAACCACTGCAGGTATTCAGGGAAGCGCGGGTCATTTTTGGCTGGTTTGAGTCCGCCGTTCTTGTGGCGTTCCAGGATGTAATCGGCGATAGCGCCTGATTCAAATAGACTGACATCGCCATCTTCAAGAACCGGGACGCGTCCCAGTGGGTGACGGGACCGGTGCTCGTCTGATTTCAGGTCCTTTGGGTGGAAATCCATTCGGTTGAGTTCGTATTCCAGTCCCAGTTCCTCCAGTAGCCATAAGGTTCGACTGGCGCGTGAATTGGGCGCGAAGTGTAGCTTAAGCATGCTTTCTCTCCATTTTTCTCATCGATTGTGTCAGCGAATGTTCTGATCCAGAGAATCACTAGTGTTCATCATTACCAACGGCCAGAGTGCTTGCGAAGTGCTGAAGACCACCTTAATATAGACGATGTCAATATATTGGTGCGTTGTCAATACCGCGCACTGTCGCACAACTCAATGGATTCTCACAGCGATATGGGTAGAACGTCTGGCAAAGATACACAGGAACAGACGGAGTTCCGTCAGTACTGCCGCGACTGGCTGGCGCAGAACAAGCCCGGGGAACCCCCGGTGCGCTTGCCGCTAACGGCTTTGGAGATTATGACAGAGGCACAGATGGCCTACTTGAAATCGTGGCAGAAAGCCGCTTACGAGGCGGGTCTTGTGGGCTGCGATTACCCGGAGTCTGTGGGTGGTGGAGGCCGGACGGGCTGCCAACGTATCGCCAACGAGGAGATGCGGGCGGCGCGCACACCGTTTTTCCCCAACCTCGTTGGCCTGGGTATGGCGGCTGCGACTATCTACTATCATGGGCGAAATGAACTAAAAGAGCGATTGCTGCCCCCGTTGTTTTCCGGTGAGCATATCTGGTGCCAGGGTTTCAGCGAGCCCGGTGCGGGTTCGGACCTGGCCAGTGTCCAGACCTTTGCCGACCAGCGCGGTGATAAGTGGATTATCAATGGCCACAAGGTTTGGACATCCCTGGCGCACTTTGCCGACTGGATGATCCTGTTGTTACGCACAGATAAATCCCACAAATATGAGGGATTGTCATACTTTGTTGTTCCGATTCGATCCAACCTTGGCAAGGGTGTTACAGTGCGGCCGCTGATCAAGATGACTGGCGAGACCGGTTTTAACGAGGTGATCTTTGAAGACCTGGAGGTGGACGACGGCTGTCGATTGGATGAGTTAGGCAAAGGCTGGCAAGTAGCGATGACCACTCTCACACATGAGCGGGATGCCGGTGAACTAGTGACACCCGCCGCGGGTGGCATGAGAAATGAGTCCGCATTTAACGCTACAGCCATCGCCCTACCAGGCCTGGCAAGAAATGCAGAGCGGGATGACGGAACTGCGGCAGATGATCCCCTGTTGCGGGACAGGATTGTGCAGCAGTTTATAAGGGAGCAGGCCATAGCTCAGAACATGCGCCGTTCTCGAATACCTGCACTGCAGGATCATCCGATGCGCTTGCCGCTGCAGAACAAACTCCTAATGTCGGAAGTTGCCCAGGACACCGCGAACCTGGCGATGGATATTGAGGGTGCCGGCGCTTCACTTTACGTCGGCGATAGCAACGCGCCTGCTAAAGGGCAATGGCCCAAGAGCTACATGAATACCTTCGGCTTTACCATTGCTGCAGGCACCAGTGAAGTGCAGCGTAACATCCTGGGCGAACGTGTCCTGGGACTGGCCAAGTCGAAGTAGGGGGTAGACATGGCACAGCCGGATAACTTTGGCTTTGGCGAGGAGGCGGCCCTGCTTAAGGAATCCGCCCGCAAGTTTTTCGCAGACAATTTCCCCACTGACCAGTTGCATGTACTTGTAGCAACGGATCCAGATCCCTATCGCCCTGTGGCCGCACCCTGGCGGGAGGACCTTTGGCGTCAGATGGTGGAATTGGGATGGACCGCGCTGGCGGTGCCCGAATCCGCCGGCGGTGTGGCGATGCCCCTGTCTGCCGTTGCTGGACTGGTCGAGGAAGCGGGGCATGCTGCATTTCCCTGCCCACTCTTGGGGACACTCAATACGATCTATGTGCTGTCCGGTTGCGGGCCAGAGGGCGAGGCAGCCCTGTCAGCGATTGCCCAGGGGCATGCCGCTACGCTCGCGATTACCAATCGTCAGGGTAGCTGGGACGTATCCCGCTGTGATGTTCGGCTCGCGCAGAATAGCTTAGATGGCACCGCCTGGTATGTTCAGGACGCGGGCAAGGTCAGTCATTTGCTGGTCAGTGCTTATGACGGCGAGCGTTTGTGTCTCTATTGGGTAGACGTTACGGCACCTGGCGTGACAGTCACGCCCGATGCAATTATCGATCTCACGCGCGATCAGGCGCATGTCACTTTCCAGAATGTTGTAGTCGATGGTCAGCGTGTTACCGAGGTGTGTACTGATGCTGTGCCGGTGCTCAAAGCCGCAATGCCCGCGATCTGGACCTTGCTCGCTGCGGATATGGTGGGCGCCGGTGAATGGCTGCTGCAGACGACCACGGAGTATGCTCGGACCCGGCAGCAGTTCGACAGGCCGCTTGGTTTTTTCCAGGCGATCAAGCATCCACTGGTTAACGTTATGATTGAGGTCGACAAAAGCAAATCACTGGTCTACAACGCTGCGTGTGCTTTCGATAGCGAACCCGACAAGGCGACTGGCTACGCCCATATGGCCAAGTCGGCAGCCAGTGATATGGCGAGTTTTGGCAGCAGTCGCGCTGTGCAGTTCCATGGCGGTATTGGTTTCACGTGGGAGTGCTACGTGCACCTGTACTTCAAAAGGCAGAAGCACAGCCAGTTGTTTTTTGGTGACGGACCATGGCACCGGCGCCGGCTGGCGTTATCGCTAATCGACCGAGAAGCCCACGCGGGGTAGTGACTGCCAGGGGCTGAGCCTATGAAAGAAGTTCATCATCTCACTAGTGTACTCGGCGATAGCCGGGGTGTTGTGGTTGTTCCTGTCCGCGCTTCTGCACCGGGCGGGCCTGCACAGGCCATGGCATTGCTATGCGAGCCGTCATGATCAGGGCCTGTGACTGGCGCATAGGGTGTCGCGTCGACTGTAAAATGACTTTGCCGGAGACCCGTATCGGAATGGATCTGCCGCCCCTGTTGATAGCGCTGACCTCGTCCCGCAGCACGCCCCGGCATATGGATCGCGTCACCCTCCTGTCGGAAGTTTACAACCCTGAGCGGGCTTTGGATGCCGGGTTTTTTCGGAGGCGACGTCGAGGCTGGCGATATGGAGTCGCGTAGTCTCGAGATCGCCGAACAGTTGGTCAGCTTACGGTTTCGTCGATTGGTTCGCACCAAGTTGTCACTGAGGGCCAGTACGCTAGAAGTCATGAAGAGTAGCCTTGCAAGCTTAGGACGGCCTGGATAATTCGTGAAAATCCTATCTCTCAGGTCCATCGTGGTTGTACTACTCGTGGGTACGGCGGTTGCTGTGGTGCATCATTTTTGGCTCGCTTATTCGCTGGAACAGAAAGGTTTGTCAGTAATAGCGCATAGTGATGCTCAATTCTGGTTGATGCAGGGGCCACCCAATGATCGACTAATTGCTTGTACGGTGATCTACCACTTCGATAGCCCGTTAGATGAAAGTGAGCTCAAGGGCCGTATGACACAACTCACGCAGGCCCATTCAATGTTTCAGCGCAATGTGGTTGAGGTAAATGGCCTTCCCTATTGGCAAAGCGCCGTCACTGATTGGGACACCCTCTACCGGGTTTTACAGCCGGGTGAGCGGCTCGTATCAGCGGTAATCCAGGCAGAACAGGATGTCTCCAGCGCCTCTGGTATCGGCGGTGGTGCTCCGCTCTTTCGAGTCCTGGTGTCGTCTGATAGAACACAGCTGGCGTTCGTATGGCATCACGTGATTTCAGACTTCGAGGGCATGTTCAATAAACATGCTAAGTACCTGTTTCATGAAGAGGGAGAGAGAACCCGATTTGGTTACCAGTTGCGCAATCGGAGTGGTCCGAACCAGGATACATCTGGCAAGACTCAAGGCGGGTTGGCTGCGCAGATATCTGCAGATCGCCCTTTGGGGTTTGTGTCAAACGCATATGTAGTCACCCGCATTGTGTTGCCTGTTGGGGACATGGAGCTCTATGAGTTGGGTAGGCAGTCTGGACTACCCATGAGCGATGTTTTCTCATTCATTGCACTGCGTGCTGCGACACTGTACGAGGAAAGCTATAGTCAAGTCGGTGTGCAATCGAATGCTTCGGTGAAGCTGCTGCCCATGATCAGTCCGATCAGCTTGAGAAACAGTTCTCTTGAACTTGATGAAGGAAACAACCGCGCCATTAAGACGTTTCCTTTCGTGTTTCCAGCAGAGACTGTAAAGGATTTGCATCAAAGAGTGTTGGCTCTGGAGGCGGCTTCGAGTTCTTACGACAGCGCTGGCGCTGCGATGAAAGTCGCTAAAAGATTCTCCTGGTTTGAGCAAAACTTCCGGGAGCTCGCCATGCCCGACTACATATCAAACTATTTTCCTTTGGCGGACAAGCCCCTGGCTATGGGTGATGCGGTCCTGGTGGGTCACGAATTGCGCGTTCCAATGGTACCGTATGAGCGGGTCAAGTTTGCCTGGTCAAACTATGCTGGGCAAGTAGAGTTGTTTCTGCACACTGACCCTGAACTCATAGCAACTGACGAGATGGGCGCCTCTGTGCAAAATGCAATATCCGAAGTTCTGGCCTATCTCGCGGCAATATTGCCATGACGTCCGGGTAAGGTTTCTACCGATCATCGACTGGAGTCAATAAAGTGCAGATGCCGAATCTTGGATCGAGAAGTCTGACCTTTAAAGTGGTTTTGGAGAAGTACTGTGATTAACAAGATCTTGAGCGTGCTGGTTGTCCTGCCGGCAATTCTTTTCGTGGTTACTGGCGTTCGCTGGTTGGTGGATCCGGCGGTCAGCGCCACGCAGCTCGGGATGGCCCTGGATCAGGGCCTCGGCCTCAGTTCACAGGTGGGTGACCTGTCCAGCTTTTTCCTGACACTGGGCATCTGCATACTGTTAGCCGTCGTCACTGGCAGGCGCATGTGGTACTACCCGCCGATCCTGCTGCTGTCCCTGGCGGCGATTGGTCGCCTGATCGCCTGGCTAGTGCACGACGCTGCCCTGGCACCCCAGATCGGGGTGGAAGTACTGATCGCGATTTTGCTGTTTGTGGCCTCCAGACGCCTGCCGAGAGAGGCTTGAGCAATGGGGGTGATACGAACCGGCCTGGCCGCACTTGCGTTACTTGCGTCGGTCACTTGCCTGGCAGACTTGGGTGAGAACTTGTCAGGACAGGCGGCGACACCGCAGAGACCGAATATTCTGCTGGTGCTTGCAGATGACCTGGGTTACACCGATCTGGCCTCCTATGGCAGTGAAATCAATACACCCATTCTCGATGCGTTGGCACAGCAGGGCGTGCGTTTCACCAACTATCATTCGGCAGCTAATTGCGCGCCGGCGAGGGCCATGCTGCTAACGGGTGTCGACGCACACTTGGCGGGCGTACCGAATATCCCGGAGATGCTGGCTCCGGAGCAGCAACGCCACGCTCACTACCAGGGGGTGTTGGGCACTAACGTGGTGACGGTTGCCACCCTGCTGGAGGATGCGGGCTATCACACCTACATGGCCGGCAAGTGGCATCTGGGCACGGGGCCTGGTCAGTTGCCCAGCGAGCGCGGTTTCGAGCGCACCGTGGCGCTGGCCGATTCCGGCGCCGACAACTGGGAGCAACGTCCCTATATACCAATCTATGATAAAGCCAACTGGTATGCCGACGGGAAGGAATACACGCTACCGGAGGATTTCTATTCGTCCCGCTTCCTTGTGGACAAGACGATAGAGTTCATTGACAGCAACATCGAAGACGGTAAACCTTTTTTCGCTTACCTGCCGTTCCAGGCGGTGCATATTCCCGTACAGGCTCCGCAGGACTTCATCGACCGCTACATGGGCGTATATGACGCAGGCTGGGACGTTTTGCGGGAGCGGCGCCTGACCCGGGCGACTGAACTGGGTATCGTGCCCGAGGGTGTGTCAGCGGTGCGTATGTCGACCACGGCTGATTGGGAGGCGCTGGACGCACAGCGTCAGCGCTACGAGGCCAAGCGCATGGCCGTCTATGCCGCCATGGTCGAGGCGATGGATTTTCACCTGGGGCGTTTACTGGATTACCTGAAACAAAGTGGCCAGTACGACAACACCATCATTATTTTCACCTCGGATAATGGCGCCGAGGCCAGCGGTTCCGTAGACCCGCATTCATTTGTCAATCGTCGCCTCACCGATTCCTTGGGCTACCGTATCGATTACGAAACCCTGGGCCTCAAGGGCAGTTACAGCAGTATCAGCCCGAGTTTTGCCAGCGCCGCGGCCAGCCCGCTAGCCTACTACAAGTTCTACGCGGGGGAGGGCGGAATGCGGGTGCCGTTGATCATCGCCGGGGTCGGCCTGCCGGTGCAGGGCGAATTAGTCAGAGCCTTCTCTTTTGTCACGGATATCACTCCCACTATACTGTCCTTCGCCGGGGTGGCATCACCGGGCCCTCGCTACCGCGGCAGGCCAGTAGAGTCCATAATCGGTCGCGACCTGCAACCACTGGTGCGCGGGAGTGAGGAACGCGTCTACGGTCCGGAAGAGACAGTGGGCTATGAACTGGCCGGGCACGCCGCCTTGTTCCAGGGTGATTATAAAATTGTGCGCAACCGAGGCCCGGTCGGTGACGGGCAGTGGCGCCTTTACAATATTGTTGATGATCCCGGTGAAGCTAATGATCTGGCGACGGCGGAGCCTGCCCGCCTACAGCGTATGTTATTGGCCTATGAACGCTATGTCCTGGAGAACAAGGTGCTGCCTGTGCCGCCCGGATACAATCATCTCAATCAACTGGTCACCAACACTCTCTATAACCGGATGCGATCGCCCATATTGGTTGGCCTGTTGACGTTGCTTGTTCTGATTCCTTTTGTGGTGGCCCACCGTAGGCAAGATCAATAGGGTTTGTATCTCCGTTTGGCCGGCTAGTCACTGATAGTGTCGTCATCAGCGCTCTGCAGCATGTCGTCGCTCCGATTGGGTGAGTCACGCCTGGGGAATGGGGACGCTGCTTTGCGTATCAACACACTACTATCGACAACACAGCAGGGCTTTCATAAGCTGCACAGCGAGACACAACAACTCACAACAACACGCAACAACACACAGCAACACACAGCAACACACAACGGCACACAACGGCACTTGGCGAGGGTACGATGACAGACGAACTTTGGCGCAAATCCGCGCACGAACTGGCCGCTCTCATTCGGGCCAGGACGGTTTCCAGCCGCGAGGTGGTCAGCAGTCACCTGGAGCGTATTGACGCGGTGAACCCGCGCGTGAATGCAGTCACGGTGACCCTGGCGGAATCTGCCCTGGCCGCTGCAGACCAGGCTGATGCCAGTGAGCCGATGGGTCCGTTGCATGGCGTGCCTTTCACCATCAAGGAGAACATCGACTGCCTGGGCTCGGCCACGACAAATGGCCTGCAGGTGTTTGCCGATGCCATGCCCGCTGCGGATGCACCGGTTGTGGCGCGCATGAAGGCCGCCGGTGCTATTGCATTGGCGCGAACCAACCTGCCTGAACTGGGGCTGCGAATCACTACAGACAACCCTCTGCGCGGCCGCACCCTCAATCCCTGGGACATGACCCGCACGGCCGGCGGTTCCAGTGGCGGAGAGGCCGTTTCCCTGGCGACGGGCATGAGCCCCATCGGCCTGGGAAATGATGTGGGTGGCTCCCTGAGAAACCCCGCCTACTGCTGCGGCATCACGTCTTTGAAACCCACCACCGGCAGAATCCCCATGGTCACGTCGATCCCCATGGCGGCCCAGCCCAACGCCTTCAGGCTCATGTGTGTCGAGGGCGCTATGGCCAGGTCGGTCGCCGATCTGCAGATCGCCTACGGCGTTTTGGCGGGCTGGCACCCGCAGGACCCTTACTCTGTGCCTGCTCCCCTGGAGGGGCCAGCAGTAGAGCGCAAGGCTGCGCTGGTAACTGACATGCCCGATTCGCCCCTGCCAGCGGCGACGGTTGCGGCGATCCACCAGGCCGGTGCCCATCTGCAGGCGGCCGGGTGGCAGGTAGAGGAGGTGGCGGCGCCGGAGCTTGGCGCGGTCAACGACATCTGGTCACGGGTGTTGGGTGCGGATATCAGCAACATGCTGTCGTTGCTGGAACCCATCATGAGTGAGGCCTCGGTTGCCATGTTGCGGCAGTTTCTGGCTGAGCTGGACACTTCACCGATGTCAGGCACCGAGGTCTATTGTGAGCGCGACAGGCTGGCAGTGCTCTGGTCTGCGTTTTTGCAACAGTACCCACTGGTGATCGGGCCAACGTGGGCTGACCTGCCTTTTCTGCATGACGCCGACCTCGACCCGCACTCAGGCGTAGAGACCTTCCGACGTCGTTTGCAGTTCATCACCCCCGGAAACCTGCTGGGCCTGCCTGCAGTGGCGCTGCCTATGGGTGTGGCCGATGGTCTGCCCACAGGGGTGCAACTGTACGCAGAGCGCTGGCGTGAGGATGTATGCCTGGCAGCTGCAGGTGTGATCGAGGAGCGTGTCGGCCAGGTGACGCCGATCGATCCCGTGTTTCAGTAAACGTTGCGCCACTGCAACGGCACGTCCAGCGCATTGATAGCGATGTGTCGTCACACGGTGCCCCTGAGCAGGGCAGTGGTGTCTGGCTGCCGCAAAACCTGATCGAGATCAATAAACCACGCGCTTGCGAGGTGTCTTAATCTATTTGGGGTATGTCTGCCTAACGCGGTGCTCTCATAGTGTTTCCGGACAAGCACACTATGCAGAGGAAGCGATCATGAACGCACCCATAATAACCCGAGAAGAACAGCTTTATCGCGCGGCCCGCGACATGCAGCCCAACCTGCGCGCACGCGTCAAAGAAACCGCACGCCTGGGCCATTTACCCGATGCCACGATTGCCGAGATGCAGGCGGCAGGTTTTTTCCGCATTATGCAGACCGCGCGCTATGGCGGTTTTGAGATGGATCCTGCCGTGTTCTTCAAAGTGCAGATGACACTGGCAGAGGCCTGTATGTCTACCGCCTGGGTGCTGGGAGTAGTGGCAATTCACAACTGGCAACTGAGTCTGTTTGATGACCGCGCCCAGCGGGATGTGTGGGGTGAAGACAGCAGCACACTCATTTCATCTTCGTATATGCCGGTGGGCAAGGTCGAGCACGTTGAGGGGGGCTACCAGCTTTCTGGACACTGGGGGTTCTCGTCCGGGTCCAGGCATTGTGACTGGGCGTTTCTGGGCGCTGTGGTCCCGCCGAAAAACCCAGGCGATACACCGGACTACCGAACCTTTCTGGTGCCCAAAGGCGATTACGAGATTGCAGAAAACTGGAATGTCAGCGGGCTGGAAGGTACGGGCAGTCACGACATTGTCGTCAAAAATGCATTCGTGCCTGAGTACCGCACGCACCGTTCGATCCATGGTTTTGAGTGCAATAGCCCGGGTAACTCTGTGAACGATCATTACATCTTCCGCCTGCCGTTTGGGCAAATTTTTGTGCGCGCAGTGTCGTCTTCCAGCATTGGCTGCCTCAAGGGCGTTGTCGATAGCTACATCGCCGTCAACAAGGATCGCGTTGGACTCAACGATGGCAACAAGATTGCCACTGATCCCGACGCGCAAATGGCCCTGGCCGAGGCCGTCGCGGCTATCGACGAGTGCCAGACCATTATGTTCCGTAACTTTGATGCCATGGTGGACGTCGCAAAAGCCGGCGAAACCCTGGCAATCGAAGAACGCATCAAGATGCGCTTCGATGCGGCTCTCGTGGCGCGCAAGTGTACCGAAGCGATCAATCGCATGTTTATCTCCTGCGGTGCGCAGGGAATATTTCGTGACCACCCGCTCAATCGTGCCTGGCTGGATATCAATGCCGGTCGTACCCACGTGGCCAATAACCCCTTCAAGTTTGGCCGCAACCTGGGCGGAAGCATGATGGGTGGTGAAAACAGCGACTTCTTCCTTTAAGGGAAAGGCATGCCAGCGACCTTGTCAGGTGGCCCGGCGCACAACTACCAGAACCTGCCCGGAGCCGGTTACGGCGCCACGGTGGTCTACAAACTTAGCCCACCCTTAGCCCACCAATGGGCACCGCGGCACAAGGTGTGGGCCATTGATCTGGGTCAATGAAATAGCGCTGGATGTTGCGCCAAACTGGCAGTACTAAAGGTGCCCTCAGGCAATGGAATAAACAGTGTTCTGTCTCGCCCGGTGCAGACGGGCCGCTTCTGGAGAACAAGACCATGACAGTAATCGAGAAAGACACGCGAAAAAAAGCCGAACCTTACGTAATTCGCACCGATGACCGTCCTGAGCGCTACGCGCGTGGCTGGTATGTGATCGGCGGAGCAGGCAGCGTCGGCCATAAGCCGAAGCAGTTTGATGTGTTTGGTACGCGCCTGGTGGCCTACCGTGGCCGTGAAGACAACGCCGTGCACGTGCTGGATGCCTACTGCCCGCATATGGGGGGTAACCTGTGCGACGGCGAGGTCAAGGGCAACTCGGTAATCTGCCCCTTCCACCTGTGGAGCTGGGGCAGTGACGGCGTCTGTGACGACATACCCTACGCTAAAAAGATTCCTGAAAAGGCCGTGATTAAATCCTGGCCTGTTCTTGAGAAAAACGGATTGATCTTCGTCTGGCAGGACGCCGAGGGCAATGACCCAATTCCCGAACAGGAGCCGGAGCGTATTGAGCACTGTTACAACGGTGAATGGACCGACTGGGAGATGGCGGCTATTCCCATCAAGTCATTGGGTCGGGAGCTGGTGGACAACATGGCCGACATGGCGCACTTCGGCCCAATTCATTACTCCAGGGTGAAGTCGTTCAAAAACACCATGGAAGGGCACAAGTTCGTGCAGTACATGGTTGGCGGCCATGAAATACTCACCGAGGGAGAGGCTGGCCTGATCACTTCTGTGGCGACTTATGAAGGTCCTGCCTACATGACCACCACGATGACCGGACTCATGGACGGCCACCCGATGACCGTGCATCTTTTGGTCAGCCACATTCCCGTAGATATGGAGAACTTCCTGATCAATTTCGGTGTGATGATGAAAAAGGATCCCAACCTTTCGGAGGTTGCCAACAAGGCAATGGTTGAGGAGTACACCGAGAAAAACATTGAGTCCTTCCACCAGGATGTCGCTATCTGGAATAACAAGTGCATCATCGACAACCCATTGATGTGCGACGGCGACGGCCCAATCAATATGGTGCGCAAGTGGTACAGCCAGTTCATGACGGATATCGCTGATGTTCGTGATGACCAGGTACGCGCGCGCGAGCATGTGACTGTCGAGGGCCCCAGCGTTGAGGAGGTCATCGCGGCAATGGCGTGAAGACTATTCTGGGCGTGAAGACTGACCAGGGCGCGAAGACTAACCTGGGCCTGAAGTGTAATGGTTCAGACCTGATCTGACACCTTGCTTGAATTAGGTGAGGGTTATCGGTTTTGATAGAAGTGCGAACTTTTAATCAGAACCATGGAGATAACCCTCATGAACCAGTCTACACAGAGAATCATCAGAAACAAGATCGGCTTGCTCAACCTGGCTGAAGAGCTGGGTAACGTATCTAA
>JANSYN010000020.1 GCA_024742415.1 Gammaproteobacteria bacterium
AGATGGTGATGCCTGGTGACAATGTGCAGATGGTCGCGACGTTGATTGCGCCGATTGCGATGGAAGAGGGCTTGCGTTTTGCGATCCGCGAGGGTGGCCGTACGGTAGGCGCGGGCGTCGTCGCCAAAATCATCGAGTAGCATAATCGGGGCAGGGTTTGGAACTGCCCTCTTGAAAACTCAGGCGGGGGACAGGATGAAATTCTGTCCCCTTTCGTCGTCTAAGTTGACAGTTTAGGCCAGTAGCTCAATTGGCAGAGCAGCGGTCTCCAAAACCGCAGGTTGGGGGTTCGATTCCCTCCTGGCCTGCCATTTAATGGCAGGAGGTCGCGCGCTGGCTGCGTTGCCTGTTGTAACAAGGTTGAATTGATGAGTGTGGAAACAACAAGCAGCCGTTTTGACACAATCAAATGGCTGATCGTGTTCGCCCTGGTTGCGGTTGCCGTTGTCGGTAATAGCTACTACTCGGATCAGTCGCTGCTGTACCGGGTGCTGGGTATTGTAGCGCTGGCAATTCTGGCTGCACTGGTTGCCTTGCAAACGGCCAAGGGTGCAGCTTTCTGGCTGCTGATCAAAGGCTCGCGGACAGAAATACGCAAGGTGGTGTGGCCCACCCGACAAGAAACCGTTCAGACCACTATGATCGTGGTGGTGTTTGTGGTGATAGTGGCGCTGATGCTGTGGGGACTCGATTCTTTCCTCGGCTGGCTGGTGTCGCTTGCAATCACGTAACAGTAAAAGGGTTAGTTGATGGCAATGCGCTGGTATGTAGTTCACGCCTACTCGGGTTACGAGAAGAAGGTTGCCGCTGCCCTGAAGGAACGTATCGACCTGCATAAAATGCAGGACCGCTTCGGTGAGGTGATGGTGCCTACCGAGGAGGTGGTTGAAATGCGCGGTGGCCAGAAGCGCCGCAGTGAGCGCAAGTTCTTCCCGGGATACGTACTGGTGCAGATGGAACTGGATGACGATACCTGGCACCTGGTCAAAGAAACGCCAAGAGTGCTCGGTTTTATTGGCGGCAAGGCCGAAGCACCCGCGCCTATTACTGAAAAGGAAGCGGCCGCCATACTGCAGCGCGTCGAAGATGGCGTTGAAGCGCCCAAGCCCAAAACTCTGTTTGAGCCTGGCGAGATGGTGCGCGTTATCGATGGGCCGTTTAATGACTTCAACGGTGTTGTGGAAGAAGTGAATTACGAAAAGAGCCGCCTGAATGTGGCGGTGCTCATTTTTGGTCGGTCCACTCCGGTGGAACTGGAATTTGGTCAAGTCGAGAAGGCTTGACGACTCGTTGGCGGCAGCAGCAGTTATAGCAGTCGTCTAAAGAAACTGATGGGGAGCCATAGTAGGCTGTTCGGCCGAAGCGGCGTTTGAACCCGGGAGTAAAACAATGGCTAAGAAAGTCGAAGCTTATATCAAGCTGCAGGTGCCTGCCGGCCAGGCCAATCCCAGCCCGCCCGTGGGGCCGGCGCTGGGTCAGCACGGTGTGAACATCATGGAATTCTGTAAGGCGTTCAATGCCGAGACGCAGGGTGTTGAGCCCGGTCTGCCGATACCGGTAGTGATCACGGTATATGGTGATCGCTCGTTTACGTTTATCAAGAAAACACCGCCCGCTTCTGTGTTACTGCGCAAGGCGGCGAAGATACAGAAAGGCTCTGGCACTCCAAATACCAGCAAGGTGGGCAAGGTAAATCGTGCCCAACTCGAAGAGATTGCAACGCAGAAGTGGCCCGACCTTACCGCGGCCGACATGGACGCAGCCGTGCGCACGATAGCAGGCAGCGCCCGTTCCGCAGGCATTGATGTAGAGGGGGTGAACTAGCATGGCCAAGTTATCGAAGCGTGTTCGCGCCTTCAAGGAAAAGATAGATCCGGAAAAGGCGTATCCCCTGGACGAAGCGGTTAGTCTCTTGAAGGAGTTCGCTACCTCAAAGTTCAATGAGACCGTGGAAGTGGCGGTCAACCTGGGTATTGATGCCAAGAAATCCGATCAGGCAGTACGTGGCGCCACGACCTTGCCTCATGGCACCGGTTCGGTGGTGCGCGTGGCCGTTTTTGCACAGGGCGATGCTGCTGACAAAGCGAAGGCCGCTGGTGCTGACTTTGTAGGTATGGAAGATCTCGCTGAACAAATTAAGGGCGGCATGATGGACTTTGACGTGGTTGTGGCCTCCCCTGATGCCATGCGCGTCGTAGGTCAACTCGGCCAGGTGCTTGGCCCCCGCGGTCTTATGCCCAATCCCAAAACGGGCACGGTCACTCCCGATGTCGAAACTGCCGTTAACAACGCAAAAGCCGGACAAGTGCGCTACCGCACCGACAAGAACGGTATTGTGCATGGCGGTATTGGCAAGATCGACTTTGACGCAAGCGCGATCAAGGGCAATCTCGAAGCAGTGCTTGCTGATCTGAAGAAAGCGAAGCCCGCTGCTGCTAAAGGTGTCTATCTCAAGAAGATCAGCCTGAGCACAACAATGGGGCCTGGCCTGACTATCGATCAGTCAACCCTGACGGAAATCAAGTAATCGTAATTGATCGGGGCGTCCTCACGAGGGAGGCCTCCTCAAAGCCTTGCAGGGACGCAGGGTAGTGCAGACGGAAGCAGGCCTACCGGCCTATTTCTGTCCACTTTGAGGTCTTTGGAAATGACTTGGGCTGCAAGAGCTCATCTCGCTAGCTGAAGACCATCAAAGACCGTAGGTGCGGGCTGTAGCAGGCCTGCTTAAGTGCAACGCAGCTTTCGAGGGGCGTTAAAGCCTACGCAGATGGTGAAAATTCACCACGCAAAAGGAGCGCAACAGGCGGTTTGCCTGCGCTTTAAACTGTAAACCAGGAGTTAATCCAGTGGCAATTGGACTCGAAGACAAAAAAGCGATCGTAGCTGAAGTTAACGAGACTGCCACCAATGCAATGTCCCTGGTGATCGCCGACTCACGTGGCGTTCCCGTGGATGGCATGACTGCCCTGCGTAAAGAAGCGCGCGAAAACAAGGTAACGATCCGTGTAGTGCGGAACACCCTTGCCAAGCGTGCATTGCAAGGAACGGAATACGAGTGCGTAAACGATGCACTGGTAGGGCCGTCCCTGTTCGGATTTTCCATGGAAGATCCGGGTGCAGCGGCACGATTGTTCAAGGACTTCTCGAAAGAGAATAGTCGCTTTGAAGTGAAAGCATTGGCGGTAGGCGGCCAGATGTTGGGTGCAGATCAACTGGATGTTCTGGCGAAGTTGCCTACGCGTGATCAGGCGCTCTCGATGTTGATGAGTGTTATGAAGGCGCCGGCGACCAAGCTGGTTCAGACAATGAACGAAGTACCTGGAAAACTGGTTCGCACGCTCGCAGCAGTACGCGATCAGAAAGAGGCAGCGGCGTAAGCCCCTGCCATTGTGAATTAATCAGCTAAGGAGATTTAAGAAATGTCTCTGTCTAAAGACGATATTTTGAATGCAATCGCCGACATGAGCGTAATGGAAATTGTTGAGCTCATCGAAGCAATGGAAGAAAAGTTTGGTGTTACTGCCGCGGCAGCGGTCGCTGCTGCTCCGGTTGCAGCGGCTGGCGATGCCGGTGGCTCAGCTGAAGAACAGTCTGAGTTTGACGTCATTCTGAACGCCGCGGGCGAGAAGAAAGTAAACGTCATCAAAGTTGTTCGCGCAGTAACAGGTCTGGGCTTGAAAGAAGCCAAGGGCCTGGTTGACGGCGCACCCTCTCCTATCAAGGAAGGTGCTTCCAAGGAAGAAGCCGAAGACATCAAGAAACAACTGGAAGAAGCTGGCGGCCAAGTCGAGATCAAGTAACTCGGTGATGGTCTGGCTTTCACCAGACAAGGACAAGGCTGGCGAGCATTTGACTTGCCGGCCTTTTCCCGCTTCATGCAAAGAGAATTTTAGGGTGATGCATTCGTGCGATCACCTGTCTATAGAGGTTTAGTGCATTGGCTCTTGGTGGCGTGGTGTTCGCGCGTCCTGTGAGTTGTACTGAATCTGGAATCGAGCTGGGGAGTACTGATGACATACTCGTACACTGAAAAGAAACGTATTCGCAAGGACTTTGGCACGCTGCCCAAGGTTATGGACGTACCGTACCTGCTTGCGATTCAAATGGATTCATACCGTAAGTTTACCCAGCAGGGCACACCACTGGATGAGCGCGGAGACTACGGCCTGCATGCAGCCTTCAAGTCTGTATTTCCTATCGTCAGCTACAGCGGCAACGCGGCGCTCGAGTACGTCGATTACCGTCTTGGTAAGCCTGTATTCGATGTCAATGAGTGCCAGTTACGTGGTGTGACTTATTCATGCTCTCTGCGCGTTAAAGTCAGATTGATCATCTATGATAAAGAGTCTGCGAACAAGACAATCAAGGATATCAAAGAGCAGGAAGTGTACATGGGGGAAATCCCCCTGATGACGGAAAACGGAACTTTCGTCATCAACGGTACCGAGCGCGTTATCGTGTCACAGCTGCACCGCTCACCGGGCGTGTTCTTCGATCACGACAAGGGTAAGACCCACTCCTCGGGCAAGCTTCTGTATTCGGCCCGGGTGATCCCCTACCGTGGTTCATGGCTGGACTTCGAATTCGACCCGAAAGACATGGTCTACGTCCGTATTGATCGCCGCCGCAAGCTGCCGGCAACGATCCTTTTGCGTGCGCTGGGTTACGAGACTGAAGAAATCCTCAGCATGTTCTATGACGTGAACACGTTCCACGTTACCAAGGACGGCACCTACACCATGGTCCTTATACCAGAACGTTTGCGTGGCGATGTTGCCGCCTTTGACATCAAGGCGGGTCGCAAGGTTATTGTCGAGCAGGGTCGTCGTATCACGGCGCGGCACATTCGTGAGCTTGAAGAGGCAAAAGTTACAGAACTGGAAATTCCGCCTGAGTACCTGCATGGACGATCTTTGGCCAAAAACCTGGTTGATGAAAAAACCGGCGAAGTACTTCTCGAGTGCAACATTGAATTGACTGATGAGGCGCTCGCGCAGCTGTCTGAAGCTGGTGTCAAGACGATCGAAACCCTGTATACCAACGAACTGGACTGTGGCCCGTTTATATCAGACACCTTGCGTCAGGACTCCACCCGAAACGAGCTCGAAGCGCTGGTAGAAATCTACCGCATGATGCGTCCCGGTGAGCCGCCAACGAAGGAATCGGCGGAAAACCTGTTCCAGAACCTGTTTTTTTCTGCGGATCGTTATGACTTGTCAGCGGTTGGTCGCATGAAGTTTAACCGGCGTCTTGGACGGGAGGAAGTTACCGGCAGTGGTGTGCTGGACCGTGACGACATCGTCGATGTACTCAAAACACTGGTCGATATACGCAACGGCAAGGGCATGGTTGACGATATCGACCACCTGGGTAATCGCCGCGTTCGCAGCGTAGGTGAGATGGCCGAGAATCAGTTCCGCGTTGGTCTCGTGCGCGTCGAGCGCGCTGTCAAGGAACGCCTGTCGATGGCAGAGAGCGAGGGTCTGATGCCTCAGGATCTGATCAACGCTAAACCCGTTTCTGCGGCCGTGAAGGAATTTTTTGGGTCCAGCCAGTTGTCGCAGTTTATGGATCAAAACAATCCGCTATCAGAGGTTACTCACAAGCGGAGAGTCTCTGCGCTCGGCCCAGGTGGTTTGACGCGCGAACGCGCCGGGTTTGAGGTGCGTGATGTGCATCCTACCCACTACGGACGTGTCTGCCCGATTGAGACTCCCGAGGGTCCAAACATCGGTTTGATCAACTCGCTGGCGACCTATGCACGTACCAATGAGTATGGTTTCCTGGAAAGCCCTTATCGCAAGGTGGTAGATGGCAAGGTCACCGATGAGATTGAGTTTTTGTCCGCTATCAATGAGGCAGAGTATGTGGTCGCGCAGGCGTCCGCGCCATTGGACAAGAACAACAAGTTCACGGAAGAGTTGATCAATGTTCGACACATGAACGAGTTCACGGTGAAGTCTCCAGATGATGTGGACTACATGGATGTATCACCCAAGCAAGTCGTCTCTGTTGCTGCGGCCCTCATCCCGTTTCTGGAACATGATGATGCCAACCGTGCCCTGATGGGCTCCAATATGCAGCGCCAGGCCGTTCCCACCCTGGTGGCGGACAAGCCTCTGGTAGGCACCGGCATGGAGCGTTACGTGGCGGCTGACTCGGGCGTGTGTGTTGTAGCGGAGCGCGGTGGAGTGATTGATTCTGCTGATGCCAGCCGCATTGTCGTTAGGGTTAACGATAAGGACGTCGGTGTTGATGAGGCTCCGGTGGATATCTATAACCTGACCAAGTACACGCGCTCCAACCAGAATACCTGCATTAACCAGCGTCCGATTGTAAAAGAAGGCGATGTTATCGCTCGCGGCGATATCCTGGCCGATGGACCCTCCATCGATATGGGCGAACTGGCGCTGGGCCAGAACATGCGAATCGCATTCATGCCCTGGAATGGCTATAACTTTGAGGATTCGATTCTCGTATCCGAGAGAGTGGTCAAGGAAGATCGTTTCACCACCATTCATATCCAGGAACTGACCTGTATTGCTCGCGATACCAAGCTGGGGTCAGAGGAAATCACGGCTGATATTCCCAACGTTGGCGAAAGCGCCCTGGCCAAGCTTGATGAGTCGGGAATTGTGTTTATCGGCGCTGAAGTCGAGGCCGGAGACATTCTCGTCGGTAAAGTGACTCCCAAGGGTGAGACGCAGCTTACGCCGGAAGAGAAACTGCTCCGTGCCATTTTTGGCGAGAAAGCATCAGATGTTAAGGATACATCGCTGCGTGTACCAACCAGCACTAAGGGTACGGTCATCGATGTACAGGTTTTCACTCGTGATGGCCTGGAAAAAGATGCTCGCGCGATGCAGATTGAAAAACACCAGCTGGACGACTATCGCAAGGATCTCAAAGAGGAGTATCGAATCTTTGAAGAAGCGACGTTTGCACGTCTTGAAGGCATGCTGAAGGGGAAGGAAACCGTCAGCGGAGCTGGCCTGTCCAAGGGTACTACCTTGACCGCATCTGTATTGGCAGAGCTGGATCGTGAGCAGTATTTCAAGCTCAAGGTGTCAGATCCGCAGATCAATGAGGCAATTGCCTCTGCCCAACGTCAGTTGGAAGAGCAGAACCAACTCCTCGAAGAGCGCTTTGAAGACAAGAAAGGCAAGCTGCAAAGTGGTGATGATCTGGCGCCCGGCGTACTCAAGATCGTGAAGGTGTATCTGGCGATCAAGCGTCGCATCCAGCCCGGCGACAAAATGGCTGGGCGGCACGGGAACAAGGGCGTGATCTCGGTCATTATGCCAGTGGAAGATATGCCTTATGACGAGAACGGCGAGCCCGTGGATATTGTCCTTAACCCTCTGGGCGTGCCTTCTCGCATGAACGTAGGACAGATTCTTGAAACCCACCTTGGCATGGCTGCCAAAGGTTTGGGGGACAAGATTGATGCGATGGTCAAAGCGCAGCAGAAGGCCGCCGAGATTCGCAAGTTTCTCGAGGCAATCTACAACAACGGTGCCGGTCGCACAGAGGACCTCAAAGGTCTGAGCGATGACGAAGTCATGGAACTGGCACGCAATCTGTCCCAGGGCGTTCCCATGGCAACGCCGGTGTTTGACGGCGCCGCTGAAGAATCGATCAAGGAATTGCTGAAACTCGCTGATATGCCCGAGAGTGGTCAGTTTACGCTGTACGATGGCCGCAGTGGAGAGGCGTTCGATCGCCCGGTCACCGTAGGTTACATGTACATGCTCAAACTGAACCACTTGGTAGATGACAAGATGCATGCACGTTCAACCGGCTCCTACAGCCTCGTGACGCAGCAGCCCCTGGGCGGTAAAGCGCAGTTTGGTGGTCAGCGGTTCGGAGAAATGGAAGTCTGGGCCCTGGAAGCTTACGGCGCCGCATACACTTTGCAGGAGATGCTGACTGTCAAGTCAGATGACGTGGCTGGCCGTACCAAGATGTACAAAAATATCGTCGATGGCGATCACCGAATGGAACCGGGCATGCCCGAGTCCTTTAACGTGTTGGTGAAAGAAATCCGCTCTTTGGGTATCGATATCGAACTCGAGAACGACTAACACACATTTATGGACTTGGCGGTTGGGGCCCTTTGAGCCCCTGGCCGGTAGAAAAAACCTCGTGGAGGAATAGCCTTGAAAGACTTACTAAATCTGTTGAAGTCCCAGGGAGAAAACGACGAATTTGATGCGATCCGAATCGGTCTCGCGTCTCCAGAGTTGATTCGCTCATGGTCCTTCGGTGAAGTGAAAAAGCCGGAAACGATCAATTATCGAACGTTCAAGCCTGAGCGAGACGGCTTGTTCTGCGCCAAGATTTTTGGCCCGGTGAAAGACTACGAATGCCTGTGCGGTAAATACAAGCGGCTGAAGCACCGTGGTGTCATTTGTGAGAAATGCGGTGTTGAGGTTGCTTTGGCGAAGGTGCGCCGTGAGCGCATGGGCCATATTGAACTGGCCAGCCCTGTTGCACACATCTGGTTTCTCAAATCACTGCCCTCACGTATCGGCTTGCTGTTAGACATGACACTGCGGGATATCGAGCGCGTACTGTATTTCGAGTCTTATGTGGTAACCGATCCCGGTATGACCACCCTTGAGCAGGGACAGTTGCTCACAGACGAGCAGTATTACGAGTCGATGGAAGAGTTTGGTGACGAGTTCACTGCCAAGATGGGTGCAGAAGCGATCCAGGATCTGATGATGCAGATAGACCTGGATTCAGAGATTGCGACTCTGCGCGAGGAGATTCCCGCGACGAATTCCGAGACAAAGATCAAGAAGCTGTCCAAGCGCCTGAAGTTGATGGAAGCGTTTGCCAATTCCGGGAACAAACCCCAGTGGATGGTGCTCAATGTACTACCGGTACTTCCCCCGGATTTGCGTCCTCTGGTACCCCTGGATGGTGGACGCTTTGCGACATCTGACCTTAACGACCTCTATCGTAGAGTCATCAACCGCAATAATCGCCTGAAGCGTCTGCTGGACTTGAACGCGCCCGATATTATCGTGCGCAATGAAAAACGCATGCTGCAGGAATCCGTTGATGCACTGCTGGACAACGGTCGTCGTGGCAGGGCGATCACGGGCTCTAACAAGCGCCCGTTGAAGTCGCTTGCGGATATGATCAAAGGTAAGCAGGGAAGATTCCGTCAGAACTTGCTCGGTAAGCGTGTCGATTATTCAGGCCGCTCGGTGATCGTTGTGGGTCCAACCTTGCGCCTGCATCAATGTGGATTGCCCAAGAAGATGGCACTGGAGCTCTTTAAGCCGTTTATATTCGGCAAACTTGAGGCACGTGGCCTGGCAACGACGATCAAAGCTGCCAAAAAGATGGTTGAGCGTGAGCCCCCGGAGGTGTGGGACATTCTTGCCGAGGTTATCCGTGAGCACCCCGTGTTACTCAACCGAGCGCCTACCTTGCACCGGTTGGGTATCCAGGCATTTGAGCCGGTGCTGATTGAGGGCAAGGCCATTCAGTTGCATCCTCTGGTCTGTGCGGCTTACAACGCTGACTTCGATGGCGACCAAATGGCCGTTCACGTGCCATTGACGCTCGAAGCCCAGTTGGAAGCTCGTGCGTTAATGATGTCTACCAACAACATTCTGTCGCCGGCCAGTGGTGAGCCAATCATCGTGCCTTCGCAGGACGTTGTGTTGGGTCTGTACTACATGACCCGAGAGCGCATTAACGCCAAGGGTGAAGGCATGTCTTTTGCGAACGTGTCTGAGGTGCACCGCGCTTACATAGGCGGTCATGTGCATTTGCAGGCGCGCGTGAAGGTCCGTATCGAGGAGACGGTAAAAACCGAAGAAGGCGATATACATCCACGCACGTTTATTGTGGAGACAACCGTGGGTCGAGCTTTGTTGTGGGAGATCGTGCCTGAGGGAATTGCATTTGAGATGGTCAACCTGGATATGACCAAGAAAGCGATATCCAGAATTATCAATCAGTGTTATCGCCTGGTGGGCTTGAAGGCGACCGTTATTTTCGCAGACCGCCTGATGTACACCGGTTATGACTATTCCACGCGATCGGGTTCTTCGATCGGGGTGAACGATTTTGTCATTCCTGAAGAGAAGGCCCACCTCATTGAACGCGCCGAGGATGAAGTAAAAGAAATCGAAAATCAGTACGCAGCTGGCCTGGTCACACAAGGCGAGAAGTACAACAAGGTGATCGATATCTGGTCGCGGGCGAATGATCTTGTGTCGAAATCCATGATGGAAGGGCTTTCTACCGAGACGGTCAAAAACCGCGAGGGCAAAGACGAAAAGCAGGCATCTTTCAACTCGGTTTACATCTATGCCGATTCTGGTGCCCGTGGTTCGCCTGCCCAGATACGCCAGCTGGCGGGTATGCGTGGCCTCATGGCCAAGCCGGATGGGTCGATCATCGAAACACCTATTACGGCGAATTTCCGTGAGGGGCTGAATGTACTGCAGTACTTCATCTCCACACACGGTGCGCGCAAGGGTCTTGCCGATACCGCTTTGAAGACCGCCAACTCGGGCTACCTGACGCGCCGTCTGGTGGACGTTGCCCAGGACCTGGTAGTCACTCAAGAGGACTGCGGAACCGACGCAGGCTTGTTGATGACACCGGTAATTGATGGCGGCGACATCATCGAATCACTGGGTGATCGCGTGCTGGGCCGTCTTGTTGCCAAGGATGTCCACAAGCCCGGCTCTGAAGATGAAATAGCAATCACCGCCAATACCATGCTCGACGAAGTGTGGATCAAGCGCCTTGAAGAAATGGGCATTGACGAAATTGAAGTGCGTTCGCCCATTACCTGTGAAACACGTCACGGCATCTGCTCGGCCTGTTACGGACGTGACCTCGCCCGTGGCCACCGCATTAACATGGGGGAGGCGGTTGGTGTTGTAGCTGCACAATCCATTGGTGAGCCCGGCACACAGTTGACCATGCGGACTTTCCACATTGGTGGCGCTGCCTCACGGGCGACTGCTCAGGACAACATTGAGGTCATGAATGACGGTGTTGTTCGCCTGCATAACCTAAAGACTGTGGAGCGCAGCGACGGCGACCTCGTGGCGATCAGTCGTTCCGGGGAGCTGTCTGTGCTCGACACAATGGGCAGAGAGCGTGAACGCTATAAGCTGCCCTATGGCGCGGTCCTGAAAGTAAAAGACAACGAAGGTATCACTAAGGGCTCCATCGTCGCGAGCTGGGATCCGCATACTCACCCGATCATCACTGAGGTGGCTGGTATCGCCAAGTTCAGTGGCATGGAAGAGGGGATCACCATCAAGCGTCAAACAGACGAACTGACCGGTTTGTCGAACATCGAGGTGGTTGATCCCGCAGAGCGGCCTGCGGCAGGGAAGGATATGCGCCCGGCCGTCACGCTGGTAGATGCCAAGGGCAATGAACTGTGTTTGGCTGGAACGAACGTTCCCGCGCACTACTTCTTGCCGCCTTTGGCGCTGGTGTCGCTCGAAGATGGAGCGAACATTGGGGCCGGCGATGTCATCGCACGTATTCCCCAGGAAGGGTCCAAAACGAAGGATATTACCGGTGGTCTCCCACGGGTTGCCGACCTTTTTGAGGCGCGCAAGCCCAAGGAACCGGCGATTCTGGCAGAGATTTCTGGCACCGTCAGCTTTGGTAAGGAAACCAAGGGAAAACGTCGCCTGATTATCACTCCATTGGATGGCAAGCCGCTGCCTGATGGCTCAGACCACTATGAAGCGTTGATACCCAAGTGGCGTCATATGTCAGTGTTCGAGGGCGAGAACGTTGAGAAGGGCGAGGTTGTTTCCGAGGGAGCACCCAGCCCGCACGATATCCTGCGCCTCAAGGGCATTGAAGAGCTTGCCAAGTACATCGTCAATGAAATCCAGGAGGTTTATCGTCTCCAGGGTGTGAAGATTAACGACAAGCACATCGAAGTGATTGTGCGCCAGATGCTGCGCAAGGTGATCATTACTTCTTCCGGAGATTCCTCGTTGATCAAGGGCGAACAGGTAGAGTTCACTACCCTGTTGGAAGAAAACGAGCGCCTGCTGGCCGAGGGTTTGGTACCGGCTGCCGGCGAGCGCGAGCTGTTGGGTATTACCAAGGCTTCTCTGGCGACTGAGAGCTTCATTTCAGCTGCCTCATTCCAGGAAACAACCCGTGTTCTGACGGAAGCTGCGGTAACTGGCAAGCGCGATTACCTGCGTGGCCTGAAGGAAAACGTTGTTGTCGGACGCCTGATTCCTGCCGGAACGGGACTGGCGTATCACGCCGAGCGCAAGCGTACACGTGATAGTCAGTCGGAGGCAGTAGTGTCGGCTCAGGAGATTGAGGCAGCCCTGACGGAAGCCTTGCAGGCGGACGTGGCGGGCAGCGGCGAGGAGGAATAGCCCGTACCGTTGGTGCCTGACCTTGCACAGTCGGTGGAGGAGCTTCGATCTTCCGGTTGAAGCTCCCGGCAGTGAGAAGGAGGCAAGGCGCCTGTCGGATATGGGAGTTTAGCGCCTCTGGAGAGGCTGGACGTCCTCCAGATTGTTGACTCTCTACTTGTGCGTCTATAGAATGCCGCCTCCGCTTTTCAGGGGCGGACATTCGCGTTCGGTTGTATTGGATACCTTTGCGCAGGCTCTTGAGAGCGGTCGGTCATTCTGGCCGGAATAATCAACACTTAATGTTGGAGTTTTAACTTAATGGCAACGATCAACCAATTGGTTCGTAAGCCGAGAAAGCGTAAGGTCGAGAAGAGCGATGTGCCTGCCCTGCAAAGCTGCCCCCAGCGCCGCGGTGTTTGCACACGCGTCTACACGACGACGCCAAAAAAGCCTAATTCAGCACTGCGTAAAGTCTGCCGTGTACGTCTGACTAACGGTTATGAAGTGTCTTCATACATCGGTGGTGAAGGCCACAACCTCCAGGAGCACAGCGTTGTTCTGATTCGAGGTGGGCGAGTGAAAGACTTACCTGGTGTGCGTTACCACACTGTCAGGGGAAGTCTCGACACGTCGGGAGTCGCTGATCGTAAGAATGGTCGCTCCAAGTATGGCGCCAAACGACCCAAGTAGGTAAAAGCGCAGTCTGTTTTACAAACCAAGTAAGGCTGAACCTCTGCCTCCCCCGCTTATGTGGCAGGTTGGTGTTCGGATAACCTGAAGAGAGAAGGGCAATATCATGCCAAGAAGAAGAGTAGTCGCCAAGCGCGAAGTCCTGCCTGATCCAAAATACGGTAATGTGACGCTGGCAAAGTTCATGAACCATGTGATGGTTAGTGGTAAAAAATCTGTAGCAGAAACAATCGTTTATGGTGCTCTGGATATCGTCCACGATCGGCTGAACAAGGACCCTATTGAAGTCTTTGATGAGGCTCTCGAAAATATCGCTCCGATGGTCGAGGTGAAATCACGGCGCGTAGGTGGTGCAACCTATCAGGTGCCCGTAGAAGTCAGGCCCGCTCGCCGGGTGGCGCTGTCAATGCGCTGGCTGGTGGATTACGCGCGCGGCCGTGGCGAGAAGTCTATGCGCCAGCGACTGGCCGGCGAAATCATCGATGCATCGCAAGGCAAGGGCAATGCTGTGAAGAAGCGTGAAGACGTTCACCGTATGGCTGAGGCTAACCGCGCGTTCTCGCATTATCGATTCTAGCTTTAGGGCCGTCGCAGCCGGTCTCATCGCTCTTCAACCACTCTTTTGGGGATTTAATCGTGGCACGTAAGACTCCTATTACCCGATACCGCAATATTGGTATTTGCGCTCACGTGGATGCTGGCAAAACTACCACCACAGAGCGCGTTCTGTTCTACACCGGACTGTCTCACAAAATTGGTGAGGTGCACGATGGCGCTGCGACCATGGATTGGATGGAGCAGGAGCAGGAGCGCGGAATCACCATTACCTCTGCAGCAACGACTTGTTTTTGGCGCGGCATGGACGCGCAGTTTGATGAGCATCGCGTCAACATTATCGATACCCCCGGACACGTCGATTTTACCATTGAAGTAGAACGCTCACTGCGTGTGCTGGATGGTGCGGTGGTTGTGTTGTGTGGCTCATCTGGCGTCCAGCCCCAGACTGAGACTGTATGGCGTCAAGCGAACAAGTATGAAGTGCCACGAATGGTGTTCGTCAACAAGATGGATCGCGCGGGAGCAGACTTTAAAAGCGTAGTTCGTCAGTTAAAAGATCGCTTGGGTGCCAATGCTGTGCCGATTCAGATGACAATTGGCTCAGAAGACGAGTTCAAGGGTGTAGTTGACCTTATCAAGAACAAGGCCATCATCTGGAATGAGGCGGACCAGGGCATGAGCTTTGAATATGCAGACGTGCCCGCGGATCTGCAGGACGAAGTGAATGAGATGCGTGAGTTTATGGTTGAGGCAGCTGCCGAGGCTAATGATGAACTCATGGAGAAGTATCTCGAGGGCACAGCGCTCACAGAGGCCGAGATCAAGGCGGGGCTGCGCGCGCGCACGCTGGCCAATGAGATCGTGCCGGTACTGGGTGGCTCGGCCTTTAAGAACAAGGGCGTTCAGGCGATGTTGGATGCGGTCATAGAGTACATGCCGTCCCCAACTGAAGTGAAAGCAATTGAAGGCACACTACTTGACGCTGACAATACACCCGCTACCCGTGAAGCTGACGACAACGCGCCGTTTTCGGCTTTGGCGTTTAAAATCGCCACCGACCCGTTTGTAGGCACATTGACTTTTTTCCGTGTGTATTCGGGAAAGTTGGAGAGCGGCACGGGCGTTTACAATTCGGTGAAAGAGAAGAAAGAGCGCGTTGGCCGTATGGTGCAGATGCACTCCAATAGCCGTGAAGAGATCAAAGAAGTCTTGGCTGGTGATATCGCTGCGGCTGTAGGTCTCAAGGATGTGACGACGGGAGACACGCTTTGCGACCAGGACAACCCGATTGTTCTCGAGCGGATGGAGTTCCCCGAACCGGTAATTTCTGTCGCCGTAGAGCCCAAATCGAAGCCTGACCAGGAAAAAATGGGCATCGCACTGGGCAAGCTTGCGCAAGAAGACCCTTCATTCCGGGTTAAGACAGATGAAGAAACCGGCCAGACAATTATTTCTGGTATGGGTGAGCTTCACCTGGATATCCTGGTGGACAGGATGCGTCGTGAGTTCAGTGTAGAGGCCAATATTGGTAAACCCCAAGTAGCCTATCGCGAAGCGATTCGTAATACCTCTGAGATTGAAGGCAAGTTCGTGCGCCAGTCGGGCGGACGCGGCCAGTACGGACATGTGTGGATACGTTTCGAACCAGCAGATGACCAAGGCGCTGAGGGGCTTGAGTTCGTGAACGAAATCGTTGGCGGTGTCGTTCCGCGAGAGTATATCCCGGCGGTGCAGAAGGGTATTGAAGAGCAGATGCAAAACGGCGTTCTGGCTGGGTACCCGCTGCTGGGATTGAAGGCGACGCTGTATGATGGATCATTCCACGATGTCGACTCTAACGAGATGGCATTCAAAATTGCCGCCAGCATGGCGACCAAGAAACTCTCCCAGGACGGCGGCGCTGTGTTGCTGGAGCCAATTATGGCGGTAGAGGTAGTCACGCCCGAAGAGAACATGGGCGACGTAGTGGGCGACCTTAACAGACGCCGTGGCATGATTGGCGGTATGGATGAAAACCCGTCAGGCAAGGTAGTGACAGCGGAAGTACCCTTAGCTGAAATGTTCGGATACGCAACGGACCTGCGATCTGCCACGCAGGGCCGGGCGACCTATACGATGGAATTTGCCAAGTACGCTGAGGCACCAAGCAGTATTGCTGAAGAGATTATTGCCAAGAACCAAACGAACTGATTTTTTAGAATGGGGCTTAAGCGATACGCGTGTCGTACAGCCCGCGAGTGCAAGCAGAGGAACGAAAGATGGGAAAAGCAACATTTGAACGCACGAAGCCGCACGTCAATGTGGGCACGATTGGTCACGTTGACCATGGCAAGACAACGCTGACGGCAGCGCTGACGCGCGTTTGCGCGGAAGTGTGGGGCGGCGAGGCGGTAGCTTTC
>JANSYN010000017.1 GCA_024742415.1 Gammaproteobacteria bacterium
GTGCCCCCGTGCGACAGCGCTCGGTCGGTTAATGACTGCGAGTTATGGCTCGGCGCGGAGTAGGCGCAGTAGCAATACGACAAGCAACCAGGCCCTGAATTGAAGTCTACCGGTCGCTCATCAACAATAACGTCAGTTGAACCCACTCAAGAGGCAGCTGCTCCGGGCTATACCACCGGAGCGAGTATCTCAGCCTTTCGAGCGCAGGGGGTATAGGCCGGTGCAGTTGCCGTCCCTGGGTAACGCTCCAGGTAAGCTATCGCAATCTCCGAGTACTGATTGAACGGGCTTTGGGTTGGGCCTCGGCGGTACGCGCCGCCCGATCTCAGTACCACCCTGTCTGCGTCAAAACCTGTGTGACTCAGCCGCGCAGGCCAGAGGTTTTAGCGTATCATTAGCGTATGCCCGGTAACCCCTACGATGACGGAAAGTTCCCATGGCGCACCGCCGGTGCGCTGTTCTTTCTGCTGAGCGCGATTATCGGTTTTGAAATGGGCGTATCCGTTTCTGAACGCCCCTATATTGTTGATGCGAGCCTTCTCACCAAGATCTACTACAGCCTGAGCCTCTTCGTGATTGGTGGTGTCGACCTCGGCACGCCCAACGGTGGGCCGCTGTTTGCGCAGGCGTTAGTATGGCTGGCCTACTTTGGCGCACCCGTATTGGCGGCATCCACATTGATCATGGCCCTGTTGCAGGCGCTCTCGCCACAGCGCTGGTATCTGCGTCGATTGAAAGACCACGTTGTAATCGTGGGCGACTGCGATATTGCACTGAGCACGCTACGTGCCATTCGCAAACACAACAGCAAGATTCCCGTTGTGATGGTCAGTGATAATCACGACCGGTTGCTGATCGACGAGATGAAACAGAACTATGGTGCGATTGTCGCTGTTGGCGACATCAGCCACGATTACTTCCTTGAACAGCTCCGGGTGAGCGCAGCGCGCAAGATATTCCTGCTCGAAGACAACAGCCTGCGCAGTTATGAGGCGGCGGCGGGATTGATGGCACGCGTGCCTGGCATCAGCGATCGCGTCGTCATTCACTGCGCCAGCCTGCGCTTCATGCGTTCAATGGAAAACACTGCGGTTGCCAAGCGGTGCGAAATATTCAACACCTACCACCTTGCCGCTTCCGGACTCGTGCGCTCGCACATGTTGCAACAGTTTGAGGAGACCAAGTCGAAAGATGTGGTTATTCTCGCTGGCTTTGGCCGCTTTGGACAAACCGTGCTGGAGGAATTGCAGCGCAGCGCACTGGGTGAGTTGGATACCGTTATCATCATCGACCGCGACGCCCATCGCCGCGTGCTTGTCGCAGATGAACAGATGGAGTTTTCGGGACGTTATCGCCGTGAGCTGTTTGAGGGCGACATCGCTCACCCCGAGGTATGGGAGCGCGTGACACAGTCGGTCGATCTTTCTGGCGACAACATCGTTTTTGTATTGGGAACCGGCCGCGAGGAAGAGAACCTGCGCATGGGCCTGTGGCTGCGCCAGAAACACCCCGAGGCAATGGTCATCGCCCGAACCAGCGCGGAATCGCGTTTTGCCAGGCAGGTGGGTGAAGAGCACAACATTGTCAGCGTAAGTATTACGCAGTTGGTGGAAGACAACCTTCCCTCCCAGTGGACAAATTTGTAACCACCCCTGGCACCGGCTACAGTAAGCCTCTTGCAACCCACCCAAGGCAAACAACACGTGATCTGGCAGACATGTCTGTGAACGAAATGACGCTGCAAACCCTGGAAGCACGCGATTTGGCGCGCGATACTCAGGCTATGAGGGAGCGTATCGAGCAGTTTCGTGATCGGCTACCTGCGTCCAATCCCGCGCTGATTATTGATCCAGCCAGGGCACCCGATTCCAACGCCCAGGGCAGTACCGCACAGGGCGGCAGTATCCCGCATATCGAGCGCGACGAACTGAACGCGCAAGTCCTGCGGGCCGCCGTGCTGGAACACGGCGCGCTGTTGGTCAGGAATTTTTTTCCAGAAGCGCTGATTCAGGCGTTACCGCACATGATCGATCGTGTGCTCGAGTGTGTTGAACTTCCGCGGAAGCAAAAGCGACAGCTGCGCAGCCACTATTACAATCCTCCGGACAACCTGGTGTCGATTATGCCCGAGGGCGCCATGGAGTTAGGAGCGTTGCGTGTATTCAACGCCAAGGTAGGCGCGGCGATGTGTGCCGAGGCCCCAAGTGTGGCCGAAGCGCTGCTGGAGCTCTTTGATGCGGTCGAACTCAAGCGCTTGATCAGCGAGTACCTCAACGAGGCACCTTGCCTGTCCGTGAAAAAATGGGTGATACGACGCTCTGCCCTGCCCGTTGATGAAGCTGGCTGGCACCAGGACGGCGCGTTCATGGGCACCAACATTAACTCCATCAATTTATGGATGCCGTTGACCACCTGCGGTGGCGACACCGGTGCGCCGGGAATGGACGTGGTGCCACAGCGCCTGTACGACGTTGCCTCGGCACAGGGCGCCTCCTTCGACTGGTCGGTGAGTGATGACCACGTCAACACGGCGTTCGCCATGAATCAGCCGGTTGCTCCAGTGTTTCACGCAGGCGATGCCTTTTTCTTCGATCACCTGTACTTGCATCGCACCCAATTTCGCAAGGACTTCACGCGCCCGCGCTATGCCATCGAAAGCTGGTTTTTCGGTGCGTCTGCGTTTTCCAAGAGTCAGGTGCCACTGGCCTGGTAGTGGAGCCCGCCCTGGCCGCTGGCCACGCGCATGGCACCGCAAGCTAGTGTTCAGGCGCTGATGATACTTTGTAGGCAAGCAGAACATTGCCTGGCAGCTGGCCAAACATCGAGTAGCCCGACTGTACGTAGAGCCAGCCATCGGCTAACACCTGGCCACTGACATCAATCGCTCCGCCGTGGCCTGCAATGCCGTTGTCTGCGGCGAACGGGCGGGCAGTTTCCGTCTGCCAAAGCACCTGGCCGTTGTCGATGTCATAGGCACGTACCTTGCCGTCCAGACCGGCGCTAAACACGAGTTGATCTGTGCTGGTGAGCGCCGCCGACAAACCGTAATAGAACGAGCACTCGTACTGCGTCTGCAAATCAATGGTCTTGCCAGCGCGCATATTCTGCAAACCCACCAGCGGTTTGTTCTCATCCGCAATGTCGCAACCCCGGGTCACGCCCTCGTGCCACAGCACACTGCCATCGCGCACATTCAGCGCATGCATGCCCGGTTTAGGCACATACTGTGGTCGATCGCGTTCAGGGTCAGACGCGGCCACCAGCAGTCTGTCACCTGACAACGACATGCCCCAGTGAATGCCGCCATTCGTTGTGGTCTTGTGCAGGTCCGGGCCGATAGCCGCGTTGCTTACGCGCGTTTGCCACACCAGCTCGCCTTCCGAACCCGCCGGGTCAAGTGCAAGTGCGTAGACGTCACCGGATTTCTGGCCGGCAAGCAACAGTTCTTCACCCGAGGGCAACCGGGCGTGTATCACCGAGGCGCCGAAATCAAAATCACCGCCTGCATTCTCCGGGCAATTCGCACTGCCGCTGAGACAACCCGCATTCCACACATCGTCCGCGGTAGCCTGATAGCGCCAGACTTGCTGGCCAGTGGCAAGGTCCAGCGCGATGATTGCATCGGAGGTATCCGTGGCGGGATGCGACAGGTTCTCGCCTGTGCCGATGTATAAGCGACTGCGTTTGGCATCCACTGTCGGCGTGCTCCAGATACTGACACCCGATGGTCCGTACATCTGCGCGCCGGCGCTGTTCACTCCTTGCGGTTGCGCATCTTCGGTTGCATGCCACTGCCACAACTGCTCGCCACTATCGACATCAAGCGCAATAACACCGCCGTGGGACTTACAGCAAACGTAGCCGGGACTTCCGGCAACCGCAACTTCGTAGGAAGAGACAGGCACGAACAAGCGACCATCATGGTAGGTGATCGACCCTGTGATTACCGAAGTGTCATACAGGCGTGCTGCCGTCTGCCAGACAATGTCCAACGACGACGGCTCCACCGCATAGATAGATGCCATGGAATCTGCAAATACAAGCAGCGGGCCATGCCGCCCGGACGCGGCAACAGTTATCGCAGAACGAATACCGCTTAGCACCTCTGTAATGGCCTGCACGCAGCCGGTCAAGCGATCGATCGCATAGAGCTTGCCTGTCTTGTCACCAAAATACAGGGTGTCTCCCACGATGGCCGGCTGCGAGCGCATATCCGTCACCTTGGGAAACGCCAGGCTCCAGGCAAGTTCCAGCGTGCCGACGTTTGCACGATTGATCCCCGCGACATCATCCGGCAGGTAACGCCGATTGCTCACGCCCATACCCCAGTTTGCGGCGTACTCAACGCCGCCGTAGCTGTTCGGTCGCGTACACGTATGCTTGTCGATCCACTCGACCGCGGGCTGCGACCCGGCAAGGTAGATTGCAATCAGGCCTTTTTCCTGTTTGCTCAGGTGGCTGGCCATGGGCGCCATCTTGCCGAACTCCAGCGCCACCATCACGGTTTCCTTGGAAAACCCGGCAAGGGCCTCGCGGGTTGGTGAATGTGTCGCCGGGTTGTCGTGACAGCTGGCACAGTGGCGGTCGAACAGCCTCTGACCGACATAGGCAAGCGGTAAGGCGTCGGCATTGCGCAAGGCGAAGGATTCCAGTGCGCGCGCCGGTGGCTCCGAGGACGCCAGGATCACGTACCCCACCAGGGCCGTAACGGCCACGACAGCAATGACAAGAATAACTAGAACAAACCTGAACAGACTGGCAGCAATACGGGGCATAGCTCGACTTCACCTCTGACATCCATTGGGGAACCGCTAGAATCACGTCATAATATCATTCTGCCCACCTGACGCGCTCGTGCCGCAAGCGCCCGGCGCTGGCAACACAACCACACAGGCTGCCAAAGTTGACCGGCCACTTACTGAATGTCCACTGGCTCTCAACTGGCCACGAGACAGCGCCAGCGCTATAGCATCTGCGTCTTTTTCTGATAGGCTGCCACCATGACAACAATTATTCCCCGCGCTGGCATGGCCGTGCTGGCAGCCGCTCTGAGGCGATGCAGCACAACCGCTTTTCTATATCCTCGGCTTTGCACCCGTCTGTACACCTGTCTATATCTCCGTATGCGCAGTCCCCGCAAACCGCCAGCAGCGGTTCACCCGATCGGTCGTGGCGCCCTATCGACCTGCGCAGTGATTGTTGCAACTGTATTAGTGGGCTTGCCGCTCAAGGCAGCGGCCCAGGCGAATACGGCCAGCTCATTATTCGAACGCGGTAAGCAGGCTGTCTACCAGATACGCGTTGTCGATGTCGCCTCTGGCGACAAATACAGCATTGGGTCCGGCTTCCAGATTTCTGAACAGGGGTATGTGGGCACCAATTTCCACGTGGTTTCGGCTTTCGTGCACGAGCCCGACAAGTACCGCCTGGAGTACATCCGCCACGACGGCGACGTCAACCCCGTCACCCTGCTCCTGACTGATGTCGTACACGATCTTGCGCTTCTGAAGATCGACGAGCCGGCTGATCACTACCTGGAACTTTCCAGTGCAGAGCTGGGCAAGGGCGATCGCATTTATTCCATGGGCAATCCTCATGACCTGGGCATGACGATTATTGAAGGCACGTACAACGGCCTTGTTGAAAATTCCCGCTATCGCAAGATACTGTTTTCCGGCTCGCTCAATGCAGGCATGAGCGGCGGACCGGCACTCGACGCAAGCGGCAAAGTCATGGGCATCAATGTATCCAAGGGCGGCGAGCAGCTGAGCTTTCTAGTGCCGGTTGATCACTTACGCGCCCTGCTGGCCGAGCACAATGCCGGTAACGTCGTTGCTGATCACAGCGAGCGCATCCGCAACGCACTGCTGGATGACCAGAATGCTTTTTTCCAGACGCTGTTGAGCAAGCCACCGCCGACCAAAATCATGGGCGCGTTATCGATACCCGACAGGCTCGCTGAATCACTGCGCTGCTGGGGCCACAGCGTCGACGAAGAAGACAAAGACAAGAAGTACACAGCGGCACACCAGCACTGTAAAGCCGAAGACAACATCTACGTGAGCCAGGCCCTGTACATAGGCGACTTCCAGTACGACTTTGAGCTTATCAATACCGATGAGTTGAACCGCTTCCAGTTTTATACCCTGCTGGAGGAACAGTTCTCACACCCGGCATTCACCAACACCGGAGATAAGGACGAGGTTGGAAATTTTACCTGCGAGGACGATCTGGTGCGCTTGAGCGGTTATACCTGGAAAGTGTCCAGCTGCATGCGCGCCTACAAAAAATACAAGGGCCTGTTTGATGCCTCGATGACCATGGTGTCGCTGGACTTCAGTAACCGCGCGGCGGTGGTCACCGTCGCCGCCAGCGGTATCAGTGCCGACAACGCCGTGGCGACCTTTCGGTATATTGCGGAGACCGTGACATGGAAGCAATAGTACTGCAGGTAGAAGCGCGTCACGGGCGCGTCGCTGAATTCGCTCGCAGCAGTGGGCAGGGATTAACGGTCGGTCGCGCCTATGACAATGACCTGGTGCTGACAGATTTGCACGTTGCACCGCATCAGTTACATTTTTTCAAGGAAGGTACTCACTGGTTCTTCGACGTGATAGACGCCGTTAACCCGGTGCTGCTGAACAAGCGTCCGGTGAATGCAACTAACAATGCCGTTGGCCCGGGTGACGAAATCACGATTGGTAGAACCCGGCTGCACGTGTTCCCACTTGACCACACTGTCGAGCCGACACGCCAACTGATGCTGTCCAGTTGGCTGGCGCTGGAAAACACCGGTCCAATCCTGCCCCTGTTGGCCTTGATAGGCGTTAGCCTGGTGGATTTGGTCATAAACTATTTCTACGCATCAACCAACCTGAAATGGATGGAGCAGGTGTATGGCGTTCTGTTCTCTGCATTGATCTGTGCGGTTTGGGCTGGCCTGTGGGCCATTGCCGGTCGGATACTGCGCCACCAACACCACTTCGGCCTGCAGCTTATTGTCGTCAGCGGTTTTTCAATGTTAATGACCTTCCTGGCGATCGCGGCCAATTACATCGCGTTCTACGCCTTCGACGCGGGGGTAGAAGAATTTCTCAGCTGGTTTATCTACGCGCTGGCGCTACTCATACTGTTCCGGCTGAACTTCATGATCGCTACCAACGTGCAGCGCCCACTGCTGGCTTCTGTCATTGCCACAACAACATTGCTGGGGGTCGTCTACGGGTTTTACTATCCGTGGGATGACGAAGAAATAGAGTATGCCCCTGAGCATTCAGCGATATTGCTGCCACCACCGCTGGTCCTGGGCAGCGGAGAAACCGCACAGGCGTATTTTTCCGAGTTGGGCGAGGCCTTTGCCGACAGCGAGCAGCCTCTGTAAAGCGGCATCCTGCAGCTGGCGCGCAGGCACAGCGCGAATGCATCAGGGAATCGAGACAGCCGCCCGCGCCAGACGGCCTTCACCCACCACCGCGAATTCACCCGCGGCAGCACACACAAAGCACGACTGCCCCGGCTCCAGCGCCAGAGATTGCGCTGCACAGTGAACCGTCAGTGCGCCACTCACACACAGCAGGATCTCGCAGGAATCCATCGGGTAGGTCGCACCGATACCCGTGACATCGATGCTGGCAAAGGCAAAATCATCGACCGGTGTGGGATACGTTGTTTGCGCGCCCTCATGCACTGGCGACACGCGCAACTGTTGCTCGGGCAAAGGCACAAAGTGCGCAAGCTTTACCAGTTCGTCACAGTCAACATGTTTGGGAGTGAGGCCACCACGGATAACGTTGTCACTGTTAGCCATGATCTCAAGGCCTACGCCGTCCAGATAACTGTGCATGTTGCCCGCCCCCAGAAACAAGGCCTCTCCCGGCTGTAGCTCTACACGATTGAGTAGCAGTGCGAACAACACGCCCCGGTCGCCCGGGTAGTACTCATGCAGCAGGCAGAGTTCGTTCAGGTCTGCGCGATCGTGCTCTGCGGCGACATCAAGGGCATGACGTAAAACAGCCTGCAAATCCGGCTCGGGCATCTGCAGAATACCAAGGCATAGCGCCTGCAGTGCTTCTTCTGTGTGTGCGCCACGCAGCCCGGGCAGAAATTCAGTCAACTGCGGGGCATCCAGCAACGCGAGAATCTCGCAGATATCAGCAACAGGACGAAACCCACACAGCGCCCGAAACGGTGTCAGCGCGCAAATCAACTCAGGTTTGTGGTTGGCATCGGCATAGTTCCTGGTGGGAGCATCCAGCGGCACGCCCCTGGCCTGTTCATCGGCGAAACCACGCTCCGCTGTCGGCTTGTCGGGGTGCAACTGAATAGACAACGGCTGGCCGGCATTGAGCACCTTGAAAAGAAAAGGCAAGCGCTCCTGAAACCGCTGCGCCGCCTTTTGCCCAAGAAAATGTACCGGGTCGGTAGCAATCAGATCATCAAGCCGAACCTGTTCACCTTGCCACTCAACAAGGGAGGGGTCAGCGGGGTGAGCGCCCATCCAGATCTCGGCCTGGGGCACATCGTGTGGGTTTTCAATGCCAAACAGCTGCTGCAGTCGACGGCTGTCGCCCCATGCATAATCCTTGATCACATTGTTGAGCAGAAACAGGTTTGGCAACGACATGACTCACTCTCTTATTCTGGTGTTGTGCTTCATCCGCAAGGAATTTCCGACGCACTATTGGCTACGCCGGCTGGCCGCGCCGACTGGCCGCGCCAACTGGGCACGCCGACTGGCCGCGCCGACTGGCTGCACCAAAAAACAGCGCGCTGACCACATCAGGGTCCCAACCTACGAAAGCTGGCACTGACGGACACGCTGTATGCTAGCAGTTCACCCGCGCACTGTAGACTAACTGTCGCGCCCGCCGGATGTGGCATTGCCGAAAATGTGACCTGCCTACCATTACTGCGCGTACAGCGCGCACTGCGCGATAGCACCGCGCTGTCGCAAGGCCAGTAAAAACAACAGCAAGCACCGCACAGTCACCGAATGGCACAGGCAGCGCGGCTGCAATTTTGTCCGGCCAATGCGATATCGGCCTCGGTGATAATGCCGTCCTGGTTCACATCGCGTCGATCACCGGCCTGCACCGCTTCACCGATGGCAAACCAGATGATCACCACATCGTTGAAGTCCACATCTGCATCCCCGTCTACATCACCCTCAGGAAGCACCGGCTCCAGGCGGAACAGGTTGCCCGATGCCAGCTCGGCGACATAGAGCTCGCCGGCGCTATCTTCACCGAAGGTCGAGACACCGGCGAGTTCGTTCGCCGGTGCCACCACGCGCATGGCAAATCCGTCATCAGGGCCTGACAGCGCGCGCAGGCTGGACTGGCAGAAGTCCGTGAAAAAATACTGTCCCTGCAAAAGGGGATAACGGCTGCCGCGATACACCCTGCCCCCAGTGATCGAGCAGCCGCCCGGCGAGGCCGAATGGAAATAAGTATGCACCGGCGCCAGATAATCCAGGCGGCAACCCAGCGGTTCAAATTCCTCACCGCCTTCGAAGCAGTCCCAACCGAGGTTCGCGCCACCACCACTGCCGGCAGGAATAAAGTTGACTTCTTCGACCTCGCGTTGGCCGACGTCGGCAATCCAGAGGTCACCGGTTACGCTGTCGAACGTGAAGCGCCAGGGATTGCGCAGGCCCAGAGCGTAAATCTCGTCACAGCCGGCACCGCCTTTACCATCGTCAAACGCATTGCCCGATGGAATGCGATAACCAGAGCCGGCAAGCAAGTTGCAGTCGGGCGCAGCATCCGGTTCCTCAGATGTCGCATCTACATCAATGCGCAGCAGTTTGCCGAGCAAGGTAGACGTATTCTGGCCGTTACTGAAAGGGTCGCCGCCACTGCCGCCGTCGCCGGATGCAATATAGAGATAACCATCCGGACCAAAGTGCAGGTCGCCGGCATTATGATTGGCAAACGGTTGGAAAAACTCCAGCAAAACGGTTTCGCTGTCAGCACTGGCCCTGTTTCCGTCAGCGGTCGCCTGAAAACGTGAAACGCGTGAGCGCGTTTCGCCGTCGCCGATGGCTACAGTGTAGTAAACATAGAAAAAGCGATTGGCGGTAAAGTCGGGGTGAAACGCAAGGCCAAGCAGCCCCAACTCGCTGGCAGTGCTCAACACCTGCCCGCGAATATCCAGAAACGCACCTGGCAGGACACTGCCATCAGACTCAACGATCCGAATAGCGCCGGCACGCTCAGCCACAAACAGGCGTTCATCCGCGGCATGGGCAATTACCGTGGGTTGTGACAGCCCCTGGGCAAACAGGCGTGAGGTCATATCGGCCGACTTGTCCGCGGGCGGCCTGGGCGGCAGTTGCGCGGCGCCGTTCTCAATGCGCAGGCTGTGACGGGTTGACGCAATGGCATCGCCGCGTATATCCAGCGCACCATTACTGGAGTTTCCCGCCGCATACAGGGTGACGTCGGTGTTGTAGGAAGGCGCAATGTAGCGAAACACAAAGGTGACGAGATCACCTTCAAACGCCTTCGGATGCTTGTGCACCAACTCGCCCTTGTCGATCTGCAGATCCTGGTCAAACGGTTCCAGGGTACCTGCGTCGTCCGAGACCGAGATGCCAACACCGGCCGTGCGGGCAGGCCCCCCCAGCATCACCACAAAAAAATTCTGGCTGGCACCGGCGTTCATGCGCGATGGACCCACAATGCCGATGCCCGGTGCCGTTGCACCGTTGGCAGTGTGGCACACACTGCACACCGCGCCACCGCTGTCCTGCGGTGCACCGGAGAAACCACTGCGCCCTCCTTCACTGGCGGCAACAAAACTACCCGGGGCCACAGACAGGCCAAGGGCAAGCAGGAACCATCCCAGGCGCTGGCGGTGCACACTGCATCTTCGCGAGCGCCGCACGACCAGAGCTGCCCCGGGCGATCTCCGCCCTTCACCAAAAACACGACCTGCCTGCATCAATTCCTGCTCCTTTTTACTCGTTCCACTCATGTCACCCACATTACTCGCGGCTCGCCAGCATCGCCACCGCCACAACGGCAAAATCACAGCTGCGCGTGAACGCATCCACGGGCTGGTCTATCGCAGCGACCAGATTGCGCGTAACGCGCGATGGATGCTGTTTCAGCACGGGTTGCAGAGCCGCCAGAGTCTGGTCGGCCTGCAGGAAGAAGGCTTCTGATCCATTGAGCTGACACTTGAACCGCGCCAGAGTTGCCAGCCGCCCCGATGCTACAAGGGCGTCGCGCACCGCAGGCTCTAATTCCTGCAGCGCATCGTCAAGGGGCATTTCTGTGAGCCAGTTGTCGGGAAAATCCCCTCCCAGCTGATCCAGCCCCGCACGCAGACCCAGGTACAGCGCCTGCTGCTCGGCGCTCGCGGTAACCGGGGCAGTCGCACCGCGCACTGTCCTGCCGGGCAGCGTCGACGGCGGCGCCTGCCACTGGCCGGCATACTCATCATAGAGCTGGTCAACAGTCCCCGGCGCGGCGGCCTCCTCCTGGCCGGGGATGATCAGCACCACCACCAGCGCGGCGGCAGCAAAGGAGCCCACTCCCGCCGGAACCGCCATGTGCTCGCGCAGCCAGCCCGCGACACGACCGACAACCGAGGTGGCCTCACCGGAGGCCTGCGTGGCGGCTTGCCGCGCTGTCTGAGACTGCGCAGAAGCGTCCATGTGCAGATTGGCGTCAAGGGTAGCCTGGGCCGACACCACGTTCATCCAACGCTGGTAAAGCTGCTGATCCTGCGCGAGGTACCCCAGCACCTGGGCGCGACGCGTGGCATCCAGAGAGCCCTCGTACAGCGCGGTAAATTCCTCAATCGTGGGCGGCTCGCCCACGGTAGCGCCCGCCGCTTGTGTCAGGCGCAGGCCAAGCAGGGCGCTGGCACGCGCCCTGGGGTCGCTACTGTCTATCTGATCCATGGAACACCGCTGTTATGCCGAACCGGCCCTCTACCAGGGCATTCCGGCGCCTCATCAACTGTCTTAGACGGCCACGCAGGGGCACTCGAACAATACCTGATCATACTTTGCCCTCCAGGTCTTCCAGCGATAAACCACACTCCTGCAGTGCCTGCGCAATTCTGGCGAGCGCAGCGTTCACGATGCGACCGGCCTGGTGTGAGGCCATCCCCAGGGCTTTGGAGGCGGCGGTCTTTGAAAACCCCTCGACGAAAATCATGCGCAGCAGCAGGCGCTCTTCATCTGATAGGCTTAACTTCTGGCTGAAGTTCGATAACTCGCCCGCAACGCGTTCGGCGCAGGCTGCGGCGTCATCGCGGCTCTGGCGGGAAAAGGCCCCCTGCGCTGCCTCACCTGCGGTGATAGAACGCAGCATCAGCACGACCTCGCCCAGGGCGCCTTCCTCCAGCGGCAATTCCGCCATCTCCGGGTCAGTATCCACCTGCTGCGCGTCGCTGAGCAGTTCCAGGTCGTCACGCAGTTCATGGTCCATCGCGGTTACGCCGCAATTGGGCAGGCGGGCCTTTATCGTGCGCGCCACGTCGTACAGCATTTGCGGTTCGCGCGCGCGGTTAATGCAGAGTCGATCCACCACGCTGGTCAACAACTGGCGCTCCAGGCAGAGCATCTTCCACATCTGCACCCACAATTCACCCTGCTCCTGTAGCCAGCGCGGCGGACGCGGGCGACCGAAACGTTGGCGCGAGAACTCTTCGATAAGGTTACTGGCCAGGGAATACAGGTAAGTCGTTGGCTGTGCGTTGCCCTTGAAAGCCCGGCAGCGCGCCCAGTCATCTTCGGCCAGTGCCGCCAGGACATGCGTGACAGCTTCTTCTGCCAGCACGCCATTGTTGAAACGCTTCGCGGCGAGCTTGTCAAAGGCGCGCATCGACGCCTGATCGAAGACCAGGGCAGGCCAATCGATAGTGGCATGGCCAGCGGGTGATCCGCCCGCCGTGCTTGCCGAGGTAGTCACTTGAAGGTCACTTTCCTACTACTCAACCCGGTTGATTGACGTGGATTAATGCCCGTGGAGCAGGACGCTGACGCCCGTGGAGTATTGTCCAATAAGTCCGACAAATCAATTTTCGCCCTGCCCTGTCCGGCTGCAGCCTGTTTGCCCTTTCGCTAATCGTGCCGTTCACTTTGCGCAGTGTGTCCGTCTACTTTCAATACGAAGGCGCTGGCCACGCTGTCAGCAGAAGGAGCAAGACCGCAGCGCATGCGGCGGTACTGACAATAATGAAACCGTAACGAGGAGACAGTGATGCAATCGACAGCCCATGCAACCCGCACAACATCTGTTCCCGGCAAAAACGCCTGCAGCCCCGCCAACGGCGCCGGAATGCCCCAGCAGAATACCGTGACATCGCGCCTGTACCGGAACTTGCGAAGCGCGCGACTATACTACTACTGCGGCTACAAACGGATTAGGATACTTTAATGCAGTGCCAGCCTGTGGCACCCATAACCAAGGGTAGGTCAAGACCATGAAGCGTATTTCACTGAAGAAGATAATTGTACCGGGCACCGTCGCAGCCATGCTGCACCTGGCACCGGCTGGCCTGGCCGATAACGTCCACCTGGGCAAAGACGGCGCGAGCACCGAGGAGATCATCCAGATGCTCAATCCGGAACCGGGCAACGTCAAGGTTCGCGGCCTGAAGCTCGGCGACGGCGCCAATGCGCGCCCTGCCGAGCCGAAATCGATCTCGCTGGAAGTGTTTTTCGAGTTCGACTCGGCCCGACTTTCACCCCAGGCTGTCGATCAATTGGCACCGCTGGGAGAGGCTCTGCGCTCTGCACAACTTGAGCAGCTCGACTTTGAACTTGAGGGGCACACTGACGCCCTGGGTGACGACGACTACAACCAGGACCTCTCGGAGCGCCGCGCGGCATCAGTGCGCGACTACCTGATTGCCCAGTTCGGCATCGCTGAAAGTCGCCTGATCTCTACCGGCAAGGGCGAGCAGGAACTGCTGGATCCGGACAACCCGAATTCGGGTGTAAACAGGCGGGTGCGCATCGCTACCCGATAAACACTTCAGGCAGCGGCGCAACCGCACGGCCTGACTCTCTCCGCTCCGCCAGCATCCCCACTGCGCGGAGCGTTATGTGCAAGACGGCTACCGCCGCAGTACGGCATCCTGTGTCGATGTTCAGGCACAACAAGGTTGTTCAGATTCCCCGCGCTGTCCCTCTATACAAGTATCACCAACGCGCGAGATCAACCCCATGTTGAACTACAATAACAAAATCGCCCTGTACCACGCCTGGCGGTTCGCCGGCACACTAGCCTCTGCACTGGGTCTGCTCGTGGACGGCCCGGATATCAGCAGCATTCTGGCGCTCGGTTTGGCCCTGGTCTGGCTCTGCCTTCCGGTATCGGCAGATGATGCCGGGCCAGCAGGTAATCCGGCACTCCCGGCGCAGGTGCGAGCCAACTTGCAGCGCTGTGTCATACGATGGCTTCACCGCAGCCCGCACAGGGGTATACTGTGTACCGACAGGCCAGCGCAAAACCAACGGCAGATCCGCAGCCTGCATCCGGAGACACACATGAATTCCATTGGACAGCACCATTCACATCCACGTTTTCGCCACCGGCTGCCGGGCCTGCTATGTGCGATCTTACTCGCAGCCGCTACTCCCACCCACGCCGCAGCGCCTGACATACAGCGTGCAGATGAATTGCTTCCCGTTGACTGCCTGCTGCCAGGGGCCGTCAGAAAGCTGGGCGGCCAGCTGACCTACCTGACCGCGCGACGCCCAATCAAGACCACCGGCGTGAACTGCGAAATTCGCGGCGGGGAATACGTGCTGTACGATCGCGCCAACTACAAGACCTCACTGGCAATCTGGCTGCCGCAGGCGGAAGCGGGCGATCCGAAAGCGCAGAACTACGTGGGCGAAATTTACGAGAAGGGCCTGGGTACGGAACCAGACTTTGCGTTGGCGGCCCAGTGGTATCGGAAAGCCGCGGATCAGGACTACGCGCCTGCGCAGGTCAACCTGGGGCAGTTACATGAGTTGGGCAGGGGCGTCGATGCCGACATGGAACAAGCGATCAGCCTCTATCGTGACGCGGCGGGCATCAAGGGTAAGCAACTGAGTTTTGTGTCCTGGGATTACTCGGAAGAAAAATACGCCGCCATGACGCAACAGATTGCTGGCCAGGATGCAGCCATGGCGCAGCAACAGCGCAAAATCGAGGAGCTTACCCGCAGGCTCGACGCATCACAAAGCCGCGAGAGCCAGCTTGTCGCCGAAGTTGCGGCGTCAAGGTCACAGTACCGCCAGGAACTGCTAATGCTGGAAAAGTCCCGCGAGCAGCTCGCCGCCAGGGAGGCGCAGCTGTCTGCGATCGCGCGCCAGAACTCACAATCTGCCACGGATAAGGCCGAACGCGAGCAACAGGCACGCGCGCTGGCCGCCGAACGCGAAGCCCTCGCCGACCAACGCTCTGACCTGGAGCAGGAAAAGGCCGCGCTGCGCGAGCAGGCTCAACAGATTGCAGGGCTGGCCAGCCAGACTTCCGCGCAGGATGCAGCGCTGGCCGCCGAGCGCGCCGCACTGGCCGAACGCACCGATACCGTCGCAGCGCAATTGGCGGAGTTGTCCCTGAAAGAGGCGGCACTGGCCGAGCAGTCTGTCCAACTGCAACAAGAGCGGCAAAAACTCCAGCAACAGCTCAACCTGGCAGACAACCGTTCGCAAGCCCTGGACGCGCAGCAAAAGGAACTGGAACTCCTGCGCGCAGAGGTCACCCAGCGCGAGAGCGAGCTGGCCAGCCGGGAGTCTGAACTGTTCAGCAAGAACTCCGAGCTGCAGTCGCTGTCCCAACAGCTGGCGCTTTTGCAATCACAGCTCAAAGACAATGCCTCGACCGTTGCGACACCGCCAGCGGACACTCCCGATACACCTGAAGCCGGCGCCAAACCGGTGATCGAAATGATCGAGCCGCGCCTGCTCGCCACGCGCGGCGAAAGGATGGTCGTCAAGACTCGCGCCGGCATCGACCAACGCACTATCATCGGGCGCGTGCTGGGTCCCAACACTATTATGCAGCTGCTGGTAAATGAGGAGCTGGTGCGGATTGACGAGCGCGGCATATTCCAGCAGCGCATACCGCTGACGGGCAAGGAAACCGCCGTGACCGTCGTGGCAATTGACGAGTTGGGGTTGCGTTCCGATCTGGAGTTCCTGCTGGGTATAGAGGACACCACGGAAACTGATCTGACCCTGGCCAACCAGGGCAAGGAGCAGGTGCAGAATAAAGGACGCAAAGCGCCCAAACTCAACTTTGGGAATTTTCATGCGCTGATCATTGGCAACAAGGACTACCAGACGCTACCCGACCTCGACACCACGATCACCGACGCTGAGGCGCTGCGCGATGTGTTGAGCACACGCTATGGTTTCAAGACGACCTTGCTCACCGACGCCACGCGCTACGACATCTTGTCTGCAATGGAAAAACTCCGCCAGGAACTCACCGAAGACGACAATCTCCTCATCTACTACGCCGGTCACGGTGAGCTGGACGAGGTCAATTCGCGCGGCCACTGGTTGCCCGTAGACGCCGAAGAGGCCAGCCGCGCCAACTGGATATCCAACGTGGCTATCTCCGACATCCTGAACTCAATGAGCGCGAACAAGGTGCTGGTCATCGCAGACTCCTGCTACTCGGGCTCCATGACGCGCTCCACGCTGGCCCGGCTCGATGCCGGGCGCAGTGATCAGGCCTGGATCTCGTGGCTCAAGAAACAAGCCACCAGCCATTCCAGGCTGATTTTCAGTTCGGGCGGAAACTCCCCCGTGCTCGACGGTGGCGGCGGCAAGCACTCTATCTTTGCCAAGGCCCTGCTCGACGTGCTCAGCAGCAATGATGGCGTGCTTGAAGGCCGCGAGATTCACGCCCAGGTAGCCCAGGCCGTGAACTACGCGGCACTGGCTGCACAGTTTGACCAGACACCACAGTATGCGCCCATCAAGTTTGCCGGCCACGAGGGCGGTGACTTCCTGTTTGTTGCGGCATCGAACTAGGCTATCGCCACACCCCGGACACGCACGGTGCAGCCCGCGGCGGCCCTACAGACAACGCTGTGTCTTGCAGCGTTAATACTCGGTATGCTGGTGGCGCTGACGGCCTGCAGCACCGCGCCGCCTTTAAGTGCGCCAACCGCAGACGCCCGGTTGGCGCTGGTTCGGGGCGGCGCTTTCTCTCACCGAACCATCTTCAAGCCAGGCAGCGGCTCGCGCCTGCATGTTTATATCGAGGGTGATGGCAGGCCGTGGGTAACGCCGCGCAGCATCGCCCGCGACCCGACACCGCGCTCGCCCTTGCTGAACCAGCTGATGGCGGCAGACCCGGCTCCCGCCCTGTACCTTGGCCGACCCTGTTACTTCGACACGGGCGATGCCGCCTGTGACGACGCCAAGTGGTGGACATCCCATCGCTATGCAGCAGAAGTGGTGGATAGCCTGCATCAGGCGCTCGCAGGCTATGCCCATCGCTACGATTCCCTGGTGCTTATCGGGCATAGCGGTGGTGGCACACTGGCATACCTGATGAGCACGCAACGCGATGACGTTGCGGCGCTGGTCACCCTCGCAGGCAATCTCAACGTTAGCTTGTGGACACAGCAGCACGGTTACACCCCCCTGACAGGATCGCTGGACCCTGCCCAACGGCCCGCCCTTAAAGACAGCATCAAGCAGCGGCATTACAGGGGCACGCAAGACGAACGCATCTCGCCTGCGATGATCACCTCGGTCACAGGCCACCAGCCAAACGCCCGCTATATTGAACTTGAGGGCGCCGATCACAGCTGCTGCTGGGCCTCTCACTGGCCGCAGATTTTGCAGGACCTTGCAGTCGGCAGGTAAGCCCCTGCTTGATGGGCGTCGCCCATACGGAGTGCACACATACCGCGAATACAAAACCGGTAACAGAAAAACAGGAGCAAAAAAAAGGCCGCCCCGGTGGCGGCCTGTTACTGGACTGCGATTTACAGCTCCTTGCGGATACCTGCTGTAATTGCATTGTAGGTGTAATCTTCCAGATCCAGCAGCGTGTCGTAGTTCACGAACATCTGCAGGCCCCCGGAGAAACCTATCGAGGCGCCGAGACTCAGGCGAAAGTAGTCAGAATCCAGTTCATCGGTTTGCGTGGTAAATGACACGTTATTGACATTCTGGTCTGCCGGCAGATCCGCATTGGAGTAACGCGAGATAATCGGGTCATCGCCATTCTCGAACTCATGAATCCAAGACACATCAACATACGGCACAATCACGCCGAAGCTCTGACTCAGGGGGTACGAAAACTGCGCACCCAGTTCACTTTGCAATGACTGGATTTCCTGGTCGTCCACGGTCATGCCTATTGCGCCGTTGTCGAGGTTATTGGTGGACTCTGTGTAGCCATCGATTTCAAGATCAATGGCGTTCACCTGTGCGTAGTAGCTCTGGTTAAACGCACCGCTGTTTACAAGATAGCCCGCGCCGAGACTCCAGGTGAGTTGATCGCCGTCGGGCGATGCGCTTAGCACTTCGTGGAAGGTGGGGTCAACGTGATAGTCCACGATGCGTGTGCTGTCGTATTCCAGCGCACCAATGCTGAGTGAGCCCTCAACATAGAAGTTGTCACCGTAGGTCGTGGCGTAGGCCGACAGCGTCTGTCCCTCGGTTTCAAACTCACCGTAGTTGTTGTCGATGTCAGCTTCTGAATCCAGGTAGTGGTAGGCGATGCCAGCTACAAAGGTATCTGTAAAACGGTAGTCAGCGCCGATGGTCACACCGGACGTGTCAAAATCGAACCCGTCCACATTGTCGCTGCCGTCGCGATCGCCACTGGCATAGTTAAAGTTCACAAACACACCCAATCGCGAAAAATCGTCCGACGAGGCCATGCCACCTGTTGGCATCTGCGTATCATTCCAGTTGGCGCCTGCAATCGATACGCCAACGGCGCCTGCGCGAATCGCCTGCAAGCGGTTGCCGATATTCTGCAATTGATTCCCCGAGCCTTCCGTTCCCTGGGACGAGAGAATTTCGATTTCTTCGGCCTGCACTTCCTGCAGGGCGTCAGGCAAGGCGCCAATCAGCTCCGTTTCCTGTCGTACGATCTCCCCGCAGCGACTGCGCAGGCGAATCGCGGCCGGGTCGGTGAGGTCCGGGTTGCCCGCCAGCTCATCACGACACAGCACCGTGATGCCGTCGTTGGTGGATTGCTGGTTGTCAGTGAGCATATCACCGGACTGCATCTGGGCCAGGGCAGGATTGCTCGCCACCAGTAGAGCAGCCAGTGGAAGAAGTGGTAACGCCAACTTGTGCGCTTTGAGTGAACGTGACATCCGTGATGTGCTCCTTATGTTTTTTTGATTGCTCTTGATATTAGGTAAAGGGCTGACCGATGTAAACGAACACAACGATCTATCTACGCGCATTAGTGACAACAGCGAGTGACATTGCACTGTCCGGATATCGCGCTTTCTGCTCGTTGCTTCGCGCATCCACGCAATAGCCAGACAAATCGTCAGGTCTTCGCACGCTTCATACTTTGAGATGGACAACACTCGAAAACTGGACGCGTTATCAGGAAAAACCCGTCACTGGCGCGCCAGCGACGAATCGTCATACCGCTAGAAGAGTCTGGAATAGGCCAGGGACAACTCGTGAAAGGTCTCGCCATCATCATTGATGGAACCGGTGTTATAGCCCACGCGGACCACGTGGCCCCGCGCAACCGGAAACGCCAGCGTCGCTCCCACTTTCATATCGCGTTGCAGGTCATCGAGCTTGACGCCGGCCACACGGCTGCGACCACCCCGGTAGAGGCTGGTGTTGATGGAGCCCCAAAAACCAGGACTGAATCGGCGCACAAGGTGGAACTGTACCGAGGCAATAGGATCCTGCTCCTTGCGCGCGCCCAGGAAGTCGTCGTTGTCCGCAAACAGCCACAGCCCTGCCTGCGATTCCAGCAACCACTTGCTCGTTAGTACCTGCATGTAGCCCAGCTCCGCCTTTGCCGCCCATCGATTGGCACCCACATTCAGCAAGCGATCGGCGTCGTAGCGCCCGGTGGGCGCTACCACCTTGAGACTGGCACCCAGTATCGGCCTGGGAGATTCACGCAACGCCGCGAAGTCGCCGGCGTCCATCGCCGGCGCTCCGAGCAGGTTGATGGACAGCGTTGTCGTGATGTCGCCCTGCCCTTTGTAGTCACGCTGGATCTGAATGTCGTCCGGCCCGGCAACACTTGAGCGGCCATTGGCATAAGGCAGCTCCACCTGCAGGTTGGAGCTACGCCCAAACAGCTCCAGCGTTCTCAGGTAGCCGATCTTCACGGCGTTAATATCGGAATCGAAACCCGTCACGGGCAGTGAAGGGTCCGGGATGATGTCACCGGTGGTAAAGGCATAGCCGATCGTCATGATCTGCGTGCCGGTCGGCGCAGGCCAATAGGCGCGTGGTGACAATTCCTGTGAGATAGCGTGCCGGGGAGCTGTGCACAGCACCACGACGCTGATAAGTAGCAGTCTTAACATGGCACCTGTGGATGAATAAGCCAACATGCTAGCCGGTTCAACGTGTTCCCTGCTATTTACCGGGTGAGTTCCTACTATAGGGAAACGGGCGCCAAAAATCGCCCTCCCAGCAACCGTACCCGGCCAATGATGCCGGCAAAACGTCCCCGGCGCGCAATTTGTCCGCTCGCGTCAGTCACACAGGCGGTAAAAGTGTTTGCTTGTGGCAGCGTGCAAAGTAGTATGGGCTGCTATCTGGCACACAGGGCGCGACAATCCGCCGATTGGGCGCCGCACAAGCCTGTAGTGCCATGGCTGTGCTTTTTCCAGATTCGCAACCGATCGAACGCACTCGGCCCACTCGGCCAGAGCACGCCACTACGTTGCATACAATAATTCGACTAACAGAGGCAATTACCGTGTCCAGACAACCACTTTTCTTCAACCGCAAAACCAAAAAGACCGCACAGGCCGTTTGCCTGGCGTTGGCTGCGGCGCTGACCGCCTGTTCGGACGGGGCAGATAACCCCGGCGGCAACCCGGATCCAGGCCCGGGCCCTGGGCCAGGGCCTGGTCCGGGCCCTGAACCACTGAGCGATCGCGCCTACTATATCCTGCCGCCGGGTAACTTCGGCGGTATTCCCACCAACGAAAACTCCCGCGACCAGCTGCCACTCTACGATGGCCTGACACCCCTGCGTGGTAACGTCACCGATGCCGATATCGAGGCACTCTTTCTGCCAGCGGATTTTGCGCCGGTGGGTGCGACCCGTGAAGAGGTCACTGGCAGGCAGGGCCTGACCATTATCTACGATGAGTTTGGTATTGCGCATATCACCGGCGACACACGCGCTGACGTCGCCTTTGGTGCCGGCTGGGTCACCGGCCGGGACCGTCTGCTGCTGCTTAGCCTTGGGCGCGGCCCCGCGCGGGCGGCAGTCGCCGATGTGCCCGGCATCAACGCCTTCTCGCTCGTCACCAGCGGCCAGTCGTTTGTGCCCAGTGCAGCCACAGAGCAACTGGTGACCGACCAGATCGCGCTGATCATCGACACCTATGGCGAAGAGGGTCAGGAAATTATCGATGACGCCCAGGCCTATGCGGACGGCCTGAACGCCTATGAAACGGCAAACGGCATCGAGAACGGCGTGCCTTACACCGTCAACGACGTTATCGCCACAACGGCGTTCATCGGCTCAATCTTTGGTGCCGGTGGTGGCAGTGAAGTGTCCAACGCCGAATTCCTGTCCAAGCTGAAAATGGGCCTCGGTGAAGGCCAGGCACAGCTGGCCTGGGAAGATGCCATGTTGTTCAACGATCCGGAAGCCACCACGACCATCGATACCGTGTTCGATTACGGCCCCTTGACCGGTGGCGAGGTAACCGGTGCCGTGGTGATCGATGCAGGCTCAGTGGTTTCGCTTGACCCGCGCGATCCGCTGGTTATGCCCACCGTGGCCGATGCAGCCGATGTGCTGATACCCGCGGCAGGTCCGCCGCCTGATCGCCAGGCATCCAACTTCCTGATCGTCGACGCGCCACAGTCAGCCAATGACACACGCCTGGCCGTTATGGGCCCACAGCTGGGCTACTTCTACCCTGAGATCGTGCAGCAAATACACCTCAGCGGCCCGGGTATTGAAGCTCAGGGAGCAGCGGTGCCGGGGCTGTCGATGTACATACTGATCGGTCGCACCAAAGACTATGCGTGGAGCCTGACCTCAGCCAACCACGACGTCAGGGACGTCTACGCCGAGATGCTGTGTAACCCGGACGATTCCCCGCCAACCCGCGATTCCCTGCACTATATGTATAACGGCGAGTGCATTCCTTTTGAGATCTTCGACGCCGGCACGCTCAACGGCGTACCGATTGTCTACCCGGTCTCGGTTCACGGCCCAATGATTGGCACGGCGACCTCCAACGGTATGCCAATCGCCCTGACGCGCAAGCGCTCGACCTTTGGTCGTGACGGCCTCAACCTTGCCGGTCTCAAGGACATGACCGAGGGTGATGCCACCACGCCGGAACGCTTTTGGGAAGCCGCCAACAAGTTCGGCTTCACGTTCAACTGGGGCTATGTATCGCGCAGCAACATTGCCTACTTCAGTTCCGGCCTGCTGCCTGTGCGGCCCGCAGGGCTGGACCGTCGCCTGCCCGCCTGGGGCACCGGCGAGTACGAGTGGGAAGGCTTTCTCACTGAAGAACAGCACCCCCATGCTGCAGGCGGCCCCAATGGACGCTTGCTGAACTGGAACAACCAGTCGGCCCCCGGGTTCATGCACGGTGACGGCACGCCCTTCGGCTCTGTCCATCGCGTGGAAGCCTTTGACCAATGGCCAGACAAGGTAGACCTTGCCGGTGTGGTCGGAGTGATGAATCGCTCGGCAACCGAAGATGTACGTTCGTCCGTTTGGCCGGTCATCAGCGAAGTGCTGCGCGGCTCTGAAGCGCCCACCCCGCTGGCCGGCCAGATTGTTGACCTGCTCGATGCCTGGGTCGCCGACGACGCACCGCAGCTTGATGGTGACGACGATGGTTTCAATGACGAATCCGGGCCCACGATCTATGGCGCACTGTTTGAACCCCTGGCCGAAGCCGTCGTCAGGCCTGTGTACGGCGATAGCGTGGCAGACCTGGACCGCATACGTAACCTCTCCAGCAACGACGGTGCCAGTATCGTTGACAAAGACCTGCGCACACTGCTGGGCAAAGACGTCAAGGGCCCCTTCAACCTCAGCTACTGCGGCAATGGCTCGCTGGAAGACTGCCGTGAATCGCTGTGGGCAGTGGTTGATGAGGTTGCCCAGGCACTGGCGCTGGAACGCGGTGACGACCCGGCGACCTGGCTCAACGAAGGCCAGCGTTCGAGTTTCGCGCCGGGCCTGATCAGCGACACCTTCCGTGCCACCAACCGGCCAACCTTTCAGCAGGTACTGGAATTTGTGCCGCCGGCTTCTGCTGACTAAAATGACGAGCACGCCTGACAAGCCCGGCTATCATGCCGGGCTTTTTTTGGCGCCAAAAAGCGACGTGTCATGACAATACGGCATCGAATCCTGGCAATCTGCTGCTGCGCGCTGCTCGCGCTCGCCGTGCTGACTGGTTGCGGCGACGGCAACAGTCATGCCAACAGCAATAACGCTGGTCGCCCCAACATCGTGCTCATCACAGCCGATGACCTGGGAATGCACCTGAGCAACTACGGCGACCCCTACGCGCGCACGCCACGACTTGCGGCGCTGGCGGCGGAATCGGTTCAGTTCAACCGCGCGTATGTTACCCAGGCTTCCTGCAGCCCGTCGCGCAGCAGTATTTTTACGGGGTACTACCCGCACCAGACGGGTCAGTATGGCCTTGGGTCGATGGCCAACCAGCGTTATGGCTATCGTATGCGTGGCGAGTTTCGCACCCTGCCCCAGTACCTGAAGGCAGCAGGATACCGCACGGGGGTTATCGGGAAAGTGCATGTGGCCTCGGCCAATCCTGACGCCTTTCCATTCGACCACGAAAACACCGATACGCTGCGCACATTGGATGTTGAACGGGTCGCGCGGGAAGCCGGGCAGTTTCTTGACGCCAACGCCGGCACGCCGATGTTCCTGATGATCAACTACTTCGATCCGCACCGGCACCCGCAGCTTCCCACCTCGTTCCATGACCAGTACGAAGGGCAGCCTCCAACGGTGCAGAGCCCAGAGGATGTTCACACTTTCGCCTTCATGGGTTTTGACCCACCGCAGATCAGGGCTGACGTTGCCGGGTATTACAACAGCATCGCCAGGCTGGATACCGGCGTGGGGCTTGTTATCGATGAACTCAAGGCCAGGGAGCTGTGGGATGACACGCTGTTCATTTTCATCAGCGACCATGGCGCGCCCTTTACTCGCGCCAAAACCGGAAACTATGAGGCCTCTGTGCGCGTACCGCTGCTGGTGTCGTGGCCGGCAGCGAATGCCCGCAAGGGGGTGCAAACTCCGGCGCTCGTATCGAGCATCGATCTGCTGCCAACCGTTCTGGCCGCAGCGGGACTGGCAAGCCACGGCGCGCTGCCGGGATTTGACCTCGCACCGCTGCTGCGGGGAGACGTCAACACCCTGCCACGAACCCACATATTCACCCAGTTCACGGCGCACTCCAATGCACACTATTACCCGCGTCGCGCCGTACACGGTGAGCGCTTCAAGCTCATCCACAATCTACAGCACTGGCGGCCCAACCCACTGAAACAACTTGCGGATGACGCTTACAGTCTGTCACGCAAACCAGCGGTGTCTGCCACTACCCGCGCACTGTACGACACCTGGTTGCATCCGCCTGAATACGAACTGTACGACCTGCACAATGACCCGCAGGAGTTTGTCAATCTGGCCGATGTTCCAGAACATGCCGCCACCCGCGCCGCACTGGTTGAAGTGCTGAACGAATGGCGGGCACGCAGCGGTGATACCGCAACGGCGCACACCGCCAACCCGTCGACCACGCTCAGGTAGATGATCGGGCACTGCCCGCGCTGCGTTGAACACGCTTTGGGTTTTCTCCGACTTCCCATACCTGACTTCCCATGCCTGACTTATTTTGTCAGGATTCTCTCGTTAACTTTTCTCATGGGCCTATTCTCATCGGCCTGTTCTTAAGGGCCTATTCACATGAGCATTTTCTCGTGGAACTGTTCGCGTGGTACTGTTCGCGTGAGGCTTGTCTCGAAAGACTTTTCTTGATCGAAGTCACGAAGGCGATGTATTCACCGCTTACAATTCACTGGGACTGACCCATGATTTGCCTTATCCTATTTATATGGACTGCGACAGCAGCCGTTGCAAGACGCACCATGAGGTAACTTCGGTATGAAAGCGCGCAAACTCAAGCAACTCGAAAAGCAGATGAATGAGAGCACCACTTATGAACAGTGGAGCCAGGCCGCAAAGGCGCATGACGCGCTCTCCGGCCAGCAGCGCTGGCGTCAGGTGGATCAGTCCAGCCAGTATGATTACGCGCAGATTCGCCTGCGCCTGGACCGCATCCGCAGCCTGCGTGCACGCCATGATTATCAGGGGCTACTGTTTACGCTCAATGAGGGCATCCACGGCAATATGGGCGGCATGGGCAATCCTGGCCTGTTTACCCGCGCCCGTTTCGGCACCAAAAACCTGATCGAGCAGTACATTGACGAAGTCGATGATTCACTGCGCTTTCTGGCCGAACTGGAGTCAAAAGACATCAGCGTGCAGGATAAGCTCGATTTCTTCTACCGCGCCAATGTCTGTTTCGGACGCTCTGCCCTGATGCTCAGCGGTGGCGGCGTATTGGGGTTTTATCACCTGGGGGTGGTGAAAACACTGCTGGATCAGGGCTTGCTGCCCCGCGTGATTTCAGGTTCGAGCGCCGGCGCACTCGTGGCGGGCGTCATCGGCTGCCACACCGACAAGGAACTGGAGCACTTCTACGAACCCGCCAACCTGCTATTTGAGGCCGAGCGCGAAGCCAGCGCCTTTACCCGTATGTTCTTTGGCGCCAATCCGCAGATCGACATCAGCGACCTGGAAAAACTCGTCAACCGCATGATCCCGAATATGACCTTCCAGGAGGCCTATGAAAAAACCGGGCGCCAGATCAGCATTCCGGTCGCACCGGCAGAACTGCACCAGCGCTCTCGACTGCTCAACGCAATTACCTCACCCAATGTGTTCGTGCGCTCTGCGGTCATGGCCTCCTGCGCGGTGCCAGGGGTTTTTCCGCCGGTCATGCTGATGGCCAAGAACGTTCACGATGAACCCCAACCCTATCTGCCGACACGTCGCTGGGTCGATGGCTCCATCGCCGATGACCTGCCTGCCAAACGGTTGCAGCGCCTGTACAGCACCAATCATTTCATCGTCAGCATGGTCAATCCTATTGCGATTCCCTTCCTGCGCAAAGACGGCAAGGCAAACCCGCTGTCCGGTGCACTGGGCGCGCTGGGTATTGGCCTGGGCCGGGAGGTCCTGAACTTCTATCGCGGTATCGTGCAAAAGCGCAACGAAACCTGGCCGCGCTTCAACCTGCTGGTCAGCAGCATTCACGCTCTGATGGACCAGAACTACAGCGGTGACATCAACATCGTGCCGAGCTTCAGCTGGTACAACCCAACCAAACTGCTGTCGCACCTTTCAGAGAAGGATTTACTGGACCTGATGCAGGGTGGTGAGCGCTCGACGTATCCTCGCGTTGAGGCCATACGTACCTGCACCAAGATCAGCCGCACGATGGAAGAAATCCTGATTCGCTTCGAACAGGGCGACCTGCGGCCGGACGATGCCGAATACCACCGCCCACGCTCGTCGCGTCGCCGGCCAACGCCCACCCGCGCAGACCGCGCTGCGCTGCGTGAACAGAGCCTTAACTCTGAAAGCCTGAGCAAGCCGGCGAAGAAAAAAGAGCGCGCAAAACGCAAGGGTGTAAAGCCGAAGAAGCCCGGCACTACCAGCAAGACAGGTGGCGCGCCGCCGCGCAAGGCCGCCTAGCGGCCCTCGCACCAGCATTAACCCGGGCCTGCACAGCGTGCAGTTGCCTTTCCTCCTTCAGGCGTCTGCTGGCGGCAAACGGCCGCCACGCCAGCCTTACAGCGCTTCATTAAGCTCCACAACGCTTCGCCACCTGATGCAAAAATTGCTACACTGTTCCCGCACCGCATAACACAAAATAATAACGAGGAAGCCTCCATGCACAGAGCAACCGCACGCTGTATTCCACTGATTTTGTCTATTTTGTCGGCCTCGCCAGGCTTCCAGAGTCATGCGCAGGCGCAAACAGGGCAAGCCGGCGTAACCGCGCGTGCCGGGGCCCTGGAAGAAGTCATTGTGACGGCGCGCAAACGGGAGCAGAGCCTGCAGGATGTTTCACTGGCGGTCACGGCCCTGCCCGAGAGCCTGCTGAAAGACTCACTGGTGGGCAGTTCAGAGGAGTTGGCCAACCTGGTCCCGTCGCTGAACCTGAACAAGGGGGCCAACCCGCGGCAAACATCCTTCAGTATTCGCGGTATTGGCACAACCAGTTTCAGCTCGGGCATTGAGCCCAGCGTTTCAACCATGCTTGACGGCGTGGTGATGGGACAAACCGGTATGGCCTTTGCGCAACTTGTCGATATGCAGCGCGTCGAGGTACTGCGCGGGCCACAGGGAACACTGTTCGGCAAGAATGCCTCCGGCGGCCTTGTGCATTTCATTACCCGCGACCCCACCGATGAATTCAATGCCGAGGTGCAGGCCTACGCCACTGACGACCAGGAATACCGCAGCAGCTTTACCGTATCAAACGGACTGACTGACACACTGGCGTTTCGACTGACCGGTTACCTGAACAAGGATGAGGGTTGGGTTGAAAACGTTTTCGATGGCAACGACGTCAACGACTCCGACGATTGGGGCCTGCGCGGCAAGCTGCTATGGAACCCCTCAGACACCTTGCAGCTAAAATGGAGCAGCGATTACAGTGACCGCGAATCTAACTGCTGTGTCGCTGCTTTTCGCGACCTTGACCCATGGCCGGAAACACCGCCCAACAATCAGGCAACCGTAGACGATCTGCTTGCGCAGCTGGACCCGGTCGTGCCGGGCGAGAAAAACACCCAGGTTAATCTCAATGGCGACCTGACAACTGACATCAAGGCCTCCGGGCACAGCCTGGAAGTGAACTGGGACGTTGGCGAGCACACGGTCACCTCGATCAGCGCCTACCGCGAATGGGAGCAAAACTCACGCGGCGACAGTGACCAGCTGCCCACCGACGTACTGGGGTTCAGGCAGGGCGGCCTGTCAGAGCAGGAGCAGTTTTCACAGGAGATTCGCCTGACATCTCCTGCAGGCGAAAGATTCTCTTACGTGGTTGGCCTATTCTATTTCGACCAGACGGTGGATCGCGCCTTTGACCGTTCCTTCGACCTGTTTGGCGACAATCGCACAACGGCCGTCGCTGACTTTACCGTGGACTCACTGAACTATGCCGCCTTCGGCGAGGCCACCTTCGCATTGACAGAACGCTGGCGCATCATCGCGGGCGCGCGCTGGACTTACGATGATTTGAGTTTCGACTTCGAGCGAACGGGCATGACACTCGGCGCAAATCCGCAGCCGTACTTCGAACGCGAAACCGACGAGGATGATCTGTCCGGCAAGTTCGTCGTTGAATGGGACGCCACCGAAGATGCGCTGCTCTACGCCAGCTACGTGCAGGGTTACAAGGGCCCGGCCTTCAACGTCGGCTTCGGCTCTCGACCGGACAACACCGACCCGGTAGCGCCCGAGACCAGTGACGCCTATGAAATCGGCTTGAAATCCAGCTGGTTTGATAACCGCCTGGTGTTAAACATTGCAGCGTTCTATACCGAGTACAGTGACTTTCAGGCCAGCGCCTCGCAGTTCATTCCGGATCTCGATGAAGATGGCAATCCGGTGGATGAAAACGGCGACGGACGCGACGATGGTGTATTCAGTTTTATTCTTGCCAACGTCGGTGAAGTTGAAACCCGTGGTGTGGAGGTAGATTTCACTGCCAGGCCGCTAGAAAACCTGACACTGTTCGGCGGGATTGCGTTTATCGACGCAGAAATCGTCACGTTCAAAGACGGGCCCTGTTCCTTCGGACAGACCTTTCGCGGCGTGGGCTATCAGGGGCAGGCCTCCTGCGCGCAACGGCCTGCGATACAAAATCTTGACGGCGGCGAACTACCCGAGTCACCCGACTGGAAGTTCACCCTCGCGGCGAATTACCTCATTCCATTGCAGTCTATGCCCTTCGACCTCGCACTCAAAGGGAACTACCGTTACCAGGATGACATTCAGTTCCTGATTGAACAGGACGAGTACACCACCGAAGACGCCTACGGCATTCTGGATGTATCCGTCGCACTGGAAGACAAGTCTGAGCATTACACGGTGACCGCATTTGTGCGCAACCTCACCGATCAATGGTATGTGGACGGCATTGCCGCATTCGCTGACACATTTACACCCAACGGTTATGGCCACAACGTACCGCGCTACGCCGAGCGCACCTTTGGTGTGGAGGGACGCTACCGCTGGTAGTGCTGCGGTGATGCAGCGCGGCCGTTGAGCCGTCGCGCAACGCGCTGCCTAAAAGCTGCCCAGCGACAGTGCCTGCTCGATCAGCGCCTGCTCCTGCTCATCTGCCAATGCACGCACCGGGCGAATGAGCAGGTGCTTGTCGTGCGTCTGCTTGAACCCGGCGGCCAGGTCGACTTCGCGGGCGCGCTCGTCACCGGCGTGACCAAAAAATGCATCTATCCCCGTATGAAACCGCGTAAATGCATACAACAGCGTTTGCCTTAACATTCCGCCGGCGGCGTTGATAGCACCGGCCCTGTCGTTGGGCATCGCGCGCATTATGGCACCGTCAGTACAACCCCCGCCGATCAGGCCGATACGATCCTGCTGCCAGAAGTGCAGGTAAGACAGCGTGTGCATTGCGGCGGCGCTGTCGCGATACAGTGCCACAATGTGGCGGCCATATTCGGGCGGGGCAACGCCGTACTTACGCTGAAAGAGATCGGCTGCAAAAAATTCGCCGTCCTGCACCTCGAGCACGTCGATCCATCCGCGCAGGCTGGCAGGAAGTTCGCTGGGTTGTGACAATTCTGGCAGCATGGCAACTCGCGGGTGTCAGAGCCTGCGCAGTTTATCCAATTGCCCACTGCAAGACCATGAATTGCGCCATTCCTCTGGCATCCAGCTTGTGACATCCAGCCCAGGGCCGCCAGCCTCTAGCCGTGCACAATCCGGCGAAGAATCGCCTGAAACTCCTGGGGCGTTCGCCAGGCATCGGCGCAAACCAGCCGCGGTATCTCGTACACGGGCGTTGCGTGATCAATCAACGCCTGTTGCGTTGTGAAAGCCGCCAACATGCCGTGCTCGTGTTGCAGTGTCGGGAAGTAGTCGCGCGTGAGATATGGGCTGGTGTGGCCATAGGGATAGGCGAACAGCTGCGTGCGCTTGCCGACAGGTCTGAGCCGTTCATCAATACACTGCGCGGCGCAGCGCACCTGCCGATCAGCGCGCGCATAGTTGTCAACACTGGAGAAGTCTCCCCCTGCGCCATAACGCTGCAAGGAAGCCGGCAACGTTGCGTGGACGTGATCCCAGCTGTGATTCTCAATGGCCACCAGGCCTTCGGCGGCCGCTTCTGCCCACCAGTTATCGTCGCTCAGGGGCAGGCCGCCATAACAGCCATGGTCAATGGCGGCGCGCGCCACAGGACAGGCGATAACAAACGCCGTCAACAGATTCTGCGTGCTATCGGTGAGCGTACTATCGGTGAACGTGCCGGGCGAGGTGCGCGCGAGGTGGTCGCGCAGAATATTGGCAAAGGCGCGCTGCCTGCCGAACTGCGGGTGGTCGTAGTCAGCCCAGTCCAGTGACGTGCCATCATCACAACTGAATGCCACAAAGTGTGACGGCAGCGCTTGCGGCGTGCGGGTGGCCAGCGCCAAGGCGATGTCCAGCAGTGAAACAACAGGCAAGCCAGCCTCGTGTACCGCGTGCAGGTCTGCCGCGAAGGCGATGTGGTCGTTGCTGGCGTAATCGTAGCCACCGCAATTCTGGGCGTGATAGGTAAAAACAGCGCCTCGCATCAACGCAGGCCCATTGCCGCAAGCACGCCGCCCGCCCGGTCACGCTGGGTTTTTGCGCTAGCGGATTTCGATGATTTCAAACCCCTGCTCCGCGGTGCGCCACTTCAGCAACAGGTCATAAACACGGTCATCGATAAAGACGTCGAACAGTTCAATTTCATCGCCACCGAGTTCGCAGGTTGCGGCGTCTGTGGCAACCTCATCCGAGGCCGGTATAAAGTTCTTGTCCAGCGTTACAACCGAGAACGTCGAGCTGGATGCCGCCATTGCGCCTTGCGTTGTGTAGGCACGCGCTGTCATGGTGTGGGTACCGGCACCCAGGTATGAATACGCGAACGCCATCGAATAACCAGATTGCTGTGCACCCACAATATCCGGAAAAGCCGCGGCCACGTCCGCGCGATCGCCGCCGGTTGGCATCTCAAACAAAAAACGGCCATTGAGCCACATTTCTACCCGATCAATGCCGTCTGAGGCAACGGCCCAACCGCGCAGGTTGCCCACGCCGCTGTGCACCTCGCCGATCAACGGTTCTTCCAGTACATGCTCAAAAACCAATGCATTATCAGGCGACGGATACAGGCTGCGCATACCGGCGATGTCATCGGCCTGCGGCACTTCCACATCACCGACAAAACTGTTCATCAGCGCCAGGCGGTCGTCCTCGTGATCCAGGCCGGAAAAATGCCCCAATTCGTGTGCGGCCACACGGCGGAAATCCAGGGTGTCTCGTCTCAGGGGGCCTGAGTAGATGTCCCAGTCAACGTTGCTGTTGAACACGGTATCGGACTCCACGATGAACCCCCCCGGTTCGTCGATATAGGACACGTTGATTGCCAGGGTGCCGTCATTGAAAGGAATGCCGCAGTCGGTTGGCTTGAAGGCAACACCGTTGAAAAAGTTATCCTCGGGCTCGGTAATACCGGCGCAGGGGTCAGAGAACCTGCCGTTTACATCCAATCGAAAACCGGGCACGACGTCGTTCCATGCATCGGCTGCCTGCACAAGCGCCGCGTTCCAGGGTTTACCGGAACCGGTGCTTTGTTCGATGTTACCGTAGATTGTCGCCCGGCCGTCTCTCCAGCGCTCGCCGTAAAGTTCGAACGCTGCCGCGGACGTTGCCACGGCTGCCCACAGGGCACATGCCAGGGCCAGTTTGCAGCGTATGCTGATCACTGTGCGTGCTCCTGAATGAAAGCCTTGAACTCCGCACTGGTCAACGGCTGTTGCGCACCGGAGGCGTCACTAGCTCCGCCAGCGCCACTGGAGGGTTGCATCAACGTTACGCCGGCCGCGGTTCGGGCGTCGAGCTTCAGTGCCGATGCATTCACCTTCGCAACGCTTTTTACTGTCCTGTTGCGGCTGTCTTTCACGAAGTATTCGCGGGTCGATGGCTCTCGCTCAAGTATAAAGTGCCCCTGCCCCCAGCCGCGCAACGGGTGCACGGTATGACCCTGGTCGGACTCAAGAAAGTAAATGCCATGCTCACCGACAGCCGGTATCGATTGATCACTGACGCGCACAGACCTGCCGCCGCTACTGCCACCGAGGTAGCGCACCTGCAGTTCAGCCGCGTTGTGCTCGCCCTTGATGACATCGATGACCTCAAACGTCACCCAGGTAAAGATTTTCTTGCCCTGAGCCTCCACGGCAATCGCGGCCACTCTGCCCTCAAACACCAGCGGAGACTGTTTGGCAATGTCGGTGATGGGGCGTTGCACTACGCTGGACGCAAACGCGCTTGTGTGGGTTGCCAGCACAAAACACAACAGGAGCAGGCATCGGAATGGAATGATTTCGCGGGCGCTTTGCATGGCGAGGACTCTCCGCGTTGGCGGGCCAGTGCTGTTCGCAGTGCGATCCTTCTATTGTTGACCTCGCGAGACACGTCGCGCCAGGGCCCGGATCGGCGCATAAGAAACAGCGTCAACCTGCAGACTATCAACTGCCGAAACCCTGCACAAGCACGGCTGTCAGGGTGCTTGACCGCTGTTGCTGCAAACACTCTACCGTTAGGCCGCATCCTGGGGCGTTGATCTCGTGTTTGTCGCAGGGCACGCCCCCCAGCGCAGGCCCCTGAATCAGCGCAGGCACCTGAACAGGCGCTTGTACCAGGGCAGTGCAACACGGCGTGCCGGACGGCGATGGCTGCTCGGTATGCCGTGCTCCTGGTACCACTGTTGCCATTCATAGGGAGTCAACGTGGTCGGTGGTTCTTTGACCGTGGCGCGCTTTAGCGATTTCGAGCGCAGCGAGGTGTCGGCGCGCTCGTCTTTGTCGCCGAGCAACTGCCTGATGCGCTCGTGATCGACAGCCACGTCGCCCTACCCCAATGGTGCCATCGCTATACCTGCCACTGGTTTTCCTGCAGCGCCATAACACTTTGCTTGCCGCTTTTTATATCGGCCAGCAAGCTGACGGATTCCGGCAGGAGCTTCTCGAAATAATAGCTGGCAGAGACCACCTTGCCCTGCAGCAACAGGGCATTGCCGACACCCTCGTCCAACTGGCGCTGCGCGACACTTGCCATTCTTGACCACAAGTAGGCGATCACCGTCAGGGCCGTCAGGCGCAGGTAAGGCGAGGCGGCGGCGCCGGCCTCTTCCGGGTCTGCCAGGCCCTTGCTGGCAATCCACGCGGTGGCATCCTGCAGGCGCTGCAGCGCCGCCGCCAGCTCAGCGTGGTGGGGAGCCTCTGGCGTGTCTGCGAGAAAATCCGACACGGTCGTGAACAAGCGCGCGATCAACTGCCCGCCTTTGAGGCCGAGTTTACGGCCTACCAGGTCCATCGCCTGGATACCGTTGGTGCCCTCGTAGATGCGCGGAATCCTGCCGTCACGTACCAGTTGCTCCAGCGGCCAGTCTGTCGTGAAGCCTGCGCCGCCCAGCACCTGCAGGCCCACGTTGGCGTTGTTGAAGCCCTCGTCTGTTAAAAATGCTTTCACCACCGGGGTGAGTAACTGCACCAGGTCATCGCCCTCCTGCCGCACTTGCGCATCCGGGTGCGCTACCGACAAGTCGAGCTGGTAACCAGTAAAGAGTGCCAGCGCCCGCATGCCCTCGTTCAGCACCTTCTGGTGCATCAGCATACGGCGCACGTCGGGGTGAACGATAATCGGGTCTGCGGGTCCATCGGGGTTTTTCGCGCCGCCCAGGGCACGGCCCTGCAGGCGCTCCTGTGCAAAGCCGAGGCTTTCCTGAAAGGCCATCTCTGCCACACCAAGCCCCTGCATACCCACCATCAGGCGCGCTTCGTTCATCATGGTGAACATGGCACGCATCCCGTCGTTGGGCTCGCCTACCATCCAGCCGCGGGCCTGCTCGAAGTTCATCACACAGGTGGCAGAACCCTTGATCCCCATCTTGTGCTCAAGCCCGCCACAGTACACCGGGTTACGCTCGCCGCTGTCTGGCAGCACCTTGGGTACCACAAACAGGGAGATGCCCTTGGTGCTGTCGGGCGCTCCCGGCAGCTTGGCCAACACCAGGTGGACGATGTTGTCTACCAGGTCATGTTCACCGCCGGTAATCCAGATTTTGGTACCTTCGATACTGTAACTGCCGTCATCGCGCGGTGTTGCGCGCGTGCGAATCAGGCCAAGATCGGTACCGCATTGGGGCTCTGTCAGGCACATGGTGCCCGTCCACTGACCACTGACCAGATTGGCCAGGTACGTTGCCTTGAGTGACTCCGAACCGTGGGCATACAGGGCGCTGATCGCACCATGGGTAAGACCGGCGTACATGCCCAACGACAGATTAGTTGAGCAAACCATTTCATCCACGATGAACTTCAGTGTGTGTGGCAGCCCCTGGCCGCCAAAGGCGACCGGAGCATCCAGCGACGCCCAGCCGCCCGCGACGAATTGCGCATAGGCAGCTTTGAAGCCCTCTGGCGTGGTGACCACGTGATCCCGAGGATCATAGCTACATCCCTGCTCATCGCCGATCCTGTTCACCGGTTGCAGGACTTCGGCGGCCAGCTTGCCCGCTTCCTCGATCACGGCCGTGATGATGTCTGGCGATGCGTCCTGGTACTTCTCGAACTCGGCGAGTTTTTCCACCCCCAGTACATCAAACAGCATGAACTTGATGTCGTTGATCGGTGCCTGGTACTGCATTGGTCTCTCCCGCGGTGAGTGCCTGAATTCACACTGTATACGGGGCGGGCTGCCGTCTGGTTCAGGGGACTATCGGCAGCTAACGCTGCGCCCGCACACCCACCCGCTCAGGCGGTGGCGGAGACCGCCTGCGTCTGTCGCGACCCGCTGGCGGGCACCGTGCTTCTTTAGCCACTTGCGCTTGATGCGCCGCATTCAGCCGTGCCGTCACCTGGGCAAAGCCAGGACGAACAGCGCGTTGCCCGCGCCGGCCTGGTAGCGGCCATCAACACCCTGAAAAGTGCTGTACCCGGAGTTGATCAACAGGCCATCGCCCGCGACCACCACTCCGACAGAATCAATAGTGCCACCATTGCCGGCCTCACCGTTGACATCAGTAAAGCCGATGGCGGTATCGAGGGACCACTTTTCAGTGCCATCACGCGTGTCAAACGCCCTGACTACACCGTCAAGTGAGCCGGCAAACAGCAAGTCATTGCTGACAGATAACGACGCCGAGTACAGGGACGGCGTGGTCAGCCCCTCGAAGGTATGGGTAGGATGAATGGCCCAATCGACGGCGCCGGTGGCGAGGTCCAGCGCGTAAATGCCGGGCCGCGCTCCGGGGATCAAGTCTGCCCGGCCCCCACTGGCCTTGTCGATACTGAAATCTGTGGCGGCGGCGTAAACACGAGCCTCGTCGACCGCCATACCCCAGTGAATACCGCCCAGCGCTGAGCCCTCGCTGATTTTATTGGACCAGTTCAGCGCACCGGTATCGGCCTGTATCGAGTACACCACGCCGCCCTTGTCGCCCGCGATGAGGGTGTCGCCATCCTGCAGGAGGATTGGCGCTGCGCCAAAATCGAAGTCTTGCCCGGGGGGTACCGAGCAGCGCAAAGACCCAGTGAGGTTACAGTTACCGTTCCAGGTGTCGTTTTGTCTGGCCTGGAAGATCCAGTTCACAGCACCGCTGTCCATGTCCAGCGAGATGATGGCGTCTGAGGTTGCTGTGGCAGGTTCGGTATAGTTCTGACCCGTTCCTATATACACAGCGTTGCGGCTGACATCGAGAGTGGGCGTCGCCCAGACAGGCGCGCCATTGGGGCCAATCCGCGCATCGGGCTCCACAACTTCCTGCGCTTGTGCAGTGGTGTGATACTGCCACAGTGTGTCACCGTTGCGGGCATCCAGCGCCACCAGCATACCGTGGCTCCTGCAGCAGGGGCCCGGAATGACCACCGTTGCCAGCACTTCCTTGCTGGAAACCGGCACAAACAGTTTGCCGCCATGATGCTGCATCCCGCCCGTCACAAAATGCAGCCCCGGCATTGTGCCGGCAAATGTTTGCCACAGCAGTGCGCCCGTGGCAGCCTCAACCGCATACACGTAGCCGTTGAAGTCCGCCGTATACACCACCGCCGGTGTGGTAGCGGTAGCCGGCACAAACAGTATGGAACCCGAGCGAAAGTTGCTGCCCGCTGCGGGTGTCGTGAACGACCAGTACGCGCAGCCCGAGAGCCTGTTGATGGCAAGCAGCTCATTCCCGGACGTCAAGAAAATCGCCTGCGCCGTCACCGCGGGCACGCCGCGCTTCTCGGTCGCCCTGGCAGGTGCATAGCGAAAGTTTACTTCCAGCGTGTGCACATTTGACGCATCGATCAACGAATCCTGGTTGCGCGTGTTGGCAGGGTTAAACCCAAAGCCATTCACGATCAACGGAGCGGTGACATCCACGGCCTCCTCGCACTGCCCGCCCCTGGGCTGTGGTTGCGCGCTGTAGTCTAGAAACGGGAACACAGGTTCGTTGTTCGAACGGTGCGCCGCATCATTTGCGTCGCTGCAAGCAACCAGCAGCGACAAAAAAAGAGCAAGGTAAACAACAGGTGGCATAGCGGATTCGTCTTCTGTCGGGTTAGAAATGTTTGGCCGGGGCAGGTGTCTCTACGGTCCTTGCCGGGCAGGCCCGGCAGCGCCTTGATGCGTCGGGTACGGCGCCAGTCGAGCTAGCGCCGCTTGCGCAATCCCCGTACAGCGAAGCCCGCGATCAGCAGGCAGAGCAGCCACAATGCCGCGCTGCCCATCACCGGGACTGGCCTGACGCCGGCGCCACTGCCAGACGCAGCGGCCGTGGTGACGATGTTGTCCAGCAGGGAATCGATGCTGGGATAGCTGTCGTGCACGATCTCTACGCGCTCCACGTTGTCAAGAGCGCTCAGGTCCACCGTCACCCAGTTGTCCGTATTGATCAAATGCTGCACCGTTACGGGAGCGCCGCCACCGGCGGGAAAACCGGTGATATTGACTGTGCCAGGGCCCTCACCGGCAAAGCGGCTGAAATCGATGGAAACGAGGTTGAACGGCGCGGCGTCCTGCCGCGTGACGGTCAAGGTGAGGGATTGTGGCCCACAGGCTCCACACCAACCCATGACACTGCTGCCGTTTGTCGGCACGCCGGGGCCACCCGGGGGCGGGAAGTCATTCGCGGCGCCCAACACACAGGAGTCGGGCGCGGCAGGCGGCGAGGGTGTATCGTCGATAATATTGAGGCCGTTCTGGGTCACGCCACTCGCCCCGTCAGGGCAAACAGCGCTGGCGGGAAAGTTTTCGAAGTTCATGGTCTGTGCCAGCGCAGCGGGAGCGAGGCTCAGGAGCATGCACATAGCGATTACTTTCAGCGATGATTGCATGGAAACCTCCTTATTGTTATCCGGCTGCCAGTCTTCAGTTTATGATAAACCGGAGGTATGCACTACCTTATCAACGCCTTTGGTTTGCTCCACAGCTCCTTCACGTTTCCCCCACGTTTACCTCACGCTTGCGGTGCTTGCGCCCCTGCCCGCGCTTCGGTGCGGGTTTTATAACCAGTTCTCGCAACATGAACTTGAGCTTGCGCTGATCATCGCTGCGCCCAAGCTCATAGGGTGAACGCACGTCTTCGTGGGTCAGCTGCAGGCGCAGCAGGTCACCGTCGAGCTGCGCCTGTGAGATCCACAACACCTTGTTTTGTAGCACGTGTCTGCCGCGGTCGGTGCTTCCGATCTGGACGCCGGTTTTTTCAACGCCGTTGAAGTAGTCTCCCCGGATACGCAGGCGCAGGCGCTCGGCGCTCGCCAACTCCGGCGGCAGCCGCAGAACGAGGGTGGAGCGCCAGCCGAGACTCCATGTTCCACGCTCCTCGGGCATGGCCCAGCCGCCCGACAGGAGAACATCCGTCTCCAGTGTTTGTGCGGTCACTCTTGAGACAGCCGGCAGCGTCGGCTCCAGCGGTGCGAGGAGCGCAGGCCGCATGGCGTCAAGACGACGCTCCGCCGTCCGCAAAAAAGCGCGCGGGCCCGTTCTGGCACGGATGGGCTCCGCCCCGGCCGCCCTCAGGTTCGCCAGCAGGGCCCGGGTGCGCTCGCGGGCGCAGGCAGAGGTGATGTGGTAATAGGTGTCGACGAAACACCGTGCGGTGAAATGACTGTCGCGATAATCGCCCAGCATCGGGTAACCCGCCGCCTGCAGCATGGCGCGAATATCGCCTGCATAAGCCTGCACCGTGGCCATGAAGGCAGCGTCGCGGTAACAGGGGCTGTCTGGGGAATCCACCACTGCGGGCCAGGTAAAAAAGATCTGGGCGCCCTTTTCGCGCAGCCGATCCAGGGCAGACAGTGCGCGGCGGAATTCAGACGAGATACGGAAATTGTTGCGCTGCTGCGACGCGAACACGTAGTCATTACAGGAGAGTCGTCCCACGGCCGGTGCAACGTTTGCGTTGTTATCCCGGGATTCAGTGTTACCCCATGCCCAGCGGCCGTCTGACCACAGCCGCGTCTGAATCCCGCTGGCCGTCGCCAGGTTTTCACGGGCGAACTCGAGCGGGTCCGTCATGGCGCGAATACTGCTCACCGCCTCTTGCAGAGGGTACTGGGTCAAAAGAAACCGCCCGCGCTCCCAGGGGGGCAAGGCGTCATAGTAGTGTGTCATCGAGGATTCAGGGCGCGAGATGGCTGCCAGGAAATCCGTGCTGAGCACCGCATCGTCAGCATAAAGATTCCATTCCAGCGGCAAGACGATCACATCGCCCGCCTCCACATGGTGCAGCAGGTTGTAAAGTTTGGGCAACAGTGGGTAACCCGCATTCTGCGCCACGGTGATCACCGGGGCCTCGAAATAGTCCGCGAGGATGTCCGGCACGATGGCGTGCTTGGAATTGGACCCGGATTCAATGATGACCTTGCCGCCAGTCTGTGTGGCGGACTCGAGCAGGAACTGCGCATAGACTACCGGCAACTCGCGCCGCTCGAATGCCTGCGCATTGACGAAACGGACATAGCCGTACAGTGCGCCAACCAGCAGCGTGGCAGTGATAAGCAGGAACAGGCGTGCGGGCAATGGCATCAGAAATTGAAGTACAGGAACTCGGGCGCATTGGACCCGATACTGAGCACGATAGCCGCGAACAGCGCCGAGGCGGCCAACACGGCGTGCCAGAGCCTGAACCCGCGCCCGTCGAGAGCGATTGCGTTGGAGTTGTGCGCGGTGAAGGCCAGCAATGCGAACAGCGCGATAAACATCAGGTTGCCGTGCCCGCCGAGGCTGCCCCAGTCATCGTACAGCGCCCACAGCGTGTCGGCATCCAGTGCCACCAGCGCCTGCCAGGGCAGCGCCTCAGCCAGCCCGGGGCCATTCAGCCCGGCCATGCCACGCAATACCGCCAGCGCGGTGGGAACGTCCTCGGCACGAAAAAAAACCCAGGTGATATGGACGAAGATAAAGGTGAGCAGCCAGCCCGCCAGCGCAGGCATGCGCAGGCCCAGTTGCTGCCACAGGCGGTGCAGGCACAGCGCAACGCCATGCAGCGTACCCCACAGCACGAAGGTCCAGCCGGCGCCATGCCAGAGGCCACCTAGAATGAAAGTCGCCATAAGGTTGAAGTATAGCCGCACGCTCATGACGCGGTTGCCGCCCAGCGCAATGTAGACGTAATCCCGCAGCCAGCGCGAGAGCGTCATGTGCCAGCGGCGCCAGAAATCCTGAATGCTGGTGGCCTTGTAGGGCGAGTTGAAGTTCAGCGGCAGACGAATGTTAAACAACAGCGCCGCACCAATGGCCATATCGGTATAGCCCGAAAAGTCATAGTAAAGCTGGAACGTGTAGCTGAGGCTGGTAGCCCAAGCCTCGAGCAAGTCCAGGTTACCCGCGTTGGCGTAGCCCTGGTTGGCCCAAAGGGCAAAGGTATCGGCAATCACCACTTTCTTGAACAGCCCGATGCAAAAAATCAGCACCCCGCTGCCGATGTTGTGCCAGTGTATGCGTGTGTTCGCTCGGCTGACGAACTGGGGCATCATCTCCCGGTGATGCACGATGGGCCCGGCGATCAACTGCGGGAAGAAACACACGAACAGGCAGTAGCTGACGAAATCGTACTCCTGGGTATCGTAACGGTAGCAGTCCACCAGGTAGGCGATCTGCTGGAAGGTAAAGAAGCTGATTGCCAGCGGCAGCACAAGGTGTAACAGCGGGACCTCGCTGCCCAGTACCAGGTTGACGTTGCCGATCAGAAAATCCGCGTACTTGAACCAGCCCAACAGCCCCAGGTTAAACAACACCCCCACGGTGAGCAGGGCCCGGTGTGTGTGCGGTTGCTCTGCAGCGAGCAGCCGGGTGCGATGCAGCGCGCGCCCAATCGCATAATTTACCGCGATCGACGCGAGAATGAGCAGCAGGTATTTGGGGTTCCAGTAGCCGTAGAAATACAGCGACGCGCCCACCAGCCACAGTTTGGCCACCAGAGGCGGCGCCAGTCTTTGCAACAGGAAATAGCCGACAAACACTACCGGCAGAAAGGCGAAAATATAGACCGTAGAATTGAAGAGCAAAGCGAGTCTGCCAAGCGTTCTTTTTATGGGCGCTATTGTTGCACAGTTGCCCGGGGCGCGCTCGCCTGGCTAGTACGGTGATGCCTGGAGAAGAACCGCTACGGAATTTTTACATCGATGCAATTTCCAGGGCTTAACGACATCAAAAGATTCGTTTTCGTACTTCAGTTGCAGCGCGTCGCCAATCTCAAAGGATAGGTTATCGTTCTGAAAGTTCTCTTTTGCAAAAGCAATTGCTTTCTCATCGATATCTATACCGCATACGCTCTGAAAATAACGAGCCAGGTACTCATCAATAATCCCCGTTGAACCGCCAACGCTCAACACGGATTGGTCGCTCAAATCCTGCTCAAGGTACTCTGACATAATGGCGACCATCGTGGCCGCCTTCCTTTGACGCCCAGCGACGTTGAACACAGTTTGCTTTAAATCAGAGTAATTGTATTGATACTCAAGTTCTTCAGACACACATCCCCCTTCGTGTCCGCTCGGAGTAGATAGCGGCCCAGTGGGTAAGTGTAGTCTAAATGACAGCCTGTAGGCGAAAGCACTCGAAGCAAAGTTCTGCAAAGCCATTGCTGTTTACACTACGGGTAAGATTAGCCCGCTCTCTGAGCCAAATGACTCTCGATAGCGCAGGACACGCAGTCGCCCGCTCTAGCGCTTGGTAACTGGTTGTATCTAGGGGAAATTGGTGGGCCGTGCTGGATTCGAACCAGCGACCAATTGGTTAAAAGCCCGATCTGCGCAGCTCAATCTCGACATTCGAAAAAGCCGCGAAAGACGAGCTTGAAAGCGGCGTATTCAGCGGCACCAAGGGTGCGGGCGGTGTCAGCACCGCTCTGAGCCGCATTGCCGAGAACCTGCGCGGAATGGAAAAGTCCATATTGGAGGCAGGGGCTTCTGGGGCAAATGATGCCCTAGAGGCTGGCAAGCACCTCGAGACCATGCGCGCAGCGATGCGCTCGAAGAAGTCTCTGCCAGAGAAGATTGATGGGATAGCAGCCAGCGACGTTAAGCTCAAAGCCGTGCATTCACGCATGGATGTCTCCAGCATTGCACAGTCAACGCTCCGCCTCTTAAACAACCTGCCTCACGAGACGAACGTCGTATCAGATTTCTCGCGCAATGCGTCCGTGAGGTCTAGCCAGCGCGACGCGCTTGCCAAACTTGGAGGCTACCTCGAAGAGACGAGTCATGCGCTGCAGCAATCACTCGAGATGTATTCTGAACAGGACCTGCCCACGCTTGCCCCTTTCGAGCGAATTTCGGGTAATCGAGCCATCATGGTCATGTGGCGTGAAATCCCGGCGGCCTGGGCTGCCGGTATAACGATCGATTTCATGCCTTACTTCCTGCTGTTTTATCTGTTCATCTCTGCCAGCGGCATGACGCCCGAGCAACATCGTGCTGCGCGCGCACGCGCCATGACTATTGATGAATACATCGATCATACAGATGTCGCTTCCGGCATTAAGCAATACCGTACACATCCCGATGACGTTGAAATCCTGATGCGCAAGAACAAGAGGCGCGAGGACCATCGCGAGCAAGCCGAGCGTGAGGACGAGTGATGGAGACGCTAAAGCAGGCCTTAGAGCTGTGGGAGAAGTACGCAGAAAGCGTCAACAAGGCGCTGATAAAGCTGCTGATCGTCGTGTTTGTTCTGATCAATGTCTGCCTGGTTCTGCTCTCTGCGGATGAAAGCAGCTCTGTGCAGGCAACAACCGCGCCGCCCGACTGCATCCATAAGAAGGATGGCATACAGATTTGTAACTCAGTGCAGAGGTAAATCCCTATGAAACTTATAGACATTCTGGTGGGCGTATCACTGATATCCCTAATTCAACTCACGCCCGGACCGGCAAGCGCGAGTGAGTATGAGACCATACGATTCTCCGAGAATGATGTCGTTTGCACCTTTGCTGCCCGTCCCAACTTTGGCCGAGAGGTCCGGCTCAGCAAACCCAGTCGCGAGGCACGCAAGTCCGTGGAGTGGCTATCGGACTACGTGGGTATTCACCCGAACTTTCAGATCATGGCTGGTAAGTTTGAAAGTGGTGCTAGCCCCGTCGCATTCGCCGCTATACACGATAGTGTGCGGTTTATCGTGTATGACGTGGACATTATGTACCAATCCGCCAAGAACACCGTGACGTGGCGAGATCTTGGCGTGATGGCGCACGAGATGGGTCATCACATCAGCGGCGCGACGACGCTCGGAACCAAGTCTCCGCATGACGGGGAGCTTGAAGCTGATCGCGCTGCCGGTCATCTGCTTCGCCTGCTGGGTGCAAGCGTTGAGCAGGCTCTAAGCATGGCGAGTGTGTTTTCCAGTGAGGGGTCTCTCACTCATCCGCCCAGGCAGGAGCGGGAAGACGCCATCATCGACGGGTGGGAGAATGCCCAGGCGCTGCTGCAGGCAACACGCTGAGCAATGCTACAACGCACCGGTATAGAGATGCTCGATCTCGGTGGGCTGGATACATAGATAGTCCATGGTTTGGCGCTCGCTTGAGTGCCCAAACGCAACGCTCAAAAGCGCAGTCGGCTGATTGAATGTCTTGCGCTGATGATATCCCCAGGTCTTTCGTAAAGTATGAGATCCGTAGTTGCCGTCAAGTTGGGCCATTGAGCACCAATGCTTGACCATGGCGGTGAGCGTTGTGGCGGTGAGTGCCTCGCGGGTTTTAAAGGATTTAAAGAGCGGTGCTTCTGGCTCAGGCTCGGGGTGAACGCGCAGCCAGCCTCGCAGCGCTTTGATCACATTCTCGTTCAGCGTCGCGGCGCGATACTTCCCATTCTTGCTTTGTTTGATCTCTAGCCTGTCCCCGGCATTGAGGTGGGCAACCTGACCCACCTTGATAGAGACCAGCTCGTTAGCCCTATACGCCGTATTTATCCCGAAGGTGAATAAACACAGATCACGCGGATTGTTGCGCAATGCGTATTTGATGTTCTCGATGGCTTTCAGGTCGGTGATAGGAGCAACCTTGATGGAGGAGCCCTTCTTCGGGTGGTTCGGGTTACGGATAGAGATATTCGCTTTGCTCATGATCCTATCTTTTCTCTAGAAGTTAATATTATATGTAAATCCCTATGTATTCAACGGGCTCTAGACCATAGCCTGCCCGCCTAGCGGAGAAAACCCAGCCCGAAACGCCCTGAAATCCAAGTCCCCTTAACTTCTAGAGAAAAGTTAAGCGGTTTCGCCCTCTTTATTTATGGGCAACCGGGAGGGTGAGTCGGTGGGTAAACGGGGCGTTCACGAAGCGCTTTTGCGACCATGCATGGTCGCCCTAGCGCTGGCCACGATGACGGCGCGCGCGGATCTGACTACCGATATCGACGGGGCAATCCTGGCGGGCCTCCGCCACGACACCAGCCTTACCAAGAAAGAGAAGCTCTTTACCTATCGCTGCGAGTCGATCGAGCGAACGATAGGGTTTTCCGAAACCCCTACCGGACAGGCAACCAAATACTCATGTGATGTGGCTGGCGTCGGGATAGCGCTGTATGCCGGAGCAGATCTGGGCAAACATCCGCCCGAAAAGGTGGGGCAATATTTCGTGGATGCGCTGGCCGAAGAAGGTGTGAGGGCAAAAGTCTTCATCAAGCCGGACCACGAATTTGGCTCGAGCATGGCGTTCTACATCAATGGCGATAGTTGGCGAGATGAACCTGTCGACCCACTGAAAGGTGTGGATCTAGTAAAATTCCTCGCTGCGGAATCAAAATTGATTTTGTTTGCAGATGGAAGGATCGAAAAAATTACGGTCGATCCTATCCAACAGGAAAGTCCTGCTTCTCAAAAATAGCACCGAAGCCACTTTCCAGATCCGGACGATCTGCGTTGTCATGGGAATTCTCTGCCTCTGTTCTATCCTCTGGCAATGCTCCACTGTGATCTAGCGATTGTCGATGGTCACGCAGCTCTGCATGTTTATCCAGCCACTCCTTAAAATCGGGGTTTTGATGGGCCGTGTCAGCGTCGATACTTCCATCGCGAATACCTTCATAGATAGAAAGCGCAATCGCTTTTCTGCGTTCTTCCGGGTCTACGATCTGCATGAGTTTTTCGAAGGTTTTCTCGTCAAGTAATTCGGCTGCAAATTGCTCCGCGAAATCCTCGCCGTATTTCCTTGCCATAGCCAACTCGATCTCTTGCAGTTGACGATCGAGAATAGCCATTATCATGAGATCTGTTCTGGTCTTCTCCTCTTTCTTCTTGGCCGTGGAAGAGTTCTCCATTCGACCGTTTGGATTGATTTGAAGGCCGCCGATTGAGGGTGAATCGTCACCGCTCATACTCGCGGCGATATAGTAGTTATGGCGAATCCATTCGAGAGTTTCCCCTGTCACTTCGCGGCGTTTGTCATCGAACAATGCGCTGAGTTCACCGGATTTTGGGGACCTAGGATCAATCATGGTCCACCTCGCAGCGCGCGGCGCGATGGCGTACTACTTGACGCCATAAATCGCCAACACGTTTCGTGTTGGCGACTTTTTCAAATTCTCTACTATGCCTAGAGCTGCCCATTTGTCCCGCCATACCCTGTTACAACTTTTACATAAATATTCTAGATCAAAATGGTTAAGAAGCGCTTAACGTCTGCGACGCAGCGGCCTTTACGCGCATTGTTCTTGTTGGTTTGATGCATAAGCGTAGCGTTGCTCAAAACAATGTGAGCTGATTGCGCAGGCAATCACCCTCTCGCCATCGGCTGGACGAGTGCAGGGCATCATCCAGCCACATTTCTGTCAGGGCTTGGATTTCTTCCTGTGAATAGGATCGATCAAGCGTAAGCAGCCAGCGCACCAGATAATCATCGCCGCCTTTATAGAACGGCTCCGATGCCTTGATATGGAACCGGTCCATTTCACGGCCCCAAAGCTGGCGCACATAATCGGTCCTGATTTGAAGGCCGCGCCAATTCATATGGCATGTAGTCCTATGCGATTCCATCAAGAATGCCCCTCCCTGGGCTTGTGGTTTCCTAGTGGTTCCAGAATATATGCACTTCGTCGTGCGCGGTTTCGATCGTGTAGACATCGCCGCCCAATTCCATGTCACGGCCCATTTTCTCGTAATCGATGTAATACTCCAGATGTGCAGGGACCTCGCTTGTATCTTCGGTCAACTGCTGGGCGTAGTCCGCAAGGCTTTCGTAAACACCTGCATAGCTATCCTCGAGCGCTTTTCCGGCGTCGTCTAGATCCCCACACCAGTGATCTAGCATTGCTGCGCCAAGCTCGCCGTGCTCATCGATAAACAGAGCTTTCTCACGTGCACTTTCAAGCCCTTCATATTCACTCAAGCGGACTGAACCAAACCCCTCGTAATCGTGAATGGCGTATTCTTCTGCCATCTCTTCGGGGCTGCTTTTCAGCATTTGATTTACAGCTTCCCAGATGTCATCCATCTCGCCGCACGCATCTACCCAGACCCCGTGTAACTTGCCATTGTTGTAGGCTGCCAAATCCGCCACATATATTCTGATCTCTTCCATCGTCCTTCTCCTTAATCGTTCCTGAGGTTCAAAAAGCGCTTTTTGCGCTGCGCATGAACCTCTGGCGACTAGGCCGACTAGGCGGGAGTGAAAAAATCCAGAAGAATTGCGGAGGGTCCGCCCAGCCAAAGGCGAATATGGGTGGAAACCGTCATTCTTCTTGATTTTGAGAGGATGCAATGCCTCTCGTTCACTTTGCTGTTTACAAGACCGGGGAATTGCGGGGTGTCCCCGCTAGAAAGGGGTGCCTGAAAACGCGCTCAAGCGGTTGAAGCAGGGGAAAGGCCTTTCCCCAAATATTCATCTCGGACTATCTTGCAGTTCTTCTATTATCCTAAAAACGAAGCGTTTCGTATTCATTCAGCACAATTGCTCCCAGTGTGCGTCAGCCGCTGGCTATACCGGAGACCTTTCATTCGATGTGCGGTGGGCGTCGAAAGGTTCCGATAGCCGGAGCCTCCTTACGAAAGGGAGCAATAACTATGAAACTCATAACGCAATACGAACTGGCAAACCTGTCCCTCGAAGAACTTCACGGCGTTTATCGGCAAGTCTTTAACGCTCTTGCCCATATCCCGCCTCATACACTTGAGCGCTCCAACGCTCTTGGCTCACTTGAGAATATAGGCCGCGAGATAGGAAACCGACACAATCGTTAACAAAAAGCTCGTGATCCAAAATCTTTTGGAGTGCCAGAATCTACGCCTCCTCCAAAGGCCCACTTCGGAGCGAGTCCAGAATTCCGCATTCCTCTATCGTGCGATTGTCGGTACAACTATCTCGAAGAGAAATGAGCTGGTCGCGGAGTTTCCCCAGTTCTCCCAATCGCCGCTCAACCTGGGTGATATGCGTTTCGAACAAGAGATTCACATCATCACAATGAATATGGGGAGAGCGGTTGATATCAATTAAGTGGCGAATCTCGACGATTGACAGATCCATACTACGGCAGCGCTTGATAAACATGATTTTCTCGATCATCGATTGATCATAGAGCCTAAAGTTACCTTCGCTGCGGTGGGCAGATGGCAGGAGCTGCTCCTTCTCGTAATAGCGAATCGCCTGCACGGAGCAGCCGGTGCGTTTTGCCAGTTCTCCGATTTTCACCAATTTCGCGCCCACTTGACTCTATAGTTACTATAGATATTACAGTGAAGGCAGTTTTCGTCGCAAGGTCCTTCCATGACAGAGCATTCCCAGACATCTGATGAAGATGCCAATCCACGCGACCCAGCCGCAGAGCTGTCAGGCCAGCTGATTCTCGTAAGCACATTTGACGTGCCGAAAATGGACTGCCCTTCAGAGGAACAGATGATCCGAATGGCGCTGGAAGATATCGAGCCACCGGTAATCTTGAATTTTGATACGGCCAATCGACATGTTCGCGCGTTTCATGCTGTAGATGTGTCTGAAATCGACAAGCGTCTATCGGCGCTCGGACTGGGTGCGAAATTGATCGATACGCACTCGGCACAAGCCAGTGAAATGGATCACGCGGAAGCTGAAGAGCAAGCATCGAACATAAAGCAGGCCCGCATACTCAAATGGCTTCTGACAATAAACGCACTCATGTTTGGGCTGGAGCTTTGTATCGGTGTAATTGCACAGTCCACCGGCTTAATCGCAGATTCTCTCGATATGTTTGCCGATGCTGCAGTATATGGCGTCGCTCTCTATGCTGTCGGGCGCAGCGTCACCATGAAAGTTCGCGCAGCGCACCTGGCGGGCTGGCTACAGGTTATTCTCGCTCTAGGTGCGTTGAGTGAAGTCATACGGCGATTCCTGTTTGGCAGTGATCCTGGCTCAACACTCATGATGTCATTTGGAGTTGTTGCGCTTATTGCCAACGTGCTGTGCCTGATACTCATTGCGAAAAGCAAGGATGAAGGCGCACATATGAAGGCAAGCTGGATCTTTTCTGCCAACGATGTGATCGCAAATATCGGTGTAATCGTGGCAGGGTTTCTCGTGGCACTTACAAACTCCAACATACCCGATTTATTGATTGGTCTGATCATTGCGATGATCGTGCTAAACGGCGGGCGGCGAATTCTGAAGCTTCAATCATGAGCCATTCAGCTGCTTGCTTAAAGGCACGAAGAGTGAAGCCCGATCACAAGCCCATTTTTGGCTAAGCGCACAATCGTTTTGGAGTGGATGCAAGAATTATGTCGAAACAGAAGGATTTTACGCCAGCCCTGGGCTTTTCCGCCCTCACCCCGCTATATGATTTGGCGATTTCAACACTCACGCGGGAAGACACATGGCGCGGCGAACTTCTCGATCTTGTCGAGCCTTCTCAAGATGATCGAATTCTGGACGTGGGGTGCGGGACCGGGTCGCTGGCAATCAGGATGAAAAGGCGTAACCCTGACTGCGAAGTTCACGGCATGGACCCAGATATAAATGTTCTCGATAGAGCGCGAAAGAAAGCTAAGAACGCAAAGGTCGATATCAGTTTCCATCAAGGTTTTTTACACCCAGGTGAGCCGATGCAGCTCGGTCGCTTCTCCAAAATTGTATCGAGCTTGGTTTTTCATCAGACCGCGCTCGACACCAAAATCGATCTCCTCAAATCGATGATTCAGCTGTTGCAGCCCGGCGGTAAGTTGTACATTGCGGATTATGGCCTTCAACGCACGCCGCTAATGCGAAGCCTCTTTCGCTGCACCGTTCAGGCTATTGATGGTGTGACAGATACACAGCATAACGCTGATGGTTGCATGCCTGAGCTCATTGAACAAAGTGGATTTTCAAACACTGAAGAAGTTCGGGTCATTCCTACGCCGACAGGATCGATTTCAATCTACACAGCGATGCTAGACCAGAAGCGATGAAAGGCGGGTTATCCTGGGTAGTAAAAATGCGGTCAAATCAGCACTTTTGTCTGCAAGTTGATCCGGCGGGCATTTTCTCTCTTGATCTTGCAGAAACTTGGTGTATTCTTTTGTGCATGTTAGTTGGTTTAATTTTTCGAACTCCATCATGAGCCGGACTCGATTATCCAGTCTTGTCGCCGTCATGATTGTGATGCAACTGTTCATGGTTGTAGCAGAAGCGCATGCGTTTGAGCCCTACGAGTCAATACCCTCCTCTCACGACGTTGTACATCAGCTATCCGCAGATTTTCACTCACACGACAATCACCCAGATAGCGACGATCATGAGAACGGGATAGATCATGTTCGTCACTGCTCGCATCATGGCTGCCATTGTCCGTTGCTTCTGGCAGGCGTGAGTTCACACGCACTGATTAGCAACCTGACATCCGTAAAAAATCGTTTGTCGGATCATATTCCGGACGCCCCACTTTCTACGCTTTTCCGCCCTCCTATCGTCTAAATCCTGAAACCTCGCTTTGCTCGATCTTGCTTTGGCGAATGCCACCGCAATTCGGGCGGTTATCTCGCGTCTCAAAAACAGGATTTAGACATGTACCCTTTTCCCAATGCGCCGTGGCACGGCGCGGGAGCTAATGCTTGCATATCATTGCGGTTTTTTCTCCCAACTCTGTTTGCGCTACTGCTTACCAGCGCAGCAAATGCCGAAACATCGCACTCGGCCCTTACGCTTTCCAGCGCGCTCGAGCGCACTTTGGACAACAGTCCCTCTCTCAAACTCTACGTATTCCGCAAGGATGCGTTGCAGGGCGCGGCGTATACGGCCAATCTCCGTCCTGGCTACGAAATCGAATTGGAAGCCGAGAACTTCGCAGGCTCCGGCGATACCGAGGCCTTTGATAGCGCCGAGCTCACCGTTTCTCTGTCATCAGTGATGGAACTTGGTGACAAGCGGAATGCCCGAAGCGGTCTCGTAACAAATACGCGCTCAATGCTCGATACACAGTTGAGGCTTGAATCCCTGGCGGTACTGGCGGAAGTGACCCGCAGGTTCGTAGAGACGCTGAGCACACAAGCCCGCCTGGAGCTGAACAAAGAGGCGCTGAAATTGGCCGAGGAGGCTGCGAAAAGCGTCCAGAAGAGGGTGTCTGCCGGAGCCGCTTCCGCAGCAGAGGCAAAACGCGCTCAAAGCGCACTGGCCATGGCAAGGCTAATGCAATCATCCGCAGAGCAGCGCTTTGATACTTCAAAGGTCTCACTGGCCGCATTATGGGGGGAGAGCATCCCTTCGTTCGATAGTGTTGAAGGCGACCTCTTTAACTTCGGCGCCGACATTTCCTTAGAAGAACTCTACATAGCGTTGGAGAACAATCCCGCTATTGCCATCTATGCCGATGAGGAGCGCGTTGCCAACGCGGAGATCCGACTGGCCAGATCTCAATCAAAAGCCGATCTGGGTTGGTCGTTCGGGATCAGACGAATCCGGGAGACAGATGACACTGCGCTTGTTGCGGGGCTAAGCATGCCGCTGTTTTCCGAGCGACGTAACGCTGGAGAGGTTTCCAGACTACGGGCGCAGAAAAACTCTATTGCCGTAGAACGTGAAGCCGACATTCTCAAGTTGCGCGCACTACTCTTCAGCGCCTACAGCGCACGCCAACAGGCCATCGTCACCGTGGAGCAATTGCAGACAAACGTGATCCCTGCCCTGGAGGGCGCCTTACGGCAAACGCGTCAGGGCTACCAGCGCGGTCGCTTTAGCTACCTGGAATACATCTCTGTCGCGAAAGAGCTTCTGGAATCCAAGCTGATGCTCATAGAGACGGCAGCTGCAGTTCTTACCTATGGCGCAGAGATTGAACAGCTAAGCGCTAGCGCCTTAACCGCCAATCCATCAACGCCTATTGGCCAAGGTCCGGGAGAAAAACAATGATCAATATTCAGACATTTCGAAAACTTGGTGCCGCCTGCACACTCACGTTTTTATCTGTGTTTGCGCTTACGCTCCCCGCTTTGGCAGAGCAGGAGTCTCACGAAGGTGAGGAACATGAGGGTGCTCACATCGAGCTCTCCGCAGAGCAGATAGAGCATGCAGGCATCACTCTTGAGAAAGCGGGACCGGGAATGCTCTTCGAGACGTTGAAAGTCTACGGCAGCGTAAAGCCGAACCCCGAACATTCACAGAGCATAACCGCGCGTTTCGAGGGGCAGATCACGTCATTCAACAAGAGCATTGGGGATACCGTTAAGCGTGGCGAGAAACTCGTCACGATAGAGGCCAACGATTCCCTGCAGCGCTATAACTTGATCGCATCTATAGATGGTGTAGTCACTCAAAGACAGGCCAATGTAGGTGAGCAAACCAACGGTAGAACCCTGCTTAAAATCGATGATCTGTCCAATGTGTGGGTTGAGTTATCGCTATTTCCTAAGGATCTGGAAGCAGTGAGTATTGGGCAACAGGTCCGGGTGCAAGATAAGCAAGGTGCAATCTTAGCCGAGGGCGAGATTAGCTACATTTCGCCTATTGCGCAGACAGACTCGCGCTCGGTTACCGCCCGCGTACCCCTGGAAAACCGGCAACGAACCCTTATACCGGGATCGTTTGTCGTCGGACAGATCACACTCTCACAGGACCGTGTGCCACTTCTCATCGATAAGCAAGCCATTCAGATTGTAGAGGAAAGATCTGTAGTTTTTGTGAAAGGGCATGAAGGCTTTGAGCCCCGAGAAGTGGAGCTTGGTCGCTCCGATGGCTTATCCATAGAGGTATTAGATGGACTGCAAGTCGGTGAAACCTACGTCGCTGCAAACAGCTTTGTCCTCAAATCCGAGCTTGGTAAGGAGGACGCTGAACATGGCCACTAATCAAATCGTCAACCATTTCCATTTCGAGACAGGGCCCACGTCCACCTTTATGCAAGAAGGAGTCTCGCGATGATCGACAAATTGATAATGTTTTCGCTTACACGGCGATGGCTGATTATGTTTCTTGTACTCATCGTCGCCGCACTTGGTGTTTGGAATTATCAGAAACTGCCCATAGACGCCGTTCCGGATATCACTAACATCCAGGTACAAATCAATACCGAGGCCCCTGGATACTCTCCCTTGGAAGTGGAGCAACGGGTGACCTATCTCGTAGAACTTGCGATCACAGGTTTGCCCTACGTCGAAAGTACGCGCTCAATCTCTCGCTATGCACTTTCTCAGGTCACGGTGGTATTCGAGAAGGGCACGGATATTTACTTCGCAAGAAACCTGATAAACGAACGGCTCCAGCAAGCCAAGAGCGAGATGCCTTCCGGAATTGAGCCTGTCATGGGCCCGGTTGCCACAGGACTGGGCGAGATCTTTCATTACGCGGTGCATGCCGAGCCAGATGCAGTGCAAGACAACGGAGAGCCCTATGATTCCACAGCGCTTAGAACGCTACAAGATTGGGTTATTAGGCCGCAACTACGTCTTGTGCCGGGGGTCACGGAGATAAACACTATTGGAGGATTTGAGAAAGAATTCCATGTCACACCTACCGCCGCCCAGCTGCTGGCATACGGACTCACTTTTGACGATCTCGTAGGCGCTCTGGAGGCCAATAATGCCAATGTCGGTGCAGGCTATATCGAGAAGAATGGAGAGCAATATCTCATTCGCGCGCCCGGTCAGGTCGCGGACCTGTCCGAGATGGGAAACATTGTCGTAGCAACAAGAGATGGCCTCCCTATTCGCTTGAGCGACGTTGCCGATATTGGGTACGGAAAGCAGCTTCGTACTGGCGCGGCAACACTAGACGGCAAGGAAACGGTTTTAGGCACAGCGGTGATGCTGCTCGGAGGCAACAGTCGCACAGTTTCGGAAGCTGTGGCAAGCAAGCTGTCAGCGATAAACAAGACCTTGCCCGAAGGCGTTGTGGCCGAGCCGGTCTACAACCGCACGGTTCTTGTCGACAAAACCATCTCGACTGTACAGACAAACCTGGTTGAGGGGGCTCTTCTCGTGGTCGTCGTACTATTGGTGATGCTGGGCAATATTCGAGCCGCCCTGCTTACGGCCATGGTTATACCGCTATCAATGCTCATGCTGATGACCGGTATGGTACAGACAAAGGTGAGCGCAAACCTCATGAGCCTGGGTGCTCTGGATTTCGGCCTGATTGTCGATGGCGCAGTCATCATCGTTGAGAATTGTATTGCCAGGCTGGCAGCCAGACAGCATGAACTTGGACGGCTGCTGAAACGTAGTGAGCGCTTCGAGACAGTGTTTGCGGCCACGCGCGAAGTCTTTACACCCAGCCTCATCAGCGTATTGGTCGTGATACTCGTGAATCTGCCAATACTTGCACTCACTGGCGTCGAGGGAAAGATGTTCACGCCGATGGCTATGGCCGTCATCATGGCGCTACTTTCCGCACTCGTGCTCTCCCTTACATTCGTACCCGCTGCTGTAGCGCTGCTACTTACGGGCCGGATTCAAGAGAAAGAGAACTTTATTGTGCGAAGTGCAAAGCAGGTTTATAGACCGGTTCTGGAAGCTGCTCTTAGCCTGCGAATCCCCGTCCTGCTTGGCGCACTGGTTTTCATCGGTGTTTGCGTCGGTATTGCGAGCAGGATGGGCACCGAGTTTGTCCCCAATCTCGACGAGGGCGATGTAGCCATTCAGGCGCTGCGAATTCCAGGCACAAGCCTCACGCAGTCTTTGGATATGCAGTTCCAGCTAGAAAAGGCAATTCTGGAACTTCCTGAAGTAAAGACCTACTTTTCTCGCGTGGGCACAGCCGAAGTCGCCTCTGATCCAATGGGCCCAAACATCTCCGATGGCTATGTAATGCTCAAACCGCGAGCTGAGTGGCCGGAGCCTAACAAAACCAAAGCACAGCTTCTTGAAGACATGAAGGCCAAGCTCGCTTTACTGCCTGGTAATGCATTCGAGATTAGTCAGCCGATACAGCTGCGCTTCAACGAGCTGATTTCAGGTGTCCGCTCAGATCTCGGTATCAAGGTGTTTGGTGATGATCTTGATCAACTTCTGGCATCCGGATCAGAGATCGCCGCCGTACTAAATGACATAGAAGGGGCGGAGGGCGTAAAAATCGAGCAAGTCGCTGGATTGCCAATTTTGTCCGTTCAAGCCGACAGAGAGGCCCTCTCTCGCTATGGCCTCAACGTTGCCGAGCTTCAGGAAGTGGTCGCAGCCGCCACCGGCGGAGAAGAGGCGGGCCTGGTGTTTGAGGGTGATCGCAGGTTTGCCATTGTTGTCCGGCTTGATGAGTCCCTTCGCAACGATCTGGCAGAGCTGGAGCGCTTACCTATTCCGCTTCCCGGCGGCCAGTACGTTCCCATCAGTGAAGTTGCGAGCCTAGAGCTGGCTCCAGGTGCCAATCAGATATCTCGGGAAAATGGTAAGCGGCGTCTGGTCGTCAGTACGAATGTTCGCGGGCGCGACCTTGGAGGTTTCGTTGCTGAGGCGCAGCGCCAGATCGAAGACAAAGTCTCGATGCTTCCAGGATACTGGCTAGGATATGGCGGCACCTTCGAGCAACTCCAGTCGGCATCGCAACGACTGAGCGTGCTCGTGCCTGTCACACTGGTCATGATCTTCGCGCTGTTGATGGTGACGTTCGGATCTGCCAGGGACGCTGCTCTCGTATTCAGCGGCGTACCGTTAGCTCTGACTGGTGGTGTCATTGCTCTGTGGGCCCGCGATATACCCTTATCCATCACCGCTGGTGTGGGGTTTATCACACTCTGCGGCGTATCGGTGCTCACAGGCGTCATGATGGTATCCGCGTTTAGAGATCGACTCCGACAAGGAATGGATATTGACGAGGCTATCCGTAGCGGGGCAATGCTACGACTGCGCCCTATCCTTATGGTCGCTTTGGTCGCCGCTCTGGGGTTCCTTCCGATGGCACTTAATACAAGTACGGGTGCTGAAGTACAGCGCCCGCTTGCGACTGTGGTGATTGGCGGGATCATATCGTCCACACTATTGACTCTACTGGTACTGCCAGGGCTTTACCTCATGGTAAATCGGAGCACTGACTTTACCGAATCCGATCATGATAGGTAGGTTGATTGGGCAATAAATGCGCCAGGACTAGGCAGACTCTTGGCCATTTTGGCAAAATGGCCAAGAGTCTGAACAATAATATTCGCCGTGAGGAGAAGCACCGTGGCCGGACACAATCATGCACATCACCACGACGCGAGTTCTGAGCGCATCGGCTATGCGTTTTTTCTAAATGTCACATTTACGATCATCGAGTTTATCGGTGGATACCTGACCAACAGCACCGCAATTATGGCAGATGCAGTGCATGACCTAGGCGATAGCCTTTCGATTGGCAGCGCATGGCTGCTAAATCGACTCGGCAAGAAAAACGCGGATGATGAGTTTACCTATGGATATCGACGGCTATCGCTGCTTGGCGCACTGCTGAACGGCATTGTCTTACTTGTCGGCTCTATCTGGGTGCTAACTGAAGCGCTCCCTCGCCTGGCCAATCCTGTGATGCCGGTGGCCGAAGGTATGCTGGCGCTGGCAATTCTGGGCGTGAGCGTTAACGGCTACGCGGCCTATAAACTCAGTCACGGCACCACATTGAATGAGCGTGTCTTGAACTGGCATCTGCTTGAGGATGTACTGGGATGGGTTGCGGTGCTTATCGTATCGATTGTTCTCCAATTCAAGCATTGGCCCATTCTTGACCCGGTTTTATCCATAGGCTTCACGCTGTTTATCTTGTTTAACGTATTCAGAAATCTGATTGCCACGATGAAGCTCTTTTTTCAGGCGGTTCCAGACAAAGAACTTTTGGATAAGATCAGGCAGTCACTCATTTCTATTCGGGAGGTAGAAGAAGTGCACCACTTACATCTATGGTCACTTGATGGCGAAAACCATGTGTTGACGGCGCACGTCGTCGTGGCACCCTCCATTGACAGCGAGATACACAAACACCTGCGCGCGCAGATCCATCAAGGACTAGTCGAGTTCAATCTGAATCATACTACCATTGAAATAGAGTTTGAGGACGAGGAATGTCGCGACGCTTGAGAGTTCAGCGACGGACGTAGAAAGGTGGTAACTTATTCCCACGCGATCCCTTACCTGCGCTCTTTTCGCTTACTTTGGCTCCGGCTTTGGGAAGTGGAAAATCCAATGAATCGAGACGTTGATCTCTTATATTCGATAAACTGGTCGCCGTAAGTCCGCTCAAGCCACGACTCTTCAACGAAGGGTGCGAGGATATAAAGTAGCGCCCATAGCGAGAGTATGGCTGTAACGTAAACAGAATTTACAAACAGCGCCCAACCCAGCATACCCAAGAGGGAGGTGACGTAAATCGGATTCCTACTCCAGCAATATGGTCCTGAAACGACCAATCCGGCCTCCTCACCATGCGCGTTGTCCCACCCAAGTTTGGCGCTCAGATACGTAGCGCCACCAAAGCCGACCAACATGAGGGGCAGCCAAATTGCGTAGCGATCAGTAGGTCCGAAAAATGGTTTGGGGTCAAAATCGAGAAACGACAACAGCAGAAGACCTCCAAACATTATTCTAAAGAGAATCCAAAATGTGTGGTATTGCCAACTGTCTTTAGATGGAGGCGGGAAAAAATCGAAGCCCTTTACTCTCCAGCCTATGGCGGAGGCCAGAAATATTGCGAGCAAGGACATAAATGAAATAGAAAAGATCCATTGAACGAGCATAGTTCTTGAGCCTCAGTCGCGCACTTTCAACAAGTTGTGCACAAATCTAAACGTTACCGCAAGGGGAAGGTCAAGTTTCATTCTAGCTGCTCTATGGCTATATAACCCGCCTGGACCTATTGGTTCGAAAGAAGCCGGGCAGGCCAATTTGAAACATCCTTTTCTCTCAAAATCTAGCCGCCCTTACCCCGTAACATCGCATTGTAAATAGTAGCCAACATCAATCCGGCCAGGCCCGACAGACCCGTCCAAGCCACTAATCCAACGCAAAAACCCAGCCAATTCATGGCCCAATTCATCTGCAGCATTTCGACATGCAGCATTTGACCTGTCATTTGCCACATAGCATCCGGCATGGCCACGACCATTAGGCTACATGAAATCCAAAGTAGTGCCGCTGTTACAGCGCACGCCGCCCCGAATATTCTTGGATAGATCATCGTTTTTCTCCTTTCTCGGTGACTAATGTTGTGTCCACATGCTGGGTTGAGCTGGCGCAATGATTTTCCCAAGGCCACAATCGCCCCATTGCCAGGAATGTGAATGAAGCAGACCAAGTGATTAGTAGAAACCCATTGAGAGCTTCCATGGCTGTGATGAAACGAATGTGCCCCTGAGGTTCGATATCGCCCAGACCGAGCGTGGTGTAGATTACGCCTGAGTAGTAGAGATAGCTCATCGCGTCTGTAACCGCCGCGCCCTCGAAAACGCCCAAATCAAGAAATGACACTGAGATACCATAGGTAAAGGCATAGATTCCAATCTCGGCGATGTGGGCAAGGAAGAGCGTCACGACGATTACAAGCACCTGAGCCTGCGTCGATAGCCCAAGCCGTGGACCCCTTGAACCGAGCCAAAGCAGCACGCGGTAGTGAAATAGAAATGTCAGCGAAACCAGTCCAAATGCGAGCAGCATGGCGGCTATCATGGTGCTGCTCCCACGACACCATCTTCTGACTCCGGCTCGGATTGATCGGCAATAACCCGCCGCCTTTCCTGGAATTGGAGAACGAAGCTATAAATCACCGGCAGCACCAGAAGATTGAGTATCATGACTGTTAGCATGCCGCCTAACATGGGAGCGGCAATTCGGTGCGTAACATCTGATCCGGTACCGCTACTCAACATAATCGGTATCAGGCCAGCCATGGTAGAAATTGCCGTCATAGCCACTGGTCTAACCCGTTTTGAAGTAGCGCTCAATACTGCGTCTCTGACCTCTTCTAATGTGAGACGCCTACTGCTTTCCTTTCTGCGCAGGGCAATCTCGGTGTCGATGAAACTCAAAACCAGAACCCCAATCTCTGCCGCCATTCCGGCGAGCGCGATAAATCCGACTGCTACAGCAACAGACATGTTGTAGTCGTTAAAGTAGATGAGCCATATGCCTCCTATCAGTCCAAAAGGGATAGACATCATCACAACTACAGGCTCGATGACATTTCTGAAGTTGAAGTACAGCAGCAAGAAGATGATAAAGAGCGTGGCTGGCGCAACGATGCTCAGCCGTTTAGCCGCTCTTTCCATGTACTCGAACTGCCCTGACCATGCGAGTGTATAACCAGCCGGGACTTTCACCTGCTGATTGATTACCTCTTTGGCCTTGCTCACAAAACCACCAATATCCGAGGTTGATATATCCACATAAATCCACGCATTGGGCCTTGCATCCTCGCTCTTTATGACTGGCGGCCCGCGCGTGTAGTTGATGTCAGCCACTAGAGAGAGGGGTACTTGTGCCCCTGTTGGGGTGGGTATAAGTACGCGCTTGAGCGTCTCCATATCATCCCTCAGCTCTCTGGGATAGCGCAGATTTACTGGATATCGCTCAAGGCCTTCGACCGTTTCGGTAATGTTCATACCGCCGATGGCGCTTTGAATCACATCCTGCACTGCGCCAACAGTTAACCCATAGCGCGCCGCGCTTTCTCGGTGAATGTCGAAATCCAGGTAATACCCACCAACAGCGCGGTCACCGAAGGCCGATGTCGTTTCGGGAAGTGTTTTCATGGCCTGCTCGATATCCTGCGAGACCTCCTGCAGGACGTTGAGATCCGGGCCCGATACCTTTATACCAATAGGCGTTTTGATGCCGGTGGATAGCATGTCGATACGGGTTTTTATCGGCATAGTCCACGCGTTTGCGAGACCGGGAAATTGGATTGCAGCATCCATCTCGCTCATCAATTCTTTCGTTGTCTTGTTCGGATCTGGCCACTCGTCTTTGGGGCGCAATCGAACCGTGGTTTCAATCATCGCCAGCGGCGCAGAATCCGTCGCCGTTTCTGCTCGACCCACTTTGCCAAACACGTGATGGACTTCCGGGAATGTCGTGAGGATCTTATCGGTTTGCTGTAATAGCTCTTTGGCTTTGGTAATGGAAATACCGGGGAAGGTGGTCGGCATATAGAGGATATCGCCCTCATCCAGCGGAGGCATAAACTCGCTGCCGAGCTTTGAGTAGGGGTAATACGTTGCCCCAAGGAGCGCCAGGGCACACACGACGGTTACGACGCGCCAGCGCATCGCCGTTTTCAGAACCGGCCGGTGAAGCGCATGAAGCGCTCGATTTAGCGGGTTCTTATGTTCCGCAATGATTTTGCCTCGCAGGAAGTAGCCCATCATTACCGGTACCAGCGTAATAGCTAGTATCGCGGAGGCCGCCATTGCATAGGTCGCAGTAAACGCCAAGGGGCTGAAAAGCCTGCCTTCTTGTGCTTGCATCGTAAAAATGGGGAGGAACGATACAGTAATCACAAGAAGGGAGAAAAACAGCGCCGGGCCGACCTCCTGACAGGACTCGCCGATCGTCTTCCAGCGTTCTTCAATCGTGAGCTCACTACCCTTGTCATCGCGTGCCATGGCCAGTCTGCTATGGGCGTTCTCGACCATAACAATCGCGCCGTCCACCATAGTCCCGATGGTAATGGCGATGCCGCCGAGCGACATGATATTGGCATTCAAGCCCTGAAGACGCATGACAATGAACGCCATCAACACGCCCAGCGGCAAGGTGATAATAACGACGAAAGCAGAGCGGGCATGCAGAAGGAACAAGATGACCACAATGCTGACGATCACCAATTCCTGCACGAGTGAGGTATTCAGGCTTTTGACTGCGCGCTCAATCAGATCGCCACGATCATAGACCGGGATGATCTCAACACCATCGGGGAGTCCTGGCTTGAGCTCCTCGAGTTTGTCGCGCACCGCCTGAATCGTTGCCAGCGCATTTTCACCAAAGCGCATAATGACAACGCCGCCCGCGACCTCGCCCTCGCCATTCAGATCGACGAGCCCGCGCCGCAGCTCGGGGCCAATCTGGACGCGGGCAACATCCCGCAAGCGGATTGGGGTGCCATTCTGATCCACGGAAACTGGTATCGCGTTAAGGTCTTCTATGGACTGGATATACCCAAGACCGCGCACCATGTACTCGGTCTCGGCCATTTCCACTAATCGACCACCCACGTCTTTATTTGAGGTCTTGATCGCCATTCGGACTTTGTCGAGCGAGATGTTGTAGCGAAGTAAGGCATTCGGATCGACCTCGACCTGGTACTGTTTGACGTACCCGCCGACAGAGGCCACTTCTGATACGCCATTGACGGTCTGCAACGGGTAGCGCAAGTACCAATCCTGAAGCGATCGAAGCTCTGAGAGGTCGTGTTTACCGGTTCTATCGACCAACGCATATTCATATACCCAGCCCACGCCCGTTGCGTCGGGGCCAAGTGTGGGTGTAACCCCCTGGGGCAGTCGCCCACTCACGTAGTTGATTGACTCCAGCACGCGAGAGCGCGCCCAATACATATCCGTTCCATCTTCAAAGATGATGTATACAAACGACAGCCCAAAAAACGAATAGCCGCGAACGACTTTGGTATCAGGGACAGCAAGCATGGAGGTCGTCAGCGGATAGGTGACCTGGTCCTCAACAACTTGCGGAGATTGGCCGGGATATTCAGTGAAAATGATGACTTGAACATCCGACAGGTCTGGTATCGCATCCAGAGGCACATTCTTGTAGGCGAATATGCCGACCGCCCCGATGATAAACGTGGCTACGAGAACCATGAACCGGTCGCGAAGCGAGGCATTGATAATCGCCTTAATCATGATTCATGCCCCCGTGGATATCCTTGTCCATCTGGTGGTCTGTCTCCATATCCATTTCATGAGACATGCCAGTATGATCAGAGTGGTCACTTTGAGTGTTGGCGTCGCCTGCCTTGAGGGCGTCCATCATCTTCGCGGTGGCTTCGCGCAATTTTGACTCCGAATCAACGAGGAATTGCGCAGATGTGACCACTTCCTCTCCAGGTCTTACTCCGTCAATCACTTCTATGCGACCGTTTGATTCAACGCCAAGCCTGACTACTCTGGGTTCAAATTTTCCGGGCTCTCTCACAACAAATATCTGCGGATTTCCTCCTGAGCGAACCACGGCTTCAGCCGGTACGACGACAGATTCCTCGCGGGTATCCGACAATATTCTGACCTCGGAGAACATGTCCGGGCGTAGCAACAAGTCAGTGTTGTCAAAAACCAGTCTCACTTTGGTGGTTCTGGTCTTGGCTTCAGAATAGGGGTAGATGTAGGCAACTTCGCCTCTGAAGGTTTTCCCAGGTACGGACGTGAGGGTCATTTCGACCTCATCGCCAACATTCACCCACGGGATTTCGTTTTCGTAAATGTCCGCCAACACCCACACTCGCCTGAGATCCGCCAGCATATACAGCTCCGTCTGAGGGCTCACATGTTGGCCCTGGCGCGCCCCGATACGCAGCACAGTCCCATCGACTGGCGAATGGATATGTATGGTCTTCTTTATTTCTCTGGTCTGTTCGAGCTCGCGAATCTGGTGCTCGGGCACATCCAGGAACTGAAGCCGTTCACGGGAGCTCTTCGCGAGATCCTTAGCCCCCTGACGGATTTCCTCAATCGGGCTTTCACCGAGCGCTTTGAGATTGTTCAAAGCAAGCAGATACTCCTGCTGCGTTGACACCAGCTGGGGCGAATAAATACTGAGCAGTATGTCGTCCTTCGTGACGGTTTCTCCGGTTTTATCGACCCGCAGTTCTTCGATCCATCCCTGGACCTTTGGGTGAAGCCGGGCCATACGTTCTTCATCAAAATCAACGCGGCCAACGGTGCGGATGGTTCGGCTTATCGATTCGGATTTCGCAGTGGCCGTTCTTACCCCAATGTTCTGGACAATCACAGGATCAATGCTCACCGTCCCAACAACATCGCTGTTCTCCCCTTCGGCATAGACGGGCACGTAATCCATGCCCATCGAGTCCTTCATCGGTGTGGGAGAGGTCACAGATGGATTCATTGGGTTTCTGTAGTAGAGTATTTCACGCTCTGCCTTTGGCTTTTCTTGTTCCGCATAGACCGGGATGTAATCCATACCCATCGAGTCCTTCGCTGGTACCGGCGATGTGACATTTGGATTCATGGGGTTACGGTAATACAGGGGTTCTTCCGCGTTCTCGGCAGCCACCGGCTGGCCCTGGCTGTGCCCCTGGGAGAGGAAGTGCCCTGCCGCGAGACCAACCCCAAGCATCATGATCGCTACAATTGCGGTTGTCTTATTCATAGATAGATCCCTTTCCTACTGCGGCTTCCAGACGCGCAAGCGCCTGATTGGCCTCACTGACTGATTTCCAGTACAAGAGCTCATAGTTAAACAATGTCATTTGGCTTCTTACCAGATTGAGAAAATCGACTTCGCTGACCTGATAGGCGGCAAGCATTGACTGAACCGTCTGCTCAGCTTGAGGAATAATCCCTTTCGCGAACAACTCATACTGTTCTCGCGATCTTTGGTAATCTGTTGCAGCACCGGCAATGGCGGCTCTCACCACGCCCTTTTCGTCAATGAGTGCGTACTGGTTTCTAGCCAGTTCAGCGGTTTTCTGAGAGATCGCACGCGATTGCTTGCGGCCCGCGTAGAGCGGTATCTTGGCTCCGACCATGACAGAGAAAAGGTCTGCGCGAGAGCCTCCCATGAAAGGCGGATTGTCCCCGGTTCTTTCTCCGTACATTACCCCGAGCTTGAAGTCTGGATACCTGTCCCTCTTGGCCAGCGCTAACCGTGAGCGGGCGGCTTCGACTTGCGTTTCTTTTACTTTCAGCTTTGGTCGCGCATCGTCGGCAAGCTCGAACAACGCTGCTTCGCTGAGAATGTCCGGCATTTCTGGATCTTGGGGTGCGATAAGAGAAATCTGGTCGCTGGCCGGTCTGTCCATGAGCGTATTGAGCTGGATGGCCTGGTGCTTTCTCAGGGCCACGAGCTTGATACCTTGATCCATCAGCTTGGACAGCTCCAGTTGCGCGAGCAAAATATCCTGCTGTAGGCCCTTCCCTGTTTCATACTTGGTCTTCGCTACCGAGATAAACTGCCGCAGGAGCTCCTTGTTTTTCTCAAGTGTTTCAAGCGCTCGGTCGAGGTAATAGATCTGCCACCACGCTGTTTTTACAGAATTGGCGAGACGCACGCGCATTTCGTCGACCGAATATCCAGCAGCGACTGCGTCGTATGTCGCGGCTTCTTCCTTGAGATCCAGCTTTCCGGGAAACGGAAATACCTGGCTGAAACCGAACTGGAGTTGCGTCATACCTTCCTGGTCCCGATCAAAGCTGTCGGTCGGAAAGTTCATCGCGTTGAGGTTAACCATAGGGTCCGGCAGGGTGCCCACCTGGCTAGGCACTTCCTGCAGCGCTTCATAACGCATCTGCATGGCGGCCAAGCTTGGATTATCCTCAAGAGCAACAACTACAGCAGCTTGTGCCGTAAGGTCCGATGCTCCTCGATTACTCGGCGAAGCCCCCGCGCTAATTGGCACAAAAAGCGCCAGGCACCAAACGAGCAATCTGACTTCTACCGGGAATCCCAAAAAGGGTATACCTATGCTCCTTGCCCGGTCGGGAACCCTTTTTGATTGAAAACTGAACATGCTGGCTATTCCTTTCTCGTTGTACTGTTATCTGATTTTGGTTCATCCTCAGGTAGCGACTGACTCGGGGATGATTGGCTAGCCTTTTCCATTACGCTATCTCCGCTATGCTTATGCGAATGTCCGCCATGCATAAATATGTGAACAAATGGGCAAAGCAAAAAAATCGCATAGGGCAAGAAGTGGATAAGATGCGAGTGATGTTCGATCCATAGGTAGTAAAGCCCCGCCGCTGCTATCGACGCGATAAAGATGTTTTTGGTCGTTAGCCATTGCTTTGATTCATGCTGGCTGCTGTTCATGTCTCTTTCTCCTCTACGATCAGATCGCCCCGATACATCTGCATCTGGCAAGTGAACGGATATTCGCCAGAAGGCAACGCAGGTAGCGTGACTTCTGAAACTTTTCCAACCGGCAAGTCTTTGCTGATATCTAGATCCGCGAATACAACAACCGCTGAACATGGCGATTCGTCTTCTCTTAGGAACTTCAAGGTTGCGGGTTTCCCCGGAGGGATAGACGGGCGCGCGGGATCGTAAGTGCCGTTAGCGACACGTATCACTGTGTCGCCACCGATGTCTGAGTCGGCTTTAGGCTTGTACAGCCAGAACCACCACACAATTAGTGCGATCACGATCAGTCCTGAAACATTGACTAACATCATCCTAAATACTCCTCATGCTGCGCTCGCCCTAAATAGGCGGAGCCGGTTGGCGTTGGTGACAACAGTAAGAGATGAGAACGCCATCGCTGCTCCAGCGATCACGGGATTTAGCAGGATGCCGATAAAGGGATACAGGACACCGGCAGCAACCGGAACACCCGCGACGTTGTAGATAAACGCGCCAACGAGATTCTGCTTGATGTTCGCCATCGTAGCTTTACTGACTTCGATAGCATCGGCCAGGCCATGTAATGAACCACGCATCAGCGTGATATCGGCGCTCTCAATGGCCACGTCTGTTCCGGTTCCGATCGCAAACCCAACATTCGCGAGCGCCAGCGCAGGAGCATCATTGATACCGTCGCCGGACATACCCACGATTTCGCCCTGGGCCTGTAATTCAGAGATTTTTTCAGATTTTTGTCCGGGCAGGACTTCTGCGTAGAACTCCTCGATGCCAACGCGCTGCGCTACCGCCTTGGCGGTGTCGCGATTGTCCCCGGTGAGCATAATGATGCGAACACCATCCTCTTTGAGACGATTAATCGCCGATATGGAATCTTCCTTAATAGGATCTTCTACGGCGATGATAGCGTCGAGCCGACCGTCGATACTGAAGTACATGGGTGTCTGGGCCAGGGCAGCCATAGCCTGCCCCTTAGCGACAGAATCACCCAGCTCTATGCCATGCTTTTTCATGAGGCGCTCGTTTCCAAAGAGCAACTCATGAGCGCCAACCTTACCGCTCACGCCGTGCCCGGCGATGGCTTTGAAGGAATCGACTTTTTCAATAGAGATACCGCGCTCCTTGGCTGAAGCGACGATCGATTGCGCAAGCGGATGCTCCGAGCCGGATTCCAGGCTGGCCGCTAGCGAGAGAACATGCTCTTCCAGGCTTCCTGCAACAAGCTCGATCTTCGTTACTCTGGGTTGCCCCAACGTAATCGTCCCGGTTTTATCCAGTACCATGGCCGATAGCTTTGATGCAGTTTGCAAGGCCTCCCCGTTACGAATGAGTACGCCTGCTTCTGCCGCCTTCCCCACGCCCACCATGACTGACATCGGTGTGGCTAGCCCCAATGCGCATGGGCAGGCAATAATGAGTACAGTGGTTGCGCAGACGATCGCGAACGCCAAACGCGGCTCCGGCCCGAAGTTCAACCAAGCCAACGCGCTCAGTACGGCTATGATCATAACGACAGGCACAAAATAGGCAGATATGACATCAGCCAATCGACCAATCGGTGGCTTGGAGTTCTGTGCTCGCTTCACCATTTGGATGATTTGTGCAAGCGCCGTATCTTTGCCCACCTTTGTCGCCTCGAAGATGACAGAACCACTCCGATTTATTGTTCCCGCAACAACGGTATCGCCAGGGCCCTTTTTAATGGGCATAGGCTCACCGGTAAGCATAGATTCATCGATAGTCGTGTGACTCTCGAGTACAACACCATCCACAGGAAGCTTCTCGCCGGGGCGAACGCGCAGATGCTCACCCAAAGCGACACTCTCAATCGCAACGTCTACTTCCTGCCCTTCGCGAATGACACGCGCGAGTTTGGGCTGCAGACCAATCAATCGCTTGATCGCTAGAGACGTCTTGCCCCTTGCTCGAATTTCCAGCGCCAGACCAAGGTTAATAAGACAGATAATCATGGCCGTGGCTTCGAAATAGACATGTCGGGCCATTTCGGGAACGATGTCGGGAAACAGCACGACAATCATGGAGTAGATCCAGGCCGTCCCGGTGCCAAGCGCTATCAGCGTGTCCATATTTGCCGAATGATTAAGGAAGGATTTCCAAGCACCGACATAAAAATGCTTCCCTGCCCAGTACATGACAACAAGCGTTGCAACCCCTACTGCAAGCCAGGCCAAACGCTGGCCCGGAGAGTTGACGCTCATTTCTCCGATAAAGAGTCCGTAGACCATAAGCGGGGCGCCCAACGAGAGGGCGGCCCATGTTTCTCGCATAAGTCTTCGGTAATACGCCTCGTCTGATTTTTCCTGCTCGTCAATGCTATCCCGATCAGAGGGGTCACCCGCTATTTTTGCGGTGTAGCCAGCGGATTCAATCGCTTTAATCAGCGAGCTCTCCTCTACATGGCCGGTAACCGCCACACTGCGCTGCGCAAGGTTCATAGCGGCATCCTGAACGCCGGGTACTGCTTTTAGCGCACGCTCGATTTTGTCGACGCAGCTCGCACATGACGCATCAATAACGCTCAGGTAGATCGAGTGCGAACCGCCGCCATCAGATCGCCGTGTGTCTTTTTGCTCAACGGACTTGTTCATGTTGCACCTCTTGGGTTTCAGCCTTTTCGGCAGGTTCGGTTACCAAGGCCTGCCACGTTTCGATCAGATGACAGATCGAATCGCCCGAAGGCATGCGATCTGGCAGTTCGCGCCATTTATCGCAGGCTAATTCCAGCCGGGATACCAAACGCTGTGATTCAGCAATTTCTTCTCGTATCTCTGAGAGTCGCTTTTGGATGAGCTCTCGCACGAGAGGACAAGGTGTATCCCCTTGTTCTGCGGTATGTAGGATTTGTCCGATTTCTTTAAGGCTGAAACCGAGCTTCTTGGCCGATAGGATGAAGGCAAGCTTGTTTTCCTGCGCCACATCGAAGTATCGATAGCCATTGATCTCACTACGTAGCGGGTGAAGTAGTCCCAGTTTGGTGTAATGCCGGACCGCGTCCGGACTGACTCCATACTGTCTCGCAACGGCTGTTACTGTTCTCATTTTCTGAATCTTTCGCTTGCGACTACGGGCTTCCGTGACGGTTATCTATCTCGCTTTCAAACAAGATATGGCTCGCAATCAACACTTCGGATATTCGCTGAGATTAGCGTACAACCTAGGTGTAACACCTAGGTCAATGGTCTAACCCAACAAAGTTCTTTCAGGCGAGCGCTGGCGCGCTCAAAGGGGGATCAAGCGTGTTTCGGGGGGTGGAAAATGCGGGTGAGACGGCCTTGAATTAGGGCATCATTGCTTCCGACAGCGCGAACAGGCGTGTGGCGCGCTAGCTTCGCTATCAATTGGTTAACTACTGCAGGACTACTGAAAGAACAGGAAGAGGCACAGACACCACTCGCACATCCATCTTCACAATCGGCGCAATCCATTGAATTTTGAACTTCGTCTACCATGTCATGGCAGGGAGGGGCATCGTTGTCGTTTATAGCGTGGTGAGAAGCCATGGCGTCAACGCTATCAATGACCACGATGGCTGTAGAGGAACTGTCTGCGGGCATTTGATCGGGCACGGCAGCCGTCAGAGGTTGAAGAACCAACCCCCAAATCATCAGCGCCATTACGATCTTATTCAGCATATATTTTTTCTCCTTCTCTAATACAAGCACAAATACGGTAATCTAGGCAAGTCAAAACCGGAGTAGAACACTCGGACATTTACGCTAACCTCAAGTTCCGTGATTACAGATCATGATCGCATAAGTCCCTAAATGTCGCTTTGTCGCTGCTCCAGCGGCAGGGAGGAAATAGCCGCAGTGCTCCAGTATTTCAATCAGAGTTTTCGGTCGCGTAAATTGCGGGCGGTCCGTCGCTCTTAAGTAAAAGTACATCGTACTGGTCTTTCCGATCTCCCATCTCCATCCCAGGACTGCCCACCGGCATTCCTGGAACTGTGAGTCCTATAGAGCCATCTGGCGGATTCTCGATCAACGCACTCATGTGGCCTACCGGGACATGCCCCTCAAATATCAGACCGCTCTCCGAATGGATTGCGGTGTGACAAGACTGGAGCGCTGGTTCGATTCCATACATTTCCTTGATCGTGCTCATATCTTCGGATTCCTGGATCTCCACTGAAAATCCTGCTTCCCGAAGGTGCGTAGCCCACTTATCACAGCAACCACATTGCGGATTCTTATACATAAGAATGTCCGCTTGCGCCTCGTTTCTAGAGCACGCAACGAGGCTGGATATCGTAAGCAGCAACACCAACAACCATCGATGCAGATCAACGCTCATAGTCTTTTGTATATTCATCTCATTCATACCTTTTCTTATTCACCATAGAGAATAACAATGGCACGTCAATATCTAATCAATACTGGTATCCTCCAGACGTATCGAGCGACAGACAGATTTCATTTGAGAGAACTATTAAATGTAGTACTTAAAAGGAAGTGGAGGGTGATTTTTATTGGGCGATGCGGTCAGTATGTCACCTACCATGTTCGCAAACTTAAGGGTAACCGGGTTGCTGTCCCCGTAAACGCAGGCGTTGTAATTGAGTTTTGTGAGGCCTAGGATATCCGACACAACAATTCGAATATCTGCTTCCCCTTTCTGAATCTCGATTTCAAGTGGATTCGGGACTTCCCATCCAGGATATGTTGCCAGTCTCGGAATATAGCCGCTACTCCAAAGATATGCTTTTCGCTCATTCACTACCCAGTATGTCCCTCTTACGAGCGGCCTAGTTGCCGCGCGATAGACCTTTAATCTATTTGTCTTCCTTATCTTTACTCCGGTTAGGTTTGTAGTTTCAGGAACCGCCTCACAAAATCCATCCCACTCGCTCCTATTAAAATTATTGCGCCCGTGAATAAATATCTCTTTGGGAGGATTGCCGTGTTTGTTCTCGTAGGCTTCCACGACAGTTTTCATCAAATCTTGCGCTGCATCAGCAGAGAGATGGAACTCCTTCTCATCCGCACTTGCCCAGGGCCCCATCGCGCCCCTAAATACTACACCGTCCCCTGAATCCAGGAACATTTGAGCTCCACAACACACGTTTTGAGCCGTTGCGCTGGTATCGTCAACTTTAAACACTAATCCTATATAGCACACTCCCTCGCGAACGCCCGAGAGCCGCCACGGGCTCCCCTGAGCCTTAAAGTAGGCCGTCGTACACAAGTTCCACGCCGTGTGTGCGGGCCCCTCCATAGCACGCTCCACTGTTCTCTCCGTAGACGGAATGAGGCCGTTGTTAAGGGTGGACTCACGAGCAATTTGAATGACGGCCTTCCCGAGAAGCCGTGCCTTTAACTGGGCATGAAAGTCAAGATCGTAGCGATATACTTCAGATTCATCTACCAGCTCATCAAACAATGAGCCGTGTGCAATAAAACTCCTTGCGGCCTTCTTTCCAAGTGTTTGACCAGAGCTCTCCTGGAGATCTTTGGGCACGCTGGAATTCGGACGTCCATATTGATACACCTCATCCGACACGATGACCAGCCAAAAATCAGGCTGTCTTTCTTCCTCCATGTTGTGTCTAGAAATGGGATCTGTGAAGAGGCTGGCAGTTTCATAGATGGCATGGTGTCGATCGCTTTGTCTGATGCTTTTACTTAGCTGATCTGCATCAATCAAATACTCTACTATTGGCTTCGCTGGCCACTCAGCTCCAAAGACCGCAGAAAAACCGGGCCAATAATTGAAGTGGGCTTTTTCTGGATTGTCGGAGGGTATGACACCGGAAACCCGTTTCAACCACCTTTTAAATATATCTAATCCGCCCTGGGTGGCTACCACGCCATAGCGTATTTCCTTAGGTTGACCACTCTCCGTGGGCGGACCATAGAGAGTAAGTCCGTCTTTGGAATACGGCGATACCTGGCCATAACCAAATGCAAGTACGGGCTCCTCAAGTAGCTCTAGCTCGCTATTCATCTTCAGCCCCCTCTAAGAAAACACCATGATTATCATCTTCAACAGGCGGAAGAGCATCCTCGATCGCTTCTACCGATTGGATTGCTCTGTCGGTCTCCAATGTATAAGGACATGTAAATTCGATCGGTTTGCCAATTACAATATTTTGTTTACCACCAGTTGAAAGTAACAACTCCCCTTTACCATCGAATAACCGCTCGAGAAAGGCGAAGTAGATTCTTCTCCATCTATCGTTCCACCACATTTTGCAAAACGTGCGGCGCATCTTGAATGCTTTGTCCCCATCTGCAATTGGGATAAATCCATCCTCCGTGAACGCCACATGCAATCTACACGCAAAGTGAAGGTACGGACTTTGAGTTGCTCTCGCGGATATTGCGGCATGCCAGAGTGATGAATAGCGTGAACTCTCGCCAACGAGCGTAATCGGTCTGGTCGATCTGCCTAAAGGATCAGAATATGGCTGCTTGACAGGTGTTTTTTCAGGGGACGGGAAAAAGTATGCTTTTTCATTTGACAGAAAATATGCTGAGAGTTCTCGGGATTCTAGAAACTTCTCCCATGCAGAATTTAACAGCCCGTTCAACGTATGCCGCCGGTCGCCCCTGCGAATCTGACACTTTTCTAGTTCTTCGCAATTCGTCCAGTCAGATGTTCGATATTGTTTATATCTTAGCCGAGACGGCTCCGAGTCCACGTAGTATGCGATGGTATCAGGCACGGCAAATGTAAGAAGGAAGCTGCCGAAAATATTTGATGGGATAGACTCATCTAGTAACGAACTACATATGGTCTTTGCACTAGATGGAAACTCGTAAAGATACATTTCCTCCGGTAGCGTGATTGGGAGCCATGACGCAAAAGCGGGCTCCGGAGAATCAAGCAGTCTGTCCGATTTGGCTTCGAGTACCTGCGATGAAAATTCGAATGCAACCCTATCTGTGTTTGGTTTGGGAATGCTTTCCTCATCAAGCTGTTGAACTAACTTCCTAAAACCTAACCCCCAGTTCTCTGTGAAAGATATAGCAATTCTATTGTTTAGCGTCGGGAATAGCTGCGTGTAGGGCAGATCGTCGACGCGAAGCTGAATAATGAAGGTTTCAAGCCCGAGCTCTCTTTCTACACCTTTCGCAATGTTGATTTCTTGTTCCACCCCTTCCGCCCTACGGCCCGCGCGGGAGGTCACTACCAATACTTTGGCAGTCTGGTCCTGTAGTGTTTCCTCAATTACTCGCCAGTGCTTGTTTCCGCCGCGCAAGTCTTCAAGGTCAGCCCATACCTGATACCCCATAATCGACAACCTGCTGGCAAGCCACGCAGTAAACTGGTTGTCAGCCGGGTTTGCGTGGCTGATAAATATGGTTTGTCTACTCTTGTTATCGGTCAAAATCTCGCTTCTTTCATGTAAGTGCTAAAGTGGCTCGTCATCCAAACGGGCAACGTAACTCCCATTTTTGTCTGGATAATGAGAACAATAATGTTTGAGCGGAGGACACTGGGCGCTATCCAAGAACAAAATTCATGCATGCCCACCTCAAACCTCACTGGAACCTGGGGCCGCTTTTCTCCAGTTTTCAAGCTGCTGAGCTGTGATACCCAAGCCAACGATAGCACCTGAGTGAAGAGACGAAAGATCTGCAAGAGCGCCAGCGGCAAATCTATCCGGCTCCTCGATGCCCTGCTCTTTGCAAAACTCCAAAATGTGCCGCTCCACGTCTTGTCCATGCAGATTATTTGCAACAACCTGGCCCATTACTTGTTTTCTTTGTTGACGGTATTGCACGCGGTAGGCATCAACTTCCCCTATCGACTCTTTAACTCCATCGTAAAGCGCACAGGAGCGCTGATATGCGTAACCAAAAACCTCTGCCATCGGCGACACATCATTTTTCTCATAGATCAGCAGCATCGCTGCGTTGTAATCCTGACGCGATATGTCGGCGAAACTGAGGGGGCATAGATTGTCTCGAATAAACGGGATATTGGAAGCGAGACGCGCGGTCCGCTTATTCACATCTTCGAATGCTTGCAGATACGACATATGAACAAGCAAGAAGAGACTTTGCTCGAAAGGATCTGTGATCTGCTTACACTTGAGTAAAAGGAGCTCCAGGCACTCACGAATCAAGTGTGGATTGTTGAGGGGAGTATAGGTAGACCTGCCTATATTCACTTCCATTGTCCTTATGTTCCCGCAACTGTTTGGATTCGCGAGCAGGTCTTGTGAAAGTAGGTTATGGAGATTTAGTATCGTGAACGAATTGAGTTCAATTTCTTGTGCATTTTCGACAAGAAAAAGAATGGCTTCCTTATGGTTCATGATCATGACGCTGTCTTCATGCAGCTTTCCTTCTGCCGTTATACCTTCGCGCACAAGCCTCTCCGTATCCAATAGGCTGTAGGTGTTTCCCTCCAATCGGCTGGAGTTGTACGAAAGATCGATTAACAACCTCTCGCATATTTGTTTTGCATAGGTACCGGCAGCCACGGATTCGTCCACACGCACGCCGATCGACTGCAATGTGTCCCTTATCTCTCTCGAGACATAAAATGTCTCATTTGGGACATAATTCTCGAGAAAATCCCTGTTATAGGACACGATTCCACGTGAATGTGGTGGTTTTTCGAGCATCTTGAGAGCTTCCAGGCTCGATTCCGAAAAGAACGGATGTTCACTGTCCGTAATATCAGGTCCATCTGTCCCTAATTTGGCTCGGGATGCTTTTGAGACAGGATAGTACTTCGTACCCCTTCGCTCCCCAGTCTTGATCACCTGGCCAGATTGGACGAGCGCAAAAAGTCGCCTTTGTAATGTCTTGTTTTCAATAGGAAAACTGGATTTATCGGCTATTTCTCCACGACTTAGGCCTTTTGGGTTCTTCTCCAAAATATCAAGAATTTCCTGAATCTGCTCGTTCCGTGCCTCGTTCATGTCTGTCCTATATACTGTCCTTTTATCCAACTATCTGTCCTTTATTGAATTTAGGGACATTACTTGGAAACATCAAGTCCTTTCTGGCGCAACCGCCAATTCAAGTTCAGAACCTCCCAGCCGCCAAAAAAGGAGGAGGGCCACGTTAGGTGAAATCCTCACCATAGTGGGTAAAGGCTATCGTGGAGGAGTCATGGTCGATTCGGGAAATCAACAGCCCTGACAAACTCTTGGGGAAGCTCTCCTTCAGCACCCCAAGGCGAACGAAATCCCTGGAAAGCAAAATGTTTCGGCCATCATCTTCGATATGAAGCCTCAAAAAGGTTTCCTGGCTCACGTCAGCAGCGTCGTCCCATATGGGGTTCCCGACATATTCCTGCTTTCTCCAAATACGGCTGGCGGGCCTAGAAACTGTGCTTGTGAAATCCTGCCACAATGGGGCTGTTTCATTCGTCGGCCAGTGTCCAGCCTCGAATAATGAGCGCACCTCCTCTGATGCAAGCCAAGCCCTAAGGCCAGCGCTATCCACAAATGTGGCTCCTGTACTCTCTATAGCGCTGATCGCAGCAATTCTAGAAGAAAACCCAGACTGCATAAGCACCGATGCGGCAATATTGAGTGTGCCCGTTTCGAGAGCAGGGACGGCCAACGAGAGCTCAAAATCATCGATCGAGAAGTCACCCACTCGATCTTGATTTGCTTGAGCCCGGACTCGAATGGCCTCCATGCCCCAGGGGAGTCGATAGACAAATGCGTCCTCAACAAAATCCAAGATATACGAAGATGAATCGGGGGAAATATCACTTATCTTTTGTCCTTGAAGCCAGCCGGACAACAACTCTACCCAATTGTCAGGGATATCTTTTGGTGCAAAGGGCGGTATCTCGAAGAGTATTTCGGCAATCCTGATGTAAGCCGCGATGGAATTTTGCGCCTCCCCGGCAGCGAGCGCAGCGTTCACCAGAACAAGGCACTCATTGGCCTCATCGGCAACAGCGTCCAATTGGTGTCCGGAGGATAACCCTATACCAGCGAGGTAGTACCCCTTCCTCTGGGCACTGGTAGAGCTGCTCCAAATGTATGAGGCACGCTCTTTAATAAGAGTGTCGCACACGCGTCGAACCTCCTCACTCCGCCGGTTAAGTCGCCGCTCCCACAGTGAAGATGCCAGTACACGGTCTAATTCTTCTGCTAATTGCTCCACAGGAATGTCGTACTCACCTAGAAGATTCAATATCGACGTATCCAAAAAAGCTAAGTGCTTCTCCCACTGCGATTTGGCTAACTCCGTCGATTCAACCGATTCATTGGCTACTGTGGGAAACTCCCAGGTAGGAGCATTATTCAAAACATAGTGAAGTAGCTGGTCCATCGGCGCCTTTCCTCCCAACGCAGCCTGCATCCGGACGAGGAGTGAAACAACAAGCCGAAAAAGTCCACTTTCGAGCGACAATGCTTCTGCTTCACTCTTCAGGGCCTTCCAATCCCTCCGTCGCTTTGCTACCTCATCAAACATCGGATGCAATATCAGCCCTTCAACGTCCACAAATGCTCGCCCAGCGCGGCCAATAATGTTCTTGAACTCGGGTGCTTTTATGAGCTCTCTATTCCTGTGCAGCGAGTGAAAGAGAATCGTTGTGGCAGATAAATTGAGACCCTGAGCGAGGGTTGGGGAGGAGACGGTGACTTGCAAGATACCTGCCCGTAATAGCCGCTCCACCTCCCGGCGGAACGGAGTAGGCAAAGAGCCATGGTGTACGGCGACTCCCAATTTCAAGCACTTTAGAATCGGATGATCTCTTCCTAACCATTCTTCTCCGGCAGAAAGGGCAAGCTGAATGGCGGGTTCATTTTCGGGAAGTAGGGGCTGAATAAAGCCTTGTCGATGAGCGGTGATTATTCTGTCTGCATATGGCTCCACGGACTTTTTCAAGGGGCAGAAAATCAACACAGAATGCCCCTCAGCTAGAAGCTTCCAAGTGGCGGCGATGACGAGCTCGTGCTGGTCTTTGGGAAAATCGAGCCGACGTTGGGTTGTTTGGGGCGGCATTGCCTCGATGTAAGTAGGCACAAAGGAGCGTTCTTCGCCTATATTGAGTTCAAGCCATGCTCTGTTGTGATCATTCTGCCAGCGCAATTCGCCGAAGCGTAGCCGTGTGGGTCGCCAATCCGAAACAATCGCTTCGCCTTCCTCATCTCGGCGCAGCCAGGCAACGAAATCCTCAAACTCATCACCATCAGGAAGAATAGCTGATAGACAGACCACCCGCCTTGTATGAGCATCTGGCCGTTTCAATAATCTCTGGATCTGTGTTTCGTAACGAATTTCTCTTTCGTTTAGGCCAATCATATGCCCCTCGTCGAGAACGATAAGGCCAACATCATCCAAAATATCCGGTTCATTTCGGAGGGCAAAGTCAATTTTTTCAGGCGTAGCCACAACGATATGGCTTCCCTTCATTGCATCTTGCTCGTATCTGCTGGTTCCTATGCTTCCATAAAGCGTTGAAATCGAAAATCCCAGCGGCGAGAAAGTCTTTTCCAAGCTGACCTCTGTCTGCGCAGAAAGCGCCCGTAGAGGCGTGACAAATATCACCCGCCGTCCTCCGGCAAGACACCGAAGAATAGCCAGCTCCGCAATCCGTGTTTTTCCCGCACTCGTGGGCAACGATGCGACCAAATTGTCGCTTTCGTCAATAGATCGGATCGCTGCCTCTAATTGGGAGGGCCACAACTCGATCTCGGACTTTGCTCGACAGTACAGCGATGCAATGAAGAGCGATCTCAACTCATCCCATGCAGGCAACTGGTTTCCCGGAATCAGGGGTAATACGCTATGGAAGCTGGTGCTCCAGAGATCAGACAGAAGCTTAATAGCCAACCTATGAGCCCACCACTGTGTAACGAGGCCAAGCTCACTGCTGCTCTCCAGACCTATATGCATCTTCTCAATACAGTCGTGATAGAGCGCATTCTCACCCGTTTCCAAGTACAGAAGAAAGGTGCCTAGTGCGGCGTGAAAGCTCTCAGTTAGCGCAAGATCGATAGCTTCAAAATGGGCTGATACTTCGCCGTCTTCAAAGCCTTCTTCGTCAGATAGCACTTCTGCCACCTCAATCTCATCCTCTAGTAAAGTGAGCAAGCTATCATCCGAAACTCGCTCACTTCCGCACCAACTACGCACCTGTGCATCAAGCGTGTCCAACGATCGACGCATTAACATCGATAGCGCATCTTCTAACGCAGATGTATTGGAATCATCGCTAAGCTTCGCTAGAAGCGAATATGCTCTCGCAGAAAACCTCCCTAGGTGGAAGGCACAGGCTGCGACGGTAATGTGAAAACCATACTCTGGATTGCGCCGATCGCCATTAGCGACTGCAGCTTCAATTGAATTACCCGCTTGCTCGAAGCCGCTTCGAACTACATTTGCATCTCCGTTACTGTCTCCAAGCTGCAGCGACAATGAAAGGAGCCCGTAACCATAAGACAGTAAGTTGTACCCGAGGGCCTTGGGATAGTTCGGATGACCTTCGGGCAAGATTCCTTCCCTCATGATCATTGATCGGCTTTGGCCTTTTGCCAGAAGATCTTGACGAAAACCGACTTCCAGGGCCTCAGTAATAGCAGCCTCTAGTTCTTCGGGGCTCATTGCTCATCACCAACTTGCGCAAAAACTTCCCCAATAATCGTTGTGTGTGATGATGAATAGACGGCAACCGTATTCTGGTAGATATTTCCATCGTAGGAAGTCTGATCGGTCTTCAGGTAATCCTCCGGGTCGTTAGAGCTATATGTGAACAGCATGTGTTCTACTTGGTCATCGTCCAACTCAAGTCCCGACTGAAACTCCAAGATCTGATCTGCCTTATCCTCCTCACCTCCTTCATACAATCTATCGGCGACAAATCCGAGAGAATGGGGCGAGGGGCGCCCATCGTGGGTATCGAGCGCTTCTCTCGCCGTATCTACTACGCTTTGCGAGAGCTTCTGTCTGCTCTTCGCTTCCACCTTCAAAAAGGCGATGTCCTCCCCATCTTGCTCCGGGAAATATACCCCGATGGCGTCATCCCCCCTCATCGACATATTGCGATGGTCTTTCCAACACAACCGATTTATCGGCGCTTCAAACTCTAACTGGCTGTTCACATACTCTGTAGCGATGATCTCACCGAGATCTCCCGACATGATGCTCTTCGAGGTTGGCAATTTCTCCGCCAGATAGGCCGCAGCTTTTGGTTTCCCAAGGCGGGCTAGTACGGTCGCATAATTTGACGCGAGATGGCTGGGTACGACCGAAGCCAGCTGATCGATGGCTTCATCTTCATCTGTGATCTCAAGTAGCGTAATACCATATCCATTTTCGTTGTGTTCAACACCTTGCGTCCATTTCACAAAATCAACCCCCATTAACTACGCTCCCTATATTCCATTTGCGCCAACTGTAGCTCGCGCGGCATACACTTTTTAGACTAAGTAAAGACGCATAGCCATCACGATTGACTGAACGCTCATATTATAGGCATTCGAAGCAAACAGGATTCGCTGATTCCGCTCAAGAAAATAGTTTTTAGGTACAAGGTGGGCTAAAAACCTGCGTGTGACCTATAGGTCGGCCAGTAGCACATGATTAGCGGGATTTTACGCGGCGTTTCTTGCCACAAATTTGCCACAAGTCGGTTCAGAGCGATTCAGAGAAGCTAGGAAAACTGCGGCTTACAGCGGAGGGCAAATTCAACCAAAATTTGGAGAAAAATCGGCCATTATGGTAAGTGGAGGGTAGTTAAGTAGTTGATATTGTTGATGGAGCGGGCGACCGGGATCGAACCGGCATATTCAGCTTGGAAGGCTTATAAGGATTGAGTAATAACAAGGTGTTAACCACCGCTTGCCACAGATTTGCCACAGCTTTTTAGCACAGAATCCGCCAGTGCATTCGCAGCATCCTTGTGGGCCTGTTCATTTCCTCTTATCAGATGCCCATAGTTATTGAATGTAATCTCGATCTTCGAATGACCCATGACTTTCTGGATGTACTTGAAGTCCTGGTTGCTCTCAATCAGCTTTGAAGCGTAGTAGTGACGGAGGCTATACATCGAATATCTTGGCCTGCGGTGTCCATTTTCATCCGTCTGCATCAGATCTGCTTCGCGCATCAAAGGGAGCCATGCATTATAAAAAAGATTGGTAAGGAGCATGGGCTTTCCGCCTGCGGTCCCAAAGAGTAGATCATCGTCCTCGAAACATCCCAGATCCCGCCATTCATGAAGCATGTCTGACACAACATTTGGTAGCGCAATCTCGCGTTTGGCCGCCCTTGATTTCACAGGCCCGACAATGCCTGTTTTATCCGCGCGCTGCGTTATAGTCACAGCATGAGGACCTAGATTGCGGCTCGGCAGGCCTCTATATTCGGATGGCCGCATACCGGAGAAACCAGCGAGGTAAAGCATCGGACGATATTTCCGCCAGGCCTCGCGCTTTTGGGAGTGAACAGAGCTCGCAAGCATGTCGATTGCCTCATAGAGCTCGCTCATCTCAAAATCACTTGGGATTTCCACTTCTTTGTCTTCATAACGCCCACCCGATTTGATACTAATCCCTGCTGCGGGATCGTTTTTCGAATAACCCTGCAGCATCATTTCCAGTAACACGGAATGGAAAGAAGATAGGCAACGCCGCGCGAGATCTCGACTCTTGTTTTCAAGAAGCCAGCAACGAAAGGAGATGATATCGGTTGGTAACAATTCGTGAACGTATTTCCCCCACGGATATTCGCAAATAGTTTTAGCGCGGCGTCGATATTCGACCATGGTCTGTGGCTCTACCTTCTCTCGCCCATCCCGACCAACGTTTTCACACACGTTCAACCAGAGATCTACTGCATCGAAGACGCTGATGGGTCTACGGATTCCGAATTCTCCTGTTCCTTCCACGACTCTTTCAGCGCGAAAGCGCTTGGCGGCCTTTAGAGTATTGAATGACTTAAAGGCGTAACCAGACTTGGTCACGTTCGAGGGGTAGCGCACTTGGTAGGTCGTGCCGGTCTTACCTGTTCTTTTTCTTATATCGGACATTCTTATTCATAGCGCGGCGTATACTCTGAAATCAATAAAATTCTGGTGCAAGAGCGCTGTTTTCCGCCGCTATTTGACGATTGAAATATATCTCTAGAAGGGTATTGCGTTCAATTTTCAACTTTTTGTCGATGGGATCGATGAAGAACGGTAGTTTCCGTCGGCCATGACCATCCATCTCTGCAGCACGCTGCATCTGGCGCTTGTTGAGGTTTATCCCAATCTCTAAAAGAGCTGATCGAGCTTGCTCAAGATCCAAATAGCATGGTTTTGGCATATCCAATCCTTTCCAGAGTCTCTCATAGCTCGTAGTCGTCGGCAGCGCAGCGATACGGACCATTACAAAAAATCACTTGTACTTCCTTTCCATGTACATCACGGCAGTAGATCTCATCTCCAAAACCGTTGGTCGGAGTGATGTATAGGGCCACTTTTTTGGAATGGCGAACCGAATACTGATCCTCGAGCTCAAGTAGCTGCTCAAAGATTGCCTGTCGTAAGGCGGGTATAGAGAGTTCGCCCTGAAATTTAATTTTCATGCGAATGACTCCGCAACAGGGTTACTTTTTCATAATACAACTCAAAGTATTAAGAAATGCTTTACGTGTCCAAACAGTAGCTTCGTCGTACATGCCCGAAAGCGAGGTAAGTTCGAGGCGCGCCACGTGAGCTTGCAGGTATCTTCTCTACTCGGTTTTCTTCGAGGCAGATCCATGACTAAACCCGAGGGTCAACCGACCCCGATATCGGCGAAGCTCCATCAGCTGGCATGACAACGATCCACTTCTTGCCACGGCTGATCCGAATGCGTGATGCACCCAGATATCTGGGTATGGACCGGCATGCGTTTTCGGAGCTTGTAAGGCCCTTTCTTACGGAAATTCCCATCGGAATCCAGGGAATCGCCTTCGACCGCCTTGAAATGGACGCGTGGGTAGAAGATTATGTGAGGTGCAACGGGCGTCGTCCGAAACCCCACAAAGTGGAGGACGACGTATGTCAAAACGCAACCAAATGCCAGGGCTCCGTCTCAAAGGCGGTATCTGGCAAATTGAGAAAAGATGTAAACATGTCGAGGGCGGCTGGCTCCGTGAAAGCACGGGAGAAGCTAGCCGAGCTGAGGCAGAAAAATACCTGATCAAGCGATTGGCAGGTATCGATGAACAGGTTAGCAGGCAGTCTGAAGCTGTGTTTCTCTTCGAGGAAGCTGCATTGCGCTACCTTGAGGATATTGCGCACCAGCCATCTGTCGATTCCATGGCCTATCATTTGGACCAATTGTTACCTTTTATTGGTCATTTGGCCTTGGAGCTGATCCATGACGGCACGCTCAAGCCGTATATTGATCACGAAAAGGGGCGCGGCATGGCCCCAAAGACGATCAATAACGGGATCATCGCAGTAACGGCGATATTAAACCGAGCTGCTAGAGTTTGGCGTCATGAGGATGGTCGGCCTTGGCTACGCCAAGCCCCACCGAAGCTCTCGCGGTTATCGACAAAAGGCGCTCAGGCCCGCCCCTATCCGCTGTCCTGGAAAGAGCAAGGTGGGTTGTTTCAAGCTCTTCCTGGACACTTGGCTGATGCCGCTTTGTATGCTGTGAATACAGGATGCAGAGAATTGGAGATTTGCCAGCTACGCTGGGATTGGGAAGTGAAAATAGCGGACCTCGGTCTATCTGTTTTTGTCTTGCCTGAAACGATCACCAAGACTCGCACAGAGCGCGTCGTTGTGCTGAACTCGATCGCCAGTGGCGTCATCGCTGCGAAGAGAGGCCAACACCCCGAGTACGTCTTTACGTACAAGGGAAGGCCAATGCTCAGGCTACACAACAAGGGTTGGCGTAGGGCATGGAAAGTCTCCGGACTTCCAACTCATAAAGGAGTTCTAAAAGGCGTGCACAATTTGCGGCACACATTTGGACGAAGGCTTCGGGCGGCAGGTGTACCCCTCGAAACTAGGAAATCTCTTTTAGGCCATGCGAATGGAGACATTACCACGCACTATTCAGCGGCTGAGTTGGCTGAGTTGATTGAGGCATGCGAGCGGATAGTTGATCGCTCAATTGCGCAAACTCCGACCCTGACTTTGGTGCATCAAAGCGGCCAGAGTGCGGTGTCGGAAAAATGTCGGAACGAAAAGGCTCTTCATCATTAACGGGGGACACCGGCATTCATTAAACTGATTTTGCGAAGATCGTTTAATGGAGAGAACACCGATGTCCCACGCAGGAATGATTATAGGCATACCTGGCCTGGAAGTAATGCGGGTCAAAAGCAAAC
>JANSYN010000014.1 GCA_024742415.1 Gammaproteobacteria bacterium
CCTTCGCGTGTTTCTTTCCTTTCCGCCCAGTGTACCCGGGCCACCGCGCCAGACCGCCCCAAGCCCCGGCCCCAACCTTCGGCCACCGCACCAGATCACCCCAGGCCCCGGCCCCAACCTTCGGCCACCGCGCCAAACCGCCTCAATCCAGGCCCCCAGCCCCAGTTCCACGCCCAGACTCCAAAGCCCGACGCAAACCCACAGCCACCTAAAAACTAAGGTGCTGGAGTGCCCCGGTCACGCAGCACCTGCCCCTTGCACATCGCCAGGAAAATCGCCGTGGAGATACCGGCCGACGCAAAGATCATACACATCACCAAAATCTGGTAACGGGCCGCAATGTAAGGGGCCACGCCGGAAAGAATCTGCCCGGTCATCATTCCGGGCAGTGAGACAACACCCACCGCCAGCAGCGAGTTGATCACCGGGATCATCGACGCCTGGTAAGCCACCAATCGGGCGGACGCCCAATCTGCACCGTGATTGAGTTCGGCCAGCAGGCGCTCTGCCGCCAGGCTGACGGAGGTCATCGCGTTGGCAAACACCATGCCGGCAAGCGGGATCATGTAGCGCGGCATAAACCAGGGCTCAAGCTGCAATACAAGCTGGGTAACAAGGCCCAGGGTCAGGCCGCCGCCGACAACAATAGCCACCAGTGACGACGCCAGCAGCCGCGCGCGACTGTGCTTTACCGTTCCCAGTGCGATCCAGGCAGAAGCCAGCAGCATGATCAGCAGTACCAGGCTGATCAGCCAGGCGTCACCCGCACCGAATATCCAGGCCAGTACGTAACCGATCAACAACAACTGCACCAGCATTCTCGCCAGCGCATACAGTGCATTGCTCACGCCAAAGGACCACTTGAGCAGTATCAGCAAGGTGATGAGAACGGGAATCAGGGCCAGCGACAACTGCGGCAGTGACAGGGTAAGTACAGGGTCTGCCATGTGTGCAGGCTCGCGATATCGATGCACTCCATGCTAGCGACCCTGTAGGAGATGTCCAGCGAGCGAACCTCCCACTGTCACTGGGCAGCGCGCGAGCAGAACGACAAATTGTATTAAATAAGATCTTTAACTTATTGTAATTTATATATTTTTTATCTCATGCTTCGGCTTCCGTAAAGCCCAGCCCCAATACCGTTGCTACTGCCAGCGCCGCCCATAACAATTCCTGCAGGTACGTGCCCAGCAGGAAGATCACCGTCGTTGTGGCCACCAGCGCGATGAGGCGTTCGGCCATTCTGCGCGGCGAGAAATGCCTGGCGTCTTGCCTGGGACGGCCCATACGGTGCAGCAGCTTGCGCACGATCTGCCGTTCTACCCTGCGGTGGAGTTGTACCCGCGCGGGCGCCTTGCGCGGCGCCGGTACGGTTTGCGCGGGCGTTATCCACCGCGGCGGGCGCAAACGGGTTGTGACAGCGCCTGTGGCACGATCACTTACCGGCGGCCGGGTTGTTGCCTGTGTCTCTGCCTGCAGGGTAACTGCGCGCATTATTGCTGTGCTTGCCATGGCGGGCTCCTGAGCCTTGTGGTGTGCATGCCCCATCATCTGCCGGCGTGGCTTCTGAGGCCATCTGTCTCCTTTTCGATGCGATTGAAAAGGCGACACATTTTTTTCACCTGGCGTTAACCCCGTTTCCGTCTCCGCTGCGATTAACCATCAACACCCACAGAAAGAGGCGTTTGCCATGAAAACGAGAATGACCCTGATCAGCTTTACCCTGATGACCCTGTTCGCGGGCGGCTGTGCTGAACAAACCACGGAGATAGAGGATATTGTTGATGGTGTTCCGCCACCGGTCATCGCGCCGCTGCCGTTGCCTGAGCAGGAGCATGACCTTGCCAGGACACCCGGATCGCCTCCCGAGAGCGACACAGTGGCGGGTGATACGAACACCGGACTGCGCGCGAAGTCAGAGCGCGTTCAAGAGCAGCCCGCTTTTGTTTCGGCACCTGCCAAGCGCTTTGACGCGTCGCACTATCAGCTGCCGCCATCGACTGGCCTTCAGCCCTATGCGGCCGATCGAGAAAACTACCTGCATTACGCGGTCAACGGCGTCAAACAGGTAGCACAGGAGCCCGTGTCTACCTTCAGTATTGACGTGGATACCGCAGGCTATGCCAATGTGCGTCGCATGCTGGTGCAGGAAGGTCGGCTGCCCCCAGGAGACGCCGTGCGACTCGAGGAGATGATCAACTACTTCAGCTACGGCTACCCGGCACCGGCGAGCACTGACGAACCCTTTCGCGTACACACGGAACTGGCTGTTGCTCCGTGGAGCACGCAGCACCACTTGCTGCAGATCGGGCTCAAGGGATTCGAACCTGACCTGGCCGAGCGGCCGGCTGCGAACCTGGTCTTTCTGATTGATGTATCAGGCAGTATGCGAGCCCCGAACAAGCTGGGTCTGGTCAAGCATTCATTACGCCTGCTGGTGAACAATATGACTGCACAGGACCGCATTGCCATCGCCGTCTACGCAGGCGCGGCAGGTACCGTGCTGGAAAGCACACCAGGCGATCAGAAAGCCACTATTCTGCGGGCGATTGACGCCCTGGAAGCCGGCGGCAGCACCCACGGCAGCGCCGGCATCAAACTGGCTTACAACCTGGCTGAGCAACACGCGATCAGCGGCGGCATCAACCGCGTGATTATCGCCTCTGATGGTGACATGAACGTCGGCACGGTGAATCTGGAGGCGCTCAAAGACCTCATCGAGCAGAAGCGCGCAACCGGCATCGCCCTGACCACCCTGGGCTTTGGCGCAGGCAACTACAACTATGCGCTGATGGAGCAACTGGCCGATGTAGGCAATGGCAACGCAGCCTACATTGACAGCCTCAAGGAAGCCCAGAAAGTCCTGGTCAACGAGATGCAGTCGACCCTGTTGACGATCGCATCAGACGTAAAGATACAGGTCGAGTTCAATCCTGCCCTGGTCAGCGAATACCGGCTGATCGGTTATGAAAACCGTATGCTCAATCGCGAGGATTTCAATAACGACAAGGTCGATGCCGGCGAAATCGGCGCCGGCCACACGGTGACAGCGCTGTATGAAATTGTGCTCAGGGGCAGCGGAGGTGAACGCATTGATGATTTGCGCTACGCTGCCGGCAGGCCTGCCAACGCGGGCAACAAGAGTGAGGAGCTGGCGCACATCAAACTGCGCTACAAGACACCCGGCGCAAAAACCAGCAAACTGCTCACGCAGACGGTGGCGCTGTCGGACGACATCGGGGCCTTGCGAAACAGCTCAAACGACCTGCGATTTGCCGCGAGCGTTGCAGGCTTTGGCCAATTGCTGCAAGGCGGTACTTTTACCGGCCAGTGGAGCTATGACGACGCCCTGGCACTGGCCAGGCAGTCGCGGGGTGATGATCTTCACGGCTATCGCAGTGAACTGATTCACCTGATCGAACTGGCGCAGTCTCTATCGACGAGATCATGATGCATTCTCAAGCACCACCACAACGATGTCGTCGCTAGCCCATCGTGTAGCACAGCAACTGCAGCCCCGGCTGCAGTACCCGCTTCGACATCGACTGCGCAGTGATGAGGCGCTGATGCTTGCCTACCGCAAGGGTGACGTCAGCGCTTTTGAGTGCCTGTACGCGCGCCACAAGGATGAACTGTTCAGTTTTATTTATCGCTCAGGTGGCCATGGCGCCGCGATAGAAGAGGTCGCGCAGGAAGCCTGGGAGGCCGTAGTACGTTCTGCGACACGCTATGTACCCAGCGCCAGCTTTCGCACCTGGCTTTACCAGATCGCACGACAACGGCTGGCAGATTACTGGCGCCGGCGCGACAACCGCCATGCCCTGCTGTCTGACCAAGACATTCCCGAGGCAGCCGATAGCAGTGCGGAACCTGCTGCAGAACATGACAACTTCAGCGCTATTGAGGCGCGCGTCATGCGCGCGATCGGCACACTGCCACTGGAGCAGCGCGACGCGCTGCTGCTTAAGGAGCAGGGATTTTCACTGGCCGAGATCGCTGACATCACCGGGGATGGGCAGGAGACGGTTAAGAGCCGCCTGCGCTACGCCCGCGCGCAGTTGCGCGAACAGTTGGGAGACGAGTTATGAAACGGCGCAAACCCGCAGACACGTTGCCACTGCCGCAGCGACGCTCGCCGCAGGAACTGGACGACAACATCCTGGCGTATGCACGTAAGCACGCCCCGCATCGCCGTAGCTTCACCCCCGGCGCCTGGATGGGCACACTCGCCGCGGCAGGTATTGCGGGTGTGGCGTTACTGATCGCACTGCCGCAACAGACCCAACAGTTCGCGGATGACGCTGTACGGGACGAACCAGTCTCTGCCGCGCTGCGAATGGAAGACGCACTGGCGCCGCCAGAGTTGCGCACGGATGCACCGCGGTCCGAAGCAGTATCCGTTCAAAGCCCGGCGGTCGTCGCGGCGCGCGCCCAGGAACAGCACCTGCATGACGCCAGCAACAGCTCCCTGCCTGCAACGCAGGCCAAGGCAACACTAGAGGGGCCACACAGGGATTCCGCAGCGCGCGCGGGCGCCAGCCAGGCGACACGGCACGCAGCACAGGACAAGGTTGATACGGAGGTTCCAGCTGGCAGCCCGCTGGGCACGCAGGCGCAACCATCTCCCAGCGCTGCTGCACCAATGCTCGCGGAGTCCTTTGAGGCCCACGCGGCCAGCCTCGGCATTAAGCCCCTGCAAAGCAACATGGACCCCAACGCGCATGCGTCGCTGGCTGCACCCGGTGACGCCGAGAGCAGCGACCCTGCACCGGCAGCAAAAAAGAGCGCGCCGTCATCCGGTGCGAGGCACAGCACACCCACAGATGCGAAAACTGACATCCAGCGGGCGCTGCAGGCGTGCAGGCCGTTTTTGCCGGCAAGGCCGGCGGCGCCGGGCGAGGCGGCGCAGCAATGCTATCAGGTGTTCAAGTCAGCGTGCGAAGACTGTGCGCTACCGCAAACACTGGAGCAGGCACTGGAGCATGAAATCGCTGATCCTGCGCCGGTCTCAACGCAGCGTTAAACAGGCGCCTCGCCCCTTCCCCGCAGTCCGCTCAAGGCAGGCCTGCGGGATGCACGCAACAATGCCTGGACGTGGGGCACAGCGACACCTAGACGTTGGGCACAGCGAAAGTGTCGCAGGCAGCAAAATCGCCATTTTCGAAGCCCATTCGAAACCACTTCACGCGCTGTGCCGAGGTGCCGTGCGTAAAGCTGTCCGGAACCACCTGCCTGCCGGCCTCTTTCTGCAAGCGGTCGTCGCCTATGGCAGTGGCGGCGCGTAGTGCTTCTTCCAGGTCACCCGGATCCAGCAGGTTACGCTGCTGATTGGCCGCGTAACCCCAAAGGCCCGCAAAGCAATCAGCCTGTAATTCCTGCCGCACCGACAGAGCATTGACTTCGGCCTGACTGCGCCCCTGGCCTGCGGCGCGCACCTGCTGGCTGATACCCAACAGTGTTTGTACGTGATGGCCCACTTCATGAGCCACCACATAGGCCTGGGCAAAATCGCCCGGTGCACCATAGCGACGGGCCAGATCATTGAAGAATGTAAGATCGATGTACAGCTTTTGATCGCCAGGACAATAAAACGGCCCCACCGCTGACGACGCGCTACCGCAGGCAGACGACACACTATTGCTGAACAACACCAGCGTCGGCTCTCGGTACTGCCTGCCCTGCGCGGCAAAAATCGCGCGCCAGGTGTCTTCGGTGTCGGCCAGCACAACCGAGACAAACGCTTTGGCCTCGTCATTGGCCGGGCTGGATTGCACAGGGGCGGTAGCAACCGCACCGCCTGCTCCACCCAGCAAGGAGAGCACATCAACACCCATCATGCGCGCACCGATAACCAGTGCAATGCCACCGAACAGGATGACGCGGCCGCGCTTGCTGCGCAGCAGCATTGGCAAAAACCGCAGGGCGGCCGGCGCCAGGCCGGCTGCTCCCACCGGGCGCGACTGGCCCCGCCGGTCCTCAACGTTGCTGCTTTGCCTGCGTCCTTTCCACTGCATGAGATTCTCCCTGCCCCTGTCCACTGTGGAGCCGCTTGATTATACTCACGGGACCATCGCACGACAGTGCCCACCGCAAGGATATTGACAGAATGAGTGAAGGTATACTCATTGGCGGCTCGGATGCCGGCAAGATTTTTCTCAACCCGCGCTACGCCAACCGCCACGGACTGATCGCCGGCGCCACCGGCACCGGCAAAACAGTGACCTTGCAGTGTCTTGCCGAGGGCTTCTCCGACCTGGGGATTCCGGTTTTCCTGGCAGACGTCAAGGGGGACATTTCCGGCATGAGTCAGCCTGGCAAGCCACACCCCAAAGTGGATGAACGCGTGACAAAGATCGGCATTGAGGGGTACCAGCAGCGCGGCTACCCGGTGGCCTTCTGGGACTTGTTCGGCACCAGCGGCACGCCGGTGCGCTCTACCGTGAGCGAGATGGGCCCGCAACTGCTTGCACGCCTGCTCGACCTCAATGAAACCCAGGAAAGCGTGATGACACTGGTATTCGAGTTTGCCGACAACGAGGGCATGCTGCTGGTTGACCTGGCTGACCTGCGCTCGACCCTGGAATACCTGGGCGATCATGGCAAAGAGCTAGGTGCAGCTTTTGGGGTATCGCGGGCCTCAGTCAACGCCATTTTGCGGCGCCTGTTGATGCTGGAACGCGAAGGCGGCAAACATTTTTTTGGTGAGCCGGCCCTGCAACTTGAAGATTTTATGGGCACCAGCCGTGACGGACGTGGCACGATCAACCTGTTGGCGGCGGACAAACTCATCATGAATCCGCGCGTCTATTCAACCTTTCTACTGTGGCTGCTCTCGGAGCTCTTTGAGAATCTCCCCGAGCTGGGTGATCCCGAGCAACCGATCATGGTGTTCTTCTTTGACGAGGCGCACCTGTTGTTTAACGATGCACCCAAGGCACTACTGGAGAAGATCGAGCAGGTGGTGCGCCTGATCCGTTCCAAAGGCGTCGGCGTGTATTTCATTACCCAGAGCCCGGGCGATATTCCCGATACCGTGCTGGCACAGCTGGGCAACCGCGTGCAGCACGCGCTGCGCGCCTACACGCCCAAGGAACGTAAAGTCGTGAAGGTAGCCGCAGAATCGTTTCGCGAAAATCCGGCACTGGATACCGCCACGGTCATTACACAGATGGGGGTCGGCGAGGCCCTGGTGTCCACCCTGCAGGACAAGGGCATACCGGCGCCGGTGCAGCGCGTATTGGTGCGGCCGCCCCACTCGCGCATGGGCAAGGCAACCAAAGCGGAGCGCGATGCCATTCTTGCCAACGACATCAACCAGAAGCGCTACAAAGAGCCGGTTGATCCACGCTCCGCGCATGAAATTCTCGCCGAACGGGCCGCTGCCCGACAGCAGGCTGAGCAGCAGGCTGAGCTGGCCAGGCGCGAGGCAAAAACCACCGGCACCAGGCGCAGCTCGCGCAGCCGCGAAAGCGCCGGTGAAGCGTTTTTCAAGAGTATGGCGCGCGCCGCTGGCAGCAGCATCGGCCGCAAGCTCTTCAGGGGCGTATTGGGTTCACTGCTCAAATAGCCCGGACGCCGGGCTCACACCCGGGGCCCGCACTTGCGCACCTTGTCACTATGCGCGCCTAGGCGCCTAGCAGGCGATTGAACACGCTCACAACGCCAAATACACTAGCACCGGCAAGCATACCCAGCACCAGCCCACCCAGCGACGGCATCAGCATGGCCAGCAGCGGCCCTACCACCGCCAGGGGCTCGGCGACGGCGGCAAGCTGCGCCAGCCAGGCATCCAGCGCATGTACGCCATGAATCAGGATGCCGCCTCCGACCAGGAACATGGCGATGGTTCCTACCACGCCCAGGGCTTTCATCAGCCACGGCGCAAAGCGCAGCAGGCCCCGGCCAAGTGAACGCTGGAAACCACGCCAGGCGGATTCGCCTTCAAGCTCCAGCAGGTAAACACCGGCGTCGTCCATCTTCACGATGGCGGCGACCAACCCGTACACGCCGATGGTCATGACCAGGGCGATAACGCAAAGTACGAGCACCTGTGTGGTGAACGGCATCTGCGAAACAATACCCAGGGTGAGCACAATAATTTCGGCAGACAGAATGAAGTCGGTTCGAATGGCGCCGCGTATTCGCTTCTTCTCGAAATCGACCAGGCTCTCGGGCGAATCGCCCAGGCGTTGCAGCAACTGCGCGTGGTGCTGAGCTTCCTCAGTGCGATGCAGGAAGGGATGGACAAGCTTCTCAAACCCCTCAAAACATAGATACAAGCCACCGAGCATCAGCAGCGGTGTGATTAGCCAGGGAGCGATCACCGCAATGGCCAGTGCGGCAGGCACTAGGATCGCCTTGTTCAGCAGTGAGCCCTTGGCGACGGCCCATACCACAGGCAGTTCGCGCTCGGCGCGCACGCCGGTGACCTTCTCGGCATTCACCGCCAGGTCGTCACCAAGTACCCCTGCTGTTTTTTTCGCGGCGACCTTGGTCATGGTCGCCACGTCATCCAGCACGGTAGCGATGTCGTCGAGCAGTAAGAGCAAACTACCGCCGGCCATTATCGAGCGCTCCCGCTAGCGTACAAACCACAGCGGGCGCCGAGGCGCCCATTGATCGTGTTTAACCCAGGTGGCAAAAACACATCTTGTTACCATCAGGGTCGCGGAAGTAGGCGCCGTAAAACCCGTCCATGCGCTGTCCCGGCGCGCCCTCGTCCGTGGCTCCCATAGCCAGCGCCTTGGCATGCATCTGGTCTACCAATTCCCTCGAGCCTGGTGATATAGCGACCATATTGCCGTTGCCAGGATGCGGAGCGCCCTCATCGAAGGGGACACAAATAGACAACATTGCGCCGCCGTCCGCCGAACCCAGCATCGCTATACGGCCCAGATCCATGAGTACGCTAACGCCCATATCGCTGAGCAGGTCACCGTAGAAGGCCTTGGCTTTCTCCATGTCACTGACGCCGATGGTGGTATAGGTGATCATTGTTGCTTCTCCTTAAACGAATGTATGGGCCGGGGCACTCTTCATACAGCAGCGGCCCGAATCGCGGCCCGAAAGTGTACACCAGCGAAACGCCCGCGCAACGACATCACGCACAAATCCTTGAGCAACTCGGCAGGTGTGACCGGCAGGCCGTTCTCCATGCCCGTGTTGCCAAAGGCACCGCAGCGCTATCTGCACAGGCAGGGCTGGCTGAGTCGCGCACGGGTGTCGCCCGGCGAGCATAAAAAAAACCCGGCTCGAGAGCCGGGCTAAGGTAGGGACACTGATTAACTGCTGCTTTGAGGGGGCAAGAGCAGGCAGCCAATCGTTCATCTGCAGTGCATGACGCTGCCGGCCGGCGCGCCCGGGATCAGGCGCATCGAAAGCAGGCATGATTCCATACGCGCCGCGTATGGCAGGACACCCGAATACAGGCTGACCCAAATGAGTCATGCAAGAGGGACGCATGGTAGGGAAAAGCCGCCGGCTTACCCATGGCAACAGGCGTCAGCCACATGACAGTTAGCGCCATGTGTCCGTCCGCCAGGAAGGATGACTTAAGAAGTTACTTTAACTATTTGAGATAGAAAAGACTTTAAGAGATTACCGTAAGTCTTTGATAGAAATAAAAAAAGCCCGCATTTCATAAATGAAAGCGGGCTAACAGCCGTATGCTTCGGGGCAGAAACATCGGCCAGGGGACGTGTTAGCACGCGCAGGGAATGCGACGTGCTGTATTCAAAATAGCCGGAAATCTGGATAGTGCAAGTAATCTTTATAAAAAAACTTTCAAGGCTTGATGGCCAGCACATCTGTCTTCAGATGCTGCAAAACGCGCTCGGCGGTGTTGCCGATCAGCCGTGCCTTGACGCCCTTTCTTGCTACCGTACCCATGACGACAATTTGTGCGCGCACCCTCGCCGCGTAGCTGGTGATGACTTTTTCTACCGGCCCGTGCTTGCAGTAAAAATTCTCCGGCGGGATGCCAAATTGCCGGGCGAGTTTGTCGATGCGGGGCGCCATCTCGGCCCTGGCATCCCTGACGTAGGCCAAAGGGTCGATCAGGTCCAGGTCGGATAACAACGTCGGAATCTCAATCACTGTCACGATTTTCAGTTCTACCTCAAGGGCATCGGCAAGCTGCCTGGCCATACCCAGAACTTTCTCGTTGAGGGCGCGCTTGGAGCGCACACGGGTGCCCAGGTCCAGCGTTACCAGTACCGGTTTGGTGCGATGCCAGCGTTTCTTCGCCACCAGCAACACGGGTAAGTTGCACTTGCGCAACAGTTGCCAGTCCGTTGATGCATGCACGACAGTCGGGGCGCCGCCCACGCCCTTGACAAGCCCCACGTACCTGCCGCTTGCACATTGGCGCAGCAGCCACTGTTCAATGTTCTTTTCCCATATCACTTTCAGGCCTGTGCCCGCCTCAGCTGCGCCGTGGCGCGTAAGGTGCGCCCGAACCACTGACTCGCGCTCCTGCAGCAAGCGCGTCTTGATGCGGCCTTGTTCGCTGGCGCTGACGTTGAGCGTTTTCAACGGCGCATAGACAAATGCAACGACCTCTGCCCCCAGGCCCAGCTTGCGAGCAAGTTCAAGCCCTCGCGGTATCGCCACGCAAGTCTCTGCGGGGTCTGCCACTATCAGGATGTTGTTCATTTGCTGTTCCCGTTGGTCAATACGCCCGCCAGGGGCTGGTGTCTTACGTTTACGTTCGCTCAACCGGGCACACGCCTGTTTTTTACACTACCGGTGCGCGGCACAGTATTGCACCGGCGACTGGCCGGTCCAGCTTTTGAATGCGCGTGAAAACGTGCTCGGTTCAGAATAGCCCAGCAGGTAGGCCGTCTCTACCACCGACTTGCCTTGCTGGCCAAGATAGGCGCGCGCCAGTTCCAGCCGCGCCTCACTTACCAGTTCACTGAACGTCGTATTTTCATGCGCAAGACGCCGTTGCAGCGTCCTGCTGCTGAGCTTCAGGGCTTGCGCTACGCGATCCTGGGCTGGCGCACCGTCGGGTAACTCCTGGATAATAATATTGGCCACGTTTCGCGTGAGGCTATTGCTCAAGAGGTTGTCCAGATAGGCCTGCGCCCGCTCATCGGTTACCCGCGCGAGCGCCGGGTCGCCGCTGACCAGCGGTTGCTCGACATCTGCAAGGCGCCAGGTGACACGGGTATCGGCACTGTCAAAGCGCACTGTCGGCCCAAACATGCGCTGCCAGGGCTCTGGGTTGTGCGGTGCAGGGCGGGCCAGACGGGCCTCGACGGCGCGCAGCTCCTCCCCAAGCGTATGCACGCACATCTGCATGACAATGCCTATGCCATAATCGCGGCCGGCAAAAACCGGCCGTGGGGGATACAGGCTTCCATACAACCAGGCGTGCAGCAGCTCGCCCTCCTCCTCCAGGTGAATCTCGACGCCGGTACTGAGGCAACGCGCAAAACGCACCATCCGTCGCAGGCCGTCATAGACGGTATCGCTGGCCAGCCAGGACAGGCCAAGCGCGAGCAGAATCTGTGGTTGCAACTGACGCGCTGCCGCAAGACCGAAGGCCTCATCGCCCGTCAGTTCCACTGCTCTACCCATCAGGGCGCTGAACCTGGACTGCGGAATACGCTGGGTCGGCACGCCGGTTGCGGAGCTATCTATTCCCACCTCGATGAACAATGCCTGCGCATCGACGCCGTACAAACGCAGTGCCCGCGCAACGGGATGTATCAGCGTGGGTAGCATGGAGTTCTGGATGTTAAGGGTATCAAGCATTGCGGCGGCACAGTGGCATCACAGGCCGACAATATAGCACCGCCCCACTACACCGGGGAACACGGTGCAGCGCGCTGCGCGCCTAAGGCATTACACCAATGCCGCCGGATACACCCACTGGCAGTTAGCCGCACCCTCGAAGCGCCGCCACTGCCCCTCGGGCAGGGCCAGCATCTGCGCTATGAGATACCAGATTGACGGGTTAAACGTCATACCACAGTGGCTGCCGCGCACTCGCACGCTCTGGGTTTGCGCGTGGCCATTGGCCTGATAGGTGGTTTTCCAGTTGACGATGCCATCACCAGTAGAATAAATCGCGGTCGTGGGTACGGGAGGGGCCGACGAGAGCAGCTCCTCTTCGATAGGAAGTTCCTCGGGGGGATTAAGCGCGGTAAACAGGCGTGCGGGAATGGACGCCGTCATACGCCCTTCACCGAAGGGGCTGCCCAGGGAAATCACCTGCCGCACCATGTGGGGTTCGCGTCGCGCAATCTCGCGCGCAAAGATACCGCCGAGGCTGTGCCCAACCAGCGACATCGCACCGTGCTCTGCGTAAATGTCAGTGATGCGTTCTTCCAGGCCTTCAAGCACGCCGTCTCTTGGCCCCAGGTTCTGGCCCTGGCCCCAGCCGTACACGACGTACCCCAGTTCTGCAAGAAACCTGCGCAGCGCCGCGTTGTAGCGATCGCCCGCCAGAAAACCGGGCAATACCATCACCGCATGGCCGTCACCTTCGGGGGCACGTCGCAGTAACGCTTTACGTGACAGGCGCAGTGATAACACTTCACCCAGCACGCGGTGCATTTCGGTGAAAGCCAGGAACAGGCTGGGGGGTGGAACGTAAACGTCCTGCTGCTGCATAAAACGGCTTCCCTGATTATCGCTGTTATGACTTGATCATAGCGAACAATGCAGGACGCTTAAAGTGGTGCTTGCGGGCTGGCCGAGTGCTACGCAAACGCAGGCCCAACGCGGCAAGCCTGCGGCCCGAACACACAGCAAGCGCTAGAGTTGTGAGAATTCCTTGTTCAGGGAATAGCGGCGCGAGGTTACGTAAGACTCCATATCTTCCGTGCGGCGCAGCGCCGCATCCAGACGCTCACGGGCCCGGGCAAGCCGCACGGCCGGCTGGTCACTGTAACGGAACATTTTGCGCGGGCGATGCTGGTGGCGTATCTCGTCGTACTCGGTATCAACGGCGTAGCCCTCGTAGGCACTGTTATGGTCGCCCCCGTCACCAGCACCGTAGCTGCCACGATGCGGGCGCGGCGCCAGCGCGATCCAGGCGCCCACATAGAGCCAAAAGGCCAGCGGCGATGCGAAGATAAAAAGGCCCACCCACAGCAACCTGACCACCCAGGCCTCAACCTCCCAGTAGTCGGCGACGCCCGCGCAGACGCCACCGATTTTTCCGTCACGGGTATTGCGGTAGAGGTTAAAGCCCCACCCTGCATTGCGTCGAGTGTAAAAACCCTGCCGCGCGCGAGCACCACGTCGGGGGCGACCGTGCGTGGTCGGGCCATTGGTGCTGGCGCCATTGTGCTGTGCGTGGTCACTCGCGGCGCGGTCGGCATCGAGATGCGAATACTTGCGTGGCATGGCTATTCCTCCTGGGCGTCAGCGCGCCGGATCTGTTCCCTCCAACCCGGATGATCATCATCCAGTATGGCTTCGAGTGTGCTGATGCGATCCGTCAGCTTGTCGACGGTTTCCAGCATCAGCTCAATAGATTCACGATCCTCGGCGTTCAGGCCGCGCGAAGAGCGGTTAACGCTACGGTAGTGCATGGTGATCCAGATCGGCGCCACGACTGTCAGAAAAAGAATCGTTGGCACGAACATGAACTTCCAGAATTCCATGGATTGTTTCCTCAGGTGGCAGGGGCCGCGTACGCTCCTGCCCCATTATCGTGTGAGTGTTAGCGTCCATCGCGTGCAACGGCTTGTTGCCCACTAGGCTTTACCCGCTGTATTCTGGTTGCTGCCGGCCGCAGTGCGCTTTTTTGCGGCGGACCTGGTTGCGCGCGGCGCAGAAGCGGGCGTTGCTTGCGCAGCGCTACCCTCCATCTCAGATTTCAGACGCTGCAGTTCATCGCTGATTACTTCGTCATCTTCCAGCGATTGGATCTGCACTGCAAGGTCAGGCGACACTTCGCGACCCACATCCATGGCCTCGAGCTGGCTCTCCAGAGTGTCCATGCGGCGCTCGTAGTGCTCAAACCGGTGGAACGCGTTGTCCAGCGCATCGCGTTGCATCTGGCGCTTCACCTTGATGCGCGACTCAACGGTTTTTCCACGCATTAGCAGTGCCTTTTGTTTTGCGCGTGCGTCGTCGAGTTTTTGCTGCAACTGTGCGACCTCGTGATTGAGCTGCTCTATGTGCTCATCGGTCGTTTGTAACTCTGCCTCGACAATCGCGATTTCTTCCTCGATCGCCCGCTTCTCCTGCAGCGCCGCTCTGGCAAGATCTTCGCGCTGCTTGGCAATGGCCAGGCGTGCCTTGTTCTCCCAGCTTTGCGCCTCCTCGCGCACGCGCTCCAGGCGGCGCGTGGCTGCTTTGCGGTCAGCAATGACTCTGACCGACGAACTGCGCACCTCCACAAGGGTATCTTCCATCTCCTGGATAATCAGCCGCACCATCTTTTCAGGATCTTCGGCCTGGTCCAGCATTGAATTGATATTGGAATTAATGATGTCCGTCATGCGTGAAAAAATGCCCATCTACTCTCTCCTGTTACCCTGATACCTGAATCTAGCAGCCACGATTACCGCGCCGCACGCCCAACCAACCAACCAGTTCCATCATCACCGCGACCTGCAAAAATCCCCAAAGTCCCACCAGCGGCCCGGCACCCAGGGCAATCACCGCACAGGCTATCAGCAGTGCGCTGTACACCAACTTACGCTCTTCCCTCGACTGCATACTGATGACTCCTGTGAGCTGGCGCCCGGCGATCTGTGCGGCGCTTGTTCCGGGGCGGGCACGGGCATGTCAACGACAGGCCCGGCGCTATCGATCACCCTGTTCAATACATTTTGCATGCCAGAAATTCTATCCCCCTGTTTTTTAATGCTTTTATTGGTTCTTACCAGAAAATTCAGGTCGACTAATACTGTATAAATGGTTTTTTTAGCCTTATAGTTAGCTTTTAATGCCATATTTTAAGGTTATTTTTACCGATGAGAATTCAAGAGAGCATGATTGGTGACTCTGCGGCACTGGCAGAGGCACTGGCGCATGTGTCGGCACTCGCCCCGATCGACCGTCCTATTCTGGTCCTGGGCGAGCGCGGCACGGGCAAGGAACTGGTCGCGCAGCGACTGCACTACCTGTCGCCGCGCTGGGACGCCCCACTGATCAAGGTGAACTGTGCCGCGATGGCAGACGGCCTGCTCGAATCCGAACTGTTCGGACACGAGCCTGGCGCTTTTACCGGCGCCAGCAGGATTCATCACGGCCGCTTTGAACGCGCGGACGGCGGCACGCTGTTTCTGGACGAGGTCGGCACTATGTCGCAACGCCTCCAGGAGAAGCTGCTAAGACTGGTGGAGTACGGCGAGTTCGAACGCCTCGGTGGCCAGCAGACACTGCGGGTAGATGTTCGCGTGATAGCTGCAACACATGCAGACTTGCGTACACTGAGCAGCAGCGGCGAATTTCGCGCCGACCTCCTCGACCGATTGAGTTTCGACGTGGTGCACCTGCCGGCCCTGCGCCAGCGCAGCGGCGACATCGCACAACTGGCCGAACATTTTGCCCTGGGTATGAGTGCGGAACTGGGCTGGGAGGTATTCCCGGGCTTCAGCGAGAAGGCAATGGCGCAACTTGAGCACTACCACTGGCCTGGCAATGTGCGCGAACTTAAAAATGCGGTTGAACGTTCTCTACACCGCTGGGGTGACAGCAGCACACCGGTGCATGAGGTCATTATCGACCCTTTCCTGTCGCCCTACGCGCAATCGACCCCACCCGGTGTCATCGATGTGCGCGAACAACCCGGCGCTAACGTGCCCGCTGACGACGTGCACCGCAAGGATGATTTCACCACGCGCGTCGCCAGGCTTGAAAAGCAACTGTTAAGCGAGGCGTTGGCAGAGCACGCTCACAACCAGCGTCGTACCGCTGCCGCACTGGGCCTGAGCTATGACCAGCTGCGCGGCATGGTCAGAAAGTATGGCCTGTCACGTCGCAAGCGCGCTGCGACGACACGCTGACAGCCCCGCAGAGCCTGCGTGCCACAGACAGACGAGCAGGCGCAGCTTATTCGCTTGCGGCGCAGCCGCGGGTAAACGCATCCCACTGGCCGGCGATATCGTATTTATTGAAGTCGTCCAGGCTCATGTGCAGGTAGGCGTCCTGTTGCTGCAGTACCACCGTATAGATGATGTTCTTCGAACGCAGATACGCCTGCATGCGCTGCGCGGCGCAACCCTTGGTGACCTTGAGTGTGCTTTGCTCCACGCTGAAGCCGTCAAAACGCTTGCTCACGTCGATAAGGTCATCGTTCTGGTTGGGGTGAAGGGCCATGTACTTGCCCTCGTAGTTGCGTTTGTAGGCAATGCCCTCGTCGTTCAGGGCGCGCTCAAAGTAGGCCAACACCAGCGGATCCTCGCTGGGCTTGACCGTATCGGGTTGCGCCTCGTAGAACTTCTCGTCAAACGCGGAACACGCTACCAGCGACCCGGTGCCTAGCACCGCGAACACCACGAGCAACGCTGAACGAATCACTGCTTTCATTTTCTGCAACTCCCTGCCGTGACGGCTTGCCTGCATGAACGGGCCGCGAGTAACCCTGCAATTGCAAGGTCATTACTGGTGCTGCGCGCCGGATGCCCTGGCGTCCCCGCGATCCAATGGCCGGGCTCGGGCCAATCGCTTGCGCCCCAACTCGCTCGCTAGTATAGAAAAAGCGCACTGACTTGGCACGACCCGGCGCGCGAATTGCGCACGCAGTCACCGATTTTGTGACCGCGGCGACACTCCTGCTGCCCGCCTGAAAGCGCGTAAAGGCGTTTGGCTGGCGTGATCGTCAGGCTTTGAAGGATGAGAAATCCGGGCCGCGACGCAGGGAGTGCCCGCCATCCACATTAATGCACTGGCCGGTGATCCAGCGGGATTCGGGGCTGACCAGGAAACGCGCCAGCTGGCCAATATCCTGCGGATAGCCTACGTCACCCAGCGGCGTATTGACGATGTATGACTGGTAGATCTCTCCGTCGCGCGGAATACCTTCCATGATTTCGGTGGCGACAAACCCGGGGCGAATGGCATTAAAGCGCACGTTATGCACCCCGTTTTCATCCGCCGCGTTACGGATCATTGCCTCAATGCCGGCCTTGCTGACCGGGTAGGCGCCAAACCAGGGGTGAGTGATGTGGCCTGCCAGGGAAGACATGCCAATGAATGAACCGCCGCCGGCGTCAATCATGGGCTGCAATGTGTGCTTGATACACAACATGGTGCCCAGCACGTTCAGGTTCATCACCCGGATAAACTCGTCGGTGTCCATTTTTTCATAGCCCATAAGCATGCCACCGCCACCGGCATTGGCAATGCAGCCATTGAGCCTGCCGGTTGGGCCCAGCGCTTTTTCTACCATGGCCTGCACGTCATCTTCGTTGGTGACATCGCCCGTAACGATCTGCACGCTGCCGCCAAATTGCGCTGCCGAGGCTATGCTTTCTGCCGCGGCCTCCAGCACTTCAGCACGGCGCCCACTGATGGTCACGGCTGCGCCGTCGGCGGCCAGCGCCGCAGCGCAACCGGCACCGATACCCGTGCCTCCGCCTGTCACCAGAACAGCGTAGCCCTGCAAATTACCTGCGGTTTTGATGGTGTCAGTCATAAAAAATCCCTGCTTGATCGCGCGCTTTACAACGCAAAGAAAAACCCTGAGCAGCGCAGCTTAATCGCAGGAGGCAGCGATTGAAACCTGCCGCAGTTTAACTGCCCGCACTCTCGCGCTTAACCCGCGCCCAGCGAAAGGGCGCGAGAATCTGTGCCCACCAGGTCATGGGAAAGTTGGGCAGGTCGGCAATACCGATCTCCTCGGGCGGCGAGCGATCGGGCGGCAGGTAGCGTGTGCCGAAAACCCAGTCCCACACGCTGATGGTCTGGCCGTAATTGGAGTTGGCCTCTTCAATCGTGCGCGAGTGGTGCCAGCGGTGTAACTCCGCCATGCTGAAAATCCAGTTCAGCGGACCCAGTTTCAACTGGATGTTGCTGTGCTGGAAGAGCCCGTGCACCGCCGTCACAACACCAAAGTAGGCAATGACCTCAGCACTGCACCCCAGCGCCACCAACAACAGGTAGGTGGGCACGTAAGTCGATAGTACATCCACCGGGTGAAAGCGCCCTGCATTTAACCAGTACAGACGCGGCGCGCTGTGATGCACGCTGTGAAAACGCCACAGGCCATCCCAGGCATGTTGCCAGCGATGGATCCAGTAACCCGGCAACTCGCCAATGAGCAGCGCCAGGAACAACTGCGCCAGCAAAGGCCAACCGGTGGGCCAGAATCCCCACGCGACATAACCGGAAAGCCAGGCCGCAACAGCCACACCGGCCGCCGTTGCCAGCGGCGCCGCAAACGCGGTCAACAGGCCGATCCCAACCGTGTGCGTGAAGTCAACGCGAACATCCTGATGCGAGTGCAGCCAGCTGATGTGATGCGGATAGAGCCGCTCCGCCAGCAGAATCACCACCACCGCACCTCCCTGCGCGATCAGCACCGCAAGGGCGACTTCCATGCCGCCCCGGATCAGCCACCCTGTGGTCAACACGGTCAGGGTCATGACAAGCGGGAAAATTCCCCACTGAAACAGCCGCGGCGCCACCGGAGGTCTGGCAGCCGTTGTAGGGGGCTCGATATGTGTTGCTCGCGCTGGGTGCATTGGCTCTTCCTTACCAGTGACTGTTCACACGTACCTGCAAGATGACACGCGCCAACTTATTATTATTGCGAGTATCGCCGTTGCCAATAGCCTTCACGAGCATGCGATTTTCGTCAGCGCGCCGACTCTGTCAGAGCGCCTTTACCTTACACTCGTTGCAGCGGCTACAGCGAAACACGGTAACCAGTTTGCCCTGCTTGACGTCAAATCGCCTGGCGGTATCCATCACCCACTTGTGATGGCCGCTGCGGCACAGGGTATTGCCCCGATGTTTTTCTTTTAGCGAAGGCTTGCGAAATTTGAGTATGTCTGCCATCGGGTTACTCTTGCCGCTGTCTGCTCTAGAGCATAGTGCGCTGCAGCGCGGTGTTCCAGGACGCGAGTCGCTTCCTGCGCGCTGGCGCACTCATTGCGACTGCAAACTCGCGCTCGGCGCGCCATATTTTTTGTACTTCCGCGGCGCTCTCCCACAGGCCCACGCCGAGGCCGGCAAGATAGCAGGCGCCGGCAACGGTGGTCTCTATGACCTGGGGGCGGATCAATCTGCGCCCGAGTACGTCGGCCTGAATCTGCATCAGCAAATCGTTGGCGGCAGCGCCGCCGTCGACACGTAGCGGGCGCATGCGTTTACCCAGGTCAGTCTCCATGGCGCGCAGGATATCGGCATTTTGCAGGGCCATGGCATCGAGTGTCGCGCGCGCAATGTGCCCGCGCTCGGTGCCGCGCGTCAGGCCAGTCAGTGTCCCTCGCGCCTCCGGCGCCCAGTGTGGCGCGCCCAGGCCGGTTAGCGCCGGCACAAACTCCACACCGCCATGGTCTGCGACGCTCGCTGCCAGCACCTCGATATCCGCCGCCTTCCTGATAAACTGCAAGCCATCGCGCAACCACTGCACAGCGGCACCGCAAACAAATGCGCCACCCTCCAGCGCGTAGTGTGTGGGTGCGTTCTCGCCCAGTTGCCAGGCAACGGTGGTCAGCAAGCCTGCCTTGGAGTGCAGCAGCGTTGTGCCAGTGTTCATCAGGATGAACGAGCCCGTCCCAAAGGTGCACTTGGCATCGCCAACACCAAAGCAGGCCTGGCCAAACAGCGCGGCTTGCTGATCCCCCGCAACACCGGCAATGGGGATGCCATCGGGCAGGCCCGGCACACCGCGCGTGTACGCCATGATGCCACTGGATGGCACAATGCGCGGCAATATGGCTTGCGGCACGTCGAAGAGCTTCAGCAGGGAGGCATCCCACTGGCCAGTCGCGAGATTCATCAGCGAGGTGCGCGAGGCATTGGAGATGTCAGTGACGTGGGCCTGACCGTCGCTCAGTCGCCAGATCAGATAGCTGTCAATGGTGCCCCCGGCGATATGCCCGGCTTTCAGCGTGGGCTTGATACCCGGCGTATTTTTCAGCAACCAGCGAAACTTGCTACCGGAAAAGTACGGATCCAGAACCAGCCCTGATTTGCGTTTGATCGCCGCCTCATGGCCGGCTTTGCGCAGGGAGTCGCAGAACGACGTCGTACGACGGCACTGCCAGACTATCGCATTATTCAGGGGGTCACCGCTGCGGCGATCCCAAAGTAGCGTCGTCTCGCGCTGGTTGGTGATTCCTATTGCGGCGATGTCTGTCGACTTGCAAATGCCCTGGCGAAAGATGGCTCGAATGCCCTTGAGTACGGAACGCCATATTTCGTCAGGGTTGTGTTCTACCCAGCCAGGCTGGGGGTACAGCTGTGGAAACTCATTATTGACGGACGCCCGCAACTTGCCGCGGGCGTCCATCAGGGCGACAGTACTGCCGGTTGTGCCCTGATCAATCGCCAGTACAAAACGCCCCATGGCTTAACTGCCGTGACCCGCAACCGCCTTTATTTCCAGGTAGTCGGTGAAGCCATGACTGCCCCACTCGCGACCGTTGCCGGACTGCTTGTAGCCGCCAAAGGGTACATTGAAACCGCCCGACGCGCCGTTGATATTGACGTTCCCGGCGCGAATGCGCGATGCGACCTCGCGTGCATGCCCCAGGTCGCCACCCTGCACATAGCCGGCAAGGCCATAGGCAGTATCGTTGGCAATCTCTATCGCTTCTTCTTCCGAGGTATAGGGAATCATGGTCAGGACAGGGCCAAAAATTTCCTCGCGCGCAATGGTCATTTCGTTATTCGCCTGGGAAAACACGGTTGGACGAATAAAGTAACCCTTGTCGATGCCGTCCGGGCGTCCGGGCCCACCGGTGACGAGTTTGGCGCCCTCTTCAATGCCTTTCTCGATCAGTGCCTGGATCTTTTTGAACTGCACGTCGGAGACCACAGGACCCATGGTGGTTGCTTCATCGGCGGGGTCACCCACCACAACCGCTTCAGTCACTTTCGCCGCAATCGCCTCGGCCTGCTCCAGCAGTTCAGCGGGCACGAGCATCCGTGAGGGTGCATTGCAGGATTGCCCGGTGTTCTGGTACATGTGCATCACGCCGCGCGTGACGGCCGCTTCGAGGTCAGCGTCGGCCAGAACGATGTTCGGTGACTTGCCGCCCAGTTCCTGCGTGACACGCTTGACAGTCGGTGCGGCATTTTGCGCGACCAGCGAACCAGCGCGGGTAGACCCGGTGAATGACATCATATCGACATCGGGATGCTTCGACAGCGCGGTGCCCACCGTTGGGCCATCGCCATTGACCAGATTGAACACGCCTGCCGGAACACCGGCTTCATCCATCACCTGCGCAAACAGGTATGCAGACAGCGGCGCTACTTCGCTGGGCTTGAGTACCATGGTACAGCCCACGGCCAGGGCTGGTGCGACCTTGCAGGAGATCTGGTTCACTGGCCAGTTCCATGGCGTGATCAGGCCACAGACACCGATCGGCTCCTTGAAAATACGATGCTCACCCAGGTCTTCCTCAAACTGGAAGGTTTTCAGCACGCGTGCTGCCTCTTCGAGGTGGCCCTGGCCGGTGTACGCCTGGGCCGTCATGGCCAGGCTGGCGGGTGCGCCCATTTCCTCGCGGATGGCATTGGCAATGTCGGCATAGTATTTTTTGTAGACTTCTACGCAGTTTTCCAGCAGTTCAACGCGCTCTGCAACACTGGTTCGGCTAAAGCTTTTGAAGGCGGCCTTGGCGGCGGCCACCGCTTTGTCGACGTCGGCCTCGGAGCCCAACGAGATGTGCGCACACACCTCCTCAGTGGCCGGATTGATCACATCGTGAGACTTTGGTGTGACCGGGTCCACCCACTGGCCATTGATGTAAAACTGCATGTACTCGCGCATTGTTGATCTCCAGAGGTTATCGGATGAGTTGTCAAAACGACGCCTACTATAGCACTGTCAGCGCGGGCTGCCAGCACCTGCGCTCACCGCGCGAGCGACGCCCGGGCAGCGTGCTTGCGCCGGCGATTTAACACGGCCGCCGTGTTGTTTACCCGCACGCTTTCAAGCAAACTTGCCGCTCTTTGCCTTACAGTTGGGAGAATGAAGCATGGACAACGAAGAGCTCACGCTTTTTCGGGATATGACTCGCCGCGCTCTTGAGCAGGAGGTGGCGCCGCACTTCGAACAGTGGGAGGAGGCACACGCGGTACCGCGCGAGCTGTGGCACACCCTGGGAGCAGCCGGACTGCTCTGCGCTGACATGCCAGAGGCCTATGGCGCGGCCGGCGCCGACCCACAGGTGACCTTTGCGATTCTCGAAGAGATGTCACGCATGGGCTTTGGCGGCATTGCCACCGGTTACAGCATTCACAGCAATATCGTTGCCCCGTACATCAACCACTTTGGTACCGACGCGCAAAAGAACCAGTGGCTGCCCGGCATGGTCAGCGGCGAGATCCTGGGAGCGCTGGCCATGACAGAACCCGGCGCTGGCTCTGACGTGCAGGGCATTCGAACCAGCGCCGTGCGCGATGGCGACGAGTGGATACTCAATGGCTCCAAGATTTTCATCACCAATGGGATGCTGGCCGACATGGTGATCGTGGCCGCCATCACTGACCCCGGCAAGGGCGCCAAAGGCACATCGCTATTTCTGGTAGACGCCTCCCTGCCGGGTTTTGAGCGCGGCAAGAAAATCGAGAAGCTTGGCCAGCACACCTCCGATACGGCTGAACTGTTCTTTCAGGACGTGCGACTGCCCGCCGATGCACTGCTGGGTGAGTTGAACAAGGGCTTTGTCATCATGATGACAGAACTGCCCCGTGAACGCCTCGGCATTGCTGCACAAGCGGTCGCCGCGGCCGAAGGCGCGCTGGAACTGACCGTCAATTATGTCATGGAGCGCAAGGCGTTCGGCCAGACTGTGGCCAGCTTCCAGAACACACGCTTTGTGCTGGCCCAGGTGAAAACCGAGATTGCGCTTAACCGCGCCTTCCTGGAAAAGTGCGCCGAACAGTACACGCGCGGTGCACTGGGCGCCGATGATGCGGCCATGCTGAAATACGCATCAACAGAGATGCAGTGCAAGACTGTGGATGACTGCCTGCAACTGTTTGGCGGCTATGGCTATACTATTGAGTATCCTATCTCGCGCTTCTATGCCGATGCGCGCATCCAGCGTATCTATGGCGGCTCATCGGAGATCATGCGCGAGCTGGTCGCACGTTCCATGCTGGGTCGCTAGCCGGCATGCGGCCTGGCGCAGACTACACCAGGCCCATCATCTCAACGATGCCGTGGCTATGCCCTGCGGTGTAGCCGCCATCCACCACCAGGGTCTGGCCGGTCACGAAAGATGCATCGTCCGACGCCAGGAAAAAAGCTGCGCCGGCGATTTCCTCGGCCCTGCCCAGACGACCGAGCTTGGTCTCACGTGTGACGTCTGCTTCGAAGTCGGGCATTGGGTCCATCAGTGCGCGCAGCATGGGAGTTTCGATAAAGCCAGGGCAGATCGCGTTGCTGCGCACGCCCAGCCGACCATAATCGATGGCCACGTTCTTGGTCAGCAGGATAACCCCGCCTTTGGAGGCGTTATACACACTACCGCCTTCAGTGCCATTGAGCCCCTCAACACTGGCGACCGTAATAATGCTGCCACTGCGCTGCGCCGCCATGGTATCGATCACCGCCTTGATCGACAGGTAGGTGCCCTTGAGGTTGATGTCGATGACCCTGTCCCAGGCGGCTTCATCGAGCATACCTACCGGGCCGCCGTCGCCAACGCCCGCGGCAGTCACCAGAATATCGATTCGACCAAATTCGGCAACGACTGCCTCCGCGAAAGCGGCCTGCGCCGCGCCGTCGGTCACATCGAGTATCGACAAGCGTGACGATGCGGACGCGGCCACCACCGAAGGCCAGTGCGCGGACTCCTGTACATCGCACCCCACCACGACCGCCCCCTCGCGCGCGAAGCGCTGGGCGCAGGCTAGCCCAATACCGGATGCGGCGCCGGTTACGATGGCAATTTTTCCTTGCAGTGCACTCATGTTGTCTCCAGACCGTTACTGAGGGTTCGATGCCGGCTGAACCCGATGCTTGTTAGTTGCCAGCGTGCCAGCGCTGGCTGTCGTTGTGGCTCGCCCACTTGTCGCCGATCACTGCGGCGACTGCACGCTGCCCGCTGCGTTAGTTAAATTGATAGTCCTGTGTGTTAACCGATTTGGTCCAGCGCCACATATCGAGAATCTTCCACGGCCACAGCAGGGTCACTTTGCCTTCTGCGTTCTGGTAGAAGCTGTGCTTGATAGACTTGTGCTCCCAGATCAACTGCGCGTGCAGTTCCCGAAAGCGCCGGTAGTAATCGTCAAAGACTTCCCCGCGACATTCGATAGTGCGCGCACCGTGCTGAAACTGTGCTTTGAGGCATTCCATGATATAGCGAATCTGGCACTCCCCGTTAAAGATCAGGCTGCCACCAAAGGCCAGGTTGGTGCCGGGCCCATACATGCAGTAAAAATTGGGGAAGTTGGGCACGGTAATACCCAGATACGCCGCCGGCTCAATGCCCCACTGCCCGGCCAGCGTGGTACCCGCCCGGCCCTTGATCTCCATGGGCCAGAGGAAACGATCGGTCTCAAAACCGGTGGCGTAAATGATCACGTCGACCGGATAGCGCGTGCCATCATCACCAATCACCGCATCTGCCTCCACACGGGCAACCCCCTGTGTCACCAGTTCCACGTTCGGCTGCTTCAACGCAGACAGCCAGCTGCCGTTGTCCTGCAGGGTACGTTTGCCCATCGGTGCGTAGTCTGGAATCACTTTCTCCAGCAGTGCTTCATCGTCACCGACCTGCGACTTGATGTAGTCTGAAAACATGGTGTAGACGAAATCGTTCATCTCGCCGATGGAGCGCTCCTGGTGCGGCCATTGCGGGTCGACAAAAACCGTCTCGTAGGCGCCATCACAGGCCGGCCAGAAGAGCAGGAAGCGGAACCAGCGGGTGTAGAAAGGAATATTCTGCAGGCACCATTTTTTACCACTGGCCACGGTGTCGTGATAAATCGGGTTCTCAAACATCCACGGCGCCGAGCGCTGGAAAACTGTGAGTTCAGACACCTGTGAGGCGATGCTGGGAACGATCTGAAAGGCACTGGCACCGGAGCCGACGACTGCCACCCGCTTGCCCGCGCAATCGATACCGGGATCCCAGGCGGCAGAATGGCACCACTGCCCCTGAAAACTGTCAATGCCAGGGATGTCCGGCAGCGTGGGACGATTGAGCTGGCCGACCGCGCTGATCACACTATTGGCCGTATAGCGATGCGTTTTGCCCTGCGCGTCTCTGGCAGTGACATGCCAAAGGCCGTCATCCTCGTCAAACACCGCACTTTGCACTTCGGTATTAAAATGGAAATGACCGCGCAGGTCATGATTGTCTACGACATCTTCAAAATACTGCTGCAGTTCCGGTTGTTGGGAAAAGTACTGCGTCCAGTGATGCGCCGGCTCAAACGAGTAACTGTAGAGATGGTTACCCACATCCACCCGCGCCCCGGGATACCGGTTTTCGTACCAGGTGCCACCCACAGAGGGGTTTTTCTCGATCACCAGGAACGGTATGCCAGCCTCCTGCAAGCGATAGGCCGCCAGCACACCGGACATGCCACCACCGATAACCAACACCTGGTGTTCTGCCCTTGCCCCGGGGTCGACGTCCGCGCCCCAGGCGTCCGAGCGTTGGTCGCGACCGTCCAGTTCCATCTCTTCCATCATCATGGGAACGTAATCAACGGGCACTTCCTGTGCCACAATAAAATTCATCATGCGGTGCACCGTTGCGGCGTCGGGCGCAGACGGTAACTGGCAGCCGCCATCACGATAGTCCTTGAGCACAGACAGAGCCTGCGCGCGCACAGTGGCTTTGTCCTCTTCCGACATATAACCCTGGTACTCGTTGATGTAAACGCCCGCTGGACGGACAGGGCCGTCCAGTAAACTGGTATCACCGGTCAGGTGCACCATGCACATCATCAGGGTGGGCACGCTGGCGTGCTCCAGCGCAGCGGCGATGGTGGCATCATCAGCGTCAATCATCGTTTGGGGGCCAGCGCCGGTTGTAGGGGTTTGTGTCATAGTCTGAACACCTGTCGTGTTTGTTCCAGTCGTTTTTCGTTAATGATCACTGTATCGGTGGCGCAAAAGTCGGGTTGCGGCCCTGCCGGACATCATCCAATCGAACATTGGCGCTGGCGCGCCATGCCTCGTCTGACAGGATGTAAAAACGCTGTTCCACAATGGCCTCGTAAACCCGCTGCGCCATCACCTCGGGACCAATGCCACCGGCTACGCTATCGGCGAGCGCCTGATGTACCATCGCGCTTTCATCGGTTGCCTGGGTGTCGCCTGCGTACTTCGTCGGACGATTGCGTTCTGACTGTGCGATACCGGTGTTGATAGCCTCCGGGCACAGGACGGAGACGTTCACATTGGGCGCATGAAATGCAAGTTCATGGTAGAGGGATTCGCTCAGCGCCAGCACAGCGTGCTTGGTCATATGGTAGATGCCTGAGTAGGGCATCGCCGTGACCGCCGCCATAGATGCGGTATTGACCACGTGGCACGGCTCATCCTGCGCTTTCATGATCGGAATGAATGTACGGATTCCGTGTATCACTCCCCAGACATTGACGTCCATCTGCCACTGGTAATCGGCAATGCTTTCTTCCCACAACAGCCCACCGGCAAATACTCCGGCGTTATTGCAGGCGATATGAATAGCGCCATACGCTTGCAGTGCTGCGCCTGCCAGTGCCTGCACATCTTCCGCACTGGACACGTCAGTGACCACGCCTGTACAGGGGCCCATCGACTGCAGCTCCGCGACGGTCTTGTCCAGGGCGGTCTGCTCGATATCGCCGATAACCACATTCATACCCCTGGCCAGGAACAACTCGGCCATGGCGCGGCCGATACCGCCCGCTCCGCCGGTGATCACAGCGGTCTTACCTGCAAAATCTTTCATGTTGTTGTCATCCAGTGCCTGAGTAACGGGTGCAGTTTACGACGCTCACAACGCCGGGCTGTCTTCGATGAGGCCCAGCATTAACTTGCCGGCCTCGGTGTAGGTTTTTTCGCTGATAAAAGCATGTTGCGTGCCGGTATACATATCACGGAAGGCACGCTCCAGGCGGTTACCCTCGCGGATGGCAGTGGTACCGGCTGCCAGGTGCGTGAATTGCACGATCTCGCGACTGGCTTCTGTGGCGTAAGTCGCGGCGATACGCATATCGGCGCGCATTGTTGGTGAGAGCGCTTCGCCAGCTTCAAGGCGTGACTCCATCTGCGTGTAAGTATCAACCACCAGCCTGTGCGCCGCGCGCCACATCCCCTCGTGATGCGCCAGGTCACGCTGGAAGGTCAGTTTGTGCGCGATAGAGCTCTCTTCGCCCATACGGGTCTTCTCGATGGCAAGTTCAACCACGTCATCGAGCGCACCGCGCGATACACCCAGCGCCCAGGCTGCGTGCCCGCAACCGGTCAGCGGCATCACGCCAAACCGGTACAGCGTACCGCCACGTTGTGGCGCACGGCTCAAAAGACTGTAGGTATGGCTTTCAGGCACAAAAACGTCGGTGAGTTCATAATCGTAACTACCCGTGCCCTTGAGGCCCTGAACGTGCCAGCCATCTTTGAAGACCACGTCATCACGCGGCACGACGGCTACCGTCATCAGGGGCATAACGCCATCGTCGGCCATGAGCATCTGGCCGTTGTCCATTGGCAGGAAGCCCGCGCAGATATACTGCGAGTGGCCGCTGCCGCTGCCAAACTGCCACGCCCCGGTTACGCGGTAGCCTCCATCGACTTTTTCACCGGTGCCATTGGGAAAAAATTGTCCTGCCATAGTCACGCGATTGCCATTTTGCGTAAACACCTCCGCAAAGCCCTGGTCGCTCATGTAGGCGGCGGCAAAACAGGCCGAGGGCAGGTTCGCGATACCAATCCAGCCCAGGGACCCATCCTGGCGCGCCATCTCGATCCAGGTTTCAATGAGCTCGGCAAAACCCGGCTCACTGCCACCGGCCTGCACGGGATTCATCCACTGCATGAGGCCGCTGTCCCACAAGGCATCGACCAGTGGCTGGGTCAAGGTGCGCTGCACTTCGGACGGACCGGCCTCGGCCAGCGCGATACTCTCGATAGACTTTGCCATCGCGACACCGCTGTTGCGGGAATCGGGTGCAGTGGTGGTTTGGGCAGCGGCAGGCATGGCAGCACTCCTGGATTGAGTTAATAGTTATTAACCGTTAACCTACTGCGACACAGGAGCACAGTCAATGGGCAAGGCAGAGAGCGTTGGTAGTACCCGCGAGGCAATACTCGGCGCCGCCGAGGACCTGTTCGCACGCCAGGGTTATACCGCCACCACCATTGCCGAAGTTGCCAGCACAGTAGGCATTCAGGGGCCCGCCATCTACAAGCACTTTGCCAGCAAGCGCGCCCTGTTTGACGAGGTGCTGGAACGCGTCTTTGCACCCTTTCTTGCGCTTGTCCAGATTGAGGAGACACGCGCTGGCAACCTTGAGGCCATCGTGCAGCGGCACCTGGACAACCCCAATGCCGCGCGCATCGTCCAGCACGCAACGCTATCGGGCGGCGAGGATTTCACCCTGCTGGTCGAGCGCTGGTACCGTCCCTTCTTTGCCGACCTGCAGGAGCAACAGGCCGCCCCCGCCAACGGTACAGCGGCCAACGGCAAGCAATGGCGACGCAGCGCCGTGCGTATCAGTGCCTTCCACAGCCTGCTGCTCGGTTACCTGAGCCTGGCACCGCTGCATGCAGCCGTGCTCGGCTACGAGCCGCTGGAGGCAAAATCCATTGCCGAACTACTGGCATTGCAAAGCCAACTGGCGCAGCAGGTCGATTGGTAACACCGCCCGCAGGCCGCGTCGCCGGCGCCGGCCGGTGTCGCTTCGCACGGCTGGCGCCATGCCACTTTGCCAGTGCAGCCCCTATTGCCCATCAGACAACGACGGTAACAAGGTACTAACCGGCAAGCGGTACGACCTGACCGACCAGTGACAGCATCGACAGGCAGAAAAACCCCAGCGTTACCGTCACAATCGACAACAGCGTCGTCAACACGGTGATGTTGGCCGCCAACACGCCGTCACCACGCGCCGCCACCACCATCACATAGCCCGATACCGCGACTGGTGTTGCCAGCAGCAGAAACAGCACGCCCAGCGCCTCATCGCGCACTCCCATCGCCAGTGCAAGGCACACGCCGATCGCCGGAGATACCAGCAAACGCCACAGGCTGGCCTCCCAGGTCAGGGCGTCTGCCCGGTAGAGCCTGGACAGGCTCATTGACCCACCGATACAGACCAGCATCAGCGGCAGGAAGAATGCCGACAGCCCGCGACTCATGGGGCTGAGCCAGGACGGCTCCGGCACGGGCAGGAGGGAAAAGCCAATACCTGCGCTGATGCCGATCACCAGCGGGTTGCGCAACACGCCAGCAACCACACTGCGCACGCCAGTGCTGGTGCCCAGGGTTGTGTTGAGCACCCACACCGCGAGCACGTTGTACAAGATAGTCATCAAAGCGACCGGCAAGGCGGCCAGAACCGTGCCCTGCTCGCCGTAGGCAGCCACCGCCAGTGCGAGCCCAATAATGGCAAGATTGGAACGGTAGGCCGCCTGCACAAATATGCCACGGTGGTGCAGCGCGTGGCCGCGCCAGATCGAGTAGCGCCAACTCAAGGCGAGCACAACAAACGTCGACAGCACGCCCGCCATCACGTAGCGGGTACTGCCCCAGGAGGCCAGGTCCACCTGCGCCGCGCCGCTGAACAGCATTACGGGCAGACCATAGCGAAACGACAGCTCCGAGATACGACTGTTAAGCGCCTGCGGCAGCCAGCCCACACGAGCCAGGACCATGCCCAGCACCACCCAGCCGAAGGTCGGCAGTGAGATAGAGACGGCAGTCAGGAATAGCGCGAGGGCCTGGTCGGGATTCAAGGCGGTGACCGTTTCAGCAAAACGCCATTGATACACCAGATCCCGGCGGCAGCGCCACAAGCCGTGCCGGCTGGGTTAGTCCTGGTAGCCGGTAATGGACTTGGCCGCCTGGTAGGCGAAAGTCATTGATGGACCCAGTGTTGAACCGGGGCCCGGGTAGCATGGCAAAGTCGGCGCCGCGCAGTTGCCCGTCGCATAGAGGCCGGGGATAGGCTCGCCGCTTTCATGCATCACCTGCGCATCGGCGTTAATCACCATGCCGCCCTGTGTGCCGAAATCACCCGGGTCTACCCGAATGGCATAGAACGGCGGCTTTTCAACGGGCCCGAGGCAGGGATTGGGTGTCACACGCGGATCGCCGTAATACCGATCATAGGCCGACTCACCGCGCTGCAGGTCTGTGTCTTCACCACTGCGTGCGAAAGTGTTCATTTTGCGCACGGTTTCTTCGAGACCTGCGGCGTCCACATCTATTTTTGCAGCCAGCTCCGCGATGGTCTCGGCCTTGGCGAAAAAGCCCTCTTCTTCATAGCGTTTGGGCAAAGCCCAATCCGGCATAAACTTGCTGTTGAACAGGGGGCCCACAAAATAGGTCGCGCGGAAATTCGCATCGAAGACCTGCCACGTCGGGTAACAGGGGTTTTCAGGCGTATGCTTGTCGAAGGTTTCCTGCTGGAACGCCATGTAGTTTTGCGATTCGTTACTGAAGCGCTCGCCTGCCGGATTGACCACAATGGAGCCGGGGTAGGACTTTTCCATGATGCTTAATCGGGGGATCGCTTCGCCGGGCACCGAGATCGTGTTACACCACCAGGCTTCCTCCAGGCGGTGCATTTTGGCGCCCAGGCGAATACCTTCGCGGATGGCATCGCCAGTGTTGTCTCGCGTTCCCGCACTCCAGGCATGGTTTGTCGGTTTGGGTAAATACTGTTCACGCATCTCCTGGTTGTGCTCGAACCCCCCGGCGGCGAGTATCACGGCCTTGCGCGCCTCTATGCGCAGCGGTTTGCCATTGCGCACCACTTCAACGCCCACCACCTTGCCGTCACTGTCCACGACTTTGGTCATGGCCGTGTTCAGCCACAATGGTATGTCGCGATCCTGCATGGACGCACGCAGGCGGGCAACACCCGCGCAACCGGTTGCCAGGCGCCGCGCATACTTGTCTTTCAGGCGCCAGGGAATATCGATCACGTAATCCCACACCAGACGCACCGCGGTCTTCCACCACCCGGGCTGCTGGCCGATAAGCAGCGCGGCCTCAACCTGTGTGAAGCCGATCACGTTGGCCAGGTGCATCATGGGGTGGGTGCGACGCAGGCGGCGCCACTCCTCACCCAGCTCGTCGGCCATGAAGGTTTCCGGTTCCATCGAGCGGTGCCCTTGCATCGCGCCATCCAGGTTGGTGTAGTAATCGGGATAGTGCTCGAGGGACTCATAGCGCATGCGTGTGCGCTCATGCATGAAGTCGACCATTTTGGGGCCGTTCTCCAGGTAGGCGTCGAGCTGGTATTCAGGCACCTCTTCCTCGGTAATCAGCTGGCGCAGGTAGGTTTTGGCCGCGTCCAGTGTATCGTTGGCACCTGCGGCGTTAGCATAACGATTACAGGGTATCCACACGCCGCCTCCTGAAATGGAACTGGTGCCACCGAACAGGTCGGACTTCTCGATGACCAGCACATCTTTACTGCCCATCTCATAACTGCACAATGCGGCGGTCATGCCGCCATTTCCCGACCCCACGACGACCACGTCGAAACTGTAATCCCACTGCTGCTCTGCTGCCATGCCACTGTTCCTCTTGGAGCACCGGGTAGCGGTGCCTGCCTCAGTGCGCAATGGTAGCGCAATCGGCCTGTTCGCATCGGTGCGCGTCACGCTTTATGACGCGCAGGTTTAAGAAATTGGCCGTCATCACCAACAGCAGGAACAGCGGAGCCATCTGCGGACTTGCCGAGATGGCCCGCCGATGCCTACACTGTCAACAACGGCACGTACGGCAATGCGCGCGGGCATCACAGGCCAGTCAGCGGCAGCCACTGCTTGCTCCCGGCATTACCGATGAAGACTTGAATCACTGCTGGCGATAGTGCACCTTGGACACAGACGGGGCACACGACACAGCGCTGCTGCAATCAACTGCCCGCACTTCAGGCGAGCACCGAACACTGGAATGACAACCCTGGCTCACACAGCCCCACCGAGGACACCATCATGCCAAAGCTAACCCAAACTCTTTTCATCAGCGGCGCACTGGTCGCAGGGCTCGCCCTGTCACCGTTGGCTGTTTCACACTTCAACGACAAGGAAGTGATGCAGTCGTACCGTCAATCATGGTTCGCCATGGTCGCCACCAATTTTGGCCCGATGGTCTCCATGCTCAAAGGTGAAATGCCCTGGGATGATGCACGCATGCAGGCAGCGGCCGACCAATTGGCGCAACTGACGGCGATGGATATTTCGCGCGGTTTCTCACCGGGCACCGAGAAAGGCACAACGCGCGCCAAGCCAGAAATCTGGGAGAACATGGAAGACTTCAGTGCAAAAATGGACGACCTGCGCAGCACGTCTGCCGCCCTGCAGACAGCGGCGGCCAGCGGTGACCGCAAGGCTATCGGCAAGGCCGTTGGGGACGTTGGCCAGAGCTGCAAGGCCTGCCATGATGAATACAAGTCGGAAGACTACCTCTACTAGTCCTGCCTGATCCTGGGATGGCGCTGCCCATGCAAGCTCCTGCGACTAAAACCCCTCCGGCAGTTGCCGGGTTAGCGCATCCAGCCTTTCCCAGTGGGCTTTTGAGTCGACGTGGATGTGCTGGCGCAGTTCCAGGCTTTCGGCATTTTCCAACAGACCGGCAGGTACCCAGAAGGCATCGAAATCAGGCAGGTGCTGCGGCACGATAGAACCACAGTGTGCACAGAAGCGGCGCAGGAAGCCGCTGCTGCGTTGATACTGTCTGACGGTGGATTCACCTTTCACCCAGGAAAAACGGTCAGCGCGGCACAGGGCAGCTGCACTGGAGGCACCGCCAAACGCTTTGCGACACAGCGAGCAATGACACTTGAACACACCGAAATAGAATTCCTCGACAGAAAAACGAACCGCGTCGCAAAGACACCCACCCTCAATCATATGACCTCTCTAAGTCTTTATATTTCAATACGTTAAAAGTTTTATCGAAGGTAGATTATTGAGCCGCTAGAACCACCTGCCCGGGTCCGGCTGCGGCGCCTGCCCTATGCCCCACCAGAGCAAACCGGCAACGATAGCGGCCACCAGCAACGCCCACCACCAGCCACGACCCGGCGCCAGACCCTGCCGGCCCACAGCCGAGCCGCGCACCATCGCCTGTAGCAATGGCTCCTTGCGCACAAACTGGTGGAACAGCACTGCGGCAATATGTAGCGCCACAAACCCCAGCAACAGGTCGAAGGCCCATTCGTGCACAACGCCCATGGCATCACGCAGGGCGTCCGGCGCGGCGTAATAGAACGGCCCGGAGTACAGGATATCATCGGAATTGAACAGCCCGCTGATGCCCTGTGCCAGCAACAATAACAGCAACACCACGACGGACCACCCACCCAGCGGATTATGACCGGCGCTATCACTGCGCCCCTGGCGCAGGTAGGCCACGATGCCCGCCGGCCCCACAAGAAAATCACTGAAACGCGAGTGCCGACTGCCAATCAGGCCCCACACCACGCGGGTGGCGACCAGCACAATAACGCTGTAACCCACCCAACGGTGCATGTCGAAATCCTGTTCCTCGGCGCTCCACCAGGCCAGCGGCAGCAGGATCACGATAGACCAGTGAAACACTCGTGTGGGGATATCCCAAAGCGCATGCGACATCGGCGCTATCCGTCCATCGGGATGAGCGGCGGATAGGCAGGGTCGACGCCCTCGTAGACGTACTGCCAGATATTGTCGCGCAGCACGGTGCGGTGGCGCGCGCCAGGCACTGCACCATCGGCGCTGTCATAGCCGGCATCACCGCGAAACATGGCCGTCATGGCGTCACCGTCTGCGCCAAATACCGGGAAGACACGGGGCACCGGCGATGCGCGCTCCACCCTGACCATGGTATCGACACAGTCATAATGCAGCAGCGTGCACAAGGTCAGATAGGTGGGCGGCAACATGCCCAGTTCGCCCTGCTCATGCGCCGCGACTGCATCGGCGACCAACAGCCAGCGAGAATCGTGGATTTCGCCGCCATCGATAACCACCTCGTCGTCATTATCAAGCGGCGCCGCATAGATCCAGGTGGAAAAGCGCCGAGGCTCAACGACCGGTGTGGTCCAGTGGCTGAGCAGTACCATGTCCTGGGCACTAGGCGCTACGCCCGCTTCCTCCAGCGCTTCACGCGCTGCGGCAATACGGGCGGCCGCCTCTTCGGTATCGTCCGCGGCCTCGGCATAATCTTGCGGGTCCAGCGAGCCACCGGGAAACACCCACAGCCCACCGGCGAACATCAGCGCCTTGTTGCGCCGCAGCATGAGCGTTTCCATGCCGCGCTTGCTATCGCGCACCAGTACCACAGTACTGGCAGGTCGCGCCGGGGGAATATCAGTCATGGGCATCTCCTTGTGATACCACTGTCTGCGATACCACTGCCTGTGATACCACAGCGACGGCTAGTCTGTTGCAGCGATGCTGCGTTCATGACTGCAAGTGTCGCGCTGCGAGGCCAAGGTCAAACCCCAGGGCCTGCGCCTGCCCGGCCGCCTCGGTCACCGCGCTGCCCGTGCGCGAGGACACCCACAGATTGGCGCAGCGTGTACCGGAGCGGCAATAGGCAAACACCGGTTTGTCGGGGTTATCCAGCAGGCGCGTAAAAGCCTGGAAGTCAGCGCCGGGAAAGTCCATCGGGGTCACCGGCATGTGGTAGTACTCCAGGCCCTCTGCCTCGGCCAGTGCCGCGATCTCGGCACTGGTAGGCTGGCCGGGGTCTTCGCCATCAGGGCGATTGTTGACAATCACCTTGTACCCGGCAGCGGCAATGGTGGTGACGTCCTCCGGCGCTATTTGCGCCGACACTGCCAGAGACTCACTCAGTACGATCTTGTTCATGTTGAAACCTCCCACTCCGGTTATAGCAAAGCGCAGCGCAGAGCTCCACTGCACGCGGCAACCTACCCTGCCACGCGCGTGCTACGGCGCTCGTTGTCGCGCGCTGCTGGATCAAACGACAGTCGTCCACGGCGTCGTTCACGGTGTCATGCTGCGTCTTGCACCGCCACTTGCCCGTTGCCTATTGGCCTGTGAACTGCGGTACACGCTTTTCCTTGAAGGCGCGCGGACCCTCACGGGCGTCCTTGCTCATCATTACCGCCGCGGCCTGTTCCATCTCCAGCGCGAAGGCATCCGCCCAGGGTAACGTGTGGGACTCCAGCGCAGTACGTTTGATGGCCTGCAGGGCCAACGGCGCCTGGCGGCAAACGTTGTCCGCGTAGTGTTGCGCGCGTTCCTGTAACTGCGCCAGCGGCATGACTTCTGACACCAGCCCCATTGCCAGCGCCTCCTGCGCGCTGACCGGCTCACCGCCCAACAGCACTTTCATGGCATGCGCCCATGGCAACTGTCGCGCCAGGCGCACCATGGAGCCCGCACCGGGCACGACGCCCACTTTCGGCTCGGGCAGCGCAAACTCTGCATGCTCTGCCGCCAGGCGAATGTCCGTCGCCTGCAGTAGTTCTGTACCACCGCCCAGCGCACGGCCATTGATCGCGGCAATAACGGGCTTATACAGGGGCTCGGCCTTGAGCATGATCTTGTCGGCGATCAATGGGTCGTCGACCAGCCGCTGCTCGAGGGCATTCTGCGGCGCCCTGGCGCCAGTCCAGAGCGGAATGACCTGCGCCAGGTCGCCACCGCGACAGAAATCGACGTCGCCCGCCGCGCTTAGCACCGCCACGCGAATTCCGTGATCCTCACGCACTTCCTGCCAGGCGTCGGCCAGCTCTACAAACATCTCGCCATTGAGCGTATTACCGGCCTCGGGCCGGTTCAGGGTTATCCAGGCCTGGTGGCCGCGTTTTTCAAACAGGATCGTATTCATTCCCACACTCCATCCATCATCGTGCCTGCATTCGTTGCGGTGGCTGCGTCCGTCAACCAGCCGCCTCTGGGCCGGCAGGTATTCACCGACAACTTGCCGGGTAACGGGCAGGCCACATCCTACAACGCTGACACACCGTCCCACAGCAATTTTGCACCGAGTATCACCAGGGCGGCGCTGATCACCCGATAATACAGGCCGGGACTGGAAAGACGCACCAGCCGGTGTCCAATCATTACACCGACCGGGGCCAACGGCACCAGCGCCAGGGCGTAGACGAGATTATCGGTTGTGAATTGGCCGAGCAGGTAGTAGGGAACCAGCTTGGCCAGATTGACCACGGCAAAAAACAGCCCTGCCGTACCGGCATAGAGCATTGGCGCCAATCGCTTGGGCATGAGATACATCGAAAAAGGCGGCCCACCGGCATGGATACTGAAACTGGTAAAACCCGCCAGTGCGCCAAAACCCAGGCCGCTTGCACGGTGATGCTCGCGCCCACCGCCACTGCCCACAGACAGCAGGGTCTGCAGGCCAAACAGCAACGAGACAGCGCCAATCATAATGCGCATCACATGTTCATTCATGCTGTTGGCCAGCAAGTAGCCAATGGCCACACCCAGCAGGGCGCCGGGAATCATCAACTGCAATGCCCGCCGGTCGTAAACGCCCCAGTAGGCCTTGACCACAAGCGCGTCCATCACCACAAGGATGGGCAGGAGGATAGCAGCTGCCTGAGTCGGCGGCATGACCAGCGCCATCAGCGGTACAGAAAGCACCGCAATGGGACCACCGAAACCTCCCTTGGCGATCCCGTACACCAGCACTGCCGGAATGGAAACCGCGTAAAACCATGGGTCAGCGAACAACGGCAGTCAATCAACGAGGGCGAAATCAGCGCCCAGCACATCGACGATCTCTGCCCTGGGGTCGTCGCTGATGTGCAGCGCGCGCCCTGTGATTGTCTCCGCCAGACCCACGTAGGTGGCGGACACGGCCATCAACACGTCGGTTGGCAGGGCGTTGTCTCGCGCCAGGGCCTGCCGCTCGGGCATGCGCTGCTTGTTGAGCAGGATGTCCGGGTCGTCAAAATGGTTGAGCAGGACCTGGCGAAAGCCCTCCTTGGAGTGCTCTACCACCCTGCCCTGCCGCAAGGCGGGACCGTGCCAGATACGTGAGGAGTCCGGCGTACCTACCTCGTCCATGTAAATCAGCTGCTGCGCACCTGCACTGTCGGCTACGTAACCGAACTCAAACTTGGTATCGACAAACACCTGGTCGAGCTGGGCCAGTTCCTGACTGATCAGCGCAAAGCCCTCGCGGAGTAAACGTTCATACAGGGCAACATCCTGCGGAGACTGAAATCCGAAGGCGGCATAGTTATCGAGCAGATTGGCACGGCTAACGTTGACGTCGTCGGCTTCGGGCACACCGGGAATGCCGCGCAATATGCCTTTGGATGATGGGGTAATCAGCAGGTCATCCAGACGCTGGTCGCGTTGCAAGCCATCGGGCAGGCGTATGCCGCAAAACTCGCGTTCCCCACTGGCGTAGCTGCGCCACATCGAGCCAGTAATGTACTGGCGCGCAATCGCCTCGATCATCACTGGCTGCGCTTTTTGTACGATCCACACCAGTGGATGCGGAATTTCCAGAATATGGCTGTCGGCCAGCCCGTGGTCGCGAAATCGTCCAAACCAGTGGTTGGAAATCGCGTTGAGTGCAGCGCCTTTCCCGGGCACACCACGCAGGCCGTTTTCACCGTGCCAGATACAATCGAACGCAGAGATGCGGTCGGAAATCACCATGATCGCCAGCGGCGCGTCGGGCTGTACATTGTAGCCGCGCTGTTCAATCAGGCGGGCACTGTCGGCGGCACTGAGCCAGTACACAGAACGCACCTTGCCACTGTGCACCGGCGCTGCCGTTCGAATGGGTAGATTGTCGTTAACGGCCAGTACCGTCTCGGCAAGACTCATAGTCAGGGTTCCCTTGCAAGGAGGCACCCAGAATACCGATGAGTACCGCGAAGGCGCCGAATTCTAGCAGAGGTTGGCTTTCACTCTCCAGCGAAACGCCGGTGCTCGCGCAGATGCAGGGCCACATCAAGGGCAATTTTCAAGGCGATCAACGCAACGAGCATGATCACTGCCTGACCCAACGCATAGGCAGCCATCCCGCCCAGCAGGATTGCCACATGCAGCAACACGATACGGCCATAGGGTGCAAACATCGCCTGCCGTGCGGTCATCCTGTGGCGCTCACCGGCAAGCAGGAAGTTCACAAAAAAGGAACCGCCGTGGCTCACAAACAAAGCCGCCAGCATGATCTGAAACTGCCACTGCGCAGCCAGCGCCATCGGGTCGGCGTCCTGGAACAGCAAGGTCATGATAAACACCAGGTGTCCCGCACAAAAGCCGCCGTAATGCACCACAAAGAACGGCGCCAAAGGCAGGTCTGCACGGGTACTGGTCAGCAGGATCTTCAGCAGCGTATAAAAGCCGAGAACGATGTTCTCACACCAGTACAGCAGCATGAGGTAGCCCGCATCCCAGTCGAGCAAGAACACGCCCACCAGCGGCAGCAGGTTCGCCAGCACCAGCAGACCAAGGCTGAACTGGCGACGCTTACCAGTATACGTGTTGACTACCGTTGACACAGCAGCATGACCCCCATTGGCCGTTCAGACAAACCCGTAAAGGCAGGGTAGAATGCAGGTTAGAATATTTCACCCACATTAGGAACCGGGCACCGTCATCATGGGCAAATCAGCCGACCGCACAAACGCGGGCAATAACGCAGAAAAAAACGCAGACCAGAACACTGGCAACACGACTCACACCACGCCCTTCCAGATTCTTGGTGAACAGGGCATACGTGAACTGACCGAGCAATTCTATGATGTCATGGACACCCTGCCAGAAGTCGCCCGGTTGCGTGCAATGCATGCGCAGGACCTGACTCCGATGAAAAGCAAGCTCGCCGAATACCTCATCGGCTGGATGGGTGGACCGCCACTGTACGCACAGAAATACGGCGACGTGTGCATGACCGAGCCGCATGCGCCCTACCACATCGGGCCCGACGAACGCGATCAGTGGCTGCTGTGCATGCACAAGGCACTGGAACGCATCAACGCGAGTGCAGAGCTCATGGACATGCTGCGCGTGCCATTGTTTCGCATCGCGGATGCCGTGCGTAACAAGGAAGGCCCCAGTGCTGCTAGCACCGATCCCAACGTTATCGCTGCAAGCTAACGGCAGCCCGTCGTTGCAACCTGCGGTAACGCCCGTACCTGTCCATTATCCCCCAACAACAGCTCCAGCTGGAGAGACCCCTATGCCGCAACGCCCCACAGCGCTCAACCTACTGCGTACCGTTGCCTGCCTGCTTACCTGCCTGCCGCTGGTCAGTTTCGCGAGCAGCGCTGACGAGGCGCGCATCACCGAGGATGTCCTGGTCACAGCCAGCCAGGTTGAGGAAGATGGCCTGCGACTGCCGCTGTCATGGGCGGGCGTTGACGATACCGCGTTGCGCACGGTCGCCGCGGTGCATATCAACGAGATCATGCAGCAGGTACCCGGGGCCTGGATCAGTCGCGGCAACGGACAGGAAAGCTTGATCTCGCTGCGCTCACCCGTGCTGACCGGGCCGGGCAGCTGCGGCGCGTTCTTCACCGCCGCAGACGGCATCAGCCTGCGCGCGCCGGGCTTTTGCAATGTGAACCAGCTGTTTGATGCGAACTACGAGCAGGCCGGTTCAATAGAGACGATCAAGGGGCCGGCCACTGCCCTGTACGGCTCCAACGCGATGCATGGCGTGATCAACGTACTCAGTGCCGCGCCCGCCGCGAGTCTGGACCACACGCTGGCGGTAGAGGCCGGCCCCTTTGATTACTATCGCGCCAAGTATCGTTACAGCAATACCCGCGGCCGCCACGGGGTTAGCATCAACCTCAACGGCGTCACCAATGGTGGCTACCAGGATGATTCCGGCTATGACCAGCAGAAAGCGACGCTGCGGCATGACTACGCTGGCGAGCGCTGGACGCTGCGCACGGTCTTCGATGCGGCCAACCTGAACCAGGAGACAGCGGGTTTCATTCAGGGCTTTGAGGCCTACAAGGATAGCGCGCTCAAAGACAGCAACCCCAATCCGGAGGCTTATCGGGACGCCTGGTCATGGCGACTCTACACGCAGGCGACCCTGGCCCTGAACGAGAACACCGAGCTCGTCATTACGCCCTACCTTCGCGACAACGACATGGAATTTCTGCAGCACTTCCTGCCCTGGCAGCCGGTCGAAGAAAATGCCCATACCAGCCTCGGCACACGCGTCGCACTGCATACCCGTGCCAACGCACTGACCTGGGTGAGCGGAGTGGAAGCAGAATATACCGACGGATCTTTACTGGAGACACAAGCAGAACCCTTCAGCCCCAATCAGCCCGCCGGCATACATTACGACTACCAGGTCGATGCAACCGTTGCGGCGGCTTTCCTGCAAGTGCGCACGCAATGGGATTCGCCCTGGGAACTGAGCGGCGGCGCGCGTCTGGAAAGCACCCGCTATGATTACAACAACCGCAGCGCGGATGGCCCGGCCTGCGGGCCGCAGGCGAGCAACTGCCGTTTCTTTAGACCGGCAGATCGCGATGACGACTTCACCAACTGGTCGCTCAACGGCGGTGTTGCCTACAGCCTGGGCGCAGAGCAGGTCGTCTACCTGCGCCTGGCCAGCGGATTTCGCGCACCGCAAACGACAGAGCTCTACCGCCTCCAGGCAGGCCAGGCGACAGCTGACCTGGACTCCGAAGAAATCGCCAACGTCGAACTGGGACTGCGCGGCAACTGGCAAAAAGCCAGCTACGTGTTGTCTATCTACTACATGGAAAAGGACAATGTGATTTTCCAGGATGCCGACCGACAAAACGTCAGCGGTGCAAAAACCGAACACCTGGGCAGTGAGTTCAGCCTCGACTACGCTCTGGCAGACAACTGGACACTGGGACTGGACGCCAATGTTGCCCGTCACACCTATGCCAGCAACACCAATCTGCTGGGCAGTGGCGGCAATATCAAGGGCAATGATATCGACACCTCGCCTAGGGTATTTGGCAGCGCACGACTGAACTGGGATTTTTCAGCGCTTGCAGGGCGCCAAAGCAGCGCGCAACTGGAATGGGTCTACCTGGATGAGTATTACCTGGAACCCGACAACGAGCACCAGTATGACGGCCACTCATTGCTGAACCTGCGCATCAGCAGCGCATTGACGCCACGCTGGTCAAGCGCGCTGCGCATCACCAACTTGCTGGACACGGACTACGCCGAACGCGCGGATTTCGGCTTCGGCAACTACCGCTACTTTGTTGGCCAACCGCTGGGCGTGTACGTGGAAGTCGGCTATCGCCTGGGTGACGGGTAGCGCCTGCACCCACCTCGCCACAGTCATGCGCGCCCGGCGAGCAGGCTTGCCGCTTCATTGCAAAAACGCATAGCCGCGTCGCCCCTGTAGTCCGCCGGTGTGCACCACAACGGTTTTTTTCGCGCTATCAAGCTCGCCGCCGCGCAGTAACTGCCCCGTGGCATAAAGCGCCTTTGCGGTATACACAGGATCAAGCGGTATACCATGGCGCGCTTCAAACGCCAGCATGAACTCCCGCAGGGACGGGTTAAGGCGCGCAAAGCCACCGCCGTGAAACTCATGGTGTAATGTCCAGCGGACGGGCCGGTTGACACCGCATGCAAGCAGCAGGCGTTCGACTGTGGCGTCGAGATCATCAGCACCCTTGAGCGCCGCAATACCGTGTACATGCACTGCGTTGTCGTGCCCCTGCGCCGCTGGGTGCGAACGCTGGTGCTGTGGTGCGCACAGGATATCGCCCGCCGCGGCCTGCCCACTGCAAAGCTCCCGCGCAGGGTGCCCGGCTGCGCCTGGCTGCGACAGACCCTGCACAATCCCGGCCAGGGTGGTACCGGTACCGACAGCCACCACCACCTGCCGTACATCGGGAACATGCTGCACAATCGCCGCGCCAATCGCGGCGCAGGCAGCAGCCGCCGCCGCGGTGGCACCCCCTTCGGGAATAACGATGCAGGGCGCAAAACGCTGTTCGATCTCATGCAGATACGCCGGCGCATGCCGTTGCGCATACTGCTCGCGCCCCACTTTGAGCAACTGCATGCCCGCAGCCCGGGCATCGGCCAGGGTGGGCGTATCGGGCTCGTGCGGTTGTGCGCGAACGATCCCCACCGTTTGTAACCCGTGCTGCGCGCCTACGGCGGCCAACGCGTGCAGGTGGTTGGACCAGGCGCCTCCGAACGACACAAGGCGCCGCACTCCCCGTGCGCTCGCCAACGTCAGGAATGGCCGCAACTTGAAATCCTTGTTGCCCGGCGCAGGGCTTGCCAGCGCATCGAGGCGCAGCAGCGTTACGTTGGGAAAAGACAACTCACTGCCCTGGTCCGGTACAGCGGCAATGGACTGGAACAGAGCCGCAGTAAGGATTACGTCAGGCCTACATTGTTCTTCTGCAGGGCTTGTTCGGCGCGATAACTGGAACGCACAAACACACCTGACACCACTTCCAGAAAGCCCCTGGCAAGGCCAGCCTGCCGATAAGCATCGAACTCGGCGGGCGTGACATAACGTGCGATTGGCAGGTGATGCGCGGTGGGCTGCAGATACTGGCCGAGGGTCAGGATGTCCACGCGCGCGGCGCGCAGGTCGTCCATGCATTGCAGAATTTCGTCGTCAGTTTCACCCAGCCCCAGCATGAGGCTGGTCTTGGTGAGCACCTCCGGTCGATAAGCCTTGGCATGGGCCAGTACATCGAGGGTTTGCTGGTAGCTGGCGCGCGGATCGCGCACCGGATGGGTAAGGCGTCTGACGGTTTCGACGTTCTGGGCAAAGACTTCTATGCCAGAATCAACCACGGTTTCAACATCGGCAAGCACCCCGAGAAAATCCGGTGTCAATGCCTCGACGGCCGTGCCGGTATTGAGCGCCTTCACCTGGCGGACACAGTCTGCGTAGTGTGCGGCGCCGCCGTCGGGCAAGTCGTCCCGGTTCACGGAGGTCAGGACCACATACTTCAGGCCCATCAGTTGTACAGAGCGCGCCGTATTGGCAGGTTCTTGCGGATCCAGCCATCCCCGCGGATTACCGGTGTTAACGGCGCAGAAACGACACGCGCGGGTGCAGACATCACCCATCAACATGATCGTGGCGGTGCCAGAGGTCCAGCACTCGCCAATATTTGGGCACTTGGCCTCCTCACAGACCGTTGCGAGGCGGTGTTCATGAACGATGTCGCGCACCCTGTCAAAGGTAGCGCCGCCCTGTACGCGAATCTTCAGCCAGTCCGGTTTGCGCTCGCGCGGGGCGTCCGGGCCGCGCACGGCCGGGCCGCGGGTTTTCACGCCGTCCTTGATCGCGGTAATGCCGCGTTCATTGACGAATTTCTCGCCGCTGGCTACCTGCACCGCCGGGATGAGATCGCTGTCTGCCATGCCTGACCGTTTACCGAAGAATGAAGGCGTATTATAGCGGTTTGCCCGGCGCGGTGTTAGCGCGCGCCGCATGCACGATTGCCGCCATGCCATGCGATGCCATGTAATTCCATGTAATGCCATGTAATGCGGCCATGGTAGCGGGCGGCGCGTGCGCTGGCTGCATCGCGCTGCGCGGGAACTGCGTGGCCTGGCCGGTATGCGCGCCAGTTGCCCTGTGCCGTTGCGCGCGCCCTGTGCGGCTTGAACGCTAGGTTTCCAGTAGCTTGGTCACTGCCCTGGATACGGCGATTTTACCGCTGTCGAAATAGGCGTCGTGGTTTTCTTCGATGCGCGCCATGTCATACAGGTAGTTCACCATAATGCCGGCCGATTGCTCCCGTCCCTTGGCAGAGAGGTCTGCTGAACTGTTGAGCTGGTGCAGTATCGCACCATTGCCCAGGTGAAAGCGCGCCACCGCATCTTTTGGCAGGCGGCCGGACTTGACGTTGAGCAGATAGTGCGCGCACAGCTTTTTAAGGGCGTCATACACTTCCGCAACAATGACCGGCCCAACAGGTTCACGCACCCGGTCGACCAACTCCGCTGGCACCAGCGCATCAATGTCTGCACTGAGCAGCCAGCGCCTGAATCCCGGTACGGGCGACAGCGTTACGAAGGTATCCAGTGAATGAATTTCCTTGCGCAGTTCTTCCACGACACTCTTGATCAAAAAATTACCGAATGAAATTTGCGACAAACCCGGGTGGCAATTACTGATGGAATAGAACACGACTGTGGTGGCGTTGCCTTGCGGCGCCTCGCGCTCCTGCTGCAGCAGGGGTGCAAGCGTCGCGGGCACTTCATTGGTCAGGGCAATCTCTACAAACACCAGGGGGTCATCGCGCAGTGCGGGATGAAAGAAAGCGAAGCAGCGCCGATCATCACCCAGGCGACTGCGCAGGTCATCCCAGCCATTGATCTGGTGCACCGCTTCATACGCAATAATTTTTTCCAGCACCGCTGCCGGCGACGACCAATCTATGCGTCGCAACTCGAGGAACCCCTTGTTGAACCAGGAGATGAACAGTTCCTTGAGGTCGGCATCAACGCCCTTCAGCTCCGGGTGTGTTTTCAGCAACGGAAGCAGGTGCCCACGCATCTCTACCAGTGTTGCCGTGCCATCGGGAGCAGTATTGACCCTGCGAAACAGCTTCTGGCGCGGAGCTTCTACCGCGCGGCCGATGCTCCAGAGGTTGTCCAGATTCGGTACTGCGCGGTAAGCATCGGCGGCCGCCAGCACGCGCTCGCGATCAACGTCAAATTCAAAAGCCAGTGCGTTGAAGAACGCCAGGCGACGCTCCGGGGCCAGCGCCCTGTAACCTGTCACCACCTCGCTGGCCAGTGCCAGGCCAGACGCCTCGCCGCGATGATCAAGTAGCGCACGACAATTGCCCACCAGGTTGGAGGCCGCGTCAGTTGATGAACCGGCCTGCTGGTTCTGGCGCCGCCGCGCGAGCAGGTCGCGACCGACTTCAACGACTGAGCTCAGGGTGCGGCCCAGCGCGGTTATCGCACCGGGAGCCGCTGCAGCGGGCGAACGATCGGCCGCACCGGTCTGTTCGGCGGTATCTTCTGGCATGTGTTGATCCTCCTGGCAGTCTTTAACATACCGTGTGCAACGCACCCGGCCAAGTGATGGGCCGCCAAATACCCCGTTCCCGTCCCCCGGGTTGCTTTTTTGCGAACCAATGCACTGTTTTGGCGCATCACTGTGCAGCGCGCGACTTTGTTGTAACACCCCTTGGCCCGATGAGCGCAAATGGCTATGCTCTACCCTCCTTCAGTATGCTCAGGTCTGACTTATGTTCCGCTCCCCTTTACTCATCCTCCTCGCGCTGTCGGCTGTTTTTATGGGTGGCTGCGCCCAGTATGAAAACAAGCGCGGCGTCGATGTGAGCTGGCAAGATGCCGTTACCCGCGAGCTGGTCAATGGCCAGAGTACGCGCAAGGAAGTGCTCGAGCTGCTCGGGCCACCCTCGCAGGTAATCGCCCTGGGTGACGAAACCGTTTTGTACTACCTGTTCGAACGCTCAACCGGCAATGGCCTGGTTCTGGTTGTCTACAATCGCATGGAAGTGAACACGCGCTATGACCGCGCCATCTTCTTTTTTGACGAGCAGGACGTTATGACGGATTTTTCGACCCGCATCTATGCAGACGAAGATTCCTAGCATCCTGTCGCTTCCAGCACGCCGGCGCGATCGGGTGGGTGCCACGCGCCGCGCGCTGCTACTGTTGGGCAGCCTGCTGTTGTGCGCCTGCAGCCACTCGCAGTACCACCTTGGCACACCGCTGAGCACTCTTGCGCTGCCGCAGTCCGGTCCCGGCACCATGGTCACTGACGTGATGAACATTCTCGGGCCACCGCAGCGCCTCAGTGCTGACACTGCCGGATACGTCTTCGCCTGGGAATACTGGCGCGTGGTGGAGAATGGGGTCGGCTTCAACCTCGGCCCGCTGGGCGCAGATTTTATCTCCCTGGACTGGGCCCGCGTGGACAGCCATGGCGAATTCGTCGTCGCCACATTCAGCAGCGATCACCAACTGACATCCATCACCCACTCACGGTGGAGCAGCCAGGTCGGAGATGGCCGGGCCATGCAACCGTTTGGTATTTATGATGTGGCAACCACCGGTGATTTGCTCCAACCCCTGCCCCAGCATCGGTGGGGTGGCGCCATGCTGCGCCGACTGCCCGAGGCGCTCAATCGCGATACTGATATCGATTCCGGCGAGAACGGCCTGGAGCAGCGGGCAACGCCACAGGATATCGGCCAACGGGCCCTGGAAATGCGCTAGCGCCGCTGCCCGCCTCTAACTACACAGCCTATCTCTTAAGCACAGCAGCACCTGCGCAAAGCACGTTTTGTGTACGGCTGCGTCTACCGGACAACAGCTCGCGCCACGACAAATGGCATGTCATGATATTCTATTAAAGAATATGTAACTATTATAATGATTCTTAATTTGAATATCTTAGCCGGGCGACCTAAGCTGGACTCTCAAGGGGCAAGCAACAACGGTCAATGCCGACATAAACAGACAAGTCAGGGCATTGGGAGTCTACGCAAATGGCCAGGGGATCGTATAACACAGCGCAGGGAATACGTCGGGCTGCAATTGCAGCGCTGCTGGTGGCGGGGGCACCGCTGGCCAGCAGTGCTGAAGGCGGCCTACGCTGCGGGTTGATTGTTGGTGGGTTGCCCGTCGCGCAAGAACAGAAAAAATCGTCTTTTGGCACCACGCCTGACACGGCAATGGCACGCAGTACCGCCTACCTGCCGGGGCCGCAAGTCGCCAAGTTGAACGCGGCCAGGCCAATGCTGGCGCAGGCAGCACAACTGCACAACGAGCGCGTCTGGTATAAGCGTACACGTCTGCCCAGCGCCATTACCATTGCCAACTTTGGCTGCACCTGGATCTAGGTTCAAGGCCTGAGCTACAGCACGCGTACGCTTTCACTGCCAGCGCCGGCATCGCACCGCGTCTGTGGCTACAGGCAGTGCGCCTGTAACCTCCAGACCATACAACGCGTTACCGTTGACGCTGACCTACCACGCCCGTTCGTCAAACTGTCGGGGCGTCGTCAATGTCAGAGGTCGGGTCGCTCGCGTTATGGGTATTCTCCTCGCGAAACTGCTCGACCTGCCTGACCACCGAAGCGGTAGCACGACCATACTGGGCAATATGAAAGATGGCGTCGCCCTCGTACACCAGAGGTAGGTTGGTGCGACCGATCACCATGCCCTCACAGGATGCGTACACTTCGGTTTCCACCTCACCCAGCGGATCCCCAATCCGCCCCAGCAGTTGATCCTCGGCGACATTCGCGCCCAATGGCACCAGCGTACTGAGAATGCCACTGGCCGGCGCGCGCAACCAGGACGTCTGGCCACTGATCGTTGGCTTGGGCGGCTGTTTGCCGCGCGCATTAGGGGGCAACATGCCAATGGCGCGCATGACATTGAGCACCCCCTTCACGCCGGCGCGAATGTGCATTTCATCAAAGCGCAAGGCTTCACCTGCCTCGTAAAGAATAACGGGAATGCCCATATCGCCGGCGCATTCGCGCAAGGACCCATCGCGGGTTCGCGCGTGAATCGCCAGTGGTACCCCGAACGCCTCGGTCATCGCCAGCGCGCCGGCATCGTCGAGGTCTGCGCGTATCTGCGGAAAGTTGCTGCGGTGCCGTGCGCCTGTATGCAGGTCAATGCCATGGGTGCATTTGCTGACAATCTCATGAATAAAGGTATGAGCCACGCGGCCCGTCAACGACCCCTTGGTGGAGCCGGGAAAAGACCGATTGATATCGCGACCGTCTGGCAGGTAGCGATCATGATGCAGAAACCCGTAGACGTTGACGATGGGTATCGCCAGCAGCGTCCCGCGTAAACGCTTGAGTGCGCGGTGCTTGAGCACGCGCCTGATGATCTCCACGCCGTTGATCTCATCACCGTGCAGTGCCGCAGACAAAAACAATACCGGCCCTGGACGCTTGCTTCTGCTCACCTGCACCGTCATTGATAAGTCATCGTGCGTGTACATGGGCGCGACAGAGAGCTCTACAACACGCGTCTGGCCAGCCTCGATCACCGTGTCGCCGATAGTAATAGGAGGTATCTTCTGCGCCATGTCTTATCCTCGGGTACGACGACTGCCGCGTGTCGAAAAAGCGTTGTCTTCAATGTAGCGAATGATCCTGGCGGCAACGTCTTTACCGGTCACCTCTTCGATACCGCGAAGCCCCGGCGAGGAATTCACCTCCATGATCAGCGGCCCCCTTGCAGAACGCAGTATATCGACGCCGGCAACATTAAGACCCATTGTTTTCGCCGCCTTTATCGCGGTCGAACGCTCGACGGGTGTGAGCTTTGTAATACTGGCCGTTCCCCCGCGATGCAGGTTGGAACGGAAATCGCCGTCCGCGGCGCTGCGCTCCATCGCCGCAACAACTTTGTCACCGATGACAAGCGCGCGAACATCGCTGCCCCCGGCCTCCTTGATAAATTCCTGCACCAGGAAATCGGCGCCCAGTTCGGTAAAAGCGTCAATAACGGATTCCGCCGCCTTGGTAGTTTCGGCGAGTACAACGCCCCTGCCCTGCGTACCTTCCAACAGCTTTAGCACAACCGGGGCGCCGCCAACCATCTTGATCAGCTCCCTGCCGTTTTGTACATCATGCGCAAAACCCGTGACCGGCATGCCAATATTCTTGCGCGAGAGCAATTGCAGTGCCCGCAGCTTGTCACGCGAGCGGCCCAGCGGGATGGATTCGGTCAAACAGTATACGCCCATCATTTCAAACTGGCGCACGACCGCCGTGCCATATTCGGTAATGGATGCCCCGATGCGCGGAATCATCGCATCAAACCCCTCGAGGCTCTCGCCCAAATAAAATATGCTGCGGCTGGAAGAGTTGATATTCATGTAACACTTGAGTGTGTCTATCACGTGCACATCGTGACCGCGCTGCCCACAGGCTTCGACGAGGCGCCGTGTGCTATACAAATTTTTGTTGCGAGAAAGAATACCTATCTTCACACAGATCTCCGGCGCGGCCTGTGACAGCTACCTGGTTAGAAATGAACGCGCTGGGTCAACCAGAAAACGCTTGGACATGGCCGTGCGGCCAATGAGCATTCGAAACAGCATGTTATCGCGTGCGGTCAGTGTCGCTTCTATCGGGAACACAGTATTGGCAATCTGCAATGACGTTTCTATGACGTAGCGCATCTCTTCGTGGCCGCCGGAATCACGCACCAGGCGCTCACCGAGCACCAGGGCCTCGCATTCTACGACTGTGGCATCATCGCGCTGCAAGGGGTGCATCAGGAAGCGCACCCAGGCTGCACCTTCACGCTCAAAAGGGTCAATGCTAAAGGCATGCAGGGCACTCGTACGCGCGCCTGTGTCGATCTTGGCCTTGATGCGCTTAATACCGAAGTCAGGCAGCGCAACCCATTCTCGCCACCCGAGCGTCGGCCTGGAACTACTCATTGTTCCACCGGGCGCACAGCCCCGTGCTGGTGTACCGTGATACTACCGTCTACATGCACATCCCGCTGTGGGAACGCAATGACTACGTTGTGTTGTGCAAATAGCGCATCAATACTAAAGCGCAGATCACTGCGAATAACACGCAGGCCGCGCTCAGCGCCAGTAACCACCCAGATATCCAGCGCAAAAATCAGGGCGCTATCGCCGAAGTCTTCAAAAAGCACACTGTGCGGCGGCTCGCTAAGCACATCGGGCATCTCGCGAGCGGCCTGGTCGAGCAGATTGCGCACTAGATTGACATCACTGCCATAGGCAACGCCAACCACCACCGACGTGCGCACCAGGCGATCGATCAGCGTCCAGTTAGTCACCGTGTTTTCCAGCAGGAAACTGTTCGGCACCAGCAGATGCACGCCGTCAGTTCGGCGCACGCGCGTGGAGCGCGTATCGATGGACTCTACCGTACCACGCACTTCACCCAGCTCGAGGAAATCGCCGATTTTTATCGGTCTCTCCCACATGAGTATCCAGCCACTGATGAAATTGTTGATAATATTTTGCGCACCAAAGCCAAAGCCAATGGCCACCGCACCGGAAACAAAGGCAAAAGCCGCAAGGGGGACGTTCAGGTACTCCAGCGTCATGAACGCCAGGATAACGAAGGCTATAATAAGATAGGCGCGCGATACCAGATGAACGACATCGGCATTGACGCCCGATTTTTGCATCCGTACTCGCAACCGTCTGCTGCTCCAGATGATAAACATCGCACCCGAGGCGACAACCGTAATGACCAGCAACAGTTGCTGTACAGTCAGGCTGGTTTCACCATACACCAGTAAGGGTATGGCCAGAATTTCGTTGATTTGATCCATAAAGCTCGGCCGATATACACAAGAATACGGGGGGCTGACATGTGTCTTAGCAAGGCAGGCAGTGCTATTGTGCCCCTATGGGTGGAGAGACTCTAATTTCAGGGGTGTATGTATCATGATCAGGGCGCTATTACTATCACCACAGCGCGGCAGCCTGCAAGGTGGCGCCGAGTTGATCGACCAGTGGCGGGCCGATGGCGGTAAGCTCTGGCTGGACCTTGAGGGGCTGCCGGATGCGGAACTGCGTCCATTGCTGCTGGCGATGGGGTGCGATGAGCTCTCGATTCGGGATTGCCTGCGCCAACGCCATCCGCCCAAGGTAGAACATTTTCCCGAGTACAGCTTTATCCTTTTTCGCGGCATTGCGGCAATGGACAAGTCGCTGGCGCTCTCTGCGCAGCAGCTGGGTGTCTGGGTCGGCAAGGATGTTCTCATCACCGCGCACAGGGGGCACTCTTTGAGCGTGGAGCACGCCTGGCTCAGCGCAGAGGCAAGTACCTTGCTGGAACAGCCCAATCGCCTGGCTCTGGCCATCCTTGAATACGCCAGCGGGCGTTATCTTGAGCATCTGCTGGAGTTTGAAGCCTGCCTCGAGGATCTCGAAGACAGCATACTCACGGCACGCTCTGAATCCGGAATGCGTGAGCTGGTGATTTATCGCGGCCGCCTGCGCAAGTTGCGCCGTGTGTTCAACTATCACCAACGGCTGGCCGAGGAAATCTGGAGCCAGGGCAGTGATGTGCTCGGCACGGGCGACGACGACACCCTGCCCTACCGCCGCAACCTTTATGATCGATGCGAGCGGCTCTACAGCCTGTGCACTATGTATTACGAGATCTCCGGCGATTTGGTGGAAGGTTACATCTCGCTCAGTTCACACCGTTTGAACAACACCATGAAGGTACTGACCATCATTACCGCCGTGTTCGTTCCGCTGAGTTTTCTCGCCGGCATCTACGGTATGAATTTCGAAAACATGCCGGAACTGGGCTGGAAGTACGCTTATTTTGTCCTGCTCGGCACGATGGCAACGATCGCCACCACGATGCTGGTTCTGTTCAAGAAAATACGCTGGCTGTAAGCCCGCCGCGAGCCAGCCGAGATACCCGCCAAACCATGGGCGGCAGTGTATCGTCCGTGGCAGCCAGCTTTACAGCAGCAGTTCTGAGGCCGTGGCCAGCACAGACGCTGCCGTCACTCGCCTGGGGGGGAGCAGGGTCAAAGGTATCTTTCCCTACCTACATATCCTGAGTGATATAGTCGCTGGCAAGCTGCCAAAGCTGCTCACGAAAAAGCGCAGCACTGGCCAGAAAAAACACCAGCACAGCGCCGGTGACAAGAAAAAAACGCTTCATTGGTCATTCCTTCAACAGGGTAAAAGAACAGGGTGGGGACGCAATCGCGTCGCTGGCAGCTGGCTGTCACGCGCCAATCTATAGCACAGCACGGTAATGCTCGGCGAATCACCGCGTCGCGCTAGTCCACCTGGCGCTGCCACAAACTGCGCGTGAGTTGCGCTGCCGGGCCCGCACGCAGCCCACTGCGGTTGCTGCCCGACCACAATGGCGTGAAATCTGCACGACCTTGCGCCTCGGCGCGTGCCCGTAGAGGGGCAAGCGCCAGGCTGGCATAAGGAAACGGCGGCACATCAGAACAATCCTCACCGAGTTCGCGCATGATCCGGTTGCGCAGGCCACGCGCTGGCCGCCCGGAGAACACGGTGGTTATCGCCGTAGCCAACTGTACGTCGCACAGCGCGGCCCGGTGAACCTCACTGGTTTTAGCTTCATCACACAGCAAATAGGCGGTTCCCACCTGCACGCCGGCCGCACCAAGACGCATGAAGCGCTGTACATCGCCTGCGGTTGCAATACCGCCAGCGGCGATTAACGCCGTGCCTACCACAGGCCGTACGGCTTCGAGCAACACCTGAGTCGAGCACTGTGAATCGAGATCACGCGCAAGGAACATGCCGCGATGTCCTCCCGCTTCAATACCCTGCAGGATAATGCCATCGACACCGCGCTGCTCAAGCCATACGGCCTCTGCCACGGTGGTAGCGGTGGCCAGCACCTTCGTACCCAGGGACTGCAACGGTTCCAGAAGCGCAATCGGTGGCAAGCCAAAGTGAAAACTGATCACCGCTGGTGGCGCAGCGCGGAGCGCCTCCAGCATGGGAGCATCAAAGGGACGCCGCAGCGGCGCAGGAGTGCTGTCACGGGACAGGTCGAACTCCTCATAATAGTGCGCCAGGCGCGACTGCCACTGCGCAAGTATCCGGGGATCGGCCGGCTCCAGGTTATGGCAAAAAAAATTCAGGTTGACCGGGCCTGCACAGCGCTCGCGAAAGGCCGCCATCTGTTGGCATACCTGCTGCGCATCGAGCATGCCACAGGCAATAGAACCAAGACCACCGGCCTGGGTCACTGCCACGGCCAGTTCCCAATCCTGCACGCCGGCCATGGGAGCCTGGATAACAGGGATTTCAATACCCAGTAACTCGCTCAGTGTCACCGGCATACCATTGCAGACAGGGCGGCAGCGCAGCTCCATTTGCGCGACCTGAGTGGCAGGCAATCAACCCTGGGATTGAACAACACGGGCCTTGCTGCGGGCAATCAATTGCGCTGCCTTTTCACCCAACACGGACCGCGCCAGCCCCGCATAGCGCGGCTGCTCGATCAGGAACTGAAAACTGGTTTTTTCACCCCGGTGACAGTGCCAGTAATCAACGAAACTGCTGTTTTCTTCATTGAAGCGTGTCACCAGCGCAGCACTGGCCGCATTGGACAGCTTTTGCAGAGATTTTGCCGCTACCCCAGGCGACGATGGGGACACCTCGCGCGCGTCGACCCCGATATGCCGTGAGAAGAACTGCAGCGTTTGCGCCTGCGGCCACTGCGTCACTTCCTCGTACCACAATGACAGCTCGGTAACGCCTCGCTGCGCGAAAAACTGACGCATATAGCGCTCTCCCGACACAATGTTCAGGGCAATACGCGCGATTTCGCTGGCATCATAGGGTGCATCGGGAACACCTTCGGTAGATTGGAAGGAATGATAAATACCGGTGTGCTTGGCGCGGTACAGGGATACCGCCTGCGCAACAAAGTCTTTTCGACGCAGGGAGAACCAGGTTTGCACATCATCAAACAAATTACCATACCCCTGGACAGACAGCGCCTCCAACTGCTTAGGGGCAACCTCAAACCCGAACACACCCTGGGTCTGGTGGTAGATCTTCAGGTACTCGTAATAGGCATAAACAGTGTCGCTGCGGCTCTGTCGTATGGCTTAGTCGGCGGCTTGCTGGTTGAAGAATTCCTTTGGATCACCTAGAAACCCGGATGAATGCAGAAGTTCTCCAAGCCAGGTACTACCAGAGCGCGGCGTAAACACGATGCCGTAGCGCTGTGAGGCCGCATCGATACGCAGGGAGGCAAACAATTCAGACCAGGGTTTGGGTTTGGACATAGATCGAACCAGCAATTCATCGAACAGCCCGTACAGGCCGGTTGTGTCACGCCAGGCTGGGGCGCGAGCCAGCGCTGCCGCGTTGAGACTGCTCAGCACTGCTCGGCAATACGTCCAGCACAGCCTCCCGGCGGTTCTCCTTGTACTGTGACGTGTTGTCACAACGTGTCTCAGTGATCGGGGAAGAACGGCCGTGTACTTTTTAAGGCAACTCACTCCACAGGCTTTAGTTTAGGGCGTTGCGGGTTGCTGTCGCAAGCGCGCAGGCACCTTAATACTTACTGCAGCGCGCGCTTGGCCAAAGCCCTGTTTTTTTGTGCCGGCTCATAGGCAACGCTGGCACCATCGACCCGGTCATAGCACTGAATCGCCTCGGCCAGCTTGCCCTGGTCTAACAAACTGTTACCGAGATTGAAATTGACCTGCGACTCTGCATCGGGAGCCGATAACTCCAGCGACTTGCGAAAACACACTTCCGCCTGCAGCGGTTTTTTCATTCCGTCGTAGCAGTTACCCAACGCAAACCAGCATTGGGCGTGTTCCGGCGCGAGCTCCAGCGCGCGCCTGAACAGCTGTGTGGCCTGTTCCAGCTCGCCTTGCCTGTAGCACACACAGCCGTCCTGATAGGCCTGATGACTTTGCTCTGACGCGTCCGACATGTGTTCCTCCCGTTCAAAATTCGATTGAGAAGTGATGAACACGCGGCAACATAACGCATAAACCAACGCACAAACCAACGCACACCCTCACGCTGTCACATTGTTGGTGTGCGCCGGGCCGACGTCCAGTGCATTGTTAACAAAAGGCGTAAAAAGTGCTCGCCTCTGCGTGCTGCGGCGTAAAAGCCGTTAAAACTGGCTGAAATCCGCCGGGCGCTTTGGCATAAACGCTGTGATGGCCTCGTCAAACTGCAGCGCGTGCATACAGCATGCAAATTCGCAATTTTCGATCTCCATGGGCTGATCTACGTCGCGCGGCGAGGGGCACGCTGGTGAAGGTGCTCACGTCATTGCCGCTGCTGAGACCATCCTGCGTCCCGCCCAGCACCATCACGCGCCCTTCAGATGAGGCATCGGCCATCTCCAGCAGCTGCGCCATGCACGTGCACACCCGGTCATACAGCGCTTTTTTTTTTGCTGGCCGATGTATAGTGACAGGAAGGGTATGCGCGTCCAAACGGGCGACGACTTCATCGACATCGCGACCGAGATCCATGGTATTACCCCCTGATAATCCAGACAGTGTGGGTTTAGCTGCAGGGCGTCAACGGCCCTGGGCGTTCGGTCATTTTACTACGGTATTCTCTAGCATACCCAGGTGAGTGCCAAACCCCTTAACAACATCGCCCGCCCCCAGGTACGCCCAGGGTGCCCACAGTGTTACAGGTTTGAACATTACGCCACCAGGCGTGCCGGTCATGATGACCGAACCGGCGTTTATCCTGTCGCAATCAGCCAGGGTCAGTACAGCACCCGCGCTATCATACTGATTCGCGCATTGTTGCAGGCTTTTCTTAAGGATGGTTTCAGGTGCCCAGATCATCTGGTTGGCCAGCGTACGCTGACGCAGCCGATCGTTGACGTAGAGACTCAGCTCGACTCTCTGGTGGAAATCAGTGCCACGCGGGATGACCAGCAGTGGGCCAACCGGCATGCGAGTGTCGCCGCCCTTGCCCAGTGCGAAACCACTGCGGCCCATGGGCCCATCCAGGTCGATGTCGCGCACCAGCAGCCAGCGGTCGGTAAAATCATTGCAGAGAATGTAACCCAGTTCGATGCGCGCGCCGTCCACGTAATCGGTCAGCGGTACCACACAGAGCTCAATTTCGTAATCCAGGCGCGTACCGGCATATACACCTGCATTCCAGGCCGATGGCGCGGAAAGTTTCGGAAAGAGAAACGGCTCACCCGCGTGGCCCACCTCGCGAGCGTGTTCAGCATAGTTGGTGCCTGCGGCAATCGCGCGCTCACCGGATGGCAACGGCGCTATCAATGCCTCCCACGGCACGACCTGCATCATCGGTGCCTGCGCAAACACGCGCACAAGGTGTTCCATACCCAGTGCGCTGTAGGCCTGTACCGCGTCGTCAAAACCGCGGGAGAAATAGGCATTGAGATTCACAGCGCTGATGCCCTCTGCGTTTGCCGAGGTTACCAGCAGCACGGCGCCATCCTGCGTCTGGGCCAGGGTCACCGCACGGCTTATTGGTGCAATCGCCAGCGCAGTCGATGGTACAGCGGTGAGTCTCTCATCAAAGATAGGCCTGGACAAATACACGCTGGCAGCAACAATCAACGCCAGCACTAGCGCAAGGCTCGCGATCACGAATCTGGACATACCGATCTCCCTAGTACCATCAATGTTTCACCATGCCGCATACGCAGCAGAAATGCCATCGCGTCCGCCCTGCGCATGCGTGTGCAACCCCTTAGCCAGGCGTGGCATGCGAAGTTTGGCAGCGCTGCGGCGCTGCTTTACACTGGCGCTTCGCGAAGCGACGACACCCGCGAGCGTGCCGCGTTTCCCCGGGGCTGCCGCCCGCTGACCACAGGCAAGGCCTGCATACCTATGCTAAATGAACAGCAGATACGATATTTCCACAGTTTTGGCTACCTCCTGCTGGAGGGCTTGCTGGCAGAAGATGTCAGCGATATCAGCGCCGCCTTTGACGCGGTCATGCAAGACCCGGACAACGGCGCAACGCAGCTGGATTACGCCAACGGTGACCGCCTCATGGTGCCGGCGATCGCCGAACACCACCCCGTGTTACGTGCGCTGAAGAGTGACCCACGGATCACGAGCATCCCCGACAGCTTGATCGGCAGTCAATGGGAATACGCCGAGAGTTCGGGCGACGTTATGGACTGCGAAACCACGTGGCATCGCGACGTCTACCACTCGCCGCTGACACAATTTCACATCAAGCTGCTGATGTACCTCGACCCACTTACCGCCTCCACCGGCGCGCTGCGCGTCCTGCCAGGCACTCACTACTATCAGGATCGCTACGTGAAAGACGTGCTCTCAGGCCAGGGTTTTCCAGATCGCATGGAAGAGGTCTTCGGTGTCGCCGCGCATCAACTGCCCGGCGTTCCCATAGCCACTACGCCAGGTGATGTTATTGTCTTGAATTTCCGCACAGTGCACGCCAGCTTTTGCGGCGCAGGCACCCGGCGCCTGCTGAACATGAATTATCGGGAACCGGCCAGCAGCGGCGCTGAACAGGCAAACTGACTGCCCACTCCGCGGCCTCGTGCTGCGTACGCGCTGTAGCGCAATGACGACTGCCCCGCGCTACCTGGCCGTTTGCCGAGCGACTTTCTTAAGCTTGGCCCTGGACGGTTTGTCGCCGTTATCCGCCGCACGCTGCAACCAGTAAGCATAGGCTTGCGCGTCGCGCTCAACACCGTGCCCTGCGTAGTACATTTTGGATAACAGTATCTGTGCCTTGAGATGATCCTCGCGCGCGGCCGGCTCAAGCAGACGGAATGCGCGCTCGTAATCGCCGCGCATAAACGCCCGCACACCCAACTGTGCATCGGTTGCCGTCGGCACCCGGTGGGCCTCTGGCTCTGTTGTGCGCAACTGTGCGGTAGACTCTGCCGCTGCCTCGACATCGCCCCGAGTCGTTGCGACGCCCTTGTTTTTGGCCCTCGCCAGTTGTTGGCTGGTACAGGCGCCTGTTGCTGCCTCGGCGGTATCGTCAGCGCGCGCCTGCGTGGTGCGGTCGTCGCGATGGCGCAGGAAATACACACCCACCAGCAGCAGCGCCAATCCCGACACTAAAATTGCTACCAGCATCGCCGCCGGCATCACGGTGCATCACTGGCCAGGATAAACGGCGGGAACTTCTGCTGGCGTTCTTGCAGCTCTGCGATCTTCTTTGGCAGACTGTCTGCGGACGCTTCGCCCGCTTCGATTTCAAACAGCACTTCGCGCACCACGTTGGTGGTATCGAGGTCGCAATCCTTGCACGCCGGCGGCGCCACCTCCTGAAAAAAGGCGGCCTTTTTGATCACATCCATCTCTTCGATGCTGTAGTCAAACACCGAGCCCAGGGGACTGAGTTTGCGATAATCGTTGCAGCACAAATAGTACTGGCCATTCCAGCCAACAAAAAGCATGACAAAGGGCACCAGGCAGACATGGCTCAGGGCGTTGTCCTGCAGTATCTGCTGTGCCTGCGCCGCGTGACGGTCATTGCCGACAAAGTACAGGCCTATATCGCAGGCACCGCCCCGATTGGTTTGCTCGAAATGGCAGAACTCATCGATACCCGCCTCAGACCAGAACGCCTGGTAGTGCTCCAGTTTCTCGCGATTGAGATCGTGCGCAACGAGACTGACCTGCGTGCGCACCGGTTTGCCCGCGGCATCATTCATATCCAGAAAGCGCAGAATATTGGCGCGGGTTTCGTCAAAGCTCAGCGCATAGACTTCTTCGTAGTCATCGCCGAGGTCGCTGATGCTGAAACAGATATGATCAACGGTTGAGTCCAGCACCGCCCTTGCCAGGTCTTCGCTGAGCAGGGAACCATTGGTGGTGAAGCCGTAGTCGAGTTTGAACTCGGCAACTATCTGCAAGATCTCGCGGAACTGCGGGTGCAGCGTTGGCTCACCCTGCCCCGCAGAATGGATCTTGGGGGTGACCTCCAGCGCCGACGCGCGCTCCAGCGCCTTGCGAAACGCCTCCAGCGTGATAAACCCCTGATCTGGTGTCTGGTCGCGCGGGCAAAACGTGCACTGGGCGTTACACCGGTTGGTGAGCTCAATGTCGAGATTGCGCATACCTTGCTTGAATCTTGCCATAGGATGGTTCTGGATTGCCCCGTAACTGTCAGAGGGCGCCCCAGCTGGCGCGCCGCAGATTTACAGGCCCTAGTTAACGGGCAGCGTGTGTTTATGTCAATGCGGATCGCGCGCGACGCCCACCGTCAGGCTAACAACAGGTATCGGGCAAGGCGTTGCTCGGCCGCTACAGAACGTTGCCGGCGCCCGCCGTTTGCCGCGCTTGCACTGCTGGGCCGCACAGGCTTGGCAGGTCGGCCACCGCATTGCGCAGAAGCCCACCGGGCGGATCGTCAGTCAACCGCTCGCTCAATACCAGGGGGCGGCTGAGCGTGCCCGTAAACACACCTGCTGCTGTAGCGTCCTGGCCCAGGAACGTTGGGTGCTCGTAGCCCTGCAGCATGATGGCAGGGGCATTGGAGTGTCGCGACTGTTGCAGTTGTCCGTTCACGTAGATTTCAACACTGGACCAGTTGGTCGCAGGCTGGATCGGTGAGAGCGCATGGTGGGTAGTAATGACCAGCTCGGAGCAGCGACCGGAGGGCAGCGGCGGCAGGATCATCAGCTCACCCAGTACGCCAACCACCAGGTTATCGGCACTGGAGTAAACACCCCAGCGATCCTGTTGATAGACCAGCGTCTGCATCTGCGCTGTTTGCCGTTCGGGTGTGACTCCCAATGCCAGGGTGAACCCGCGGTAGCCGGGGCTGCGCAGGTAGTCACTGCCGGTCAGTCGTGCTGCCCCCGACTCGCCCAGCACCTGGTAGTCCAGCGGAACCTTGCGCTGCGCCAGGCGCCACTGGCGCAGCTGTTCCAGTAACGACGTGGCAACCTCGGGGTGATCAGCGATGACATTGGTCGCCCCGGTCGGATCCGCTTCCAGATCGTTGAGGGTGGGCGTCAGCCAAAGGCCCTGTGTGTAGCGCCAGCGTCCATCAACAGAAAGGACAGAAATCTTGAAGGTCCTTGAATCGGAATACTCCCACAGCAACTGTGGGCTCGGTGGCAATGGTTCGCTTCGCAGGTCGCGGCCGATGGCAGACTCAGGTATCGCTGCACCTGCCGCGCGCGCTATCGTCGGCAATACATCATACAGGCTCACGATGTCGTTGATCGTCGCTCCCGCGTGCGCCCGGTCCGGCCAGCGGATCAGCAATGGTGTGCGTACGCCACCTTCAAAAAACTCCGTCTTGCGGCCGTGGTATGGCGCATTACTGTCGGCGAACCGTGCTGTCCCGCCATTGTCGCTGAGAATGATCACCAGCGTATTGGCGGCCTGGCCAGTGTCCTGCAGCGCCCGCAACACCCTGCCCACGCTGTCGTCCAACTGCTCGATCAACGCCTGGTACTTGCCTTTACCATTATTTTCATACTTGCGCGCGAAACGCGGTGCGGGCTGAATCGGGCTGTGCGGCGCAAAGTACCAAAGGTTAAGGAACCACGGGGAGCCCGTCGCGCGCTGGTCATTGAGATAGGTTACCGCACTGTCGGTGATGATATCTGTCAGGTGACCCTTGTACTTTGTCGGTGGTAAATCGTTCAATCGCAGGTGCGGGTCGCGATAGGTAGGTGCGCCAAAATTGATGCCATCCGTTGTGGCGCCATCGAGTTCATGCTGCAGCAAAAAGCCAAACCACTGGTCAAAGCCTGCATGCAGTGGCGACTGTTCTGGCGTCGCATTGCCCACATGCCACTTACCGATGTGCTGCGTGCTGTAACCGGCATCGCGCAGAACCGTTGCAATCGTGGTGGTACCAGGGCTCAAACCCAGGTGTGTCGGGCGAAAGCCAAACCGCGCCGGGTACTGGCCGGTCAGCAGCGCTGCTCGCGCAACAGAGCATGAGGCGTCAGCGTAATGCCGCGTATAGTGCACGCCCTGGGCAGCAAAGCGCGCCAGGTTAGGCGTGGGTGAATCGACAGCACCTGCTGCGCCCAGGTCATTGACCCCGAAATCATCCAGCACAATCAGCAGCACGTTAGGCTTTGTCTTGCCGTTTGTGACAGGCTCGTCAGTCTTTTGACTGCAGGCTGCAAGCATTGTCAGTAATGCGCAAACAAGTGCAATACCGCGCAGCCCGGCGCGAAAGCGGCTACTGCTATCGACTGTGCCGGGGCTGAAGCCCATTGTCACTCCTGATCCACCCCGCTGTCGGCATCCAACACAAAACCCTCACGGACAACGCGACGCAGTAACTTGCCGGTTTCGTTATACGGCAGCGATTGCTCAAATCGGATATGTTGCGGCACTTTTGAGGAGCGCAATGTTGCCTTGACCAGATCCTTCAGCTCTTGCTTCAGCGACTGCTGCAGGTGCGCATCGATCGCATCGGCATCGTGCAGAACCACCACCGCCGCCACGGCCTCGCCCCAGTGCTCGTCGGGAACACCGATGACGGCCACATCGGCAACGGCCGCATGTGTCAACAGCGCGTCTTCGATCTCTCCGGGAGACATGTTCTCTGCGCCGCGCACAATAACGTCATCTGCCCGCCCTGCAAGAAAAAGGTAGCCTTCTTCGTCAAGTTCGCCCGCATCGCGCGTGGCAAACCAGCCGTTGGCATCGAGCATACTGCCCTTGCCAACGTACTCGCCTGAGACTTGCTCACCGCGCACGTATATCTCGCCGCGCTGCCCGGGCGCAAGTACCTTGCCGCTGTCGTCGCGAATCTGGATTTCCACACCCGGCAGGGGCAGGCCAACGGAGGTCATACGCCGTCGCTGCGCGGGCTCCGTGCTTTCCATCGCAGCGCGGTGATGCCTGGGCAGCAGCACGCACAGTGTTGAACTGGTCTCGGTCAAGCCATAGGCCTGGGTAAACTCTACCTCGGGTAGCAATGCCATTGCCGCCTCGATTACCGGCCCCGGCATCTTGCCACCGCCGTAGGCCAGTGCACGCAGGTGCGGCAATTCAGGCCGCCCGAGCAGTTCCAGTTCAGCCACAATGGCGCGCAGCATCGTAGGCACCAGGAACGCCGTGGTGACCCGTTCCTGCTGCGCAAGTTCTATCCAGCGCCGTGCGTTGAAATTCGGCAGCTGCACAACCTTGCGCCCTGCATACACCGCGCTGATCACTGAGACGATCCCGGCAATATGGTAAGGCGGCACGGCCACCAGCAGTACTTCTTCCTCTGCCGCTGACCCAAACTCCACGGCAGAATGCATGTACGACACCAGGTGTCGCTGGCGCAGCACCGCCGCCTTGGGCGCGCCTGTCGTTCCGCTGGTAAACAGCAGTACCGCTGTGGCCTCTGGGTCCATGTCCCAGTCTGCTTCGTGAGCGTGTGACTGCGCGCGTGCCTGGGCAATAAAGCTGTCACGGTTTATGCATTCCACTGCAGGATGCGTTGCCAGCTGTCGCGCCCACTCATTGTCGGTAATCAGGCGGGCGGGCGCTATGCGCTCCAACAGTGCGTTGATCTCGCCGTCGGAGAGCCGATAGTTTATTGGCACGAACGGCCTGCCGGCCCAGGCGCTGGCAAACAGACCGATGGGTAGCGCGAAGCTGCTGACATCCAGCATCGCCAGGTGCGCGCTGTCACTCTTTTGCAACTGCGCGGCGGCGGTGCCTGCGGCCTGCAGTAACTCGGTATAGGTGATGCTGTCCTGACCATTGCAGAACGCCGTGCGCTGCCCAAATGCACCGGCTGCGCTTGCAAGCAAGCTCATCAGATTCATTGGAGTAATCCTTGTACTGGGTGCCGGTCAGGGCTTGGGAACGTAGGCCAGGTTTTCGTGCCAGAAGTCCACCACATAGTTTACACGGGCGCGCAACAACTCACGATACTCAGGCAGATCGCTAACGTGAACCCAACGGCATTCGATAATACCCTCTTCTATTTGCGGCGCGGTATCGTCGTCGTTGCCGTCGTAGTGCATCAGGTACCAGTGCGTCTTTTTCAGGTAGCGGATGTTCTGGTGGCGCGTCGTATGCCAGGTCGAAGGCAGGTTGGAGGTAATCGAAAGTTTGTCGATGTTCAGGCCGGTTTCCTCCTGAACCTCACGCAGTGCGGAATCCTCCTTGCCGGCACCAGCTTCGATGCGCCCCTTGGGCATATCCCATTTGCCCCGCTTGAACATCAGCAAAAGATGGTGGCTGCGGTTGCAGACCAGACCGCCTGCAGATTCAATTACGGGAAGATCCAGGCCTTCCGAGAGTGTAGGTACAGACAATAGAGTTTACTCGCTGGTGTTAGTGTTAGTGTTAGTGTTAGTGGTATTGGGGTTTGTGCTGGTGCCATTGTTGACCGAATCATCAAGGTCAATGAAATAGCTCTCCTGCTCTTTCAACTCCTCCAGGACCGTCAACTGGCGCAGCGTCAGGCCGCGAAATTTGACACCGCCGATCTTGATGCTGTAAGTCTTTGTGACGTCCTCCCCGGTCAGCGGCTCAAAACGCTTGCGGCCGAGCAACCTGACCAGGTGCAACATCGTGGTCAACCTTGCCTCGCGCTTTTTGTTGGCGTTGACAACAATCCACGGCGCGCGCTCCGATGAGGTATGCGCAAACATCTGCTCCTTGAAGTGCGTAAACACCTCCCATTTGCTGCGAGCCTTGAGGTCATTTTCAGAGAACTTCCAGTAGGCCAGCGGGTTGTCCAGGCGATCCTCAAAGCGTATCAGCTGGGTGTCCTGGTCAATCGACAGGTAAAACTTGACCAGCAGCAGGCCGTTGTCAATCTGCTTGTGCTCCCAGTCGAGCACCTTGCGCATGAAATACTTGTATTGCGCCTCCGTGCAGTAGCCCATCGTTGGCTCTATCAGGGCACGTGTATACCATGAGCGATCAAAGAAGACGATTTCACCCGCGCGCGGGAAGTGTGCATGATAGCGTCGAAACCAGTTCTTCGACTCTTTGGGCGTCGGAATACCCAGCGCCACAATGCGGTAGTTGGCGGGGATCATGTTTTCTGTGAAGCGCTTGATTGTTGACCCTTTGCCAGCGGCATCGCGCCCCTCGAACGCGATCGCCAGACGCCTGCCCTCGTGCATCAGACGCTTCTGGATACGCAGGATCTCCACCTGCAGTCGGCGTTTTTCTACCTGGTAATCTTCTTCACTGATGCCCTGGTAGGGCGTCTCAATGGCATTAAGCTTTTTTAAGCGCATAGTAACTACTGCAGACCCCGGTGAGCTTTCCAAAACAACGGCCAGGCCACATCGTAACCCGTAACGCGCACACCAATATTACACTTCTGTGACACGCGGCACTGCGACTGCTGCGAGCACCGACCTGTCCGACTGGCCGTGTCCAACTTATCGCACTAACGCCTTGCCATTCAACCAGCAGCCGTCCAGTTCGTTGCCCCGGCGTTACGTCGGCCTCCACGGCGCGCCTGCACAGGCGCCCGAGGGCTATTTACTGCAATTCACCCATGGCCCAATGATCGCAACGATCGCCACTAACGCGGTAAAGAGACCTGCATCACGGGCAACTCGTCCGGCATGCCGCCCAGGGCAACGGCACAGCGCGAGAACAGACTGAAATAGGCCAGGCAGAGCGACAGGTGCGCCAACTCCGGTTCACTGAAGGTTGCTCGCAGCGCGTTGTGCAGCGTCAGGTTGTGCGCACCTGGGTCGTCATAATACTGGTCAACAAAAGCGACTATCAATTGATCTCGCCGGCCAAGTTGTTCACCCGGGGATGCCGACTGCACGGTGGCAACGCGCGGCTCTGTCAGTCCATCGGCTTGCGCGATATCGTAGCGGGCATTGCGGCAAAACACGCAGTTAACGCGCACGGCATTGCGCAAACGCGCAACTTCAATCTCGGCAGGACGCAAGGGGCCTGTCTCCCAGACCGCTCTGCCAAGTTCCACCAGGTGATCGATCGTCTCTGGCACCAGGCCGAGTGCGGAGTCACGCAGCATATTGCCGGTGGCACTGCCGCTGCTTTTTGCACGTGGACGAGATGACATGCCCGCCCCCCCTATTTGCCAGCCGGTCGCGACAGCCACAGCCGTTGCAGCCTTGCCGTAGCATCGAACAAACCCAGTGCCTCGATCAGCACAACAAGGCCGGCATCGCCATAGTGCTGTTTTACATCAGCAGCCATGTCATCGGTAATGGCCTGGACGTCCATGACGTAGATTTCCGTGAACTGCAAACAGGCTTTCTCGGCGGGCGAGAAAATCTTTTCACGATGCCAGTTGCCGACACAATGCCCCCTGCCCTGCGGGTCAGCCAATGCCGCTGTGCCGGTGCTGCCCGCCTGACCCGACGCCGCACCCGGCGGTGTTTCGACCTCGATACCGTGAAGCTGCAATACACGCAACCGGCACAGCGACAGCGTGACGGCAGGCACATGGGCCTGCTCCAGCACAGCCGCCTGCAGTTGATCAAACCCACTACGGATGTCCGTCAGCGAATCTTCAGGCACAAGAGCGCTAACCACCCCGGCAGGACTACTGGCAACGGGCAATCGCGTCGTCATCGCTGCGCGACCCCCAACATAGCTGCCTGCCAGGCTGGCCAATACAGCAAACCGAAGCGCCTGGGCACACGCAAAGGCGGGCGCTGCAAGCTGCCAGCGCCAGGAAGGCAGGCGTCGCAGGCCCGCAGCATGACCACACTAGGCGCTCTTGGAATTGCGGCGCGTATGCTGCATCAACGCCCAAAGTACATTTTTTGAGCTGACCTGGCCGTGCAGTTTGCCGTTCTTGACCACAGGCCTGCGCCGCTGGCGCGTATCGAGCATCTGCTGCGCCACCTCGACAATCCCGTCCTCGGGCGAACAGACATTGACCTGCGTACTCATGACCTCGTTCACCAACACGTGCTCCGGGTCACCGTCGTTGTAGATGGCCGACAGCGCGCCGCGCAGGCAATCGAGCTCAGAGATAACACCGATCACACAGCCCTGATCATCCACCACTGTCAAACCTGTGAGCCTGTGCTCGATGATTTTCTCTACCGCACTGGCCAGGTTTTCTGTCGGGGCCACAGTCATGGGGTTGGTACGCATGCAATCACTGATGGAACTGGGCTTGGGCATTGGGTCTCTCCTGGCACATTTCTGGACGGCCGCACTTCGCTGCGGCGTCTTCGAACCTTAGCCTTAATGCTGACCGAGCGCCAGTAGCAACGCGCGCAGCGGTGCAGGCCCAGGGCAGGCTTGCAGCGCGGACAAGAACGTCATACGCAACAATGTGCAGCGCCGTGCACACGGCCGACGCCAGCGCTACGCTACAGCCAACACGGCGCTGGAGACAACACGATCGAACCGCTTCAGTAGTTGATATCGATATCGAGAATGCGCTGGATGTTCAGCGTGATCAACAGGCTGAGCGCCACCGCAGTACCCATCCCAACAGTCAGCTCAACCAGCGGCGACGGAAACGCAATAACCTCTGCCAGCACACAGGGCACAATGGCCGCGGCGAGGCTGGCCAACAAGAGGTTCAGCTCGCACATGGGGCGCTTCTGCCAGGGCGATATATCGATCAATACACACAGGTGTGCTGTTAAAAGCAGGTAGAACCAGACATGCCAGCTGCTGTTGTAGAAGCTATCGGGGTTTATCGTATCTATTAAACTCATCGGTCAATTCCATCAAGCGTAGGATTTTTCGCGTGCGTTGTCGCGGCATCGCCGGCCACCGGCAAAATGCGGGTCGTTATGCAACGTCAGCGGATTAGCTTGCTGCGGGAGCGCTGTTAGCTTGCAGCAGTTACTGCGCAACTACCGGAACTGGAAGACGGGCGGTGCTCGAATAAAGACGTAGCCAGCACGCCCGAACGGATAGCCATGCGCCGGCCAGCAGGAGTGACAACCGGCAACACGAACAACGGCTGGCAGTAACGCAACACCGTGCGCGCTTTCGCCAGGTTCTGGCAGATCGACCTGGAGAGAGTCGTAAACAGGTTCCATCGCAATCGGCTGGCCGGCGAAGGTACCCGCGGCCGCATCGCCCGCCCACGCCCCGGCACTCGGGCCGGAGACAAAAAACAATGCTAGATACAGCACCCATTTCACGGTAGGCGAATTCTCTCAATGCAGTGCCAGGCGGCTCCCTGCTACACCATAGATATAGGCGCTGTAGCGACTGACTGCAAGAGCCAGCGCAGGATCATTCCAGTGAATTTTTACACCGCCTGCGCCGGACCACCAGAGTAACCCATGCAGGGTGCGAGGCTGGGAATGGACTCAGGCCGCTCTCAAAGCAGGGCCGTATCAGTGCCACTGCCGCACACTGACTGCACCTTCACTTTGCAACCGCGCATACCTCAGACCGCGTGACGGCCAACGCCGGGTTTGTATGAAGAAGCGGACAAAACTCGTAGCGGGCCTGTGTATCGAAGGCGATACGGGATTGCCCGGTAAGAACAAAAAAGCGCATGGAACTGACGGCCATTCTTGTTCGAGTGCTGAGCCACCATGAATGGCAGGGCTCTATCAGTCTGGCTTTACTCGTATCCATCGGGTTTAGTGAGCATGGGTGCATCTGACGTGAATAACGCAGAGCCAATCGGGTACGGATAAACGAATGCCATCCCCCCAATCGATGGGGTAGAGCCGTGGGATGGAATAATCAATCGTGTACGGATGAATGCCCATCCCCCGATTATGGGGTAGAGCCAGCCGTAGAGCCGAAACCGAATATAGCATTATGGATATGGCGGACCGGACGGGACTCGAACCCGCGACCTCCGGCGTGACAGGCCGGCATTCTAACCAACTGAACTACCGGTCCTAAGCGGTAGATTTTCTGTTGCACTGCACGCAAGGATGCGTGTGGATGCAACGGTCGAGACATCGGTATTGGTGGGTGGTGACGGGATCGAACCGCCGACCCTCTGCTTGTAAGGCAGATGCTCTCCCAGCTGAGCTAACCACCCCCTGACCGAGACCGCGCATTATAGAGATTCCTGTTTAGCTGTCAAACGTCTGAAGGGCTTTTGGCAACAAATACCGGGCGCGAGCAAACGATTGATTTACGGCGAAAAATGCGTCCCTGCCAAAACGCGTTTGGCTTGGCTCTGCAAGGGGTCATGCAAGGGATCAGGCAAGGGGTCAGGCACCGCCCCGGCAATGCATCGAACGCCACATAGTAGTACTATCTGCGGGCGGCAGATGTCGCTGGGGCGCACGGCCGCCGGGCTCTCTCCAGCCGGCTGTGCCGAAGCCAACGGGAATGCGCGGGCTATGCGCAATACCGGCCGTGGCAACGCACATGACTGGCAAGCGCCCACCGCGAACCATCGCGTCAGGGGCAGGCCAACAACAGCCGCCACGGACCAGGCCGAGCCAACAAAGGCCGGCAACAAGCGTTTGCATCACCGCCAGGCGAGACCGCCGCACAACACTCAGCAATGGCGCATCCAGGCAATGGTCGCCAGGCCAAACAGCAGAGAGCTACGCCATGGAAATCTACAAAGAGTTTCACTTTGAAGCGGCACACCGGCTGCCCAATGTCCCGACCGGGCACAAGTGTGCGCGCCTGCACGGTCACTCATTCCAGGTACGGATTTGTGTATCGGGCGATGCGCCGGAGCCGGCAGGCTGGGTCATGGATTTTGCAGATCTCAAGGCCGCGTTCAAACCGATACTGTCTCAGCTGGATCACTACTATCTCAATGATATTCCCGGCCTGGAAAACCCGACCAGCGAGAACCTCGCGCGCTGGATCTGGGAGAAGCTGCGTCCGGCGCTGCCACAATTGAGTGCGGTGGAGATTCGCGAAACCTGCACGAGCGGCTGTATCTACCGTGGAAGCTGAGCGCTCGATGCAAAAGCTTCACACTGCCGTCACAATCCGGTAACACTGCAAAAAATGCTTGACGATTACGAATACGCTACGAATAAAGCGCCTGAAGTATCCCACGGGTGCACTGTGAATTGTTACCCAGTGCAGGATGTTTCCGTGCTACCGCCCAAAGTTACCTCAGGTAGCACTTGCGAAAAGGTTATACACACCAGCTTCGCCGAAAGGACTTTACCTTCAGTTACCTTTTGCTTTGCACTTTATGCATAAGAAAGAGGCTATAACTTATTGTATTATAAGAATTATATGGCATTGGCTACTTTTTGACCAATTCGCAGCAGACCCTGAATTTACTGAACTAACGGCCTGACTGAACAATTTACCCACGTACTTATCCACAGAATTTGTGGAAAAGCGATGACCTGGCAGTGTTACATATTGTTTCGCAAATAGCCCTGAGAAAGCCGGCGAGAATCCCCCATGGCCTGGCCATGGACCGCTTTGCTAGAGTGGCAGGCCCTGCTCAACAATGTCATGCAACGGTCATAAAGGACACAAACCATGGAGTTCACTCAATGGCTGGCGCTGTTGGCCATCTGCGCACTCGGGGCGATGTCTCCGGGCCCCAGCCTCGCGGTAGTGGTGTCCAGCACACTGGCACAGGGGCGTTCCGGCGGCTTGCAGGCGGCGCTCGCACACGGCCTGGGTGTTGCGCTGTATGGCCTGCTCACTGTGGCCGGGCTTGCAATCCTGATTACGCAATCGCCACCGCTTTTTACCGGTCTGCAAATAGGAGGCGCGCTCTACCTGGTGTACCTGGGCGGCAAATCGCTATGGCAAGCCATTGCTGCACGCGGGCCGCGCCGGGCCGCAGAGCAACGTAAAGGTGCCGCCAGCCAGGGGTTTCTCGTTGCCTTTCTCAACCCCAAGCTGGCCGTGTTCATGCTCGCGCTGTTCAGCCAGTTCCTGCAGCCAGACTTCGGGTTGCCTGAAAAGGCCCTGATGGTCGCGACGGTGGGTATGACTGACGCGCTGTGGTACTGCCTGGTTGTGATGACGGTGTCGCACCGCCGTTTTACGACCACACTACAGCGCGGTTCGCGGGTCATCGACGGGGTGTTGGGTGTCATCCTGGTGTTGCTGGCCATCACGGTCATGGCCAACGCAGTGTCGATCGGCCGGGGCTGAACCGCGCTACTTGTGAGCAACGGGCTATACTCGCTTGCCCGCTCCGTTTGCTGCGGCGCTACTTTCACTCCAAAGCGCATGACGACAGGCGGCCGTCAAGCCCCTTGCAAACAGGCCAGGACCGGCAAGCAGCCTCAGTGCAACGTTCTCTGGCGCTCGGCCATCACGATGGTTTCCAGTTGCTTGCCCAGCATGACCACCAAACCCTGTTCACGCTGCACGCCATCATAGCTGTAGTCAAAACGGTATTGCCGCCAGATGCGCCAGCGGCCCGATGCATCGCGGCTCATCGAGACGCGCTGAATATGCACTGTTTGATCCAATAGCTGGAAATCCTCGTTGGCGCTGGCACCGGTGACGGCACGAATGGCCAGCTCGCGCACGCGAATCGCCGACATAAAGTACACCGCACCCAGCCCGAACAGCATTACGACCACGAGTTCACCCAGACTAAGATGCACGGCTTGCCCCTTATCTATTTATTATCAACATCAACTGGTGCCACTCCCTCCCGGGCCACTGCTGGTTGCTGGGCAGCCTGGAAATCCGCAACGCAGGCGTTGAACAACGCGGGCTGCTGCACGTGCAGCCAGTGTCCGCTGTGCTCCAGGGTGACGACTTCTGACCGGGGAAACATCTTCCCAATGACCGGCAGGTGTTGCGGCCCAATGTAGTCAGAGTCTGCGCCTTTCAGAAACAGCGTCGGGCCCTCCCAGCAGGCGGACCGGTCGCCACCCGCACTGGCGCGACCAGCCGCTGGCATGTGGCCTGACTGGCTGACGCCAGGGCTGCCGGACTCATTGTCAATGCCTCTACGGATGCCGCTATCAATATCTTCGCCGATATCTTCGCCGATATCTTCGCCGATGCCTTTGCCGATGCCTTGTCCAGCGCCGCTGTCGATGGCCTGGAGCGCTCCGCCGGTGTGCACTGGCGCAGGTGCGGCCAGCAGGGCAGGATAATCACGCTGTAACCCCTGCCTGTCAAACATCCAGTCATACACGCCCTGTTGATCGCGCCGCAGACTCGCCAGCAGAAACTCGATGACGCCCGCTTCCTGCAGAAAACGCTGCATGATCTGCTGGGCCTGGCTGCGGCTGGCAACCCGGTCGAGCGCCACTGCTTGCAGGGCTGCAAACACGGCGTCGTGACGACCGCTGTAGCTCACAGGCGCAATGTCAGCCACCACCAGGGAGTCCAGGCGATCGGGATAGGACAGCGCCAACTGCATGGCCACCTTGCCGCCCAGTGAATGGCCCACGATGTGCGCGCGCGCCAGACCCTGAGCGTCCATCCAGCGTACCAGCGTCTCAGCCATGGCACCCAACGAGTAAGCACTGCACCAGTCAGAGCGACCATGGCCGGGCAGATCCGGCGCATACACGGTGTTACCCGCAGCGAGGTGGCGGCCAAGCGCACCGAGGTTACCGCCGGCGCCAAATAGTCCGTGCAGCAGGATGACCGCCGGCCCCGCTCCGCTGCAGCGGCTGTGTAGTCGATGGCTCATGAGGCACTGTCAGCCCGGAAAGATTTTGCTACCATGCGCTGCACTATAACGGATCGGGAACCTTCATGCGCAAGACTGTCTTTAATCTGCCCATTCTCGCACTGGCCCTGTGCCTCACCGCCTGCAGTGGCGCGCCCACCTACAACCCCACGACCTTTCCCTACCAGATTGAACAGGAAAAAGTCGACGCCGCGAACATCCGGACCGTGGTCATTCCACACGTCAACCTCGGTGGTGTGTCGCGCAACTATCTGGAAAAAGAAGCGCCGCGTATCGATGCCAAAGTGGCCGCTTACCTCAAGGAAAACGGCTATAAAGTGTTGCCACAGCGCACGTTTGAGCAACACTGGAACACCGCCGTACGCGCTTACGGAAATCCCATCGACCCCACCAGCGGCAAAGTGAATCGCAAGACCTTCTCGCAAATCATGTTTAGCGTGCGCGACGCCATGGCCGCAAGCAGCAAACTCGACGCCTTCGTCTTCACTGACCTGCTGGAGATGCAAACCGCCTTCAACGGCGGCCTTAAGCACCTAGCACGTTGGGATGGCGTGACCCGCAAACCCTCGCTCCAGGGGCCGGGCAACGCCGTCAGCGCCGACTTCGACTGGAACCTGCAAGCGGCCGTTGCTTCCATCCAGATCACCGTGTACGACATGGAACTACAGCCGCTCTTTACCAGCCGTGGCGGCCTGGACGCTACCGATGCCATTGATACGCGATCCTCCGCAGGCCGGTATGTTCGCCGTCGTAACCTGCTCGAGAACGACACTCACGTGATGGAGGGCATCATGCTTGCACTGCATCCGCTGGTGATTTACCAGGACTGGCCCGGCAACCCGTGAACGCGCGTGGAATAAACACCCCACTGGTGCGCCAACCTTACGCTGGCACCAACGGCTGGCACCGTCAGCCGCACTCACCTTGGGCGTGATCACCACCCCCCCACTGGCCTCATGGCCGCCACCCTGCTGCGGTTTCACAAGCGCCGAGAGGCCGCTTATACTGCCGCGCAGCCATGCAACGAAGGGATAAACTACAACCGCTATGGGTATTTTGAGCCGATTCCACCGCACAAGAACGCTGGGCGCAGCGCACAAGCTGGCCGCGCGTGGCAACACCCCAGGTGCTATCGAGACCCTACGCAGGGCCAATCGCAAGCATCCCCACGGTGATCTGGAACGCGCCCTCGTTGATCTGCTCCTGCAAAGCAAGCCCGCAGCCGCCAAGGCTGGCCACGACCTGCCCGCCGCCAATGACCCCGCAGGCGATCACCCGCCGACCTTACCTGCCGGCCGCATCCCTGAGATCAACGCCCGGGACTTAAACGCCCAGACACTGCGCACGGCCATCAACGAGGCGGGCTACCTGATCGTTCGTGGTTTTTTTGACAGCGGCGATACGGCGGAACTGCGCGAGTGCATCGACGCGGCACTGGGCGCCAGGGTGGATGCCGAACAGCTTGACGCGCCCCCCACCGATGATCCCTGGTACTACCCCTCGCCGCACTTCCCCGGCACACACGTGGCTTTTTCCAAACTCAAGCAACAGAAGCACTACGCACGCACGGGCTCCATCATGGTGATTGATTCGCCGCGCGGTGCATTTCGCGTGCTAGAACTCTACCGTAAATACGGGTTGAAGACGTTGCTCGACAACTACTTTCGCGAGCCGGCGGTGCTGGCCACGCGCAAATGGGTGTTTCGATTGATTGAGCCGCGCGACCTGGGCCACGGCATCGGCGGCGGCTGGCACCAGGACGGACGCTTCATGGGCGAGGGTATCGTGGCACTGAACATGTGGGTCGCGCTGACTGAATGTGGTGAGGGTACCGACGCACCCGGCATTACTCTGCTGCCGCGACGCATAGCGCAAATCCTTGAAACCGGCACCCGCGGCGCCAACATAGACTGGGTCGTGGCTGGCGCGCTGGTCGAGGAACTGGCCGCCGATGCGCCGATTGTCAGTCCACACTTTAAAGAAGGTGACGCGCTGTTTTTTGATCACTTCAGTCTGCATCGCTCAGGCCATGAGCCGGGGCTGACGCGCAACCGCTATGCGCTGGAATCGTGGTTCTATGCCAACACCGCCAGCGCCAACAACGCGGTAATCGATCTACACTGAGGCTGCGACGCCCGACGCTCTGGCGGGCTTTCCTTTCCTGGCCACTGCCTGCCGGGTAACCGCCGCGTAGCCTGAGTAGCTGTTGGGGTTGCGCGCCGAAGATGGCGCTGTGCTCCCGCTTGATCTACCGCTGCCAGGACAACCTGAGCGGCGATCACACAAACACGACTTCCAGAGCGCGCTCAATACACCACATGGCCGACAGCACACCCAGAATATAGATCGGCACAGGCAGCAGGCGCTCCTGGTACTCGGCCAGTGGCTTGCGCAGGACAAACCAGACCAGCAGCACCAGCACAATAAATGCGATCTGCCCGAGTTCGATACCCACGTTGAAAAACAGTAACGCCAGCGGCACGTTGCCCTGCGGCAGGCCTGTTTCGGCCAGTGCCCCAGCAAAACCCATACCGTGCAGCAGGCCGAAACCGCCGGCGAGCCACCATGGGTGACGCCACAGCAGGTCGTTACGCGCCTTGCGCGTCAACTCCACTGCCAGTACAAAAATACTTAACGCGATCGTGAACTCAACCAGCGCGACCGGGTAATCGAAAAAACCCAGCGTGACCAGCGACAGCGTAATGCTGTGGCCTATGGTGAAGGCGGTAATCGTCCACAGCAGCCGCGTGCCCCCGCCTACCAGCAGTAACAGGCCAAATACGAAGAGCAGGTGATCGATACCACCCCAGATGTGCTCCATACCCAGCCAGGTATAGTCGGTCACGACTTCACCGGCGCTGGACTCCTGTGGCACGACAAACTCGGATTGGTCGGCGTTGAGTACTTGCTGGTAACTGCGCCCGTCAAGCAGGGTAATCATAACCATGGCCGAGGCCTGGTTGGCACCCAGGCCACTAATGCCGATGGTCTCACCTACCAGGCCATCATCGCCCAGACCTGAACAGTTGAGCTGCACCATACTGACCTTGCCGGTACCTTCCAGCTGCACCGGGCTGGGGTTTTCAATCGCACAGGTGTCCGGCCAGGTGGGCTCAAGGGCAATGTTGCTGGTAGTTTGCACTGGCGTCTTCCAGACCAGGTTGAATTTATCCTGGCCGATCTGTGTAATCTGTAGCAGCGACGGGGCAAATCGATGCGCCTGCACCGGCTGCGTTGCGCTCATCAGCAGGATCAGCGCGACAATCAATCGCATCACCTTCATAACCTCACCTCATAGCGCTCGCGCAGCGCAGCGATGCTGTCGCGCAGGGCCTGTGCTTTGGCGCGTGATTCAAGGTCGCGCATCAGCTGCGTGGATACCTCCTCAAGCGTTGCCTCCCGATCAGGTTCCAGGGCCTCGATCCAAACGTAGTGAAAACCGTAGGTAGAACGTACCGGGCCGGACCACTGCCCGGCGACCGGGTCGGACTCCTGCAGGTTCTTGACGAACGAGGCACCGAAATGGCGCGCCAGTTGATCCGGCGTCTGGTGACGAAAGCGATAACCGGGCAGAAAGGGCGAGCTCAGGGCCCGTGCCTCCTCTGCTGAGAGTCCTTCCTGCTGGATTTTTGCTATGACTTCAGGCATCTCTTCTTCACGTTCACGATTGAAATAGATATGCTCGATGGAATAGCGCGGCGGCCGGCGCAGTTCCTGCTGACGCTGAGTAAACTCAGCCTCCAGTTCCGCCGCCGTAGGAGTCGCAGGCGGGTTGGCCGCCAACATCAATTGCTCCATCACCTGAATCAAACGGCGCTTGACCACTTCATCGCCCAGGTGCAGGCGCATCTCCAGCGCCATCTCGTACAGCTCCTGGTCGCTCTTGCCCTGCCCCATGCGCAAAAACTGCATGTTTCGCAGCAGGCGCTGGTAGATCACGGTGTCATAGCGATGCAGGTCCAGTTCCAGTGCACGCTGGAAGAGCATGTCGCGGTCCAGTTCCGCCGCGACCATGCGCTCCTTTTGCTCGGGCGTGGGCAGTCGCCCCGTTGTCGCAAACCACTGCTGCATGAGTGCTTCCAGCCGCGCCTGGTTCAATGGGCCCACCACCGGCCTGGGTGCGGGGAAGAACAGGCCCTGCAGGTAGAACAGCAGCGATCCCAGCAAAATAAAATGCAGCCACGGCCGGTTCAGCCGTGCAAGGAAATTCATGCGCTTACTCCAGGTACTGGTTCAAATGCGTGCCGTGGATGAATAATGGCTATGCAGGCGGGGTTTGTGGTCAGTCCTCATAATGTGCCTTGCGCTTTTCCATCTGCGCCAGTACGCCTTCCTGCAAATCTAGCTGGCTCATCATGCCGGCGTTCCAGGTGGCGATGTAGTTCAAACCCTCGGCGACGGAATGATCACGTGAATACAGCAGCATCTCCTTGCTGCCACGCACCGCCAGGGGGGACTTCTCCGCGATGCGGTGCGCAATCGCAGTCACCTCGCGCAGCAGCGTCTCGCGGTCTTCAAAAACGCGATTGATAAAGCCCATGCTGCACGCCTCGTCAGCATCCATGTTGCGCCCGGTATAGGCCAGTTCACGCACTACGCCATCGGGAATAATTCTGGGCAAACGCTGCAGGGTACCGACATCCGCGGTCATACCAATATCAATCTCACGTATGGAGAAAAACGCATCGGCGCTGGCATAGCGCATATCGGCGCAGCACGTCATATCAACGCCGCCGCCGATACAGGTGTTGTGGATAGCCGCCAACACCGGCACCCGGCAGTTCTCGATCGCATTGAGATTACCCTGCAGGCGCAATATGGTTTTGCGCAGTTGCTCTGCGCGGCGCGCCGGGTCGGCTATTTCCTGCGTCAGATCGCCAAACATTGCCAGATCAAGGCCGGCACAGAAGTGCTTGCCATTGCCGGCCAGGACAACCGCCCGCACCGAGGGCTCTTCATCCAGATACTCAAAGCACGCCTGCAATTCATTCCACATTGCCAGATTCATTGAATTGGCTTTATCGGGACGATTGAGCGCTACCGTTGCCACGTGATTTTCAACGGATAAATCCAGGGTTTCATAGCGGGGTAACATGGCTTCGTCACTCACATTGAACGGGTTAGGGTGTTTGCAGACTACCAGTGGCTGACGAAGTCTGCGCAGTTCAGCGTCGGCAAGGGTTTGGGGTTGCCAAGACGACTGCCCAGGTAAAGCAAGCCGACGATTTCTTCATTCTCGCCCAATCCAAGGCCTGTCATGACCTCCCGGTCAAAGGCCGCATCGCCGGTGCGCCAGACACCGGCAAAGCCCAGCGCCTGCGCCGCGAGCAAAACACCATGAGCCGCACAGCCGGCAGAAAGCCGTTGCTCAATTGGCGGCACCTTGGGGTGCTCGGTGAGGGTGACTACCGTCACCACCAGCAGCGGTGCGCGCAAGGGGGCGTTGCGGGCTTTCTCCCTGGCCGCTGCGTCTGCCCCGGGGTTGCGTTTCACCAGGGCCGCCTCCAGCAGTTCGCCAAACGCCTCGCGTCGGGTGCCGGCAATCGTGATGAAGCGCCAGGGTCGCAACCAGGCGTGATCAGGCGCGCGCATGGCGGCCTGGAAAATCTCTTCCATCTGTTGCGGGCTGGGCGCAGGGTCGGTCAACTTGGGAGAAGAATTGCGCTGCTGCAGAAAGTGAAGAATGTCGCTCATAGCGTAGACTGAATTGCAAAACCAGCGCTGATTCTAGCAGCATTCCGGGGCGTTCGCGCACTGCACGCAGCAAGTTTCACGGCGCCTTGCCCACCAGTATATTCATGAAGCCATCGGCGTTGGGCACAGCATCCCAGTTGTCGCACCAGCGGGCGAGATCCTCGGCAGAGCTGGACCACAGCCGGTGCTGCACGTGGTCGACGATCCAGAACGGGAGTTTCAGTGACGCCAGCTGCTCAATCAACTGCCTGCCGCTGGAACCAGCCTGGCGCAGCGAGAAAGGCGTTAGCTCCACCAACATCCTGAGGTTGTCGCCCGCCTGCTGAAGTAGTGGTAACAGCCCTGTCACGACCCGCGCCTCGGAACCTTGGGTATCAATTTTCACGACATCGATGCGCGGCAGGCGGTCGCGCAGGAAGTCAGCCCCCCGCAGCAGCTTGATCGCAGCGCTCCGGCGCTGCTCGACACCGGCATAAATCTGGTGATCGCCCGAGTTCTCGGCGCTGACGTAGAGTGCCCCCGCGCCAGCGCGGTCCGACAACCCGGCACACACGCACTCAATACGTGATGCAAAGCCATTGAGTGCCACATTGCGTTGCAGCAAGTCAAAGTTGGTCGCATGCGGTTCGAAGGCGATCACCCTGCCCTGCTCACCCACTGCGGCTGCGGCAATTAGCGAGAAGTAGCCGATATTCGCGCCCACATCCACCAGTACATCGCCCGGCTGCAGCAACGCCAGCAGCAGCTGTGTCTCGTAGGGTTCCCAGATACCCTCTGCGCGCAGTCGGGGTGAAATCACCTGGTCGCCCTCGGGGTGTACATGCAGGAATAAGGCTTGTGCCAGGCCCGGCACTTGCAGGCTAACAGGTTGCTCGCTGTTCACGGGGCGCTCTTTATGCCAATAACACCGGCATGATACCGCAGTCAGCCGCGCTTGCGACAACTGCGCCGGGCAGTGCGCTCAGGTGTCGGAACACATATCCGCATAAGGGTGGCTGCCCACGAGGCTAACCACATGTTCACCCAGGCGTACGGCCTCGGCGTCCACGTGCACATCGCCGCCATGCAACACCCCGTGGTCGAATTGGTACAGGGGCGCGATGGCTCCGGCGATCATCCCGTCATCATACTCTCGCTGGCGCTCTGCCACCGCCTCGTTGGCGCTGCGCCACTGCGCGAGTGCGCTGCGCGAATAGCGCATGCCAAGCATGCGTTGCGTTGTTGCCGGACTCAGCAAGGTGGCGCTGGCGTTGTTACCGCCAAAGCCCTTGGAGTTGATGATTGCGTAGTGCTGCGCCTGCGGATCCACTTCTGTGTGTGCAGTGGAAAATGCCAGGTGGCGGCATTCCACATCTGCGGCAGTACGCTCAATGGAGGTAATGCCCGGAACGATGCCATGCTGCCAGATACCCAGTGTTGAGCTGACCTGGTCGCCGGCGGCAGAACCGATGGAGTGACCCAGGAAGCACTTGATCGCAGTGACCGGCCAGCCTTCGATGCCAAAGGCGGCGGCGGTCTGGCTGAGTATCTGCGCCTCAGTTACGCGGTTCTGCGGCGTGCCTGTGCCGTGCGCCTGCACCAGCCCGCCGCTGCGCAGAGATTGATCGCCCACGATCGCGCGCGCTGCCGCAACCGCTTTGGCCATGGTGATGTAGTTGCCCACCCCAGGGCCGGAAATCGACTTCTTGAAGCCGTCGGCATTGACAAACACATCGGTCGCCGCGCCGAAGATGGTCGCACCCAGGGACATGGCCAGTTCGTCATCAAACAGCACCAGCATTTGTGCCGACTCGGCAATCGTAAAACCGCAGTTCTCCCCAAACGGACGACAGGCCCGCCGAAAGTCCGGTTCAGTCGCCTCGTCCAGGCCATCCAGTTGTCGTAAGCCCTTTACCGTGGCCAGTGCGCCCATTGCGGCGTAGCCCTCCATTATCTCCGGCGTAATGGGGGCCTCGGCGGTTCCCACAAACGCGACACGCGCCCGCCCGCTGCGGATATCCTCGATACCGTGGCGCAGGTTATACAGGAAGGAGGCACACGCGCCCAGGCTCGCCCCCGTCGCACCCAGCCCGCCCAGCACGTAGGCATTGATAAAGTCCGCCGGCATCTCGGCAAAACTCAGCGGGCAGTACTTGGAGGTAATGCGCTGACCCAGGTAGCGCGACTTCATCATGCCGCCGGCGCCAGCATCATCGAGTTGTCCCATGGCGCTGCCGGCATACACACTGATCTGGTCAACACCTACTGCGCGCACCACCGCATCCCACTGCAGGCCGAGGTTGCGCAGCGCGTCAGACGCCGCGTATACCGTCATCTGTAAACCACGCGGGTGATTCCGCGAGGGGTACAACTTGCCGGGGTCAAATCCGCTGGGCAACTGGCCTGCGGACTTCACTTCGAAATCGCGTGTCGTTGGCAGAAAAAACGCCTGCTGGCCGTCTATCTCGACGCGGGCGTGCGTGACGGACTGACGGCTGATACGCCAGTGCGGTGGAACCTCCTTGGGCAGGTGCTTGAACTCAACCTCGAACTGCACCGGCTCGCCGTTGCTCTGCGCCGGAAAACGCTGGTTCCAGGGCACCGCATCGACGTCAAAATGCGTCGCCTCGATCCGCCGGATCAATGAGCTTTCCAGGATCAACCGCTCGTTGGTGGCAGAGGGCGCCACCCCGATCAACTGCGCGAGCGCGGCCAGGGTGCGCTCGCGCTGCGCCTGCGGCAGCGCCTCAATGACCGTGCGACCATAGGCATGATGCCCCGACGCCCTGCCCGCCGCATTGATGCCACCAAAGCTGACGATCACCGGTAAACGCGTTTTACTCATACAGGCCTCAAAGTGAGTGCGACGGTACCCGGAATCAGGTTCACCGGCGCACTGGCTGGAAAACACCAGTGTAGGGTTGGCACATTGAATGGCGCATGTCACTTTCGCCATTTAATATGGTATTTTAGACAATCACCCCTTTTGAGGACCGCGCGATGTATCGCATTGCGGCACTGCTGTATCCCCAGGCACTGGCAACCAGTTTTACGCTGCCGATGGAGATCCTGCACGCGGCCAGCCAGATGGCCAGCGTTGGCCAGCGCGGCAAGGCGCAATTGCAGTTCCAGCTGGCCGGCGCGAGCAGGCAGCAAGTAACACTGCGCAGCGGGCTAACGGTAAAGCCGGATATCGCCTACGGCGACCTGCCACAGCTGGACCTGCTGCTGCTGCCGGCAATCTGGCGCCAACCATTGCCCACCGTGCGACACATGCAGCCATGGTTACCGCTTCTGGGCGACCAGGCCCGTGGCGGCGCGCGTATCTGCAGTGTTGGCACCGGTAGTTTTCTGCTGGCGGAGGCGGGTCTCTTGCAAGGGCAACCCGCCACTACGCACTGGAATTATTTCCAGGCTTTCGCACGACGCTATCCACAAGTGGACCTGCGTACTCATCACCTGATCACCCAGAGCGATAACATCTACTGCGTCGGTAGCGTCAACTCAATTGCCGACCTGATGGTCCATCTCATCGAAGAATGGTTTGGCAGTAATATCGCGCGCGCGATCGAGAACCAGTTTTCACCAGAGATTCGCCGCAGTTTCAAAGCCGCCGCCTACCAGAATGAACCCGAGGGCGCGCATCACGATGAAGTCATCGCACAGGCGCAACAGTGGCTGCAGTCGCGGCTGGCCTCGCCCATTTCCATGGAGGCGCTGGCCGCCCGCGTGGATCTGAAACCGCGCACGTTCAACCGGCGCTTCAAGAAGGCAACGGGGCTGACACCGCTGGCATACCTGCAGCACCTGCGCATCACTAACGCCCGGGACTTGCTGCGCCACTCGAACCTCGATGTAGGAGACATCGCCTTGCAGGTAGGCCTTCAGGATGTCAGCTACTTCTGTGAGCTGTTTGGCCGCCACTGCGGCATGAGCCCTTTGCGGTATCGGCAGGCGGTCAGGGGCAAGCTGTTTGATGCGGGGAACGCGCCTTGAGAAACCGCGCCGTGTATGGCTAAATTGCCGCCCCTTGCCAACAGGCGCACAATCGCAGTCACTTCGGCGCGCCTTACACCCAACGTATATCAAGGAGAGCCGCAATGACTTCTGCCGCTGAGCAGGCTGACGCCACAGGACAGCATGATGACGTCGTCATCATCGCAGGAGCACGCACACCCATGGGCGGCTTGCAGGGCGCGCTGGCGACTGTGCCTGCACCGGAGCTGGCCAGCATCGCGATCCGCGCCACGCTTGAGCGCAGCAACATCACGGCGCAGGCAATCGATGAAGTGTTTATGGGCTGTGTGCTGCCTGCCGGCCTCAAACAGTGCCCCGCGCGCCAGGCCGCGATCGGTGCCGGTATACCAGCCTCTGCGGGTGCGGTTACCATCAACAAGGCCTGTGGCAGTGGCATGCAAGCCGCGATATTTGCCTATGACAGCATCCTTGCAGGTACCAACCATCTGGTGATCGCGGGGGGCATGGAGAGCATGAGTCGCGCTCCCCATATGCTACTGGGCGCACGCGGTGGCGTTGGCACCGGCGACACAGAAATGGTTGACCACATGTTCACAGACGGGCTGCAGGACGCCTACACCGGTCGTGCCATGGGCAGCTTTGCACAGGAAACCGCCAATGCCAGAAATATCACCCGTGAACAAATGGACGCCTACGCACTGGAATCACTGGCCCGCGCCAGGCGCGCTATAGAGGAAGGCGAACTCGCCGATGAAATCGTACCGGTCACCGTTAAATCCCGCCGTGACGAGACTGTCGTGCGCGATGACGAGCAACCTCACAAGGCCAACATTGAACGCATCCCCACGCTGCGGCCAGCGTTTGCCAGGGAGGGCACCATCACTGCCGCCAATGCCAGCTCGATTTCAGACGGTGCCAGCGCCCTGCTGCTGGCGCGCGCAAGCACCGCAACCGAGCAGGGGCTGGTAGCCGGGGCACGCATGGTAGGCCATGCGCGATACAGCCTCGCACCCGATGAGTTCACCCTGGCGCCGATCGGCGCCATTCGTAAATTGCTCGCCAAAACAGGCTGGTCGACGAGCGACGTCGACCTGTTTGAAATCAACGAAGCGTTTGCCATGGTGACCATGCTGGCCATCGATGAGCTGGGCCTGGATCACAGCAAAGTGAACGTCAATGGCGGTGCCTGTGCACAGGGCCACCCCATCGGCTCGACCGGTTCGCGCATTATGGTCACCTTGATGCACGCGCTGCGCCGTCGCGGTTTGCAACGCGGCATCGCTGCGCTGTGTATCGGTGGTGGTGAAGCCACCGCCGTCGCCATAGAAACCCTATAATGCGCTACTGATGTAGCGGGGATTAAGCCGCATGGCACTGAGCAGTATTGCAAACATCCTGGACGATATTCGTGCGGGCAAAATGGTCATCCTGATGGATGACGAGGATCGCGAGAACGAGGGCGACCTCATCATTGCCGCAGAGGCCGTTACGCCCGAGATCATTACGTTCTTCTCCAGCGAGGCCTGTGGCCTCATCTGCATGCCAATTACCGAAGAGCGCGCACGACAACTGCAGTTGCCGCTGATGGTCCGGGATAACCGCTCACAGCACGAAACAAACTTTACCGTGTCAATCGACGCCGCCGAACGCAAGGGCCCGGGTATCAGCTCGATTCAGCGAGCACACACTGTGTTGCAGGCCGCTTCGCCCAACGCAAAACCCACCGACATCGTGCAACCGGGGCATATCTTTCCGCTGGTCGCCAAGCCCGGTGGCGTGCTGCGCCGCGCCGGGCACACCGAGGCCGGCGTTGACCTTGCACGCATGGCAGGTTTTGAGCCGGCGGCACTGATCGTTGAGATCATGAATGAAGACGGTACGATGGCGCGTCGCCCGCAGCTTGAAGTGTTTGCTGAAAAACATGATCTGCGCATTGGCACGATCGCCGACCTTATCGAGTACCGCTCACTGCATGAACAGTCGGTTGAACTGCGCGACGTGAAAACCGTGAATACGGAGTTCGGTGAGTTTCAGCTGCATACGTTCATCGACCTGATCGACGATACACTGCACTACGCTTTGACCCGCGGGGAGATTCGTGAAGACAACAACACCTTGGTGCGCGTGCAAACGGTCAATACACTGCGCGACGTTCTGGGCACCCGCATCGACAGCTCAGACGAGGGTTGGTCTTACCGTCGCGCAATGCAGCACATCGCCGAAGCCGGCAACGGTGCGGTTGTACTGATTGGCCAACAGGCCAACACCGAACGGGAGCTGGCCGAGGTTGTTCAGTTCCCAGACCCGGTACCCACTGCCGGTACCGGCGGCGCACAAGGCGTACAGAACTATCGCGTGATTGGCACTGGCTCGCAGATTCTCAAACGACTGGGCATCGGCAAGATGCACTTGATGTCAGCGCCGCTGCATTTTAATGCGCTGTCGGGTTTTAACCTTGAGGTCACGCAGTTCGTACAACCCTAGCACCTGCCAGAGCAGAACGCTGGGGACTTTCAGGCCTCTGCTAGCTCAAAGTCTTCCTTGTAACGCACGGCGCAGTCAGGACACACGAAGTCCTCCGGCAGCGCGGCGAACGGTGTGCCAGGGGGGTAGCCCTCACGCACATCGCCGTCGTTCTCGTTATAGGTATAGCCGCAACCGGGACAACGGTACTTTGCCATGGGGCTTTCTCCCTCCTGGGTGTTATCAACGCGCTACATACCGTGCCGCTGTGTGCACTCGTCTGCTGTGCAGCCAGGCAGTGGCCTGACGTACATCGCGCGGGCCAGACGCTAGACCGCCAGTGCCTCGCCCTGCCCTTTGCCGTATCGCCGCAGGATCTCTTCACGACGGTCAGGATCAATATTCACCTTGCCCAGGTCGCCGTTAATATGAGGCAGTTCCAGCAGGCGCTTGTCCATCACCTTGTACCAGAGCCAGGGAATGTAAGCCAGTACATACATCCCGTAGTAGCCATTGGGCAGTTCTGGCAGACCCTCAAAATTGCGCAGGCTCTGGTAACGACGCGTCGGGTTGGCGTGATGATCTGAATGACGTTCAAGGTGAAACAGCACGATGTTGCTGAAAATGTAGTTGGCGTTCCAACTGTGATACGGCTGACAACGTTCGTAGCGCCCGCTGGCTTCCCTTGCTCGCAGCAGGCCGTAGTGTTCGATGTAGTTGGCACTGGTCAACTGGTACCAGGCCCAAAAGTTGTGGATAGCCAGAAACGGGACCATGATCCAGCCAAAGGCGATGATCAGCCCACCCTGCAACACGGCGCTGATCGCATAGGACTGCAGGATGTCGTTGTGCACACTCCAGACACTGCGCCCCTGGCGCGACAGGCGCTCTTTCTCGACGTCCCAGCCACGACGGAACGCACCGGGAATTTCGCGCAGTACAAACTTGTAGATGGATTCACCCATGCGCGAGCTGGCCGGATCTTCAGGCGTGGCCACGTCTTTGTGGTGGCCGCGGTTGTGCTCGATACAAAAATGGCCGTAGGCGGGCACCGCCAGAACGACTTTCGCCAACAGGCGCTCAAATGCCGGCTTTTTATGTCCCAGCTCGTGTGCTGTGTTGATGCCAAGGCCACTGTAACTGCCTGCGGTGATCGCCAGCGCCAGCACAGACCAGAGGGTCAAATCCTGCGTGCCTACGAACCAGGCGATACCGATCAGTACGATAAAATGCATTGGCACCGTCAGCCAGGTGAGAATGCGGTAGTACCGATCCTCGTCAAGCTGCGGGACGATTTCCTCCGGGGGGTTGTCCGTGTCCGAACCGATGACATAGTCAAGCACCGGGATCACGCAATACGAAAACACCAGCGGCAATACCAGCATCCACTGCGAGTCGAACAGGTAATAAAGGGCGATACCCAGCATCGGGAACAGCGGCATGAACAGCGACGACATCCACAGGTAGCGTTTTCGATCGCTGTACTCAATTCGGCCCTTGACGGGGTCATCCACCGTGTACGTCGTGGTCATTTGTTCTCTCCCTTGAATTTGACAGGCTTCAGACTACCCCGGTTATGTCTTCCCCTCCATTTCACTAAATGACATAATAATTGTCATTTAGTGACACTCGGTGTGCCACGGGCCCGCTGACGTTAGCCATCGTCCGTACTCAACAACGCGATCACGACCATGCGCAACACGCCGGAAATATCAGCAGCTTACGCCAGGCTCATCCTGCAATCAGGAATCGCCGAGGTCGCGACCCTGATGCAGGGAGTCACGCTGAGTGAACAGGAGATCGCCACACGCGAGTTCATCGAGTTGGGTGAACTCAAACAGTTGTACTCCAATTACAACCGCCTGGCCGCTGATGCGGGCTGGACCGCTCGCCTGGGGCAACAATTCAGCATCGGCGCCCACGGGCCGCTGGGCTTTGCCGCCCTCAGCGCGCCTACACTCGGCGACGCCCTGGACGTCATCGCCGAGTTGGGGGCCAGTCGATACACCGCAATCAACGCCAGCACAGCGGCTACCGCCACGCACTACGTGCTGCAACTCGAAGACACCGGCCCGGAAGAAGAATTCGGCCGCTGGATGATGGAGGTGCTGTTAAAGATTTTTGAGGAGTTGCTGGCTGCACTGCTGGGGCATCCGGTGGGAAAAAACGTATTGATCACTTTCGCGCATCCGGCACCGGCAGACAGCGCCAGCCTGTATGCGCTGTACCAAAGCACCGTGCACTTTGACGCACAGACCTACTCTCTTGCAGTGCCACTGGCCTGGCGCAGCCTGCCCTCACCGCTGTATGACGAGGCGCTGTATCGCGCCAACGTGATCAAGTGTCGCGAGATCATCGCCGAACGCCAACACTCCAGGAGTATTGCGTACCGGGTGCGCAGCCATCTGGCACAGCACTTTGACAGGCAATTGCTACGTACCTCAGAGCCAGTGCCGCCACCAACCCTGGACGCGGTCGCGCAAGCGTTCCATATGTCCCCAAGAACCTTGATTCGACAGCTACAGCGTGACAACAAAAGCTTCCGGGACCTCCTGGAGACGCAGCGCCAGACCTATGCCCAGGAACTACTGCGCAACGCGCGCCTTAGCGTTGCCGATGTGGCGGAACTACTGGGTTATCGCGAACCGGCCAATTTTACGCGCGCGTTCAGGCGCTGGTACGGCTGTTCGCCGGCCGCGTGGCGACGGCGGTAACGCCCCCCAGCGTCTTACGCGCATCGCCGGCGCCGACCCTACTGCGAGATCGACATGCGGTTAATCTGCGCCGCTTCGACGTCCGCGACACAAAATGCAGCGTCAATCCAGCCGCTGCTGCTATACAGCTCGGTCATATCACTGTAGTGCGGTGAGGCCGGGTCGGTAGACTGCGAGTAAGTAATGATGTTGAACGCCTGCGGGCAATCGCTTTCATCCCAGGTGACGGCCTGCATGTAGCTGTTGCCGTGACGTATGTCCGCATAGCCCTGCCCGTCCACCAGGTTGGAGGTGATCACGCTGAACATCATGGACCCTGAACCACCATGTATGGGTATGCGGACACCGTTGCGCTCATCGAACTGTACCTCACCCCATGGCGCATCCAGCGCTATACCGGCATCTTGCAAAGTGATTGCCGCCAACGTGATGGCATCGGCAACGGCGTTGCGCACATCGGTATCGGCAATATTGAGATCGCGCGGCGTGTTCACCGGATCGGCTGGATCAAACGGCACTGACCAGAGTGCGTCCAGCGCGCGACCGCGAAGCTCGCGCCAGAATTCATAGAACACGTGACCGCCGGTGCTGTCGATGCGGTGGCTGCCGTCCCAGTTCTCCAACACCTCGCAGGCCGCAAGAAACACAGGCAGCGGATCTGCCGGCTGGCCAGGGAATGGGTCCTGGCAGACCTCCAGAACGGCGTCCAGCACCAGCGCGGCGGCGTGGTTGGTCGCCTGGTAGCTCAGGGTGCGCAGGTTATCGATGTTGAAACCGGGCTCACCCAGGCCATCCGTTCCCGCAATGCGCCGCTCTGCCTGGCTGAAAGTATGGCGGGTACGCACAGACTGCTCGATCTCTTCCGCGCCAATGATCGACGGAAAGCCAGTCAGTAGCTGGCGAGGGTTCGACAGCCAGTAGCTGTCGTTGGCATTGGCACCGTACGCTCGCGTTTCGAGTTTCGGCAGGCTGTCGTAGCCAAAAATACCATCAACCACACCTTCGTCAGATTCCCATTCACAGGCTGGGTCGGAACCATCCATGGTGAGGAAGCCAAACCCTGTCACCGCGTTTTGCAGCAGGCCGCGCACACAATTGGCCGCCAGGGAGGCGGGCACATTGGGCACGACAGAAATATCGCCATAAAAAGCGTCACCATAGCGATCTGCCGCAATGGTGTTCACCCAGGGAATACCCAGAGAGCGCAGTGCAGACTTGAACTCGTCGAGATTCTTTGCCTTGCCCATCGTCACCCACTGGTCAAGGCCGCGCAGGTTTTCAAGATTAGCGTCGCGATAGGCCAGCACCGTGCCGGCAACATTGGGCCAGCCGGCCAGTAAATCCTCGAGTGCGCCCAGGTCGACCACCGGGCCGAAATGGGAAAGGTAGAAGGTATGCTCGATGGTCTCAAGCGAGCCATCCTCATTCAGGCGCTGGGTTGATACCGTGCGTGGTTCAAGGTCGCGGTACTGTCCATCGTAGAGGTATTGCAGTTTGTTCTGCGGGTTCAGGGTGAGTTCGTAAAAACCGAAGCGATCACCGGTGCTGACCGTGTGTGACCAGGCCACGTCACGATTAAAGCCGATTACTGGCGCGGGCAGACCACCCAGCGCTGCGCCCATCACGTCGTATTCGTCACCGAGCGTCAGGTGAAACATGAAAAAGCGTTGCTGACCCTGCCAGGGAAAATGCGGGTTGCCAAACAGCAGGCCGGCGCTGCTTTGGGAAGCGTCGGCACCAATGGCGTAGGCGTTGCTGCCCAGCGCACCCACCTCGGGCAGGCCCATGCCCTCATCAAAGGCTTCCTGGGACAGGCTCGCAACCAGCATCTGCTCCCCTGTCATGCCCGGCGGCACGCTCACCTGGGCCATCTCCAGTTCGGGATTGGCCGCCACAATAAAATTGGCCAGCGGTGAAGCGCTGCCAACCAGCACGGTACGGTGAATCAATCGAACCACGTCAAACAGGTCTACTTCACGCACCCAGGGCGCGTCGCGACAGCCCTCCTCGCCCTGGGCCAGATTAGCAGCGCCGGTTTCGTTGAAATAGCGATTGACCCCAGCCGCATAACCGGTGAGGTTATCGACGATATAGTCTGGCAAGTCCTCATCGATGATGCGCGCAATGGCGGCATCACTGTTGTACAGCTTCATCACCAGATCTTCGTTCAGGTTGCCGGCGCTGCCAAAGTAACGGGCGGATTCTCCGTTTGCGGCGACGTAGGCACGCATTACCGTACAATAATTTTCGCGAGCGTAGACGTAGCCTGCGCCGTAGCCAAGGCTGCCGTAGTCATCGGCGCTCACGTGCGGTACGCCAAATTCTGTCCAGACGATATCCGCGCTGTATGTCGGGCCCGGCGCGGGGCCGGGCGCGACCGCGTCTGAACCATCCGAACACGCGCCCAATAGCGCTGCGCAGGACAGCAGGGCAATACTGGCGAGCGTTCTGCAGGAGCAGGAGACTGTGAACATCATGAATACCTCGATAATTATACAGTTATGGCGTTGGGAGGTCGGCATGAGCCTTACGCACATTAGTTTAGATCAATTCAACAGCCCGCCTCCAATAATTTTATCGGACGCCGACAGTTGCGAAGATGGGCGGGTGTGGCGGTTTGCCTGACTCAGGGGAGATTGCGAAAGTCAGGTGCGCGCTTCTCAATGAAGGCCGTGATGGCTTCAATGTTTTCGGGTGACCCTGCCTGACGCTCCATCGCTGCCTGTTCGGCGGTGATGGCGGCATCGATCGCCGGCAGGTGGTGCAGGCGCAGCGTGCGCTTGATTTCACGCAATGCGTTGACCGGCCATTGGGCAATCTCCCGGGCCTTGGCCAATGCATGGTCAAACACCGCATCGGCGGGCAGCACAGCGGCAGCGATGCCACAGTCCAGCGCCTTGGCTGCATCGATCCATTGTGCGGTATAAAACAGCTCTGCCGCGCGCTGCGCGCCGATGTTAGCCTGCAACATGTAGCTGCTGCCCCACTCAGGGGCCAGGCCGAGATTGGCAAAGGGCAGACGCATGCGCAGGGTATCGGCGACATACACGATATCTGCATGGAAGAGTACGGTAGCACCACCACCAATGGCTACGCCCTGCGCCGCTGCCACCATGGGCTTGTCGAATTCCGCCACGGCCCTGGCCGCGGATTCGAAGGGGTGTTCCTGGCCCTCTTCCAGGCCCTCACCAAAACTCATCAGATCAACACCCGAACAGAAATTTTCGCCGGCGCCACACAACAACACGCACACGACGCGGTCATCCTCGGCCGCAGCGCGAAACGTCTCGCGGATATCGATCCACATCTGCGTATTGATAGCGTTTTTTTTATCCGGCCGGTTCAAGGTGATAACCAGTACGCCGTCACGATTGTCAGTCAGCACATAGTCGCTCATGGTTCAGTCCTGACTGTGAAAGAAAACCGCATCGGCGTTATCGGCGCGATCAGTGACACACTGATTGGCAGGATCGTCCACCGCGGGGTAGCCAAAGGAAATGCCAAAAATGAGCTTGTTGCTGGCATCCACTGCCAATTGTTCACGCACATAGTCAGCCTGAAAACTCAACGCCGTTTGTGGGCAACTACCCATGCCGTGTGCCGTAAAGGCCAGCATCAGGGTTTGCGCATACATGCCCAGATCCGCCGCCTCGCGCAGGCCAAAAGGCTCCGGCAAAAACAGGAAGGCAACGTGCGGCGCATCAAAAAAAGTGAAGTTGCGCATGAATTGCAGGTGGCGCTTGTCTTTTTCCTCGCGCTTGATGGCACAGGCGTCATACAGCGCCTGTGCAGCAGCGTGCTGACGCTCCTTGTAAACACCTTCATAGACACCGTCGTAGGGGAAATCCATGGTGAAGTCGCCCGACATGAAGCGGTCGGGCATCTCGCTGCGCAATCGCTCCAGCTTGGCGCCCGAAACCACGTGGGTCAGCCAGGGCTGGGTGTTGCAGTTACTGGGCGCACGTTGCGCGATACAGAAGATGGAATCCAGCGTTGCCTGGTCTGCCGGTTCTGGCAGGAAAGCCCGCAGGGAGCGCCTTGCCGTGACGATCTCGTTGAAAGTCGCTGCACGTTGATTCATGTTATGCCTCCTCGCTGTTCGGGTGTGCACGGCGCTCACCATAGCAAACTGTGCCTGGTGTGGCGCTACCTTACACCGCGGAGTTACTCGCCGGTAAAGTTGGCAGGGCGCTTTTCTTTGAATGCGCGCATGCCCTCTTTGGCATCCTTTGAAGCGAATACCGGGTTGGCCAGTTCATCCGAGGCCAGCATTGCCTCGTCTTCATGCATGCATTCCTGGTGTTCGCGCAGTGACTTGACCACAGCCTTCACCGCCAGTGGCCCGTTGGCGCAGATTTTGGCAGCGTACTCCCTGGCCGCTTCCAGGGTTCTGCCCTTGGGTACTACTTTGTTGATCAGGCCAAAATCAAGCGCTTGCTGGGCGGTAATGTGATCTCCACACAGCAGGATTTCTGCGGCAAGGCAGTAGGGAATCTGACGCCGCAGGCGAATGGTCGACCCTGACATGGGGTAGAGGCCGCGCGCAACTTCGGTCACGCCGAATATGGAATCTTCCGCACCTACCCGAATATCGGTGCCCTGCAGAATCTCTGTACCACCGGCCAGCGCATAACCCTCGACCGCAAGAATCAACGGCTTGCAGGGTCGGTTATCCCTGAGCAGCGCCTGCCAGTGTATATTGGGTACGGTTGCCATCAGTGTCATGAACTCCTCGGTCGAGCGATGCTCGCCGTCTGCCCCTGCCTTGAGGTCCATGCCCGCACAGAAGGTGTCACCGTTGGCAGTCAGGATTGCGCAGTAGAGGTTGTCGTCTTCGTCGAGCAAGCGCCAGGCTTTATACATGCCCAGCAGCATCTCGGGGCTGAAGGCGTTTTTCGCCTCGGGGCGGTTGAGGGTGACGATCAGAACGTTACCCTCTTGTTCCACGATACAGTTCTTGGTGCTGATATCGAGCTCTGCCATGTGCCTTCCTTATTGCTGTGCTTATGAGTTAACGCTTTCCGGTACCCACCGTTTCGCGCTAGTCGACCAGAAACTGCCCGCCAAGTGCGATTTCCTTTGCCTTGGGATAGGCCGGCTTGCCGCTGGGCGCTCTTGGAATCTCGGGCACGACATGCAATTCACGTGGGATTTTGTAACCCGCCACGTGCTTGCGCGCCTCATCCTGCAGGGCGGCGAGGCTCACCTGGCTAGCGCCGCGCGTGGCAACTACTGCTGTTACCTTGCTGCCGAAGCGCTCGTCCGGGGTGTCCACGACCAGACAATCGAAAACATCCGGGTGCGCCTTGATAGCTTCTTCAACCTCTTCGGGAAAAATCTTCTCTCCCCCGGAGTTGATGCAGTTTGAACCGCGGCCGTATACGGTGATCGAGCCGTCTTCTTCGAGGCGAGCCTCGTCGCCGGTCAACAGCCAGGTCTTACCGTCAACCTCAACAAATGTTTTTGCCGTTTTAACCGGATCGTTGTAGTAGCCCACGGGGATGTAGCCCGAGCGCGCAAATATGCCGGTCTCGCCAGGTTTCACGTGGGCGTGGGGCTGCCCTTCTACATCACTGATCACGTCCATAAAGTCGGACTGCGCGACATTGCCCAGGCCCTTCTGCTCGGACTTTTTCTCGCCACTGTCAAAACCCATGTTGCCGGATTCCGAGGAGCCAAAAGAATTCATGATGATGACATTGGGAAAGCGCTCCTTGAATTCCTGTTGCGACGACGCTGAAAACACCGCGCCGCCAGAGCCTATACTGAACAGGCTGGAGAGGTCCCAGCGATCTTCCGGATTGCTGCGCAAGGCATCGAGCAAAGGTATCGCCATGGCATCGCCCACTATCGACAGGGAATTCACCTTCTCCTGTTCGACGATGTCCCACACCTGGGCGCCGTCCAGCGAGCGGTGCGGATTCAGCACCACGCAGTTGCCACCGAGCAATTGAATAATCGCGTACCACCAGCAGGCGCCGTGCATCAACGGCGCCAACGCCATACCGACGATAGCAAAATCGCCGATTCTTCCCGCAATTTGCTCTGGTTCGGTAATGGGGCCATCGGGATGAAACCAGCCGCCACCACCTAGTGCCGCATAAAACAGGTTCTTGTGGGGCCACATCACACCCTTGGGCATGCCGGTGGTGCCGCCGGTATAGAGCAAGAACAGGTCGTCGTCAGCGCGCTCGCCAAAGTCACGCTCGGCAGATTGACCCTTCATCGATGCCTCGTACTCAATGGAGGCTATTGCCGCGGGATCGGCTCCCGAATCGTCAACTACATGTATCAGGGTTTTCAGGTCGGGAGCAGAGTCGATCACGTCGGCGATATGCCCGGAAAACTCCTGATGATGAATACAGGCAACCATATCGGCATTGTCGAAGATATAGAGAAGTTCTTCCTCTACATAGCGGTAGTTAACATTGATAGGTACGGCACGAATCTTGAAACATGCCAGCATCCCCTCCAGATACTCGTTGCAGTTGTACAGATACAGGCCAACATGATCGCCCGCCTTGACACCCCGTGAAGCCAGATAGTGGGCCAGCTTATTGGCGCGCTGTTCCAACTCCGCGTAGGTGGCGCGCTGTTCGCCACACACCAATGCGGACCGGCTGGGGACTTTATCTGCCACCATCTCATAGAGATCGGCCATGTTGAAATGTTTGCTCATTATGCGTTCCTGTCTACATACCGGTTGTAATGCGCCGGTGCCGCAGCCGTGGCTGCGAGCAGCGGCCACTGCCTGTTAGCTCTTTTCTGCGCCGACCACCCACATCGCGAAGAACTGTGCACCACCGCCGTAGGCGTGGCCCATCGCGAGTTTTGCACCTTCGACCTGATGTTGCTCTGCGTCGCCACGTACCTGTCGCGCCGCTTCGGCAAAGCGGATCATGCCCGAAGCGCCAATCGGGTTGGACGAGAGCACACCGCCTGAGGGGTTCCACGGGATGTCACCGTTCTCATCGAGTGACGTCGCCCCCTCCATGGTCAGCTTCCATCCTTCGCCCTCCGGAGCAAAGCCGAGGTTTTCCAGCCACATGGGTTCGTACCAGCTAAAAGGCACATAGATTTCAGCAACGTCCAGATCCCTGCGTGGGTCGGTGATGCCGGCCTGTTGGTACACATCAGCTGCACAATCGCGACCCGCCTGCGGACTGACTTCTTCGCGGCCGGCGTACATGGTCGGCTCAGAGCGCATGGCGGCGCCTCGTATCCACGCGGGCTTTTTCGGTGACTGCCCGGCCAGTTCCTCATTGGCGATCACCATCGCGCAGGCACCGTCCGATGACGGACAGGACTCGAGAAAGCGGATGGGATCCCACAGCATGAAAGACTCCTCCACCTCTTTCATGGTGATATCGGGCTTTTGCAGATGCGCCAGCGGATTGCGTGCACCGTGCAGACGATCCTTCACGGCCACTTTAATGCCAACGTCGTAAGGGGCGCCACTGCGCCGCATGTACTCACGAATGATGGGGGCAAAATACCCACCCGCTCCGGCATTGAGGTGCGTGGAAAACGGTTGAGGGCTGGACAGCGCCCACATGGCATTGGATTCCGACTGTTTCTCAAATGCCACGGTGAGCACGCGCCTGAACGTGCCGCTTTGCACGTGCGAGGCCGCCACAATCGCGGTGGAGCCGCCTACTGAACCGGCCGTGTGAACACGCAGCATGGGCTTGCCATTGCAGCCCAGCGCATCGGTCAGGTAGATCTCGGGCATAACCACACCCTCGAACATATCCGGTGCCTTGCCAAGAATCACGGCATCGATGTCATTCCAGGTGAGCTCGGCATCCGCCAGGGCATTCACCGCCGCCTCACGCACCAGGCCCGCGATGGAGACGTCGCCGCGTTTGGTCGTATATTTTGTCTGGCCGATACCGACCACTGCTGCCAAGTTCGCCATTACGCTTTCTCCAATACTGTTACCAGGTTGTGTTGCAGGCATGGCCCCGAGGTTGCGTGGGCAATACCCCGGCTTGCCTCACCACTGACGATGCGGTTGAACACCTCACCGATACGCGACAATCCTGCTGCCATCATCGGGTTACCGGCCAGCACACCGCCCGAGGGATTGATTGACGTGTTGCTGTCAAGCCCCAGGGCGCGCGTCAGGATGATTTCCTGGTGACTGAACGGCGCATACAGCTCCGCCACGTCGACCGCGCCGTTGTGCATGCCGGCGTTCTTCGCCGCCGTGCGCGTTGATGACGAATCTGTCAGGTCCCGCATGCCCAGGTTGTGCGTTTCAATGCAGTGATCAATACCACTGATCACCGCGTAGGGAATGCCCCACTCACGGGCTTTCTCCACCGTTGCGATAACGACAGCGCTGGCGCCATCCGACACCGGGCACATGTCTGCCTTGCGCAGGGGCGACACGAAGGTCTCCTGGGCAAGTACGTCATCTGCCGACACATCCCCTGCAAGCTGCGCATGCGGATTCCTGCGGGCATTCTGGCGTGAGCGCGCGACGACTTCGGCCATGTCCTGTTCGGTGATCAAGCCCTGGTCCAGCATCATGCGCGCCTGCATCGCTGCCAGCGACACGGTGTCGACCCACAGTGGCGCCAGGTAGTAAGGATCCAGCTGCTGCGACAGGACAATCGGCAGTTCACCCGGCGATGATTTACCAAAACCGTAAATCAATGCCGATTCCGCCTGTCCCATACGTATCTTTAAAATGGATTCATACAAGGCCCATGCCGCGTCCATCTCGACGTGAGACTCCTTGATCGGCGGCACCGCGCCCAGCGCATCCACGCCCATGACAAAGGCAAAAGCCGCGCCCTGCAGGTAGTCACAGCTGCCCGAGCAGACGAAATCCACGTCTTGTGCATTGGTAATACCGACTTGCTCATACAGCTTGCCCAGCACCGGTATGATCATTTCAACTTCGTTACAGGCGCCCGCGTCAGACACCAGGTCAGACTGTTGATAGCCTACTATTGCAATATCTTTCATACTTCAGCCCTCCCAGCCTGAAACAGGTACGTGGCCGATTTTCTCCACGGGAACATCAGGCTCGTCGATCGGCGTGAAGTAGCGAATATTGTCCATGGCGTAATCCCACTCCTCTTGCGGCTTCCATTGCGCCTGCACACGCTGGCCGATATGCACCTCTTCGTTGACACATTCGCTCATCAGGTGAATGAACGAAATATTCGCGCCATCTGCCACGAGATTGGCGATGACATAAGGCGGCTGGATAGGATTGTTGGGAATGGGAATAGAAACAATCGTAAACGACTGTACGGTTGCCTTGTCAGACAATTCGACCTCTTCCTCGGTTGGCACACCACAGGCGGCACAGGAACCGCGCGGCGGCACATACACTTGCGAGCACTTCGGACAGCGCTGGCCGGTGAGCACACCCTTTTTGACCTGTGTCAGGAACCGCGCGGCAGCGGCACCTGCAGTAAAGTTATACTTCAATGCGACCGGCGCATCGATACCGGTGATGACTTCGTTCTCTTCACTCATCGCTACGCTCTCCTAAACCAATTCAAAACAACGAATGTCGGTGATAAAACCGATCGTCTCTTCTGCCCACACGGCCTTGACGCGCGCGCCGGTGCTCACCTGTTCCTCGCTACCTGCCGCCACGCAATGCACCATGGGCACATCCGCCCCATCGAGCCTGATCAGCGCCCAGGCAAAGGGCTTGTCGCTGGGGTGGGCCTCGCGCGGCTCTTTGACCCAGGCAAAGCTGACGATCTCACCTTCCTGTCCCACCTCTACAAACTCGCTCAACTCCTGTGCTGTATCGGGGTCATACTCCATCGGCGGCACGATGACCCTGCCGTCCGACGCCTTGATGCCGACAATGTTGCGCTTTTTGAGTTCGGTCAAAAACCGGCCGATGACAGGGCCGGTAGAGCGGGTATAGGTATAGGCAAGCTCAAATGCCTGGTTCAGGATTTCTGGTTGCGACACGGTCACAGCCCTCCTTGTTGGGGGGTGGGTATGGTGGCCAAACAGTATCCGTGAGCCCCATGCCAGTCTCAATGACGCAATGAATCATGTCGGAGTGACTTTTGCGATCATGCGGTCGTTAAACGCGCTACCTACGGCAGTTTCTGCGAGCCCGGCTATTGTCATTTGCCCAGCCGGACCATGATCGTGCCAGGGCACGCTGCCTGGACGGCAGCCTGACCACACATAGCCCGTTGCGCTGCCTGGTTCCAGCGTGAGTATCTTGGCCTTTCGAGCACTGGAGCCAGGCAGCGCAACGGGCGTATTGCACGACCCCACAATCCGGCTAACCAGACACATCCGCAACCCAACGACAACGCGTGCCGCACAGGCGTCAGTTGTTGAAGGGCTCAGCGTCGAGTAGGTGCTGCGCGCACGGCCCCCAGGCCCCAGGGGGTCACAGGTTCGAACGGCCAAGACACTCACCGGTGACCCCCTGGGGCCTGGAGGCCTCGGTGGGTTATAGATTACAGGGTCGCGTCTGGCGGCTGGTTCTTGCAGGCTTGGCGCCTGGAGTTCCCCCAGCCTGGTCCCCATTCTGATCATCACAGGCCGCGCTGACTGAACGGTAGCCTCACCACACCAAGCCCGTTGCGCTGCCTGGTTCCAGCGCGAGTATCTCAGCCTTTCGAGCACTGGAGCCAGGCCGCGCAACGGGCGTATTGCACGACCCCACAATCCGGCTAACCAGACACATCCGCAACCCAACGACAACGCGTGCCGCACAGGCGTCAGTTGTTGAAGGGCTCAGCGTCGAGTAGATGCTGCGCGCACAGCCCCCAGGCCCACGGGTCACAGGTTCGAACGGCCAGGATACTCACTTGTGACCCGTGGCGCCTGGGAGCCTCTGTAGGTTATGCAGCTTCGGGGGAAGTTCTGGCGGAAAGTGTTTTCACGCCTGGGCTATTGTTCTTTTCTGGCTTGCCTGCATGCGATGATCAAAATTTGTCCGCTGCAATGGTGGCCTGAAGCGACAAGGCCCGTTGTGCGGGCCCGTTCCAGAGCGCGTATCGTAGCCTTTCGAGCGCTGCAGGCAGACCGCGCAGCGGGCGAATTACAGGCCCCGCAACCCCTGCAACATGCACAACCGCAACCCGCACGCTGCGCAAGGCTATTCACACAGCGGTGCCGGAGCACACCCAAGCCGGTTGCGGAACACCTGCCAGAGCAGGCAGAATTAGGCACCGGTGAAGCACGCACCCCGAAACTCGCCATACGGGCTTTTCGACAGTGCGCTGACGACAAACGTTAAACCCTTGATCTACTCATACCCGACACCGCCAGGAGCAATACCATGTCCATTTCAGCAGTAGGCTATTTACGAATCGCAGCAACCGACACCAATGCATGGATGGATTACGCCACTCAAGTGCTGGGACTCATGGATGCCGGGCTTGACGACCCGCAAGGGGCGCGGTTTCTGCGCATGGACGACCACCCCTTCCGTTTCATGATCGAAGCCGCCGACACCGATGGCTTGCTGGCGACAGGGCTGGAGTTTCCTGATGAACAAGCCTGGCAATCCGCGCTGGATGGCTTATCGAGCGCCGGGCACGCCGTGACTGGCGGTAGTGCGGAAGAAGCAGCTCGCCGACGCGTAACAGCCTTTGCAACCGCGCAGGACCCCGCCGGCAACACGCTGGAGCTTTACTGGGGCCGGGCGTTGGACTACAAGCCCTTGATTTCACCCGCCGGGGTGAAAAAGTTTGTGACAACCTTTCAGCAGACGGGTGACATGGGCTTTGGGCATCTTGTTTTGCCTGCGCCAAACATTGATGAGACTACCGCATTCTACACCGACCTTATCGGCGCCGGTGTGACTGACATCCTGTCTCCCCCAGGACTGGAAGGCGTCAAGATTCATTTTATGCATGCCAATAACCCGCGTCAGCATTCGATCGCACTGTTCAGCGGCGAGCATCCACTGGGCATTGTGCATATGATGATCGAGGTTGAAAGTATGGACGACGTCGGCCTGATGATGGACCGTGCGAAAGTGCAAGGCTCGCACGTCCTGGCAACGCTGGGGCGTCATGTCAATGACAACATGTGTTCGGTGTACGTACTGGCACCGGGGGGCATAGCGGTTGAGTACGGCTATGACGGCATGCTGATTGACTGGGAAAATCACGTCGCGACGGTGTCTGGCGAGGGCGACTTGTGGGGGCACGAATACAGCTTTCCGGGGGTGAACTAGCCTTTCCTGCCCCTTCTGGCATAGGGCGAAACGCGCAACGGGAACCGGCTGCGCGTTTTTTTTGTTTTCAAGCATGCGGTGGTTGCGACACGGGCCAACTGATCAACGTATTGCGCATCAATCTGGCGTGCCTATACTGTATCAAAAACACCGCAAGGCGGTTGGCAGCCACTGACAATCAGGGCTGTTCCATAACGAAGAAAGGGAGATTCGTCATGCCTGAAGAGCACAGCAGCAACATCGAAAGCCCCTCCGCAAACACAACAACCCCGGGTGGAGCGCAAGCGCCCGACCCCCAAAAAAACGCTTTTGACATTGGCGTTGTGATCAGCCAGGCGCAGCAGGTGCTCACCGATCCGCGCACGTTTTACGGCAACATGCAAAAGTCCGGCGGCTACAGCCAGCCACTGATCTTTGTTCTCGTCATGGCAGTGGTCTCGGGGGTCCTCTTCGGGCTGTTATCGATCGTTGGTTTGACCGACGCAGGGCCGGCAGGTCTTGGCGCGATTATCGGGCTGCCTATCGCAATGGCGATCGGCAGCTTTATTGTCTCGGCAGTACTCTATGTCATCTGGGCGCTGATGGGCTCGCCCCACGGTTACGAAACGGCTTACCGCTGCCTGGCGTATTCCACGGCCATCTTGCCAGTTGTGACTGTGATTTCGACCATCGCCTACCTGGGCACCATCGTGCGGGTAATCTGGATGACCTGGCTGATGATCGTCGCCAGCAGGGTGGTGCATGAGCGAAGTGAAAAATCCGCAAGGATGGTGTTCGGCATCCTCGGAGCCCTGATGTTGCTCTCCGGTATCGGCTCAGAATACGGACAGCGCAAACTGCAAGAGGCGCTGAAAGATCAAGCCGCGGTATTTGAGGATCGCGCAAGAGCTATCGAGAAAGGCGCGCAATCACTTGAGAATATCGGCCTGAATGAAGATGGCGAACTCGACCCGGAAAAACTCGGACGCGCCATGGGGGACTTTGCGCGCGCCTTTGAAGAGGCCGCCAAGGGCGCCAGCGAGGCACAGGACAACGCCGAATCGAAGTAGCCCGTTCGCCACGTGCGGTTCCCGCGGCCTGCGCCGGGCATTCACCGGCGCTGGCTCAGCGTTTTTTCAATACTACGAACTGGCTATTGCCGTGGTTTTCCAATTCCCGCGCAGGTACTTTGTGCAACTGGGCAAAGTGCTCCAGGTGCTCGGGCCTGTAGTATGAAAACTGGTGCCACTGCACTAACGTGAACGCATCAGGGATCAGCGCTTCAAGCTCAGGACGTGAAAAACGGTGCACGGGCAGGCCCTTGTCCTGCGCCTGCGAGTTTTCGGCGTAGGCGTTGAACTCCTCTTCACTGATTCTCGCATCGGCCACGTGCTGGTAAGTGAAGCATGCGGCTTGCTCCAGCGCATGGGTCGTGGAAACGATGGCAATACCACCGGGCTTTGTCAGCTGTGCGACCTCATCGAGTAAGGTGACGCAGTAACGCGTCGACATATGCTGCAACACCATGCCCAGTATCGTCAGGTCAAATTGCCTGGACGAGTTATCGGCAATGTAATCCGAGGTGGTTTGTTCAAACACGCTGACATTGCTCAAGTGCGCCAGGGCCTCGCGGCTCCAGTTACAGCGCCCGGGATCAGGTTCCAACGCCACCACCTCGGCCACTACCGGCGCTATCAATTCGGTAATGCGGCCGCGCCCACACCCGATGTCCATGGCGCTGCCCGCGCCCCTGGCGGCCGCGAGCAGTTTGATGGCGTCGATATACAAGGCCTCGTGATCGCCGGTTTCATCACCAAAGCGGCTGGTCAGCATGCCTGACAGCTGCGGCATGGTGGCTTCTTTATCCTGGTAAACGTAATTCGACACTGGTGGGCTCTCTTGTCTTGTTATTGATTCAGGTCGTGCAGCGACCGCAACGGTTGCTCCCTCTGGCGCGCGCCGGTTGTCACCTACATTATCATAGATTACCGGAAAGACGCCTAGAGCACGCGGTAGCTCAAGCTGCGCAAGCGATAGCACAGCAGGCGATCATCTTCACTGTCATACAGTGCTGAGGGAGCTTGTGGATTATTGTGCAGGAGTTCGATTTCAACGCGACTCAAACCCTGCAGTTGCGATGGTTTGAGCACGATCAAGGCCTGCTCCAGGTTCAGCTCGCCTATACTGCTACCGGCAATGCGCACGCCGGTTACCGGCTGTTCGCCGCCCGGCGTAGCGAGGTATTGACCCACAAAGCCAATCTCGATGTCGCGCGTTGGACGATAGGCGCGCGCAACCGGTAACCGAAACTTGATGGTGGACTTCTCGCCAACCGACCAAACGCCATCTTCACCGGCAACGGACCAGCCCTGTCCTGAGAGCAACAACGTATGCAGTGAGTCACCGGAAACCGCGTCGCCGTCCCATACCGCGTGAGTCAATTGCTGTGAAAGATGCGACAACAGCTGGGAAGATGCGCCAATCTGGCTCGCCGCTTGCGCCTGGCCAAAGAGCGCAGCGGCGCTGTCCGTTGCACGGATCGCATAGCGCCGGTTCAGCTCGGCATTCGACGCAGCATAGTGCTGCACAATATGTTGCACCTGTTCTTCGCCGAGAAACCGCTGTTGCTCGGCACCATGTATGGCGATATTGAGGAGCAACTCATTGACCAGTTTCTCCCGTGCCTTTTTATCATGGCTCAGGGTATCAAAGAGGTTGAGCAACTGGGCTGATGGCACATCAAGGCTGATATTGGTGTTTTGCTCAGGCATGGGGAAGTAGCTCTCTTCGCCAAAGCCCAGCACATTCATAAAATCGTAGATGACGCTGCCGCGGGGAAAGTCAGCGCGATCATACACTCTGCCGCGCAGCGCATCGCGCCCGAAGGCTGCTTCGAACTTGCGAAAAACGCGAAGATAGTTCCTGCCCGGCGGTTCCAGCAGCGTGGGCTCAGTGCTGAAGTGCGACAGCAAGTGTTTTTGCCGCGCGCCCTTGAGCTTCTGCAAGTAACCGGACTGGATCACATCCACCTGGTTGCGCAGGTAGAAAAAAATCTGTGTGTCATACGGTTCGAGCTGCGCGGCCAGGGCCTTTACCTGCTCGGGACGGTAGAAGAACACGCCCTCCCAGGACAGCACCACACACTGGCTGGCGCGCGCCTGTGGCTGATCCAGTTCGCGGTGTAGCTCAGGCCATGTCTCGCCTGCGGGACTTTCCAGCAGCGCGATATGCCCGAAACCGGTCAGGCCCGTTGTGGGCACATAGATACCGAGCTCCATCAACTGCTCGCGATAAAAATTCAGGAAGGCCTGAATCGCCGTACTCCCGGCCTTGTCCATTCCTGCATGTACAACGATTTTCACGGGTGGTACCTGACGTCTGTGCGGAACTGATCGCGCTGGCTGCTGCTGAACCGCATCGAGCCTGCGTTAAACACAGGCCACACGGGGGCAGGCGCGACTGACATGATGTGTGAAGAACGAAAAGCGCGCAAGTTAACGGCCGATAGCGCTGCTAATCGCCGCGACAGAATCCAGGTACACCATGGCGGCGTGTAGTTTCTCAAGCGAGCCCAGCGAATAGTTCAGCGGTAACCAGGCGTCGCCCATAGCCAGCGTTACCGTGGCACCGACCCACACATAGGCCGCGTGCCACTGCAATTGCGACCACAACACATCATACTGTGGCGGCGCGACGCCATGGCTTGCCAGTTCCCTGCGGTAGTATTCCACCAGCGCCCGCAGGCCGCGCAGATCGCCCTGCTGCAATGCGCTGGCAAGAAAATAACCCACATCGCGCATAGCCGGGCCGCGAGCCACCAGCGCCCAGTCAAGAAAGCCCACCTTGGAGTTATCCATGAAGAAGTTGGCGTCGTGGACATCGCCATGGATCAAAGTCTGCGGCCCCTGCGCCCACAGCGCGTGAATGGCGTCGGTCTTGTGCAGGTAGAGCTCGCCCATCTGTGTAAACACCGGCGGCATCTGGCCGGCATACTGCTCGAGCGCAGACTCGATGAGCGGCAAGGCAATATCGTGTTGCAACGGCGGCTGCAACCAGTCCAGATCAGCCGAAAAACGCGGTGATTCCCAGTAAGCCGCATGCAAACTTGCAAACGCTGCCAGCACTTTTCTTACATACGCCAGCGAGTAAAAGTGCGATATGTTGTTGAACGTACAGCCGTTGTCGGTGAGGTTTTCCAGCAACATGATGTACGCATCGCCGCTATCATGGGCGGCAGCGAAGTAACACCTGGGCACCCGCAGCGGCACTTCGCCCGAGAGCTGCTGGTAAAAGCGCACCTCACGCAGGCCCATACCACTGGATGTAACGAACGCACGCTGCATTTCGTCTGTCGGAGGAAGCTTCACGAACAGGCGGGATGGCAGCGTGCTGGCTTCGGCGTAATCCAGTTCGATGAGAGCGCGGCCCGTCGTACCAGCGTGAGCGTTCAGCAACGAGCAGGCGCGAACAGGTACGCGCAAGGCCGCGCTAAGCCAGGATGGTGTCAGGTCATCCAGGTGTGTCGGTATCTCCACTACCGTGCGCTCCTGTTATCCGGTGGTCAGGTTATCGGCATCGCCAGTATGGTTCACATTGACTGTGATAACTATAGCGGCAGGCCAGTGTGGCGCGGTTCAGTAGTGTGATACCCGCCGCCAGCAAGATCAATACCGAACGCAGCGCGCCCGGTATGTCTGTGATACCCCAATTCGAATGTGCTAATCTCAAAAGCATGAATAACAATAATCAGCTACTGCAGACCAACCTCATGATGACGTGGCGACACCTGCTTCACGCGGGCCACCCGCTACCCTCCTTCGACGATGTGCAGTTTCGCGTGCACTCACAAAACGGAGAAGATGGCATACTGCTCTACCTGTTCACCCTGCTTGGCACCACCAATAAGAAGGTGCTCGAAATCTGTGCCGGCGACGGTCAGTGCTGTAATGCCGCAAACCTGATCATCAACCACGGCTGGGAGGGCTTTTTGCTGGACGGAGACGAAGACAACGTCAAGTCAGGTAAGGCCTTCTTCCGCGAATGTCCCGACACTCGCGCCTGGCCACCCAAGTTTCGCTGTGAATGGATCACCCGTGAAAACATCAATGAGATTGTGCAGGGGTTCAACCTGAGTGGCGAGATTGACCTGCTGTCCCTGGACATAGACGGCAACGATTACTGGATTCTCGATGCACTGGACGTCGTACAGCCACGCGTCATCATCGCTGAATACCAGCAGGGCTGGGGCCCGCACACGGCAGTCACCCAACGTTACCAGGCCGATTTCGATTCCGTAAAGTACCGACGGGAAAACGCCGGCAAAGCCTACTCCGGCGCCTCCCTGGCGGCACTCACCCAGCTCGCCCAGCGCAAGGGTTTGCGGCTGGTCGGTTGCGAAAGGAAATGCTTCAACGCGATCTTCGTGCGCAACGGCCTGGGTGACGATATCCTGCCCGCCATCGCGCCTGCAGATTGCTTTGACCACGTCATGGCGCGCTACAACATGGCATGGTTGCCTGAAAAGGTCGATGTGGATTCGCCCTTCTGGGAATACGTCTAAACCCGTCAAGCGCTGCGAGCAACCGTCGCTGCGGCCAACGCCTGCGCATACAGCGCGTGTAATATTGCCCGAGCGCTACTGCACTTCAATCGTCACCGGTATCCAGCGATTCAGGATATACCCCAGCGTGCCATTTGCCCTGAGCACACGCAGTGCGCGGTTGATATCGAAGGCCAGGTCGGCGTTATCAAAACGCACCGCCCAGGCCAGTGATTCCTCCGTCAGGGGCCGGTAAAGACTGATCAGGTCATTATTTTCACTGGATTTGGCCAACTCCCAGCTGGTGGGCGCATCGTGCACGTACAGGTCAATCTCGTCGGCACGTAAACCCGCAAAGGCTTCCTGCGGGTTCGCATAGTAGATGATCTGCGCGTCTTTCAGATCCTTCTGGGCAAACGCAGCGCCGGTGGTATCTGGCTCTACGCCAATGCGCACGCCTTCACTGAAAATCGCCCAGGGCTGCGAATATCGCCCAAGCTTGTCACGGTGCATGATCGCCATCTGCCCTACTTCCAGGTACGGATCAGTAAAAATAATCTCTTTGCTGCGCTCATCCGTAATGCTCATGCCAGACATAATCACATCGATCTCGCCAGCCTTCAGCGCTGGTATCAGGCGCGAAAATGGCATCTCGACAATCGTCATAGGTCGATTCAGGACACTGCTCAAGGCGCGTACGTTGTCAGCTTCAATGCCAACAATCTCGCCGTTGTCTTTATAGGCAAGCGGCGGATAACCGACTGACATTCCCACCCGAAGCGCACCGGCCTGAGCAACCGCACTACAAAAAACAAGAACCGCAACCGCTAGAAATCGCAACATGGTATGCATCCACAACGCTGTTAAGGTGACCGTACAAGATCGCACAATGTACCATTGCCCAGCACTTCGACAAACCCGGGAGACAGCCCAGATGCAGATCAGCCTTTCCAGCCGCACAGCCCTCATCAGCGGCTCAGACCGCAACACCGGCAGGGTCATTGCCAGCGCCTTGCAACGCGCAGGTGCTGAAGTTGTCGTTCACAGCAACGAATCCCTTGCAGCTGCAGAGGCCGCCGCCAGTGAAACCGGCGCGATTGCAGCCGTCTATGGCAACATTGCAACCGAGCCCGGCTGTGGCAGCGTGCTCTCCCAGTTGCAGGAACTAAAGAACCCTGTGAACATTCTGGTGAACAACTACGGCACCGCCGGGTTCGCCCGATGGGATACTGCCACCACGGAACAGTGGCTGGATATGTACCAGAAGAATATGCTCTGCGTGGCGCGCCTGGTCCAGGGCATTGTGCCATCCATGCAAATCGCCGGCTGGGGACGCGTAATTAATCTCGGCACGATCGGCTCTCACCGACCCGGCCACACCATGCCGCACTACTACGCTGCCAAGGGCGCCCTGGCCACTTACTCGGTCAGTCTGTGCCAGGCGCTGGCCGGCACGGGTATCACGGTTAACACTGTGTCACCGGGGCTTATTCACACACCGGACCTGGAGGCGGGCTATCGTGCCCGCGCCCGCAAGCAAGGCTGGGGCGACAACTGGGCGGACATTCTTGCGCACATTGTGAAGGAAGATTTTCCCAATCCCTGCGATCGCCTTGCCACCCGCGACGAGGTCGCAGACCTGGTGGTCTTCCTGGCCAGCGACAAAGCAAGCTTTATCAATGGCCAGAACATCCGCATCGACGGCGGCGCTATTGCCTACGTCTAGTCAGACGATTCGACCGCGCAGCGCATCGGCGTGAGCGTAACTCACCACCGAGCCCGTTGCGCGGCTCGGCTCCAGAGCGAGTATCTTGGCCTTTCGAGCGCTGGAGCCAGGCCGTGTAACGGGCGTCTCGCCGGCACTCCTCTGCCAAAAGCAATCCTCGTTTACAGCGTTATCGAACCCGCAGGCTCAGGCGAGCAGGTGACTAAGTTTTTGGCGTGTATCGGTTTGGTTTGGCGCACCGGCCCCACGGCACGTGGGGTCACAGGTTCGAACGGCAAAGATACTCACCGGTGACCCCACGTGCCGCGCGGCCTGTATTGTTCAAGGTATTCCAGGCCTTGCGCGGGCGGCTTGTATGCGCGGCGCATCAGTGTGAGTGTCGCTCCCCACCGAGCCCGTTGCGCGGCCTGGGTACAGAGCGAGTATCTTAGCCTTTCGAGCACTGGAGCCAGGCCGCGTAACGGGCGTCTCGCCGGCACGCCTCTCCCAAAAGCAATCCTCGTTTACAGCGTGATCGAACCCGCAGGCTCAGGCGAGCAGGTGACTAAGTTTTTGGCGTGTATCGGTTTGGTTTGGTTTGGTTTGGTTTGGTTTGGTTTGGCGCACCGGCCCCACGGCACGTGGGGTCACAGGTTCGAACGGCAAAGATACTCACCGGTGACCGCACGTGCCGCGCGGCCTTTATTGTTCAAGGGATTCCACGCCTTGCGCGAGCGGCTTGTATGCGCGGCGCATCGGTGTGAGTGTCGCTCCCCACCGAGCCTGTTGCGCGGCCTGGTTCCAGAGCGAGTATCTTAGCCTTTCGAGCACTGGAGCCAGGCCGCGCAACGGGCGTCTCGCCGGCAGTTCGCGCTTGACCACAACCTGGCGGTTTGCCATGCTGCCTGGAAGCTTTCCATAAAAACTTCAATCTGCGAGGAACACACCATGACAAGACTTCTGCGACTATATGCACTGACCCTGTGCGTCGCGTTAGGCACGACAATGGCGCATGCCGACGAATATGATGATGCAATCGCGGCCTTCAAGTCCGCTGGAGAAGCTGGAGATTTCTTCAGCAATAGCTATGGCTACGCTGTCTTTCCAACGATAGGCAAAGCCGGTATCGGCATCGGTGGCGCCCACGGCTCGGGCAAAGTCTATGCCCAGGGCAAAGTGATCGGCACTTCAAAGATGTCCCAGATCACTATGGGCATCCAGCTCGGAGGCCAGGCCTACAGCCAGATCATCTTCTTTGAGACAGAAGAAGCCCTGAAAAACTTTACCAGTGGCAACTTTGAGTTCGGTGCGCAGGCGACTGCCGTTGCGCTGACCGCGGGCGTTTCTGCCGAGGCCAGTACCGGCGGAGGTGCTGCTGCCGGAGCCAGCGGCGGCCAGAACGACGCTAACACCTCGTCAGCAGGGTACCGCAAGGGCATGGCTATCTTTACTATTGCCAAGGGCGGTCTCATGTATGAGGCTACGCTGGGTGGCCAGAAATACAGCTACAAGCCGATTTGATAAACGCCGCTACAATGAGCGGGCGTTGACCGGGGCTTAGTCTCGGCAGTAGGCACAGGCCCCAAGGCAAGTGGGGCCTGTGCCGCTCAGGACATTCCACGCGCAGCGCGCGGCTTGTATGCGCAAGGCCTCAGCGTGAGTGCCACTCCCAACCGCGCCCGTTGCGCGGCCTGTATTGTTCCAGGTATTCCACGCCTTGCGCGGGCGACTCTTATGCGCAGCACATCGGTGCGAATTCCACTCCCCACCGAGCCCGTTGCGCGGCCTGGTTCCAGAGCGAGTATCTTAGCCTTTCGAGCGCTGGAGCCGGGCCGCGTAACGGGCGGCTCGCCAGCACTCCTATCGCAACAGCAATGCTCGATTACTGAGTGATCGAAC
>JANSYN010000004.1 GCA_024742415.1 Gammaproteobacteria bacterium
TGCCTGGCGACCATAGAGTGCTGGAACCACCTGAATCCATCCCGAACTCAGTAGTGAAACGGTACATCGCCGATGGTAGTGTGGGGTTTCCCCATGTGAGAGTAGGTCATCGCCAGGCTTTAAATACCCAACCCCGCCGCACCTGTGCAGCGGGGTTTTTTTATGACTGTAAATCTTGATACCGGCTGGTAAATCTATGCCAAGTGTTATCTAGTCGAGACAAAGCCTTGTTAACCGCATGCGAAGCTACAAGAGACGTCAGATTGTGATGTTGTACTCAAAAAGAGCGCAACACTCTTCGATAACTTCCATGATGCGTCACTCCGCCTTGATAGAGATCTATTCTGGCCATAACATGCTGTAACTATTACTGAGCACGCACATATCGCATGTATGGGTTGCTAGAGATTCCACTATGCCAGCGTTAGTCTATCTGCATATTCCGAAGTCGGCAGGTTCTTCACACAGGAACTATCTTTTCGATGTTTACGGTAAGGAACGGGTCTACTGGTATGGGCTGAACTCCGACGACCTGGATTTTTCGTATGATGCCGTAGCGGGATATGAAGCGATTGGTGGCCATCGTCCCTTAGATTTCTATCCCCGTGACTTCGATGCTCTTTTCACAGCAGTAGTGCGCGATCCAATAAAGCGAGCGGTTTCCTTTTTCAATTATTGCATTGAGCCACCGGTCGTAGTCCGTGAAGAATGGAGGGCTAAGCAGAGGCACCACATACAGCACTGGCGAGATACCGGTGTTGATCCAGAAAGTATGCTTCGTTCGATTGAGAAAAGTGAAGAGCTAAGAAATCAGATTAGTAACTACCAGTGCAGATATCTTTCGCGCTATGAAAACACCTTTGAAGGTGTGCGTCAGTCTTTGGAGGAGAATAATTTTGTGGTTGGGCTTTTCGATCAGATAGAAAAGTTCAACAATTTTTTTCAAACTGATCTCGCGTTTCCCACAGGCAATCGTTTTCTAGTAAACAGCGCGCCACCTGGGTATTGGAGACGAATCTCCCAGGAGGAGGGCCTAATCGACGCGCTAAAAGAGCTGAATCAGCACGATATGGCATTGCATAACTATATTCGAGTGAAAAACAAGGGCTTGTATAGTCGTTCCCGCGTCAACGATCTCGTTGAGCGGCGCGTTTTAGAGCATTGTGCGAACATGCAAGAACAGACAGAGTGGCAAAGTCCTACATGGGGTAAAGTGCAGTTGTTCTCAAATGGACTGATACCTTTTATTACATCAGCCCCGCTTACCGTATCCATTGTCTTGTCCAATCGCAATGAGTCAAGTATCGCACTCACGACCACAGCTCGCAGGCGACAGTGTATTGGCTGGCAATTGCAAGATGTGAACGGGAAGCCCATTCTCGGGGCTTGCGGGTTTGCGCATCCCAAGGCAGTCGTGGAGGAAAACCAGTTTCAATCAATTAGCACAACTATCTCACTGGAAGGTTTGCACGATCTCGACCCAATGCCACGCGCGATAGAGTTTTGTATTGTCGATGGCGACAATTGGCAGAATCAGGAATATCCGCTCAATTCGTGTTGGGCTAAGCTAGAGGTTCCCAAGTCCTCCTAACTCTTGCTGCCCAGATGACCGCAGCATGAATACGAAACTGTTCGGTTTTGTGTGCCGATTTAACTCGACTTAGCGTAGTTAATGGAGGTAAGGGTGTAAGAAGCACTGGCGGTTATGTGAGTCTCGTCTTTCGTTCTCTTGTCTGTTTCGTAAATGTGCTCCATCCTGACGTCGACCAGCCCAAGCGGTGTGACACTGGTTAATGGAATAGGAATTTTTGCTCGCTTTAGGTTGTGCACGCCGGCACTTTGACCGTTTATTGATACATGTGTACCGTTGTAGTTCTCTGAGGATTGCCCGTTGACGATTAAGATGAGCTTCTTGTGTGTAAAGTTAATGTAGTTTCTTTCAACTCTGAACTTGAGCGTTGAACAAATTTCATTGGTTTTGACTCCACTCTCAGAGGGGCTCGCCCAACCCTCTTCGGTGCTTGCGATACATCCTAGGGATTCACCCTTCAAAGGAAGTCCGTTCCAGGTTCTGTAGCTGCCAGTAGCAATTATTGTATCGAGTCTGGACAGAACGGCATCATTTACAACGGTGTCTATCAAACTGTTCGTGCGCTGTTTGTTGTAGGGGAAGAGTTCTGGATAGGCCCAGCTTTCATCAAGAAATTCTTCAACGACGCGCCTATTCGACTCGGCGTAGAAATCCCGAATAATCTTACACTCATCGTCGCTAAGGAAATACTTACCAATACTTCCTTCCACTTCAATAATATTAAGCAACGTGTCGACGACGATCTTACGGCCTTCCGCACCTTTTCCATAATGCAAACCCAGCAGCTTGGATGCCTTTTTATGCAGAAGGCCTGAATGCGATAGGGGAAACAAACGATTTACCCGGTTGATAAACGATCTCCAGTGTGTTCTATGTTTGATAGATTCAAGCTGCCAAAATCCATTCTCAGAGTACTCGTCTAGAAGGTTCATTACTTTGACGCTTGCCAGATCGAGACTGATGTTTTCTTCGCCGGGAGAGAGTTGGAACTCTGAATCAGGCTTGAGCATGAGCATGTCAAGCATGTCAACAACGACATTATTGCTTTTGAGAAGGGTTCGGTCGAACACTCGTACCTTTAAGGCGTTTCTTCCAAATTCTGTAGCGAAACGTCCGAGTAGTGCCGCATAGTCTCTCAACTCTGGACACAGTAAGTCATTATTCTGGAAAAACTCAGAGAGCTGGTGACGGTGCTCGCCAGTCTTCACCTGCTGAAAATAACCACTTTGAATGACTTCTGATTGCTCGCGAAGGTAGATGTAGATCTTTACCTGGTAGTCTGAAAGCTGTCTTTTTAGGGTGGCAATTTGTTCGCTACTGTAACTGTTAATGCCCTCCCACGAGACAAACGCCTGCTCGAAGCCCTCATCCTCTGCATTGCGCAGCTCTTCATGTAGCTTTGAGAAGTCCTCATCATTGAGTTCGCGAAATATCTCCCAGTAGCCCGTTGCGGTGAGCCCCGTGCCTGGTATGAACATGGAGTTCTTTAGGAACCAATCCCTATTGATCTTCATGTTTGATTGAATTGCGCTACTGCCGGCCTTATCGATCCCGATGTGTATATGTACCAACATATCGTAGCGCTGCCTTAGCAATCTGCACTTGGGTCAACAGCGGGAGTAACCACATGAGTCCCGGTATATAAACGATCACATAGTAGCGCCTAATTTGCTTGGCTGGCAATCGGCATAGCCGTCTGTCGGGCGGCAGGTTAGCGGAAGCGAGATGGAGTCTACACAATTCTGCATTTGGTCAGCGCCGCTTGCCTTAGTCGATACGGTATAGCCTGGGACGAACGCGAAAAGGCACTATAGACGACTAGAGTCAATGATGCCGAGGTCTGTGGAGGGGTACTGCGTTAAACTGTCGCCTTTTAGTGAAAGTAGTGCTTACCAAAAACCGTGAACTGGTTAATATTCAACCGCCTAACCGGTGGTGATAATCGGATGAATCTGACACAGTGGTGGCAATAACAGGATTCGCTTGGCGCTGGCCTAAACAACGTGCTGTTTAATTCGTTCGAATTTATCTTTCTCTTCTTCCCGATCAGCGTCGTGGGCTATTTTGTGCTCGCCCGCTATTTGTCACTTGAGACTGCGCTGGGGTTTCTGGTGCTGGCGTCGCTGTTTTTTTACGCCTATTGGAACCCTGTCTACCTGCTGCTTATTCTCTTCTCTATCGCCTTCAACTACGTGATTGGGCGCGTCGTCACCAAAGACGGGGTAAGTGGCAAGCGGTCGGTGTTAGTGTTTGGAATCAGCGTCAATCTCGGGCTTTTGGCTTACTTCAAGTACGCGAATTTCTTCGTAGACAATGTAAATGCTGTGTTTGGTAGCGACTGGAACATCGGCACTATCTTCCTGCCCCTGGCCATTTCGTTTTTCACTTTCCAGCAGATATCCTACCTGGTCGACGCGTGGCGCGGTAAGACCCGCGAGTATAACTTCCTGCATTACTGCCTGTTCGTCTGCTTTTTCCCCCAACTTATCGCCGGCCCGATTGTCCACCACAGTGACATACTCCCGCAGTTTATGCAGCGTGAAAATATGTCACCGCGCTGGAGTAACTTTGCCATTGGTCTGTCGATTTTTGCTATTGGACTGTTCAAGAAAACGGTGATTGCCGATAGCCTTTCCCAGTATGTGGGTCCCGTGTATGACGATGGCGGCAGCGTGGATTTCTTTCGCGCCTGGGGCAGTACGCTGGCTTACACCTTCCAGCTGTACTTTGATTTTTCTGGCTACTCGGACATGGCGATCGGCGCTGCCCGAGTGTTTGGCGTAAAGCTCCCTGTAAACTTCTTCTCACCCTACAAGGCCACCAGTATTGTCGAGTTCTGGCGTCGCTGGCATATGACGCTCTCGCGCTTCTTGCGAGACTATCTATACATTGCCCTGGGCGGCAACCGGCACGGTAATACCCGCCGCTATGTCAATCTGTTCCTCACAATGTTGCTGGGTGGTCTCTGGCACGGTGCGGGCTGGCCCTTCGTGATCTGGGGAGGGCTGCACGGCAGTTACTTGATGGTCAATCACGCCTGGCGCAATCTGCTGGGTCGCCTGGGCCTGGATTTTTCTGCCTCGATGACTTACCGCGCCTTTGCCTGGTTGTTAACCTTTATTGCGGTTGTTTTTTCGTGGGTCTATTTTCGAGCGCCCACGCTGGAAGAGGGCAATCGTATTGCGTTGGCGATGCTTGGGTTTTCAGGCTTTGAGTTGCCTGGTGGTATTCTGGCAAGGCTGGGTGTGCTGGCTCAGTATCTTCAGGCCCAGGGTGTTGAATTGTCACATGGCGGCGGGGCATTGCTGGTGCAGAACTATGTTTGGGTGCTGGGCGCGGGCCTTGCCGCTCTGGCGCTGCCCAATGTAGCCCAGATATTCAGCCGATACGATCCCGTCCTGTACGAATCGGAGCGTATCTTCCAGGGCGAACGCCACCATTCGTTGCTGAGCTGGGATTACAACCTGCGCTGGGCAATCGTGGTGGCAGTTGCCGGTGTAGGAGGCTTGCTGACGCTGCAGCAAGTGTCTGAATTCCTGTATTTCCAGTTCTAGTCATGACGGCCCAATCCTACTTATCGCGACTCCTGCTGGCCACTGTGTTAACGGTGCTCGCGGTGGTATCGATTAACTTTGTTGTTGATCCTTATGGCTTGACCAACGCGCCGCGTATGGAAGGTTTCAATGCAGACAAGGTCAGCATCAATAACTACAGCCGTCTCCTCAAAAAGTACCAGCCTGCAGTGGCCGAGTACGACACATTGATCGTCGGAAATTCAAGGGTGGAAATGGGCCTGCATCCTGAGCACGCGTGTTTTGAGCGTCTGGGCTGGTCTGTGTATAACCTTGGCTTGCCGGGCGCCGGTGTTCGCAAGCAGTTGAATTATGCTCTGGATGTCCTGCACAAACAGCCTGTACAACGGGTGTTGCTAAGTGTGGACTTTAGCGATTTTGTCAGTGCAGCCGACGCCGCGCAGAAGGCACAGCCCCCCTTGTTGCAGCAGGTGTTGGGGGAGCTTGAGTATCTGCCCGACGGCACTGCGAATCCCGAATTCTCCTGGTTGTCTTTGCAGGACTATTACCAGGCATTGTTCTCCCTTGATGCGCTAGTAGCTTCAGTGCATACCGTGGTCGCGCAGGGTCCGTACGCGCCCAATCGAACGCTGGCGGGTTTTAATCCAGCCAATGATTTTCTTGGTGCCGTGATGGTAGAGGGCCCTCGGGCTCTGTTTGACCAGAAACAGGCGTCGCTGGAGGCCCGCTTTGGTCGTCGGTTGACGCTGTTCGATGCCCGGGGGGCGCCGTTGCAGCCCTATGAAGACCTGCTCGCATTTTTGCAATATGCCAGCGATCAGGGTGTTTCAATCACGCTGTTTACGAACCCGTTTCATGAGTTGTACTGGACGCTTCTGCACGAACATGGCCAGATGCCCTTGTATTCACAATGGAAGGGGATGTTGTCGTCGCTACCATCGGCCTTGCCGCGCGCCAACATCAGCTTCTGGGATTTCTCATCGCCCTCGCCCTATATTCATGAAGCTGTACCACCCGCCGGGGTGCGCGCAGGGCCCTTGCAGTGGTTTTGGGAGCCGGCGCATTATCGCAAGGAATTGGGAGACCTCATGATCGATAGCATGTTGTCTTCTGATTGCGGCTCTAGCGCAGCTTTCGGCTCACGGTACTTCTAGGTTTCAATCGAAAGTATGAGCCTTGCGCGCAGTTCGATTGAAGTGTTTTCCGCATCCTGCTAGAAATTGTAGCTCACGGTCATCCCGTATTGCCGCCCCGGGAAGTAGCGCCCACCGAAAGGCGGTGGCAGGCTTGGGTCGCCGTCCGTGCGGATGCTGGGGTTCACGTTCAGGTCTTCGTTGGCAAGGTTCTTCCCCCATACGCGCATGCCCAGCCCTGTTGATAGTGAATCGATGCCGATGGTGAGGTCGAACAGACTTTTGGCGTTGGCGAAGTCATCCGTGGAGGTTGTGAAGTTCGGCGATGACTGCCATGACCAACTCAGGCGGCTGGAAAAAACCGTCGTGGAGCCAATCGGTCGGGTATAACCCAGTTGAAAATTGCTGTTCCACTGCGGCAGGTCATTGAGCGGCTCGCCATTGCCGGTAGGGCACAGTAACTGCTCAGGGGATGACTCCTCTCCCGGTGGGCAGAACCGAAACGTCCAGTCCTCGATGGTTGCGTCAAAGTAGGCGAGCCGGAAGTTGACATCCCAGTTCTGCGCCAACAGGTAGGTCACGTCAAACTCGATGCCCTGTGTCACGACTTCCTCGGCATTGGTCAGCTGGTTGGAGAACAGCGCATTGAGATCGCCAAGCGGTGTATCCAGTGCAACGACGTCCAGTGGCTGGATGATCTGGTGATCATCGAACTCCTGGTAAAAAACTGCCAGGTTGTAGGTAAGCTGGCCGTCGGCGGTTGCGCCTTTCAGGCCGATCTCAAAGGCGGTTGAGGTTTCTTCGTCGAAGGCGAGCATCTCCTGGCCCGCTGCGGCGATATCAGGGAACAGGGGCGCCAGCGGGATCAGCCCGGGTACCAGATTGTTGAATCCTCCCTGCTTGTAGGCGTTGTCGATCGCCAGATAGCCGGTGAGGTGTTCGTTGAAATAGTGCCTGAGCTTGAAGCTCCAGGACAGGTGGTCGTAGCTGACATCGTCATCGACGATCGAGTTGAAGCCCAGGAATGCAAAATTGCTGATGGTCCAGATGTCGTTTTTGTCATAGCGGGCACCGGCGGTAATGTCCCACTGTTCCGTCAAGTGATACGTAAAGTTGGCAAAAACGGCTTTGATATCACCCGCGCCCTCCGCCGGACCACGCAGGTTGACCTGGCTCAGGGTGACGTCGAAAAAGCCGTCGATATCTCGTTTGGCATAGTACAGGCCGGCAATATAGTCGAAGGTGTCGCTATTGTTGGAAAACCGCAACTCCGCAGTAACGGTTTCCCAGTCGAGCTGGATTTCAAACTGGCTGTCGCTGCCCGGGAAGGGCGCGCGATTTTCCAGATTATAGGTGTCGAAGTCTTGCCAGGATGCGAGGAAATCAACATGGGTAACCGCTGCGTTCCAGCGCAGGTGGACCGCGGTATCCAGCAGGTCCGTTTGTGCTTCCGACAGAAAATCCCCGTAGTAGTAGCGATCGTCAAAGCGGTTTTCGACCGCCGGGAGCGGATTGGCGCCGCCGGTACCCGGTACAATACCCTCGACGTTAAAATCGACGCCGTTGTCGTACAGGTCCTGGTAGTTGACCGTCCAGGTGAGGTCGGCGCGCTCATTGACCAGCCACAATAGCTTGGAGCGCAGCGACTTGTGGTCCTTGCCGCCGGTGCTGTCTTCGGGATTGCGCGCATTCCTGACCTTGACGTAGCCGTCGGACACTGCGCTTACTCCGGCCAATCGCACTGCGATTTTGTCGTCGAGTAACGGCAGGTTGATCGCGCCGCGCAGGTCGGTGCTGTCCAGGCTGGCGGAATTCTGCTGCGCGTAGGTGCCCTCCAGGTAGCCTTCCAACTGGCTGGTGTTGGGCGCGCGCGTGCTGATGTTGTAGGCCCCGCCCGGCGCATTCTGGCCGTACAGGGTGCCCTGCGGGCCGCGTAGAAGCTCCAGGCGCTCCACATCAACGAGCGTAGAAAAAGCAGCGCCGACAGAGCCCTGCGCGAACTGGTCGATGAATACGGCCACGCTCTGGGGCGATGTCAGTGCAAACCAGGGTGGCCCCACGCCGCGCAGCCTGATGGCGGCGGTCTGCACGCCGGGGAAGAAGGTCACCCCGGGTGTGAGCTTTGCGGTTTCAGTGAAGTCGAAGATATTCAGGTTGGTCAACTCCTCACCGCTGACCACACTCATGGAAATGGGCACGTCCTGCAGGGACTCCTGGCGTTTTTGTGCGGTGACCACAACTTCTTCCAGTCGCCGGGCCGAGTCGCCCGGATCGTCTTGCGCAACAGCCCCCGTGGCCAGCCAGGCGATGCTGGCCAGTAGAATTGCGATGACCTGCCGCGAGCTCCGGCAACACACAGCTGTTGCCAGGCGACTGGTCGCCGGGGTGTAGCCGGGGCAGGTTGAGGGGTTGGGTGAGGTGGCACGCACAGAGGGGCTGTTCATTGATGTAAACTTCGGCACTCGATTATTATTGGTGTTACGTCAGCGGCGCAGGAATGCCTCCTGCGTGCTGAACAGGTAAAAAGTCTAGACTATTTCTCGCCACCCTGCAGTGCTAAAAAGGGGCCGTCCGTCCCCGCGCATTTACTCTCAATAGCATTGCGACAAGGGCACCTCAACACGCCGCTGCGTGCCGTTCGGCAGGCGCTCTATGCGGTGGCAGCCGGCAATTTCCGTGTGGCCGGCGTGTCTGTGGCTGCCAGGGTAGAGGTTGTGCCGCTCGTAGCACACCACACCGCGGTGGCGATGATAGAGCCGATGGCTGATGATGGAGCCAGTGATAACCGCGCCCAGGGCTGGCGCATAGTAGCGCGTACCGTGGCGCCAGTGATGTCGTGAAGGGTAATGCACCGGCGGGCGGTAGTAGCGCGGCCCGGTGTAGCGCGCATGCGGATAGACATAGTACGGACGAGCGCTATGGAAATGCTCGTACCGATAGCCGTGTTGAGGCGGGTGGCGGTAGCGCTGCTGCGCGCGATGATCCGGCGTGTAGTGACGTACCTGCCAGTGTGGATTCAGGTGCCCCTGATGCTTGTTGTTCCCGGCCTGTGCTGCTGAAGGAGCGAGCACCAGGCAAGTACAGAAACCTGCAGCGAATAAAAACCTCATGAGCAATCCCTCTCTGTGCGGTTACAAGGTATGCCTGCCAGCATAGGTCCCCATACCTGAACCGTGGCTGAACGCAGTGCCTGAACTTTCTTGTCATTGTTCAGCAGGCGTTCAGTTGCCCCTGCGTATTCTGGCTGCGATGTCATACAGATCGTGGAGAAAACGATGAAATCGATAGTCAAGGTTGTAGGGTGTTCGTTGGCAGTGCTGGGTAGTGGCGCGGTCGCACAGGAGCAACGTTTCAGCATAGAGGTTCCGGTGGTTTCGGTGAGCCCGATCGTGCAAACCGTGACCGATAAAATTCCCCAGGAGCGCTGCTGGGATGAGCGTGTCAGCCAGCGGCACGGCGGTGGCTATCGCTCGGCAACTGGGCCGCTGCTGGGTGCGGTGATTGGCGGTGTTTCTGCCGGTGCACTTGCTGACAATACCGGGTATCAGGGCGCGATTGCCACAGCCGGCGCATTACTCGGTGCCTCTGTAGGGCGCGACGTGTCGCATCGGCGCTCGGGTCGGACCTTCTACACGACACAGCAGCGTTGTGAAGTAGACTATGAACTGCGCGAAAGGGAAATGATCACTGGTTATCGTGTTGGGTATGAATATGATAATCAGGTGTACTACACCCGCACACGACAATCGCCCGGCTCGACGCTGCGCCTTGGTGTCACACTGGAGCCGGGCGACTACTAGGAAAAGGAGCCCGATAGCCTCATGAAGCATTATTTACGCCACGCCGGCCTGGCTGTTGTCCTGGCAGTAGCACTGTTTGCGCCCTCACCGGCAACGTATGCCGACTATGGCCGCTGGTTGCACGCTGCCCAGAATGATCGGCAGCCCAAACCCAGCGCCCAACTGACCGCCAAGGAAGCTGCGGCGCGGGCGCGGGCACAGTACGGTGGCAAAGTGCTGAAGGTCATGCGCGCGGGTGACAACGCCTTCAAGGTCCGACTGCTGCAAGACTCCGGCCGCGTGCTAACCGTTACGATAAGGGGTTAGCAATGCGAATGCTGATTGTTGAGGATGATCCGCACTTGCGCAGCCAGGTGGCCCGGCATTTTTCTGGCCGTGCCTGGGTGGTAGAAGAAGCAGCCGATGCCGAAGAAGCGCATTTTTTGGGCGACGAGCATCCCTACGATATCGCAATCGTTGATCTTGGCCTGCCAGGCATGTCTGGCATAGAGCTGGTCAAGCACTGGCGAGAAGCCAGGCAGGGCTTTCCCATTCTGATCCTCACAGCGCGCAGTGACTGGCGCGACAAGGTCGAGGGTCTGGAAGCTGGCGCCGACGACTATGTCACCAAACCGTTTTACCTCGAAGAGGTTGAGGCGCGCGTTGCCGCACTGGTACGACGCAGCGGTGGCAGGACAACGTCACGGGTTCATTACGGGCCGCTGTGCCTGGACTTTTCGGCGAAGCAGGTTTTTCTGGGAGAGTCACCGATTGAGTTAACGACCTATGAATTCAACACCCTGGAGTACCTGGTACACCGGCAGGGACAGGTCGTATCCAAAACTGAACTAACAGCGCATTTGTACGATCAGGACTTCGACCGCGACAGCAATGTCATCGAGGTTTTCATCGGCAGGCTGCGCAAAAAACTGGATCCGCAGGGAGTGCTGAAAATCATCACCACTGTGCGTGGCGCCGGTTACCGATTCACGCTGGAGCCATCGCCTTAATGGGGTCCCTGCGTTCCAGGTTGTTGCTTGCCAACCTCGTACTCCTGCCCCTTTTTCTGGGTGCCACCGGCTTGTACCTCGACAGGGGCTATCGCCTCAGCCTGCACTCGGCGGCAGAAGAACGTTTGCAGATATACGTACTGACATTGCTGGCCGAGGCCGAGTACGGCCACGCGCTGGCCATGCCGGACAACCTGCTTGAGGTTCGCCTCAATCAGCACGGCTCTGGACTGTACGCCATGGTATCGGACCAGACCGGTACGGTGCTCTGGCGTTCGCAGTCTGCCCTTGCGCTGGAGAACGACGATGTTGGTTCATCTGCAGGTGATCTTGAACCCGGCCAGAGCCATTTCAGGGTGCAGGATGACTTCTATAGTTTTGTCTTCGCGGTGGTCTGGCAGACTGAGACTGGCAATGATGTGCCACTCCGGTTTCGTGTGATAGAAGCCATCGCGCCTTCCTATGCACAGTTGAACAGTTATCGCCGCAGCCTTGCCCTGTGGCTCGGTGGGTCGGCGCTGGCATTATTGCTGGGGCAGATACTCGTACTGTACTGGGGCTTGCGTCCGCTGGCACTGATTGCCCGGGACATCGCCGCAATACGCACCGGTGCAAAAGATCGTTTGTCCGGCACCTATCCTGTTGAGGTACAGGCCCTGACCGGGAACCTCAACGCGCTGCTGGACTCAGAGGAGCGCCGTCGTGAGCGCACGCGCAATACGCTGGCGGACCTTGCGCACAGCCTGAAGACGCCGCTCGCGGTCATACGCAGTGCCGGCGCGAGCGACCCCGCCGAATTTCAACAACTGGTTGCTGAGCAGGTGGACCGCATGGAAGAGACGGTAAATTATCAGCTGCAGCGAACGACTGCCGGGACGCATAGCCTGCTACGCCAGATTGAAATATTTCCCGTGGTGGACAGGCTGGTGACCAGCCTGGCCAAAGTGCATGTGGATAAAGACATCGACTTTGAATTGCACATTGCCGAACACGCAACCTTTCGCGGCGACGAGCGTGACCTGATGGAGTTACTCGGTAACCTGATCGATAACGCCTGTAAGTACTGTGTCCACCGGGTACGTATTGTCGCGCGCTCAGAAGGCCAACGGCTGGAACTGATCGTCGAGGATGATGGCTGTGGTATTCCGGTCGACCTGCGCAGTGCCATCCTGCGCCGCGGGGTACGCGCAGATACCTCGCGGCCAGGGCAGGGTATAGGGCTTGCGGTGGCCGCTGATATCGCGCGCGGTTACGGCGGAAAACTGATTGTTGAAGACAGCGAGCTGGGCGGGGCCTTGCTCAGGGCGGCGCTGAGGTGAAGACGTCGGCCGTTGCCTCGTTGTGGTTCATTCACCTGTTGTTCAAATCCGGGCGGCAGGCAGGGCGCGCCCCTTACGACGGCCGGTACCAGCGTTGGCCGATAATGCCTTCCAGCAGCTGGTCGGTGCTCTGTCGCCAGTTCTTCCATTGCAGTGTGTCTGGTGTCGGTGCCTCACCCTGCTGGTACATTGCCAGCCATTGAGCGAGTTCCTCGGCCAGGTCATCGCCGGTGGTCGCACTGAAGTACCAGGCATTGTCGCCGCAGACCTCGCGAAACACGGGAAGGTCGCGTGCCAGCAGGGAAGAGCCGTAGTAAGCCGCTTCAATGAGCGGCAAGCCGAAGCCTTCTCCGGAAGACGCCATGAGTGTGCCGGCGGCATTCTCGTACAGCGCACTGAGCATGCCTTCTGACACGAAGTTCAGCCAGTGCAGTTGTTCTGCGCGCGCGTCGAAAGCGGCAAGGTGATTAGCGAAGGCCTCGTCAACCCAGCCGGTCGAGCCGACGATGACCAGTTCAATGTTGTGCCCCTGAGCCCACAGTTGTTCAAAGGCGTCCAGTACCTGGCGGTGCCCCTTGCGCGGTTCTATCGTGCCCACCATCAGCAGGTAGGGATTGCGGCGTATCTTCGCCAGCTGCGCCTGGTCGGCAGCGTTCAACGGCTGCGCGGTCGAGCCGCTTTCCATCTCGGCGCCAAGGTGAAAGAAGCCGAGATTGGGAGTGTTTGTCGTTGGCGCGGGAGCATCGGCGGCGGGATTATTCTCCGCCCGCACGGGTGAGTCGTTGACAAGCGCACCGGCCGGCGAATTGTGCTGCGCTCGCCAGGCGAGATAGTCGTCCGCCACGGCCCGGGAGATACACATGAGGCCATCGCTGACATCGGTGATCGAGTGCAGCCACTGGTTGTACAGCGGTATCTGATCCGGTGGAAAGCAGTCCGGCAGTTTTAGCGGCATCAGGTCATAGATCACGTGGTAGATGCTGACGCCGCGACCGCGCCAGTGTTGTAACCAGCGCCGCGATTCCTCGCGCCCTGCGATGACGTAGAACAGATCCAGCCCAAGGTAGATATCCCCGCGCTGTGCCTCAACGGGATCATCGCTGAGGCTCAGCGGCGGCAGATCGAGAAAGCGATTGCAGAACGTCCTTGCGTAGCGAAAGCACTCGCTCTCGAAGTCGTAGTAAACCGCTTCCACGCGATAGCCCATGTAGCGATCATCGAGTAGCTGCTTGAGAATGTTACGCACCACGCGTTGAATGCCGCTTTTCAAGTCATGTTGCACCACGGCAGAAACGTCAACCAGTAACTGCCCGCCGCAGGGTGTTCGCCGGCCGTCACCGCAGGCCAGGTACTCGTTGAAGGCTTCGGTCGCTTGCCACAGGTGCTTGTGATCAGTGCGGCTGACTTTTCCGGCGAACAATTCGATGAAGGTGTTATCGATGCACCGCTGGGGCGAACTGTCATAGAACGCCTCCAGTTGCTGTGCATAGGCCTTTGCGATCACTTCAGGGTGATGGTTGTTGTGCACAAATTGCCGGGCGCGCACGCCCATGTCAGTTTTGTCATGCACTAAGCGTTGGGCGTGTTGCAGTGCGTCGCCAAGCGCATCCAGCGTGAAGTCATCGGCAATCGTGATCGTCGTGCCAGGCGGTACTTCGGTCATGCTGCCGTGCGCATTGACAATCGTGGGCAGGCCAGCGGCCATGCAATCGAGCAGTGCGGCCGATGACTCCCCACGGGAGTTGCGCCGTAGCTGTATGGCGATATCAGTTGCCGCCAGCGCCGCATCGTAGGTATTGTTATCGACAAATCCGGTGTACGTCACGTTGGCCGGTTGCGGCATTTGCGCGATGCGATCCAGGAGTTTTTTCGCAAGCGTGGGATCGCCGCAGTTGCCCACCAGCCTGAGACGCACTGTGGCGTCGCTCGCCAGGCCCGCGGCTTCCCACGCGTTGAGCAGCTCTTCGATACATTTGTTGTGATTGATCAGGCCAAAGCTTGAGAAGACCAGTGTGTCGCTCTCGATCCCCAGCTGTCTGCGCGCGGCCGCCCGCTGTGGCAAAGCGCGGATTTCTCTGGCAAGCGGTATACTGACTGTGCGTTCCAGAATGTCCTTTGAAAAAAACAAACCCAGGCTATCCAGGGCGAAGTGGTTGTGCACGATAACGCCGTAGCCATCCTGGAAAAGCGCGCCGCAGGCGGGGTACAGGGCGATGGACGCGTGCAGTGAACCACGACAGTCCTGTAATGCGGCCCAGCCATGCGACAGGTAGATCGCCTGCAGCAGCTGGGTTTGTCCGAATGTCTCAAACGCACTGATGATGCAATCACCCAGGTAAATGTCATGCAGCACAACCACACCCGGACGTGCCTTGATCATGCTGAAGTAATCGTAGTGAAAACTGGAATTACCAAAGTGGTACATAATGCGCTCAACGGGGGCCTCGCCCCTGGCGAAGGCGGCGTGGCTGACCACGGCGGTATAGCAGGAAGATTCAAACGCCAGTGCGCTTGGGTCCTCAACAACCAGCGTAATGTCGTAATGCGCAGCCAGTGCCGGCAAGATCTCGGCGCAGTAGTTGGCGATACCTGACGGAGTCGGCGGCATAGGGGCGACCAGCGCCAGGCGTGGCCTCTGCCGGGCGATGTCGGGGCTCGGCGGTTGCGCCAGCGATGTGAAATCATGTGCTGTGGGCGCTTCGGCTGCGCTGTCTTGCAGTTCCAGGTAGTGATTCGCCCCTAACTGGCGCAGCAGGGCTTCTTCCAGCCGAACCCGTTCCCCAGCGTCAAGCACAGTGGTCAGGGCAGGGTGCGTCGGTGTAGCATGCAGGCGTTGCGTGCAGGGGACAACGGCGCGCAATGCCGTCAGGTCATCCGGGTGACTTAACCGGCACAGCAATAGCGCGTCGTTTTGCTCGAGCCACTGCGCGTCTAACCAGTCGGGCAGGCGCCGTGACTGTTGCAACCACGCGCCTGACTCACCCATGTCCAGTACAAGGCTCAAGGGTCGCTCCTGTGCGCTGATTTGTGCGCCGCGTACAGCAGCATGAAATTTCTTTCGGCGCGAGCAAGTGAAAGCACAGCGTTGTCGGGCGCGTCCATGCCGGCCCAGTGTTCGTTCGCCAGCGTGCCCAGTACGGCCCGTTGCTGCGGACTCAGTTGCCCAATCAAATCACCCGGAGCCGATGTTGTGCTGTGCTGCGCCGCGCCTGGTTGGTGTTCAAAGGGGCGCTGAAACACATAGACTGCGCGCTGATCGCCCTGGAGGGTGGTCTCTGCACCGTGCGATTTCAGCCGAGCGTAGATGTCCTGCAGCAGCTTGCCGGCACTGCCGAGCCGGGTCAGGCTCGACCACAGGAAATCCCTGCCCGGTTTTAGCAGCGCGGCAAGCAGGATAAGCGGCCACAGTGGCAGTGTGAGCAATCCGATAATGCCCAGCAGTAAAAACGCCTTCCAGCGCGGCAGGATTTCTTCGGCCAGCCTGACAGGTGCCAGGTAGCGCCAGGACGCGCTGGACTCCATGGCCCTGAGGCGCGACTCGTGTTCTGCGGCGATGACTTTCCAGCGCGCCAGCTCCCGCCTGGCCTGAATAAGCGCCTGGAGCGACGCTTCTGCCGCGGGCGCATCATCTTCACCATAGCGTACAGCGTGTGATAGCGGCTCGGGAGTGTGGGAGTCACCTGCTGGGTTCATAGGTCAGCGTAGTCTAATCTAGTGCGTGTTATTGGTTGTTGGCGCCCTGGCCGCTTCACGCCCCTTTGCACCCGGGTGGCGCGCTAGTGCTTTGTTCCCACCGGTGGCGTGCATCACTGACCGGGCGCAGCCGTCGCATATCGCATCAGTGGGCATAAATTACCCCCGGCGCAGTTGGGCAGTGCTGATTGTGTCTCAAATCGGCTGTGTAGTCTGCGCCTGTGTGGTTTTTCTGCGCGATACTTGGCATTTTTGTGTGACCGAATGGCGTCTCGTTCCGTGATTTTCGTTATAGTGGCAAGCACAGTGTGTGGCAAGCACGGTGCGGGTCAGCCATTGTGCGAAAGAGGCGCGCCAGGTAAAACGAGCCCGGCAGCGCCCCCAGCAGTGCTGGCTGCCTGATGCCACAAAGTTGTGCCGTCGGAGCATCGCGGGTCGGTCGGTCCATGAGTATCCAATGCCGGCCGACGTAAGCTTTGTGCGGCCCTGTAATCTCCTCCTCGCGAGGGTTGAATGGAGTTTTCTCGAGTGAATACAAGCGCCCTGCAATACCGTCATGTGGCACCTGTTACTCTCCCGTCCCGTGCCATAGCCGCGCTCCAGTAATGCCTGCCGTCGACGAGGAAAAAATGCTTCACGATCGCCTGCTGCGTCTGTTGCGCGCTCGCATACTGTCCCGACAGGATGGCGATGTTGTCAGCCACTTCGACCGCCTTTTTCCCCGTCTCGACCTCGACCCCATGGATTTTCACCAGCCGGTGGATGCGCGGTTGCGCTATGAACTGGAAGAGTTCCTGGAGTACTTCGACAAGCCGTTTCTCGAGGCTTGTTACGCGCGCATCTTCAAACGCCAGATAGATGATGTTGGCCTTGCCGATGGCTTGCGGTCTTTGCGCCAGGAGCAGTGCTCACGCATTCTGATGGTCGGCCGCTTGCGGAACTCCCCAGAGGGCAGGCAACAGGGGGTCGCGATTGCCGGCCTGAGGTGGCATTACCTGCTGGCCCGTCTGCGTCGATTGCCCGTGGTCGGTGGGATTGTGACGATGATCTCCGGCTTTGGCAGGGTGGCGCGCCTTGATCTTGAAAAAGCGCACCACGAGCACGCCAATCTAGCCTTTGACCAGACGCTTGAGCACACCGCTCGGGCGGCCTCCGGCCTGTTGGCCGGTGTGCATGCCACTCATCCGGTTGAGCCCCTGGCAGACGGAGCAAGAGAGGTCGGCGCTCAGGCTGGAGTCGGTGGGCTTGGCGCTACCAGTCCTGGGCAAGCACCGCAAGCATGGAGACACCTGCCTGGCCTTTCCGGCCAGCGGTTTGTGCAGGCAGCCTATCAGTATGCGTTGGGCAGGCCGCCCACAGATACCGAAAACCATGCGGCGCTCGACCGCATCGAAACCGGCGCACAGACGAAGCTGCAGTTTCTGGCGAATCTTCTGGAGAGCCCCGGCAGTGTGCGTTCGGTAGACGACGTTATCGGATTGCGCGCGGCGTGTCGCAGGGAGACACTGTACGCAGTTCCGGTGATCGGATTACTGGCGCGTTTGCTGCGTGGCCTGGTGTTGTTGCCCAGTGTCGATAACGTGCTGGACTACCAGAGCCGGGAAATCACCCAGCGCTCAGAGGAACTGGCCGACTATCAGCGCGCACTGCAACAGCAATACAACGAGTCCGTGGAGCGCTTGAGGATGGAGCTCTTGCAAGGGCTGGAGACAGACGCCCAAGAGCGGGAGAGCAAATAAGCTGTATGAACATCGCCGTACTCAATGCCCAGATACCGCTGTGTACCGGCGGCGCCGAGGTGCTCGCCGAGGATCTGATACAAGCCCTGGCCGAGCGCGGCCATAGGCCTGCGCTGGTGACGGTACCGTTTAAATGGTACCCGCAGCAGTCCCTGATCGACAGCATGCTGGCTTGTAAATTGTTGGATATCTCCGAGTTCAATGGCGTGAGAATCGATAAGGTGATTGCGCTGAAGTTTCCGATGTGGCTGATAGAACACGACGACATGTCCCTGTGGATTCTGCATCAGCACAGGTCGGCCTATGAACTTTGGGATACCCAGTACAATGACCTGGCATCAATGCCCGACGGACACCGGGTGCGAGATCTTATTCATCGCGAAGACAGCCGGGCTATCGCGTCGCGTGAGAGGGTGTTTACCATTTCGCAGAACGTGACCGACCGGCTGCAGAAGTACAACTGTATTGGGTCGGGTGTGCTGTATCCGCCACCGCGTGCGATGAGCGAATTTTACTGTAAGGACTACGGCGACTTTTTGTTCTTTCCCAGCCGCATCACCCCGTTGAAGCGTCAGGAACTGGTGATTGAGGCGCTGGCACACACCAGTGCAGCAGTGAAAGTGGTGTTTGCCGGCCAGGCAGACGATGCCAGTTACCTGGCCAGGCTCCAGGCCAGGGCCGATGAGATAGGCGTTGATGACAGGATTACCTGGCTGGGACATATCAGCGAGCAAGAGAAGTTCGATCTTTATGCGCGCTGTCGCATGGTGCTTTTTCCCGCGTATAACGAGGATTACGGCTACATCACACCCGAGGCGATGTTGTCGCGCAAAGGTGTACTTACCCTCGATGATTCCGGCGGCGCGCTGGAGTTTGTCATCGATGGGGAAACCGGCTGTGTGGCAAGCGCCGATGCACTTGCCCTGGGCGAGGCTATGGAGGCAGTGTGCAGCAGCGACGCGCTCGCCCGGCGCTACGGGGAAAGCGCCCGCTCCCGTATCGACAGCATGGATATCTCGTGGGACACCGTCGTAGATAGCCTGTTGTGAATATTCGCTGGTTTTCTCCACTGGACGCCGATAAGACCGAGATAGGTCGCTATTCGCAATCTATTCTGCCTTACCTGCACAAAGAGTTTGCCCTGCACGTGGTAACGGATTCAGCGACTGAGCACTATGATTTTGAGTCGCCGCATAGCATGCTGGGAATGGCGCCTGTCAATATCTACAACCTGGGTAACAGCTATCTGCATATCGGAATTCTCAAGCTGGCAATGGCGCAGCCGGGTGTCGTTGTGCTGCACGATGTGAGTCTGCTGGAACTGGGCCTGGCGTATGCCAGGGACGCCGGCGATGTCTGCCTCAGGACGATAGCGGGCAATGAATATGGGGCTGAAGCAGCCCTGGCCTTTGATGCCTTGTACGATAGCGAACGCTACGATTGGCGTGGAACCTCGCAGCAGCAGTACGACGATTTCGTCAATCGCTACCCGTTGTTTCGCACATTCATGGGCAACCCAATGGGCGTTGTGGTGCACTCTGATTATGCGCGGCAGCGCTTGCAGCGCAAATACAGCGGCCCCATCGCGCGCCTGGACCTGCCCTATGCGGCGCCGCCCGGGGGTGCTCCCCTGCGCGTATTTGAGCCCCCGTTTCAGATGGTGTTTTGTGGGCATGCAGGGCCAAATCGCAGGCTACAGCAGTTCATCGACGCCTGGAGCAGGATCAGCCAACCACAGCTGTTCCGGTTGAAACTCTTTGGTAATATCGACAAGGCGCAGGAGATACTTGCTTTGGCTGATCGCTCAGGCCTGGGTGGCCTTGTTGAGGTCGTGGGTTTTGTCAGTGAAACAGTCCTGGACGAGGCAATAGCGCAGGCGCACATAGCGATAAACCTACGCAATCCCACCATGGGAGAGGCGTCTGCCAGCCAACTGCGCTACTGGTCAAGGGGCGTACCCAGCCTGGTATCTGATGTGGGGTGGTATGCAGAGTTGCCGGATGATGTCGTGGTAAAAATTTCCCCGGAACGTGAGCAAGAGGATATTATCGCGGCACTTGAAGAATTCGCAGCAGGCAATAACGCCTGTTTCGAGTGTGGCAGCAAGGGCTATGACTACCTTCTGGAGAAACACAGCATTGGGCGGTACATCAAATCCCTGCAGGGCTTTGTTGAGAAAGTGTCGGAAGCGCGTTTTGTGGCTGCTGTATTTGACGACAGACTGGTTCCGATGATGGCGTCAATGTGTGACGACGTTAACGATTCAGGCATGTTTGAGGCAACCCTTGGCCGCTTATCCGGTATGGTGGAGAGTCTCGAGAAGGGTCAATTTAACCAATAAAAATTTTTGGAAGACGATATGAAAAACGCAGTTGTTACCGGGGTGACCGGGCAGGACGGGGCTTACCTGGCTTCATTGTTACTCGACAAGGGCTATCGCGTTCATGGCGCGTGCCGCCGAACCAGTTCCGTTAATTTATGGCGTATGGAAGAACTGGGTATTGTCGGTCATGAGAATCTCAACCTCATCGATTACGACCTGACCGATCCCATGGATGCGCGGCGGGTGCTGGAAGAGAGTGAAGCCACCGAGGTCTATAACCTCGCGGCGCAAAGCTTCGTAGGTGTTTCGTTCAAGCAGCCCATGGCGACTTCCGAGATTACCGGCCTGGGTGCGCTTAACCTGCTCGAAGCGATTCGCTCGGTAGATACCTCCATCAGGTTCTACCAGGCCTCCACCTCTGAGATGTTCGGCAAGGTGCAGGCGATTCCGCAAAACGAGGACACGCCGTTTTATCCGCGCAGCCCCTATGGCGTCGCGAAGCTGTTTGCACACTGGATGACCGTCAACTATCGCGAGTCCTATGATATTTTTGGTAGCAGCGGCATTCTTTTTAATCATGAGTCGCCCCTGCGCGGAAAAGAATTTGTGACGCGCAAGATTACTGACACAGTCGCACGTATCAAACTTGGGCTCAGCGACGTACTGGAACTGGGCAACCTTGATGCAAAGCGTGACTGGGGCTACGCCAAGGATTACGTTGAGGGCATGTGGCGCATGCTGCAGGCCGATGAGCCTGACACATTCGTACTGGCCACCAACCGCACCGAAACAGTGAGGGATTTTGTTGAACTGGCGTTTGCGGCTATCGACGTAGAATTGGAGTGGAGTGGCAAGGAAGACAACGAAATCGGCGTATGTAAGTCGACCGGCCGCACCCTGGTGAAGGTGAATCCGCAGTTCTATCGCCCTGCTGAGGTCGAGTTACTGATTGGCGACCCGGCGAAGGCCAAGCGCGTATTGGGCTGGGAGCCCACAACAACCCTTGAGCAGTTATGCGAGATGATGGTGACAGCGGATCTTGCCAGGAACGAACGGGGTGCTTCGTTTTAATGCCTGAACGAGTCCTGGTTACGGGTGTCAGCAGCTTTACAGGCCCCTATCTGGCGCAGGCCCTGACTGAACGCGGCTATGAGGTCTTCGGGCTCAGCCAGGGCGGACCTGCCTGCCCCGGCGTCACCGTCATTGACGGTAATCTCCTCGATGCTACTAGCGTCAGGGCAGTGGTAGAGGCTTGTAAGCCGCATTATGTCATTCACCTGGCCGCCATTACCTTCGTGCCTCACGGTGATGTTGCCCAGATGTACCTCACCAACGTGGTCGGCACGCGCAACCTGCTCACCGCTCTGGATGCCGAAGCCGCCGACCTGAAAAACGTCATTCTCGCCAGCAGTGCCAATGTGTACGGTAATTCCAGGGAGGGGGCGCTCGATGAAGAGACGCCTTTCGCACCTGCCAATGACTACGCCACCAGCAAGGTGGCGATGGAATACATGGCGGGTATCTGGGCGAGCCGCTTGCCCATTGCCATCGTCAGACCGTTCAACTACACCGGGGTGGGTCAGGCAGAGAAATTTTTGATCCCCAAGATCGTATCGCACTTTCGGCGCGCTGAACCCGAGATCGAGCTGGGTAACATAGACGTCGTACGCGATTTCTCAGACGTGCGCTTTGTTGCAGCGGCCTATTGCGCGCTGCTTGAAAATGCCCTTCCGGGCGAGTGCTACAATTTCTGTTCCGGCACGGGCCATGCTCTGAAAGATATCATTGCGGCTATGTGCCGGATCGCCGGCTACGAGATTGCCGTAAAAGTGAACCCGGAGTTTGTGCGTGCCAACGAGGTCAAACGCCTGGTGGGTGATAACGCGCGTTTGCTGCAGCGCTGTCCTGAACTGGCACCGATCGATATGCACGACACCTTGCAATGGATGTTCCGCTCCGACGTCTGAGTATTGCCTGTTCAGGCGGGTAAAGGACATTGGCGATTGCGCCACCCTCACCATTCACGCCGCGCATCACGATGTGGTGGCGCTGCCCGCTTCGTTAGACGCTCTGGTGGCCGTGCGAGCGATGAATTTTTTCATCGTGTCGTACACCACGGTTTGTCCCGCCGTACGCTCAATAGCGTCTATGCTCGCCAGGCGCATGGCTTCATAGCGTTGCGGCTCATGCATCGCTACCGCGAAACTTTGCAGATAGGCGTCCTTCATTGAATTCCAGTCTATGCGGTAGCACATGGTGCGCATCGCCTTGCGATGGTCATCAAAGGGCCAGAAAGTGGGGTAGAGGCTGGAATCAATCACAAAGGCATTGTCGTGATTGATGTAGTCGGCCATGGCAGTGTGGTCGGGTGCAATGGCGGGTATGCCCTGGCCCATGAATTCCATCAGCGGCAGGCACTGTCCCTCACAGTGCGAGCTGTTGACCACGTAGTGCGTGGCGTCGATGAGTGCGCTGTATTGCTCCTCGGTGAGAAACCCGTGAACAGCAACCACGCGACACTTGAACGGCGACATCTGCGAATAGAGCAACAACAACTTACCGAGAAAAGTGGCAAGGTTGTTGTGGGTCATTTTCAAGACCAGTGTGGCGTTCTCTTCGTCGCGAAACGCCCAGCAAAAGGCAGTGACCATGTCTTCCCAGTTCTTTCTGCCGTCCTGGGGGTTCATCACCGTGGTGTAGACGATACCGCTGAGATCCAGCAGGTTGCCTTCCAGTTGGGGTTGTCTATTCAAGGCGTTCGAAAGGAAGCCAGCGATGCGTTTTGCGCCCGCGACAAGAAAATTGCCGGTCGCTTCCTTGTAGTTTTCCGGCCGACGCAGTGACAGTGACTTCATGCCGATACCCAGCGAGCGATGGTCGCGTGCTCCCGGTGCATGTGTCAGGTCGAGATTGGTAAACTTGAGCAGGTCCACCGGTTTGCCTGGATTGAATTCAAGGCTATAGGTCGCGGGCATGCCACTGGGAGTGATTGTGGCCGACTCCTCGCCCAACTGCACCTCGATCTCGCGATCAACATTGGTGCCATAGGCCACCAACTCCAGTTCAACAATCACGGCCCCGGTAACGGTATGCGGCAACATGATCCAGGGCGCGGCAGTGCGTGACCAGGTGCCCCAGTCTTCCGCACTGTAAAAACCGATCAACAATTCGATGGTGTCGAGATTGCTTTCGGTGAATGCGAGGTGGATTGGCTCACCGTCCCACGGGGTCATCTGCAGTGGGTCGCGTATGCCCTTGACCTCGTCATTGACCATGTCGGCGGCCAGGTCGTAGGCCCGGCTCTCATACAGCGTCGCCTTTACCTCTATATTTGCGCTTTGTTTCTTGGGTTTAAGCTTGGTGCCGTCTACGGTATCCACCGCTGCAGGAATGACGACCAGGTTTAGTCCCTCCGGGACGGCCTTGTTGACGACATCAGCGGCAAACTGCGAGATCGTCAGCGCGTTGCCGATGTCTTGCAGTACCTGTGCCCAGTTGAACTCAGGCTTGTCATGCCAGTGCTCCTGGGGAATGGTGCTGAACTCCCAGGCAAACACGCATACGGTGGGGCACTGCAGGTTCAGTACGGTGCGATGTGGGGGGGAGAAGGACAGGAAAATACAGTCTTCGTCTGGATGCTCGTGGTAGATCCTGTCGACTTCCGTCAGCGGATCCCGCACAGCGATCAGTTGGCCCAGTTGCTCCATCGCGGGCAGGTACTTCTTGTAGATGAAGTAGTAGCTGTACTCGGCCTTGCCAAGGCTCTGCTCGATAGTTTCCGCGTTGGTCTCTGAATAGGTAATGATAATCATGGCAGCACTACTGGTTGACGATACGATGGAGCAGCGAATCGAGCCGCGGGAGTAAAGTGTCACTGCTGCAGTACTCGTATTGGCTTTCCCAGGCGCAGCGCGACATGCCAATGTATTTCTGGGTGTCGTTCACGGCCACGTCATAGCTTTCCTGGAAGGCCTTGTACAGTGATTCCCAGCTCGGTCGATACCATAAAGTGGTAAACATCTGCTGCGGATCATGCGGCCAATAGTGCGGCTCGGGAGATGACGCCACAACAAAGGCGTTATCCGCGCGAATATAGTCGGCCATCGCGGTGTTGTCCGGTGCGATAGCGGGAATGCCGCTGGACATATATTCCATCAAGGGTAAGCATTGCCCCTCGCTGCGTGATGCGTTGACGACGTAAGTGGTTGCCGCAATCAGGTCTGTGTATTCCTGTGTGCTGATATAGCCGTGAATGACGATCACGCGGCACTTGAAGGGGTGGAGTTGGCAGAAGAGCGAGAATATGTCTTCCATGTATCCCGACATATCCTTGTAGGTCATTTTCAGAATGAGTGTTGCGTCCTCGCGATCGTGAAAGGCGATACAAAAGGCCGTGAGAATGTCTTCCCAGTTCTTCCTGCTGTCCCGTGGGTTCAGTACGCTGGTGTACACCACGCCCTTGATGTCGAGGTTCTGCTCCATCGCCTCCGGTTCGCTGACGGCCTGCCCTGCAGCATCGGCCTTGCTTCGGATGGTGATATTGGCAAGCCCGATGCCAATCGTGCGTGGGTCAACAATATGCCTGTGAGCTGCTGCGTCCAGGCCGCTGAAGGTGATGAAGTTGCTGGGCTGCTGTATGTCCAGATCGAATTCAAACTCGGACATCTCCAACTGCGGAATCACCGTGACGCATTCTTCACCAATGCGCATCTCTATTTCTCGCCCCACATTTCCGCCATAGCCGTTGAGTGAGACCTTCAACGAGATGGGGCCGGAGACAACACTGGGCAGCATGATCCAGGGGCTGTTCGTTCTGGACCAGGCGCCCCAGGGCTCTGGCGGATAAAAGCCAACCAGCCAGACGTCGGGATTGTGCTCGCCAAAGTCGATCGTGATATCGCCACAGGCAGCGTTGGCTGCGGAGCCGCCCAGAGGCCTTGCGACCTTACTCGCCGGTGCGATGCTCTCCGAGGCGATGGTGAAATCGCGGCTGTCTATGATTGCGGTGCCCAGTGCAATGCTGGCGTCTTTCACGGGAGGACGTGAAGTGGCGCTGCTGCGCAGCCCGGCATAGAGATCCCATGCCGGCGCCGGGATGCTCTCAACGTTGAAGTCCTCACCCAGTTCACGTTGCAAGACGGCTTTGGCGTACGTTGAATGAGTGACTGCCTGTGCAAGTGCCTGTGGTGACAAACACCAGTCTGCGGAGGCGTCCTTGACGGACTCGCGAGTCGGAATGCTGGAGTATTCCCAAGGGAACACTGGAACGACGGGGCACGGCAATTCGAACGTTACTTTGTGTGGCGGCGCAAAGGCGAGAAGCACACACGTTTGTCCCGCGTCCTGCTGGGCGCGGCAGTGTGCAATCAAATCATCGTCCACCGCATGTGCAATGTGCACGCTGCCCAGTTTTTCAAGCAGGGGCAGGTATGCCTTCAGTACAAAGTAGTAGCTGTAGTCGGCGTCACCAAGGCGCGACTCGATGGTTGAATCGCCAATTTCCGAGTAACAGTAAAAAAGCATCGTCTGGTTGTCGCTTGATTATGATTGTTCGCGTATCGATGGCTGGGCCACCGCGTAATGACTCAACAATGTTGGTCGTCGTATCAAAAACTTCGCCAAAGACGCGCTGTTGGACTTTGCGCAATGCGGTACGTTAGCCTCACCGTCGCCGCACCTGTGCATACCGCTGATAATGGCGGTTGGCATCAGAGCTTCCAAAATTCTCTCGGCTTGCCATAGTGCTGCAGAAACTGCAGGCAATCCGGCACAATGTCTTTGTCGAAGACATCGCGGGCGTACTCATCCCACTCCAGCGGCTTCTTGCCAAACGCCTTGCGCAGCCCCAGGGGGGCAAACAGTTTGTCCTGCTCTTCGCCGGTGAGCCTGGCCAGGCGCAGCCCGGTAACGCCGTTGGTGCGCAAAAACCGGTATAAACGGGAGTCGTAGAGTTTTCTTGAGCCGGCATTAAGGTTCACGGTGTGGGTGTCTGGCATTTTTGTCGCGTCCAGCCCCAGGTGGTCAAAGCACCGCTGTAGCACGCCCGCCTGGTCGGCTTTCAGTTCTTCCAGAAAAACCACGAGGATAGACTCCTCCCCAAACTGCTTGTGGTATTTGCTGATGCGTTCCCAGAACAGGGTGTCTTCCACCATCTGCGGGAAGTAACGCAGGCATTCACCGATAGGGTAGGGCGCGTTAAGGCCAAAATGCACGCCCGAATGGTGCATCTCTCGATAGCTGGATTCAATTCTGGATTTGGGGTTGCGTGCGATGAAAATGAATCGACACGCGGGATTGTTCTCATAGATACGCTTGATGGAGATATCTTCACGTAAATACCCGGTGTAGGACGTGCTGCCATCGCCTTTCAACTGCCCCGGCTGTGCTGCTGCATAGTGCTCGTCGTAACACTGGTGCTGGGTTTCAAATTTATCGTGCGAGAAGTACCACGGTTCCTTGATCGGTGGGATGTAGACATCGGGATGCAGGTCCAGCAGTGCGCAAAGTGTTGTCGTGCCGCACTTGCTGAACCCGGGAACGATAAAGTCGATTTTAACCGAGGTTGGCACCTTTCCTCCGGGCAACGATGACTTGTCCGCGGGGAAGCGCATTGTCCAATGCATGACGGATTCTGGGGCCGTTGGGGTGCTGCATCACTTCATGCCATGTTTGCGTCCACAGTGTGGTGGCAGGGTGGACGTTGGTCAGCAGGTTTTCACCGGGCTCTGATGTGGCCCACTTCAGCAGGAAGAATATCGCCCAGAAACCCGCCAGGTATTCGTGCCTGATAACTTCGAGGCCGCAATCTTCCGCAAGCTGCTCGAACTCGTCCGACGTAAAAATGTTGATGTGGTTTGGCTCCTGAAAATATTCCGGCGGCGCAATATCCAGCACCATGTTCTCGCCGCGGGCATCGGGCACGGTAATCACGTAGTAGGCATCGGGCTTGCCAATGCGCACGATCTCGGTCAGGACTTTCTTTGGGTCCCGCACGTGTTCGATGACCTCGGTGCTGATGACAAGGTCAGCGTAGTGATTTTCAAGTGGAATCGGGTCGCAGTCAGAGACAATACCTTTGACAGTGCCGCCGTCGTTGCGCTGCTTGAGTCTCTCTTCGAGTGCCGCTACCTTGGCTTCCTGGATGTCGACAAAAGTAACGTCTGCGCCGCGGCTGCTGCAGAAGTTGATATAGCCGCCGTCGCCACACCCAATGTCGACCACCTGCATGCCCGGCTTCACATAAACGCCACCGATGAACTCGCCGGTTTCGTCGTTGCACCAGCCGCCCATGAGGCGATCTTGCAGGCCAACGTGTATGGCGCTTGAGCTTTTGTCCTGGTCACTCAATCTGACTCTCCTGAAATTATTATTCGAGCACGCGAATAGGGCAATTTTGCTGTTCGGGTGGATACGGGTCAATAGCGGGGTAGGGCAAATGTCGATTTGGTCACAGCATAGAGCAAATAGCCCGGGCCTGCGACTGCGTGCTCTGGAGGCGCTAGTGCCGGGTCTCAGCGCCTGTGTGGCTTGCCGTCTGCTGCAGTCGTTGTTGATAGCCCCACAAGCGCCGGATTAGACAAATCAATGCGGTACATGATTTGGTTGTAGTCATAGCGCGGTGTCGGTTGGCGACGCCCTGAGTACGTTCTGGTGTAGGTGCCCTCAAAATAAATATACGGACCGTGGGCGAAGTAGGGGTGTTGTTTGACGTTGTAGAAGGTGTAGTCGTCGTGAGTTGCGATCTTCGTCACATTGTTCCAGGGGCCAAAAGGCGAGGGCGATTCCGCATACCATACCTCGCCCAGATAGCTGGAGCCGCCCACCTGCACGGCGATCATCACCCAGCGCTGGCGGTAGTCGTTCCAGACTACCGTGCCGCGGTGTGGCACAATCACCTCGTTGGTGTCTTTGCTGACCAGTCTGCCGCGATACTCATCTGCCCTGACGAACCCCGACGCAATCAGTTGCTCCCATTGCTGGGGTTCTATTGGGCTGGTATTGGCTTTCCAGTTGCAGTTGAGTTGGCCGCTGGCGTCCCTGTCCAGCGCGGGTGACTTCTCATTCCAGGCGTGTCCGGGCTTCAGGCAGCTGTAGATTTCATAGCTGTCGGTATCCAGCACCGCTGCCTGGCGTGCCGGCACGCGGATGTAGGGCATTACGTACCCGTAGTACCGCCATGGGTCCTTGCCTACCTGCCTGGCGATCGGGTGGCCGTAGGCCAGCATTGGCGCGTCCACGGGAATCTCCCGTTGCTTTTCAAAAATGGCCAGTTCATCGTTCCAGCGGGCAATGCCGGCTTCAAGCCGTTCCATGGTTTTTGAAGTGCGAACGTACAGCGCAAACATATGTTCACGTTCGTCCTCTTCAAACACGAGCAGGCAGTTGATCCAAACCGGTCCCGGCGCATCGAGTGGACACATGGGCCGGACAAAGTTGTCGGCGCCCACGAAATATTCCAGTGCGACACCTGTGGCCGGCGCTATGCTGGCAGCTGCCGGCAGTGTTGATACAGCGCCCGATACGGCGAAGTTCCCCAGCGGGTGATCTCCGCGTAACGTGTCGCCCCAGAACCAGTGCAACTGCCCGTTGTAGATGGCGTTCATCACAGAGTCCTGGCCGAACACGCCACCGGCTGTGGTCGTGGGAACGCCTTCCGGAATGGGTTGACCCAGGAGTTGCGAATCGTGGTAGATGCCCTCGCCGGTTACGCGGTACAGGCGTTCGGCAAGGTTATGGCGTTGCAGGGGGATCTGTCGTCCTTCACCGGCCTTGACCGTGGTTCGAAAGCCCTGCAGTTGGGCGTCCATGCCCGGCAGCGAATAGCCATCGCTGGTCACGCGGTAATACACGGTTTGCAGCGCAACGTCGTCGGGATGAATGGCAATCCAGCCGCCGCTGTCACTGACGTAGCGCAGGCCATGTTTGGTGTGCAGCTGTACCAGTGGAATGCCACGACGCGTTTCGGCATCCACGAACCTGATGCCGTAGTACGCGGACGTAAACGTCAATCCGTTGTTTGCAGCAGGGCCCGCGGGCAGCGCGGCGCAACCTGCAATGACCACCGCAAGCAGCAGTGCAAGCGTACAGCGTAGCGTGTGTCTGATACTGGATTGCACGTGTTTCAGTGTGGAAGCGGGCATAGTGGGCCAAACGGGTTTGCCATGGTGTTTGCGCCGGGTGAGTAGCCTGTGTACGGCGTTATTGCTCCTGGTGATGCTGTGGGCCCTAACGGGCAGTTCACGGCTTGCGTTGTGTCCCGTCGGTTCCAGTTGCGTCACGTTACGAGTTGCAAGGCCACAGTATATCGGATTTTGCCAGGCACGGCCCGACAGTTGCGGACAGCGCACGCAAAGCCCGCAGTAGCAAGCGTGGTCAGCCTGGCTTGCGCGCGATTATCACCTGTGTCTTGGGCATCACCTTGTCCATTTCTGCCTTGAACGCCTTGCCCTCGGGCGTTGCGATCAGTTTGTTCCAGAGCAATGCCCAGTCACGCAGTGATTCATCATACGGAGGTGAAAATGGGTCGTGCGAGGCAGAGTAACTGCTGCCCGTGGTACGCGCTTTGGTTCCGGTGATCGCCCAGTGCAGGCTGGTCCACATGGCCCAGAAAAAACCGGTGGGACAGTACTCAATGATGTCCAGTCCGGCAGATTCTGCCAGATCGACGAAGGACGCCTGGCTGAAGATTCGAATATGGTTGGGGTGCTCGTAGTAATCTGCCGGTGCGAAAGCCTTCTGGACGGTTTCGGACAGTTCACCGGGCACGCTCAGCAGGTAGAGCGCGCCGGGTTGTCCGGCCCTCACCAACTCATCCACTACACGGCGCGGGTCGGCAACGTGTTCCAGTACTTCCTGGCAGACCACGCGCGAGGCCCACTGGTCGCTCACCGGCAGTGGGTCGCTGTCGCTGACCACACCTTCGATGTGACGTGCCTTGCCCTGTTCCTGGAGCTTCTGCGTTAACGTCGCGACGGCCTCGGCGCTGATATCAACGGCGGTGATACTGGCGCCGCGACTACCGCAGAACAGCGCAGAGAAGCCGCCACCGCAGCCCACGTCCAGCACCGTATCGGATGCAGACACCGGAAAACCCCGAAACAGTTCGTCGGTATCTGTTTGCAGCCAACCGCTCATTTTTCCGTCCAGCAGCCCAATCCAGGTCGGGTCGATGTCGGCGGGAACTGTTGTGTTCAGTGCGCTCACGTGGTTCTCCAAGGTCAGGGGGTTCCGGCTTGTGTGGCTCTGGGTGATCAGCTGGGCGGCTGCTGTGTATGTTCAAGGCAGTGCGTAGAGCAGGCCAGCTCAACCGATGGGGCCAGTTTGGCATTAACGCAATAGATCGCGGCGCGGTCAACCGATGCGCTTGCGGTTATGTGATTGTCTTCACATCAAGCCTCAGGACAAGCGCTGTGCAATGAGTTGCTCAGATACCTCCCACAAGCGCGCCGCGAGTTCGACGTCATACATTTTTTCGTTCGCCTGCGCCGGATTGCAATCCACGAAATACTGGCCACTGATGGGAGCAGCGATCGGATTGGCGGCAACATAACACTGTGTGGCTGCACCTTGTGGAATGTTCTTGTCGAAGGCGCTGTCATCCTTGGCGCGATCATCCTGTGGCAGGTGGCGCCCGAGATTGGTGTTGATCACGCCGGGATGTACGGCATTGGCGGTGACCCGGGTTTGCGCCAGGCGGCGCGACAGCTCCATGGCAAACAAGCCATTGGCCAGTTTGGAGCGGCCGTAGGCGGTCCAGCCCACATAGCCCCTGGAGCCATCAAGATTATCAAAATCGATGCCCTGCGGCGGCGCCAGCTGGTGTGCGCAACTGCTGAGAATCACAATACGCCCTTGCTCTGCGGCCTTCACCTGTTCCAGCAGTCGGGTGGTGAGCAGGAAATGCCCCAGGTGATTGACCAGAAACTGTAACTCGATGCCCTGCGACAGCGTCAGTTGCGGTAGCGCCATGATGCCCGCGTTGCAAATGAGCATGTCGATTGGCATACCGAGTTTTCGCGCTGCGATTGCGCACTGTTCTATGGAACTGAAGTCACTCAGCTCTGCTACCAGCGGTGTGGTCTTGCCGCTAATGCTGCTGCAGGCGGCCGCGGCCTTTTCTGCCGTGCGCGCAGTGCCGATGACGTGTGCGCCGCGCTGAGCCAGTACGCGCATGGTTTCAAGGCCCAGACCTGAATTACAGCCGGTGACCAGGGCAGTCTTGCCACGCAGATCTACGCCCTCGGTCACAGCTTCTGCCGTTGCCGTTAAGCCGAAATCACTATAGGGCAGTTCACCTGCCGGCCGTGGCTGCGGACCGCGACAGGGGCTGGCGCTGGCTGCAGGGGCGCGTAGCAATGCGCCGGACACCAGCGCGGCTGTGACGGCGCCTTGCAGAATGCGTCGGCGATACATGCCTTGCGAGTAGATTGTCATGGGCTGCTCCGTGGTGGTCGATGTACAAGGTAGAATAGGCGACACCGCCAGCTTGGCAAGCGCTGCCTGCGCTGATACTCGGCGAGGGCGTATCCAATGTATGGCCCACGGCCGCGCCGCTAGCCTTCGCCGCCGGTGGACGTTACCTGCCGGCGCAGATTTACCCGGAACGCGCAGGCGCCTGGCCCAGGGCACGAACGTACTTTTCGGTATCGACGGTGTCGATCTGGCTCTGCGGTAAAAAGGCCTGTGCGTAGCGCAGGTAGATTTTTTCCCGAATAAACAATTCGAAGCAGTCACGGTCAATGTGATTATCACGGACCATATTGTGCAGAATATCCAGCGCGGCGCTGATGGGTTTGGCTTTTTTGTAGGGGCGGTCTGCTGCTGTTAGCGCTTCAAATACATCGGCCACCGCAAGCAGTCGCTCCGGAATGCTCAGCTGCGCACCCGAAAGCCGGCGCGGGTAGCCTGTACCCTTCATGGTTTCGTGGTGAGTGGAGGCATAACGCGGCACGTTTTTCAGCTCGTCGGGGAAGGGAAGGTTGTCGAGCATCTTAACCGTGCTGATCATATGTTCCTGTATGCGAAAGCGATCCTCGCGAGTCAGCGTGCCCCTGCTGACGGACAGATTATAAAGCTCACCCAGGTTGGCCTCGTATTCGGGAATATCCATGTTGATCCCCAACTGCGGCGCGTAGTCGGTGGGCTTGTCGCGCCGGATCAGGTGCTCGGGCTTGTCGCTGAGCAATCGCTCGGTAACGGGCAGCGGCTTGCGGGTCGTGCCTGATTGCTGCTCCTCCGCAGGCGACAGGCCCATGCGATCGTCGAAGTGTCGCACCCATTCGCGGCCGGCCAGGGCCTGTAACTGTTGCAGGCTCTGCTGGTCCAGGGATTCACCGCCAACATTGCAGCGCGCGATGAAAGCGAAGTCTTCCTGCAGCTGGCGCTGCTTCTTTTCGAGTTCGGCGCGGTGGGCGTCGGCCGCCTGTGGATTCTGTGCGATCGCTTTCCAGTAGAGAATTTCTTCGTCGCGCCACAACACTTCAAAGCGGGTGCGAATCTCATGAATGCGATTGTAGATGGCCTCCAGCTTGCTGCCCTTATCAACAATGTGCTCCGGCGTGGTGATTTTGCCGCAGTCGTGCAGCCAGGCGGCAATGCGGTACTCCTGCCACTGTTGCTCGGTTTCCAGGCGGAAGTCTGCGAATGCTGGAAGATCACTGGCTGATGCGCACTCGGCCAGCATCAGGGCGAGTTCAGGTACCCGCTCGCAATGGCCACCGGTATGGGAGGACTTGTCGTCGATAGCCTCGGCAATCAATTTGATGATCGCTTCCATCAATTGCTTCTGCTCTTGCTCATACTGCTGGATCGAGGCGACCATACTGACCATCGATTCCGACAGCTCATCCAGCTCGCGCACGTGCGTGCCGATGCGTTCTACCTTGTCGAACTCGCGTTTCTTGACCTTCTCGTTTTCAACGGCCAACTGTTTTACCGGTCGCACGATGGGGTTGGCAAAAAACCAGGACAGCGGGAGAAGGCAAAGCAGGATGCCCGTCGTTAACAGCCCTGAAAGTTTTACCTTATCCAGTACCGGGTCAAAAATGCTGTCCTGGTTGGCAACAATGCCCATGTATATCGGGTCATTACCGTCGCCTACCGGGATGACATAGGCAAGGTGAGGCCGGCCATTGACGTCTTTTGCTACCAGCCTCATGTGATCCTGTTCGTTCGCCGCAATGCCCTCCAGAACGAGCCAGTTGAGGTCATCCGACTCCGCGGCTGCCAGGTCATCGCCGTCTGTGCCTGCCCCGGCGTCAATGACAGGCGGCTTGCTGGAGGCCAGCCTGCCTCCGTCCAGCGTAAAAAGGTAGACGTCACTGGTCCTGGCGATCTGGTGATTGCGCAACAGCTCAGAAATGGAAGAGAGCATGATGTCGATAGCGACCACCTGGTCGGTGCCTGCAATGCGCTTGGACAAGGTTCTTCCGGGCAACTGCAACTGGGCAAACAGGTAGGGTTGGTTGAGCTGCGCCGCGTTGGATTGCATCGCACTTTGGTACCAGGGTCTGGAAGCGACATCAAACAGGGTTTCTTCGCTGCGCGAGTGATGCAGTTGAAATTCGTGGTCCAGGAAGAGATGCTGGCGCATTTTTTTGTTGCTAATGCGCAGGTCCTCAAGAATCAGCCACTTGTCCTGTGCATCTGCGCCGTAAAAGGTGCGGGCTTCAGGGCTGGCATCGAGGTTGATGACCTCGTAGAAGTCGCCTGAGCCCGAGCCAATATAAATGCCGTAGTACAGCGGGTTCTGTGCCAGCGCATCGGCAAAGACAGTGAGTCGCTCGGCGTTGCTGTCTTTTGCGGTGAGTGCCTCGTTGTCAGCCAGCAGATTAATAACATTGATATTGACCTGGCCAATGCCGCGCAACTCGGCAGCCACGGCATCGGCGGTGGCCGAGTAGAGTGACGATGCGGTCTGCTTGGCGACGAGCTGGCCGAAGTAATATTGCAGGCCCACCGCCAACGCAACGGTCAGGAGCGTGGCGAGTAGGAACACGCTGATCACGCTGCGCCGAATGGTGGTGTTCAAGGCGCCAAATCTGGGTAGCATCGATTTCACTACTTATTATTGGGTGAGGCGGTCTTAGAGCATAACATGAGCTTGTTTCCCATAAAGTGAATCTGCCCAGTGTGTAGTGTATGCGGTATGAACGCTGCAAATGCCAGGCAAAAAAAAGGCCGCGGTTTGAACGCGGCCTTTTTGCTGTTGGCAGGTGTCGATCACGGCATAGGCATTGGATCGGGATCGTCACAGAAGTCAGGCTGTGGGCTGAAACCGCAGGGGTCGGTAATCTCCTCACAGGCAAATTCATAAATCGCAGGAGGATTGTCAACCGCGTTAAGCGTGACGCTGACAACACCCGGCTCATCATTGAATGTGTCGGGGAAATCCGTCACCAGCTCAAAACCAAACGCACCGTAAGCTGCAGTGTTGGCAATCTCAAAGGAATTTCTGGACAGCAACTTGCAATCGCCGCGAACAGCAACGCTAACCGTGGAGCCGCCCGGCGGCCGGTTGTTGAATGTGTCAGCGATGAGCACCTGCTGGGTTGCCCGACTGCGCGTTGTGCTAACCACATTCCCGCCACGCACCATGATGGCAGAGAAGTCCAGGCCATCGGAAAGAATCGCGATGTTCGAAGCGAACACGTTCACCAACTCCCTGCTACACCACACGCCGTCACCCTCAGGTGGGCAGAGCAGGCCGTTGTAGACCGCCGGATCATCGTTGTTGTCGTACGTGTTGTTGCCATTGAGATCAACAAATATCTCTTCCTGGCCGGCAATACAGCGCAGCGTTTCCGGGGCCGCAAGGCACTGCGGATCAGCCGGTGTGTATACGCCGTCTTCGTTGTGGTCGATGAAGGCCTCGGGCAGGTTGTCGAACAGGTTTGCCTCGTCCTGGTCGAGAACGCCGTTGCCGTTGCGGTCGATGAAGGATTCTTCACCCAGGGCGTGAACCAAAATGGCAGAGCGCTGGCCGCGGATAAAACCGAGGTCCTGCAGGCAGGGGCCCCATGCGCCGTTGTGGCCCGGGCAGTCATAGTCATCATCAAAGATGGTTTTAACCAGCGAGGTACCTGTCAGCGTCGGGAAGCGCGGCTCCTGCGAGCGCCACTGCACACTACATACGCCCGCGAGGGTGGTACAGGAGCCGACAATGGCGCCGTATTCGGTCGTAAATACCGCGGAGGTACCGTCTACTACCGGGTTGTTGAATTTGTCAGCCATAGACACTGTCAGTGTGCGAGTCTCGCCGTCCAGGTCAAAGGCATTGGCCACAACAAAGGTTTCACTGATCGCCAGGCTGATAGAGTTCTGGTCGGGAAGCCCGGTGGTCACGGTAAGAATATCGGAAACGGTAGAGACCGGGTTGCCCGAGCCATCATCCACGGTGGCAATCACACGCACCGAGGTGGCGACGTCACCAGCCTGAACGATGGTTGAAACCTGACCCTCGCCGTTGCTCAGGGCAGACGCCGTCGTAAGAGCGAGACCGCCGACGTCAGTGGTCAGCGCAAAGTTGACTGTGATGCCCTGTAGGGGCTGGCCAGCACCATCGGCCACCTGGAAGGTAACCTGTGAAGTTTCCTGACGGTTTTGACCACCAGTGCCGCGCAGGACGATCAGGTCTGGCTCGGCACTGACGAACAAGACAGCGTTCGCTTCAGGTGAGGCAATGCTCAGCGTGCCGAACGCCTGTGCGCCGGCACCGACAAGGCTGGCTGTGACTTCGTCAATGCCAGTACAGCCCGCTGCGGTATACAGCGTGGAAGCCTGGCCGTTAATTGACGTGGTGGGGTTCTCCGGGTTGATGGTTGCTTGTCCCGCAGCGATACAGCCACTGTTAAAGCGTACTTCCTCGGACGTGGTTATGCGTTTGCCATCTTCATCCAGAATGATGACAGAGAGCTGTGCGTTGCCGGTAGCCGCCAGCGTGGATGCCGGCTCAATGGCCACTTCATTTTCGATGAAGGTGCCGTCGGGTTCGAGTCGGCCGATACGCAAGCCGGTCGCGCCCACCTGAATGTTCAGCGTGGCGGCAAGTTCAAGGCCATTGGCCAGCGTCACCGTAGCGGTAATGGTGCCTGCACCGCGCTCGTCGCCGGCTTCCACCTGGAAGGTAGCCACGCCGTTGGAATCGGTCAGCGCGGTGCCGGTGGTCGGAAAGATATCGCCAATAGTGGATTCAACATTGACCACGAGGTTAGCGCCCTCGCCAGCGACCAGCGCACGCAGGGAGCCCGGAGAAGACGCTGTAACAATACTTGTGGGGTTGCCCTGGGGGTCGAACAGCTGCAGGGTCAGTTGCCCCTCACCGTCGTCGCTGGGCACAAAGAAGCCACCGCCACCGCCACCGCCGCCACAGGCAGTCAGTGCAAAAAGAAACGCAAGAAAGACAGCCGCACGGCTGAGTAGAGTGCCACCCCATTTGATCATTTTTATCCCCTGTAGCCTGCTCGACGGCAGATCTAGCTGTTTTTAGTACCCTTCAGTGATTCTGCGATCTTTGCCCACAGAGTCAACCTTTGAATTGCCTACTTTATTACACCTTAATATTGAAATATCAAAAAAAATCATGAAATACAGTCTGTTAGGGCGCTTTTGTGATTTTTCACACTGTCCAAAGGGCCGTTTCCCGTTGCGGCGATGACGCCGCCTGATGACGCCGCTGAGGCGAGCGTGTTGCGATGTGTCCTGCGCGCTCTGGCCGCACGAAAATAACCGGGCGAGCGGCCGATCTTTATTGCCTTGCAAGGTGGACCTCCTTACCATCGCGCAGATGCATGCTCCGGATGCCTCCTCCCATCACCTTGGCGTTGCCATCGTTGTGCACAATAGTGCGCTTGCCCAGTTGCGCACTGCGCTGGCGACCCTGCGTGTTGCACTGGACGCGGCCCTGCGCGACGGGCAATTGCGCAGCGCCAGCGTTCATGTGGTCGATAACGCTTCGCAACCGGATTATCGCCAGTCCGTGCAGGCGCTGCTGGCGGATCTGGCCTGGCAGGAGCCCTTTCTCGTAGCCTATGTGCAGAATGACAGCAATGCCGGCTTCGGCGCGGGGCATAATCTGGCGTTGTCACACTCCCGGGGCGACTTTCACCTGATACTGAATCCCGATGTCGAGCTGGCGCCACAAGCGCTTGCAGCAGGGCTTGAGTGTCTGCGCAGTGATTCGGCGGTCGTCGCGCTCAGCCCAAGGGTAGTTGGCCCCGCAGGGGCGCGGGAGTACCTGTGCAAACGCTATCCGTCGCTGCTGGTACTGGGCTTGCGCGCCTATGCGCCTGCTGGCGTGCAGCGCTGGTTCAGTGCGCGACTGGCGCACTACGACATGCGCGATGAGTGCGGCGATGTCGACCCTGTGGATGTTGAGATCATCAGCGGTTGTTTCATGCTCTGTCGCAGCGACGACCTGCGGGCTATTGGCGGTTTTGATGAGCGCTACTTCCTGTATTTCGAGGATTTCGACCTGTCGTTGCGCCTGCGACAGCGCGGCACCCTGCGTTATTTACCCGCGATGAACATTGTGCACCATGGTGGTTACGTCGCACGCAAGGGCTGGCGTCACCTAGGCTGGTTTGTGCGCTCCGCCGTACGCTTCTTCAATGGGCACGGCTGGCGGTTTATCTAGCGCAGTTTGGTCGCGCTGCGCCGGGCAGTGACGCGCCCAAATCCCGCCGCAGGATACTTTGCGTGCTGCAAAGCTGCTAGACTTGGTGTTTGTTTTGCGTCTTTCCGTACACGTGGGTCAGGGTCCCGGTATGCATGAATTGAGCCGTTTGGCTTATTTGAATAGTCTGGGTATTGACGCTTACATCTCTCGTGGGCAGCAACCGGGCGCGGCACCGAGCCGCCGTCTGATGGTCGTCCCCCCGCCGGCCGGGGCACTGGCAGCAACCGCGCCCTCAACCGCCGCATCAAACATGCCGGCGCCGGCTGTGCGGCCTTCCCTGGACCTGAGTCCGTCGTCGCGACCGGTGGTGCCGCGCGGTCTTGATCGGGCCAGTCACGGCGAGACTCCCGGCGCAAGGGGCAGCAGCACGAATACGAGGCCAGCAGCGGCAGAAAAGGCACACGTGACATTCAGTCTCGCGGCGCTGGTCGCCGGGCGTATTCTCTGGCTGGAAAGCCTGGGCGAGATGCCGCTGGCATCTGAGCAGGTGTCGCTGGTGCAAGCCATGGCCCATGCCCTGGAGCGCTGCGTGGCGGCATCGCAGGCAGGTGCGGCGCAGCGTCCAGAGATAGCGCGCTTTGACTGGCCCATGCATCAAAATCAGCAACTCGACAACAGCCGTGAAGCTGCCCTGGCCGGACTGACGGCTTTCATGCAACGCAGGATCGAGCAACACCAGTGCCGGGCGGTTGTGATGCTGGGCAGCGAAACCGCACAGTGGGTTGCAGGCTCCGCGCTTGATGTGCCGGTTGTGCAAAGCCTATCTACTCGGCAGATGATCGAAGACGCAGCCTCCAAGGCGCAGGTATGGCGAGAACTGTCGCCACTGCGCGTTTCTGACTGACGCCCTGGCGAGCGTAGAGGGCGATGTCTGCAGGTTGGGTACGGCGCGCAAGGGCCGAGGATATCGATTCGATAGTCGCCATTGACGCTATCGTCAATCCTACGCCCTGGCCGCGCAGTCGCTTTGTGACCCTGATGGGCCGCGCCGCCGATGCTCCTGCATCACTGCTGGTGTGTGAGGATGTAGGCCGCGTTTGCGGGTACCTCGTGTACAACACCGTATTGGATGAAAGCACGATTGAAAATATTGGTATCCGTCAGGATTGCCAGCGCCGTGGCATGGCGCGCAAGCTCGTCAGTGTTGCGCTCGACCAGATGCTGCTTGTGGGTATCAGGCGCTGTCTGCTCGAAGTGCGCGTGTCGAACACGCCGGCACGCGGTTTGTATGACGCCCTGGGTTTTGTCCATGACGGCGTGCGCAAAAATTATTATCGCAGCGAGTCCGGACCCGAGGATGCCTGCCTGATGTCACTGGATCTGCAGGGTGAACACGATGAACGTGCTTGAAACGGAATGGTGGACAGTCGCAGTGCCGCCGCAATGGTGGGCTGACACCGAAGAAGAGAGCATCCTGATCGGTGATTGCGATGACGTTGGCTGTATTGAGATCAGCACGCTACACAGTGAATCAGGGCCTTTCGACGCGGGTCAGATCCAGGCGATCGCCGAGCAGACCGCTGACCAGACGCTAACGTGGCGCAAGGTGACGCTGGGTGATTTTTCCGGTCTCTATGGTGCCTGGACTGAAGACGACAGCGCGGTGCGCGAGTGGTATGTGGCCCGCGGCCCCATGCTGCTGTACATCACCTACAGCTGTGCCCTGGAAAATAGCGGCATGGACGACGCCGCCGTTGACGAGTTGCTCGACACCCTGATGCCGCTGGCATAGGCCGCTGCGGCGACAAGCTGTAAGAGCACCGGAACCCCCTGGTTTGCGGCTATGCGGCAGTTCCGTAGCCCCGCGAAACAGCAGGCAGTAGGGCGCCTGAAAAACTGCTGCGGCTCAGGAAATAGTCCCGGTCACGCGCACGCGCTTCGAGCCCTTTGCAGGACGTTCCTTGAGGGCATCCTGGTACTTCTTGATGCGGTCATCCACAATGTTTTTGAGGACGATAATCAGGCCAGTAAAGATAAACGCCCCGGGCGGTAGGATGGCGAGCAGGAAGGGTTCGTAGTTGGAAAAAACCGTGACCTGCCAACTGGCGGCCCCGGGCCCAAACAGTAAATCCATATTGGCAAACAATGCGCCCGTGCCAAGTAGCTCACGCATTGCGCCCAACAGCACCAGCACCAGCGCAAAACCGATGCCCATGATGAATCCATCATAGAGGGCAGGCATAACGCGGTTGCGTGCCGCAAATCCATCAGCCCGGCCCAGAATGACACAGTTGGTGGTGATCAACGGAAGAAAAATACCGAGGATCTGGTACAGCTCGTAGGCAAAGGCCTGCATCAGCAGTTCGATGCAGGTAACCGCCGCCGCAATGATCATGACGAAAGCCGGCAACCTGACGGCATCAGACACAATATTGCGGATAATGGAGACTGCGGTGTTCGAGCACATCAGTACAACGATGGTGGCCAGGCCCAGGCCAATGGAATTCACCACGCTGCCGGTGACGGCGAGCAAGGGGCACAGACCCAGCAGCTGCACGATAGCCGGATTGTTCTTCCACAGCCCATTGAGGGACAGCTCTTTGTAACTGGTGTCGGCCATTACGAGGCGTCTCCTGCTGGTTCATCGCCCAGCTCAAAAAGTTCTGTGCGGTTATCGGCTGCAAATTGTAAGGTGCGCAGTATCACGCCGACAACCGCGCGCGGCGTGATAGTGGCGCCGGTGAACTGATCGAATACGCCCTTGTCTTTTTTAACCGCCCACTGCTTGATGGTCGGGTTGCCCAGGCTGCGTCCGGAGAAATCCAGTATCCAGTCCGACTTTCGCAGGTCTACCTTGTCACCCAGGCCCGGTGTTTCGCGGTGATTGAGGACCCTGACCCCGGCAATGGTGCCATCCACGTTGACGCCAACAATAAGGTCGATGTCGCCGGTATAGCCGTCGTGGGCGGTGGCGGGAATTATCACGGCGACCACATCTTGCCCGCGGCGTGCACGGTAAATACGTTTCTCGGTGCGCAGGCCCAGGCCTGCGGTGTCAGTGCCAACGGTAAGGGTGTCGTCGAGCATTGAATTATCGTGGCGCTCGCGCGGCACAATTTGCAACAAGGCTTTTTCTTCCGCTTCACGAATCTGTTGCGCGATGCCCGCCTTGGTGGACAGGTGTGTGCCAACAATGAGCAAGGTGGTGCACACGGCAAACAGCGCCAGCAGTACGCTGTTGCGGGTGATCGACTGCCCCAGCATTTTCACGGCTTGTGCTCCCCGCGCTTATGCCCATAGGTGCGTGGCTGGGTGTAGTGATCAATGAATGGCGCAGCGAAATTCATGATCAGCACCGCAAACGCCACCGCATCGGGGTAGTTGCCCCGCACGCGAATCGTGTAGATCAGCACACCGATCAGGGCGCCGTAGATGAGCCTGCCGCGCAGCGATACGGCAGAGGTCACAGGGTCGGTAACGATAAAGAAAGCCCCAAACATGGTTGCACCGCTGAGCAGGTGAAACAGGGGTGAACCGCCGCTTGCCGAACTGCCGCCGTCATAGAACAGGGCTGCCAACAGTGCCAGCGATGCAAGCATGGCAACTGGCGCATGCCAGGTGAAGATGCGTTGATAGAGCAGCCAGGCGCCGCCGGCCAGAAACGCGATGTTCACCCACTCCCAGCCGATGCCGGCCCAGCGTCCGAACTGCGCGGTTTCTTTCCACAGGTCTTCAAGCAGCAGGCTGTTGTTCTGGCGCAGCACATCCAGCGGTGTCGCCATGGTCACCGCGTCGTAACTGGCAGGCATGAAGCAGGCTTGCAGTGCTTCCAGCAGGCCAGGCACTTCGCCAACCCCGCGCGGCGGTGCCCATTGCGTCATCTGCAGCGGAAAGGAAATCAGGAGTACAACGTAACCGACCATGGCAGGATTGAACGGGTTGTAGCCCAGCCCGCCATAGAAATGTTTGGCCAGTAAAATAGAGCTGGCGATGCCGACGGCGATCAACCACCAAGGTGCATAGGGCGGCAGCGCGATACACAAAAGAAAAGCGGTAACCAGCGCACTGCAGTCCTTGAGGTAAAAGCCGACATCGCGGCCACGCAGTTTCAGCGCCAGCGCTTCGCAAGCCAGGGCGACCACAGAGCCCCACAAAATATTCACCAGGGTGCCAAAGCCGAAGAAATGTGTCAGCACAACAATGCCCGGCACAGTGGCCAGCAGCACGTTTTGCATGACGCGCTGTGTGCTCATCGGTCCATGCGCGTGCGGCGAAGTAATTCGCATCAGGGCCATATCAGGCGCTCTCCAGGTCCTGCAGCTGCTGCTTCGCGGCGGCTATTTTTTCCGTCAAGCGCTCAACGGATGACTCCAGGGCCTCGATCACTTTTTCCGCTTCACCGGCGTCGCGGCTCTGCGCCAGCTTGGCCCTGGAACTGGCCAATCGCTGCTGCAGTTTTTCGAGATTGGCCCGAGCGCGCTCCTGTGGCGGCAGCGCGGCCTCCGCTTCCCGGGCGGCCAGGGCCCGCTCGATTGCAGCCTGTGCTGCGCTGGGCGCGCTGTCGTCCGAGGTCGGTTGCTCCGCGCCGGCGTCGTTTTGTCCATTGGTCGATGCATTCGCCAATTGGTAGGCGTTTAAAGCTTCCTCTGCGGCGCGCAACTTTGCCTGCGTTTTGTCAACGCCGGCTTGCAGTGCGTCAATATGGTCCGCGCCCTGGTCTTTGGCTTCGCGCAGTTTTGCCAGGGCTGTGTCCAGTCGTTTGCGTGTCGATACGACGGCTTTTTCCAGTTTTTCCAGTTCGCTCGATGAATCTTCACCGGCACTTTGTGCGGCTTTCTTTGCCTTGGCGCGTTCGATGGCTGCCGCGATGGGATCCTGCTCGCCAGAACCTGCGGAGGATGCCTCCCGGGCTTTTGCCTCCGCGGCTTGCTTGCGCGCCGCACGCTTTTCTTCTTTTTCGCGCTCTGCCCGTTCCAGTCGTTCCTGGCGTGCCTCGAAACGCAGGCGTGAATGCTCGGACTTTTCATGGTCGCGGCGCAGCTTGAGGATCTCTGCCTTGGAAGCGCGATAGTACTGCACCAGCGGTATATTACTGGGGCACACGTAGGAACAGGCGCCGCATTCTATGCAGTCGAACAGGTTGTGCTCTTCGAGCTTGTCAAACTCCTTGCCCTGTGCGAACCAGAACATTTGCTGTGGCAGCAAGCTGGCGGGACAGGCCTGTGCGCACAGACCACAGCGGATGCAGGCCTGCGCCGGTGGCGGAGTAGGAAGTTCGGCCTCAGTGGGCGCCAGCAGGCAGTTCGTGGTTTTTACCACCGGAACGGCGTGGTCCGGCACCGTAAACCCCATCATAGGGCCGCCCATAATCAGCCGGTTGTTTTTCCCGGCCTCATAGCCTGCCTGCTGCAGCAGGTAACGCATGGGCGTGCCAATCAGCACTTCAAAGTTTCGGGGTTCGCGCACGGCATCGCCGGTGACCGTAGTGATACGTGAAATCAGCGGCCTGCCCAGCACGATGGCATCGTAGATGGCTGCGGCGCTGCCCATGTTCTGGCATACGATGCCGACGTCAGACGGCAGGCCGCCGCTGGGCACTTGTTTACCAGTGAGGATTTCGATCAGCTGCTTTTCACCACCGGACGGGTACTTCGTTGGGAATTCGACAACTTGCAGGTCCGTATCGGCGACGGCAGCGCGCATCGCGGCCAGTGCCTCGGGCTTGTTGTCTTCAATGCCCAGCAGTGTTTCCTGCGGGTTGATGATGTGGCGCAGAATACGGGCGCCGCCAATGATCTGTGCTGCACGCTCGCGCATGAGTACGTCATCTGCGGTGATGTACGGTTCGCACTCGGTGCCGTTGAGGATCAGGGTTTCGATCTGCACGCCGGGTTTGACCGCCAGCTTCACTGCGCTGGGGAAACCGGCACCACCCATGCCAGCGATGCCTGCAGCGCGAATGCGTTCGAGCAGTTCGGGCTTGTCGATGTGTTCGAAGTCCGGCGTGGCGCTGTCGCCGATGTCGGGCAGCCATTCGTCTTTGCCATCGGTAGCAATAACAATACATGGCGCGCTGTGGCCAGAGATGTGGGGTACCAGGCGATCTTCAATGGCCGTCACAGTGCCTGAACTGGAGGCGTGGACCGGCACACTGACCAAGCCCTTGGGCTGGGCAATGACCTGGCCCTTGAAGACGCGCTGGCCGACCTCAACCACCGGCACTGCCGGTGCGCCGATGTGTTGCGACAGCGGTATGGTGAGTTCGGGCGGCACGCCGGCAAAGGCGATGGGGCGCTGGACAGACTGGTGCTTGTTCTCCGGCGGGTGAATGCCGCCGTGGAAATCGAATATTTTCCTCATGCCGCGCGATCCTGTCCGGACGTGGCCTGGGCTGCGTCTGTGGCAATGATCTCTACCTGGCGGCTGACGGGGTTGGGTAAAGCCCAGTGCCAGTTCTGCAGGGATTCTTCCTCCCGAATCATATCGATACAGTCCACCGGGCAGGGCTCCACGCACAAGTCACAGCCGGTGCACTCACTGGCGATGACCGTATGCATCTGTTTGGCGGCGCCGAGAATGGCATCAACCGGGCAGGCCTGTATGCACTTGGTGCAACCGATACATTCGTCCTCGCGGATGAATGCCACGGCGGGCCGTGGGTCTTCTTCGCCGTGCTCGTCATCCAGTGGGATGACTTCGAGGTCCAGCAGGTCGGCCAGGGCCTGGATGCCGGCTTCGCCCCCGGGAGGGCACTTGTTGATGCGGTCTCCGCCTGCGATTGCCTCGGCATAGGGTTTGCAGCCGGGATAGCCACATTGCCCGCACTGTGTTTGCGGCAGAATTTCGTTGATCTGGTCAACGATTGGATTGCCCTCGGTCTTGAAGCGTATGGCGGCAAAACCCAGCAGGGCACCGAACACGGCGGCGAGCCCGACCAGTGCCATCAGCGCAGCCACCAGCGGGTATTGGGATAAGGTTTCTACCATCGCGCGCTACACCAGCCCCGCAAAGCCCATGAACCCGAGGGACATGAGGCCGGCGGTAATCATGCCAATGGCTGCGCCCTTGAAGGGTACCGGAACGTCTGCCACGGCCAGCCGCTCGCGCATGGCTGCAAACAGCACCAGCACGAGCGAAAAACCAATGGCTGCGCCGAAACCGTAGAACAGCGCCTGCAAAAAGCTGTGCTCCTTGTTGATGTTCAGCAGCGCGACACCCAGCACGGCGCAGTTGGTCGTGATCAGCGGCAGGTACACACCGAGAACCCGGTACAGCAGCGGGCTGGACTTGCGCACAACCATCTCGGTGAACTGGACGACCACAGCGATCACCAGGATGAACGCAATCGTCTTGAGATACTCAAGGCCCAGTGGCAGCAGCAGGAAGTGGTAGGTCAGGTTGCTGCAGGCAGAGGCGAGGGTCAGCACGAAGGTGGTGGCCATTGACATGCCCATGGCCGTTTCCAGCTTGTTGGACACGCCCATGAACGGGCACAGCCCCAGGAACTGGACCAGCACAAAGTTGTTGACGAGTATGGCCCCGATCAACAGTACGGAGTAGTCAGCGAACATGCATCTTCTCTAGATTGGTTCCCGTGCCGCCGGGCCCGCGCCGGGCAGCCAGGGGTGGCGTTGGCCAGGCGGCAATTCTAACGTTTAAACCACCGCAAATCAGGTTGATAAGCCAAACTAATGACCGTTAGTTTACCGCATTATCTGGACACTGTCTGCCATTGCGGCATTTGCCGTTCTGGCCGCCGCGCTGGCCGCGCAACCGTGTCGCTGGCCGCGTCACTGCTGGTGCGGCGTCGCCCTTCCAGCGCCAGGGCAGGGTGATCGCCAGTGGTCTGCCCGAACCATCATCGGTGGCCGTTTTCAGGCAACCCTGCCCGGGGGTTGTGAATGCAGGGTTACTTGACCTGCATGCCGGGCTGCGCGCCGCTGTCGGGCTGCAGCAGGTAAATGTCTTCACCGCCTGGCCCCGCGGCCAGCACCATGCCCTGCGAGATTCCAAAACGCATCTTGCGCGGTGCCAGGTTGGCGACCATCACGGTGTAGCGGCCAACGAGCTCGTCCGGATCATAGGCGGCCTTGATGCCGGCAAACACCTGCCGTGTGGGCTGGTCATCACCGAGGCTGAGCGTCAGTTGCAATAATTTGTCGGCGCCTTCAACGTGATCCGCCGCAACAATGCACGCCACGCGCAGATCGACTTTGGCGAAATCTTCAAACGTGATGGTTCTGTCACTGTGCTGCGCCGCTCCGTCCGCGGCATTCGTGTCGTTGTTGCCTGGAGGAGCCTGTGTCGTGGTTGCCGCTGCACCCGCGCCGTCCACAGCCGATGCCTTGCTCGCCTCAAGCATGGCCGCGACCTTGTCGCTGTCAACGCGCGTCAGCAGGGGTTTGAACGGCGCGATGGAGTGAGCCAGTAACGGCCCATTGAGCGCATGCCAGTCCAGGCTGCATTGCAAAAACGCCTCGGACTTTTCCGCCATGGCCGGCAGTACCGGTTTCAGGTAGGTCATGAGGATACGAAACAGATTGATGCCCACGCTGCAGGCGGCGTGCACTTCCTGCTCGCGACCTGCTTCTTTGGCCAGCACCCAGGGCTTTTTCTCATCAATGTACTGGTTGGCGCGATCGGCAAGAGCGATGATATCGCGTATTGCCTTGTTGAATTCGCGACTGTCATAGAGTGCGGCGATGCCCTCGCCTGCGTCCAGAAAGGCCTGTACCAGTTCTGGCTCTGCGCATTCGGCGGCCAGGGTGTTGTCGAACCCCTTGCGCAGGAAACCGGCGCAGCGGCTGGCGATGTTGACCACCTTGCCGACGACGTCCGAGTTAACGCGCTGCGTAAAGTCTTCGAGGTTGAGATCGATGTCATCCACCGATGCGTTGAGCTTGGCGGCAAAGTAGTAGCGCAGGTACTCGGCATCCAGGTGTTCCAGATACGTGGCAGCATTAATAAACGTGCCGCGGCTTTTCGACATCTTGGTGCCGTTTACGGTGAGAAAGCCATGCACAAAGATGCCACTGGGAGTGCGCAGCCCCGCGGAATCCAGCATGGCGGGCCAGAACAGGCCATGAAAGTTGACGATGTCCTTGCCGATAAAATGGTAGAGCTCGGTATCGTGGCCTGGCTGCCAGTAGTCGTCGAAGGGGTGTCCGGTGCGATCGCAGTAATTCTGGAAGCTGCCGATGTAGCCGATGGGCGCGTCCAGCCAGACGTAAAAAAATTTGCCCGGCTCGCCGGGAATCTCAAAGCCGAAATAGGGCGCATCGCGGCTGATATCCCATTCCTGCAAACCGCCGTCCAGCCATTCGCGAAGTTTGTTGGCTACCTGGCTCTGCAGTGAGCCCGAGTCCAGCCACTGCCGCAGCAGCCCCTCGAATTCAGGCAGCTTGAAAAAGAAGTGGGTGGAGGCTTTCTCGATGGGCTTGGCACCCGACAACGCGGATACCGGGTCGATCAGTTCGGTCGGGCTGTAAGTGGCACCGCAGGCCTCGCAGTTGTCGCCGTACTGGTCAGGTGTTTTGCAGCGCGGGCAGCTGCCCTTGATGAAGCGATCCGCCAGGAACAGGTTTTTCTCCGGGTCAAAGGCCTGTGTTATCTCGCGCTCGGCAATGTGCCCGTTGGCTTTGAGTCGTGCATAGATGGTTTCGCTCCAGTAGCGTGTCTCATCGGAGTGTGTGGTGTGGAAGTTGTCGAAACCGATGAGAAAACCCGCGCTGTCTTTCTCGTGATCCTGCTTGATGCGGTCAATCTGTTCCTGCGCGCTGATGCCGAGTTTCTCGGCGGTGAGCATGATGGCGGTGCCGTGCGCGTCATCGGCACAGACATACACGCAGTCGTGACCACGGGATTTCTGGAACCTGACCCAGATATCTGTCTGTACCTGCTCCAGCAGGTGGCCCAGGTGAAGCGGCCCGTTGGCGTAGGGGAGGGCGCTTGTAACGAGTATTCTGCGCGTCTTTTGCGTGACCATGGCGGCGTTAGTGCTCGGCAAAAAGGGGCGCTACTATAGCGGGTTTAAACGGTCTTTTCACGCATGGTGGGGCCTCGATGGGTGGCGGTGGGCACGTGCTGCCATTGTTGAAAGACACGCATGTCCCTATACTTGGGCGCGCCCGTGAAGCGATAAACAACAAGGAAGCAGACCCAGTACCTATGAAGCAAATCAGGAATATCGTGGCAGTGGCATCGGGCAAGGGCGGCGTGGGCAAATCCACGACCTCGGTCAACCTGGCGCTGGCACTGCAGGCGCAGGGGCACCAGGTAGGCTTGCTTGATGCCGACATCTACGGCCCCAGCCAGCAAATGATGCTGGGCATCGCTGCGGGCGTTCGCCCCGAGCAACAAGACGGCCAATGGCTGTTGCCGATCGAGGCACACGGGCTGAAGACGATGTCCATGGGGTATCTGGTCAGTGAGCGCACGCCGATGGTATGGCGTGGCCCCATGGCCGGCGGTGCCCTGACCCAGATGCTGGAGCAAACCGTATGGGGCGAGCTGGACTACCTTATCATTGATATGCCTCCCGGTACTGGCGATATCCAGCTGACGCTGTCGCAGAAGGCGCGTGTTTCCGGGGCGGTGATCGTCACCACTCCGCAGGACATTGCGCTGCTCGACGCTCAGAAAGGCATCGAGATGTTCCGCAAGGTCGATGTGCCGGTGCTGGGCATTATAGAGAACATGGCAGTCCATATTTGCAGCGCCTGCGGCCATGCGGAGCATATTTTCGGGGCGCAGGGTGGTGCGCGCATTGCAAGTGAGTACGGCGTGCCATTATTGGCGAGTCTGCCGCTGTCAGTTGCCATCCGGGAAAACACTGACGGCGGCAACCCCCCTGTGGTGTCTGCGCCTGAATCACCCGAAGCGCAGCTCTACCTGGAAGCGGCGAAGGCAATCAGCGCTGCACTGGCCGCCCAGGCGCAGGGCGCGGTGCAGCAGTTTCCCGAGATCACGATCAGCGACGACTAGGATACCCGCACTTTGAGCATTAAATCGGACAAGTGGATCCGCCGCATGGTGGAACAGCAGCAGATGATCGAGCCGTTTGAGCCGGGTCAGGTGCGTACCAGCGGTGGCGAGCGCCTGATCTCCTACGGCACTTCCAGCTACGGCTACGATGTGCGGTGCTCCAGCGAGTTCAAGGTCTTTACCAATATCAATTCGGCAACGGTGGATCCCAAGCATTTTGATGAAAACAGCTTTGTCGATGTCGTCGGTGATGTATGTGTGATACCGCCCAACTCGTTTGCCCTGGCCAGCACCGTGGAGTATTTCCGCATTCCGCGTAACGTCCTGACCATCTGCCTTGGCAAGTCGACCTACGCGCGCTGCGGCATCATCGTCAACGTGACGCCCTTGGAGCCCGAGTGGGAGGGGCACGTCACGCTGGAGTTTTCCAACACCACCACGTTGCCAGCAAAAATCTACGCCAATGAGGGCGTTGCGCAGATGCTGTTTTTCGAGTCGGATGAGGTCTGTGAAGTCAGCTATAAGGACCGTGGTGGCAAGTACCAGGGCCAGCGCGGTGTGACGTTACCCAAAGCGTAGTCAACGGGGCCGGCACGCACTTGAGATGATCGTGTCAGGCGGCGCAATGCCGCATGTCGGGCCTGTAGGCAAGTCCCTGCGCTGGTAAGACGGCGCCATCGAGCAGCGCCTGGCCATCCTCGAGCACAAGCCTTTTGGTGATAAACCAGTCGACCGCCAACGGGTAGATAACATGCTCTTTGAGCATCACCCGCTCGGCCAGGGTTTGCGCGGTATCCCCGGGCTCAATGGCAACGCTGGCCTGTATGACCGGTGGCCCGCCATCCAGTTGTAACGTGACAAAGTGCACTGTCACTCCCGCTTCGGTATCGCCGGCGTCCAGCGCGCGCTGGTGTGTGTTCAGGCCGGGGTATTTGGGCAACAGTGACGGGTGAATGTTCAGCAGCCTGCCCAGGTATTCGTCGATAAACGCCGTGCTCAGGATGCGCATGAACCCCGCCAGAACGACGAGATCAACCTCGTGCTGGCGCAGTTCCGCGGCAAGCGCGCGATCGAAGGCCTCGCGCGTCTCAAACTCGCGATGATCAATGGTGATTGCTGTTATGCCCGCCGCTGCTGCTTTTTCCAGGCCAGGTGCTCCGGGCCTGTTACTGATTACGCAGGCGATGCCTGCATCAATAGCACCACTGTGACAGGCATCGATGATAGCCTGCATGTTGGAGCCTCGGCCGGAGATCAGTATCGCGATGCGGGCTTTGCCGGTCACAGGATTACGCGGTTCTCACCGGGGCGTATCTGGCCGATTTGCCAGGCCTGCTGCCCGTTGTCTGCCAGCGTTTCCAGGGCGCTGTCCACGTCCCGGGCCGCTACGCAAAGCACCATGCCGACACCGCAGTTGAAGGTGCGGTACATCTCTTCATCGGTCACGTTGCCGTTGCGCTGTAGCCAGTCGAAGATGATTGGCCAGGTCCAGCTGTTGGTGTCGATGTGCGCATCGAGGTGCCTGGGCAGCACGCGCGGCAGGTTTTCCAGCAGGCCGCCGCCGGTAATGTGGGAGATTGCCTTTACCTCCACTGTCTTGACCAGCTCCAGCAGCGGCTTCACATAGATGGTGGTGGGCGCGAGCAGCGTCTGGCCCAGCGTGCTCTCGCCCAGCGGTGCGTCGAGCGCAGCGCCGCTGACGTCGATGATCTTGCGAATCAATGAAAATCCATTGGAGTGGGGGCCGCTGCTGGCAAGGCCAATCAGGACGTCGCCGTCGGCGACCTTGCTGCCGTCGATGATCGCGGATTTTTCAACAACACCGACGCAGAAGCCCGCCAGGTCGTAATCCTCGCCCTCGTACATTCCCGGCATCTCTGCCGTTTCGCCCCCTATCAGCGCGCACCCTGCCTGCAGGCAACCCTCGCCAATGCCCTTGACGACGTCGGCCGCGGTGTCGACGTTGAGTGCGCCGGTAGCGTAGTAATCCAGGAAAAAAAGCGGTTCGGCTCCGGCGACTATCAGGTCATTGACGCACATCGCAACCAGGTCGATGCCGATCGTGTCGTGAATACCCAGGTCCATGGCCAGCCGTAACTTGGTGCCTACCCCGTCGGTGCCAGACACCAGTACGGGTTCGCGGTAGCCGGCGGGAATTTCGCACAGAGCGCCGAAGCCGCCGAGTCCGCCCAGGACTTCGGGCCGCAGGGTGCGCTGGGTCACGCCCTTGATGCGCTCGACCAGTGCGTTGCCGGCATCGATATCGACGCCCGCATCCTTATAGCTCAGGGCGGTAGTGTTGTGATCATCGCTCATCAGGTGAATCCGCTCATTGTGGCTGTGTTGAAAGTGGCTGGATGTGCCGGGGCGCGCGATGCTGCCGCTTCTGTTTGCGTGCTCGTGCTGCATGAGCTGCGTGTGCGCGCCGCCCCTGCGTCGGCTGCGCGTTTATTTTAACCTGACGCGCGCGGCGCACGCACTCCTATATTGAGTGGTTGGGGAAATAAAAGGGGTGCCGATGATAAACGCACGGCCCGCTCGTTCGCTCCGGTGACTGCGCGATGCCGCGCGGCATCCAGTGCTGGTACAATGCGTCTACGATCAATCAAGCTGGAGCATGTCTCGTGCGATACCGATTCGCGAGGGTGGCGACCTGTGGCCCGTTGTCGCTTTTTTTGGCGTTTTCTCTGGTGTTTTTTGCACCCGCCGCGCGCGCGGAAGTGGTGCGCGACCTGTATGCCGCAAAGGTGCCGGTAGCCGACCAGGGCGCAGCGGCGCTATCTGCAGGTGCAAGGGACGCGCTGGCACAGGTGCTGGTGAAAGCTTCCGGCACCGATGAGGTGCTGTCGAACCCAACCATCAGCAGTGCCCTGCAGGAAGCGCGCAGTCAGGTGCAGCAATACGTGTATCTGCGCGGCGGACCTGAGGGAGAGACCCTGCAAGTCAGGTACGAGTTTGCGCCGGATTATGTCACTGGCCTCATCAAGCGCGCGGGGGCGCCGCTGTGGACTGCGAACCGCCCGCAGGTACTGGTCTGGATGGTTATGGAGCAGAATGGCGAGCGTTACCTGGTGGGGGGCGACAGCGCTCCGCAAGAGGCGCTGCAGGTGGCCGGGGCGTTCAGCGCACGAGGCGTGCCGCTGCAACTGCCCCTGTATGACCTGGCCGACCGCGCCGCACTGGACACGCAAAGCCTGTGGCGCCTGCAGGGCTCGGCAATACAGGGCGCCTCGTTGCGCTACGGCCTGCCGCACATTGTTGCAGCGCGGGTGGCTGTGCTCAACGATGGCCGTTACGCCGGCGACTGGAGCTATTTCAGTCCGCAGGGTCGCAGTGACCTGTCAATCACCGGCGACAGTTTTGCGGCGTTCCTGCGCGACGGGGTGGCGAGTGTCGCCGCGGATCTGGCCGCTCAGTTTGCGGTGGCAGCCGCTGGTGACCCGCAGGGAGCCATCAGTATCCGCGTGCGCGGTGTGCGCGATTATGCCGACTACGCGCAGGTTGTCAGCTGGTTGCGCGGGCTCGAGCTGATCGACTCTGCCAATGTCGATGCGATTGCCGGCGATGTCCTGAGCGTGTCGATCCAGGCCCAGGCCGAGGCCGCCCAACTGGCGCCGCTCATAGAACTCAACTCCGGTTTTGTCCCGCAGCCGGCGCTGCAACCGGACGCAGTGCTGGAATACCAGTGGCAGCGCAAGTGAGCCCTGGCGAATGAGCGTCCCACAGGTCCAGCTGCCCCTGGAGGTGCGCCTACGCGCCGAAGCGACGTTCGACAATTTTTGTGAGATTGACGGCGCGGAGCCCGTCATCGACGCTTTGCGTCGTCAGCCTCTGGCAGGTGGGGAGCCCCTGTTATTCCTCTCTGGAATGTCTGGTGCCGGCAAGTCGCATCTGTTGCAGGCCTGCTGCCACGAGCAGGAAGCCGCCTGCCTGTACCTGCCATTGGCCGATCTGGTTGAGTATCCAGCGCAGGACGTCCTGCAAGCAACCGAGCACCTGCAACGCCTGTGCTGCGATGATGTACACGCGGTGGCGGGTAACGAGGACTGGGAGCTGGGCCTGTTCCACCTGATCAACCGCTGCCGGCAAAGTGGCTGCAGGCTGGTGTTTGCCGCGCAGGCGCCGCCACGCGCACTGGCAATCAGCCTGCCGGATCTGGCCTCGCGGCTGGCCGGTGGCGTGGTTTATCCGCTGCCCAGGCTCGGCGACAGCGAAAAAACCGCTATTTTGAGCTTTCGTGCCGAGCGCCTGGGTCTTGAGTTGTCGGCGCCAGAGGCGCGCTTTATCGTCAATCGCGCGCCGCGCAAAATTGAACAATTGCTCGACATACTGGATACGCTCGACAGGGCCTCGCTGGCACAGCAGCGGCAGCTGTCGATTCCCTTTATCAAGTCCACGCTGGGCTGGTAACGCCGCCCCTGTGGAATGGGAATTTCACCAACAAATGTCTGTCGATAAATCGCCAATGAGTGCTATCCTTATCCGATAACCGCAATCCACCCACGGAGATACAAAAGAATGAAGAAGCAACTCATCAATGCGTCCGCCGCTGCATGCATTGCGCTGGCCGGATTTGCCATGCCAGCTTCGGCAGAAATACCTGTCACGATCAATGCCGGCGCCGGTTACTGGTTCTTCGACCGCGAGTTTGACGGCGCAGAGCTGGACGACACAGCAACCCCTTTCGTAAGCGCGGAATGGGCGTTCAACGACAACTGGGCGGCTGAGATCCTCTACGCTGACGCCGAGACCAACATCGAAGGCGGTCCGGATACCGACGTGAGCACCTGGCAGTTGGGTGTTTTGTACTACGCGGGCAGCTACATCGGTGAAGGTATGCGCCTGCGTCCCTACGCAGTCCTGGGTGGCGGTGAGATCGACATCGACGCTGGCAGCTTCGATACCGTTGAAACGATCGGTAATGCCGGTGTGGGCGTTCGCTGGATGCTGAGCCAGCGAGTTGGCCTGCGTCTTGAGAGCCGCGCCGTTTACAGCTTCGACGAGAGCGAAACCGACATCCTGACCAGTGCAGGTATCAACTTCTACATGGGCCAGGTTGACCCTGATGCGCCGCCCCCTCCGGGTGACGAAGACGGCGACGGCGTGACCGACGATCGCGACCGCTGCCCCGGCACCCCTGCCGGTACGCGTGTAGACGCTGACGGTTGTCCTCTGCCTGTGGCCAAGGTGGCTTCCGTTAAGCTGAAAGTGAACTTCGGCTTCGATTCAACCAAGGTGCAAGAGCAGTACTTCTCCGATCTGGCCGAACTGGCTGAGTTCCTGAAGCGCTTCTCTGAACTGCAGGTGGATGTTGAAGGCCACACTGACAGCACCGGCCCTGAAGACTACAACATGGGTCTGTCACAGCGTCGCGCAGAGGCGGTTGTGAACTACCTGGTAACACAGCATGGTATTGACGCTTCACGTCTGGAAGCCAAGGGTTACGGCGAGACCGCACCAGTGGCCAGCAACGACACCGAAGCCGGTCGCGCGGAAAACCGTCGCGTAATGGCTACGCTGGAAGTTGAATACGAAGACTGATTACCCGGGCATTGTTCAACTCAACTGGAAAGCATCAGCGTCCAGTTGAGTAGGAAAGCCCTCCCGGTAAGCGATTAACGCGGCGCCGTCCAGAGTAATCTGGGCGGCGCCGTTTTCGTTGTAGGGGTCCCACAGGACACTGCCATCGGCGGCGATCACCATGCTGTCGCCAGCGTAGTCCAGCCCGTTGGCGTCGTGCCCAATGCGGTTGACGCCTACCACACAGGCGAGGTTTTCGATCGCCCGCGCCAGCAGCAGGGCACGCCAGTGTGCGCGGCGCACAGCGGGCCAGTTGGCCACGTAAACCAGTAGATCATAGTCTTCACGGTTGCGACTGAAGACGGGGAAACGCAGGTCATAGCAGACCTGGAGGTTGATCCGCCATTCCCGCCATTCCACGATGACGCGCTGCGTACCCGCAGCATAGCGCTTGTGCTCGCCAGCCATGCGAAACAGGTGGCGCTTGTCGTAGTGTGTCACGCCCTGGGGTGTCGCAAACAACATGCGGTTGTAAACGGCATCACCCTCTTTTACGGCGATGCTGCCAGTGATGGCGCAGTCATGCCGCTGCGCCAGTGCCCTGAGCCAGCTTTCAGTCACGCCGCCGGGAGCCTCAGCGTTGGCAAGGGCGTTCATGGAAAACCCCGTGGTGAACATCTCGGGCAGCACGATGAGATCCGTGGGCGCCGGCAGTTCGCTGATCAGCGTTTCGAGTAGTGCCCGGTTGTCCTCGGGTTGCTCCCAGTGTAGCTCGCACTGGATCGGTGTAACGTTCAGATTGCGCATAGTATCTCGGCGGCCTCCTCGAGCAGGGCATCACTTTTGGCAAAACAGAAACGCAGGTAGCGCTGTGTGGGTGGCTGTTGGTAGAACACCGATATAGGTATGGAGGCCACGCGGTGATCCCTGGTCCATTGCTCTGCCAGTTCTGTGTCGGCTGTGTCGCAGATGTCGCTGTAGTCCAGCAACTGGAAATAGGTGCCGGCGCTGGGTGTAATCCTGAAACGTGAATGCCTCAGCGCGGTGCAGAAGGTGTCGCGCTTGCCTTGATAAAACGCGGCGAGGCTGGCCGGATACTGCGGCTGTGCGGCCATAAAATCGGCAATCGCGTGTTGTACCGGTGTGACCGCCACGAAGCAGACGAACTGGTGGACCTTGCGCAATGCCTGCGTCAGCGCGGGCGGGGCGACGCAGTAGCCGGTTTTCCAGCCGGTGACGCTGTAGGTCTTGCCAAAGGAAAACACCGCGAAGCTGCGCGCTCGCAGGGCAGGGCTTTGCAGCACACTGTGGTGAGTGTGCGCATCGAACACCAGGTGCTCATAGACCTCGTCACTCACGACCAGCAGGTCGTGGCGCTCTGCGAGGTGCTCGAGCCGGGTGATGTCCTGTGCATGCAGCACGCTGCCGGTTGGGTTGTGGGGTGAATTGATAATAATCATTCTTGTGCGTGGTGTGACCGCGGCTTCGATGCGTTCCCAGTCGGGAGTGAAGGTGTCCGTTTGCAGGGGAACATGCACTGCCCTTGCGCCGGCCAGGGTGATCGCCGGGTCATAACTGTCGTAGCTGGGGTCAAGCACGATTACCTCGTCGTCCTTGCCAACACTTGCCATAATCGCGCAGAACAGCCCCTCGGTGGCGCCGGGCACAACGGTCACCTCATGTTCCGGATCACAAGAGACTGCGCGATAGCGCGCCAGGTGAGCGCAAATCTCGACCCGCAAGCGCATCAGGCCCGCCATGGGGGCGTATTGGTTGTTGCCCGCCGTGCCGTGATGCGCCAGCGCAGCACACAGTTCGGGCGGTGCGGGAAAGTCAGGAAAGCCCTGTGAAAGATTGATCGCGCCGTGCGTGCTGGCCAGACTCGACATGAGGGTGAAGATGGTGGTGCCGACGTCCGGCAGTTTGTCCTGAGGTTCAGTGCGGCGCATCGACAGTACCGCCCGGGCCGACGGTTTCTCCAGGTTGCAGGTCGAGGAATTTACGCAAGTAATGCACGGCGATGTACAGAGGGCCTGTATCGAGCAGCGCAACAGTGGCCTTGAACAGGTAGTTGCTGCCAATCAGTGTAAGCAACACTTGCAGGGTCATTTCATCGCGCATGAAAGCGGCTCCGAAGGTCACGGCGATCACCATGACCGAGTCCACCATCTGGCTCATCAGCGTGCTGAAGTTGTTGCGTATCCACAGGTGCTTGCCTTTGGTGACGCGCTTCCAGAAGTGAAACAGCTGCACATCACAGTACTGCGCAGCAATATAGGCCAGCATGGAGGCAAACACGGCCCCCGACGTTGTGGCGTAGATCAGCTGGTAGAGCCCGATGCTTTCAGAGACGATTTCCCCGTTGGGCAGGGCCACGGGCTGCGCCAGTTGCAGCACCTGCCAGGGAGGCATGCTGTCGGCGGGCACGGACGGAATGGCGTTGCCGAGCGTCAGTACCGCGAGAATAAAAACGTTGAGTCCCAGACCAACGCTGACAAGAAAGTTGGCCCGAGCCTTGCCGTAGAGCTCGCAAATCAAATCGGTACACAGGAATGTCAGCGGGTAGGGCAGTACGCCAACGGCCAGGGCCATGGGCCCAAGCTGCACGAATCGCGTGATTCCAATCACATTCAGTAAGGTCATGGCGCACAGGAATATGCCTGCCAGCACCAGAAATGTGCGCTCGCGTCGCTCGATGAGCACGGCGTCCACTGGCATCTCAGCTTTCCTTCTGACCGAGATTGGCGTGCAGCACTGCCCCGTTGATGACAGGATTGTGGTGCGACCAGCGTATCAACTCGGCGATTTCTTCGGGCGCGATCAGCCGGTTGTAGCTGTTGAGTGAACCGATGGCGGCCTCGACCTCGGGGTCTGTGCCAATGTGTGTGCGCAGCATTTCTGTGTCGGTGAAGCCCGGGCAGATCAGCGCCGTGTGAATCCCGCTGCCCATGAGGTCCTGGCAGGTCGCGCGCATCATACCCAACTGTGCGTGTTTGCTGGTGACGTAGCTGAAGGAGCCGCCGACCGCTTTCTCAGACAGCGTGGAGCCGATGTAAAGCACGCTGGAATCGCGTGGCAGTAGCGGCAGTAATTGCTGGTTCAGGCTGTTGATGCCCACGATGTTGGTTTGCAGGACTGCGCGCAGGCTGTCACTGGTGCACTGGCTGACCGTGTCCTTGCGCATCTGGCTGGCGTTGTACACAAGTGCGACACTGCTGGCGCCCGTGACTGTATCGCGCAACGCTGCGCAGGCGGCTGCGATGGATTCCTCGCTGGCCAGATCACAATGAATATTCTCAACGCCTGCCAGCGGACAGTCCCGTCGAGAGAGGTTGATCGCCGCGAAGCCGTCGTCCATAAACGCCTGCGCTGCAGCGCGGCCGATGCCTACGCTGGCCCCGGTAATAATTGCCAATTTCATGCTGTGTGTTTCGTCCAGTAGGTGACAGAAAAGACAGTATAGCGTGACAAAGCGCCGCGCTCAGGCATTTCTGCGGTGACGTGCAAACATCGCTCGGTTAAACTGGGGCGATGACGCAATCAACGACTCTGCATATCGACAAAGAAAGCCACAAGTTTTCGGTGGCCCATTACACTATTTTCAGTGCCACCGAGCGAGAGCGGCTGCACGGCCATAATTACTCGGTGTCTGCGCGCATCGTTGCGCCCATGGGCAACAATGGTTTTGCCGCCGATTACAACGTGTACAAATCGCGCATTGCGCAGGTTTGCGATGCCCTGGATGAGTACATGATTCTGGCGGGAGACTCCCCTTACCAGAGCGTCGAGGAATGCGATGGCTACTATCGCGTTGTCTTTGCCAACGATGAGATGCACTTCCTGCGCAGTGACACTCAAGTGCTGCCCATTCGCAATGCGACGGTAGAAGAGTTTTCACAATATCTGCTGGCGCAGCTTGTTGCGGCTTCGGCCGGCGATGAGCTTGAAGAGGTGGAATTGTGCGTGGCCTCTGGCCCGGGGCAGAAAGCCTGCAGCCTGTGGCGAAAAGACCGCTAGCGAACGGCCCTTGCGGTGGCGTGCCATCGTGTGCATCGCACCCTTTGAGTCTCACAGTGCCCAGCGTGATGCGTTGTGCCGTTTACGGTAGTGCGCCCACGCGCCAGAGCGCACGATCCACCCCTTGCCCTGCGGGCTCCCGGCTGAATCCTCACGATCCTTTTACAGTCTGCACTGGCCGCTCAGGGTCAATGTGCTAGGCTGTTGGAGTCGGTATGGCACTGGCCAATCGAGATGGGTCACAATAATAAAACAGTGGAGAAGCCGCTATGAGCATGGCTAAAAAACTTGGTGCAGAATTCATCGGTACGTTCTGGTTGGTGCTGGGCGGTTGCGGCAGTGCCGTATTGGCAGCGGCGTTCCCGGATGTGGGTATCGGGCTTTTGGGGGTGTCGCTCGCCTTTGGCCTGACCGTCCTCACTATGGCTTACGCGATTGGCCACATTTCCGGGTGTCACCTGAATCCGGCGGTGTCTGTGGGCCTGCTGGTGGGTGGACGATTTCCCGCCGGCGAGCTTGTCCCCTACGTTGTGGTGCAGGTGCTGGGTGGCATCGCCGGGGCAGCGGTGTTGTACGTGATTGCCAGCGGACAGGCCGGGTTTGAAACCGCCGGCTTTGCCTCTAACGGTTACGCAGAGCATTCCCCGGGCGGCTATAGCCTCACGGCGGCCCTGGTCACTGAAATCGTGATGACCTTCATGTTCCTGTTAATCATCCTGGGTGCGACTGACAAGCGGGCACCTGCTGGAATGGCCCCGCTAGCGATTGGCCTTGGGCTGACCCTGATCCACCTGATCAGCATACCCGTGACCAATACATCGGTGAATCCTGCGCGCAGCACGGGCGTTGCGCTGTTTGAGGGTGGCTGGGCGATCAATCAACTGTGGTTGTTCTGGGTGGCGCCGATTGTGGGTGCGGCGCTGGCAGGCGTGGCCTATCGCTGGCTCGCTAGCGAGGATTGAGCGTTTCCCGCGGGCTGCGGCCGATGAGCCAGCTCGCCGGTGGCGCACCGCGGTGTTGCAAAACGCCGGGTAGTCTAGGCCGCAATACCGCTATGGCGCAGCAGTGCCGCGGTGTCGGGCTCACGGCCCCTGAACATGACGAACAGTTCCATCGGGTCCTGGGCACCGCCGCGCTCCAGAACACAATGCCTGAATGCCGCCCCGGCGACGCTATTAAAAACGCCTTCTTCCTCGAAGCGCGAATACGCATCGGCCGAGAGCACCTCGGCCCATTTATAGCTGTAGTAGCCCGCTGCATAGCCGCCGGCAAACACATGGGTAAAGCTGTTCTGGAAGCGATTGAACGGTGGTGGCTGGAGCACGGCGAATTCTGCGCGCACGTCGTCCAGTATCTGCTGTACGGAGCCTGCGTCCGGGTTGCCCCAGTTCAGGTGCAGCCTGAAGTCAAACAGCGCAAATTCCAGTTGCCGCATCATGGTCATCGCAGACTGGAAATTGCGCGCGGCTAACAGTTTGTCCAGCAGCGCTTGTGGCAACGCTTCACCCGTCTCATGATGCCCCGTGATGAAAGCCAGTGCGTCGGGTTCCCAGCACCAGTTTTCCAGGAACTGGCTGGGCAACTCCACCGCATCCCAGGGTACGCCGTTGATGCCCGATACCGGGGCCACGGTTTGCTGTGTCAGCATGTGGTGCAGGCCATGTCCGAATTCGTGGAACAGTGTGGTCAGTTCGGTGTGCGTGAGCAGTGATGGCTTGCCGTCGATGGGCGCAGTAAAATTGCAGACCAGGTAGGCCACGGGCAACTGTATGCCATGCGCGCTGTCTCTGCGTGTCCGACAGGTGTCCATCCAGGCGCCGCCGCGTTTGTCCGCGCGCGCATACAAATCAAGGTAGAAGCGCGCGATGGCGGCACCATCCTCGCGCAGCTCGAACAACTGTACGTCCGGGTGGTAGCTGTCGAAATCCGTGACCTCGTGGACGCTGATGCCATACAGGCGATTGACTACCTCGAACAAACCTTCCAGTGCGCGACTTGCCGGCAGGTAGGGCCGGATATCTTCCTGCGATACCGCATAGCGCTGTTGTTTGAGCTTCTCACTATAGAAGGCGACATCCCAGGCCTGCAGATCCTCCAGCCCTGCCTCACGGGCAAAGTCCCGCAGTTCGTCGCGTTCACGCCGTGCTTGCGGCAAGGAGTGCCGGCCCAACTGTTCGAGAAACCCCAGCACGCGATCAGGAGAGTCTGCCATCTTCGTTGCCAGTGACAGCTGCGCGTAGCTGGCAAAGCCCAGCAGCTGCGCCAGTTCCCGGCGCAGGTCCAGTGTCTCTTCGATGATGGCGGTATTGTCCCAGTCGCTGTTACTGCCGGGCACGTCTGAGGCGCGCGTCGCATAGGCGGTGTATACCTCTTCGCGCAGCGAGCGATCTTCACAGTAGGTCATTACCGGCAGGTAGGAGGGTAACTCCAGAGTGATCAGGTAGCCGGTTTCGCCGGCCAACTGGGCAGCGTGTCGGGCGCTGGCCAGTGCACTCTCTGGCAGCCCGCGCAGTTGATCCAGGGTGACTGCCTTTTTCCAGGCGTTGGTTGCGTCCAGAACGTGCTCGGCAAACGTGCTGCTGAGTTCCGAACCACGTTTGCGCAAGGCCGCGTAGCGCGTCTTCTGTGCAGGCGGCAGGGCTACGCCGGCCAGGCGAAAATCGCGCAGCGCGTTGTCGATGGCTTTGCGCCTGGCTGCGTCGAGGTGGTCAAACGCGGCGCTGCTTCGAATGCTCTGGTAAGCGTCGTGCAGTTGCTGGTGCTGGCCCAGCCAGGTGTTGTAATCCGACAGTTCGGCCAGGCAGCGATTGTAGGCTGTGCGCAGCGCATCGCTGTTGCAGACCGCGTTGAGGTGCGAAACCGGCGACCAGGCGTTGGCCAGTTCATCTTCCATGGCCTCAAGCGGGGCCAGCAGGTTGTCCCACGTGTAGTGCTGCTGCTCATCGAGCAGGCGCTGCAGTTCAGCCTTGTTACGGCTGATGAGCTGCGTGATGGCAGGTTCTGCATGTTCAGGCGCGATACGTGAAAAGGGCGGCAGCAGGTGCTGTTCCAGAAGAGGGTTAGCCATGGTGGTCCGTAAAAGACAGGTTGGGGCGGGTATTCTACAGCAACGTATCGCCGCTGCTACCCGGCAGACCTGACCAGCGGGAAGTGCTCAATGCAGTGATAGCTGACGCCAGAGCGCCCGGATCGCGATGCATACAGGACCACCTGGTCAAATGCAAAACGAAAGTGCGGCGCGAGTACCGGGTGCGGTGGTGGCAGGTCACAGCCGCGGTAGAGGGTAACGTGCGGTTGGTACGGCCGTTTATCCGCGGCTGCACCAAAAGCCTGTGCGGTATGTTGCAGCCTGGACGCAAGCTTTGCGAGGTTGTTTGACCATTGCTGAGGCCCAAGCCAGAAAATGCCGGGTTTGGGCCAGAAACCGACCTGGTCGAGCAAGAGAGCATCGGCGTGAAAGTGATCGTTCATGCAGGAGGCGGCGACGGTATCCGCCAGAGCCTCCAGTTTGCGCGGCTGCAGGCGACCGATAAACGCCAGCGTGACGTGAAAATTGGCGACGGGCACAGGCCTGCCAGTGCTCGACACGCTGCGGTCGCGCCAGTCACCAATGCTGCTGGCAGTGGCTGCCGGCAGTTCCAGGGCCAGAAAAAGCCTCATGCTTGTGGTGGTTTGCGTTTCTTGGGCGGCGCGAAGCCATCGTTGCTCGTCGCGCCGGACGTGGATCTGGGCTTGCCCTTGTTCTTGAGATGACGCGACCTGGAGCTGCGTTTCTCTTCCGGCTTGCGTGTTTTTTTCTTCTTCGGCCCTGCAGCCTTGCCCGAAGACTTCTGTTTTTTTGGCCCGCTAAAGCGCGCCTTGAGTCCGCCAAGCTGACGCCGTTCGAATGACAGCTTCAGGTAGCGCTGGATGCTGATGTTGTTATTCCATTCAATGGCGCTGACCAGTGATACAGCAAGACCCTCGGCGCCGGCGCGCCCGGTGCGGCCGGTGCGGTGCAGGTAGTCCTCACCCGAGTGCGGGACATCGTAGTTCACAACCAGGTCGATATTGGCAATATCCAGGCCGCGTGCGGCAAGATCACTGGCGCAAACCACCTGCACCTTGCCGCTTTGGAACTGCTCGATCACGGCCTTGCGCTCTTCGGTGCTCAACTCGCCGTGCAGCGCAGCGCTGCGCATGCCAAGGTGCGACAGCAGGCCACTCAGGCGCGTAGCGGTGCGGCGTTTATTGGCAAACACCAGCGCGCGGGTAAACCCTCCTTGTTGCAGCAGTGCTGGCAGGAGTTTGTCCTTGTGTTCAACACCGTCTGCAAGAATCATCTGGTGGTGGATGGTGCTATGGGGTTGGCGCGCCGTGCCGACGCTGATGTGTTTTGGCTGCTTCAGAAGGTGTCCGGCAATACTTTCTACACCGCGGTGCTTGAGTGTTGCCGAGGTCAGCAACACTTGCGCATTCGTCGGGGCCAGCCCGGCGATGGCCAGCACGTCATCACGAAAGCCCATGTCCAGCATGCGGTCCGCTTCATCGATCACCAGCGTTTGCAGTGCGTCCAGTTTGGCGCCGCCCGTTTTGCACAGCTCCAGCAATCTGCCCGGTGTGGCGATGACAATTTCCGGGTCCTTGCGCAGCAGAGACAGCTGGTAGCGCGTGTCCGCGCCACCGGTAATGCCCTGCACCTTGACATGCGAGCGCATGAGCAGGGCGCGTGCGTGCTTGACGACTTGTCTGGTCAGTTCACGGGTCGGAACCAGCACCAGCGCCAGCGTACCGACGCTGCGTTGTTGCTGGTGTTGCAGGATTTTCTGGGCGACGGGAATCAGGTAGGCCAGCGTTTTCCCGCTACCGGTCTCAGCGCTGACCAGCAAGTCGTGACCGTCAAGGCACGCGGGCACGGCCTGCGCCTGCACCTGGGTGGGTGATTCCAGTGCCATGGCCTCCAGGCCCAGTCGCAATTCCCGTTGTAATGCCAAATCTTCGAACAATTTGCGCCTCTTCCAAGAGCCTGCCAGTGAGCGTGCAGTGTAACTGAAATGCCCGCTTGATGATGCGCCACAACGGGCTATTACCCGCTCGCGTCATTGCCACGATTTGCAGTCATGGTGCACACTGTCGCCCTCAAGTGAGGGATTCGATACGCAGCGGTTGCCCAGGTGGCCGGCAGAAGGAGTAGTCAGAACATGGCGCTAGCGGCAAGGATTCACAGGAATGGCGGGCCGGAAGTACTGGAGCTTGAGGAGGTCGCGATTGACCCTCCGGGCCCGGGTATGGTCACAGTGGCGAATCGGGCTATCGGTTTGAATTTTATCGACACTTACCATCGCAGTGGCCTGTACCCATTGCCGTTGCCCATCGGCATCGGTATGGAAGGTGCTGGCGTGGTCGACGCGGTAGGTGAGGGTGTTGAGCTTGCCGTGGGTGATCGGGTGGCGTATTGCTCTGCGGGGGTTGGCGCATATTCGCAGGCACTGAACCTGCCGGCAGCGCGCCTGGTGCCGCTGCCAGAAGACATCAGCTATGAGGTCGCAGCCGCGGTGTTGCTCAAGGGGCAGACCACGGAGTACCTGCTGCAGCGCACCTATTGCCTGCAAGCGGGCCAGACCTGTTTGTTTCACGCCGCGGCCGGCGGTGTAGGGCTGCTGTTCGGGCAGTGGGCATCGGCTCTTGGCGCGCAGGTCATCGGTACCGTGGGTTCGCAGGACAAGGCCGAACTGGCGCTGGCGCACGGCTATGCACATGTCATTAACTATCGTACAGAGAACTTAGTGGAGCGCGTGATGGAAATCACCCAGGGGCAAAAGCTGCCCGTGGTCTACGACGGGGTGGGGCAGGACACGTTTGCGGCCTCGCTGGACTGTTTACAGCCGCGCGGTCTGCTGGTGAGTTTTGGCAATGCATCCGGAGCGCCTGCGCCGCTGGACCTGCAGCTGTTGTCCACCAAGGGCTCCCTGTTTGTCACCCGTCCCACCTTGCTCACCTACACCGCCAGCACCGAAGAACTGCGTGAATCTTCACAGCAGGTGTTCCAGCGAGTGAGTTCGGGCGAGTTACAGGTGATGATAGAACAGCGCTATGCGCTGGCAGATGTACAGCAGGCCCATCGAGATCTTGAAGCCCGAAGAACTCGCGGTTCCACGATACTCATACCCTGAGCAAAAAAGGCACGCTATGTCCTCCAATCTGCCGCAGGCAGGCAGCGCATCGGCTCCTGACAAGGCGGCGCTTTATGCCCTGGTCGTGTTGCTGCTGGCCTACATTCTGTCTTTCATCGATCGCAATGTGATGGCCGTGCTGGTCGGGCCGATTCGTGAAGATTTTGCCATTAGTGATTTTCAGTACAGCTTGCTGCATGGCTTTGCGTTTTCCATGTTCTATATATTCCTTGGCCTGCCGATCGCGCGCATTGCCGATCGCGGTAGCCGCAAGTGGGTGATTACCGCCGGTGTGTGTTTCTGGAGCCTGATGACTTGCCTGTGTGGCCTGGCGCGTAACTTCAGCAGCCTGTTCCTGGCCCGCGTGGGGGTGGGTATCGGCGAGGCCGCCCTGTCGCCACCCGCCTATAGCCTGCTCAGCGACTACTTCAGTGACTCCGCCCTGCCGCGCGCCATGGCGGTGTACACGCTGGGGATTACCGTGGGTGGTGGCCTGGCGTATATTATTGGCGGGGCTGTCTTTGAGTACTTCACGGTGCACGGTGCACTGAGCCTGCCCTGGTTCGGTGAACTGCGTCCCTGGCAAACCACGTTTGTGATTGTCGGTCTGCCAGGCTTTGTGCTGGTGATCCTGCTGTCATTGATGATCGAGCCTGCGCGCAAGGGCACGCAGCCAGACAACGCCGGCGGCTACACCGTGCGTGAAGTGGGCGCACAACTGCGGCGGCACTGGCAGGCCTATGGCAGCCTGATCATCGGTGTGTCGCTGTTGTCTGTGCTGGGTTATGGCACGATGGCGTGGTACCCCGAGTTTCTGGTGCGCAGCCACGGTATGAGCGCCGCGCAGGCGGGCTCGCAGTTCGGTCTTATTTTTATCGTTGCCGGCAGTATTGGTACGCTGATTGGCGGATTCAGCGCCAGGCCCTTGTACGAGCGAGGATATCGTGATGCGTCGGTACGCCTGATTCTGCTCATAGCACTGCTGTGGGCTGGGCCTGCGGCGCTCGGTCCCCAGTTTGATGATCCGCAGTGGGCGCTGTATGCGGCAGTGCCCATTGTATTCTTCCTCAACAGCTATTTTGCCCTGGCGATAGCGGCTTTACAGAGCATCACGCCCAATCGCATGCGCGCGCAGATTTCCGCATTCATGCTGTTTATGACCAATCTGTTCGGTTTGGCCGTGGGTCCCAGTGCGGTAGCGGCGATCACTGATTTTGTGTTTGCCGATGATAGCGCGCTGGCACATTCACTGAGTATTCTGCCGCTGCTGGTGTGTCCATTGGCGGCTGTGTTGCTGGCACTGGGACTCAAACACTATCGCGCAGCGCTCGACGGCGCGCAGGCGGGTGCGGTGTGATCTCGCAATGGGTAAGACCATTGACGCTGGAGGGCTCGGCAGTGCGCCTGGAGCCGCTGTGCCAGGAGCATGCTCAGGGGCTCTACAATCGCGGTCGCACGGCCCATGACTGGGAGTTTATGCCCCGTGCCTGCTTCGTTGACATGGCCGATACCCGCCAATGGATAGAAGAAGCCGTGGCAGACCCAGGACACTGTGCATTTGCACTGGTCGAGACGGGCAAGAACAAGGCAATTGGCAGCACGCGCTATCTGAACATTCGGCCGCAGCACCGCAGCGTTGAAATTGGCTGGACCTGGATTGGGCAGGAGTGGCAGCGTACTGCGATTAATACCCAGGCCAAGTTCCTGCTGTTGCAGCACGCCTTCGAACGCCTGCACTGTGAACGCGTGGAGTTCAAAACAGACAGCCGGAACCTGCGTTCGCAGGCGGCACTGGAGCGCCTGGGAGCAACGCGCGAAGGCGTGTTGCGACGGCACATGATTGTGCAGGGCGGCTATGTGCGCGATTCGGTTTATTACAGCATTATCGCCCCGCAATGGCCGGCAACCGCCGAGCGCCTGCAGTCAATGTTGCAGCGAACCTGACGTGCGCCGCGACGCACAGTGGCGTGTCCTTGCAAACCTGTGGCAGTGCGGCTGCGCCAACAGGCTGCGCCAACAGGCTGCGCCAACAGGCCGCGCCAACAGGCCGCGCCAACGGGCCGCTACTGCGTGAAGCTGTCCTGCGTGGTTTCATTCTCTGAGAAGTGGCCGGCAAACAGTGGCGATGACAGGTAGCGTTCACCTGAATCCGGCAGGATCGCCACGATCATTTTGCCCTGGTGTTGGCTTTGCTGCGCAACGCGGTGCGCAGCCGCCATAGCGGCACCGCAGGAGACGCCCGCCAGAATGCCTTCTTTTTGCATCAGCAGGTGCGCCCACTCCATCGCCTCTTCGCTGGATACCTGCTCTACCTGATCGACCATCGTCAGGTCGAGGTTGGCCGGTACAAAGCCTGCTCCAATGCCCTGGATTTTGTGCGGTGCATGCACGGGCTCCTGTCCCGCCAGAGCGGCGGTAATCATGGTCGTGCTGTCCGGCTCTACGGCGACTGTGGTGATGGCCTTGCCTTTCGTTTGCTTGATATAGCGCGATATGCCCGTGAGGGTGCCGCCTGTGCCTACGCCGGAGACCAGGATATCAATGGCGCCGTCGGTGTCCTGCCAGATCTCTGGCCCGGTAGTCTGCTCGTGGATAGCGGGGTTGGCGGGGTTTTCAAACTGGTGCGGCCCCCAGTATTTCTCAGGGTCTGACGCAATGATGGCCTCGGCCCTGGCGATGGCCGCCGGAATGCCCTTGCTGCCGTCGGTAGGGATGATCTCTGCGCCCAGCGCCTTCATCAACATGCGACGCTCCAGGCTCATCGTGTGTGGCATGGTCAGGATGCACCCGTAGCCCTTGGCGGCGGCGACAAACGCCAGCGCGATACCGGTGTTGCCGCTGGTCGGCTCAACAATGGTCATACCGGGTTTCAAGCTGCCATCGCGCTCGGCCGCCTCTACCATGCTGGTCCCGATGCGGCATTTGACCGACATCGCCGGGTTGCGGTTCTCCAGTTTGACGTAGATATTGCCATCAGAAATTCGGTTGATCTTGACCAGTGGCGTACCACCAATGGTAGTGGCGTTGTTGGCGTGAATGTTAGGCATGGGTCTCTCCAGTGCGGCAGATATGCGAATATCCGCGTAAATACAGTACATTCCGGTTGTTAACAGACCGGGCTGCAGATCGGGATCAGCCCCAAGAGTAGTTTCCCTCCGTCGCGGTGTCCACGTCTGGGTGGCGCTGTGAAAAATTTTTTGTGTTTTTTGGAACTTCCCTGTTGCAGGCCGGTCTCATTTATCACGTAAGGCGTACGCACCGGCCCTGGGAAGGGGCCGCTGCGCGAGCCAAGCTGCATGACCCAGGCAACATTGTGGAGCCATCCAGGTCCTGTTTCTCCTAAGGGTTAGTCCTAGTGTATGCCGGCCTTCGGGCCGGCTTTTTTTCGCGTGTTGTTTGTCACCGGTAAAGGCCGCTACGGGGCGGCGGACGCCGCACTGATGGCATGCTCCAGGGTGGCAGCGGTTTGTGGCCCCAGCAATTGTTGGCGCAAGTTACCTTCAGGGTCCAGCAGCAAGGTGGTAGGTAATACGGCTGGCCTGGCGATGCCAAGCGCTGCAGACGGATCAGCTATGGTCTGGAAAGCGATGCCCAGGGCCTCTTCCTGCGCCTGCAACTCAGTGCCTGTTGAGCCCTCGAAATTGACCCCCAGCACTGTTACATCGCTGCGCTCGGCGTCGAAAGCATTGAGTTCCGGAATTTCCTCGATACACGGTTTACACCACTGCGCCCAATAATTGACCAGTATCCACTGTCCGCGCAGGGCCTGCAGTGCGTTGTGTTCATCGCTGTCGTTTGCGGGCGCCCCACAGGCGCTCACTAACAGGCACAGTAGTAGTGCAATGGTGTTTCTCGCAGTTTTCATTGGTCAAAGAGTTCCGCCAGGCTGGTGTTGAGCGCATTGCGCTGGTTGTCACGTTGTTGCATCAGCATGTCGTGGGCGCGCTGCTGCCAGGGCAGGTTGCCGATGACGCCGGGGCGGTCCAGTGGACGCTCGTCTTTCACCCAGGACAGCAGCTGCCACAACTTGACCGAGTGCAAGTCACGTGAGAGTAGGTAATGCCCCTGATCGCTTTGCGTAATGACGTTTTGTGCCAGCAGCATGTCTCGCAGTTGACCCCAACTGCCGCTGTCGATGCCTTTAATCTGGGAGTGCTTGCGGCCGACGAGGTCTCGCTCGTGTACAGTCTTGCCGCGCTGCTGTGATTCCCAAAATACATACAGCACGTCCAGCGCCTTGAGAATTACCGGGCGGCTGGCCTGATCTTCATCCTGGTAGGCAGAGAGGCTGTGCACCAGGATGCAGCCGACCAGCACGATATTCCAGGAGATGTAGATCCACATCAGAAACAGGGGTACCGCCGCGAAAGCACCATAGATAAACGTGATGCTGGAGCCGACAACAAACTTGGTGAACACCGCGCGCGCAACATTGAATGCCAGCGCAGCGACCAGGCCGCCAACCAGCGCGTGTTTATACGGCACGTGGCAATTGGGTACCGCTACATAGACCAGGCTGAAGCCAGCGGTGGCCAGCAGCAGCGGGGCAAACTGCAGCAGGAACGCCTGTGCACCGATGATGTCGTATTCACTGAGCACCGGCGCAAAGGAGGAGACAAACGTGCCCACGCCCAGAGCCAGACCAATGGTAATCGGTGCCAGGGTGAGGATTGCCCAGTACAGTAGAAAACTTGATACCGCACTGCGGTTTTTGCGCGCGCGCCAGATAAGGTTGAACGCCTTTTCGATATTGCGCAGCATGAGTACCGCAGTGATCAGCAGAAAGGCGATACCCGGCCCGGTGAGGTTTTTGGCCTGGCGTGAAAAATCGCTCAGGTAGGTTTCGATGTCCGAGCTGGATTCCGGTACCAGGTGTTCGAACAGGAGCTGTTGCAGATCCTCCTCCAGCCCCTGGAAAACCGGCACGGCAGTGGCAATGGTGTAGAGCACCGTCAGCAGCGGTACCAGTGCAAACAGGCTCATATAGGTGAGCGCCGCTGCGTTCTCCGAACAGCGATCCGCCCCGAAGCGCGAAACCAGATAACTGGCCCGGTGCCAGAACTGGCGCAATGTCTGCCATAGTTTGTGCATGGCGATATTATGGCATGTTTGGGTCGCCCGCGGCACGGCCCGGGTTTGCGCAGGTGCTGAATTCCTGTACCCTGCCTCGCGATATTTGCAGGAGGAAATACCATGGCCAGCGTGACCATCTTCCACAATCCGCGTTGTTCCAAGTCGCGCAGTACGCTTGCATTGCTGCGCGAGAACGGCGTTGAACCCGAAGTCGTCCTGTACCTCGACACCCCTGTGGGCGCTGAGGAAATCTCCGACCTTCTCATCAAGCTGGATATGCGCGCCGCCGAGCTGGTGCGCCGCGGTGAGCAAGAGTACAAGTCGTTGGGCCTGGACAAAAACACGCCCGAGCAGGTGTTGATTGAAGCGATGGCCAGCCACCCGCGATTGATCGAGCGGCCGATAGTAGTCCGGGGCAGTCGCGCGGTCTTGGGTCGCCCTCCAGAGAATGTACTGGCATTACTCGATGACTGAACCGTACATCCTGGTGCTCTACTATTCGCGCCACGGGTCAACTGCAACGATGGCGCAGCACATTGCGCGGGGCGTCGAGCGCGTTGCCGGCATGACCGCGCGGCTGCGCACAGTGCCGGCGGTGTCAGCACGGACGGAGCAGTCAGCGCCGGACATTCCCGAAGACGGCCCCCTGTACTGCGAGATGGACGACGTCAAACACTGCGCAGGCCTGGCGCTGGGCAGCCCGACGCGCTTTGGCAACATGGCCGCGCCAATGAAGTACTTCATCGACCAGACCTCCGCGCTGTGGTTGAGTGGCGCACTCATCGACAAACCGGGTGCGGTGTTTACCTCGACGTCCAGTCTTCACGGTGGCCAGGAAAGCACATTGTTATCCATGCTCCTGCCGCTGATGCATCATGGCATGCTGGTGATGGGTCTGCCTTACAGCGAACGCGGCCTGATGTCCTCCGGCAGCGGTGGTACGCCTTATGGGGCATCACACTGGGCCGGGGAGCGTAACGATCGCGCGGTGGACGACACCGAGGCCAGCCTGTGTCGGGCACTGGGCGAGCGCCTGGCGAGGGTGGCGATGAAGCAGCAGGCCTGAAGGCCGCACAGCGGAAAAAGGTTTCCGGAAAGTGATCTGATACCGCCGCTGTCCAGGTAAACAGGTAGTGATATCACTGCGCGCGTAACGTCAGCACCGCGAGCGCGGTGCTGCGGAGGCAGCGCTACAGACGCAGCAGTAAGAACACGGCGCACAAACACGGCAGCACAAATACGGCAGTACAAATACGGCAGTACAAACACGAGCGAGCAACAGGCAGACAATGACAAGAGATGCGGTACTGAGCGTTCGGGCGGGATTGATCACCTGGATAACCTGGTGGGCGTTACTAGCCCTGCAGACGCTGGATGCCTGGCTGCTTGGCGCGCCGTGGTTTATCTGGGCGGTGAAGCTGCTGCCGCTGTTGCTGTTCCTGCCCGGCATGCGTCGCGGTAACCTGCGCAGTTTCATCTGGCTGTGTTTTGTCTGCCTGGGGTATTTCTTCGTGCTGGTGCCCCGCATTTTTGCCCAGCCTGATAGCCCGGTGGTCATCGGGAGCCTGGCTGCCGTTGTGATACTGTTTATCAGCTCGATGCTGTTCGTGCGCTGGAAGGCGCGTGCCCAGCGCGCGAATGCGAGCATGCCTGCACGGGCTGAGTGACCAAAGGATTGAATGTGTATGAGTAAAGCCTCGTTCCCACGGCGGTTTCTGGCCGGACTCTGGCGCGGTATCACGCGCGTACGACTGGCGCTGTCCAACCTGCTCTTCATCGCCATGTTGGCATTGATCTATTTCGTTTATGTGGGTGGCGGGCCGGAGCCCCTGCCTGGCAAGGCAGCCTTGCTGTTGAATATCAGCGGTACGGTGGTTGACCAAAAAACACTGGTAGACCCACTGCAGGCCATTCTTAGCGAGCCTAGCGCGGCCAATCACCAGGTGCGCCTGCGCGATGTGATTGAGGCCATTGACTTTGCGGCCGCAGATGACGCGATTACGGCGCTGGTAATGGATCTGGATGCCCTGGTGTATGTGGGAATCAGCAAGAGCCAGGAGATTGTTGCGGCTCTGGAACGGTTTCGCGCCAGCGGCAAACCGATGCTCGCGGTGGGAGACTACTACACGCAGGATCAGTACCTGCTGGCCAGTCACGCCGATGAAGTGATTTTGCACCCGCTGGGCGGCGTCGCGCTTGAAGGCTATGGCAGCTATCGAAATTACTTCCGCGAAGCACTGGAAAAAGTCAGCGTCAATATGCACGTCTTTCGCGCCGGAGAGAACAAATCTGCGGTAGAGCCGTTTCTGCGCGACGACATGTCGGACGTCGAAAAGGCCGTGACCAATCGCTGGTTGCGGGATCTCTGGTCCCAGTACACCACCACCGTTGAGCAGCAGCGCAAGCTGGAGGCGGGCGCTGTGGATGCGTACATCAATCAGTTTGCTGCCAGGCTGGCTGCCCAGTCTGGCGACACAGCCACCACCGCGGTGACCGCGGGATTGGTCGACAGGCTGATGGGCCGTCAGGAGGCCAACGAATACCTGGCGGATGTTGTCGGTGCCACGGATGACGAGGGCCGTTACGAGGCAGTGGTGTTCGAGCGTTACGTGGCGCGCAAGCGCCCGCTGTCGCTCACCGGGCCAGAGGGCGACCGCGTTGCGGTGATCACGGCTGCGGGCAACATCATGCCGGGTGAACAGCCGCCAGGAAGCATCGGTGGGGATTCACTGGCACGCCTGATTCGCGATACCGCCAAGGCCGAGGGCGTAAAGGCGATTGTGCTGCGTATCAACAGTGGCGGTGGCAGCATGTTTGCCTCCGAGCTGATCCGCCAGGAGGTGATCAGGGTAACCGAGCAAGACATCCCCCTGGTGGTCTCGATGGGGTCTGTCGCGGCGTCCGGCGGCTACTTCATTGCGGCACCGGCCGACGAGATTTGGGCCACACAGGGCTCGCTCACCGGCAGCATCGGCGTGTTCGCAGCGTTTCCCACGTTTGAGGACTTGCTCGGCCGCCTTGGCGTCTACACTGACGGCGTGGGCACCACGGAACTGGCGGGTTCCCTGCGTCCTGACAGGCCGCTGAATCCGGAACTGCGCAAGGCGTTTGATAGCTCTGTGGAGTTTGCCTATGACACCTTTCTTGGCATTGTTGCCCAAGGGCGCGATATGCCCAAGGCCGAGGTTGATGCCATAGGGCAGGGCAAGGTGTGGAGTGCCCAGGATGCGCTGGACAACGGCCTCGTCGATAAGCTGGGTGGCCTCGAACAGGCCATCGCTTCTGCGGCGGCAATGGCAGGCCTTGAAGATTATGAGGTGGACTACGTGGAGCTGCCGCTATCGCCGCGCGACCAGTTGCTCAAGCAGTTGGCCAACCGTGCGGCACAGTCAGGCTGGATTGACGTGAACGCTGCCAACGGCGTCATGGAACGCCTGCTCGAACCCCTGCGCGAGGCCGCGCAAGAGTTGCAAATGCTGCAGGATCCTGGGCATCTTTACCTGCGCTGCCTGGCCTGCGCTAACGTGCGCTAGCTGGCGATGCTCCAGGTTGTTGCCCTGGCCGTAATCACCGCGAGCATTGTTACAGGTAGCGACTGCGCGCCACCCCGTTGCCACCCGGTGACATGTGGGCGCTAATTCTGGGCACTTCATCATGCCATGCAGCGTGGGTCAGCTTTGCCCGACGGCGACGTCCCTGTCGGCATCGCCATGGTGACTTGTGCGGTCGGCACTTGCGTGGCGCGCTGCCCACCAGCTCGTCAAATCATCCAGTATCATATACAGGCTGGGAATCAACAGCAGGGTGATGACCGTTGCGAAGACGATGCCAAAGGCCAGCGAGATTGCCATGGGGATCATCTGCTCGGCCTGCAGTGAACGCTCCATCAGCATCGGCACCAGGCCGAAGAAAGTGGTGAGGGACGTCAGCAGTATGGCGCGAAAACGGCGGATTCCCGATTCCACGACTGCCGTGTAACGGTCCTTGCCCTCGGCGATCGCGCGGTTAACGAAGTCCACGAGGATCAGACTGTCGTTCACTACAACGCCGCTCAGTGCAATAACCCCCAGCAGCGACATCATGCTTAGCGGATACCCCATCACCCAGTGCCCGAAGACCGCGCCAATCATGCCAAAGGGAATCACCCCCATGATAATCAGCGGCTGCAGATAGGATTTGGTGGGTACCGCCAGCAGCGCATAGATGCCAAATAGCGACAGGGCAAACCCGACGATCATGCTGAAGGCCATTTTCGCTTCTTCATCGGCAGCGCCGGAGATTGCGTAGCTCAGGCCGGGATATTTCTCCAGCAGCCGGGGCAACACGTTTTTTTCGATATCGCTGAGCACGGCCCCGGGTTCGACCTGTTGCTTGTTGACCTCTGCAGTGACCTCAGCAGCGCGCTGGTAGTTGATGCGCGTGGCTTTGAGCAGGCCCTGCTTGACCTCCAGTTTTGCCACGGTTTCAAATGGAACCTCGTCGCCGGCCGGGGTGCGAATATACATATTGTTCAGGCTGTTGACGTTCTCGCGGTCTTCCTTGGGATAGCGCACCATGACTTTGATTTCATCGATGCCACGCTGCACGCGCTGCGCTTCTGCGCCGTAGAACGCGTGTCTGACCTGTGTGCCAAGGTCAAAGCGCGTCAGCCCCAGGCTCTCTGCTTCGGGCAGGATGTCCAGGTGGAATTCATCCGCACTGTCGGAGGCGCCATTGCGAATGTCGTAGAGGCCCTCGTAGTGGCGCATTGCCGTCTCCAGCTCTGCCGCTGCCTCGCGCAGTGTGTCCGGGTTGTTGTGCATTAAGTCAAAGGCCACCGGCGGCCCGAATGATGGCCCGTCGTTACTCTTGATGGAAAAGACCTCTGCCCCGTGTATCTGGCCGACGGTGTCCAGCCAGCGCTGCTGGATCTCACGCGTGGATACGCTGCGCTGTTCTTCCTTGGTCAGCTCGACGTCGATGCGGCCGTTGATGCGCTGGAAGCCGTACACGGCCATGTGCTCCAGTAGTTTTTCCTGGCGACCGGTTTCCTGGCGGTATTGCGCTTCCATGGTGCCAAAAGCGCGCGCCACCTCGGTGATCGCGGCGAAGGTGCGTTCCTCTGGGATGCCCTGGGACATGCGCAGTTCAACCGACAGAAACTCTCCAGGCGTGTCCGGCGCCAGCACGGTGCGCACAATTCCCCCGGCGAGAAGCCCGGAAGACAGGATCAGCAACGATACAAAAACCGCAAGCGTCATGTAGCGATTGCGAATACACGCCAGGATGGCGGGCCGGTAACGCTGTTCGACCAGGTTGCGCAGGGCGCGGTTGATCGCTTCCTGTACATGGTCGATTTTCAACAGTAGTCGGTTGCGCGTCGGTTTCGAGTGTGCCAGGTGCGCTGGCAGAATCCACTTCGACTCGACCAGGGAAAACGCCAGGCAGAGAATCACAACCCAACCGCAGGCCGCCGGGAAGGAACCAAATACACCGGCAACGAAGAGTGTGGGCAGAAACGCCATGATGGTCGTGAGCACGCCAAAGGTGGCAGGCGTGGAGACGCGGTAAACACCGTCCACGACGGCATCCACACTGTGCCCCTTGGCCTCGGTTTCGGAGTACGCGCTTTCACCAATGATGATCGCGTCATCCACGACGATACCCAGTACAAGTATGAAGCCAAAGATGCTGATCATATTCAGGCTGGCGTCAATGTATGGCGTATTGATCAGCGTCATTGCGCCAAGGAAGCACACTGGAATCCCGAGCATCACCCAGAAGGCCAGTTTTATCTCCAGGAACAGGGCCAGTATGACGAACACCAGCAACGCACCCATCGCCAGGTTCTTGACCATCATGCCCAGGCGACCCTTGAGGTAATAGGTGCTGTCGAACCACAGGTCGAGTTTGACGCCCTCGGGGAGCGAGCCACGCATCTCTTCGACGTAGGCCTTGGCAGCATCGGCGGTCTTGATGATGTCCTGTTTGCCCATCGCGAAGACGTTGATACCCAGTGAGTATTTGCCGTTGAACATGGCAAAACCGGCGCCGTCCACGAAGCCGTCTCCGACGGTAGCGATGTCGCCCAGCATCAGGCGCGTGCCGTCTGGCCAGGTACGCAGCACGATGTTTTCGAAGTCCTGCTGCACGTAGGCCTGGCCGACGGTGCGCAGCATGATCTCGCCGTTATCAGTGCGCACGGACCCGGCGGGAAGATCCAGTGACGATGCAGCAATAATATTGGCCACTTCGCCCAGGGTCAGGTGGTACTCGCGCAGCTGTTGCTCGGAAATTTCAATACTGATTTCGTAGTCGCGTGCCCCGATCACCGAGGCGGCCGATATATCTGGATAGGTGAGCAGGTCGCGGCGCACGCTGTCTGCCAGCGATTTCATGCTGCGTTCGCCGATGTCGCCGGACAGCTGTAGCGTGAGTGCCGGAAACAGCAATTCCGGCTGGCTGATGATGGGTTTCTCGGCCTCTTCCGGGAAGTGGGCAATGCCGTCCACACGGTTTTGCACATCATCGAGCAGTTTCGACAGATCAGCGCCGTCCAATGGCTCGATCATTATGGTGGCGGCGGATTCAAAGGCGTCAGATTCCACGCGCTTGATGCCCTCAAGATCGTTGATGGCCTCTTCGATTTTCAGGACCACGCCTTGTTCGACTTCTTCTGGCGCGGCACCGGGATAGACGATGTCTATCCAGACCAGGTTGATATCGAAGGCCGGGAACATGGCGCGCTGGATACTCAGTGCCGAGCCCAGCCCCGTGGTGATGATGATAAGCATCAACAGGTTCGCCGCGACCGGGTTACGGGCGAACCAGGCGATAATACCTTTGCGTGGGGTGGGCGTTTGCATTAACCGTCCGAGCGGCCGGCGTCGGCGGCGACCGCCGCCGTGGCGTCCTGCACAACTTCAGGTGTTGCAGTGCCGGCGGCGCCTGTCAGGTCCAGCTCGTTGCTGGGTGTGCTGGAGTGAATGATGACCTCGGCGGTGTCGAACGAGCTGTCGAGCGTGGTGAGGGATACCCGATCACCCTCATTCAGCCCGGCGCTGACGTACACGATATCGCCGCCGGCGCGCAGCAGGCTGACCTTGCGATTACGCAATCGGGAGTTTTCATCCACCACCCACACGTAGTTACCTGCACGAATGACGTAGCGTGGCAGGCGCACAATGTCGTGCAGCTCCCTGCCCTGGATATTGGCATTGACGAAGGTGCCGATGCGCAGCTGTTCAGCGCTGGGGTCAAGAATGCCGTAGGGGTCTTCCACCCGGGCAACGGCGTACAGGGCGCGCGAGCGCTCGTCAAACACACCCTCGGTGCGATGTAGCGTTGCCTTCCAGTGCTTGAGATCTCCGCCGACATCCGTGTACAGATCGATAGGGGCGCCCTGGTCGGTACCGCCCACGCCGGGCAGCTCCAGGTACTCCAGCCGGCTCTGGGGGATCGGCAGGCGAATTTCAGCCGACTCGATGGAGAAGATATCCGCCAGCGGACTGCCGGGCGACACGAATTGCCCCAGGTCGCTGTGCTTGGCGCGAATGAGTGCATTGTAGGGTGCGCGAATAATGGTTCTGTCGAGATTGTCGCGGGCTGTGTCGAGGTCAGCCTGCGCTGCCAGCAGTTGTGCCTGCGCCTGCTCCAGCTGCGGCTTGCGCAGGTACAAGTCCTTGGCCTGTTGGCTGCGCTGGCTGCCAGCGGGGAGTTTTTCCCATTCGCGCTGGGCGACCTGTGCGCGACCCTGCTCTTGTGCCAGTGCGCTCTCGGCGGATTCCACCGCCGCCTGGGCGCGTAGCAGGCTGGTTTGGTAGTCGCGCGGGTCAATGCGCATGAGGATTTCGTCCGCTGCGACAAAACCGCCCACATTAAACGCCGGGGAGACCTCGATGACGCGACCCTGTACCTCGGACATCAACGAGGATTGACGCAGCGGGCTGACCGTTCCCTGCGCCTGTACTTCAATGGTGATGTTCTCTTTGACGACTTCGGCAACGTCAACCGAGACGGGTTGGTACTTCGGGTCGGCGATCTGGGTGTCCGGCCGATTCAGAAAGAGTAAAAAGGTGACCGATACCGCAAAAGCCATCAGCGCGATCGAAATCAGAATTTGTTTTTTCGTGGATGCCACGGCAGTTACCGGTAGTGGTCCGAGTGAGGGCGATCAAACGTGATGCGCCGGTGTAGCGAAGGCGGACGATGAGCAAATATCAAGGCGGGCAGTCTACCACAGCACGGCTGGCGGAAACTGTGAAATACTTGTAATGAAGCGCTGCGCAGCCCGGTGGTGAAACCGTCCCGGGCGCGCGAGCAGGAGGCCGTTGGCTACTGTGGCTGGGGAATATGGACATCCATCTGGGGGTAGGGGATGCTCAGTCCTTCCTCGTCGAAGCGCAGTTTGACGGTCTCGGTGGTATCCCACATCACCGCCCAGTAGTCCGGGGAATTCACCCAGGGGCGTACCAGGAAGTTAACGCTGGAATCGGCCAGCTCACCCAGTGCGATCACCGGTGCCGGCTCTGCAAGTACACGCTCGTCCGCGGCGATAATGTCTTCCAGCAGCTTCTTGGCCTTGAGCAGGTCATCGTCATAGGAAATGCCAAACACCATGTCGACGCGGCGGGTATCGCGCGCCGAGAAGTTGGTGATGTTGTTACTGATGATCGCACCATTGGGTACGATGATTTCCTTGTTGTCCGGGGTGGTCATGGTCGTCGTGAAAATGCTGATGTTGTCGACAACGCCGGTAGCGCCTCCAGCCTCTACAAAATCACCCTTGGTGAAGGGCCGGAAGATAATGAGCATGACGCCGGAGGCCAGATTGGACAGCGAATCCTGCAATGACAAGCCTATGGCAAGGCCCGCCGCACCCAACAGGGCGACCAGTGAAGTAGTGTCGATACCCAGCTGGCTCAATGCCGCGACGATCACAAACAGCAGCAGCACCCAGCGCAGAATGCTCGTCAGGAAACCGACCAGTATTTCGTCCATACCACGCGAGGCGAGGACCTTCTTGATCCCGCCGACGACCATCGACACCACCATGCGGCCGATGATGAAGATGACCAGCGCCAGGATGATTTTCGTCCCCCAGGGAATGGCGTAGTCCTGTATCAGCGTGGCGGCATCAATATTCTGAATAAAATCGTTCATTTGAAAGCTCTCTGGTTAGTGAGGTAGTGTCAGATTTGTCGGGGAGTTGCACTGCAGTGGTTAAGATAGCGAACAATGCGCGATTTACAAAATCTTGAACCGGCCGAAATGTGAGTCCGGGTGCGCCGGTGCTATAGTGGCCGCCTGTTGTCGGCGTTACCGGAGGAAGCCTGTGCCAACTGAATTCAACAACCCCGCCGCTCTGCTTGAAGCGGTCGGCAAATCACTGGGCCATAGCGACTGGCTGGAAATAGACCAGGAGCGTATCAACCAGTTCGCCGATGCAACGGGCGATCACCAGTGGATACATGTAGACCCGGAGAAAGCTGCCGCGGGGCCCTATGGCAAAACAATTGCCCATGGCTACCTAACGCTGTCGCTCGCCAACCTGTTCCTGCCGCAGATTATGCAGGTGAACAATACCTCCATGGGCGTCAACTATGGCTGCGAGAAAGTACGTTTTCCCGCCGCCGTTCCTGTGGGCAGCCGCATTCGCGGCAGTGGCGAGGTAGTCAGTGCGCAAGAGGTGAAGGGAGGCGTGCAGGTCGTTGTCAGGATGACCATTGAAATCGAAGGCAGCGAGAGGCCCGCTTGCGTGATCGACACAATCAGCCGCTTCTTTGCGTGAGGCCGGTGACACCCCGGCAATGCTGGCGAATCTGCTAGATGATTGAAACCAGCGACAAGGTCGAACCGGTCTACCCGTCAGCCACGGTGGTGCTGGTGCGCGACGCAGCAGACGGTCTCGAAGTGCTGTTGGTGCAGCGCGCCAATGCGGTTCAGCACATGGGGGGCATGTGGGTGTTTCCCGGGGGCAAGGTCGATGAAGCGGATTACCCGCAGGATCGCGACCCTTACGGGGCTGCCGTGAATGCGGCGATTCGCGAGACCATGGAGGAGGCCGGGGTTACCGTCAGCGCAGACCAGCTCGTCTTTCTGTCGCACTGGACCACGCCTGAAGGTGCCCGCAAACGCTTTGCCACCTGGTTTTTCCTCACTATTTTGGAGGACGACCAGAGCGTGGCGGTAGACGGGGGAGAAATCGCCAGGCATCGCTGGGTCAGCCCCGCACAGGCGTTGCGCGAGTGCGCGGATGCCGCGCATCCCTTGCGTCTGATGCCGCCCACCTACGTGAGCCTCCTGGAACTGCAGGACTGCCGGGATTGCGACCAGGCGCGTCGCCAGTGCACCGCCAGCTCGCCACTGCACTACGCGCCGCGAATGGTAGCTGCTGAGGGTGGGATCTGCTTCCTCTACGCCGGCGATGTCGATTACGACGCGGCGTTGCAGGAGGAAGGCGTCGAACACAAGCGGCTGCAAGACGCTGACGCGCCGCAGCATCGCCTGTACATGGTCAACGACACACTCGAGTATATTCGCAGGGTCTGAGAGCGCTGCGGTACCTGCCCAGTCTGGGCTTATTTTTTCACAATCACCGAACTACCGTGACCAAACAGGCCCTGGTTGGCGGTGATACCCACGGTGGCACCCTCCACCTGGCGATCGCCCGCCTCGCCGCGCAGCTGCCAGGTCAGCTCACAGACCTGCGCCAGTGCCTGGGCCGGCACTGCCTCACCAAAGCAGGCCAGGCCGCCAGAAACGTTGACCGGGATACGCCCACCCACAGCGGTATCGCCGGCGCGTAGCAGGCCGGCGGCCTCGCCACGCGGGCACAGCTGAAGATCTTCTATCCAGTCCAGTTCCAGGGCTGTTGACAGGTCATAGACCTCGGCCAGTGAGACATCTTCAGGCCCGATACCGGCCTCCTCGTAGGCCTTGACGGGAATGCTTGCCCGGTAGGCCTGGGCTTCAACGCCGGCCGCTGCAGCAGAATCGGTTGCAATGTCTGGCATCTCGACCACACCACTGGCAAACGTCGGTGTGACGGTGGAAATCGCAGCAACGCGCGGTGCATTGCCTTTGCCGATTTTTTTCGCATACTCCAGGCTCGATACGATCAGGGCGGCGCCGCCATCACTGGTCGCACAGATGTCCATGAGGCGCAGTGGGTCGGCCACCATGGCTGAGGCGGCGACATCCTCGGCGCTGAAGGCTTTGCGGTAGCGCGCACGAGGGTTTTTGCTGCCGATCCGCGAGTTCTTGACCTTGACGGCGGCAAAGTCATCCAGCGTGTCGCCGTAGAGATCCATACGCCGCCGGGCATACAGGGCAAAATAGGTAGGGTTGGTGATGCCCAGGTAAAAGCGCACCCAGTCCGGGTCTTCCGGACGATAACCCTTGGCAGGTGCCAGGAAACCCTTGGGCGTGGTGTCTGCACCGACGACCAGCGCAACCTCGCACTCGCCGGCCAGTATTTTATTGCGTGCCGCTGCCAGTGCCTGTGAACCGGATGCGCAGGCAGCGTAAGAGGTATTGACCTCGGCACCTTGCCATCCCAGGGCCTGGGCAAAGGTAGCACCAGCGACATAGCCAGGGTAACCGCAGCGGATGGTGGCCCCGCCCGAGACAAAGCCTACATCGCGCCAGGACACACCGGCATCGGCCAGTGCTTCGCGAGCGGCGGCGACGCCGTACTCGACAAAATTATGCCCCCACTTGCCCCAGGGGTGCATGCCGGCACCGAGAATCGCGATTTCGTTAGCCATAGATCGTTAGCTCCGGGGTTCTGTCAGGCAGTGGTTTGTGTTCATTGATCCAGTGGGCGCCATTTCCAGGTCACCTTGATGTCGTCGTCTGTCTCATGCAGTGGCTCCAGCACGAGTTCCATGGTCATGCCCACTTTGAGATCCTCTACCGACACCCCTTCACAGACCTGGCCCAGTACGACCATTTCTTCCTTCTCTAGCTGCACAGCGGCGATGGTATAGGGTTCGAAGGGCTCGCGTGCCACATAGGGCTCCGGTGGCTTGTAACAAGCGTTGGTGTAACTCCAGACGGCACCGGTGCGGCTCAGTTCAACCTCTTCAAAATCGGTACTTTCGCAGTCCGGGTTTTTGCAAAAATGGCTTTGCTTGGGAAAGAAATAGGTACCACAGCCCTTGCAGCGCGTGCCGATGAGATGCGGCTTGGCGTCGAGTGTGTACCAGCCCTCAATGGCTGGCGCCAGCGGTTTATCGCTCATGATTGGCTCCGGGGGAAAAACGTGGCACAGGGTACTCCCGCTCAGGGGGTACAGGCAAGGGTGACAGGGCGCCTGGCGCATGACGGGGTTTACTATGACAGACCTCGCCTTGCTACCGCGGGATGATTTGGGCACATTACGCGCATGTGTGGTCGCGTAAACGTCATCGATAACCCGGGCTTGCAGGCATTGCTGCGCGACCTGGGCATCGATCTGCAGCTGCCCACACGGGTAAACATTGCACCCACCGAGGCGCTGCCGTTGCTGCGCCGCAGCGCTGGCCAGGCCACGCTTGAAGACGCGCGCTGGTGGTTAACGCCGTCATGGGCGCCGACGGTGGACCAGAAATATGCCATGTTCAATGCGCGCAGCGAAGGCCTCTCGAGCAGTCGCGCGTTCAGGCAGCCGTTCCAAAGACAGCGTGGCATCGTGCCGGTCAGCAGCTTCCTGGAGTGGCGCAACGAGGAGGGAGGCAAGCAGCCCTGGAAGATAACCAACGCGGCACAGGCCTTCGCGCTGGCGGCATTGTGGGATGTCTGGCGCAAGGACGAGACCGGGCTCTTGTCCTGTACCATCGTCACGACCGCCGCGGCAGAAGCCTTTCGACCCTGGCACCAGCGCATGCCGGTCATTCTTGACGGGCAGGAGTGCGAGCGCTGGCTGGACAACAGCCATACGATCGCTGCGAATGATCCGCTGTTTCGTCCCGCGCTTAAAACCCCCTGGCAGTTGCAGCGGCTGTCGCGTGCGGTAAGCTCTGCACGCAATAAAGAGGTGGCATTGATGAGCGGCGACGACGAAACCGTGGAAATCGGTGCATGATTGGCCCCCGACTTTTGGCCGCTTCGCACATAGGCGCTGCAGTCACTTGTCAGGACAATAGCGCTGGCTGCGTAAGCGTGCACCAGGCGGCGTTACCGCAGCGCACACAGCAGGCAAGACCAACACGTGGAGAGAAACTATGGGTATATACGCACTGACCGGCGGCGCAACCGGGATTGGCGCCGAGCTCAAACGGCAGCTGATTGAACGCGGCGATGAGGTCATCACAGTAGACATCAAAGAGGGCGACATTGTCGCCGATCTCTCTACTGACGCCGGCCGCCAGGCGGCCATCGATGGTATTTCCGCCCGAGCGCCCGACGGCCTCGACGGCTTTATTCCCTGCGCGGGACTACCGCCGGTGGCAAAGCCGGTGTCGCTGATCGCCAGGGTTAACTATTTTGCGGTGATCGCTACCGTTGAAGGGCTGCGTGATTTGCTGGCCAAAAAGCGCGGCGCAGTGTTAATCGTATCGTCCAACTCGGCGCCCATGGTGCCTGCCGACGACCCTTATGTGCAGGACTGCCTGTCCGGTGATGAGCAAAAGGCCTGTGCAGGTATCGAAGAACGTGACGGCCAGACGGCCTATGCCGGTTCCAAGCGTGCAGTGACCATGTGGATGCGTCGTCATGTTGTGCCCTACGCCGCGCAAGGCATTCGCATGAATGCGGTAGCGCCGGGAATTACCATGACGCCGCTGTCCGAGCAGGTCATGGAGGACGAGCAACTGGGCGCGGCAATGAAGCAGTTTGGCGAGATGGTGCCGCTGGGCGGCGTCGCACAACCCCCGCAGATCGCCAACGTCATGTCCTTCCTGTTGAGCCCCGCGGCAGACTTCGTCTGCGGCTCGGTGTTTTTTGTCGATGGCGGCTCCGATGCCATGCTGCGCAACGACGAATTCTAGCCGCTATAACGCGGTGTCAACGCCTCAGGGCACCGCGCGCGGCCCCGGCTTTGCTCCTACTGAAACGGCAGGGGCTCGCGCGCGCTGTCGATAATGTCGTAGGCCTTGCGGTAGATCTCTGCAACGGGCGTGGTGTTGCCGGCCTGCTGGCGCCTGGAGATCATTGTCATCGGGAAGAGGTAGTTGTCGCTCTCCCTGTAGCGCAGTGCGCGGCTGCGGCCGACGCTGTCTTCGTAAACTACCCAGTGCATATCCAGTTCACGGGCCAGGAGGTCGCCCAGGACCAGCCCCATGGCCTGTAGCTCCCTGGTTTGCTCGGGGCGCACCAGTTTGCGGTCCAGCAGTGCCTGTAATAGCGCAATGTCTGCCTCGGGCTCGCCGCTGAAACTGCGCCCAAGGTTGATCGCGGCTAGATCCTCCAGCAGCGTGCGTTGTTGCGCCATAAACTGTCGATCAACATTGGATAGCTCGGTGATGGTGATGTCCTGCTGCGCCCATGCCGGGCTGCCCAGGAAGCTCAATACAAACAGAATCAGTGCGGGCCATACTCGCATCGTATTACTCTCCCTGTTGTTGACGTTAGTGCCGGTTGTGTTTGTGGCGTGCTGAATGCTATGTATCACATTTTAGACCACAGGTTGTTATCCTGTCGCTGTCATGGATAATGGCCAGCGCATTGCATAGGGCCGTGCAAGCCCCATAGATAGAGGGCGGAGACACACAATGATTACTGGCAGTATCGTCGCGTTAGTGACCCCAATGTGCAGCGATGGCAGTGTTGATTGGCCCGCGCTGGACAAGCTCATTGACCAGCACATTGGCGCCGGCACCGCCGCCATCGGTGCCGTGGGTACCACGGGAGAGAGCGCCACACTGCGCGTGGCCGAGCATTGTGAAGTGATTGAACACTGCGTGAAGCACTGCGCCGGACGGGTTCCCGTTATTGCAGGAACCGGTTCCAATTCCACCCATGAGGCGATTGAACTGACAGACGCCGCCGCATCGGTTGGCGCAGATGCCTGCCTGTTGGTAACACCCTACTATAATCGCCCGACGCAGCGTGGTCTTTATGAGCATCACAAGGCCGTGGCTGCGGCGGTAGCTGTTCCGCAAATTCTCTACAACGTGCCTGGCCGCACGGCAGTGGATATGCACAACGACACCGCGATTGCGTTGTCCCGAATTGAGAATATCGTAGGCCTGAAGGACGCCACCGGCGACCTGTCACGGGTGGCGGCGCTGGTCAGTGGCTGCGGTCCCGAATTTGCACTGTATTCAGGTGATGATGAAACCGCCATGGAGCTTATTCTGGGCGGTGGCAAAGGTGTGATTTCGGTCACCGCCAATGTTGCACCGGCGCTTAACGCCGAGTTGGTGGCGGCGGCCTTGCGTGGCGACAGGGCGACAGCCGAATCCCTGAATGCGAGAATGGCAGGCTTGTATGAAGCGCTGTTTCTGGAGGCAAACCCGATTCCCGTCAAGTGGGCACTGCACCATCTTGGCCTGATCGGAGAGACCTTGCGCCTGCCTTTAACGCCGCTGGACGAGCGCTACCACGCTCAGGTTATTGCCGCACTTGAAGCGGCCGGGGTATAGCTTTATGACGCTGCGCACACTGCAAATAGTGACGACCGTAAGCGGCCTCATGCTGCTTGGCGGCTGCGGCTTTATGTTTGGTGACGACGGGATTTTTCGCGACCGCTCGGAAGATTACAAAAAAGCCCCGGAAGTGCCGGTGGTCACAGTGCCACAGGGTAAGGACACCCGCACGCTGCGGGAGATTTACGTCATCCCCGAGGTCGAGGAAAGAATCGTCCCGGAAGGTGAGTTCGAAGTACCCCGGCCCGCGCCGCTGGTGGCCGGGGAGGGCGAGGAAATAGTCAGGATACAAAAGCTTGGCGACGACAGCTGGGCGTTGATCGCGCTGGCTCCCGGGCAGGTGTGGCCGCAGGTGCGCGGCTTTCTCGCAGCTGCCGGCATGCAGGTCGCAAGTGTTGACGCCAGGGCTGGCCTGATAGATACCACCTGGCTGTCGCTCGAGGGCAAGCCGCTGCAGAGCCGCTTCCGGTTCCGCATGGAGCAGGGCGTGCAGCGCGGTACCAGTGAATTACACGTCTTGCAGATGAACCAGGGCCGGTCCAGCGATTGGCCGCCGCGCTCTGACGATCTGGCCCAGGAAGCAGAAATGCTGCGTGCGGTGTCTCAATACCTCGCCGACAGCGCGGACTCCTCACCGGTATCCATGCTCGCCGACCAGGGTCTGAGTGCCGGAGGCAAGATCTCCCTGCAGGAAACCGAACAGGGCAAAACATTCATCCGCCTGGAGTTACCCTTTGATCGTGCCTGGGCATCGCTGGACAGGTCACTGGACAAGTCATCGTTCTCCGTGACAGATAGGGATCGCAGTGCCGGTATCTTCTATGCGACGTTCCTCGGCCTGCAGGAAGAAGAAGACGCCGGCTTTTTTGACTGGCTCTGGGGTGACGAGGAACATGAACTGAAAGACGAGGCGTTCCTTGTGACGATCAGCGCGGTGGATGCAACCACCGTCAGGATCATGCTAGACCCGGCGGATGCCGAGCTGGCCTTTCCCAAGCGCGCCGAGCAGGACTTGCTCGCCCTGATCAAAGGCAATATCAACTAGGCGATGCAGTTCGCATCGCTCGGCTCAGGCAGTAAGGGCAACGCGACCCTGGTGCGCACCGGCAACTCGCTGGTGATGGTGGACTGTGGTTTCTCGCTGCGTGAGACCACGCGCCGCATGCAGCAACTGGGTGTGACCGCAGCGCAGCTGGACGCCATTTTGGTCACGCACGAGCACTCTGACCACGCCAGCGGAGTCGCCGCGCTGTCGCGCAAGTTCGATATTCCCATCTACCTCACGCACGGCACGCGCGCAACCGGTCGCGTGGATGGTGGCTTTGCCTATCACAGCTTCAACTGTGATGACGAGTTCACTATCGGAGACCTGCAAGTCACGGCAGTAGCGGTACCGCACGATGCGGCAGAGCCGTGTCAGTACCGACTGGGCTGTAACGGGCTGATACTGGGTATACTCACCGACCTGGGCAGCATTACACCGCATGTCGTGCAGCACTACGCGGCGTGCCAGGCACTACTGCTGGAGTTCAATCACGATCTGCCCATGTTGCTGGAAGGGCCTTATCCCCATCATTTGAAGCAGCGGGTGGGTGGTGACTGGGGACATCTCAATAACCGGCAGGCAGCGCAATTGTTGCAGATGATCGACGGACACAACCTGCAGCATATCGTCATTGCCCACATCAGCGAAAAGAACAACACTCGCGAGTATGCCGAACAGGCGCTGCTGGAGGTACTGGGCTGCCTGGACAGGGTGGTGTTTGCCGAGCAGGCGGCAGGGTTCGATTGGCTGGAATTGTAAGCCGCTAGTGCCCGGTGGGTTTACGCCCGCTTCCAGCGTCGATTGCTCCACAGCCAACTGTGGGGTTCACTGTTGATGGCCGCTTCCGCCGCGCTGGCATAGCGCTGGGTCAACTGTGTTTCATCCACCGCCTGGCCGGCCTCGGCCAGCACCTCATAATGGACGCAGTAGTGGCCCGGCGATGGTTGGCTGCAGCGGGCAAACACCACCGCGTGCCCGGTCGCGGCAGCAAGCCGTGCGGGGCCGGCGTGAAACGCAGTGGGCGTGCCAAAGAACAGCGGCCAGTGGGTGTGCTCTGCAGTAACGGGCGACTGATCCGCCAACATCACAATGCAGCGCGCTGTGTCGCGCCTGGCCATGATATCGCGCGCGGCGCGTCTGACCGGCACCGTGGCTGCGCCAAATCGACGGCGCAGCCGCTGCATGAACAGCTCTGCGTCTGTGTTATGCAGTGGTTTGTAGATGGCCACGAATGGCAGCGGGACCACCGCGCTGATGCCGTGTAGCAACCATTCCCAGTTGCCCTGATGAATCGTCAGTATCATGACAGAGCGCTGGTAATTGGCGCTGCACTGGCGCAGGACTTCCGGGTTTGACTGTGTAACGCGGGCGGTGAACGCGAACTGCGGCATGTGCATGGCACGCAGTAGCTCCAGTGCCAGTTGCGATAAATGCCGGTAGTACTTTTTTTCCAGAAGTGTGAGCTCTTTCGCGTTCTTATCGGGAAACGCGCGGTTTAGGTTATTTTGCACAACCGTTCGTCGATAGCCTGTGATGTGATACAGCCCACAGTAGACGAGATGGCCGATGCACGATTGCACGGCGATTGGCAATTTGCCAGCGGCGCTGTACAGCCGGAAAAGAAACCTGCGCTGTCCGGTGTCAACGGCCATCTCGTGATGGGGGTCAGCGGCAGTGTTGCGGCAACGCAACGCTGGCAACCTTGCGCAGTTCGTCATTTCGAGGGCATTGCAGCGTGGCGTTGGCCGTCAGGTCCAGGGTCTCAAGCGCCCGTAGTGAGTAGAGCGGCACCGGGTCGACCACCACGTTGTCATCCAGATAGAGCTCGCGCAGGCTGACCAGTTTTTGCAGTTCCACCAGGTTGCGAATTTTGTTGGAAGACAAGCGCAGTACGCCAAGTGCCTCAAAGGCGGCCAGGCCTGCCAGGTCAGTGATACCGGCGTTGCTGCAATTGAGGCTGGTGAGTTGCCCAATACGGGTGATGACCTGATGTTCGATGGTGGCCTCGAGACAGGCCTGCAGGGCAGGGTCTGTGACCTCAAAGTCCTTTAGCAGTGGAACGGGTGAATAGACAACCCTTTCATTGATGGTGACGTCGTAACCCTGGCAGCCGGCGAGCGCCAGGAACATCACAGCAGCACACAGGAGATAGATTCGGTGGATCATGGGCAATACTCAAAAGATGGGGACAAGCCCAGGCTGCGCCTGGTTTCCTCGTCGCGGGGCATAGCTCGTAGCTCGGTACCTCATTATAATGCCCGAAGCGACGATGTGGACAACCACATTGGGCATTCAACGAGGGCGACCAAAACCATGCCAGACAGTACGCCGAAATCTACCGCTGGCCAGTCCGGTTCTGACTCCCGCAAGTCAAACGAGGGCGCTGTACCCCTGGAGGCCATCAGCATCGTCCAGCGCGGCAATCTCAAGTCGCTGGAGAAAACCCTGCGCAAGCAGTGGCGCATGGGGCAGAACATCGTGCTCTGCTGGAGCGCAGATGAACGCGGCCTGCTGGTCATTCTGGTGCCGCATTACTTCCTGGGCAATTACTGCGCCGGCACCGAAGACAGCGAAAAGAACGAGTCCTTCGTTCGCGATCTGATCTCCGGTGTGCGCCAGAAAACCCGCGAAGAGCTTTTCGCAATCAGTGAAAGGCTCGACGTCTCTCCCACGTTTATCAAGCTCAGCACAGCCCTCACAGATGAGCCTCAGGTCATGGACTCCGTTGAGGAGCTGATCAAGCGCTATGGCATCAGCTACGTGGACAGCAGGGCGGTACTGCTGTTCGATATTGTCGATTTTTCCCTTTACACGCCCTTCGAGCAGGCCAGCCAGCTTAACAGCCTTTCCTACTCGCTGAATTCAGCCTGCAACAAGTTGTTGGGCAAAGGCATTACCATCAACTTTACTCGCACCACTACCGGTGATGGCTACTACGTCTGGAACCGCGATCTGGGTTCGGCGGCAAACCAGGATCTGTTCACCTTTATGCTACTGGTGGTAGCCGATAACGCTGTCGCTCAGGCAGCGTCCAAGGGTAATACCGTGCCTGTGATTCGCACCGGCTACCATATCGGCGGGCACTATGAGCTCTACCAGGCCGAGGGCGTCAATCCATCCATGTTCAGCTATATCGTTGGCGATGTAACGATTGAACTGGCGCGCATGCTGGACCTGGCGCAGGCTCACCAGGTGCTGGTTGGCGATTTTCATTGTGAACAGGCCGGTTGGGGCGGGGATGCCGTAAAGTCCATCACGTCAGTGTCGACCACCTCGTTCGTCAATGCCTGTAATCGCGTACTGGGTGCCGTGGTCGGCATACAGTTGTCCAACAAGAGTATAGAAAGCCTGTCATGCCACTTGTCCGAGGTGGTCGAACAGGACGGTCAAACCCGACCGCGGCGTTTCCGTATCGTCGACAAGCACGGCCTTTCGCACTATGCCTACAATCTCGAGGTGGCCATCGACCTGGCTGGCGAAACGCTTTCCCTGGGGCTGGACGACGCGCATCTACCCACGCGCGTCGCGCAACCCCAGGATCCGCAGAAGTCCTCCTCCCGTCCCAGTGAACCGCCCGCCAGCGCAGCGGAGTTAGCGGATGATCTGGCCAGTATGCTCAAAAAACACAATGGGAAAACGATTTCAGAGGACTAGCAGTTGTGGGGCAAATTCAGCGCGCCTATCACATGGATGTGAGTAACTCGATCGATGTCACTGATACTGCCGTTGTAGCGGCGGTATCTGAAGACATACTTTGTCGTGGCTATCCGCAACTGGATCGCGCTGCACTGGCGCGCCTGTTTGCAGATTTTCACCGGCTGTACCGTGGGAATTATCCCGGCTTCCACCCCTGTGATGTGGCCTACCACAACCAGCAGCACGTGCTGGATGTCACCCTGGCGATGGCGCGACTGCTCGACGGCTATCACCTGCGACACGGCAGCAGCGGTATGTTGTCAGCCGAGATGGCGCTGACCGGCATGGCGGCGGCCCTGTTTCACGATGCGGGGTATATTCGCCGCCTGCGTGATTCACGCCACAGTAATGGCGCCGCCTATACCCGGGTGCACGTCAGTCGCAGCGCGCGTTTTCTGCGCGACTACCTACCCGATGCGGGCCTGGCCCGACTGAGTCCGGCCTGCGCCAGAATCGTCCACTTCACCGGGTACGAGTTGTCTGTGGACAATATCCGTGTCGCCACAGAGGCAGAGCGCCTGGTGGGCATGCTCCTGGGGACTGCCGATCTCATCGCGCAAATGGCAGACATTGACTATGTCAGAAAGTGCCGCGACGACCTGTATGAAGAGTTCGTGGTCGGTGGTATGGCCGGTCTGAACGGTCATTACACACACACCGGCACGATCTACCGCTCCCCGGAGCAATTGCTCAAAATGACCCCGACCTTTATTCGCACGGCGATTCATGATCGTCTCGACGGTCATTTTGAAGGTGTGCATCGTTACGCGGCAGCGCATTTTGACGGTCGGCACCTGTATATGGAGGCCATTGTGGACAACTGCGAGCGCCTCGAGTCCCTCCTCGCGGCCAGCCGCTAGCGGTGGCGACGCCCGCATCCCAGGCAGACATCACCCTGGCCATTGCATTCGACGCACCGACGGATGCCACGCACGCACGCGATCTCGCCCTGAACCTGGGGCTGCCGTTGCTAGGCCTGCTTGCAGACCAGCAGCAGCCCTGCCCTTACCAGGCGCTGCTGCTGGTTGCCGGGCGGCAGTTGGCCGTGCAACTGACCGGCAAGGGCGCTCCCGGCCCCTTACGAGTGGATTTTGGCAGCGGTGCAATGCGACATCGCCGCAAAAGTGGCGCCAATGAGCTACTGGGGCGCGCTATGGGTATTGGGAAAAAGACGCAACTGCGCGTTCTTGATGGTACAGCGGGCCTGGGCCGCGACGCTTTCGTGCTGGCCGATTTGGGCGCTCGCGTAACCCTGTGTGAGCGCTCAGCGGTAGTTGCACATCTGCTGCGCTCGGGCATCGAGGCCGCAGTTGGCAGTGACGATGACTGGCTCAGCAGCGTGGCTCAGCGTATGGAACTGCGCGCCGGGGAGACCTGCGAGTTATCCCTGTTGCCCGGCCAGTTCGATGTGGTTTACCTGGACCCCATGTTTCCACCGCGTGACAAGCGCGCCGCCGTGAAGAAAGACATGGCGGTCTTCCAGCGACTACTGGGCGCGTCAGCGTCAGGCGCAGCGGCTGCCGAACTGCTGGGCTGGGCGCTCGCACAGGACGTGGCGCGCGTCGTCGTGAAGCGTCCGGTTCGTGCTCCGGCGCTGGGAGAGCGGCCGGTGTCGCACTGTATCCGGGGCAAGACCGTACGTTATGATGTCTACGTCCTACGCAGCCTCACTGCCTGAAGGCAGGTCGTTGCTAACACCGGCCAGTCAAGGGCATGATGCCCCGCCGTTTTACCTTTCCCTGCCCAGGAGCCGCCTGTATGCCCGAAGATTCTCTCACCGCCCTTGTTACCGGCGCCTCCGCAGGGCTGGGCCTGGAGTTTTGTCGCCAACTGGCCGAGCGTTGTGATGTCATCATAGCGGTTGCCCGGCGCAGGGATCGTTTGCAAAAACTTGCACAAGAGCTGGATGGGAGCGCCGAAGTGCACGGCATTGTGGCCGACCTGTCCACTGTGGAGGGCGTCGCAGCGACGCTGGAAGCCTTGCGCCAGAAGGGGCCGGTGGACTATCTGGTCAACAACGCGGGGTTTTCGCCATTCGGCCAGTTTGCGGATTTACCCATCGATGTGCAGCAGGAAATGGTCTCGGTGCACTGCAATGCCACCCTGGCGCTGTGTCGTGGTGCGGTGCCGTTCATGCGTGAGCGCGGTGCCGGGGTGATTATCAACGTGTCTTCCCTGGGGGCCTTGATGACCGGAAAGGGCATGGCCGTATACGGCGCAACCAAGGCGTTCCTGAATTACTTCTCTGAATCACTGCAGGCGGAGTTAGCCGGAACGGGTATCGTTGTGCAGGCCTTGTGCCCGGGCTTTACCCGCACTGAGTTTCATGAGGCGATGGCGCAGCACGGATTTGAAAGGCAGAGAATTCCCGAGGAACTGTGGATGGAGTCCGCAGCGGTGGTGCAAGCCAGCCTGCAGGCCATCGGCACGGGTGAGGTGATTGTTGTGCCCGGGGAGGCGAACCAGGCGCTGGCTACCAGCCTGTTGGCAAAGGCGGGTGCTGGTTAGGTCAGCAAACGCTCGATGATGCCCTGGTAGATGCGTGCCAGGCGCGGCAGGTCATCGACGCGGACGGCTTCATTGATCTTGTGGATACTGGCGTTGATCGGCCCGACCTCCACCACCTGTGCGCCGGTGGGGGCGATGAATCTGCCATCCGAGGTGCCGCCAGCCGTGGACAATTCAGTTGTAATACCCGTTTCCTGCGCAATGCTCGCGATGGCGGCATCCACCAGCTGACCGTGATCAGTGAGAAACGGCTGCCCGCTGAGGTTCCAGTCGATAGCAAAATCCAGCCCATGTGCCCGCAGGATTGCTTCTGTCCGGTCGCGCAACGCCACATCGGTAACCTCTGTCGAGAAGCGAAAGTTAAACTGTACGAGCAGCTCACCGGGAATCACATTGGTGGCTCCGGTGCCGCCGTGAATATTGGATATCTGCAGGGAGGTGGGCGGGAAGAACGCATTGCCTTCATCCCAGGTCTCGTTGGTCAGGGCGAGCAGGGCCCCAAGCGCGCGATGGATGGGATTGTCCGCCAGGTGCGGATAGGCGATATGGCCCTGGACGCCGTGTACGGTGAGCATGGCGCCAAGTGAACCGCGCCGTCCGTTCTTGATGACATCGCCCAGTGCCTCACTGCTGGAAGGCTCACCGACGACGCACCAGTCGATGGATTCCCCGAGCGACCGCAGGTGCTCCAGCACCTTGACCGTGCCGTCAACGGCCGGGCCTTCTTCATCGGAGGTGATCAGGAAGCCGATGCGCCCGGCGTGATCAGGGTTGTCCTGCACGAACGCCTCGCAGGCAATGATCATGGCGGCAAGACTGCCCTTCATATCTGCGCTGCCGCGCCCGTAAAGCACTCCGTCTGCAATGGTTGGCTCAAACGGGGGTGTTTCCCACTCGTCCACAGGACCGGGCGGCACAACGTCGGTGTGTCCGGCGAACACCAGTAGCGGGCCGCCCGTGCCGCGCACAGCCCAGAAGTTGCTGACCTTGCCAAAGGGCAGGGCGGTACAGGCAAAGCCAATAGCGGACAGCCGCTGCATCATCAGCGCCTGGCAGCCGTCGTCCTGCGGGGTAATCGATTGCCGGCGAATCAATTCGCAGCACAGTGCCAGGGTGTTTTCCATTGCGCGTGATACCTGCTCAGTTGTGAGCGTGTAATTCCTCGTTAAGTTCTACTGCACTGCGATTGGTGAGGCATTCCACGGCGCCGTTGGTTGAGTTGCGTCGAAACAGCAGGTCAGACTTACCCATCAGTTCGCGCGCTTTGACCGTTTCTACCACAGCACCTTGCGCGTCCAGCATTGTGACCTTGGTGCCGGCAGTGACAAACAGGCCTGCCTCGACAGTGCAGCGATCACCCAGTGCGATGCCAATACCGGCATTGGCGCCGATCAGGCACTCCTTGCCAATCGAGATGACAATATTGCCGCCACCGGAAAGCGTGCCAATAGTGGAGCAGCCGCCGCCCAGGTCAGAGCCGCTGCCGACGCGCACGCCTGCGGAGATTCGGCCTTCGATCATGCCAGGGCCATCCGTGCCTGCGTTAAAATTGACGAAGCCCTCATGCATGATGGTGGTGCCTTCGCCCAGGTAGGCGCCCAGGCGCACGCGTGCGGTATGGGCAATTCGGACGCCGGCCGGCACAACGTAGTTGGTCATTTTCGGAAATTTGTCCACGCTGCTGACTTCCAGTACCTCTGCACGCAAACGGGCTGCCAGTTGCCGCTGTGCGAGCTCTTCGATAGCAATGGCACCCTCGCTGGTCCATGCCACGTTGGGCAGGATGCCAAACAAGCCTTCCAGATTGGTGCCGTGGGGAGCTACCAGCCGGTGCGACAACAGATGCAGCTTCAGGTAGCCCTCGGGCACGTTGGCCGGCGGCGCGTCCTCGCGCAGCAGTACGGCAACGACCGGTTGCTGCGCTTTTGCCAGGTGGCGGGCCAGACCCGCTTGCGCGGCTTCCCCGGCTTGTTCCAGTGCAGCTGCAAGGGCATCCAGCGTTGCCGCATCCAGCGCGGCGGCAGAATCCAGCTCGCCCGCAGCTGTCACAAGCTGTGCCGACGGGTTGATGATCGGCTGGGCAAAGAAAACCTCCAACCATTCATTTTTGCTGTTCTGCGTGCCTATTCCAAGGCCGAACGCAAATGCTGTGTTGCTCATGGTTAATCCTTACTGTTGGGTGTGCCGCTAGAGTGCGTGGCGTTGCAGGATGTGCTCGTACTGGGCAGCCTTGAAGCCCACATGTCGCTCGCTGCCGGTATCCAGTACCGGGCGCTTGATCAGTGTGGGGTGAGCCAGTATGGCCTCCAGTGCGGTGCTGTCATTCATGCCGTCCCGTTGTTTCTGGTCCAGCGCTTTCCAGGTCGTACTGCGTTTGTTGACCAGCGTCTCCCAGCCCAGTTCCGCCAGCCAGCTGCTGGCCTGTTGCCTGTCCAGCCCATCGTCACGGAAGTCATGAAAGCCGTACTCGATACTGTGCAGTTCCAGCCAGCGCCGTGCCTTTTTTACGCTGTCACAGTTTTTGATGCCGTAGAGTGTTATCACAACAAAGGGCCTTTTTAAGGGACGCACAGGATAGCAAATCCCTGTCTTCAGAGGTAGGCGCGCAGGGGCTGCCGGACGGGGGTTGACGGGCGGCTCACCTTGACCTGCGCCTGGCTGATGTCGATCCGATCAGGCTTTGCGTGTTTTCTTTGGATGCTTACGCTGTGGGTAGCAGCTACGGCAGATGTCACAGACGCGACCATCGCAGCCCCGGGCTGTGCAGAACTCGCGTCCGTAGTAGATGATCTGCAAGTGCAATGCGTTCCAGTGCTCCCGGGGAAAGAGACGCTTCAGGTCGCGTTCGGTCTGGGCAACACTCTTACCGCTGCTCAGCCCCCAGCGCTGTGCCAGGCGGTGAATGTGGGTGTCCACCGGAAAGGCAGGAACACCGAACGCCTGGGACATCACGACGCTCGCGGTTTTGTGGCCCACGCCGGGCAGGCGCTCCAGGGCTTCCAGGTCGGCGGGTACTCTGCCCTCGTGCTCGGCAACCAGTATCTCACTGAGCCGCCGGATAGCTGCGGATTTCTGCGGAGACAATCCACAGGGACGCACAATCGCCTTGATCTTTGCCACAGGCTGCAGTGCCATGTCATGGGGATTGTCCGCCAGTGTGAACAGAGCCGGCGTGACCTGGTTGACGCGCTCGTCTGTGCACTGGGCACTGAGCAGCACCGCAACCAGTAGAGTGTAGGGATCTTTGTGATCCAGCGGGATGGGCGGCTCCGGATACAGCCGTTGCAGCGTATCGAGAATGAAGCTGACACGCTCTGCCTTGCGCATGTACTAACCGCGCGCCAGGTGGTGTGCAATACGCTGTGCCGCCTCGACACAGTCCTGCTGCCCCGCAACCAGCGCCATGCGGACATGCCCATTACCCGGGTTGCGACCGTCAACAGTGCGGCCAAGATAGCTGCCGGGCAGCACGACTACGTTTTCATCAGCGTAGAGTTGTTGCGCAAAGGCCTCGTCACTGCCCGGCGTTTGTGGCCACAGGTAAAAGCCGGCGTCGGGCGCTGTGACTTGCATGCTTGCGCCAAGAATGTCCAGCACGGCGCTGAATTTCGCGCGGTAGGCAGCCCTGTTCTGCGCGACGTGCGCTTCGTCAGACCAGGCAGCGATACTCGCATACTGGTGATGCAATGGCATGGCGCAGCCATGGTAGGTGCGATACAGCATAAAGCGGCGCAGAATGGCGGCGTCGCCCGCGACAAATCCCGATCGCAACCCGGGCAGGTTTGAGCGCTTCGAGAGACTGTGGAACACCACGCAGTTGTGGAAGGTGGGCTCGCCCATGGCCGCACAGGCCTGTAGCAGTCCCGGTGGCGGGGTGCTCTCATCCAGATAGATCTCGCTGTAGCATTCGTCGCTGGCGATAACAAAGTCGTGTTCACGCGCCAGCGCAACCAGCTTTTGCAGTTGCGCCATGCTGGCGACCGCGCCCGTAGGGTTGCCCGGCGTGCAGAGGTAGAGCAACTGGGTGCGTTGCCATTGGTCACGGGTGACGCTGTCAAAATCCGGCAGGAACTGATTTTGTGCATCGCAGGGAAGTAACAGCGGTTGTGCCCCGGCCAGCAGTGTTGCGCCCTCGTAGATCTGGTAGAAGGGGTTGGGGCTCACCACGAGCGCCGCGCGGTCGTGGTTGACCACCGCCTGGGCGAAGGCGAACAACGCCTCGCGCGTGCCGTTGACTGGAATGACCTGCTCGTCTGGCGCGAAATCTGCCAGTCCGAAGCGCCGGGTCAGCCACTGGCCGATACTGGCGCGCAGTTCCGGTATGCCTGCGGTGGCCGGGTAGTTTGCCAGTCGTGGCAGGTGCTGTGCCAGGGTGTCGAGCACGAACTGTGGTGGCGCATGCTGCGGTTCGCCCACCGAGAGCCTGATCTGCGATTTTTGTGCCGGAGTCACCTGCGACAGCAAGCTGGACAACTTTGTGAACGGGTACGGTTCCAGTGCATCCAGCAGTGTATTCATCGTGGCTCAGGCCGCCGCTTGCTGGTCGAGGGCTTCGCAGATGCGTCGCTCGATCGCCGCGACGAGTTCCGGATCCCGAATCGCCTGGTGCTGGCTGTCGGTGATAAAAAAGACGTCTTCGACGCGCTCGCCCAGGGTCTGGATCTTCGCTCCCTGCAGTTCGATGTTCAGCTCGACAAAAATCCTGCCGATTCTTGCCAGCAGGCCAGGCCTGTCCGGCGATGCGACTTCGAGAATACTGAGGTTCCTGGCTTCATCGACGCGCATGCTGGTCTCTGTCGGAATGAAAAATGACTTGACCTGCCGGCGGGTGCGCCGCTCGACGATGTCCAGTTCGCTGTGGTCGTCCGTCAGCACCTCGGCCAGGTATTCCTCGATATGCTTGAGCCTGCCGTGGTCATCCTCGATGGGCTGGCCGTTGGAGTCCAGAACGAAATAGGTGTCCAGGCTCATGTTGTTTTTCGAGCTGTAGATGCGTGCGTCATGTACGCTCAGGTCGAGATACTCCAGTGCGGCGCAGACACGCGAGAATAATTGCACGCGCGTGCGCGCATGGATGAAGATCTGTGTGGTGTTGGCAACGCTGGATTCCTCGCGGTTCTTAACCAGCACTAATGGTTGGTCGCGATTGTAATGGTCATCTATCGCCTCGGTATGCCAGGCAATATCCTCAGGACGCTCGCGGATGAAATAATCGTCGCCGCGATCCGACCAGATAGCCTCCAGATCTTCCGGAACAAAGCCGCGGCCCTCCAGTATCTCGATGGCGGCCTGGCGCGTGGCATTGACTACCGATGATTTCTGCACCGGGTTGTCCAGGCCGCGGCGCAAAGCGCGCCTGGTTTCGGTATGCAGCTGTCGCAACAGGCTGCCGCGCCAGGCGTTCCAGAGCTTTGGATTGGTCGCGTTGATATCTGCCACCGTAAGGGTGAACAGGTAGTCAAGGTGGCGTTCATCGCGCACGTGGGTGGCAAATTCCTGCACGACTTCCGGGTCGGTGATGTCCTTGCGCTGCGCAACGGCAGACATCAACAGGTGGTTTTTCACCAGCCAGACGACCAGCTCAGTGTCCTGGTCGTTCAGCCCGTGGCTAACACAGAATGCCTGGGCATCCACTGCGCCAAGCTCGGAGTGATCGCCACCACGCCCCTTGCCAATGTCGTGGTAGAGCGCAGCGATGTACAGCAGTTCCACTTTATCCAGGCGTCGTGCTACACGACCCGATACCGGCAGATTTTCCAGCATGCCCGGGACCATAAAGCGGCGGGCAAACTTGATCACCTCCAGCGTATGGGCGTCTACGGTATAGCTGTGGAACAGGTCATGCTGCATCTGGCCGATGATTCTGCCGAACTCCGGCAGGTACTGGCCAAGAACGCCATAGCGTGCCATGCGGCGCAATTGGCGTGTCATCTTGTGCGGTGAGCGCAGTATTGCCAGAAACAATTCCTTGTTGTCCGCCCGTGCGCGAAACGCGTCGTCAATTTGGTCACAGTGTTCCTGAATCAGCCGAATGGTCGGCGCTGCAATACCGGTGATCGATGCGTTATTGCCGCAGAGAAGGAACACCTCCAGCAAGGCTGAGGGCTGTTCTGCGAACAGCTCAGTGCTGCGCGCTTCGATATAGCCGTTGCGGATCTGGAATCGGTCGTTGAGTTCCTCGATGTCGTCGGCCATGTTCTGGCGCAGTATGGCCTGGTCAAAGTACTGGATAATGACCTCATTCAGTTGCCCCAGATCGAGCGCCCAGCGGTAATAAACCTGCATGAATTGTTCAACGGCCAATTTGTCACCATCGTGAAAGCCCCACAGGGCGGCGAGTTCGCGCTGGTGATCAAACAGGAGTCGATCTTCCTCGCGGTTGGTGATCATGTGCAGGGCGTAGCGGACTTGCCACAGGAAATCGCGGCCACCGGAGAGAACTGTAATCTCCTCGGCGGTAAGGAAGTTGCCCTCGGTGACTTCTTCCAGCGAGGTCACGCCAAAGTGCCGCTCAGTGATCCAGCCTATGACCTGCAGGTCGCGCAATCCTCCGGGCGAACTCTTGACATTGGGCTCAAGGTTGTACTCGGTGTCGGCAAACCTGTTATGGCGATTGGTTTGCTCATCGAGTTTGGCCTTGAAGAATTCACGGCTGGTCCACATGTGTGTATCGGCGGTTAACTCGCGGACCTGCGCCATCAACGTGGCGGCCCCGCGAATGACGCGCGCCTCGATGAGATTGGTCAGTACGGTGATGTCCTCACGCGCCTGTTCCACGCACTCGGCAACGGTGCGCACGCTGTAACCCGGTTTGACACCGGTATCCCACAGCAAGGTTGTGAAATCGGCCAGCTGGTCACGCACCGGATCACTGTTCTCGCCCAGCAGGAACAGCAGGTCGACATCAGAGTGGGGGTGAAGCTCGCCCCTGCCGTAGCCGCCCACCGCGACCATGGCCAGTTCGGCATCGCCCCAGGCCTGGCTGTCCCAAAGCTCGCCCAGCAGGGCGTCGGTAAAATGCGCACGTTGTCTTATCAGTTCGCTGGCGCGCGCGCCCGCACGAAACGCATCGTGTTGATGCGCCATTACGCGGCTCAGCGCCTGCTTGCAACATTGCAGGGTATTGCCGTTGGCCAGTTGTTCGCGAAAGGCTGCCGGGTCGAACAGCTCCGGGGCAGTGCCTGGGATGTGGGTGTCATGTTGTGGGTGTCATAGTGATGCCGGCAGGTTTTCGTTGCTGCGCCTTGTCAATACTTCGCAACCATCGTTTGTCACGCACAGGGTGTGCTCCCACTGCGCGGACAGGCGTCCATCGGCTGTGGTGACTGTCCAGCCGTCTTTCTTGTTCAATCGCGTCTGGCGTTTGCCCGCATTGATCATGGGCTCTATCGTGAACGTCATGCCGGGCTCCAGCACAAGGCCCGTGCCCTTGCGTCCATAGTGCAACACCTGGGGATCCTCATGGAAGACGCGGCCGATGCCGTGGCCGCAGTACTCGCGCACCACGGAATAGTAGTTTTTTTCAGCATGCGTTTGTATGACGTGACCAATATCGCCCAGTGTCGCCCCGGGCCTGACGATCTCCAGGGCCAGGTAAAGGCACTCCTGTGTCACGGCGATCAGGCGTGTGGCATGACTGGCGACCTCGCCAACCTCGACCATGATGCTGGTGTCACCGTGGTAGCCATCCTTGATGACCGTGACATCAATATTGACGATATCGCCATTCTTAAGTTTTTTGCTGTCCGAGGGGATGCCGTGACAGACCACGTCATTGATGGACGTGCAGATGGAGCGCGGAAAGCCGTTATAGTTCAGCGGTGCCGGAATGGCTTGCTGTGTTTCGGTGATATAGCGATGGCAGATGTGGTCCAGCTCGCCGGTTGTCATCCCTGCTTCTACCAGCGGTTCGATCATTTCCAGTACTTCGGCGGCGAGACGACCGGCAATGCGCATTTTTTCAATTTCATCTGCCGATTTTATCGAGACCGTCATCAATAACCTTCTGAAAATTAAGAAAAACAAGCGTCTGCCCGTGCCCGGACCAGCGTCGCGGGCGGCATATTCTAACCCAAGAGCTGTGGAAATAGACAATCTTCCCGCAAGCGGACCGCTGTTGTCTCTTTAATCGGTGCTGCGCTTGTGGTATAAAGCGCGCCTCCGACGGGAGCTGCCCTGCAAATGGGGCGGTTCCCGCGGTTTGGAAACCAACGACGCACACATATCGCAACCCTTGTCAGGGTGCCCGCTCGCTCCATGGAGCGAAGGGGGTTTGGCAACGGGGGTATGTGGAGGATTAACCCGTACAAGGTAATTAACTATGGCACAAGTGCAAGTAAGCATGCGTGAGCTGTTGCAAGCAGGCGCGCATTTCGGCCACCAGACTCGCTACTGGAATCCCAAGATGGACCAGTACATTTTTGGTGCACGCAACAAGATCCACATTATCAATCTCGAGCACACCGTTCCGGCTTTCAATGAAGCGCTGGACCTGGTGCAGCGTCTTGCCTCCAACAAGAACAAGATTCTGTTCGTGGGCACCAAACGGGCTGCAGGGAAAATCATGAAAGAGCAGGCCACCCGTGCGGGCATGCCCTACGTGAGCCATCGCTGGCTTGGCGGTATGCTGACCAACTACAAGACGATTCGTGCCTCGATCAAGCGTTTGCGCGATCTTGAGGCACAGCAAACTGATGGCACCTTCGCCAAATTTACCAAGAAAGAAGCGCTGATGCGTTCACGCGATATGGAAAAGCTCGAGCGCAGCATCGGTGGCATCAAGGATATGGGCGGTTTGCCCGATGCGCTGTTTGTTATCGACGTGGACCACGAGCGCATTGCCATTACCGAAGCCAACAAGCTGGGTATCCCGGTGATCGGTATTGTCGACACCAACAGTAATCCCGACGGTGTTGACTACGTTATCCCCGGCAATGACGACGCGATCCGTGCGATAAAACTGTACGTGACCGCAGTGGCGGATGCCTGCCTGCAGGGCAAGATCGACGGTGGCGAAGTCCCTTCCGAGAAGAACGAGTTTGTCGAGGAAGCCGCCGCCAGCGCAGCGCCAGCAGAGACAGCTGCAGCACCGGCGCCCGCAGAGGCCGCTGCCGAGCCGACTGTTGAAGCAGTTTCAGCCGATGCGGAGCCCAAAGCCACCGCCGAGTGATGGTGGTGGCCCTGCGGCCATAGCTCAGCGCATGAACAACCCGATTCCCCCGGCCCTAAACCGGGGGTTTGCATATTGAAGGCCCCCGGATGAGGGGGAACAGAGGAGATACAACAATGTCTGCAGCACAGGTGAAAGAATTACGTGAGCGCACGGGCCTGGGTCTTTTGGAGTGTAAAAAGGCGCTGGCAGCCGCCGATGGTGATATTGAGCTGGCGATCGAAGAGCTGCGCAAGTCCAGTGGCATGAAGGCGGCGAAAAAAGCAGGCCGCACAGCCGCTGATGGCGTCGTCGCTGCGCGCGTTGCAGATGATGGCAGCTACGGTGTGTTGGTCGAGGTGAACAGTGAGACGGATTTTGTTGCCCGCGATGAGAATTTCCTGCGCTTTGTAGAAGCCGTTGTCGCAGCGGCTTTTGACAGCCGCCAGACCGATGTCGCGCAGTTGATGGCCGGCGATCTGGAGTCAGCGCGCGAGGCGCTGGTGCAGAAGATCGGCGAGAACATCAGTGTGCGCCGCATCGACCTGGTGACGGCGGATTCGGGCGTCGTGGGTGCCTACATTCACGGCAACAGCCGTATCGCTGTGTTGGTCGAACTGAGCGGTGGTGATCAGGACCTGGCCAAGGATGTGGCAATGCATGTCGCCGCAGTGAGCCCGCAGGTAGTGTCTCCCGAGGATATGCCTGAGGAATTGGTCGCCAAGGAGAAAGAAATCTTTACTGCCCAGGCGCAGGAATCAGGCAAGCCCGCAGAGATCATTGAAAAAATGATCGGTGGGCGCATCAAGAAGTTCCTGGCCGAGAACAGCCTCAATGAGCAGGCCTTTGTTAAAGATCCGGATGTCACCGTTGGCAAGCTGGTGGCCAGTGCCGGCGCCACCGTGGCGTCGTTCTCGCGCTTTGAAGTCGGCGAAGGCATCGAAGTCGAGAAAGTGGATTTTGCCGATGAGGTGGCCGCCCAGCTCAAGGGCTAGGGATCGACGACAGAAACGGGGCCAGGGCCCCGTTTTTTTATGCCTGTACGATTCAGCTGGCCGACTGGCCAGAGCCTGGGCTTTTTCAAAGTCTGCGGAGGCCGGCCGACTGCCCCTGACAGCCAAAATTGCATTGCCCGCTAGGGCTGCGGGCCTTTGTCCTGTAAGATTGGGCGAGATTTTTCGGAGGACCACGTATGGCCAAAGCTGCCGCAGACAGAAAATACAAGCGCATTCTGCTCAAGCTCTCGGGAGAAGCGTTAACCGGTAGGGAAAACTTTGGCATAGATCCTAAAATCCTCGACTCCATGGCCTTGGCGATAGGTCAGCTGGTCGGCATCGGCGTGCAGGTGGGCCTGGTAATTGGTGGCGGGAACCTGTTCCGCGGGGCTGCCCTGCAAGCCGCCGGCCTGGACCGCGTTACCGGCGATCATATGGGCATGCTTGCCACGGTCATGAACGCCCTGGCAATGCGTGATGCGCTGGAACGGTCAAACATCGCAACACAGGTGATGTCATCAATCCCGATGAGCGGCGTGGTGGATCACTACGATCGGCGCAAGGCGGTGCGTGCACTCATGAATGGCGATGTCGTCATTTTTGCCGCGGGCACCGGCAATCCTTTTTTCACCACTGATTCCTCGGCCTGCCTGCGCGGCATAGAAATTGGTGCCGAGATAGTGCTCAAGGCGACGAAAGTCGATGGCGTGTATTCTGCAGACCCGATGAAATTTGAAGATGCGATCAAATATGATCGACTGACGTACGACGAAGTGTTGGACAAGAAACTGGAAGTGATGGACCTGACGGCGATATGCCTGTGTCGCGACCATGACATGCCGGTTCGCGTTTTTGAAATGGAAAAGCCCGGCGCTTTGCTCAACATTGTGCAGGGCGTTGAAGAGGGCACTTTGATTGAGTAGCCCCGGCCAGTGTAAGAGGAGCCCAGAGTGATCAACGATATCAAAGAAGAAGCCGCCCAGCGCATGGAGAAAACCCTGGAAGCGCTGGGGCACAATTTTAACAAGATCCGAACCGGACGCGCGCACCCCAGCCTGCTCGATGGCCTCAAGATCGAGTACTACGGCGCGGACACGCCGCTGAACCAGGTTGCCAACGTCAACGTTGAGGATGCCAGAACGCTGTCGCTGACGGTCTGGGACAAGTCCATGATCCCCGAGGTGGAAAAAGCCATCATGAAATCCGATCTGGGTCTTAACCCCAGTACGGCGGGAGAAGTGATTCGTATCGCCATGCCGATGCTGACCCAGGAAACGCGCAAGGGCTTCACCAAGCAGGCTCGCAACGAGGCCGAGGCTGCGCGGGTCTCAGTGCGCAACGCGCGGCGCGATGCGATGGCGATGCTCAAGGAACTGGTGAAGGACAAGGAAATCAGTGAAGACGATGAGCGTCGCGGCCAGGAAGAAGTGCAGAAGCTCACCGATGCATTTGTCGCCAGGATCGAAAAACAACTGGCGGAGAAAGAAGCAGACCTGATGGAAATCTGACGCTGCCCGTTCGCGCACTATACCTATAACAACGCAAGTACCACACCGGTAACGGCATGAGCATGATTGTACCAAAACACGTTGCCATCATTATGGACGGCAATAATCGCTGGGCGAAGCGCTCGGGCTTGCCCGGGCCTGCGGGGCATCGTGCCGGTGTTGAGGCCGTCAGGGGAGTGCTCAAGGCGTGCCAGAGTCATGGGGTCGAGGTGCTTACCCTGTTTGCGTTTAGCAGCGAGAACTGGGGCAGGCCACTGCCCGAGGTGCGCGCGCTGCTGGCACTGCTGTCCCGCTACCTGCGCAATGAAGTCAAGCAACTGCACAAGGACGGCATCAGGTTGCGGTTTATAGGCCAGCGCGAGAAATTCAGTCCGCGCTTGCAGCACCTGATGCAGCAGTCAGAAAACCTTACGCGCGATAATGACCGCGCCACTGTGGTGATTGCCGTCGACTACGGCGGCCAGTGGGATATCACGCAGGCAGCGCGAACACTCGCCGAACAGGTTGAGCGCGGTGAGCTTCGGGCGCAGGATATCAGCGTTGAAATGATCGACCAGAACATATCCATCAGTGACCTGCCGCGGCCGGACCTGTGCATTCGTACCGGCGGTGACGCGCGCATCAGTAACTTCATGCTGTGGCATTTCGCGTATAGCGAATTGTATTTCACTGAGACCCTGTGGCCCGATTTTGGAGAGCTCGAGTTTGCCCGTGCACTGGAAGACTACAGTCAGCGCGAACGCCGCTTTGGTGTCCGTGCCGCAGAAGATCTTGTCTCGGGCGGAGAAAACAATGCTTAGGCAGCGCGTCATCACTGGCGTGACCATGGTGGTTTTGTTTCTGGCAGCGCTGGCATTTCTGCCGCTGGTGGGCCTGGCGGTGTTGTTTGCGGTGCTGGTCAGCCTGGGCGCCTGGGAGTGGTCGCGTCTGGCGGGTCTTGATGCGCCGGTGTTGCGCGCTTTGTACGTGGGTGTAACGGCCGCGTGCTGTGCTGCGCTGTTTGTGGTGTGCGAACTGGCCGGCCAGCCCGCGCGTGATGAGGTGCAACCCTTCCTTGGCTTTGCCGGATTCTGGTGGTCGTTTGCGCTGCTGTGGATAAAAGGGTATCCCAGTAGCGCGGTATTCTGGCGCACTCGCGTGATGCGCGGCCTGATGGGCCTGCTGATTCTTGTGCCTGCATGGTTGGCTGCTGTGTACTTGCTCAGTTTTCCCCGTGGCGGCGGTTTACTGTTGGTCATGGTCCTGATTGTCGTGGCCGCCGACGTGGGCGCCTATTTTACCGGCAAGGCCTTTGGTAAACACCAGTTGGCGGCGGCGGTCAGCCCGAAGAAAACCTGGGAGGGCTTCTGGGGTGGCGCTGCTGCCTGCAGCACGTTGGCTGTGCTTTTCTGGATCATGTTGCCAAACCAGATAGCGCACCTGAGCCTTGGGGCGATAGTCGCGGTAACATTGGCGACTTCGATGGCCTCTGTAGTGGGTGACTTGACGGTGAGTATGGTCAAACGCCAAAGCGGCGTGAAAGACAGCGGCACCTTGCTGCCCGGCCACGGCGGTATTCTCGATCGCCTGGATTCACTGTGTGCGGCCGCGCCGGTGTTTGTGCTGGGCCTGTTGCTTGCGGGGTGGCAGTAATGTCTGCCGTGCGCCGCAGTGTCAGCGTGCTGGGATCGACCGGTTCCATCGGCGTAAACACGCTCGATGTGTTGCGCCAGCATCCGCAGGCCTACAATGTCTACGCCCTGGCCGCGCACTCGTCCGTGGCAGCCCTGGCGCAGCAGTGCCTGGAATTTCAGCCGCAATTTGCGGTGATGGTCGATGACGACGCCGCGGCAGCACTGGAGCGACAGCTTCATGGAAGCTGCGATACGCGCGTTCTCGGCGGGCCCGCTGCGCTGGAAGAAATCGCCAGTGCCGATGGCGTAGACGTAGTAATGGCCGCGATTGTGGGTGCAGCTGGCCTGCCGTCCACTCTGGCCGCAGCGCAGGCCGGCAAGACTATTCTGCTGGCGAACAAGGAATCCCTGGTAATGGGTGGGCACCTGTTGATGGCGGCGGTGCGCGCCTGCGGTGCAACGCTATTGCCGATTGATAGCGAACACAACGCCATCTTCCAATGTATGCCCGTTGATGCCGGTGGCGTACCGTCGAAAAAAGGCATCAGTAAGGTCCTGCTGACCGCCTCGGGCGGCCCCTTCAGGACCTGGACAACGCAGCAGATGCAGCAGGCGACGCCGGACCAGGCCTGCGCGCATCCAAACTGGTCAATGGGTCGTAAAATCAGTGTGGACTCGGCGAGCCTGATGAACAAGGGGCTGGAACTTATCGAAGCCTGCTGGATTTTTGATCTGCAGGCACAGGATGTAGAGGTGGTCGTGCACCCCCAGAGTATTATTCACTCCATGGTGCAGTATGTGGATGGGTCGGTATTGGCGCAGTTGGGCAATCCCGATATGCGTACGCCGATTGCCTACGGCCTGGGGTGGCCCGCGCGACTCGCCTCGGGCGTCGCTCCGCTGGATCTTGTGGCAACGGCACAACTGAACTTCGAAGAGCCCGATGAGGCCCGCTTTCCCTGTTTAAGGCTGGCGCGCGAGAGCGTGGAAGCAGGTGGTACGGCCATGGCGGTGTGCAATGCGGCCAATGAGGTGGCCGTGGCGGCGTTTCTGGATGGAGCAATCCGGTTCACTGATCTGCCGGTGGTCATAGAACGAACGCTGGAGCGTGTTACAGTGGCGGAACCGACCGACCTCGTGGTGGTCGAACTGGCTGACAAGCAGGCCAGGGCAACTGCCGCGGCGATATTGGCCGAATTGGGCGGCATCACTCATAACGCGCAACAGCATTGATGGATATTCTTTATACAATACTGATTACCCTGGCGACCCTGGCGTTGCTGGTGGCAATCCACGAGTACGGTCACTTCTGGGTGGCGCGGCGCTGTGGTGTGCACGTCTTGCGCTTTTCGATCGGTTTTGGCAAAGCGCTTTATACCTGGCGCGATCGTCGGGGCACGGAATACTGCATTGCCGCGATTCCCCTGGGTGGCTATGTGAAAATGCTGGGTGAACATACCGCTGATGATATTCCCGCAGAGCAGCTCGATGGCGCCTTTGATCGCAAGCCCGTACTGCAGCGCATTGCCATCGTCAGCGCAGGGCCGCTGGCCAATCTGGCACTGGCGGTTGTCGCCTACTGGTTCCTGTATCTCTCGGGTGAATCAGGCTACGTGCCTATCGTTGATCGCGTCGAGCCGGAGTCAGTAGCCGAGCTGGCCGGGCTGCAGCCCGGCGAGGAAATCGTCGCGGTTGACGGCGTTGAAACCCCCACCTGGCAGGCACTGAACTTTCGCCTGCTCGACAGGATCGGCGACACCGGCACGCTGCGTCTGAGTGTCAAGTACCCCGGCACGGACCTGATCACCGAAAAGGAAGCGCCGATAGATCACTGGCTGTACGCCCAGGAGAAGCCCGATTTGCTGGGCGGCCTTGGCGTGCGCCTGTACACGCCTGATTTTGAGCCGCTGATTGGCGAAGTGCTGCCGGGCAGCCCCGCTGCGAGCGCGGGTCTCAAGGCTGGCGATTTGCTGCTGTCGGCCGACGGTATCGCCATGCCCCTGTGGAACGACTGGGTGGATTACGTGCGCGCGCGACCAGGCCAGACGGTCGAGCTGGAAGTGGCGCGTGACGGGCAGCGCCTGGTGCTGTACGTCGTGCCGAAACTGACGGTGATCGAAAGCGGCGAACAGATCGGTCGTGTTGGCGTCGGCGTGGCGCCACCGGAGATGCCCGAGGAATTGATCCGCCGTTATCAGCGCGGCCCGTTGGAGGCACTGGGCGCGGCGGTTGTGCGCACGGGCGAGCTGACGGTGTTTACGCTGGAATCCATCTACAAAATGCTCACCGGGTTAATTTCACCCAAGAATCTCAGTGGTCCAATCACGATTGCCCAGGTCGCTACTGCCTCTGCAGAGTCGGGTTTCGAATCGTACATTGGTTTCCTCGCCCTGCTCAGTGTGAGCCTGGGTGTGCTCAATCTGTTGCCTATTCCGGTACTGGATGGCGGTCACCTGCTGTTTTATACCGTCGAGCTATTGGCTGGACGGCCTGTACCTGAGAAAATACAGGCCCTTGGTTACCAGATGGGGCTGTTTTTGGTGCTGGGGATAATGGTGTTGGCCCTCTATAACGATATTGCGCGCCTGTAGTGCTGCGGTGCATTCGAGTTCTCATCGAATGCACCGCGGGTGGCTACCAGGCCTGCAACCAGCGGTTGAGTGAATTTTGATAAAACGCATGCCCAAATGGCCGCTACTGGCCCTCGTGCTCGTTGCACAGATGGCGGTCGCACAGACTTTCATCATCTCTGATATTCGCGTCGAGGGTCTGCAGCGTATTTCCCCCGGCAGCGTTTTTGCTGCGCTGCCTGTAGGTGTGGGCGACCTCGTCGATGCACGCCTTGTTCGCGAGTCCTCGCGCAGTCTGTTTGCCACGGGCAACTTCGATGATATTCGCATAGGAAGAGACGGCAACGTGCTGGTCGTGATGGTGACCGAACGCCCAAGTATCAGCGAGATCAACATCGACGGTAACAAGGCCATCGAGACCGAAGCACTGCTTGATGGCCTCAAGGGTGCCGGGCTTGCGGTCGGGCAGGTGTTTCAGCGCTCGACGCTGGAAGGGATGCAACTGGAACTGCAGCGCCAGTACGTGCAGCAGGGTCGCTATGATGCCTTTATCGAGACGGAAGTTATTCCTGAGCCCAGAAACCGGGTAACGGTGAACATTGATGTGGAGGAGGGCGAGGTCGCCGCCATCAAGCACATCAACGTCGTGGGTAATACGGTCTTTGACGATGAAGAACTGACCGACCTGTTTGCCCTGAAAACTACCGGCTGGTTCTCCTTTTTCACCAACGATGACAAGTACTCCCGGGAGAAGCTCACCGGGGATCTGGAGGCGCTCAGTTCCTATTACATGGACCGCGGCTATTTACAGTTCCGCATCGATTCCACGCAGGTCTCCGTGTCACCCAACAAGGAAGCGGTGTACATCACTGCCAACGTCAGCGAGGGTGAAAAGTATTCTGTGAGCGCTGTGGATCTGTCCGGTGACCTGGTACTGCCGGAGAGCGATTTGCAGCGCTTCCTGCTCGTCTCTGAAGGTCAAACCTTTTCGCAGCAGCTGGTCACCTCAACCGAAGAGTACCTTACCCGTCGCCTGGGCAATGAAGGGTACAGTTTTGCCAAGGTTACCGGTATCCCGGAGATCAACGAAGAGGACAAAACGGTCTCCATGAAGTTCTTCGTGGATCCGGGTAAGCGTACCTATGTGCGCAGGATCAATTTTGAGGGTAACGACAAAACCGTGGATGACGTGCTGCGCCGCGAGATGCGCCAGATGGAGAGCGCTCCTGCATCGGCTGCCGCCATTGAACAGTCGCGGGTACGACTGGAACGTCTGGGCTTCTTCAGCCGAGCAACGGTCGAGACACCTGAGGTGCCCGGTCACGATGATCTTATTGACGTGGATTTTGTCGTTGAGGAGCAATCTTCGGGCAGTATCGGTGCCAGCATCGGTTTTGCGCAGGATGCCGGCCTGATACTCGGGGTGAATCTTCAGCAGGACAACTTCATGGGTACCGGCAAGCGCGTGGGCATTGGCCTGAATTCCTCGCGCTTTCAGGATGTTTACAACTTCAGTTATACCAATCCGTACTACACAGAGGATGGTGTCAGTCGCGGGTTCAACGTGTTCTATCGCTCCACGGACCTGGATGAGGTCAACGTCGCCAGCTACAGTACCAATACCCTGGGCGCGGCAATCAACTTCGGATATCCCATCAAAGAGACCGAGCGTCTTGGCTTCAGCTTTGGCGTGTCCAATACTGAAATCAACACCGGCCGTTTTGCGGTACAGGAGATTCAGGCCAGTCCGCGTTTGATCGACGGCATTGACTTCTGGTTTGATTCAACACGCCTGGATGACGGCACCTTTGCTGCGGTGGAAGAACTGAACGCCCTGTCTACCCTGCCGCCTGAGTATCTGGTGCCACCCGAGAATACCGGCTTCCTCGATGAAAATGGCGATGAGTTCCTGAACTGGACGATTACCAGCAGCTGGACGCAATCCACACTGAACCGTGGTCGTTTTGCGACGCGGGGCGCCGCGCAGTCGGTGGCGCTCGAAGTGTCGATGCCAGCATCTGACCTGGAGTTTTATAAACTGACCTACCGTGGGGAAATCTATTTCCCGGTTCCGCTGCTGGATACCTGGAGCCTGCGCGTGCGTACTGAACTGGGCTACGGTGACGGTTACGGTGACACCACCGAGCTGCCGTTTTACGAGCACTTTTTTGCCGGGGGTTTTGGCTCCGTGCGCGGTTACGAGGCCAACACCCTTGGGCCGCGCAGTACACCGGCCAATGAATACGAATTCCGCCAGCCGGCGGTTGAGATCGACGAGAACGGCAATGCCACGGCTTTGGGTAATGAGATCGGCTATTCCGCAGTGGATGACAGCCTGGTGGTGCGCCCCGTTCCCGATAACCCGGATCCGTTTGGCGGCAATATCCTGATGGAGGGCAGCGCCGAGCTGATATTCCCCGTGCCGTTTGTGAAGAACCAGTCGCAGCTGCGTTCGGCCTTTTTCTTTGACTGGGGCAACGTGTTTGATGATAACTGCCGATCCACCCAGCAGAACTGTTTCGATATAGACCTCAGCGAACTGCGCTATTCGGTGGGGGTCGGGGTCACCTGGATCACTGGTTTCGGCCCGATGACCTTCAGTCTCGCCAAACCGCTGAATGAAGGGGAATTCGATGAGGACGAAGTCTTCCAGTTCACCCTGGGCAGGGGCTTTTAGCCCATTGGAGGCAGACGGCATCGGCGTGGCCTGGCAGCAGTGTCCTGCGCACCGCCTGGAAACAATTTTTCAAACTGCCACTTGGCTAGCGCCTGTGGCGTGATTTAACTACTGGAGACTACCGTGTTTAAACTAATCAAAGTCGCTTTCGTAATTGCCGCTCTTGCAATTCCCGGCGTGAGCCTGGCGCAGGGCAAGATCGCTGTCGTCGATTTACAGGAGGCGATCCTGCAAACCGATCTCGCGCAGAAGCGCATGGGCCAGGTTCGCAGCCAGGACGACTACAAGGCCGACAAGTCCGAGTACGACAAACTCAAGTCGGAATTCGAAGACCTCATGAAGAAATTCCAGAAAGACGCGGCGGTTATGAGCCAGGAACAGCAGGTGGCAGCGCGCAACAAGCTCGCCAGCAAGCAGGCTGATCTTGAGCACGTGACCGGCAAGCTGCAAAAAGCCGAGGCAGCGGCAGGGCAGGCCCTGTTGCAGGAAATGGCCCCGCGTGTACAGGTCGTGCTCAAGGAAATTATCGCGCAAGAGGGCATCGGCCTGTTATTGCAGCGTCAGTCGATCATTCACGCGGATGGTGGCTACAGCATCACGTCGAAAGTTACTGACAAGCTGAACCAGATTATCGAGGAGTAGTGCCAGCGTGTATTCACTGGCTGAACTGGCTGATCATTTGGGATTGGCCTTCACCGGTGATGCGCAGCTAACGATCTCGGGCCTTGCGTCCCTGCGCTCAGCCGGGCCGCAAGACATCAGCTTCCTCAGCAATAAGAAGTACCTGACGCAACTGCAGTCGACCGCCGCCGCTGCGGTGATCCTCTCCCCGGAGTTTGCGCCTGTTTGTCCCACTGCCTGCCTGCTGGCGGACGATCCTTATCTCGCCCTGGCCAGCGCCTCTCGACTGTTTGATCCGTTTGCTGGCTGCGGTGGCATTGCGCCCGGTGTTGTCATCGGCGTCGCAGCAGGTGCGCACGTTGCCGCCGGCGCGCACGTACATTCGCAGGCGGCGGTTGCTGCTGGCGCGGTCGTAGAAGCCACGGCTGTGGTTGAGTGCGGCGCGGTTATCGCTGCGGGCGCCTATATCGGGCATCGCTGCAAAGTGGGCCCGGATTGCGTTGTACACCCCGGTGCCGTGCTGCACAGTAACGTGTCGCTGGGCCGTGGCTGTGTGGTGCATAGCCATGCTGTGATCGGCAGCGAGGGTTTTGGCTTTGCACGCTCCGCCCGGGGCTGGGAAAAAATCCATCAGCTGGGCGGTGTGCGCATTGGTGAGCGTGTGGAGATTGGTGCTTGCACCACCATTGACCGGGGCACGCTGGATGACACGGTGATCGAAGACGGAGTCATCATCGACAATCAGGTGCAGATTGGTCACAACTGCCATATTGGAGCCAACACGGCCATTGCCGGCTGCACAGGGCTGGCCGGGAGCAGCATTGTGGGTGCAAATTGCACGCTGGCCGGTGGAGTGGGTGTCGTGGGGCACGTGGAGATTTGTGATAACGTCCATGTAACCGGAATGACAATGGTGACGCGTTCGATCACCCGGCCCGGGTCCTATTCCTCGGGTACGCGAATGGAAGAAACAGCACCATGGAAGCGCAATGCGGTGCGCTTTTCGCAGCTTGAATCCATGGCCCGGAGGCTGGCAGCGTTGCAGGGCCGCCCCGATCACACGACAGAGGAATAAACATAATGATGGACGCCGCCCAGATCAGCGCTTTCCTGCCGCACCGCTATCCGTTTCTTCTGGTCGACAGGGTGCTTGAAATCACCGCAGGCGAATCGATCGTTGCACTGAAGAACCTGAGCATGAATGAGCCCTTTTTCCAGGGCCACTTTCCCGGCCAGCCGGTCATGCCCGGCGTTTTGCTGGTAGAGGCGATGGCCCAGGCGTCGGGTATTCTGGGCTTCTACAGCCAGGGAAAAACCGTGGCAGACGGTTCCACCTACTACCTCGCGGGCGCCGACGCGGTGCGTTTCAAGCGCATCTGTACCCCGGGCGATTGCGTGATGCTGCACTCACAGGTGCTGTCCAGCAAGCGCGGCATCTGGAAGTTTGAGGTGCGCGCCGAGGTGGAGGGTGAACTGGCTGCCAGTGCGACCATCCTCTGTGCAGATCGCTGATGATTCATGCCCAGGCCATTGTCGATAGCCGAGCCGAGCTTGCCGGTGACGTTGAAGTAGGGCCATGGACTTACATAGGCCCCGACGTGCACATCGCATCAGGTTGCGTCATTGAGCCACACGTGGTGATCCGGGGCCCCACTGTCATTGGCACGAATAACCACATCTACCAGTTTTCGTCGATTGGCGAAGCGTCATCTGACCAGAAGTACCGGGGCGAGCCAACGCGTTTGGTGATAGGCAATGGCAATATTATTCGCGAAGGCGCTACCTTGCACCGCGGCACTTTACAAGGCCGTTCAGAGACAACGATCGGCAACCATAACCTGATCATGGCCTATGTACACGTCGGCCACGACAGCGAGCTGGGCGACCACACTGTCCTGGTCAATAACTCGGCGCTGGCCGGCCATGTGCGTGTCGGTGACTGGGCCATTCTCAGCGGTTACACCCTGGTGCACCAGTTCTGCCAGATCGGGGCGCACAGTTTTTCCGGAATGGGCAGCGCTATCGGCAAGGATGTTCCGGCCTACGTGACGGTGGCGGGCTCGCCCGCGCAGGCAAAGTCCATGAATATCGAGGGGCTGCGGCGCCGCGGCTTCAGTGCAGACGCCATCTCGCAGCTGCGCCGTGCCTTTCGCATTGTTTATCGGCAGGGGCTGACCCTGGATATCGCCTTGCAACGCCTGGAAAGCATGGCCGACCAGACGCCGGAGCTGGCCCTGTTTATTGAATCCATTCGATCCTCGGAACGCGGCATCGTGCGCTAGCGTGATCGCATGGCGGAATGTCCCATGACCTCAGCGCCGCAGACAGATCGCCCCTTACGCATTGGTATTGTGGCGGGGGAAGCCTCCGGCGATCTGCTCGCCGCGCGGCTGATCGCCGCATTGCAGGCTCGCTTGCCCGCGGTGCAATGTGTCGGTGTAGGCGGCCCACACCTGCGCGATTGTGGCTTGCACAGCCTGTACCCGATGGAGCGCCTTGCCGTCATGGGGCTGGTGGAGCCGCTGTGGCGGCTGCCCGAATTGCTGCGCCTGCGACGCCGGCTCTATCGCAACTTTGTGCAGGACCCGCCCGATATCTTCATCGGCATCGATGCGCCGGACTTTAACCTCGCGCTGGAGCGCAAGCTGCGCAATGCCGGTATTCCAACGGCCCATCTGGTCAGTCCCAGTGTTTGGGCATGGCGACGCGGACGCCTCGATACTATTGCCAGCTCGACTGACCTTATGCTCTGCCTGTTCCCGTTTGAAGTCGAACTGTATCGCCAGGCCGGGGTCACCGCGGTGTGTGTCGGTCATCCCCGTGCGGATGAACTGCAGCCGGTCGAGGACACCGGCGCAGTGCGCCGGCAGCTGGGTCTGCCACAAACCGGGCGTGTGCTTGCCCTGTTACCTGGTAGTCGCGCGGCCGAGGTGCAGCGCCTGGCGCCCGTCTTTCTGCAAACTGCTGCGCTGTTGCACCGCAGCGGCTGCGTGCAGGCGATTGTGCTGCCTGTCGCCAACGCCTTATGCCGTGCAACCTTGCAGCCGCTGCTCGAGCAGTATACCGAGCTGCCGCTGGTAGTGATCGACGGGCAAGCCTGTGCGGCCATGTCGGCATCTGATGCCGTGTTGGCCGCCTCAGGTACCGCCACACTGGAGGCAGCCCTGTTGCAGCGGCCTCTGGTCGTTGCGTATCGAACCGGCGCGATCAGCTGGCACATCCTGTCGCGACTGGTGCACAGCCGGTTTATCGCACTACCCAATATTCTTGCAGGACAGGCCGTTGTTGCCGAGTTTCTGCAGGGGCAGGCCAGCGCTATTGAGCTTGAACCGGCAGTGCGCAGCGCCTTGACTGACGCGCAGCAGCGGCAGCGCATGGTAGTGGCCTTTGCCGCGCTGGGACGCGAGTTGCGGCTGGGCTTTGGCAACCGGGCCGCGGCTGCGATTGTGCAGTTGCTCGAGCAGCATTCGACCGGTGCCCGGCGATTCGTGGAGGAGCCCAAACGTTGAAAGACCGCTATCTCTGCGCCTACACCGGTCCGGCACTGGCCGGGGTTGACGAAGTCGGCCGCGGGCCCCTGGCCGGTGATGTGGTTGCCGCTGCGGTTATGCTGGACCCGCAGCGCCCTGTTGCCGGTTTGCGCGATTCCAAGAAACTCTCAGAGCAACGCCGACAGGCGCTGGCACAGGACATTCGCGCAAGTAGCCTGGCGTGGTCGATAGCGCGCGCCAGTGTGCAGGAAATCGATGAACTGAATATTCTGCAAGCGTCGATGCTGGCCATGCAGCGGGCGGTAGAGGGGCTGCAGCCGCAGCCTGAGTATGTGCTGGTAGATGGCAACCGCCTGCCGCAGTGGCGCTACCGTGCCGAGGCGGTCGTCAAGGGGGATGACAGGGTTGAGGCGATTGCCGCCGCGTCGATTCTTGCCAAGGTGCAACGCGACGCGGAACTGGTAGCCCTCGAGGCGCGCTTTCCCGGCTACGGCTTTGCCCGCCACAAGGGCTATCCCACCGCGGCTCACCTGGAGGCGCTGCGCACGCTGGGCGTTACGCCGGTGCATCGGCGCAGCTTCGGCCCGGTCAAGGCTCTGTTGTGATCTGGATTTTGACTGTAGTTGTGACCGCAGTTGTGAGCGTAGTTGTGCCTGTAGTTTAGGCCGTAGTTGAGAGCATAGTTGAAACCGCAGTTGGGACCGCGCTTCTGGCTTTGGTAGTGACGAAAGCGCCATCCTGCGCGCGGCAGGCCAGCAGAAACCGCGGCTTCCGGCACTTTTTTTGGGCAAACGCTGCCGCCGGATTATGATCGGGGGTACACTGCAGCAATGACTCAGTTCGTCCACCTTCGCTTACATACAGAATACTCACTGGTCGATGGCCTGGTGCGCATTCAGCCCTTGATGCAGCGCGTGGCGGAGCTGGGTATGCCGGCCGTTGGCGTCACTGATGCGTGCAACTTCTACGGCCTTGTGAAAGTCCACAAGGCCGCTTTCAGTGCGGGCGTTCAGCCTGTTTTTGGCGCTGATCTGCGCGTTACCGAAGACGACGATCCCGACAAGTCCTACCCATTGTGCCTGCTGGCCATGAACAACACCGGCTATCACAACCTGACCTTGCTCATCTCGCTTGCCTATACCCAGGGGCAGCGCCTGGGCGTGCCGCTGGTGACCAGGGCGTGGCTGGAAGCGCACACCGAGGGCCTGATTGCACTGTCCTGCGGTGCATCGGGCGATGTGGGTCAGGCGCTGCTGTCCGACAGGCTGGAACTGGCACAAGATCGTGCCCGCTACTGGATGGATCTCTATCCCGGTCGGTTTTATCTTGAGTTGCATCGTACCGGGCGCGAAGGGGACGAGTCTCACCTGCATGCGGCGGTTGCGCTGGCAGCGACCTTGCAGTGTCCTGTGGTTGCAACCAACGATGTGCGGTTTCTCGATGCACAGGAATTTGAAGCGCACGAGGCGCGTGTGTGTATTCGCGAGGGCCGCACCCTGGACGACCCGCGCCGCGCTCGACCCTATACCGAGCAGCAATACCTGCGCTCACCCCAGGAGATGGTAGAGCTTTTTGCCGATCTTCCCGAAGCCCTTGCCAACTCTGTCGAGATAGCGCGGCGTTGCAGCGTCGTGCTCGAGCTCGACAAGCCTGCGCTGCCGGATTACCCGGTGCCGGCGGGGCTGACCATGGATGAATACTTCCGCCAGCTAAGTCACCAGGGCCTGGATATGCGTCTTGAGACGCTGTTTGACTCCAGCGACCCGAGCTTTGGCGCAACCCAGCAACAGTATCGCCAAAGGCTGGAGTTTGAACTGGAAACCATTATCGCGATGGGCTTTCCGGGCTATTTCCTTATCGTGATGGATTTTATCCGCTGGGCGAAACAGCAGGATATTCCCGTCGGCCCTGGCAGGGGTTCCGGCGCCGGGTCACTGGTGGCCTATGCGCTGGAGATCACTGACCTCGACCCGCTGCAGTATGACCTGCTTTTCGAGCGCTTTCTTAATCCGGAGCGTGTATCCATGCCGGATTTTGACGTCGATTTCTGCATGGAGCGCCGCGACGAGGTGATCGAGTACGTGGCCGATACCTATGGCCGCGAGGCAGTCTCCCAGATCATCACCTTCGGCACCCTGGCGGCCAAGGCGGTCGTTCGCGATGTCGCGCGGGTGCAGGGCAAGTCCTATGGCTTGGCAGACAAGCTGTCTAAGATGATCCCCTTTGAAGTCGGCATGACCCTGGAAAAAGCCCTGGAACAGGAAGAAGTACTGCGCGAATTTCTTGCCGAGGATAGCCAGGCCCAGGAAATATGGGATATGGCGGTGCAGTTGGAGGGTGTTGCGCGCAACGTCGGCAAGCACGCAGGTGGTGTGGTGATTGCGCCTTCCAGGCTGACGGATTTTTCACCCCTGTATTGCGATGAAGGCGGCGGTGGCCTGGTCACACAGTACGACAAGAACGACGTCGAGTCAGCCGGGCTGGTCAAGTTCGACTTTCTCGGTCTGCGTACCCTGACCATCATCGACTGGGCTGTGAAGATGATTGACGAGGCCCGCGCACGCAACGGTGAGGAAGGCCTGGATATCATGGGCCTGCCGTTGGATGACGTGCGCAGTTTCGAGTTGCTCAAGTCAGGCAACACGACGGCTGTTTTCCAGCTGGAATCCCGCGGCATGAAAGAACTGATCAAGGATCTGCGGCCAGACTGTTTTGAAGACATCATTGCACTGGTGGCACTGTATCGTCCGGGCCCGTTGCAGTCAGGCATGGTCGAAAACTTTATCAACCGTAAGCACGGGCGCGAGGAACTGTCGTTTCCCGATGTCCAGTACCAGCATGAATGGCTAAAACCCATATTGCAGCCCACCTACGGCATTATCCTTTACCAGGAGCAGGTAATGCAGATCGCCCAGGTGCTGGCCGGCTATACGCTGGGCGGGGCCGACATGCTGCGCCGTGCAATGGGCAAGAAGCAGCCCGAACAAATGGCCAAGCAGCGCGCATTGTTCGAGCAGGGCGCCATCGCCAAGGGAGTGAATGGCGAACTGGCCATGAAGATCTTCGATCTCGTGGAGAAGTTTGCCGGCTACGGTTTTAACAAGTCCCACTCGGCGGCCTATGCGCTGGTGTCTTACCAGACCGCGTGGTTAAAAGCACACTACCCCGCGCAGTTCATGGCGGCGGTGATGAGCTCGGAGCTGGATAACACCGACAAGATCGTGGTGTTTGTGGATGAGTGCAAGCGCATGAAGCTGTCGCTGCGCCTGCCCGACGTCAACGAGGGTCAGTACCGTTTTACGGTCAACGCCCAGGACGACATCATCTATGGCCTGGGCGCGATAAAAGGCCTTGGTGAGGGGCCCGTTGGCAGTATCCTGGACGCCCGCGCCGAGGGCGGCCCTTTTCTGGACCTGTTCGATTTCTGCGCGCGTACGGACCCGCGCAAGGTCAATCGGCGGGCAATCGAGGCGCTCATACGCTCCGGTGCGTTCGATTCCATGAAAGTGGAGCGTTGGGTACTGATGCTGGCACTGGACGATGCACTCAAGGCGGCCGAACAAAGTGCGGCCAATAGAGACAGCGGCATTGATGACCTGTTTGGCGAAGTGGTGCCCAGCCAGGCCAACGGCGCGGCTGATGTCTACGCCGATTTTCGCAGTGCGCGCCCCTGGTCCGACAAAGAGCGCCTGGGTGGCGAGCGCGACACGTTGGGGCTGTATATCAGCGGCCACCCGATTGATGAGTACAAAAAGGAAGTGCGGCGGTTTGCGCCCAATCGCATTGCCGACGTACGTGAACACCGCAAGGAGGAACAGACCATTGTTGGCCTGGTGATGGCATCGCGCACAATGAATTCGCAGCGCGGCACGATGGCGGTGATGACGCTCGATGACGCCAGTGCCCAGATGGAAGTCACGCTGTTCTCCGATGTTTACACGCAGTGCCGCGAGCTCATCGTCAAGGACACTATCGTCATTGCCCAGGGGCGCGTCACGATCAGTGACAAAACGCAGAAGCTGGAAATGCGCGCCACCGGGCTGCGTAGCCTGGAGCAGGCGCGGGCGAGCCTGGTTGCTGACCTGACCATTGAGGTCAGCGCTGAGACCGTGGATGAACGTTTCAACGAAATGCTCGAACGTATACTGGCCAGCGCCAGGGGCGGCAGCTGCCCGGTGTCGCTGATCTATAAACAGCCGAGCAACACCGCCCGCGTGCGCCTTGGAGAAAAATGGCAGGTGGTTCCCAGTGATGAACTCCTGCAGGAATTGCGCGCGGTGCTGGGCACGGAACAGGTTTTTCTGCAGTACCATTAGCCCGGCGTTGCCGGCGACCTGCTGGCCATCGGCCCACTCAACGTTTGCGCAAGGAGAAGCACTATGCTGTTGCAGGACAAAGTCGTTATTGTTTCCGGAATCGGCCCCGGCCTGGGCCAGGAGCTGTCCACCCTGGCGGCGAAGGAGGGTGCTGCTGCAGTGGTGTTGGCGGCGCGTACGCCACAGAAGCTGGAAACTGCAGAGCAGGAGATCCAGGCGTTGGGCCTGGGTACAAAAACGCTCAAGGTACAGACCGATATTTCGGACAAGGCCCAGTGCGAGGCACTGGCCGCAGCGGCTGCGCAGGCTTTTGGGCGCATCGACGTGCTGTTTAACTCAGCCTATGACCCGGGCAGCTTTGAACCGATCGAATCTGCAGACATGGAAGGCTGGCGTCGTGCCATGGACGTGAACTTCTTTGGCACAATGCACCTGACGCAGGCCTGCGTGCCGCATATGAAAGCTGCCGGCGGCGGCTCGATCGTCATGATTGCGACCATGGTAGAGCACAAACCCCTGGCTACCCAGGGCGGTTATGGGTCTTCCAAGGCGGCATTGCGCAGTGCAACCAAACACCTGGCACTGGAGTTGGGCAAGTACAAGATACGGGTCAACAGCGTGCATATGGGTTGGATGTGGGGGCCATCAGTCGAGACCTACTTCAACTGGCAGGTGCAGGCCACCGGACGAACACAGGACGAACTCATCGCTGAGGTCACCGCGAACATACCGCTGGGCGTGATCCCCGACGATGAGGACTGCGCCAAGGCAGCGTTATTCTTCGCTTCCGATTATTCCACCGTAGTGACCGGTTCATCGCTGGATGTCAACGGTGGCGAATACATGCCCATCTGACCGGTGCTGCGATGGCGTGCAGTGTGTGTCGCTCCAGCCATCATCGCCGTGAGTGCAGGGCGTTTAGTGCGTTGGTTCGGCACTCCGGCATGGTCGATGCAGCGGCCGCGCTGTGGGTACCACGATCGCGATAGCCGTGAAGACAGCCGTTACGAAAACACGAAGTACAAGGTTCGGGGCGACAGCAGCAAGCGCTGCAGAAGCTAGCATTACGCAAAAAATCGTTACGAAAAAAGCAGCACCAGCACACCAGTGAAAAAAACTGTAGAGGGAGCCCACGTTGAGTGAGACCGACAAGATAGAAGCAGCGGTGTTTCGGCGACTGCTGGAGCACCTGGACAGCCGCAGCGATGTGCAGAATATCGAACTGATGAATCTGGCAGGGTTCTGCCGCAACTGCCTGTCCAAGTGGTATATGGCCGCAGCGCAGGAGCAGGGCGTCACCGTGGATTATGACCAGGCGCGCGAGCGTGTCTACGGAATGCCCTATGGCGAGTGGAAAGACCAACACCAGACGCCCGCCACGCCCGAGCAGTTGGCTGCCTTCGAGCAATCAAAGCCGGCTGACTAGAGCGGTCCGTAGGGCAGGAAGCGGTTCTCATTAACCTGCCGCAACCAGAGCAACAGGGGTTTTTTCAGTCGCTGGCCGCGCTTGCGTAGCGTCCTGGCCAGTGCAATCACCGGCGATTTGTCGCCGGCTTCCCATCCAGGCAGGTTCTCAGCCATGGCAAAGAAGCGAATCAGGTGCACGATGTCATCGTCTGCCAGTGCTTCGGCGGCCGCCTGCCAAAGCGTATGATCCAGTTGCATCAAACCTGCCAGGCGCTGGCTCTCATCCAGGCCGAGCAGGTCAGGCAGTTGGTCGAGTTGGTTCTGGCGGCTATAGCCAATGAGGCGTTCTACAGTGGCCGCATCAATGCTGATGTTCTGCGCCGCGTTATCCGCTTCTGGATCCCAGCTTCCAAGAGACATGCACTTGCTCCGGTCGGTACAATGAGGGCGCAGTGTACTGTCTCCGGTCACTGCACGTAAATGATTGCGCCCACGCCACGCTGGCTGAACCTGGTCGGTACGGTGGGTGACGTGTGTGCGGGTCGCTGGAACATGAATAACAGGGCGTATGCAGGACGACACATGACTGATCAAGCCAGGCCGTTAGACGGTGTACGAGTAATAGAAATGGGTCAACTGCTGGCAGGCCCGTTCACTGCGACGATTCTTGCCTACTTTGGCGCCGAGGTGATCAAGGTGGAGCCACCCGAAGGCGACCCTATTCGACGCTGGCGGATCATGCGCGGCGATACGTCGCTGTGGTACTACAGTCTGGGCCGCAACAAGAAGAGCGTAACCCTGGATTTGAAGACGCCGCGTGGCCGTGAGCTGGCAGCGCAACTGCTGGCTACTGCAGACGTAGTGGTGGAGAACTTTCGACCCGGCTTGATGGAGAGTTGGGGCCTGGGGCCTGCGGATCTAAAGGCGTCCAATCCCGACCTTGTGTACGCGCGTATCTCGGGTTACGGACAGTCAGGCCCCTACGCGGAAAAGCCCGGTTATGCCTCTGTCACCGAGGGTTTTGGCGGCTTTCGCTATATCAATGGTGAACCCGGCAAGCCGCCCGTGCGCCCCAATATCAGTATGGGCGACACGCTCGCTGCGATACATGCAGCGCTGGGTATCGCGCTGGCACTGATTCAGCGCAGCAAGCCCGGGGGGCAGGGACAAGTCGTGGATGTGGCGTTGTTCGAATCGGTGTTCAACCTGCTGGAGGGGGTGGTGCCGGAGTACGATGGCGCCGGTGCCGTGCGCGAACCGGCGGGTACAACGGTGACGGGTATCGTCCCCACCAATACTTACCCCTGCCGTGATGGTAAGCACGTAGTGGTGGGGGGTAATGGAGACTCTATCTTCAAGCGCCTGATGGTTGCGGTAGGCCGGCCGGAGATGGCCCGGGACCCAGCACTGGCCAGCAATGCCGGTCGGGTGGCAGAGCAGGCATCCATTGAAGCAGTGCTTCAGCAATGGTGCCTGGCGCGCGATGCGGCGGAGGTCATCACCGTGCTGGAGGAGGCCAGGGTGCCGGTAGGGCCTATTTTCAGTGCCGCGGACATGCTCGCAGACCCGCACTACCGGGCGCGCGGCCTGTTTGAATCTGTCGAGATTGATGGCCAGCCGCTGCAGATTCCCGCCATCGTGCCGCGCCTTGATACCACACCCGGGCGCACCGACTGGCCGGGTACAGCGATCGGCAGTCACAATGATGAAATCCTGCGCGAGGTACTCGGCCTGGATGACGCGGCGCTGGAAGAACTGGCGCAGGCCGGCGTCATCAAGCGCTGAACAATGCCGCGCCGCGGCGGACTTGGCAGGCCACACTGTGCCGACGGAAAAGTGGGTGACTAGGCCAGCGGCTTGCCCTTGTCGAGCTGCAGCCTTCGCCAACGATCGGCCCTGCCGCCAGTGGCGGTGCCTGTCAGCTCTCCGGCCAGTGATCCTGCTGCCATGAGCGTGGGTAAGTCGATGCCTGTGTCGTAACCCATTTGATGCAGCATCATGACCAAATCCTCCGTGGGCACGTTACCGGTGGCTCCCGGCGCAAAGGGGCAACCACCAAGCCCGCCCACGGACGCATCAAAATGTCTCACACCGCTGCTGAGCGCCGCATAGGCATTGGCCAGGCCCATGGCCCGCGTGTCATGGAAGTGGCAGGCGAGGCGGTCGATGTCATGTCGCTGTGCCAGTGTTTCAACCAGTCGTGCGACCTGTTGCGGATTAGCCGCGCCAATGGTATCGGCAAGGACGACGCGTTCCACACCCATCGCAAAGAACTGTGCCGTCATATCCATCACCTGTTGCGGATCAGTCCTGCCCTCGAACGGACATTCCCAGGCGACCGCCACGGCCGCGATGATGCTGACGTTGTCCGCTGCTGCCATGGCGGCGATCTCTGCCGCGCTGGCCATGGACTGGGCAATACTCGCCCTGACGTTGCGCTGGTTCATGCTTTGCGTGGCGCAGACAAAGACTTCGATGATCCTGGCCCCTGCCTGCACGGCCCGCGCGTAGTGCCTGGGCGTGGGTGCCAGCACCGAGTAGCGGACGCGGTCCTTATCGGGCAGTGCGGCAAACAGCGTGTCTGTGGACGCCATGGCAGGTACCGCTTTTTCCGATACGAAACTGCCAACCTCAATCGCCGTTACGCCGGCATCCAGTAGCGCCTGTATTAGCTGCAAGCGCTGCGACGGGCTCAGTATTGAGGCCTGGTTCTGCAGGCCGTCACGCGGCCCCACGTCGTTGATGTGTACGAACTCACCCACGCGCGCTGGGGCCTGCGACTGTGTGAGTTGGGATTGCGATCAGTGTTGTATGCGGCATACCAGGGCTCCATCGCAGGCACAGTGGTGCTGTAGCGTGGGTGCATTGTATGCGAAGTGGGGGGAGTGGTGCAGTGACAAGGGCGAACGGGCGGATCACGCGAGGCCCGGCATGCCGCAAGGATCGCGCCTGCCCGGCGTAGTCTGGATACGCCGGGCTATGGGAGGCTAGTTGTGTTGCGTCTGGTCGGCGACCATCTGCCTGAAATAGCGATAGCGGGCCGAGTAGGGTTCCAGTGCCTCATCCTTGATGCGTTGCAGGGTGTCCTGCACGGATTCCCCGGTGGTGTCGTCTTCCTCGTTGAACAGCTTGTTGCTGAGCGTGCTGAAGCCATCGCCAAGCGCCGTGGCACTTTCCAGCGTGGCCTGGATCAGGAACACTTCCGCCATCACCAGATCATTGACCCGGCGACGAATTTTACTGTTTGCCGCTGTTTCTTCCTGCATTTGTGGTGCCCTCAATTCACCGGTGGTGCTCACTTGTTGTGCGCGCCTAAAGTTCAGTGCCCCGCGAGGGGGCGTTTTGTACTGGCTTTTGCGGTTTCACGGCCTTTGGTCAAGGTGTATTCGTGTTGCAGCAAAGATCAACGCAACGATCATGCCAAAGCGCGGCTATCATAGTCATTTTTGGTGTCAGTACAATGAAAGACAGCAGAAACAAGTCACAGTTCCACCGCGCACGGCGCTTGTAATGGCCCATGGAATAGCGATACTTAGCGCCTTCTCACATTTTAATAATCAACAGGGAGAACACATGCGCTTATCACCTGTCCTGCCGGCGCTCTTGCTGCTTCTGGGCAGTCTTGTCGCGTTGCCGTCGGCCGCCGCTGGCAAACCCAACATACTGGTCATCTGGGGTGACGATATCGGTATTACTAATATCAGTGCCTACAGCGATGGCATCATGGGCTATCGCACGCCCAACATCGATCGCATCGCCAATGAGGGCATCCGGTTTACTGACTACTACGGTGACCAGAGTTGTACCGCTGGCCGCTCCAGTTTTATCACCGGTCAAAGCCCCCTGCGTACCGGCCTGAGCAAGGTCGGTCTGCCTGGCGCAGCGCTGGGTTTGCAAGACCGCGACGTGACGATCGCGGAAGTGTTGAAAACCCAGGGCTATGCCACCGGCCAGTTCGGTAAAAACCACCTGGGGGACAAGGACGAGTTCCTGCCGACGGATCACGGCTTCGACGAGTTTTTTGGCAACCTCTACCACCTGAACGCGGAAGAGGAGCCCGAAGACGTGGATTACCCCAAGGATCCGGCGTTTCGCAAGATGTTTGGTCCGCGCGGCGTGATTCGCTCCTACGCGGATGGGCGGGTGGAAGATACCGGGGCGCTGACACGCAAGCGTATGGAGACGGTCGATGAAGAATTCGTCGCAGCAGCGCGCAAGTTCATCGATAAATCGGTCAAGGCCGGCACGCCGTTTTTTGTCTGGCTGAACACCACTGGAATGCATTTTCGCACGCACCCCGCGCCAAAACATATTGGCAAGTCGGGGCAGGATTTTTATAACGACGTGATGGTCGCCCACGACGAACTCGTTGGGCAGATGCTGGATCAGCTCGACGCGCTGAAGATTGCTGACAATACGATCGTATTTTACTCCACCGACAACGGCGTGCACTACAACACCTGGCCGGATGCGGGGATAACCCCGTTCCGCAGCGAAAAGAACTCCAACTGGGAGGGTGCCTACCGGGTGCCGGCCGTGGTGCGCTGGCCGGCGCAGATTGCGCCGGGCCAGGTCTCGAATGCTGTCATGTCTCACCTGGACTGGATGCCGACACTGGCGGCCGCAGCCGGCGACGCTAACCTGAAGGCGGAGCTTCTCAAGGGTCGCCAGATCGGTTCGAAACGGTCGCGGCTGCACCTGGACGGCTATAACTTTCTGCCGTTTCTCGTTGGACAGACCACCCAGTCGCCGCGCCGCGAGTTTATCTATCATTCGGACGAGGGCATGCCGGTGGGTGTGCGCGTGGACGATTGGAAGATCGTCTATGCCGAGAACCGTGCTCGCACCATGGCGTTGTGGGCAGAGCCGTTTGTCACACTGCGCATGTTTAAAATTTTCCATTTGCGGCGTGACCCCTACGAGCGTGCAGACCTGAATTCCAACACCTACTGGGACTGGATGATCGACAAGGCCGCCCAGGGCTATCGTGGTTCTGCGGTAACCACTCGTTACCTGCAGACCTTCAAGGCGTTTCCACCGAGTCAGCGGCCGGATTCATGGTCGATAGACAAGCTGACAGATCGCTTCCTGAACTTTGACAAGCAATGAAAGGCGGTGGCATGGTGTCCGGGGTCGCAGGTAGCGCAAGGGGTCTCTTGAGCGCGCTGTGCAAGGTCATCGCAACTGTGCTCCTGCTGGCTGGCGCAGGGCTGCCGGCGCAGGGCAATGAGGCCCCGCCCGAGGGTTTGCTGACCGTGGAGGTGGCGGGTCTGGCGGGCGAATCGGGCTCGGTTTACATAGCGGTCTACAACAGCGCAGAAACCTGGCTGGGCGATGCGCCCGTCGACTTCAGGCAGGTTGATATACAGGAAGCCCTGGACCGGGAGTTGGTGGTGGCCAATCTGGTACTGCCAGTGGGCGAGTACGCGTTATCGGTTTTTTATGACGTGAATGCCAATGGCGAGCTGGATACTAGTTTTATTGGCATGCCGAAGGAGCCCATTGCTTTGTCGAACGATGCCCGTGCGAAATTTGGCCCGCCCAGGTACAGCGATGCAAAGTTCCAGTTGAGTCTTGAGCCTGTGATCCAGCGCATTACCATGCGCGTTTTCTGATGCGTTAAACAGGCCTTTGCTGTTTTGGTAATTCTCCACAATACCTTGGAATTGCGGTGTTATTTTTGTGTGTTGTTGCACAAATGGCTGCCGGTGTATTGCGTCGGTTCGCCAGAAGCTGCTATTTACTAGCGTAGGCAGGGTGTAGTTTTCGGGGTGAGCGTGTGTCGAGCGCGATGAACGAAGAAGTAGCGTTGGAATTATCGTCCAGCGAGGCATTTCGCCTCAGGATGGAAAGCCAGTGTCAGCAGATTGAGCAGTACCAGCTCACCGAACAGCGCGATTGTGGGCGTGACCTCAGCCTTGATGAGGCGGCGCTGGAATGGATCGAGCGCTACGCCGCAGAATTTTCCCAGGACTGCGCATCGTCCGTCGATTGAAGCCTCGCCCCAACCGTCTGCTGTGCAGTGTCTGGCCCATAAGCAGGTGACAAGGCGCCCTGTTTGTGACGGGCTGAACCCGCCGCCTAACTCTTGAAATTCTCCGGCCCCCAGTAGGCCTTCATGTCGATGATCTTGCCGTCATCGTTGAAGTAAAAAACATCGATGATGTCGATCGTGCTGTCCCCCATCAAGACCTGGAACGGGAACGCAGCGGCGGTGCCGGCGCAGCGCACGTCACCGGTCAACTTGAGTTTGGCGCCCGAGCTGAGTGCGTTTTCGTAGAAAGCGCAGATCGCCTCGATACCCTCATGCAGGTCGGTACCCACCGGATCCTCCACCCGGGCGTCAGCGGCGAACAGGTCTTTGATGATATTGATGTCCTGCGTGGCGAAGGCCTCCACGTAGCGGTGTACTGCGTTGATCTTGTCGCTGACTTCCATTGGCTAATCTCCTGTTAGTATCCGCAAAGGCGGGCGTAGCGATCTTTGTGAAAGCCGGTATCACCCAGGATTTGAATGGCCACGCGCGCACGCTTGAGAAAGAAACCGATCTCCAGAGCATCGGTGACGCCAATACCGCCATGCATTTGCACGGCCTCGTTGGTGGTTAGTGTGACCAGGTCATTCAGTCTGGCCTTGGCCAGGCTCGCCAGCAGCGGTAGTTGCTCGGGTGTTTCATCAACGGCGGACAGCGCCTGCAGCATGACGGATCGACACAGCTCGATCTCCGACTGCATATGTGCCGCGCGGTGCTGCAGGGCCTGAAAGCTGCCAATCAATGCGCCGAACTGCTCGCGCTCCTTCAGATACTGCACAGTGCGCTCAAAGCACTCCAGCGCATAGCCCATCATTTCCGCGGCAATGGCGATGCGGCCGCGATCCAGCAGGGCTTCAAGAAACGTCCAGGCCTTGCCGTTTTCACCCAGCAGGTCGGCGCTGTCAATGTGTACATCTTCGAACGCGATGTTCGCCGCGTTGCGGCTGTCGGCCATGAAGGTGCGCTCTACACTGACGCCGTCGGCGCTGCGATCGACCAGGAACAGGCTTAGCCCCTCTGTGTCGTTGGTGTCGCCCGAGACGCGCGCAACCACAAGCAGTTTGTCGGCGCTGTGTCCGTCCAGCACAAAGCACTTCTTGCCGTTGATGACATAGCCATTGGCCGTTTCGCCGGCAGTAGTAGCGATGTGTGTGGGCCTGTGGTGGTGTGTTTCCTCAAGGGCAAGCGCCAGCGTCAGCTCACCGCTGGCGATGGCCGGCAGCAGCGCCTGTTTCTGTGCGTCGTTGCCCGCCAGAAGCAGTGCAGAGGCGCCCAGCACGGCCGAAGCGAATAGCGGCGATGCCGCCAGAGTACGACCCGACTCTTCCAGTACCACGCCCAGGCCAGTGAAGCCGAAGTCGGCGCCGCCATAGTCCTCGGGCAAAATAATCCCGGCCCAGCCCATTTGCGCCATTGCCTGCCACAGTTGCGTGGAGTAACCCGTCGCGTCTTTGCTGTCGCGCAGTTTGCGCAGTGCTTCTACAGGCGCGTTCTCGCTAAAGAAACTACGTGCGGTGTCCTGCAGGAAGCGTTGTTCTTCATTCAATACCAGGCTCATAGTCAGGACTCCCCGCCCTGTGGCAGTTCAAGCACGTTCTTGGCAATGACGTTCAGCTGGATCTCTGACGTGCCGCCGGCGATGGTCATTGCATAGCTCATGGCCCATAACCGGGTGGTGTCGATTTCTGACTGGGTGAAGGCGTCGCCTTCCCAGCCGACGCCGCGGCTGCCCATGATGGCCAGCAGCAGTTCGCTCTTGGCTTTTTCCGCCTCGGTGCCTACGTACTTCATGATGAGAGGCGCAGCGCTGCGTATGCCGGCGATCTTTTCCTCAAAGGTGCGGAAGTGAGTGAGTCCCACCGCGTGCATCTGCATGTCGTAGTCCACCAGGCGGCTGCGTAGTTCAGCGTCGACAATCTTGCCGTCGTCAAACTCCAGGTACTCGCGCGCGGCGGTGTTGGGAACAAGCACGTGGCGCGGGGAGTCGCTGCCAATCTCGGACATCAGTTTGCGCTCATGCACCAGTAGCGCCTTGGCGACAGACCAGCCTTCATTGAGTTTGCCAACGAGGTTCTCCTTGGGTACGCGCACCGCGTCGAAAAAGGTCTGGCAGAACTCGGATTCACCGCTGATCAACTCAATGGGAGTGGTGCTGACGCCCGGGTCATCCATGTCGATGAGCAGGAAACTGATACCCTCCTGTTTTTTGGCATCTGGATCAGTGCGCACCAGGCAGAAGATCCAATCGCATTCGTCGGCTTTGGTTGTCCAGATTTTACTGCCAGTGACCAGGAAGTGATCGCCGATGTCCTCGGCCTTGCACTGCAAGCTGGCAAGGTCCGAGCCAGAGCCCGGTTCCGAATAGCCCTGGCACCAGCGTGTTTCTCCATTGACGATGGCACGCAGGTGTTTTTGCTTCTGTGCTTCCGTACCGTATTCCAGCAACGCGGGCCCAAGCATCCACAGCCCGAGGCCAAAAATAGGCTTGCGCGCGTTGATCTTCTTCATTTCCTCGGTGATGATTTTGGCTTGCTGGGGCGACAGATCGGCGCCGCCGTAAGCAGCGGGCCACTCCGGTGCGATCCAGCCCTTGTCGCGCATCCGTTCAAACCACAGGCGCGCATCTTCGCTGGCAAAGCTCCCGTTGCGGCCGCCCCAGTACTGCTCCTGGGCTTGCATGGGCTCGCGTTGCGAGGCGGGACAGTTTTCTTCAAGCCACTGGCTGACGTGCTGCCTAAATTGTTCCAGATCTTCCAAAATCTTGCTCCCGGAGGCTGTCCTTGGCGGACATCATTACAAAGTGTGCTCAGTGCGGTGAACTGGCGAGGACGTATGATACGAGGGGTGCCGCGGCAGTTAAAGGTACAGCGCCAGCCGTACAAAGCAATGGCTTAATAAGTCAGCCCGCGTTGACGAAAAAGCCCAGTGTCTTGTCCCGATTAAATGGACAAGCGCGGTTTGCTGCCATGAACCGGGTGGTTTGACGCCAGCGGTCACGGACAGGCATGCTGCGGTCTTTTTTGCGAGACGGCAACTATGCAGCGATTCTCAAACAAGGTGGCATTGATAACAGGCTCCGCTGGCGGCATCGGCAAGGCGGCCGCGCAACGCATTGCCCAGGAGGGCGGCGCGGTGTTCTGTGTTGACCTCAATGAAGCCGCGGTGCAGGCAACGGTTGCCGAAATCACCCAGGCCGGCGGCGATGCGACGGCGTATGCCTGCGACGTTAGCGATGAAAGCAGTGTGCAGGCGTGTATCGAAGCCTGTGTGGCAAAGTACGGTGCGATCTACGCGCTGGTGAATATGGCGGGCATTCTGCGCTTTGACGATACCTGTGCGCTGCACAGCACTGACTGGCAGCGCGTTATCGATATCAACCTCACCGGTACCATGTACCTCTGCCGCGCTGCCCTGCCGCACCTGATCGAGAGTCAGGGCAGTATTGTCAACGCGGCTTCAACGGCTGCGCTGTCTGGCCTGCCCTGTGGCCTGGCCTATTCCGCCAGCAAAGGCGGCGTATTGGCGATGACGCGCAGCATCGCGGTTGAGTACGCCAAGCGTGGCGTGCGCGCCAATTGTATTTGTCCGGGTGATATCAAAACCGATATGGCAAAGGGCATCGCCTTTCCCGACAGCATGGACTGGGATTTAATGCCCCGCATACAGTCCATCAGCGGCCCCAAGGGCGCGGAGACCGTGGCTGGCGTGATCGCCATGCTGGCATCGGAAGATGGCGTGCACATCACCGGTGAGGATATCCGTGTTGATGGCGGCACGCTCTCCTGAGTCGCAGGCCGTGGGCGACGCTTACTGGGATTCGATCAGACGAACGCGATAGCGCTTCGTTGTATCGCCGAGCCGGGTTTCAATCGTGATTTTATCGCCGGGCTTGCGCGCCTCAATGGCGCTGAAGTAATCGTCGTGACTGCGTATGGGTTTGTCGTCAATGGCCGTTATGATATCGCCGAGCACGATGTCGCCGCGTCCGTTGCGCCATGCGCCCACCATGCCTGCTTCAGCCGCCGGCAGCCCCGGGAATACGTGCACCAGTGGCAGCCCCTCGATGCGATAGCGGCGCACCCAGCTATCGCTGGCCAGCTCGACACCAATCATTGGCCGCAGGACTTTGCCGTAGGCAATGAGCTGCGGCACGACATCCTTCACCGTATTCACGGGTATGGCAAAGCCAATGCCGGCACTCGCGCCTGAGGGGCTGTAAATAGCGGTGTTTACGCCGATGAGCTGTCCCAGGGAATTGAGCAGGGGGCCGCCGGAGTTGCCAGGGTTGATCGCCGCGTCAGTCTGGATCACCCCGCGTATCTTGCGATTCCCAGGGGCGCGTATTTCACGGCCCAGGGCGCTGACAATGCCTGTGGTCAGCGTCGTGTCCAGCCCGAAAGGGTTGCCGATGGCCAGCACCTTGCGGCCAACCGTGAGCTCCGAGGAGTCACCCAGTGGCAGCTCGATGAGATCATCCGGTGGTGACTCAATGCGCAGGACGGCCAGGTCTTTTTCCGGTGCCACGCCGATCACAGTGGCTGCGTGGTCACTGCGATCGGGCAGGGTGACGGTCAGGCGGTGTGCGCCCGCAATCACGTGAAAGTTGGTGACGATAAGACCCTGCTTGTCCCAGACGAAGCCCGTGCCACTGCCGCGCGGAATTTCGCGGACATCGAGGCTGAACAGGCTGCGTCGCAGTGCAGTATTGGTGACGTAGACGACTGCAGGGCTGGCCTTGCGAAAAATCTCTGTGGTGTTGGCCTCGTCTTCAGTCGCGAAGCTGAGGTAGTCCAGCTCGCTGGCTTGAGCGGCGAGTGCAGCCCATGTCAGCCACGCGACAAGCCAGATGCCCAGTACACGGCGGTACATCCGGTGACCTCTTCTAGCCGGCGTTAAACGCATCGATGAAGCTGCGTATACGTGCCGCGTTGGCGCCAAGATCACTCTCGCCAACGCGCGACACCGAGCGCAGGTCGATCACCGAGCCGCCGGCATCGGGGCGAATGCGAATGACCACGTCATCCTTGAACAGCATGATCCCCGTGGTGGCGACGGCCTCGATGACACCAGCGGTTTCGTTCTGGTGGTAGATTGCCCAATCCATCTCCTGGGCAATTTGCAGGGCGCGTTCAAACGCTGCCGCGGGATTCAGGCTCGATTGCACAGGTGCCAGGTCAGCATAGGCCGCTTGCTGCTGGGCAATCACCTCGGGCTTGATGGTCAGCGGATTGGCACCGTCACCGCGCTGGCTGGCCGCCATGGCGAACACCGGCGGGTCGGCGGTGTCAGTGGTGATGTCATGGATGCGCGGGTGGTCGCCTGCGCCCAAAGTGATGGACAGCAGGGCGATGGTGCCGGGCAGGGTGAACAGGGCACGTGCGCGCACCGCGCTGCGATGCTCAGCCCATTTTGGCAGCAGCATTGCGAGCACGAAGAAAATGAGCAGCACAATGCTGCCGAAGCAGGCCAGTGCATAGAGCAGTAAACCCTGCTGCCAGGCGCCGGAACGCACCGTCAGTACCGCCAGTGGCAGTATGATCAGGAAGGTGATCGCAAGGTAGCCTGTCCAGGTAATGGCGCGCGGTGGCTGTGCTGTCTGATTCATGCTTGAGTGTCCTTCGAGGGTAAATGCTGTGGCGACAAGAATACTACTGGCGCCGGGTGCTGGCGAGTGCGGCAACGGTTCAATTGGGTAGGCCCGCAGGCGGTTTGCCCGGCTGGTGTTTGAGCTGTGCCCCGGCTTTTGCTTAACTTGCGCGCTGACAGCGCGGGAAACAACTCGTAGCAGCAATCACCTGGAGAGAAACCGATGGGAAGAGTAGAGGGCAAGGTCGCCATTGTCACCGGCGCAGCAAGCGGTATGGGCAAGGCAGATGCGTTGTTGCTGGCCCGTGAAGGGGCAAGCGTGGTCGTGACCGACATGAATGCCACCGATGGACAGGCAGTGGCAGACAGCATCGGGGGCAAGGCAGTCTTCATGACCCTGAATGTTACGGATGAGGACAACTGGAAGCAGGTCATCAGCAGCACGCTGGAGGTGTTTGGACGCCTGGATATTCTGGTGAATAACGCCGGCATGATCGCGCTCGGCTCGATCGTCGATACCGAACTGGCGGACTGGCGCAAGATTAACGCCGTGAACAGCGACGGCGTCTTCCTGGGATGCAAGCACGCCATCCCGGCCATGGCTGCCTCGGGTGGTGGCTCGATCGTTAACATGTCGTCGGTGGCGGCGATTCACGGGCAGTCTTTCGTCGCAGCCTACACGGCAAGCAAGGGTGCCGTGCGCGCGTTGACCAAGAACGTGGCGATGTTTTGCAAGGAACAGAAGAACGGCATACGTTGCAACTCGGTGCACCCGGACGGTGTGAAAACGCCCATGGTGGTGAAGGTCGCAACCGGCAAGGACACAGCCACGCAGGAAGACCTGGACCGCCTCAATGGTCTGGACAACATGTGTGAGCCCGAAGACGTCGCCAATCTCGTGTTGTTCCTGGCCTCGGATGAGTCACGATTTATCAATGGCGCCGAAATGCTCATAGACAACGCATCGACCATCACTCCCCCCGTCGGCGTTTGATGCGCCGCGACAGGCCTGAGGAACGCATTATGGAAAAAATCATGTACAGTTTGTGGCGTGATCAAGCGCTGGCACAGGACACCTTTCGCGATCAACTGCTGGCCGCATTGACCGCGAACCTTGACGGCCTGGCCGGTGTGCATGGTGCGCGCCTGTGCGTTGCCGACAGCGCTGTGGCAGCGGCGAATGGGCGGCGTATGCAAAGTGGTGAATCGCTACCCGATGCAGTGCTGTCACTGTGGGTCGATGACGCCGGGCAGTCACAGGGCTGGGAAGCCCTGATCGATGCGCAGGCGGCGCGTTGTGAGGGCTACCTGGTGGCCGAGGCAGAACCGCTGATTAATCAACAGGCGCATCCATCGGCACCGGCAGCGCGCGTGTACGGAATGTGTCATGTGGTGTATATGAGCCCACCGGCGGCAATGGACAGGGAAGAATGGCTGGCGGTGTGGAAGGGCAGCCATACACAGATTGCGATCGACACACAGTCAACCTTCGGCTATCGCCAGAACGTGGTGGTGCGCCTGCTGGGACCGGATACGCCGGCGTGTCATGCGATCGTTGAGGAAAATTTCCCGCCCGAAGCCATGACCGATGATCACGCTTTTTATGCTACGGGCGGCGACGAGACACTCCTGCAGAAGAACATGGCAGCCATGATGGAGAGCTGCGCGCGCTTCATTGATTTCAACAGGATTGACGTCATCCCGATGAGCGAATACCTGCTCAAAGCGCTTGTAAGGCCTTGATACGGTCATCCAGCGGGGGGTGCGTGGCCAGCAGGGCGCCCAGCCCCTGCTTGAGCTGCTCACTGATACCAAAAGCGGTCAGTTCGCCTGGCAAATCCTGATGCTGGCCCTGCTCCATCTGCAGGCGCTGCAAAGCGGCTGCCATGTGCGCTGGCGTGGTAAGCGTGGCGCCGGCGTGGTCGGCGCGATACTCGCGCCAGCGTGAGAACCAGGCGACAATAAAGCTTGCCAGCAAGCCAAGAACAATTTCTGCAATAAACGTAACAACGTAATAACCGATGCCGTAGCCACGCTCCGTCTTGAACACCACGCGGTCAACGGTGTGGCCGATGATGCGCGCAAAGAACATGACAAAGGTGTTGATCACGCCCTGGATAAGGGTGAGGGTCACCATATCGCCGTTGGCGACGTGGCCAATCTCATGCGCCATGACCGCACGCACTTCCTCGGGACGAAAACGCTGCAGCATGCCTGCACTGACGGCCACCAATGCGCTGTTTTTGTTCCAGCCCGTGGCGAAGGCATTGGAGGCATCAGAGGGAAAAATCCCCACCTCTGGCATGCCGATACCGGCCTCCTGTGCCAGCTCGGCAACCGTGTCCACCAGCCATTGCTCCTGCTGGTTGCGCGGCTGTTCTATGATGTAGGTGCCGGTGCCGCGCTTGGCCATCCACTTGGAGATAAAAAGCGATACCAGCGACCCGCCGAAGCCAAACAGGGCGCAGAATACCAGCAACGAGCTCAGGTTCAGGTCGACCCCATTGGCCGCCAGAATACCCTCCAGACCCAGCAGCCTGAAGATCGTGCCGGCCAGAACCAGTACGGCCATGTTGGTGGCCAAAAACAGTAGTATTCTCATCGCGAGCCCTCAACTGGCACACAATCGTTAGTGATGCGGCACACGTTCAGGTGGTGCCGGTTTAGGTGATGGTACCGCAGACGACGCCTGGCGGGCTGCGGTTCCTTCCTGAGCTTAATATGCGGGTGCCAGCGTCTGGTTTCAAGAGCCCCTGGGGAGCTTGTCAGGATTCAGCCGCCGTGTCGGTGTGTGTCGGTGCAGCGCTGTCGTGTTGCGCGCGAGCGACCTCCTCTGATGTTGCGTCGGGGTCGTTTGCAGTGCCTGCCCCAGCCGGTGCCTTGCCCGGTTTTGGCGCCTTGGGCAACCGGTGTTCGCTGGGTTCAACCACGGGCTCGCCTTTGTCTGACAGTGCCACAGCCTGTACTTCACCGCGCAACGCTATGTCTCTGGAGCTGAGCTCAAACAGGGTGTTGACGGCCTCATCTTCATGGGCGCACAGCAGTATGGTCCGGGGCTCGGTGCCATCGACCCAGGCTTTGCCCTTGCCCCAGAAGTGACCCAGTTGATTGCGCACTACAAAACGTTCTGACATTGGTATTGGCGTTCCCGGAAAGAGGGCAGATTCTATAGCGGTGCAGGAGCGGGGTAAAGTTCACCGCTGGATTTGCCTGCGACTCGCCCGCGCTCTGCCCGTGCAGTCCGCGGCAAACGCGCAGTTCCTGTGCCTAGCTCAGTACATCCTTGGCCTGGTTCACCTTCGCAGCGAGGTAGTCGTTGCCGCCCCGGTCGGGGTGCAGGCGCTGCATGAGCTTGCGGTGCGCCGTGACGATGTCTTCCGGCGTTGCGCTGTCATCCAGTCCCAACACGGCCAGCGCTTCACTGCGGTTCATCTGTCCTGTGGAATGGCTGCCCGGCGGCGGCTGGTTCGACTGGAAGGGCCCTTCACCGGGAAAACGCTGCTGCAGATAGCTGTCCAGCAGCTGTACTGAATCGTCGTCCTCGCTGGCGCAGTGCGCCATGAGTTCCTCCAGCTGCGCGCGCTCCATGTCCTGCAGTCGCCAGCCCGCATAGCGCCCCTTCAGGACCTCGCCGCTAAGTTCCCCGCTGTCATGGTCGAGCTGCATACGCAGCATAGTGCTTTCAACGGTAGAGGTTTGCCCGCTGCCTGCCGCGGCCTTGCTGCGCAGGCTCGCAAGCATCGGAAAAAACCGCAGCGCCAGCGGTAGTAGCTGGCGGCCGGCAACCAGCAAGCCAGTGAGGGCGGCGCCAAGCCAGTGCATGCGGCCGGTCAGGCTCAGCCCCAGTACGATAATCACCAGAACACCCAGGCCCAGTTGGATATAGCCGTTGCGGCGCTTGTGCGGTGGCAGCGCCTGTATGCGTCGCCACAGGATATAAACGACGGCGGCGATGGCCAGTAGCAGGATGAGTCTTGGCACGCAGAAGTGTCCCCAAGTTTAATCGGTAAGTTGCTGCAGCAGCAGTTTAGCACCCTCGCTGCTGTTGTTGGCCAGCGCTTTCCTGCCACCGGTTGCGTAGCTGGCCACTGCCCCGAGGAGGCTGGCCAGGCGGGCCGCGCTGCCCGCATCAAAGCGTGCCCATGCACCAGCGCTGAGGCGGCTCATAGCGCGAAAAGTGCGCTCTACGGTCCGATCATGCCCTTCCTGGAAAACAAAGAGCGGTAGCTTGAGCAAGCCGCACTGACCGGCCAGGTCGCAAAGGGTATCGGGGTTCTCCTCCATGGCATCGCCGATAAACACCAGCGCCCTGATCGGACGTTTGCGATGTTCTGCGATAGCGTGCCGCAGTAGCCTTGCAATCTGCGTGTGACCGCCCTCACAGCGCACACTGGACATGATCCGGCTCAGGGCCGCGCTGTCCTGCAGCCAGCGACTGGCATAAAACTCGTGAAACCCGCGGAAATAACACAGCTGCACTGACAGCAGAGCGCGTTGTTGTAGAGAGGAGTGTAGAGAGGCGTGTGGAGAGGCGTCTGCCGATGATTGTGCGGAGGATGCTGCACCAGGCGACGCTGTCTGCTGTGTCGCGCGGAACATTTCGTGCTGCAGCTGGCAGGCGGTATCCCAGGTGGGTTGTCGGCTCGCAGTGGCATCAATGGCAAACAGCAGGCGTGGCTGCGCCTCGACAACCTTGGCAATTGCCTTGCTGGTGGCCAAAAACTGCGCAATGTCCCTTGAAGAGGACCGTTGCGAGGGCGGTTTTGCCATAGGCGAATGAGGCTGCTGCCTGGGCCGTGGTTAGTGGGCCAGTGACTGTACTGGCGTCGTGAGCGACCGCATCAGTGACTGGAGCCAGCCCTCAGTTTACCAATTTTCTGGAGTTCCTCCAGGTAGTGGCGGCGTTTTGCGAGTTCCTCGATAGCGGCGGACAAGTCCTTGTCGCTGATTTTGTCGTGGTCGCTGTCCTTGACCCTGCCAGTCACGTTGCGGCTGACCAGCTGCCATAACTTGCGGCTGCACAGCTGTGAGGCGTCGAGCCCGGCCGAGTTGAAATTTGAAGTAGTGTATTTTGTAGTGTTCATGATGTTTCCTGCTCTTTCCTGCTGGCCTGTCCTTGCGGCCAGTTCATCGTTTCGTCTGCTTCCGCGCCAATTATAGGCGAATTTTTGTGACAGAGATATTAACCGCCCGGGCAAGTGCGCCTTTTCAGTGTTTTTCAGCGGGCGGTCCAGCCGGGTTTCGGGTCGGCCCCTGCGGGGCCGGGGAAGGCTGACAAGCCGTGCAAGCCCGATGCGCGGTCTCTATGTGTTGCTTTGATCGAAGGGGAAGGGCGAAGTTCCCTGGAAGTTCGGGCCCTGAAGTGTGGGCGCCTGTCCGGCCTGCCACAGTGGCAGTTTGAAATTGGCCGTATAGCGAATGGCCGGTGGTTCCGTGAAATCTTCGCGGCAGTCCTCAAGTGCTACCAGTTGCACCTGCAGTTGTTGCGCCTCGAACGTCGCAATGCCGTAGCCGTTGGCGGTGACATCCACAAACTGCAGCCCGGTATTGGCTTTGTTGGGCCCAATCCAGCGGGCGGGGCCCTTCAGGCTGGTATTTGCATAGAGAAAAGCCGGTAATACGCCATCGAGCATCGACATATTCCACACCGGGGTAATACCCGAGGCGTCCTGGCTGTAGACGAGGGAGCTGAACGCGCCGTGACTGGCATCGGCAGCCGCCTTGAGATCATCAAACACCGGCGATGAACTGATGCCGGCTACGGCAAAATCGGCGATGACGGGGGCGGTCAGTGGCTCTGACAGTGACGGTACAACGGTGGCTGCTGCATGCATATGGTGGTCTCCGGACAGCGACACCACGCCGCTGGCCCCACGTTGAGCAATGCCTTCCATCAGGGTGCGCACTTCGTGGGGATAGCCTGCCCAGCTATCAATATTCACCAGGCTGTCTTGATAATCGGTGAACGGCAGTGAAGACAGGTCCAGGCGCATGGGCACCAGCGGTATGGCATTGCCCCAGAGCTTCCAGTGGGCCCCGGACTGCGCCAGTGTGTCCAGCAGCCAGTCGCGCTGTTGCAGCCCGAGCATGGTGCCCGGCTCGCGGTCCAGCCCGGGGTTGGCGGTGGTGCCATCGCCGTAGGGCAGAAACTGTGGCGGTGCATGGTTATTGTAGGTGTTGCCGGCATCGGCGATCTCTACCAGTTCTACCGTGGCCAGCGGCAGCCCGAGTGATTCTGCCATGCCGTCCTCAAGGCAGGCCGCCGTGCGATAACTGCGCGAATCGGTCAGCACGATATCAACATAGCGACCCCAGGACAGTTTGCGGTAGATGCGCAGGCTGTTTACCGCCGCCTGGTTGTCGGCTGCCGCGCCAGCGCCCAGTGGCTGTTCGCGGAAACCGTGTGCGGTCTGCCCCTGCAGCTCATCCAGTGCCGCAGGAATAAACTCAAACCACGCCTGGTTCGCGACTTGTTTGCGCGGCGCGTCCAGTTTCACCGTGCTGTTGTAGTTGGAGTAGCTCTGGAAATTGTCATTGGAGTACTCGTGATCATCCCAGGTACACACAAACGGCCAGCGCGCGCGAGCCTCCTGCAAGTGTGGATCTTCCAGGTAGGTTTTGTACAACATGCGATAGTCCCGCAAGGACACCGCATAGCGGTTGTCCTGCGTGGTGATGCCGTCGGGGAAGGGAGGCACCCGCCGCGCCTGCGCTGTGCCGTCAATGCGCTTGTGCCAGCACCGTTCGTAGATAAAGTCACCCAGGTGCAGTACGAAATCGATCTGCAGCGCCTCGTCAGCCTGTTTGTCCTGCGCGATCATGCGTGCCCAGGCGCCGTAGTGGCCCTGCTCATAGCTCTGGCAGCTGGCAAACGCAACGCGGGCACTGCGCTGCGCTTGGGGCGCTGGTGCGGTGCGGGTTCTTCCGATTCGTGAGGCAGTGTCCTGCCCCCCGCGGAAGCGGTAAAAGTAGCGTGTATCTGGCTGTAAACCCTCGATGTGGGCGCGCACGGTGAAGTCGCTGTCGGCAGAACTGCTCACGGGCCAGGTCAGGAGCGGCCCGGAAAACGCCGCGTCTGTGCTGACCTCCAACTGCAGTTGCACGCCGCTGGCAGAGGCCTCGAGCGGCGCGGCACGCGTCCACAATATGATCGAATCCGGCTGCGGGTCGGCCGACGCAACTCCCTGTGGGAAGGATGCGGACGTCAGTGCGGGCTGCGCGGCCGCTGCCGGCCCGACCTGCGGCCGCGCGGCAGTGCTGGCGCTGAGAAAAAACGTGCTGCTGGACATCCAAGCCAGCAGCGAGCGGCGGGTGATCGGCATGGTCTTCTCCTGCGTAATCCACTAATGTATCCCAAATGCCCTGACACTTGCAGCCTATGAGCCTTTTCAGCAGACGCGCCATTGCCATGCCCACCGCCGAGACCGCGCTACCTGGCAGAGCACAGCGCATGGCCGTTGCCAGTGCGCATTATGTGAACGGTAATCCCCTGGAGGGGCCTTACCCTGCGCACCTGCAGCAGGCACTGTTTGGCATGGGTTGCTTCTGGGGTGTTGAGCGCATGTTCTGGCAATTGCCAGGGGTATACACCACCGCTGCCGGATACGCCGCGGGACTCACAGAAAATCCCACCTACCAGGAGGTCTGCTCGGGCATGACCGGCCACAACGAGGTTGTGCTGGTGGTGTTTGACCCACAGCTGATCGGCTATGACGAGCTGCTGCGCGTGTTTTGGGAAGGCCACAACCCCACCCAGGGTATGCGCCAGGGCAACGATGTCGGTACGCAGTACCGCAGTGGAATCTACACCTTTGATGATGCGCAGGCGCAGATGGCGCAGCGTTCCCGGGCCGCATTCCAGGCGTCATTGCAACAGGCCGGCTACGGCGCCATCACCACTGAAATCCTGCCGGCGGGGGAGTTTTATTTCGCCGAGGACTATCACCAGCAGTATCTGGCAAAGAATCCCGGTGGCTATTGCGGCCTGGGTGGCACCGGGGTTAGCTGCCCGACCGGTCTGGTGCTCGATTGAGCCCGGTGCCTGCACCCGGTGCGGGCTTGCCTCGAGCACTCAGGTAGCTGCACTGCCATCGACCCTGCAACAAACCCTGGCCCGCCTCCCGGTGCGGTTTGATGTTTCTGGGGTGACGCCCCCCGTACTCACGCCCCCCGTACTCACGCCGTATAGAGCTGCCGCGGTGGTGCACAACGCACATCGAAGTGAAGGTTCATGTTGTTCAGTTCCGCCTGCCGCTGGGCTATTCTGCCGGGCCAAACAGGATTTCTGCAACAGGACGCAAGCGTGGCCTCCAAATACTCCAACCTGACCCAACCTGGTCGCATCGGTTCGCTGGAACTGAAAAACCGCATGGCGGTGGCCGCGATGGGCGTCAACCTGGCCGAGCAGGACGGCAGCTGCGGCGAGCGTATCCTGGCTTACCATGAACGCCAGGCGCGCGGCGGCGCAGGCCTGATCGTGCTGGGCGCCACCGGCATTGCCTGGCCGGCAGGCGCGGTGCAACCGTTTCAGGTGGCGATCTCCGAGGATCGGCACATACCCGGCCTCAAGGCCCTCGCTGACGCCTGTCATCGCTACGGCGCTAAAGTGGCTGCGCAAATTCATCACGGTGGCCTGGTGGCTGCCCAGGGGTTGAACGATCGCCCGGTATGGATGCCGTCCATGCCGCCGCAAGGTCGCAGCGATCTTGGGCAGTACATGCTCGAAGAAGAAATGATGGCCATGTACAACCCGGATGCGCCGAAGCAGGACATGCACGTCATGACGCACGAGGATATTGCAGTCCTCGCCGGGTGTTACGCTGACGCGGCAGTGCGCGCGCGCCAGGCGGGTATTGACGGGGTTGAAATCCATGCGGGGCACGGGTACATCATTTCAGAATTCCTGTCGCCGGCGATGAACCAGCGCGATGACGAGTATGGCGGCTCCCTTGAGAACAGGGCGCGACTGTTGCTGCAGGTAATAGCGGCGGTCCGTGCTAAAGTCGGTACAGACTACCCGGTATGGGTGAAACTGGATTCCCAGGAATACGGGCGCGAGCAGGGCATCACCCTGGAGGACGCCAAGGCCACGGCAAAACTGGTCGACAAGGCGGGCGTTGATGCCATTGCGGTGTCGGCGTATCACGACCCAAACCGCGGTGCTACCCACGCCGATTCCAATATTCCACACCCGCCAGAGCAGATGGTAGAGAACGCCATGGCGATGCGTCGCTGCGTGTCGATACCCGTCATCGGCGCCGGCCGCATTGAACCCGAATCCGCAGACCGGCACATCGCACGTGGTCACTTCGATTTTTTAAGTATGGGACGCAAGATTCTCGCTGACCCTGATCTTCCCAACAAGCTACACGCGGGTCAGCCCGACAAGATACGCCCCTGTATTTACTGCTATTGCTGTGTCAGCCAGATCTATGTGCGTCAGGGGGTAAAGTGCGCGGTGAACCCTGAAACCGCGCGCGAACGCGAGTACAGCATCGTGCCCAGCGATCATCCGCGCCACGTCGCCGTCATTGGCGGGGGCCCCGGGGGCATGGAGTCGGCGCGGCGTTTGAGTCTGCGCGGCCACCGGGTGAGCCTGCTGGAGGCGAGCGCGCGACTGGGAGGCACCTTGCAGTTTGCCAGCATCCCTTACGAGCCCAACCAGCGTTTGCTCAAGTGGCTGCGGCAGCAGGTGGCACAGTCTTCCGTAGAGGTCAAACTGAATACGGTGGCAACGCCCGAACTACTGCACACCCTGCAGGTTGACGAGGTGGTTGTTGCAACGGGTGCGACCCGCAGCATGCCGGATATTCCGGGCAATACGCAGGATTTCGTCTTCAGCGGTGATGAAATGCGCGCGCTGATGATGGGCGAGCATCATCCCGAACTGCAGCGCAAGACCACGGCCTTTACGCGGGCCATTGTGGGCCTGGGCACTGCCAGTGGCGCGACCGCGATTCCCGCCGTGGTGCGCCTGGCATCGAAAGCCTGGATGCCCTTGGGTCAGCGAGTCACCATTATTGGTGGTGAACTGGTCGGTTTGGAACTGGCCGAATACCTGGCTGAACGCGGGCGTCGTGTGACGGTCGTGGAGCCTTCAGGCAGGGCGGGCAGGGGCCTGTTCCTGGTGCGCCGCATGCGCCTGCTCGATGAGCTGCGGCATCACCTGGGCGTCAGCATCAATGTCGATGCGACCGACATACGCATCGAGGACCACAGCGTGGCCTATACCAATGCGCGCGGCCAGCAGCGCCGCGTCGCCGCCGATCATGTCATCGTCGCCCAGGGCGCCACTGGCAACACGGCGCTGGCAGAGACGCTGTCGGCCGCTGGGTTTACCGTGCACACCATTGGCGACTGCACCGGGGTAGGCTACATCGAAGGTGCGATGGAAGACGCCGCGCAACTCGCGGCGCGTTTGTGACTGCGTCCGGTTGGCTATCAGGCCGGCAGGAATTCCTGTGATTCCAGGTCCAGGCACTGCTGCAGGTGGCGTTGTATCATCGCCAGAAACATCTGGTCGCTACGCTTTGCCGGGCTGCTGAAACTGGCGCCCAGCACAGTGATGATGATGCCGTGCATGGCGAACTCCCTGTACTGATCCCAGCATTCCTGGCTGCTCAGGGCAACGCCGGCCTTGTCCAGTGCCACGCGGTAGTTCTCGATCAGGGCCTTTTCCCAGGCGCGTCGGTCTGCGAGCTCAAGGCTGCCGCCCAGGAAATAGGCGGCATCGGTCAACACACTGGACTCGCTGACAGTTTGCCAGTCCACCACCGCCGCCTCGTTGTCGCCAAACAGGATGTTCTCGCAGCGAAAATCCCCGTGAATCAGCGTCTTCGCACCCTGGTAACGATTCACAAAGTGCACGTGCCCGCGCACATAGCGTTCACCAAAACGAATCGCTTCCTTGCTCAGGCCGTGTCCGAACCGATCGACAAAACCCGGCCAGGATTGCTCCATTAACGCGCCGCCAAACTCACCGCCATCATCGTGAACCGGGGTAACAACGTAGTCCCTGTCACGGAAGCTGTCATTGCCGTAGTAGGCCGCCGCCAGCTTGGCGACCTCGTTCAATGCCAGCTCCGCATGCTCGCGTGACTCGCCAACAAGTTGGCTGCCCGGTGCTGCGGGGGCCATATCTTCCATGATCAGCAGGAACTCCGTGCGGTCCGCGCTGAGTTCACTGGCATAGATGTGGGGTGTGCGGATGGAGGTTCCCGGCGCCAGCTCGCGATAGAACATGACTTCGTTGTAATACGCACCCTGGGCACCGGCCATGGCCCTGGCGTGTTCATCCGAGGCAGGCAGTTTGGCAACGAGCGTTTGCGGCGCATTCCCGGGGTCGCCCTCATAGGTCAGGCGCAGCCGTGCGTTGTCGCCCATCTTGCCGGTACCAATGAGGGTTGTTTCAAGCCCGGTGACACGCGCCTCACCGAGGCAGCCGTGGGCGCGCAGGTAGTGATCCATCTGCTGGGCAGTGAGTTGGTCGGGCCGGGTGGCAAAATCGGTCATAGCGATGTCTGGCCATTTAAAGAGTTTGTGGGCGGTATAGTAGGGCATTTCTGCGTGCAGTAACGCAGCGCAACGAAAACTTTCACCGGCGGTGAGTCTTTGTAAACTCGGCCAGGCCTGTCATGAGCGTCGCACATGCTGTTCTGGCGAAGGCATTCCACGCTGGTGCGAATCCGCGCCGTTACGCACCCGCCCGGCACAAGCCATGCAGCATTTTTAGTTAGGCCGGGCACAAAAAAACCGGCAATTTCGCCGGCTCTTTTGTCGTGGTAGTCAGTGACGCTACCGTTTGAGAAGAATCCTAGAAATCGTAGGCGATCTCTACGCCATAGGTGCGTGGCAGGTTATAGATCGTGCCTGCGGTTTGCGTCACATCAACCAGTGGTGTACCGCCGGTGACGTAGCGCTCGTCCGTCAGGTTGTTACCATAAGCACTCACACGCAGGTTTTCGTCGTTGGAGAACCACGTGAGTCGGGCGGTGACATCTTCCTGGTCTACCAGGTACACGCCAGACAGGCAGCTTGAACGGTCAAAACAGTTGTCGACATCGGTGCGATACGACACTGCAACCATCGGGACGATGCGGCCCATTTCTGTTTCCCAGTTGTACTGCGCAGCCAGGTAGTAGATCTGCTTGGGCAGGCGCGGCAGGTTCTCGTCGGAGCGGTCTATCGGGCAGTTCATCACATTGCCGGTGCCCACAGGAATGGAATCACATTCGGCTGGCACGCCGCTGTCGGGAATACTGAGAATGCGCTCGTCATCGTACTCGTCGATATCACCTTCGTTGAAGGTAATGTTGGCGGTGATTTGCAGGTTGTCTACGGGGATGATCTGCGTCTCGATTTCGATACCGGAAATAGATGAAGATTTCGCATTGATCAGGGCGCCGGCAATACGGCCAGTGTCAGGGTTGATGCTGACAGTGGTGAGCTGGCGATCGGTGTAGTCCATGTAGAACATGGCGATGTTGGCGCGCAGGCGACGATCCCACGCGTCCATTTTGACACCCACTTCGTAGTTCCACACTTCCTCAGGATCAAACTCCTCGATTTCGCGAGTCACCACAGAAGTGGTGTCGGTGACGCCGCCCGACAGGAAACCATTGGAAATGGTGGCGTAGACGGTGCCGCCATTGATGAAGCCAAGCTCTTCAAAGCTGTACTGTAAGCTGGCCATGGGCGTGATGTCGTCGTTGTCAATCTTCAGCTTTTGGTCAGCAAGCGGATCAGGCTGCCCGGGGTTGTCTGGGTCATCAGCCACGATAAAGCCATGATTGGGATTGAAGGTGTCTATGCCACTTGGGAAGATCGCAAACTGTGCGCCCAGTGGTGAAGCCTGTGCATCGCCGGTGGTCGCCAGTGTCGCCAGCTCGGCAATACGGAACTTGCGTTCGAGTTCACGCTCTTCCCATGTGTAGCGCACACCCAGCGTCAGGCGCCATTGCTCGTTGAAGTTCCAGTCAACCTGGCTGAACGCTGAAGCCGATGAGTTTTCGGTGAGCAGTTCAGTGGATGAATTGGTGTAGAACGCCTGTAGCGGATTGAACACGGCACCAAAGAAAGGTCCGGTTGGAGAAACTGCCGTGCCCGCATCAGATTTCTCGGTAAACCCGAAGACACCCACCACGTACTCCAGTTTGTCGTCAAAAGCGGTTCCTGCAAACTGGAACTCCTGGCTGTAGGCGTCGGTTTCGCGCAGGGCGGCGACGTCATAGCCGAAATTGGTGCGATCGAGCAGTGGTATGCCAATCGCATCCAGTTCGTTGGTTTCGCCGCCGTCCGAGCTGCGCCAGGCGGTGATGCTCTTGAAGTTGACGTTGTCGTTGATATCCCAGTCTGCGGTGAATGACAGCCCCTGGGTTTCAGCTTCATACCGTGGCATCAGGTTGCCCATGATCTTGTCGATACCCAGGTCGTCGTTGTCCTGACACCATTCCTGAATGGTCTTACCGGTGGCGGGCACAATAATAAACTGGTTTTGCAGTTCCGCCTGCCATCCCGCACCGGGGATCGTATCGACCACTTCACAGTTCTGGCCGCGTGCGGACTGGTCGGTCTTGGCGTAGTTGTAGTTCAGGTCGAGAGTCAGGTCGTCGGATGCTGCCCAGCGCAGTTGTGCCTGGCCGCCCCTGCGGTCGACGTCGTTGTACTCCTCGCCGTCGAGAAAACCGGGGTTGCCATTGGAGACAGACTCAACATAGCCGTCGCGGGTGGTGGCGTAGATGGAGAATCGGGAGAACAGGTCGTCGGTGATAGGGACGTTGACTGTGGCCTGCCCGTCCAGCTGGTTATAGTTGCCCAGGCGCACCTCAGCGTGGCCTTCGAACTCTTCCTGGGGCTTGTTGGTGGTATAGAGGATTGCGCCACCGGTGGTGTTCTTGCCAAACAGGGTGCCCTGGGGGCCGCGCAACACCTGCACGGACTGCAAGTCTACGTTGTCCAGAATGGCGCCATCAGGACGTGATACGTAAACACCGTCAACATAAATACCTACGCCAGAGTCAAAGTTCACCCCGGTGTTGCGCGCGCCAACGCCGCGGATAAAGGCGTTACCGGCGCCGGTGGTGCCGTTGCCATCGTAGATATCGACGTTGGGTGCGACCTTGCGCAAGTCGGAGAGGTCACGAAGACCCAGTTCCTGGAGGTTTTCGCCGCTCAGGGCCGTAACCGCAATGGGAATATCCTGCAGGGATTCCTCACGCTTACGCGCTGTAACCACGACTTCTTCGAGTGCCATCTGCGCTGATGCAGATAGCGGAACAAGTCCGATCGAGCCTGCTGAGAGTGCGGCGGCAATGCCGGAGACAAGGAAACGTGTTGTGCTGCTCATGTGCGGTACCTCTGGACAGTTATGATTTTTTTGATGGAGTGCAGCGGCTGCCGATTCCCTGGATGTGGTTGGCGGCCAGGGGTTGCACCTGGCCGTCGAGAATCGGTGGGTAGCACTTGCGTGCCCGCGGATTAGCTCCGTCTGTTGGTTCCCGAATTTAGCACCACTGACGCGTTAGCGCTATGCACATTCGTCACAAATGCACGGGATGATACAAGTAATTAGACAAGCCTGCCCAGCAGCAGGCTAACGGCGTTTTCCACGCGCAGGATGCGCGCACCCAGCGTCACTGTTTTCGCTCCGGCTGCTTGCAACTGTTCGACTTCATAGGGAATGAAACCGCCCTCGGGTCCCACCGCAATCAGGGTGTCGTCATCCAGCTCGCGCGGGCAGGCTGGATAATGACCCGGATGGCAAAGCAGCAGCGTTTTGTCCATTTTTAGTAGTGGTAACTCATCTTCTACCCAGGGTTTAAATCGACGGTGCAGATGCACGCAGGGCAGCCGGGTGTCCATCGCCTGTTCCAGTCCGGCCAGCAAGTGTTCACGCAGGTTGTGCTGTTCGAGCACCGGTGTTTGCCAGTAGCTTTTTTCGACGCGGTAGCTGTTGATGAGGTGCAGTTCACGCACGCCGAATTCAGCAACAGAGCGCAAAATTCTGCGCAGCATTTTTGGCCGTGGCAGGGCGAGTATGAGCGTAACAGGGAGTTTTTCGGGGGGCGCCTGCGACAGCTCGGTGTTGATGATGGCCTCATCTGCGCTGAGCTTTTCAACCGTGGCGGTACCCATCAAACCACCGATTTCACCCACGCGCAGGCTGCTGCCGACACTGGCGCCATGCACCTGGAGCATGTGCGTGACGCGCCTGCCGGTGATGCGAACGCGCTGCGCATCAAGGCGCTCGCGCTGGTCAAACAGCAGCAGGTTCACTGCAGCAGCCTAACCGGCCCACAGGTCATAGTCATCAGCAGCGGTGACGGTTGCGGCCACGAAGTCGCCGGGCGCAAAGTCATGCTCGCCATCGATGTAGACCTTGCCATCAATTTCCGGCGCATCGGCACTGGAGCGTCCAACGATACCCTGTGCATCAACGTGATCAACGAGCACTTCAATGCGGCGGCCGATTTTCGCCTGTAGCTTCCGGGCGCTGATTTTTTGCTGTAGCGCCATGAAGGTTTCCCAGCGCGCCTTTTTGACGTCTTCGGGTACGTGGTCGGGCAGGGCGTTTGCGGTGGCACCCTGCACAGGCGAATATTCGAAACAACCCACGCGATCCAGTTGCGCTTCTTCGATAAAGTCCAGCAGCAGGTTGAAGTCGGCTTCGGTCTCACCGGGAAAGCCCACAATAAATGTACTGCGCAGGGTGATATCCGGGCAGGTTTGCCGCCACGCTGCGATGCGCTCGAGGGATTTCTCCGCTGCGGCGGGCCTGCGCATGCGGCGCAACACGTCCGGGCTGCCGTGCTGGAACGGAACGTCCAGGTAGGGCAGGATCTTGCCTTCTGCCATCAGCGGAATCACGTTATCAACATGCGGGTAAGGATAGACGTAATGCAGGCGCACCCAGATACCAAACTCTGCCAGCGCTTCGCACAGTTCCTGCATGCGGGTCTTCAGCGGGCGACCATTCCAGAATCCTGTGCGGTACTTCATGTCTATCCCATAGGCACTGGTATCCTGGGAGATAACCAGTAACTCCCGCACGCCCGCGCGTACCAGGCGTTCCGCTTCTTCCATCACGTCGCCAATAGGGCGGCTGACCAGGTCACCACGCATTGACGGGATAATGCAGAAGGTGCAACGGTGGTTGCAGCCTTCGGAGATTTTCAGGTAAGCGTAATGGCGCGGCGTAAGCTTGACACCCTGTGGGGGCACAAGATCGACGTAGGGGTCATGCACGGGTGTGTGTGGCACGTACTGGTGCACTGCGCTGACCACTTCTTCATAAGCCGCCGGCCCGCTGACGCTGAGCACCCTGGGGTGGAGGGACTGAATGCGCTGTGCATCTTCTCCCTTGCCCATGCAACCGGTCACTATGACTTTGCCGTTCTCGTTCAGTGCTTCGCTGATCGCATCCAGCGATTCCTGCTTGGCGCTGTCGATAAAGCCGCAGGTGTTCACGACAACAATGTCGGCATCCTCGTAAGTGGGAACGATGTCGTAACCGTCCACCTTCAGCTGGGTGAGAATGCGCTCTGAATCCACCAGCGCCTTGGGGCAACCCAGGCTGACAAATCCGACCTTGTTGTTTGTAGTTTCTTCAGGCATGCGTGTAAGCGACCGTGGTTGCAGGTGGAAAAAGCGCGGGCCAGGGCAAGCAGGCGCGCATCTTTTGTGTGTTCATCAAGTGGAAAGCCCCAAGGCGCCACAACGGCTTGCGATGCCCTAGAACGGCTGGATTTCCTGCACCTCGTAAAAGGCGACATCCATCGACAGAGGGGGACGTTCGCCCATTGCCGCCTGGAAGGCTGCCATGTGTGGCATTTCGAAGTGTTTTTGCAGTGCCTCGAGCGTCTCCCATTTCTCGGTGATGCGCACAACGGCACTGTCGTTGAGCTCTACACTGAAGGTGTAGTCCAGGCATCCGGGTTCCTCGCGGCTGGCCTGTTCCATCGTCGCAATGGCGTTTTGCAAGGCGACAATATCTTCCTGGGTGGTTCTGACGATACCGTTGACGACGATCATCGAGGTCTCCAAATGCTGGGCGGGTTAAAAGGTGCGAGCGCGCGGCGTCAATGTAACGCAATAGGCGCAGCGGTAACAGCGCATGTGTCTTGTCTAGCGACGACCGCGTCGCCAATCCCACGGTGGAATGGGAGCAGGGCGGCCCCACAATCCCAGCCCCTGCTGGCGGGCGCTTTTCTCGGCGGCTTCCAGGTGCAACTCGTGCGGCGCGTGGTAGCGGTACCACCAGGCATGGCCCGAAGCCACCATGAAGTGATTGACGTTAGTATCTTGCAGGTACAGCGTGCCTACCGTGCGGCCGTAGTTGTCGGTTTCAACGATCACCACGCCCACGTTCCTGTCCTCTACCAGCTGTGCCAGGGCGCGGCGTGCTTCCTCGCCATGTGGTTGGTCGCGCTCGGGAGCATCCACACCAAAAAACCGGATCTTGTGTTGTTTGTTGTTGCTGTCCAGCAGCGACACGGTGTCGCCGTCCGCAACTCGCACCACGCGCCCACGCAGGTCAGGCGTCGGAGCCGGAACGCCTTCACGCGCGCTGCCCAGGCCGTCAACACCATCGACAGCCTTGCGCCAACTGGCATCGGGATTGCGGGCGTAATCTACTACGGACTGGCCGGAAGTGTTCAGGAAGCTCCCCAGCCAGCGGACCTCGCCGCTGGTCGCGTATTCGAATGCGCTATAGGCAATCAAGGCGGCTGCCACGTACAGCAGGCGACGTGAACGCACACGCGCCTTGCCAGCGCCGGCGCTTTTGCTGTGCGCTGCTGCGGCAGGTCCGGGCACGGTCCTGCTCTTATTGCGATTAAAAGGTGGACGGTATTTCACCGTTGGCAGGCCTGCGTGCTGGTCGTGATGACGGTGCGCACTAGCGTACACCAGCCATGATATCGGCATCACTGGCGGCGCCCTGTGCGGCGGGTCGGGGGGTTGCCTGCACTGTCGGCGGGGTCGCGTCCGGTGTCAAAGAGGTCGATGCCGCAGCGGGTGACTGCGCGCCCTTTGCCTTGCTGTACTGCGAGTTACCCGGTTCGGCCTGTGCAGATTTCTGCTGCCCGGTTTGGCTGGGGCGCAGCCAGATCGGCGAACTCCAGGCGCGCTCCTGCAGGGTCTTGGGTAAATCCGAGCGTGGCTCTTCGCCGGCATTCAGCGCATCCCACGTTGACCAGCGGCACGTCGGGTTTTCGAGCACGCGCACATAGTAGAAGGCCTCCTGCGTTGCCGAGAAGTCCGGGTCACGCCACAGTGTTTTGAGCTCACTGGCGCCTACGCCAGCGCTGATGGAGCAGTCTGACAGTGAAACGCTCGCGCCGTTGTCCGGGCAGCGGTGAATGTCCGTATCAACCTCAAGACCGTCGGAACAGGCGACATCGTAGACCTGCTCATGGTGCTTGCCGTCCTGTAGCCAGCCCTTGATAACCTGCACACGTTGTAGTCGCGTGCCCGCCGGGTCAGCGGTTGCCCACACCAGAAACGCCGGTGCCTTGCCGGGGAGCGCCTGCAGATCACTACCCATGGTGACGCCGTGTTGATAGGCTTTGGCCGTCAGGTCGGCGCGCTCGAGCATGTCATCGGCGAAATCATAGCCGGCAAAAAAACGCACCTTGATGCGCGGCCCCGTGGTGGCAAAGGTTTCCTTGCGTCGAAAAGCATCATAAATGGCCTCGCGCGTGTTCTTTTCTGCCCATACCGCCGCCAGGCCAGACGCCGACCAGTACTCGAAAGAGGAACTGGCCAGGTAATTCTTGCCGTCAACTTCGGTCAGCATGCTGGGGTCGGTGAACTTCACGGCCGTACCGTACAGGAATGAGACGGGAATAGAGCCGCGCAGTTCGGGCGTGCCATCGATCATGCCCGCCTTGGAAAAGAAGGATGATTCATCCAGCGAGTTTGCGCCGGTGTGCGTGTCGCTGGAGCCAATCAGTCCGAACTTGTAGGGGTTGGCAACACCGCCGGCCTGCAGTTCAAGGCCGCGCAGCAACCCATCCCTGACGTAGCTGCCGGCGGGTTCGCTGTAGAGTTTGGTGGCGACGCGATAGGGTGCGATCTCGAAATCCGCCCACTCGTCGTTCTTCGACAGCAGTGGGTGTGTGTCTGACGTCCCCTTGACCTGGGTCATTTCAACCAGGGGCTCATTACGTAGCCGCATGGCGGCGTAGTCGTCATCGATGGGGTTCTTCGCCCAGTCGACCAGTTTGAACATTTGTCCGTTCGAGCCATTGGAGTTATGCGGTATGGCCAGGCTTTCGATGCCCTGCTCGCGCAGGCCGTCCATCCATTGCCACAGGCCCTCCGGGTTCTGCGAGTTGAATCGCGAGAACGGCACCGCTGGCAGGCGGTCGGTGTCACGGAATATCACGTTGCGATGCAGGTTGCCGCGATCGTCCGTTGAGGTGGTGTATTCGAAGGCGGCAAAGGTCGTAAACTCGCCGGGCCGGTAGGCGTCGTTTGCGGCGCGCACGGTATCTTTCCAGGCGGATTTGGAAATACGCTCAACGAGTCGGGTGTCGACGCTGCCGTCGAGCATGCCCGCCAGTACTGCCGGTAAAAAGTTGCCAAAGGCTTCTCCACGGCTGGTCAGGGTGAGTGGCCCCATGTTGTCCGGTGCATTGATGTTGTGTAGTGGCCTGGTGATCTCATACCTGGAAAACTCAGAATCGGTATTGGCAGACTCTTTGACGACGCCCAGCAGCATGGCGTGATCGGTGACGGCGTAGAAATCCATGGGACGCTGCAGTTGCACCTCGTAGCCGCTGGGGTGTGGCAGTGGTTCGCCCTGCGCATAGCGATAGGCGTCATCGGGTGTGCTGGTTGTACCAAAGACGTAAGCGTCAAAGGAATAGGCCGTGTGCACGTGCAGATCGCCAAAATAGGCGTTGCGATCCGGGTTGTAGATGGTATCGCCCTCAAGAATCTCGCGGTTCACGGGCAGCAGTGAATTCTGTGCGCGAGCGGCTCCGGCGATGCCGATATTTTCGTTGGTTTGCATGTCGTCCAGGTCCTGCTCGGCACAGCCGGCTGCTGCAAGAAGGGCGAAGAGGGCGGTGAGTGCGAGGCGCGGGGTCATCAGTCTTATCCTTTTTGAGTCTTGCGCGATCATAGGCTGTGACGACGGTATCGTCCAGCGCACGGCTCGCAAGCCGGGGGCCTTCTTACGCTACGGGCAGGTACCCAGGTCGTCGCGATGATGCTAGATTTTGGCGTTACTGACGAACCTCTAGGGAATGGGTGCCATGGCGAGTGTCAACGTGGAACACAATGCACGTACAACGGTCATCTCGATTGCGCGGCCCGAGGTGCGCAATGCTGTGGATGGGGCAACCGCCCGTGCATTGGCGCAGGCGTTTCGTGAATTCGATGCCAATGACGACAGCGATGTTGCCATTCTCTACGGCGAGTTTGGCAGCTTCTGCGCCGGTGCCGACCTCAAGGCAGTGGCAACTGCATCCGGGAGCAATACCCTGTCAATTGACGGCGATGGCCCGATGGGTCCATCGCGCATGACGCTGGGCAAGCCGGTGATCGCGGCGGTGTCAGGGCACGCCGTGGCGGGTGGGCTTGAGTTGGCCTGCTGGTGCGACCTGCGCGTGGCAGAGCGCAGCGCAACCTTTGGGGTGTTCTGCCGCCGCTGGGGGGTGCCTCTCATCGATGGCGGCACCATCCGCCTGCCGCGCCTGATCGGCCACAGCCGTGCGATGGATATGATTTTGACCGGCCGCGCTGTATCTGCCGAGGAGGCCTTTGCTTTTGGCCTTGCCAACCGGCTGGTAGAGGATGGTCAGGCCCTGGCTGGCGCGCTTGAACTGGCTGCCCAGTTGAGTCGCTTCCCGCAACGCTGTCTGCGCTCGGATCGGCTCAGTGCGTGTGAGCAGTGGGGGATGCCGCTGGAGGAGGCGCTGCGCAACGAGTTTACCCGCGGGCTGGAGGTGATTGAGTCCCGCGAAACCGTGGAGGGTGCCAGCCGTTTTGCCGCAGGTCGCGGCCGGCACGGCGAGTTCGGGGATATCTGACGTTTTCGGTTTACACACGGGGTGGGACCGCAGTGACGGGCAAGCGCGTGCATTAGGCCACGCAACAGCGGTGCGTGCCGGGGCGAGGGTCTGTGGTGCGCAGAGATCCGATTTAGAAGGTGACTTGTAGCGGGTGCGCTTTCGGCGCGACCTTGATTTCCTGCTGCAAAAGTTCGATGAGCCGCAAGGTGTCTTCCCGGCTGAGGAATTCGCCCAGCGGCACTCTGTCCTTGCGGTCGTGCAGGGCCAGAGCGGGGCCTTCCCAGGGGTGTTTTTCGGCGACGACGCACAAGCCGGTCGTGTCGCGCGGAAAGCGCCAGTGCTCGGTCGGCATGCCAAACCCTTTGGCAAGGGTAACGGTGTCCTGTTCAACGGTAATCACGTGGCGACATTGCAGCCTGCGGTTTACGACATACAGCGCTGCAGTCAGGCATGCCAGTTCAAGGCCCGCCAGTGGGAGTATGGGCCACGCCCCCATGAAGGCGAAAACGATGCCGAAACCCAGGCAGGGGATAGAAAGGGCTGCCACGACCAGCAAATTGGTATGCCAGGTCGAGCTGTGGTCGGGTTTGGCAACTATCCGAAGCGCTGCCCCCTGGCGTGTGCTGGTGACCATGACGCGTCCAGCCCTATTCTGTTCACTGGTGATGGCATTTAGTCTAAGGAAATCGGGCGGTCTCGCCTACTGTTATTTGGCGCTGCCAGCAGCATGATCTGTGCGTTTTCTGGACTGCCCGGCGAGTTCGCTCGCATTAAAAATCAGCCGGGCACTCGCGCTGCAACCATTGGCCGGATGTGGGGTGTTCCAGGCCAAGCTGGCAGGCGTGCAGCAACAGCCGCGCAGACATGGCTAACGCCTGCTCATGCGCGTACATGTCGCAGCCCAGGATGGGGTGCCCGAGCTCACGCATATGGATACGCAACTGGTGCGAGCGCCCGGTGACGGGTTTGAGCAGTACTCGGCTGCGGTCCTCGCGGCGTTGGGTGACCTCATAGTGGGTCAGGGCGGATTTGCCGCGCTCGTGACAGATCATCTGCAACGGCCGGTTTGGCCAGTCGGTGGCAATGGGTAAATCGATCTGCCCGCGATCGTGCTCCACCACGCCATACACCACCGCGTCGTAACATTTGTGGATGCGCCTTTCCTGGAATTGACGGCTGATATGCGCATGGCTTGCCTTGTTCAGTGGCACGACCATAATGCCCGAGGTGTCCAGGTCCAGGCGATGCACGATGCTCGCGCCAGGGTACTGTTGCCGCAGGCGCGTGATCAGGCAATCCTTGTTCAGTGGGTGTCGCCCCGGAACACTGAGCAACAGGTGAGGCTTGCGCACCAGCAGGAGGTCCTCATCTTCATACAGGATGGCAATGGACTCCTGGCTGTGCGGCACCAGATAGGGAGGCTGCTCACCAGGCGGTGGCGAGGGTGGCTGCGAAGGTGGCTGCGAAGGTGGCTGCGACATGGTCTCCAGAGTCTGTGAACAAACATAGCAAACAGGGCTTGCTTCTACCGGCATGCCGATGCGGCCAACCCCGGCCGCCTGGCAGTCAGGCTGGGCTCGTACAGGGTTGCCCGGGCGTGCAGGAACGCGTAACTACGCTCAGTAACTACGCTCAGTAACTACGCTCAGTAACTACGCTCAGCCGCCTGCCGCCAAGGGTAGCAGTAATGCGCGCGAAGTAGCAGTCTGGCGGTGCGCTTGGGGAATCGTGGGATTGATAATCGATGGACGATAGACAACAGGCCGATTCAGGCTTGTCCGACTTGCAGGGGTCGCTGGCGGCGATTATTCCCGGTGCCCGGCTCGAGCCCACAGTACTGCCGGGTTGTCGTCGCCTGGCCCTGCACTTGCTCAATGCCGATTTCCCCCGGGACGCACTCGCCCCTGAGGTCATGCGGCGCGTCATGGACAACCCGCTGTACTGGGTGTTCTGTTGGGCATCAGGGCAGGTTCTGGCGCACTGGTTGCTGGCGCGGCCCACGCTGGTGGCAAACCGGCGCGTGCTCGACTTCGGTTGCGGCTCGGGCGTCGTGGGCATCGCAGCCAAACTGGCCGGGGCAGCCCAGGTCATCGCCTGCGACATTGACCCACTGGCGCGTGCTGCTACCCGCGCCAACGCCCAGCTCAATGGAGTGGAGCTGACGTTATGTGAGGATTTTTATGCCGTGGCGGGTCCAGTGGATGTCATCCTGGTGGCCGATGTGCTCTATGATCGGGCCAATCTCGTCTGGCTGGACCGGCTTGCCGCCTGCGCCGATGCCGTGGTGATTGCCGATTCCAGGGTCAAGGATTTCACGCACCCGCGTTTTCGGCAGCTGGCAGCGCAGTCCAGCTATACACTGCCTGACCTGGACGAATCTGCGGAGTTTCGGGATGTACGCATTTATGGCACCGGCGCAGCCCATGCGCTGCTGGCCGAATCGCCAGACACACCCTGATGAGCGCTAAATCCACGCGTCGACAGCCAATACAGTGGCGTTCTTATGTATACTATGCCCACCTCCGTTTGCCCGAGACCCGCAGCACATGAACCCCAACTATCTGGATTTTGAGCAGCCCATTGCCGATCTCGAAGTGAAGATTGAAGAGCTGCAGCTGGTCGGCTCAGACAACGAAATCAACATCAGCGAAGAAATCGACACACTGCGCGAAAAAAGCATCAAGTTGACCGAGAAAATCTTCTCCAACCTCAGCGCCTGGGACATCGTCAAGGTGGCTCGCCACCCCAAGCGCCCCTATACCCTGGATTACATCCCACGCATCTTCACGGAGTTTGACGAGTTGCATGGCGACCGGCGTTTTGGCGATGACCGCGCGATCGTTGGCGGCGTGGCGCGGCTCGAGGGGCGCCCGGTCATGGTGATCGGGCAGGAGAAGGGCCGCGCGGTGAAAGATAAAGTCATACGTAACTTCGGGATGCCAAAGCCCGAGGGCTACCGCAAGGCGCTGCGCCTGATGGAAATGGCCGAGCGTTTTCGCATGCCGGTGATCACCCTGATCGATACGCCCGGTGCCTACCCCGGTATTGATTCCGAAGAGCGAGGCATCAGCGAATCGATTGCGCAAAACCTCGCCGTGATGTCGCGTTTGGCAACGCCGATTATCTGTGTAGTGATCGGTGAGGGCAGTTCCGGCGGAGCATTGGGAATTGGCGTGGGCGATCATCTGGCCATGCTGCAGTACTCTACCTATTTTGTCATTTCGCCTGAGGGCTGCGCGAATATCATCTGGAAGAGCACAGAGAAAGCGCCTGATGCAGCCGAGGCCATGGGGGTGACCTCCTCGGTTCTGCAGGAGCTGGGTATTGTCGACGCCACCATTCCCGAGCCGCTGGGCGGTGCGCACCGTGATATCGACCTCATGGCAGAGCGCATCAGGGCGCATCTCGTTGAGCAGTTGGACGCGATGACGCAACTGCCCATTGAAGACCTGCTGTCAAAGCGCTACCAGCGGCTCATGTCTTACGGCAACTGATCGTCGACCAGCGTGCCGAGCATCCGCTGCTGCCTGGACCTGTGTGTATGCTTGCTGAGTCAGTTTTTGATCAACTCCTGGCCAAGAGGGACATCGCGAACCACTGGTACGTGGGCTTTAGCGGCGGTGTCGATTCCACCGTGCTGTTGTACTCTCTGGTGCAGTGGCGTCGCCGCCAATCTGCACCGCCACCCCTTAGCGCGATTCATGTGAATCACGGTTTGTCGGCACAGGCTCCGCAGTGGCAGGAGCACTGTCAGCGGGTCTGTGCGCAATGGGAGGTGCCATTCCTGGCCGAAACCGTCGACGTCGCTTCCCTGGGTGGTGGTGAGGCTGCCGCGCGCGATGCGCGCTATGCGGTGTTCGAATCCCTGCTGGGCGCGGGTCAGGCGCTGTTTCTGGCGCACCATCTGGACGATCAGGTCGAAACCTTCTTCCTGCGCCTGCTGCGCGGTGCGGGGATCGAGGGGCTGGCAGGAATGCCGGCGTCGCGCCCCCTGGGTCGCGGCCGCCTGGTCAGGCCCTTGCTTGACTATACGCGGCAAGACATAGCGCAATTCGCGCAGCAGCACGGGCTTCCCTTTCTGGAGGACCCCAGCAACGCCAACACCGATATTGACCGCAACCTGCTCCGCCAGGAGGTCTTGCCACTGTTGGCCCGGCGCTGGCCGGCGTATCGGCGCACGGTGTCCAGGGCAGCCAGTCACATGGCTGATGCCGCTCGCGAACGCGCGCCTGCCGTGCCCCTGGTACACAGTGTCACCGGTGACCGCGGCCTTGCATTGGCGCAGCTCACGCAGTGCGAGCCATCCGATGCGGCACTGCGCCTGCGCGCCTGGCTGCGGCAAGAGGCGTTGCCAGTGCCGGACCAGTCCGCGCTGCGGGAGTTTCTGCGCCAGTTGCGCGGCGCTGCCAGCAGTGCTACCCCGCAACTGGCGACGGGCGCATACACCCTGACTCGCTTTGCTCAGGCCGTTTACCTGCAGCCAGTATTCAGCCAGCCGCCGCCGTCTGCAGCGCCGGTGATGCCGGATCAGCCTGTGAGTATTCCCGGCGTGGGCCGTATGGTGTTAGCCCCCTGCGAGCACGGTATTGCGCTGCCAGCAGGGCAGTCACTGGAGCTGCGCTGGCGGCAGGGCGGCGAGACCTGTCGTCCGCGCGGCCGTGGTGGAGCGACCTCGTTGAAGAAGGTTTTGCAGGAATGTGCGGTGCCGCCCTGGTGGCGCTCGCGGGTGCCGCTGCTGTTTGCCGGTGATGAGTTGCTCTGCGTTGCGCATCTTGTGCAATGTGAGTCGGCCCGGGTGCCGCCCGCCGATGCAGCCGCCATGCCACGGTGGCGGCTGCTCTGGGAACCATCGGCGCGCTGATCGCGGCGGGCAATCCGCTGGACGGTTGCGCCTGGCCATGGCTTTGCACCGGTGCCTGCCGGCGCTCCCGGCGCTCCGATTCTCTACCTGCAAAACGCGCCTGCGGATTGAGCTATGCTGCGGTTTCTGCTAGTCTGGCTTCCCATCTTTTGCGGGACGTGTGCCGGTTTTCTCGGGCTCTGATCGACGGGTTTCAAAGGACGTTTAGCGGGGTCTCCCACGGTCAATTCACCGGGGCGTCCAGCAGAGCGCCCAAGACACGTTTCAAGACACGTTTCAAGACAAGTATCTGGTCGGCTCAGCAGCGGCCCTTGTATGCCCCGGCATTGTAAACAGTAAGGTTATTCATGACGCGTTACGTCTTCGTCACAGGTGGTGTGGTGTCCTCTCTTGGCAAAGGCATCGCAGCTGCCTCCCTTGCCGCTTTGCTGGAATCCCGCGGACTCAAGGTGACCCTCCTGAAGCTCGACCCGTACATCAATGTGGATCCGGGCACGATGAGCCCGTTCCAGCACGGCGAGGTGTTCGTCACAGAAGACGGCGCTGAGACCGACCTCGACCTGGGCCACTATGAGCGCTTCACCAACACCACGATGCGCAAGACCAACAACTTCACCACGGGCCGCGTTTACAACGCGGTGTTGCGCAAGGAGCGCAAGGGTGACTACCTCGGCGGAACGGTGCAGGTGATCCCGCATATCACGGACGAAATCAAACGCCGCGTTGTGTTGGGTGCGGGCGATGCCGATGTCGCGGTAGTAGAGATCGGTGGCACAGTGGGTGACATCGAAGGCCTGCCGTTCCTCGAAGCGGCGCGTCAACTGCGCGTTGAGATGGGGCCTGTGCGCGCCATGCTGATGCACCTGACGCTGGTGCCCTACATCGCAACGGCCGGTGAGATAAAAACCAAGCCCACGCAACACTCGGTGAAAGAGCTGCGCTCCATCGGTCTGCAGCCTGACATACTTCTGTGCCGCTGCGCGGTGGACATCGAAGAGAGCGCACGCAAGAAAATCTCGCTGTTTACCAACGTGGAAGAGCGCGCGGTGATACCGCTGCTGGACTCCGACTCCATCTACAAGATCCCGCGTATGCTGCAGGCCTACGGGCTGGATGATTTTGTCGTCGAGCGCTTTGGTATTGACTGCGGGCCAGCAGACCTGGCCGACTGGGATGACGTTGTCGAGCGCGAATTTGCACCCAAGGAAGCAAAAGTGCGCGTTGCCATGGTGGGCAAGTACATGGATCTGCTGGACGCCTACAAGTCGCTCAACGAAGCGTTGGCGCACGCCGGCCTGCGCACCCTGTGTGATGTTGAGATCCTGCATATCGATGCAGAGGACATCGAGCGTGACGGTACAGCCTCTTTGCACGGAGCCAATGCCATACTGGTCCCGGGCGGCTTTGGTGATCGTGGTGTTGAAGGCAAGATTACCGCCGTGCGCTACGCGCGTGAGAACAACATCCCGTTCCTGGGTATTTGCCTTGGCATGCACGTTGCCCTGGTGGAATACGCACGCAACGTGTGCGGCCTGGAGGGCGCCAACTCTACCGAGATGGATGCCTCAACTGTGCACCCCATTGTGGCGCTGATTACCGAGTGGCGGAACGTGGATGGCGCCGCCCAGGTGCGCGATGAAAGCTCCGACAAGGGCGGCACCATGCGCCTGGGTGCACAACCCTGTCACCTGGAGGAGGGCTCCCTGGCGCGGCGTATTTATGGCAAGGACACCATCAATGAGCGGCACAGGCACCGCTACGAAGTGAACAATAATTACCTCGACAAGATGCGTGATGCCGGCATGCGTGTGGCAGGATGGTCCGCCGACAATTCACTGGTGGAAATGATCGAGCTGCCCGGGCACCCGTGGTTCCTGGCCTGTCAGTTCCACCCGGAATTCACCTCTCGCCCTCGCGGCGGCCACCCGTTGTTTAGCAGCTATATTGAAGCGGCGATTGCGCATTCCCGCGCCCGGAACGACTAGCCCCCAAGGTAACTCCCTGTGACTGACCAAACCGTTCATCTAGGTGCAATGCGGATCGACAACCGCGAGCCTTTCGTGTTGCTCGGCGGTGTGAATGTGCTTGAGAGCAGAGACTTTGCGCTGCGCGTGGCCGAGCACTACGTCGAGGTGTGCACGCGACTGGGTATACCCTATGTGTTCAAGGCCTCATTCGACAAGGCCAATCGCTCGTCCGTGCATTCCTACCGCGGTCCGGGGTTGGATGAGGGTCTTGCGATCCTGGGCGAGGTGAAGCAGACCTTCGGCGTCCCTGTGATCACCGATGTGCATTCGCCTGAACAGGCTGCACCGGTTGCTGAGGTATGTGACATCATCCAGCTGCCGGCGTTTCTGGCGCGCCAGACGGACCTGGTGCGTGCCATGGCCGAAACTGGCGCGATTGTGAACGTGAAAAAGCCGCAGTTTCTCAGCCCTGACCAAATGCACAATGTGGTCGAGAAGTTTGCCGAATGCGGCAATAACCGCATCCTGCTGTGTGAGCGCGGTAGCAATTTCGGCTATGACAATCTCGTGGTTGATATGCTCGGTTTTGGTGTGATGAAAAAGACCTGCGGCAATGCGCCGCTGATTTTCGACGTAACGCACGCCTTGCAGTGTCGAGATCCGGGCGGCGCGGCGTCTGGTGGACGCCGCTCGCAGGTTGCCGACCTGGCGCGCTCTGGCATGGCCATTGGCCTGGCGGGTTTGTTTCTCGAAGCGCATCCGGAACCGGCCAGGGCGTTGTGCGACGGCCCCAGCGCACTACCGCTGGCGCAGTTGGAGGCTTTCCTGTCGCATGTCAAGGCAGTCGATGATCTGGTTAAGTCCTTGCCCGCGCTGGAAATCGAATAAGTACTACGGAGAACTACGCATGACAACTATCGCAAATATTCAGGCCTTCGAGGTGATGGATTCTCGCGGCAACCCGACTGTAATGGCAGAGGTTACCCTGAAGTCAGGTGAAGTGGGTGCCGCCTGCGCGCCCTCTGGCGCCTCCACCGGCTCGCGCGAGGCATTAGAGTTGCGCGACGGTGACAGCGCGCGCTACCTCGGCAAAGGAGTGCTCAAGGCCGTGGCCAATGTGAACGGTCCGATCAGGAGCCTTTTGCTCGGCGCCGACGTCACTGACCAGCGCGCGCTCGACCAGGCCATGATTGATGCCGATGGCACCGACAACAAGGCCCAGTACGGTGCTAACGCGATCCTGGCGGTGTCCCTGGCCGCGGCCAAGGCGGCTGCGCTGGCCAAGGGAGTACCGCTGTACGAGCACATCGCCAACGTAAACGGGACTACTGAGTTCACTATGCCAGTGCCCATGATGAATATTCTCAACGGGGGTGAACATGCGGATAACAATGTCGACATCCAGGAATTCATGGTGCAGCCGGTCGCCGCGCCCACCTTTGCAGAAGGCCTGCGCGCGGGCGCTGAGATCTTCCATCAACTGAAAAAAGAACTGTCTGGTCGTGGCCTCAATACCGCGGTGGGTGACGAGGGCGGGTTTGCACCCAACCTGCCATCCAACGAAGCGGCGCTGGACGTGATCGCCGAAGCTGTTGGCAAGGCCGGTTACAAACTCGGCAGTGATGTAACACTCGCGCTGGATTGCGCGGCATCAGAGTTCTATAAAGACGGCGTCTATGATCTGGCCGGTGAGGGCAAGCAGTTTAGCAACGAGGGCTTTGCCGATTACCTGGCGGAACTGGCCGCGGCGCACCCGATTATCTCCATCGAGGACGGCCTGGATGAATCTGACTGGGACGGTTGGAAACTGCTGACCGAAAAAATCGGCGACAAGGTGCAACTGGTCGGCGACGACCTGTTTGTTACCAATACCCGAATTTTACAGCAGGGCATCGACCGGGGCGTGGCCAACTCCATCCTGATCAAGTTTAATCAGATCGGCAGTCTTTCCGAAACGCTCGATGCCATTGCGATGGCCAAGGCGGCGGGTTATACGGCGGTAATCTCGCACCGCTCGGGTGAAACTGAAGACACCACCATAGCCGACCTGGCGGTGGCCACTGCTGCCGGCCAGATTAAAACAGGTTCGCTGTGCCGGTCCGACAGGGTCGCCAAGTACAACCGCCTGCTGCGTATTGAAGCGGAGCTGGCCGGTCGCGCTCCCTACCGCGGCATGGCGGAGTTCTCCCGCAGGTAGCGTAGTCCCATGCGCTGGCTGCTGGCTGCTCTGGTTGTTGTCCTCGGGCTGTTGCAATACCGCCTGTGGTTTGCCGAGGGCAGCCTCGCTGAGCGTCATCGGCTTGAAAAACAGGTTCGCGAACAAACACGCATCAATCAGGAACTGAAGGCGCGCAATGCGGTACTTGAGCGCGAAGTCATGGATTTACAGTCAGGTAATGCCGGGCTGGAACAGCGCGCTCGGGAGCAGTTGGGCCTGATTCGCGAGGGCGAGTCCTTCTACCAGATGGCGGAAGATCCGGATCCGACCGCCGCCAGGCGGGGCGGCAGCGAATGAGTGTCGCAGGGCCTCGTTACTGGGCCGTGCTTCCCGCGGCGGGCATTGGCAGTCGAATGGGTGCAGATGTTCCCAAGCAGTATCTTGAAGTTGCCGGCCATACCTTGCTGGAACATGCGCTGCACGCCTTGCTGTCCTGTGAACAAATTGCCGGGGTGTGTGTGGCACTGCATGCAAACGACACGCGTGCGCGGCACTTGTCGCTGATGTCTGACCCCCGTGTGCAGCACACCACCGGCGCAGCACAGCGCAGCGGCTCGGTGCTGGCAGGACTGGAAGCATTGGCCGACGTGGCGGATGACAACGACTGGATACTGGTGCACGATGCCGCGCGACCTTGCCTGCGGCGGGCTGATATCGTCGGCCTGCTGCATTGCGTTGTTGGCGCGCAGGTTGACGGCGCCCTGCTGGCCGAGCCGCTGGTAGATACGGTAAAACAGGTGAATGGCGATGCGCGCATCACGCGCACACTGGATCGCTCACAGCTGTGGCGCGCCCAGACACCACAGATGTTTCGCCTGGGCCAGTTGCGTGACGCACTCAAGCGCGCGCACAGCAGTGAGACAGGCATTACCGATGAAGCCTCGGCGATGGAGCTGGCCGGTTACAGTGTGCAGGTCATCCCCTGTGGTGCGCACAACATGAAAGTCACGGTGCCGGCGGATCTCGAACTGGCCGCGTTTTATTTGGCGCAGGCGGCCGCAGATGACACTGCTGCGCCCGCCCAGGCCGACCCCGGCACGCAGGAATTCTAGGAAACGCTATGCGAATTGGTCACGGTTATGATGTCCACAGGTTCGGGGCGGGCGATCACGTAGTCCTCGGTGGCGTGACCATTCCCCATGAGCGCGGACTTGACGCACACTCGGATGGCGATGTGCTGGTGCATGCCCTGTGCGACGCGCTGCTCGGGGCGAGCGCACTTGGTGATATCGGCCGGCACTTTCCCGATACCGATCCAGCCAATGCGGGCATCGACAGCCGTGAGCTGCTCAGGGAGGTGGTTGTCATCATCGGTCAGCGCGGCTGGCAGGTGCTGAATGTGGACATCACCGTGGTTTTGCAAGTCCCGCGGCTTGCGCCCTACATCGACGCTATGCGCAGTAATCTGTGCCACGACCTGAACGTGCTGCCCGGCCAGGTCAACGTCAAGGCAACGACGACCGAAAAACTGGGTTTCACCGGGCGCCAGGAAGGCATTGCCGCGCATGCCGTGGCACTGTTGCAAGCTATTGCCGAATGAACACCGTCTGGCCTTGCGCCGGCGTTGAACCGCTTGCCAGCGCGGTCATTCGACGCCAGCCTGAAGACTTCCTGGTACAGGAGTGCCTGGGTTTCGAACCCAGCGGTGACGGCGAACATGCGTTCATATCGCTGGAGAAGCGCGCGCTGACAACCAGCGAACTGGTGCAGCGTGTTGCAGCTGTCAGTGGAGTGACGCAGCGCGACATCGGGGTGAGCGGCCAGAAGGACCGCAATGCCGTAACACAACAATGGCTCAGTGTGGGGCTGGCAGGCAAGCCCGAGCCGTGCTGGCAGGAACTGGAGCAGGACGGCCACGTTCGTGTGCTGCACGTTGCCCGGCACCAGCGCAAACTCAGGACGGGCGTGCACAGTGGCAATCGCTTCAGCCTGCGCTTGAGCAGCGTGCGGGGTGATCACCAGCAGATCCTGCAGGCGCTGTCCCGGGTCAGGGCGTCTGGCTTCCCCAATTATTTTGGGCCGCAGCGCTTTGGACGTGACGGCTCCACACTTCATGGCGCTACGCGCTGGGCAGCGCGGCCTGTGCGTCTTGGGCGTAACAAGCGCTCACTGTATCTGTCGGCGCTGCGTGGTTTTCTCTTCAACGAACTGCTGGCACACCGCGTGCGCGCCGGAAACTGGAACAGGCTGCAATCGGGCGACCAGTGCATGCTGCACGGCAGTCGCAGTTTCTTTGCCTGTGCGACAGTCGATGACGAGCTGGCCCTGCGCGCGCAACAAGGTGATATTCATCCCGGCTTGCCGCTGTGGGGTGTACCCCAAGACGCAGTCGATTCGTCATCGATGGCCGTTCTACTCGAGACGCTGGGCGAGAACATCTACCTGGCTCGCGCGCTGGAACAGCAGGGCCTGGTGATGGCCTACCGCGCCGCTCGGGTCAGCCCGGATGACTTTTCATGGCAGTTTTGTGATGATGACGGCTTGCGACTGGACTTTTTTTTACCGGCGGGCAGCTACGCGACAGCGCTGCTCGCCGAGGTGGTGCAGTACACGGATGGGAGCATGATGAGTGGTAACGGCAGTGAACAGAGCTGATCTAAGCGGTATCGGGATGACCTCGCAGCGCACCAGGGCGCGACTGGTACAGCGTTTGTCTGAGCAGGGCATCAGCAATACTGCTGTGCTCGATGTGATGCGCAACACACCGCGCCATTTGTTCCTGGATGAGGCGATGGCCCACCGTGCCTATGAAGACGTTGCCTTGCCGATAGGTTACCAGCAGACCTTGTCGCAGCCTTACATCGTGGCACGCATGACAGAGCTGTTGTTGGCCCAGGGTCCGAGGCGCCGCGTGCTCGAGATAGGCACTGGCTCAGGGTACCAGACGGCCGTCCTGGCCCAACTGGTCGATGAAGTGTTCAGTGTTGAGCGCATTAAACCGTTGCAGTTGAAGGCGCGCCAGCGGTTGCGCCAGTTAAAGTTGCGCAACGTACAGATGAATCATGCCGATGGCGCCATGGGGTGGCCGGAGCGTGGCCCTTTTGATGGCATTCTGGCGGCCGCTGCGCCGCAGCGCATACCGCAAGAGCTGTTGCAGCAGCTGGACATTGGCGGGCGGCTGGTCATTCCCGTGGGTACTGAGGAACAACAGCTGCAGGTGGTCAGTCGAACGCGCGAGGGGTTTCAGACCGACATTGTCGAGTCAGTGTACTTTGTGCCACTGCGTCCCGGCACGGAGAAATAAGCGTGACTTCACTGGGTGTTTACCTGCGCGGCGTACTCATGGGTGCCGCGGATATTGTTCCGGGCGTTTCAGGCGGCACCATGGCCTTTATTACAGGCATTTACGACACGTTGCTGGCAAGTATCCGTGCGGTTGACCTGGAGTTTGCCCGGCGCGTGCTTCGCCTGGATATCCAGGGTGCATGGCGCCACATCAACGGCGGATTTTTACTGGCGCTACTTTTGGGTATTGCTACCAGTGTTGTTTCACTGGCGCGACTGCTGTCATGGATTCTGGAAACACACCCGGTACCACTGTGGGCATTTTTCTTCGGGCTGATTTTCGCCTCGGCGCTGGTTTTGCTCAAGGAGGTAGAGCGCTGGCGGTTCGTTCCCATTCTGTGCCTGTTGCTGGGTAGCGCGATCGCGCTGGCGATCGCCCTGTCTCCCGTCGTGCATTTCAAGGTGGGCTATGTAGGCGTCTTTGTGGCGGGGTTCGTGGCGATCTGTGCCACCATTTTGCCCGGCATATCCGGTAGTTTTGTGCTGGTCTTGCTGGGCATGTACGCAACGGTACTGACCGCCGTAAAAACCTTTGATGTGCCTTTCCTGCTGGTGCTTGCCCTGGGGGCGATCTGCGGGCTGCTGTGTTTCTCACGCCTGCTGCACTGGCTGCTGCTGCGCTTTCACCAGGCGACCATGGCCCTGCTGACGGGCTTCCTGTTTGGGTCGCTGGCGGTAGTGTGGCCGTGGAAGCGCGTGTTGTCCTGGGTCGAGGGTAGTCAGGGCCAGCTCAAGCCCAGTCAGCAGGTGCCGGTGTTGCCCTTTGAGTTCCAGATGTACAGCGGCATCGAACCCCAGCTGGGCTTGTGCCTGGCACTGATGGTAATCGGGGCCGCATTGGTCTGGCTCGTTCATGTGCGCTGGGGGCGGGCCTGACGTGGCGCACGTGACACCTCCGGGAGGGCCAGGAGCGGGCAGAATCCGGCGCGTAGGTGTGCGGAGTGACCATGCCGGTTACATGCCCTGTTTTTTCTAAGCGCGATGCCCGTGGGCGCAGTTGGGCAGCAGGCCTGAGCTCATGGCGGCGATGCCCCGGCATGCAGCGTGGGGCAGGGCACCTGCGTGGCGGCGCTGTGCTGGCGCTGGGTGTTGCGCTGATTGTGCTCAGCGGATGTGGCAGTAACGCGCGCGCACCGGTGGAGGACAGGGGCGCCCGGTCGCAGCCAGGGCCGCCGGTCTACAGCACACAGACGCAGGAGACTTACCGCGTGCAGCGCGGCGAAACCCTGTACTCGATTGCCTTTCGCTACGGTATGGATTACCGCAGGGTCGCCGCGGCCAACAACATTGCAGCCCCCTATACCATTTACCCCGGCCAGGTCCTGCGTATGAATGAGGCCCCGTTGTCGTCTGCGGTAACGGTGGGTAAGGCGCCGCTGCCGCCGGCATCGCCGGCACCGAAACCCGGTGGCGCCATCGTTGCGCCGCCACCCCGGCCCGCACCTGCACCGGCCGCGACTTCCCCTGCTGCCAGGCCGGCTGCTTCTTCCAGTGATTACGTTGGGTCATCCGTAAGCCGTTGGCGCTGGCCTACGGCGGGCAAGGTCACGCGCGGCTACTCGGGCAGCGTACACAAGGGTATTGATATCGGCGGCCAGCGCGGTGATGCCGTGGTGGCTGTCGCCGATGGCAAAGTGGTGTATGCCGGTACCGGAATTGTTGGCTTTGGTGAGCTGCTGATTATCAAGCACAACGAACTGTACCTCAGCGCCTATGGCCACAATGATCGCCTGTTGGTGAGTGAGGGCCAGGTGGTGCGCGCCGGTGAAAAGATCGCCGAGAAGGGCAGTTCCGGAACCGACAAGGTAAAACTTCACTTCGAGATCAGGAAAGAAGGCAAACCTATTGACCCGCAAAGGTTATTGCCTCGCCGCTAGTAAAAGCAGAAGAATACGCGCGGCGGACAGACAAACAATCATAACAATTTGTCATGTGTCACAGATTCTATATACCTGTTTGCATTGTGTAATTATTCTGGGTTAGTCTGATCGGCCCGGCGCGAAATACTCAAGTATTCGTAGAAGAACAAAGAGTGGTATGTAGCCATGGACGTTGATCCAACAGCCGCAGCATCGAAAGGCAAGTCCAGTTCAAAATCTGCACCTGAGTCTGCCAGAGCAAGAGCAGCGTCGGCCAGCAATGCAACCCCAGCAGCATCATCGCGGCGCGTCCGATCAAGTTCGAGTGCGGGCAAGAAAAGTGCCGCCAAAACCCAATCTCATGGCAAGGACGCGTTCGATGAAGCCAGTGCGGTAGAGCAGATGCTCGACCTGGACAGCGTTCCTCCGCCTCTGGAAGAAGAGATCGATGAAAGTTTTGAGGCTGCCAAGGCCAACACTGCGCGCAAGGTCGAAAAGTCGCTGGACGCAACCCAACTGTATCTCAATGAAATAGGCTATTCGCCGCTGCTGTCGGCGGACGAAGAAAAGTACTACTCGCGCCTTGCTTTGGCCGGTGACGAATCTGGTCGCCAACGCATGATCGAGAGCAATCTGCGTCTGGTCGTGAAAATATCCCGCCGTTACCTGAATCGTGGCCTGACCTTACTGGACCTTATCGAAGAGGGCAATCTTGGCCTTATTCGGGCTGTTGAGAAGTTCGATCCTGAACGTGGCTTTCGCTTTTCGACCTATGCAACCTGGTGGATTCGCCAGACGATTGAGCGCGCCATCATGAACCAGACGCGAACCATTCGCCTGCCGATTCACGTGGTCAAGGAGCTCAACGTCTACCTGCGAGCCGCACGGGAACTGACCCAAAAGCTCGACCACGAACCGACCGCCGAAGAAATCGCCGACATGCTGGACAAGCCAGCGGCCGACGTAAAGCGCATGTTGGGCTTGAATGAGCGTGTGACTTCCGTAGACACGCCGCTGGGGCCTGATTCCGACAGGGCAATTGTCGATACCATTCCTGATGCCCGCGTGTGTGATCCCTCGCAGTTACTGCAAGATACCGACATCAAGGACAACATCGCTCTGTGGCTGGAGGAACTCTCCGAAAAACAGCGTGAGGTGGTGTCGCGCCGCTTTGGCCTGCGTGGCTACGAAAGCAGCACACTGGAGGAAGTGGGCAGGGAGATCGGCCTGACCCGCGAGCGGGTGCGCCAGATTCAGGTGGAGGCACTCAAGCGGCTGCGCTCCATCATGGAGACACAGGGCCTCAACGGCGAATCACTGTTTAGTTAAGGGCGCCTGCCTGCTGCGCCACGGCCAGGCATTCACCACTTGAGCTCAATTTCCAGGCTCGACTCGTCTGACTCGATTTCCACTTCTACTTCGACCTCTACGCGAGGCGCAACCTCTACCTTGACCTTGATGCCATTGCGCACGAAGGCAATCTCATTGTGTCTCTCCAGCGAATCGGCCAGTTGATGAAGGAGCTTGGCAGCAGCCTCGCGTGTCATGTTGTGTGTTTCACTGATTTCCAGAAGGTCCATGTTTGTGTTCCTTTTACCCGCGTCAATAAACACTGTACGGCGCGTGGCCATTGGGTGTCCAGCGCCGTGATGATTGGTCGTTGGCAACCCGGTTTGCGCCCAAGACAATCTAATATATTCGTATTAATATGTGGCTGTTCTGGCCTGCAGCGACGCGCCAGCCCTCACAGACAGGAGTGCCCCGAGTGACTAATGAAATACATGAAAAACTGGACCTGCCGCAGATGGACCAGGTGGGTTTTGTGGTTCGTGACCTTGAGGCGTCGATGGCGCTGTATGCGCCCATGTTCGGCCCGTTCTCCACGATGGAGCCCGGCCCAATGAGCTATGACTACCGCGGCAGCAGCGAAGAGTGCGAAATGCGTCTGGCTTTCGGCAAGAGTGGCGATGTTGAAATCGAACTCATCGAGTGGTTGCGCGGCGGGTGCCCGCATAAAGAGTTTATTGATGCGGGTCACGAAGGCATGCATCACCTGCGTTTTCGCATTGACGATATCGACAGCAAGGTCGCCCAGGCCCAGGCTATCGGCTATGCGGCGATCTGGAGCAAGCGCTACGGCGAGGGTTTGGCTGTAGCCTACTTACAGCGTGAGGGAGACCCGCTGCTGATCGAGCTGTTTGAGAACCACCACGGCTGAGCCCACGGCGTCTAGCGTGCTATCGGAATGGCGCCGGGAAAGGGTTCGGCGCCTTCATCGCCGCGCGCGTAACTGATAATACGGTAGTACAGCCCATGGGCTGAGCCGTTGAGCAGGGCGTCGGTAATCATCTCTTCCGGATCAACGGATTGGGCGGCTTTGAGGAGCTTTTCGAAAGTCGTCGCATAGTTGTTGGTATGGCGAATGCGAATGTCGGTGCCAAACAGGATATCGTTGACAACCTCAGGTTCCTCGCGATGGGTGATAATCGCGGCGATCATTTTGCGCACAAACCAGGCGTGATCGCCGGTACTGGAGATGGCGCGTTGTTCGGTAAACTCATCGCCGGTCATCTCGCCGGTGCCGGTGGGGCCGGCGTAGGACATATAGTGGAACGCGGCAATTCCGCCCAGTTGCTCCTGCACCAGCGTCAGTAGCTTGAAGTAGCTGTCCTGACGGGAGTGTAACTCCAGCCTGCGGGCGCTTTTTTCCTGCAGTTTGATGGCACGCGTGTTGGCGGAGATTTCTTTTTGCTGCATGAAGTGGCCGATCACCAGCCACAAAAAGGCTAGCGGTGCGAAAGCTCCTTCCAGGAAGCTGCCAATATCTGCCGTGGGCAGGTGGACAAAATTGCCCCAGCCGACAATGCCCAGCAGGTAAATGAGGCCGGTGGTTATCCAGATAAGGGTGACCACCAGCCCCAGGGTGACGCGCCAGTCGATTGAGAATCTGTGGTTGTGCTCGGTCATGGATGCAGTCTAGCAGAATGCTGGCGTAGGTGATGTCTGCGCGTGCGGCGACGTAGCGACACGCATAAAAAAACCCCGCGGGCGAGCCTGCGGGGCTTGCTGCGGTAGTCTTTGCCTAGCGCTGCAGGTACTGAAGTTTGTCTGGCTTGCCCGCCCATTCTTCGGAGTCGGGTAACGCTTCCTTCATCTCGGTAATGCACGGCCAGACCTCGGCCAGTTCTGCATTGAGTTCCAGAAACACAGCCTGGTCTTCAGGCAGTTCGTCTTCCGAGAAAATCGCATCCACCGGGCATTCAGGTTCGCACAGGGCACAATCAATGCACTCATCGGGGTGGATCACCAGAAAGTTTGGGCCTTCGTAAAAGCAATCAACCGGACAGACTTCTACGCAGTCTGTGTGCTTGCAGTTGATGCAGTCTTCTCCAACAACAAATGTCATTCCTTCATGGCCTCTTGCGAAATAAATCAATGGAAGTGGGCGTAGTTAGTGGTCGTAGTGGCTGAAGTTGCTACTGCAACGGCTGCGCCTCGACTAAGGGGCGTTAGTTTACCCGCACCTTTGACAGATTAGAAGGCCCCAGAGTGTGCACCGGTAGGCAATTCGCTGACCGCGAAAACGCCGTTCCGGGGATAGAAAAAAGCCCCGGCAGCGTGCACTGCCGGGGCCGCTTTTACGACTGACTGCAGTTAGAAGCTGTACTTGCCGCGCAGACCGAACACCTCGCCTTCATCCATGAAGTAGGAGTGTGAGCCGGCCAGTACTGGCGTGTCGAAACTTTGCTGCAGAGCGGCTTCGTCGAAGATGTTGCGGCCATAGGCCATAACTTCCCACTGGTCGCCGCGAATGCCCATGCGCAGGTTGACCTTGGTGTAGGCGTCAATCACGTCGTTGGGGTCGTTATCACCGGCAGAATTGAATTCATCACGGTAGTTGATGTCACCGGAGATGAACATCTCCATGGAATCCAGCGGGATGATGTAGTCCCAGAACAACGAGGCACTGTAATCTGAGGCGTAGTTCGTGGGTTCGCCCGTCAGGTCGTTATTGGTGAAGCCTTGTGGCGTACCACAGGCTGGGTCAAAATCCAGCTGGATAGCCGTACACGGTGCATCGGTGAAATCGCTGTATTCAGCGTCCAGCCAGGCCACGTTACCGCCAATCATCAGGTTTTCTGTGGCAGCCCAGCGAGCGTCCACTTCAATGCCGGTGATCTCCGCGGCACTGGCGTTAGTCACGCCGAAGCTGATGCCCTGGAAAATGGAGGTTTGCAGGTTGTCATACTCGGTGTAGAAGGCTGCCCAGTTCAGGGTCATCGCGCCGCCAAGCAGGGTGTGCTTACCACCGATCTCATAGGCGTCTACGCTTTCGTCCTCAAACTCGAAGTCTTCATTGGGGTTGGTAGGGTCGTAGCAGTCCTCAATATTGACCCTGCCACCGACGTTCTCACAGGGGAAGGAGCCGGCGATAAGATCACCCGGTTCGCCGTCATCCGCAGCCGTGAAACCACCGCTCTTGAAGCCCTGGGAAAAACTCACGTACAGCATGCTGTCGTCACCGACATCCCACTGCACGTTGATCGAGGGAATCAGGTCGTCGGTTTTGCGATCATCCGAGTAGTTGTAGGCGTAGGTGTTGAAGTTGGTGGCCTGCACCTGGGCCAGGAAGAAGTTGTCGCTGGCCACACCCATTCCTGTGTCGCTGTCAGACAGGAACTGCGTGCTGACTACGTCTTTTTCTTCCTCGGTATAACGCACACCCAACGTCACCCGCAGGTAGTCGGTGATGTTGAAGGTACCCTGGAAAAAGGCGGCATAGGACGTGGTGTCCAGTTCATAAACGTGATTCCGGCCAATCTGGTTTGGACCGTAGGCACCGCCAGTGAGTAGCGTGAGCAGACTTTCAACGCCCAGCAGATCGGGTACAAGGCCATCCATATTGATGTCGAAGGTCACGCGGCGATCAATGGCCAATGAGCTCTCGTCGTAATACAGGCCGGCAACGAAGTCGAAGAACTCCCCGCCGGGAGAGGCAATGCGCAGTTCCTGGCTGAATTGATCAAAGGTTTCGTCGTCGTCGCGCGCGATGAACTGCAACGGTAACCAGTCGGCGTCGATATTGGCGACGAATTCATATTCTGACCAGCCCGTGATGCCGGTGATGGTGTAGTCGCCCACCGACCAGTCAACATTCAAGACAAAGTTGTCCACTTCGGCGTCGTCGCCATCCGGATTTTTGCCGATGCCAAGGCCGTCCTCGGCGCTTTGCCCGTAACCGTTGTCTCTGAAGGTTGTGAAGTCTTGACCGGCAATGTTACCGAAATCAGGGAAGTTGGCGTCCATCAGGTTGTACGCGATGTCGGCGAAAGCCGAGGCATTCGGGACCTGTTCAGCGCGCTGTTCGGGGCTCAGGAAAAGCCATGTCGCAGAGGGGGCGCCGACGCGTTCCGCATCGGAATGCGAATACTTGAACGTTGTGGCCAGATTGTCTGTGGGCTCCCACGCCAGGGTAATGCGATAGGATTCGCTCTCCAGTTCAGGTTCATCTTCGCCAAGGAATGTGTTGCTGACGTAGCCTTCAGTTTCGTTATATCGATAGGCGACGCGCGCTGCGAACGTGTCGGTGAAAGAGCTTTCAATAAAACCTTCACCGCCCATACCGCCGTTGCTTTCGGCAAACACCGCAATTTCACCGGTGGTGTCGCCACCGATATCCGGGGAAGCGGTGGTCACGTTCATCGCCCCGGCAACGGTATTGCGGCCGAACAGCGTACCCTGGGGGCCGCGCAGCACTTCGACGCGCTCGATGTCCAGGAAGCCGTTACGGTACTGGTAACCGCGACCCATATAAACGCCATCGATGTACATACCCACGGACTGTTCAAAGCCTGCGTTGTTGCCCGAGCCGACGCCGCGCATGTAGATATTGGTGTTAACAGACGCTTTGGCGATGTGCAGGTTGGGTACGAAATCTGCCAGGGCCGTCATGTCGGGAATGCCGGCATCCTTGATCTTTTCACCTTGCAGCGCCGTCACCGAGATGGGAACGTCCTGCAGGCTCTGTGCGCGCTTTTGCGCGGTCACGATGACTTCTTCGAGCATGGGTTGTGCGGTCACCGCGCTACCGGCGCCAGCCAGTGCCAGGGCCGCAACAATGGGAGTCTTCTTGAGTAACTTGCGCATTGGATATCCTCTGGGTACTTATAATTATTAACGACAGCAAGGTCATTGCTGGAGAATAGTAGCAACATGTGCGGCTGCGTAATAGCCTAAAAACGTGTCATCGCCTGACATTTTTCCGCACGGGGGGGAGGGTAAGAGGGGCGGATGGGCAGTGCGCCGTACCCGTGCGGATCAGGGGTCCAGTGATTTGAGGGTGTACAGCAGGTCCAGTGCCTGGCGCGGGCTCAGGTCGTCTATGTCCAGCGATTCCAGCAGGGTAACGGCCGGATGCGGCGCCGCGCCAAACAGATCGTTCTGTGCCCCTGCCAGGGGTAGAGGCGCGTCAGCAACTGTTGCTGGTTTGCGCTGTTCCAGCTGCGTCAGCTTTTCCTGTGCCGCCCGCAGTACAGTGCCTGGAATGCCCGCCAGCCTGGCGACCTGCAGGCCAAAGCTGCGATTGGCTGGCCCTTCCTGAATATTGTGCAGGAAGACAACATGATCCTGGTGCTCAGTTGCATCCAGATGCACATTGGCCATGGTAGGGCAGTCCTGCGGCAGGCTGGTCAGCTCAAAGTAGTGCGTGGCGAACAGGGTAAACGCGCGCACGCGCTGTGCCAGTTCCACGGCGGCGGCCCAGGCCAGGCTCAGCCCATCGAAGGTGCTGGTGCCACGCCCTACCTCATCCATCAATACCAGTGAGCGTGGCGTCGCGTTGTGCAGGATATTCGCGGTTTCGGTCATTTCGACCATAAACGTTGAGCGCCCGGAGGCAAGATCATCCGAGGAGCCAATGCGCGTGAATATGCGGTCAATCGGCGCCATGCGTACGGCATCCGCAGGCACGCAGCTGCCGATATGCGCCAGCAGCGCGATGACGGCGTTTTGTCGCATATAGGTGGATTTGCCGCCCATGTTGGGGCCTGTAATCAGTAACATCCTGCGATGGTTGTTGAGCAGGGTGTCATTGGCGATGAATGGCTCATCAAGCACCTGCTCCACGACAAGGTGGCGGCCTGCCACGACTTCAAATACTTCCTCCTCACAGAATTGCGGAGTGCACAGTCGCAGTGTTGCAGCGCGTTCGGCCAGCGTTGCCAGTACGTCGATTTCGGCGACCGCCGCCGCGCTGTCCTGCAGCGCTCCCAATTGCTCGTTCAGAGTCTCTATCAGTGCGTCATACAGGGCCTTCTCTCGCGCCAGTGCGCGACTCTTGCTCGACAACGCCTTGTCTTCAAATTCCTTGAGCTCGGGAGTGATAAAGCGCTCAGCGTTCTTCAGCGTCTGTCGCCGCACGTATTCGGCGGGCGCCTGACCCGACTGCGCCCGGCTGATCTCGATGTAGTAGCCGTGAACGCGGTTGTAGCCAACCTTGAGCGTGCTGATACCGGTCGCCTTGCGTTCGCGCTGTTCGATCTCAAGCAGGAATTCGCCGGCGCCGGTACTTATCTGGCGCAGTTCGTCGAGCTCCGCGTCGTAGCCCTGAGCGATCACACCCCCTTCGCGAATAACGACCGGAGGGTTCTCGACCAGCGCCCGATCCAGCAGCGCGCACAGCTCGGGATACTCCGCACATTGCTCTGCCAGTTGGGCAAGTAGTGGCGCGTCACAGTGCGCAATGTGCGTCCGCACCTGGGGCAGGGCGGCAAGCGAACTGAGCAGGCGGGTCAGATCCCTTGGGCGCGCCGAACGCAAGGCGACGCGCGTCAGTATGCGCTCCATATCGCCGACCGCCTTCAGGGCGCTACGCAGCGGTTCGTAGCTATAGTTGTCGCCCAGTGCCGCGACGGCGCGCTGGCGCTGGCGCAGTGCGCTGACGTCGGTCAGCGGACGGTGCAACCAGCGTCGTAACAGGCGGCTGCCCATTGCTGTGATGGTGCAATCCATTACCGCCAGCAGCGTATTGCTGTCACCACCGGTGAGGTTGACGTCAATCTCCAGGTTGCGTCGGGTGGCTGCATCGAGAATGACAGCGTCATCGCGACGCTCTTGCCGCAGTTGCCGAATATGCGGCAGGTTGCCGCGCTGTGTTTCCCTGACGTACTGCAGCAGGCAGCCGGCCGCGCAGATTGCCAGTTCCAGATCGTCGCAGCCAAAGCCCTGCAGATCATGGGTTTGCAACTGCGCGTTCAGCGCCCTGCGCGCGCTGTCCAGGTCGAACTCCCAGGCGGGTTGTGACCGTGCACCGGCACGCTTGACGATGTCGGTATGTCCGATCTGCTCGTGGTAGAGGGTCTCGGCGGGGTTCAGGCGCTGCAATTCACCGCGCATGGCCTCTTCGCCGTCGACCTCCAGTAGCCGAAAGCGGCCACTGGACAGGTCAAGATAGGCGATACCGTAGCGCTGCTTCTGCTGGAATATCGCCAGTATCAGTTTCTCGACACGTTCCTCCAGCAGTGCTTCATCAGATAGCGTGCCAGGGGTGACGACACGCACCACCTTGCGATCGACAGGGCCCTTGCTGGTGGCCGGATCGCCAATCTGTTCAGCGATGGCAACCGAGACGCCGGCTTTTACCAGCCGCGCAAGGTAACCCTCGGCCGCATGGTAAGGCACACCCGCCATGGGAATAGGTTCGCCCGCCGATTTGCCGCGCGCAGTGAGGGTGATGTCCAGCAACTGGGCCGCCTTTTTGGCATCGTCGAAAAACAGTTCGTAGAAATCTCCCATGCGATAAAACACCAGGTCGTCAGGGTGCCCGGCCTTGATCGCCAGGTACTGCTGCATCATGGGAGTGTGCTGTTCGCTGAGTTTGGCCAAGAATCTTATGCGTAGCTGGGAAGTGACAGGAGCGCGAATTGTACGCCATCAGGCGCACTTGCGCAGCCGTCGCTCCGAGTAGGCTGAAGTTCGCCCCTGTAGAGATTCACTCACTGCAAGCAGCGCTTACAGGAGGAGCGGGAGTCTCAGCTGCCTGGCGTGCCTGCCCTGACGGCGACTGCCACATGCAGCGGCGAGTCGTCTACTACAAAAAATTCGTCACCAAAGCGCAGCGATAATGTTGCACTTGCGGCGCTCTCGATGAGGTCTTTGGGCAGTTTCATCTCCAGTGACACGCTGGCATTGCCGCCAGGCTCTACAATCCCAATTCGTATCTGCTGGGCTGCAGGGGGGTGGACGAGTTGGGCGTCCTGATCACGTATTTCATAAACCACAAAGCAGGAGGGCAGGGCGTCAAAGTCCAGCCGGTATTTGCCGGTATTGATGATGATGGCGTTCACCAGCGCTTCCCCCTCGCTGTTGAACAGAAAAAACCCCTTGGTATAGATACTGACGAAGCGCGCAATCTCAGGCGCGCCTGTGAGAGGTACTTCCGGGTGCTCTTCTTCAAAGCTCTCTGCAAGCAATGCAGGCGGCTCGTAACCTCCCAGCCCAGCTTGTGCCGCCTGGTACAGTGCCAGATCGTCGCGATAGAAGGATTCGAGCAGGCCCACAAGGTCCGGTGCCATAAAATCCTCAGCGCTGAGTTGATCCGTTGTGTCGATGTCGCAAGGTAGCGTGTCTGCATAGCGTCCGTGTGTCGCGCTCTGGCCTGCCTTTGATGCTACGCTGGCATTGCGTTTGCCCAGCGTAATCCCCTTGCCGGTAATCGCCGATAGCCGGTTTGCCAGTTCATCCATTTGTTCCATGGTGAAAATAGCGTCGTAGCGCGATACTCCACGCAGGTAAAGGGTTTGTGGTGCCCAGTGTGAGTCCAGTCTGTGCGGCTGCGATTGAACAAGATAGTGAACGAACTCGCGGAATGTAATGCCTCTATCCAGATCGGGTTTGGATTGGCAACGCGCCTGACGGATAGGATCGATAGTATGTACGGTGTTGGCCGCGTTATGCCGGTTGACCAGAAACTTCTCGGTATAGGCACTGATGATCCTGCGCACCGGGTCGCGCACAACGGAAAACTTGAAGTACTCATCGCCATGGAGAATCGATTCAACGGCTGCGCTGTCCTGGTCCTTCAGCTGCGCGCCGGTGATAAACACATCGGTGACCCGGTGCACACCGTGTTGCAGTATGAGATCCTCGTGCTCGAGTGCGGACAACTCCACCATCAGGGTCTTCAGTGACGTACAGCCGCATTTGGCAATCGGTGCGTAGAGCAGCTTTTCTTTGTTACACACAAAAAATGACGCCGCCGGACGCGGGACTTTTGAAACCCTGCCCAAGGGCAGGTGCTCGGAGACGGCCTTGACCCACGGCTCATTGGTGTCGACATTCTGCCTGTTGCTGGATAGCAGCAAGTTCGGGCTCTCCGTGTTAGGTGCCAGCAGTGGCGGTCAAGCACAGCCCCTGCGCCGGTTGTTGGTAACTCGCAAGACGATACGCGAGCCGACACCGAGTTTGAACCATTGGCGGCAGATTTACAGCCGCCTGATGAACCTACTGTGACAGACTGCTCATCTTGTTTCTGGCAGGCGCAGCTGTGTTGGCAGATACATTTGTTTCACCGGCCTGTTGTTTTGCCGGGCCGTGCCTGTGCGACGCCATACAGCCCTGCTGTTCCATGGTACGGGTGTTCCAGAGCTCTGGCGTTGCAGGTTCATGTTTTTCCGGAACGATGGTGTTTCAGAGTCATGCTTTTCCGGGGCCTCGGCCGCCCGGAACCACGGCCCAACGTGAACCCGGGAGGTCGACAGATAGTGGCGCAGCGCGAACGGCAACGTAGTTGGCAACGTAGTTGCGTGGCATTGTGGTCATGCGCTGGCGGTGGGCTTCAGCCGGGCAGGTCAGGCAGCGGCAGCTTGTACAGGTGCGCCGCTCCGGCGCTCATCAGGGCGACTGACTGGCGGCGGTTCTCGGCGCGCATTATTGCGGCGGCAGCGCGATTGTTATCGCCCGCCACGTGCACCGGCCCGTGGCGTAGTTGCGCCAGGCCTTCTCGCGCCACCTGGTCGGCGCTCATGGCGCTGTTCTGGCTAAAGTCGACGCCGGAGTCGCGCATGGCTGGTGTGTCAGTGGCACCGGCGATCAGGCCCAGCACATCCACCCCGTGTGGCAGTAATTCTGCCCAGAGGCCCTCGGCCAGCACGATATCAAAGGCTTTGGTCGCCGCGTAGCTTGCCACGTAGGCACCGCCGGTCAGCCCGCTCATTGAACTCACCAGCAGGATGCCTCCGCTGCCGCGCTGGCGCATGCGTGGGCCGAGCAATTGCGTCAGTACGACAGGCCCGGTGCAATTGAGCGCAATCAGCTTTTCTTTGGCGGCCAGCGGAGTATCGAGGAACTCGCAGGCGCCATGAACGGCACCGGCGTTGTAGATCAGTAGCCCCACGTCCAGGGCGTGGACAAGTTCACTGACCTGTGCCGCCAGCGTTGGTTCGGTCAAGTCAATGGCGAGCGTGCGGACTTCTATCGGGTAGTTTTCCGATAGGGATTGGCGGGCCTGTGCCAGTGGCTCCTCGCGGCGGGCAAGCAGCACCAGGTTGAGTCCTGCCGCAGCAAGCTGCTGTGCGAACGCCAGGCCAATCCCTTGCGATCCTCCGGCGATCAGCGCCCAGGGCCCGTAGCGTGACGATAAATCCATGCTCACCTGGTCTGTGCTCCCCAAATTGTCCGGTGCGGTGCAAAATAGCGCCTTGGAGGTGATCTTAAAGCGACTGCTGCTGGTATATACTCGGTGCACAATAACAAGAGGTAAAACGTCTATGCCACTGAAAATTGCTGTCTGGGGGACGGGCAACGTCGGTCGTCCCGCCATAAGAGCCGTGAACTCGCATGCTGACCTGGAGCTATGCGCAGTCATCGTGTCCAACCCCGACAAGGTCGGTAAAGACGCCGGTGCCCTTGCGGGGCTGCCTGATCTGGGCATCACGGCAACCGATGACGCCGCCGCCGTGATTGCGTCCAGGCCGGATGCGGTCGTCTATACCGCCACCGCGGACATCCGCCCCGAAGAGGCGATGGCAGATTTACTGGGCTGTCTGCAGGCCGGCGTCAACGTCGTTTCCACTGCGTTCTATACTTACCTGGACCCGCGCTCCGCACCCGCTGAAGCCCTGGAGCCGATCAACGCCGCATGCGAAAGCAGCGGGGCCTCGTTGTTTGTTTCAGGCATCGATCCCGGCTGGGTGATGGACATGCTGCCAGTAATTGCCAGCGGTGCGGTCTCGGGGATTACCGAGATACGCACGCGCGAAATTTTCAACTATGCCCTGTATGACCAGCCCCATGTGGTGCGCGAGGTCATCGGTTTTGGCGGGTCCATGGATGAACTCCCCCTGATGTTGCACGACTTTGCCATAGAGATGGTTTGGGCGCCGATGTTGCGCATTATCGGTGATGCCATGGGCAAGCCGGTGGAGAAAGTCGAAGTGCAAGTCGAGCGGTTACCCTTGCAGCGCACCATCGAAGTGCCGGGCATGGGCACGTTTGAACAGGGCACTCAGGGGGCGTTTCGCTTTGAGGTGCGCGGCTTGCACGCCGGTAAGGCACTGTACGTCCTGGAGCATGTGACGCGCATCGATGACGCGTGCGCCCCCGACTGGCCCTATCCGGCCGAGGGCAGGGGGTGTCACCAGGTATTGATCAGCGGCGACCCGGACCTGCACATGAGCGTACATGCGCAGGATCACCACGAGCCTGGCGCGGCAGGTGGCGGTAATGCCAGTGCGGCCAACTGGGTGGTGAATGCCCTGCCTTCGGTGTGTGCGGCGCGCCCGGGTGTGGTGACAGTGCTGGATTTACCACGCATTAGCGGTGCGGCGCAGCTGGCAGTGTAGTGGCCAGCCAGGCCGGGCCACCCTGGCCGGGCCACCCTGGCCGGACCAGCAAACCGGGAATGCAGCCGATTGACGAGTAAAAAGGTGCGATGATGAGCGAAGATACCCCCAAAGACGCCACGGCCACAGAAGCTACTGCGCAGCCGCAGGACGCGGCTGACGCCGCAGCAGGCCAGCAGGCAGAAGCAGGCCCGCAAACCATGGATGATGCCTTTGCATCACTGTCGCCAGACAGGCAGAACAGCTTCCGCCTGTTGCGCATTGTCGGTGCGCACCTGTTGGCCTGGCTTGCCGTCATGGGATTGTTTGCGGCTGCCGATAGCTGGCGCATGTTGACTGATATCAGCCTGGCCAGTCTGCTGGCTATCGCTGCCGGTGCATTGGCGGGCGTGACGACCACGACGCTGATCCACGAGTGGGGTCACTTCTTCGGTGCGCAGCGCTCCGGCGGCCAGTTCACCATTCCCCGCAAGGTCGGTGTGTTTGTCTACGATTGGGATTTTAAGCGCAACAGTGTGGATCAGTTCATGACCATGAGTAAGGCAGGGACGATTGGCGGCGCTGTGTCGCTGGCCCTTATCTGGCTGCTGCTGCCGCCCGAGACGCTGGCGCGCGCCGCGGTATTCGCTGGCGGCGTCGCCGGTTTCGCGTTTGCCGCAAGGATCGAATGGCCGGTACTGCGCGCGGTGCGTGATGGTGCAGACCCGCTGCAGGAGCTGTCCAGGATCAATGAGTATGTGCTGCGCCAGAGCGTGATCGTGGCGACGCTTGCCGGCCTGGCGGCGCTTTGGGTGGTTGCGCCATAATGCCCAAATGTCGACAGTCGCGTGAATGTTGAATGTGTGACGTGTAGATTGACAGTCAAGGCAGTGCAGTGCAGCGCGCACATTCCACCTGCCAGCGCCGCAGCGGCGGGGCAGGGAGCGCGCGCTTTTTTCAGTGAGTTAACCGGGTAACCATCAACGCAAGGGAGAACCACCATGATCAATCGCTGGCCTGTTGCATCTATCACCACACTCGTTAACGCGCTGGGTATGGTGGCACTGGTGTCCACCCTGATGGTGCTTACCCTGTCGCCGGCGTATGCCAACAATGCAGAGCAACAGCCGGTCATCTCGGTCAACGGCGAGGGTGTCAGTACCATGGCGCCAGACATGGCCGTGCTCACATTGACAGTCATGCGCGAGGCCCCCACGGCGCGGGCCGCGCTCACGGCCAGTTCCCGGGCGATGAGCGAAGTGATCGCGGCGATGAAGTCCTCCGGCGTTGCCTCCCGGGATCTGCAAACCTCAGGCTTATCCATCCAGCCACAGTACGTTTATCCCAAACGCAACGACCAGGGCGAGACGCGCAAACTCACGGGCTACACTGTGCGCAACACACTCACTGTGCGCGTGCGCGATATGGATAACGTGGGTACGGTGCTGGATCAATCGGTCTCACTGGGTGTCAACGAGGGCGGTAGCATCGCCTTCACCAATGACGATCCGTCAGACGCGCTGCAGCAGGCACGCAAGAGTGCGGTTGTGATCGCACGTGAAAAGGCCCAGACGCTGGCCAGCGCCGCCGGCGTGCGACTGGGCAAGGTGCTGACGATTACAGAGCAGTCTTTCTCGCGCGGACCCTCCCCCTATGTGGCGCGTATGGCCGTAATGGATGCCGCCGAGAGCGTCCCTGTGGAGGCGGGTGAGAACAGTTACCGCGTAAACGTGCAGATGACCTTTGCGATAGAGCAGTAAGCTTGCCTGATACCCATACGCCGGTGGGTAGGTCGGCACGCTGTTCTGCCGGTTGTTCCCCTGTTTGCGATCAGCGGCTGTAGCAGGCGACGATGGGTGTAGAAATAGACAGAACCACGTTCTCTGATGAAGACTACCGCCGCTTTGGCACGGCCCTCGAGAACAACCTGCACACCTTGCAGAGCCTTCTGCACGCGCCGGGGTTTGGTCGTGGCGCGGCATCGCTGGGTGCTGAGCTGGAGATGTATATCATTGACCAGCAGGGTAGGCCGCTGCACGCCAACCAGGAAATCGCCGCGGCCGCGCAGGATCCGCAGCTCACCCTGGAGCTCAACCGCTACAACCTGGAATACAATCTGAGCCCCTACCTGATCAGTGAACGCGCCTTTATCGCAACAGAGCGCGAGATCGAAGCAAAACTGGCCAGTGTGCGCGCCGTGGCCCGCAAGTTCGGTGGGCGTATCGTGCCCATTGGCATTTTGCCGACGCTGCTACAGTCTGATTTTGGCCCGCACTGCATCACCGATCGCAAACGTTTTCACGCCCTGGTGCAGCAGTTGCTGGCCCGGCGCGGCGGTAATTTCAGTATCGATATCAACGGTGAGTCACCCTTGCAGCTGGAGATGTCTGACATCACGCTGGAAGGTGCCAATACGTCGTTTCAGATCCACTACCGTGTGGCGGTGGAGGACTTCGCCCAGATGTTCAATGCGATACAGCTGGTGACGCCACTGGTGCTGGCGCTGGGTGCCAATTCACCCACACTGTTTGGCCATCGATTGTGGCATGAAACGCGCATTCCCCTGTTCAAGCAAGCCATCGACACGCGCACGATTCATCGCTACTCGTGGAACCAGCCGCCGCGTGTGAGCTTCGGGCAGGGCTGGGTGCGGGAGGGCGCGGCGGAACTCTTCGCTGAGGTCGTGCGGCTTTATCCGCCGCTATTGCCCGTGTGTGCGCCACCGGCGCAGGGTGAGGGTGGTGGCGCTCCAGCACTGGCGGAACTGCGCCTGCACCAGAGTACCGTATGGTTGTGGAACCGACCGATCTATGACGATGCTGATGGCGGCCACCTGCGCATTGAGATGCGCGCCCTGCCGGCCGGCCCGACGTCGATCGATATGGTGGCCAATGCCGCGTTGCTGATTGGCCTGGCCCAGGGCATGCGGCCGGAACTTGATCAGCTTCTGCCCGCGTTACCGTTTGCGATCGCCGAGTACAATTTTTATCGCGCGGCCCAGGCCGGTCTTGAAGCGCGGCTGGTCTGGCCCTGTGCTGGCCAGCCGGGGTTTCACGAGCGTCCGGTACTCGACATAGTGCGCGATCTGCTGCCGACCGCCGAGCGAGGACTCGACGCCATCGGCGTGACCGCGAGCGAGGCACAGCGGTATCTGGATGTTATTCGCGCGCGTATTCAGCGGGCGCAGAATGGCGCCACCTGGCAGCGCGCTGCGCTTGCGGCACTGGAGCGCAACCAGCCGCAGGAAGTCGCCCAGCGCGAAATGCTCGAAGCGTTCTATGCCCACAGCCTGACCAACCAGCCTGTGGCGGAATGGCCCCTGTGAAGCGTATCAAAACAGTAGCACAGGGGCAGGCGCTCGAACTGGGCAATAACGTCGAGGAGTTTCTGCATCACCTGGCGATGCCTGCCTGCCTGTTGCTGGAGGGGCATGACAACACCCGCACACGCGCTATGGTGACGCTCTTGCACGGCAATGAGCCCTCGGGGGTGATTGCCTTGCACCGCTGGCTGGCCAGTGGCCAGCGTCCGTTGGTCAATGTGGTGTGCATCATCGCCGCCGTGACGGCAGCGCTGGCGTCGCCGGTGTTCAGTCATCGAATGTTGCCGCGGGCGCGCGATCTCAACCGCTGCTTCGGGCTACCTGTCGACGACGCCCAGGGCGAACTGGCGCAGGAAATTCTCGCGGTGCTGCGGGCGCACCGGCCAGAATCGATTATCGATGTGCATAACACCTCGGGCTCGGGCCCGGCCTTTGGTGTGTGTACCTTTGCACACCCGCAGCACGAGGCGCTGGCCAGTTTGTTTACGCAGCGCCTGATTGTTGCCGACCTTGGCCTGGGTGCGTTGATGGAAATCAGCGAGCCGCGCTGTCCGGCGGTGACCATCGAAGTGGGCGGTCGCCTGGACGACGCCGCCCATGCGCTGGCCTATGAAGGCCTGTGTCGCTATTTTAAGCAAGACGATGTACTGCAGCTGCCGGCGGGCGACTGGGGCATGGAGTTGCTGCACAATCCGGTGCGTCTGGAACTCAAAGAGCATGTCACACTGACCTATGCAGAGCAGCCCCAGGCGGACTATGACCTGACCCTGCGCGCCGATATAGAACACCTGAATTTCGGCACGGTGCATGCCGACACGCTACTGGGTTGGGCGCAAACGGCGGCAGCGGTGGATGTGTTCACGGCAATCGATGCCGGTGGGCGCTGCGCCGTATCCAGGCTGGTGCGTATCGAGCAGGGGCGAGTGTATGCGGCGCAGTCACTGCGCTTGTTTATGATTACTACCAACCCGGACATCGCGCACACCGACTGCCTGTTATATGCCGTTGCCGATGACGGCGCAGAGATTCGCTAGCAGCCAGACAGCCCGACGAGGTACGGGTATTACCGATGTTACGCCTGGCTGGGTCTAGGACGATTTCGAAGCGACGTTCTTGCTACCCCTGCCACCACCGGGTTTACGCTTTGCCGTGCTGGTTGCGGCCGATGCACGCCTGGCTGCCGAGGCGGTGCCCGTGCGGGACTTGGCCCGCTTTTTAGCCGCCGCCTTGCCCGTTGGTGCGTTCCTGGCTGCGGCCCTGGCGGTAGTTTTGGCGCTGGTCTTTGCAGTGGCTTTGCCAGTGCTCTTGCTGGTGCTCTTGCTTGAGGCCTTGCCCGAGGCATTTGCCGGAGGCTTCTTCGCGGCACTGCTTGCTGCACTGCGCTGGCGTTTCTTTTCGAGTTGGCGGCCTGCGGCAATCAGCGCAGTATAAGATTCCAACAGGCATTGCTTGTAGAAATCGGGATCGGGCAGCATTTCGCGGCACGAGACAAAGTTGATCGTGATTTTGCCTGCCCCGCTAATGACAGCGTGAAACAGCCCCATCATGTGCAGTAGAGGGCCGATGCCCGTCATCAGGTGGACCTTTGCGCCGGCCAGGTACAATGGGAACTGCGGGCCGGGCACGTTTGACACAATCACATGGAATGGCAGCGGAATATCCGTCCTTGCCACCGCCTGGCTCGCAGCCTGCAGGCTCCAGCCCAACACCTGGGGTACGAACATCTCGCTGATTTCCATGATGACGTTGGAGCCCAGGTTGCCGGAGTATTTCTTGGATTGCTGCGAGTTGATATTGACCGCGCGCACGCGCGCGATTGGGTCTTCGATATCCGTTGCCATGTTGATTTTCATCATGCTGATCTGGTTGCCCTTGGATTCACTGTTGCGCTCGCTGCGAATACTCATCGGGGCACCGCAGCTCAGGCTGCTGTCGGGCAGTTCGTTCTTGCTGCTGAGATACTTGCGCAGCGCGCCCGATACGATCGAGACCATGATGTCATTGACGGTGACTTCGCCATCCAGTGCGCTGCGCAGCGCCTTGATCTCGTCCAGATCCATGATCAGCGCATCGGTTACGCGGGTCGATGAGACCAGCCCGTTGAAGCGGGTTTTGGCGACCAATGGCTTGCGCGGATCCTTGGCTCCACGGGTGGGACTGAGTCGGTTGGCCTTGATCACAGCGGGAACCAGTGAACCCACGGTCTCGAAAAACCGCACCGGACGTTTCAGGTTGTTCAGGTAGGCCCTTGACCAGACCTTCCACGGTGCGGGGTCGGGTTCACCGCGCCATGTGTCGATAACCTCTTTGGGTTCGATTTCGTCGGTGAGGCTGTGAATGGCGGTGAGGATCTCGGCGCCGGATACACCGTCTATCGCCGCGTGGTGGATTTTGATCATCAGTGCAAAGCTGTTTTCCGGCAGACCTTCCACATCATTCAGGCCTTCGATGACATAGGCCTCCCACAGGGGGCGCTTCATATCCAGGCCGCGCGCCTGCAGTCTGGACAGCAAAATGCAGAATTGGCGCCAGTCACCGGGTTTGGGCAGCGCCAGGTGGCGTACGTGAAATTCAAGGTCGAAGTTAGGATCCTCAACCCAGTACGGCGTATCCAGACCTAAGGCGCCGCCAGCGAGCTTGCGGCGAAAAATGGCTGACTTGTGCAGGTTGCGTTCGAACACCGTCAGCACTTCCTTGAAACGTACTTTGCCGCCCTGGCGGTGGGATTGGTCGTAAACAATCACCGGGGAAATGTGCATCGGTGTGGCGCCACTTTCCTGTTGCAGGAAGTTGTTGTCCATCTCCGTGAGTTGTTCCATTGCGAATCTCCTTCGTTTAACGCCTGAGCAGTTGCACAGCTGCCGTGTCACGTAACCGGCGCCATGGCTCCTGCACAGTCTGCACTAACCAGGTTGGGCTGGAGTGGTCTAGAATGTTTGGGCGTATGATGTCGTGACCCCCGCGGCGTGACCCGCAGTTCCTGATAGAAAAGCCCATGACCTAACCGGCTGCACCGTATGACCAACGCCAATAGATTAGCACGAATTTATGACGCGCCCGCTATAGGGGTGGTACGGCGGGCGGCAGCTTGGACGCGCAGTCGCGCCAGAAGTTGCGTCAGACCGCCAGGAACACCCGCCGCGCTAAGTCAGTTGATCGGCCCGGTGCGCGCCGCAATGGCAGTGCTGGCCGCCACTGTTCTGGCGGCTTCCACGGTGCTCGTGCAGCCGGCCCGGGCAGACATCTTTCGTTGCAACGTCAATGGTACAACGGTGTTCACGGATCAACCCTGCGACGGTGGTAAAACGGTGCAGCTGGGTAATACCAACACCACAACCAGACCCGATAGCAGTAATTACACAACAGCGCCGCGCCACTATAGCAGTGCGAAGTGGCACGTGGGTGCTGACGGCTATCACCAGGCAAAGCGCGTTGCCAGTGCCAGTCAGGCCCCAATGATCCTGTACTTTCGTACCGACTGGTGCGGCTTCTGCCGCGATGTCGAGCGCAATCTTTTTCCCCAGACCGCGGCGGTGGATGTGATGCGCGGTTTTGTGAAAGTGCGTATCAACCCGGAGCTCGGCGCTGCAGAGCAGGCGTTGTTTGAACAATACCGGGGGCGCGGTTTTCCCACCTTTCTCGTAGAGCCTTACACACGCATGCCGCTGCGGGTCAGCGTGACGCGCGCGCCGACCGCGGCGAACCCGGCGCGCAATGTGTCGGCGCAAACCCTGGTGACACGTTTGGAGCGTTTTCTGCCCGAGCCACAAGAACCGCCCCTGACCAGCGCAGCGGCCTATATTGAGCGCGCGATGGAGCGCCTCGATCGCGCTGACCCTGCGGCTGCCGCAAGCGATATCAAGCGCGCGATCGCCTTGCAGCCGCGGCGGCCGCAGTACTATCAGTTACTGTGCGAGGCCGCTGGCCCCAGCGACCAATTCCGCCAGTGTTTACAGTTCTGGAGCCGCTATATTGAGCTGGAGCCCGCTGATCCGGCCGGGTTTGCCGGGCGCTCGGCGGCGCATAGCCTGGCTGGCAACCTGGTGCAGGCCGGTGAAGATGCGCAGCGTGCCAGGCAATTGGGCGGCGCTGCCCGGGCTGTTGAGCCAGCGTCGGCACAGGGTGGTGAAGCGGAGACTCCTGAACCGCCCGCGTCCGGGCAACCGCAGCAACCCAACACAGTGCGCACAGCGCCTTGACCGCAGGTAAGGGCCGCAGCGCCCTGGTTGCCAGTCGACACCCGGATGCCGCAAACCGGCGCACGCAGGCGCACTGGCCACGCCGGCCCTGCGCAGTCTCTTTGGCGGATGTAGCCTGCGGCGATTTCGCCAGGCTTGCCGGCCATTGCAACACGCCAGCCGTGCGGGCCTGCTCATGAGCATACGGCCGCAACCCCTGGTTGTGTGGGGCGTGACAGCATCACCGTACATGCTGAAGATGCAGTCGCTGTTGGACTATTGGCGACACGATCAACCGGGGTCCTGGGAGCGTTGGCCCGAACAGGCCAGTATGCTCAGTGCGTTATCCACGGCCCGGGCCTTGCAGCGCGCAAAGCGACGCGGTGAGGTGGCACGCTTTCCCGCCCGCAATCCTGAGCTGGACGAGTACCCGGCCGTGCCTTTCTACACGCTCGACGGTTCACAGTTTTTTTACGATTCCAGTGGCCTAGCGCTGCACCTGGATCAACTCGGTGAAGGGCGCGCGCCAGGGCTTATTCCCCGGGAGCCGGCGCTGGCTTTCCTGTGCCACCTGATTGATGAGGCATTCGACGAGTTTGGTTTGTATATGGTCCACCACATGCGCTGGGTGGGCTCTGCACGCACCACGCAAATGGGGCACCGCACCGCACGCCAGCTTCGCGCGCCGCCCGGCCTGCGCGGTTTGCTGGCCCGGCGTTTGTATCACCGGCAAGTAAGGCGTTGTCCCTACCTGTTCAGTGTGGCGCCCGAGGGCTATGTGGCAGGGGTGGCTGCGCGCCGCACACCGCCCGCGCGGGCCGGCTTTCCCGCGACCCACGCGCTGCTGGAATCCGCCTGGCACGAATACCTGGCGGCGATGGAACAGCTGCTGCGGGAGCGGCCTTTCATACTTGGTGATCAGTTTACGTTGGCCGATGCCAGTGCCTATGGCCAGCTGGGCATGAACCTGGACGATCCAGAGGCCGCCGACCTGTTGCAGGCAACCGCTCCGCGCACTTTCGACTGGTTGCGGGCGATCGCGGCCGGACGGCATGGCACCAGTGAGGGCGCGCTGTCGGGTTCACCCGCACTGCAGCGGCTGCTCGACGCCATCTGCGCTACCTTCGTGCCATTGATGCAACAGAACACCGCTGCCTATGAGCGCGAGCGCAGGGCCGGGCAAACCGTATTCAATGAGGCGGCGTTCGATCGTGGTATCGCGTTGTACGACGGAGACTTGATGGGACACCCTTTTCGTGCCGTGGTAAAAACGTTCCAGGTGCAGGTCTGGCGCGATCTGCAGGCGCGCTGGTCTGCGCTGTCGCCCGCGCAGCGCGCGAGCCTGGAGGCCGACTATGGCCTTCCCGCAGCGGCCCTGACCCGGATCAACGAAGACACCCGCACCACACCTGTCGCCATTTCAGGCGGATGATTGTTGCTGGCCTGATTTAATGGATTTTGGGGGTTGCAATCCGCTTTCCAAACACTGAGTATATATACAGTAGTTTTGCTGTACAGGATTTGCGATGAAAGCCGTGTCAGATGGAGGCCGTCGGAAGGAAGCAGAAGGCAGCCGGCAAGGCTGACAGATAGGACAAGGCTGACAGATAGGACAAGGCTGACAGATAGGACAAGGCTGACAGATAGGACAAGGCTGACAGATAGGACAAGGCTGACAGATAGGGCAAGGCTGACAGATAGGGCAAGGCTGACAGATAGGGCAAGGCTGACAGAATGCCGACAGGCAGCCGTGATCAGAAGGACAGTATCAAGCCAGGCAAGCAAAGTAAGCCCGGTAAGCCAGGTAAATCAGGTAAGTGGGACAAGTTAGCAACCAGCGAGAGGGAAACACCATGGACGCAAACAAAGAAAAAGCACTGGAAGCCGCACTCAGCCAGATCGAGCGCCAGTTCGGCAAGGGTACCGTGATGCGAATGGGCGACAGGGAGCATGTTGCCATACCTGCAATATCAACCGGTTCTTTGGGCCTGGACGTTGCACTGGGTATAGGCGGCCTTCCGCGCGGGCGTATCTGTGAGATTTACGGCCCCGAGTCCTCTGGCAAAACCACGTTGACGCTGCAGGTGATCGCCGAAGCGCAGAAGTTGGGCGGTACAGCAGCATTTATTGACGCCGAGCACGCGCTGGACCCTATCTATGCGGAAAAGCTCGGTGTGCAAATGGATGACCTGTTTATGTCGCAGCCCGACACCGGCGAACAGGCCCTGGAAGTGGCAGAAATGCTGGTGCGCTCCGGCGCTGTTGATGTGCTGGTTATCGATTCCGTCGCCGCGCTCACACCCAAGGCGGAAATCGAAGGTGATATGGGCGATTCCCATGTTGGCTTGCAGGCCAGGCTGCTCAGCCAGGCCATGCGCAAGCTGACTGGCGCAATCAAGCAGACCAACTGCCTGGTGATTTTCATTAACCAGATTCGTATGAAAATTGGCGTGATGTTTGGCAGCCCTGAGACCACCACAGGCGGTAACGCCCTGAAGTTTTATTCATCGGTGCGCCTGGATATCCGTCGTATCGGCGCCGTGAAAGATGGCGATGAAGTTATCGGTAACGAAACGCGTGTGAAGGTCGTGAAGAATAAAGTCTCGCCCCCGTTCAAGCAGGCTGAGTTCCAGATTATGTACGGTAAGGGCATCTATCGTATGGGGGAGGTAATCGATTGGGGCGTCAAACAGAACCTGATCGAAAAATCCGGGGCCTGGTATTCCTACAAAGGCGACAAAATTGGCCAGGGCAAGGCAAATGCTGCGAAGTTTCTGGGTGAAAACCCTGCAGTTGCCAGTGAGATTGAAGGTTTGATCCGCGCCCAGTTGATGGGGGCCGAAACTGCCGGCAAGGAAGCCATTGTCGCCGAAGACGCCGCCGCCACGTTACCCGAAGAATAACGGTTCGTTTTACCAGGTGCCGGGGTCCACTGCTCCCACTCTCGCCCCCGGCGCCTGTTTTCTTGAGCAGGCGTAGTGGTGCCTGGCCGCAAATCACGTTGATTCGATGCCTCGGTTAGCCACCAGTCTGGTTCTGGGCCTGGTGGTGTCGCAGGTATAATCCACGCTGCTTCTGTTCTGGTGGTGTTCCAATGATGCCCGAGTCCGACGATAAATCCTGTGATGATGTGAGCCCCGCTCAGGTGCGCATTGCCGCCATGAACCTGCTGGCCCGCCGGGAGCACTCCTGTGAAGAGCTTTCCCGGAAGTTACTGCGCCGCTTCAAGGATGCCACACTCGTAGCACAAGAGATCGAACGTCTGGCTGCTGAGAACCTGCAAAGCGATGAGCGCTATGCACACAGTTTTGTGCGCCAGCGCATTTCGCGTGGGCACGGCCCGTTGCGTATAAGCGCAGATGCAAGGCAACGCGGGGTAGCGTCGCCTGACCTTGACGCAGCGCTTGCGGAGAATGCACCCGATTGGCACGAACATGCGCGGCAGGTCATGGTAAAAAAGTTTGGCGTCGCCGCCGTCCAGCCCGGCGATGCCCGGGAAATGGCGCGCCGCGTGCGCTTTATGCAGTACCGCGGTTTCGCAATGGAGCACTTTGCCGCACTACTTGATCTTTAGTTGCCACCGTTGCACTGTTGATACTCGTCACAAGGGTTCAGGTGGTGTGAGCATGCATGGGAATGCTGCGCCTGGTGGGTCTGATGGGCTCTCCTTTCTCAAAGATGCAGCGGTTGGCTGGCCTGATGGGCCCGCCTTTCCCGGATTGTCTCGGTTGAGCTGGCTTGGTGAGTCCTGTTCGCTGGAGGGTTCCTGCTTGACGTGGTCGGGCGCCTGGCACAGCCGCATGGGGGCGCTCCAATGAGGCGTTTACTGGTCGCACTCTGCCTGGCGCTGATCGCGTTCCCCCTGGCGATGCTCGTTGCGGGGTGGATGGATGTTGCCCAGGGGCAGGGGTTGGCCGGCGGTGCCATTGTTGTTGGCTATGGGCTGCTCGGTGCGCTGTTTGCGTTTGCCGCGGCCTGGACGGTGCCGCAGCGTTGGCTGCCAAAAACGCTGGTTGTTCTCGCGCTGCCCGCAGTGCTGGTTTGCGCGCTCATGTTGCTCGGTTACTTGCAGTCGCGTGCCCAGTTGGATACGCACCTGCAGCAAGCCTACGAGCAGCTGCCGCCTTTCGTAGTCACTATAGAACCCGGGCCGACGCTCGACGGTCTGCCTACCGAGCGCTTTGAGGCAGACTGGCATACTCGACAGGTGAGCCTGTGGACACCGTCTGGCATATGCCGGGCCCCACTTGAGGGCGAGCAGGCTGTATTGTTGCTCACCGCCGTGCGTAATGCCGAGGCCGTTACCTATCAGAATCCCACGCCTTGTGCAGGGCAGTTGCAGCATCCCGTTGGCAGCCTGTCGTTTTCGATACAGGAAGCGACGGCAGGTGTCAGCAAAGCGCAAACGCAGTTAAGCGAACGTTGCCTGCAACGTTTTGCAGCGCTTGCCGCTCCGGGAGAGGCGGCACAGCAGGTAGTGAGCGAACGTAAATTTGCACCGCAATGCACGACAGCAGAGCCCTGAACTGAGCGTGCAGCCGCGGCTGTTCGGATGGGCTGCCAGCGCAGACCCTTTGCCGCGCAGATGTCCACGCTGACGCGGGCAGGGTCTGCCCAGCTGTAGTGCACTTTGCTACAGTAGGGTCGCGGCGCCTTTGAGTCGTTGGGACACCCAACACCCTGACGCCCGGGTATGATGCAAGGGAGAAAGGTTTTGGAGCAGTTTCTGGAGGGTGATCTCTCCGCGTATGCAGTACCGTTGTATCTCGCGGCAATTCTGGTTGAGGCGGTTTGGGTAAAGCGCCAGGGCCTGGATTGGTATCGCGGCGCCGACACGATGGCATCTCTGAGCATGGGCGTGCTAGCGATCATCGTGGAGATTCTTCCACGCCTGGCGGCACTGTACGTTATGGTTTGGCTGCACGGCATCAGCCCGCTAAGCGATGTTGTGCAGTTTCAGTGGTGGGCGTGGTTGCTGTTATTCCTGCTTGATGATTTTACCTACTACTGGTTTCATCGCTGCAACCACGAGGTTCGCCTGTTCTGGGCCGGGCACGTCAACCATCACTCGTCGCAGTACCTGAATTTTGCAACGGCATTGCGCCAGGGTGTGGGAGAGCGCATCCACAAGTTTGCGTTCTGGCTGTGGTTGCCGCTGCTGGGTTTTGACCCTGCCATGATCATCACGGTGATCAGTATCAGCCTGTTTTATCAGTTCTGGATACACACGCGAGCCGTCGGCAAACTGCACCCGTGGTTTGAGTTCATTTTTAACACACCGTCGCACCATCGCGTGCACCATGCGTCCAACGTGCGCTACCTGGACCGTAACCACGGCGGGGTGTTGATAATATGGGACAGGCTGTTCGGCACCTTCAGCGCCGAGCGTGACGATGAGCCGGTGGTTTACGGCCTCACGACCAACCTCAACAGTGACAATCCGCTGTGGGTAGCAGTGCACGAATACGTCAGTATCTGGCGGGATCTGCGCAGGGCGGGTAACTGGCGCGATCGCTGGCGCTACTTGCTGCTCGCGCCAGGCTGGAGCCATGATGGCCAGGACAAGCGCGCGAATGTGCTGCGCAAGAACCTGGCAATGCAGGGCGACGCAGCCGGGCCGCAGACAGGCGGTTAGACGGCCTGGGAGTAGAAGTCCGTGGACTGGTGACTGTGCGGTTTGGTGTTCGGTTGTGTGCTGGGTTGTGTGCTGCCAGCTGCACTTTTGAGTGTGCATTGGGTGTGCTATTAGGTGTGTTGAGTGTATCGGCGGGTGGACTGTCGAGCGTGCTATTGCTGCACTCGCCTCATCACAATCCTGGCAGGCGTCAGTGCTTCGCTGTGTCCTCATCCGGTGCGGCTATGCGATGCCCCGGAATGAACTTGGTCACCAGCACAACGCGTTGCTCCTGACGGTGGCACCAGCGCAGCCCGTCCCTGATGGTGTCCATGACCCGCTGATCTTCACCGTGGATGATCGTGCAGGTGGCGTGAGTTTCAACGTGCAGTTCGGGAACGTCGTTCAGAAACTCGATAAACGCTTTGATCTGGGTGATGTAGTGCTCATTGAAAGGGTAGAGGCTCAACTCCGCAGTGATACGCATAGTCAGTGTCCTGGTGCGCGGCCTGTGCAGGGCCGTTGAGGGCCCCGCGCAGTCCTGCGATTTATCAGGCCGCCCGGGGCGCTGTTTGCGGGCCGCGTATCAAAGCGCCGGGTACGGCGCCGGTAGGAACGCCATTTTCCATAATCACCTGGCCACTGACGATGGTTGCCACATAGCCCCTGGCACCCTGGAACATGCGCCGCCCGCCAGCGGGTAAGTCGAAGATGATCTCAGGGCTTTCCAGTTGAAGCTGCTCAAAGTCGATAAGATTGAGGTCCGCTTTCATGCCCAGTTCCAGCGTGCCGCGATCTTCCAGGCCGACGCAGCGCGCGGTATCCAGCGTCTGCATTTTGACAACGTCCTCCAGCTTCATGCGGTGACCGCGCTCGCGATCGCGCACATAGTAGCTGAGCATCTGCGTGGGCACGCTGGCATCGCACAGTACGCCGCAATGCGCACCGGTATCTGCCAGCGAAAGCACGGTGCTTTCGTCTTCAATCAGCGCTGCCTGCCGGCTGAGGTCGCCGGCGCTGTAACCAAAGCAGGGGAAGTAGATAACGCCCTTACCGTTGTTGCTCATCATCAGGTCATAGCAGTATTCGGCGGGGGTGACGCCAGCGGCGGCCGCCTTGGCGGCAATGCTGTCTTGCGGGCCGGGTTCGTAGTTGGGCGGCGTGCCCAACTCATATAACTTGTCATAACCGCCAATGATGGTGTCCATAAAGTCATCGCCCATCAGTGGCAGATCCTCGGCCACGATAGCCGCGCGTACCTCGGGCTTGCGCAGTTCGGCCAGGCGCTCTTCGTGAGACATCACCGACAGCGGCCCAAAGTTCGCGTGGAAACTGAAGGGCTGGATGGTGCCGTCCCAGGATAGCAATATATTGACGGGGCGCGCGCCAACGTGAGGGATGAGGCGGGCGCCTTCTTCGCGCGCTTTGCGCACGTATTCCAGTTGCTGCTTGACGCGCGGCCAGTCCTCCTCTTCGCGAAAGAAGAGCACAAAGTTAATCTGGCAGTTGTTTTCAATAGACAGGCGTTTCATCCAGTCCATTTCTTCTTCCCAGTTGTTCCAGTCGGACACAACGCCATAGATACCACGACCGCCCAACTCGCCGATAGCCTTGCCGATGCCAAGCAGCTCGTTCTCATCGGCATAGGTTCCTGGCATCGCTTCGTCGTGACGCGTGGTGTGCAGTTCGGTGCGCGATGTGGTGAATCCCAGTGCGCCGGCCTTGATGCCTTCCTTGACGATGGCGGCCATTTTTTCGATGTCCTGTTCGGTAGCCTTCTCGTTATGTGTGCCACGGTCGCCCATAACGTAGGTGCGTACCGCGCAATGCGGGACCTGCGCGCCAACGTCGATGGCGCGCGGGTACTCTTCGACGGCGTCGAGGTATTCCGGAAAGGATTCCCAGTTCCATTTAACGCCCTCGTGCAGCGCGGTGCCGGGAATATCCTCAACGTCTTCCATGACCGAAATCAGGCGGTCATGCGCCTCGTCACTGCGTTCACAGGGTGCGAAGCCGACGCCACAGTTGCCCATGATCAGCGTCGTGATGCCGTGGTTGGCCGCAGGCGAGCACAGTGGATCCCAGGTGGCCTGGCCGTCCATGTGCGAGTGCACGTCCACCCAGCCGGGTGTGAGCAGCTTGCCCTGCGCATCGATTTCTCGCGTGGCGCTGCCGTTCACCGTACCCAGCGCTGCGATTTTTCCATTCTTGACTGCAAGGTCGCCACGATAGGCGGGTTTGCCGGTGCCGTCGACAATGGTGGCGTTTTTGATCAGGAGATCGTACATTCTAAAGCCTCGGTGCTGTGATCATCAGAGGGTGTTTATCCCCTGCGGCGTGCGTGAAGTCAAGGTTACATGGAGTGACGGGACGCGCTGTTCAGTTTTGGTTCGGCATTTTGAATAACGGCCCCGCTATGGGGTCATCGGCACTCTCAGTTGAGGAAGGTTTATGGCGATCAAGCGTCGGGAATTTACTGCGGCATCCATTGGAACGATAGGCGCACTGGCGGCCCTTGGCAGCGGCGCGGTTGCCGCGGCGCAAAGCGCGGTCAACCGCAAAATCGTGCTGGCGTCGCGCCCCGTGGGTAAGCCGTCTGTGAACAATTTCCGTCTCGAAGAAAGTGCCGTCCCCACTATCGGTGAGGGTGAGATTCTTTTGCGCACGCGCTACCTGTCACTGGACCCGTACATGCGCGGTCGCATGAGCGCGGCCGAGAGTTACGCCGCACCGGTGCCCATCGACGGCGTCATGGTGGGTGGTACGGTCAGTGAGGTTGTGGCCTCCAACAATCCGGCGTTCGCCAAGGGTGAGCTGGTCAGTGCCTTCAGCGGCTGGCAGGACTATGACGTGTCCAGCGGTGGCGGCTTGATGAAAGTCGATTCGCGCATTCCCAGCCCTTCCTATGCGCTGGGCGTGTTGGGTATGCCCGGGCTGACCGCCTATGTCGGCCTGCTGGATATCGGCGAACCCAAACCCGGTGAGACGGTCGTGCTGGCGGCATCCACCGGCGCTGTCGGTTCGGTGGTGGGGCAAATCGCAAAACTCAAGGGTTGCCGCGTCGTCGGTATCGCCGGCGCCAGGGAGAAATGCGAGTACGCGGTGAAAGAGCTGGGATACGACGCCTGTATCAGCCATTACGATGACACCATGGCACAACAGTTGAAGGCGGCCTGCCCGGATGGCATCGACGTGTATTTTGAGAACGTGGGTGGCAGTTCCTGGGAAGCGGTCATGCCATTGCTCAACAACATGGCCCGTGTGCCTGTGTGTGGCCTGATTGCGCATTACAACCAGACCGAGTTGCCCCCTGGCCCGGACCGCATGTCGTTGTTGCAGAGTATGATTCTGCGACGCAGCATCCGCATGCAGGGTTTTATTGTGGGCAACTACCTGCACAGGGCACCGGCTTTTATCGACGATATGACGCAATGGTTGGCGGCAGGCAAGATCAAGTACAAAGAAGACGTGGTCGAGGGCCTGGAGAACGCTCCGCAAGCCTTCCTGGGCTTATTTTCCGGTGCCAATTTCGGCAAACTTGTCATCAAGGTGAGCTGATACGCCTCACACCCTGTGAAAATAGCCACTACGCCCTGGGACTGGACCGGCCTGCATGATGTGCAGGCGCTGTGCGCGCAGGCGGAGCTGGCCGAGTCGCTGGGCCTGCATTCTTTCTGGCTGCCCGAGAGCCACTTTGCCGGACAGCGATCTATTCCCTCGCCATTGACCTTGCTCGCTGCAGTTGCCGCACGCACCCGGCGTATCGGCCTTGGTTGTACCTCCTACTTGTTGCCGATCCGACACCCCCTGCAGGCGGCGGAAGAGGTGGCCGTGCTGGACCAGCTCAGTGGCGGACGACTCATACTGGGGCTGGGTAGAGGCCTGCAAAAAGAGATGTTCAGCGCCTTTGACGTGGCCAGCAAGGACAAGCGCAGCCTGTTTGCTGCGAATCTGGCGCAGATGCGCCGGGCGTGGCGCGGAGAGTCGGTACTCCATGGTGCGTCCGATGCCACGGATGCTGGCCATCCCGAGCGCGTTGCCATGCTATCGCCGCTGCCGGTGCAACGCCCTGAACCCGAGCTGTGGGTGGCGGCCTTTGGGCCGCTTGCACTGCAACAGGTAGCGCAGCTTGGCTTGCCGTATCTAGCCTCACCAATGGAAACAATCACGGCGCTGGAGCGCAATTATGCGCACCATCGAGAGCAGGCAGCGCAGGCCGGACAGACTCTGCCCCAGGTGGTGCCCATTATGCGCACCGTTTACGTGGCAGATAGCGCAGCGCAGGTCGCCGCCGCCAGACAGTCAGTGCAGGCTGAACTGCGCGGCCGCGGACTTGACGCCGATGCAGTGGACGACAGCGCGATCATTGGCGAGCCGGACGCCGTGCGGGAGCGTTTGCAGGAGTATGTTGCGCGCCTGGGCATGACACATCTCATTGTGCGAGCCGGTATCGCAGGGATTGACGCGCAACAACAGGTGAGCAGCTTGCGCGCTGTGGCCCGCATGCGTTGCACTGTTTAGCGACCGGACGACCGGACGACAGGGCGACAGGGCGACAGGGCGACGGAGCAACGGAGCAACGGAGCAACGGAGCAACGGAGCAACGGAGCAACGGAGCAGTAGGGCAGCAGAGCAGCAGAGCAGCAGAGCAGCAGAGCAGCAGAGCAGCACAGGCGCAAAGCAGCAGGGGCGCAGGGCAGCAGGGCAGCAGGGCAGCGGGGCAGCGGGGCAGCGGGGCAGCGGGGCAGCACAGCAAGCCACCAATCGCGGTGCTCAGCACTCAGCGCCGGCCAAACCCGCAATGGGGAACGCCGGAAAACGCCTTCGGCAGCGTCAGGTCAGCGGGTGTCGCCCCGGTACTTTTCCAGTGCCGCCTGGTAAGTGGCGAAATGCTTGTACTGCGCCATTGCCGGTGGTGCACTGGCGATGGCGCTGCGCAAACGCGCAAGGCAATGGGGTACCTGTTGCAGGGCTGACAGCGAATGCAGGTACACCCGAATGGTAAACACAATCGCCCCGGTCTGTGGCAGCCGTCGCAGCGTCTGGCGCTCCGTTCGGTAATACAGCTCGGTAGCGGCGTCTACATAGTCCGGCTGCGGCGCGCGTGCGCACAGCGCATCGTCGGCCTGCAGTGACCAGTTGAAGCGCTCCACCGGGTGTGAGGGTTTAAGGTGCGCCATGAAGCGCTCAATTTTGGCACCGATGCGTTCACGCAAGCCGGGTACCGGTGCGTGGATATCGACCAGGGGCAGCCCCATCTTTTCTTCCAGGCGCCAGTGGCTGGGGCTGCACAGGCTCGCCGCCGTCAGTCGATAGGTGCCCTCGCTGGCTTGCAGCAGCAACAGGTCATCCGCTATCCACAGTGAACTTTGCCATAGTGGTTCGGCGGCTGCGTCGCACAAGGCCTGTTCGGTGGGCAGGTAGACGAGCCCATTGGCAGTGCTGCCATACAGGTTGCTATGGTGATGGAGCAAATAGGTTTGCAGCGCTCTCGCCAACTCGGTTTGGGCATCGCGGGATTGCGGCAGGGCCTGGTAGACACAGGCATCCAGGCGCTCGCGTGTGCGCAGCTTGTGTTGGCGCATCTGCAGATAGTCGCCATCCGGCTCGATCCAGCGCGCTGCTCTCAGTGGTGACAGACCCATCTGCAGCAGTGGGGCATCGTGCATGTGGGGCAGGTATAAAGGTCCAGTTGGCGCGGCAGGCATGCTGGCAGTGCAACTACAGGATCAGCCCGACAACACAGCCGGTCATGCACGTGGCCAGCAGCCCAGACCAGATAGCGCGTGGCGCCAGTCGCAGGATGTCTGCGGAGCGCTCTGGGCACAGAGCCGTCATGCCGCCAAGCATGATGCCAAGGCTGCCAAAGTTGGCGAATCCGCACAGGGCATAGATCAGAATAAGCCGACTTTGCTGGCCAAGCACGTCGGTGTCCAGCTCGACAAGCTGCAGATAGGCGACCAGTTCATTGATGAAAACCTTGGTCGCCAGGAGTTCTCCCGCAACCTGCGCCTCGTGCCAGGGAATGCCCAGCAGCCAGGCCAGCGGCATAAGTATGTGGCCAAACAGCCCCACCAGCGTCAGCGGCTCCCCGCCAGCCGGCAGCAGGCCGAGCATTGCGTCAACGAGGTAAACCAGCGCAACGAACACAATAATCATGCCAATGATGTTGGCCAGCAGTTGCAGGCCCTGCGTGGTGCCACTGACGATCGCGTCCATGCTGCTGCGGTACTCCGAGCGCAGAACCAGCGGCTGCGCTGCCGTTGAGGGTGGCAGTGGCACCATAACTGCCGCCAGCAAAATGGCGGCCGGCGCGCTGATCAACGAGGCGATGACCAGGTGGCTGAGTGCGTCCGGTGTGGCCGGCGCAAGAATCGCGGCGTACAGCCCCAGCACCGTGCCCGCCACCGTTGCCATACCGCAGCTCATGATCACGAACAAGCCTCCGGCAGGCATGGCGCGCAAGTGCGGCTGGATCAGCAGCGGTGATTCCACCATGCCGATAAACACCGAACTTGCCGCGCCCATACCTACCGGCCCGCTCAGGCCCATGGACTTGTCCAGCAGCCGCGCAAACACGCCGATGAGGGCTGGTAGAATGCGCCAGTGCCACAGCAGTGCGCTCAGGGCCGCAAAGACAATCACAATAGGCAACGCCCGGAAGGCCAGGATAAAACTGTGTTGTGCAGCGCTGACTTCAAAGGGTGAGGGGCCGCCGCCAAGAAACCCGAAAACCATGGCAGTACCCTGGGCAGTGGCGGCTTCCATCACCAGTACCAGGTTATTGATGAGTAGCAGCCCCTCTTGCAGCAGGGGGGCTTTCAACAGCAGCAGTGCCAGCATAAATTGCGCCAGGACGCCGGCTATCACCAGTCTCAGCGGGAAGCGGGAGCGGTCGGCGCTGCTCAGCCAGGCGAGAAAAATCAGGCAGGGTAGGCCCAACAGCGCTTGCGACATGGTGCATCCATGGTTGACTCAAAAAAACGACCGTAGTTTAGCGACCGCCAAAAGTCTACTGTGCGGCACACACAGGCAAGTTTGATTTACTGTACGCGGTCGCGGTGAATGCGCGGCCCAGCGGTCAGCTGGCTTGTTGGGTGGCCGTGTGTGGTCCATGCTAGGGAAAATCCACATTGCGAGGCTTGCACATGCTATCCAAGTTCGATGACTACCCCATTCACCAGACTGCGGAGCCGGTAGCCCATTCCGCGACCAGTGATCGATTCGTGTATGACCGTTACTGGTACAACGGCCACGCCCGCGACGGCAGCTTCTACTTCGGCGTTGCCCTGTGCCGGTACGCCAATCTGGGAATACTGGATTGCAGTCTGAGTCTGGCGATCGATGGACATCAATACGCGTTTCATGGCTCTCGACGCGCGCCCGACGAGCCCACCGATACCACGGTAGGCCCCTTTGCCCTGCAGATACTGGAGCCCATGGGAAGGCATCGTGTGGTCATCGAGGCCAACGACACGGGCATTGAGTGTGACCTCGTGTTCACCCCGCGAACGGCCTGCATCGAAGAGGGCAGGCAGACCCTGCGCAATGAACGGCACCTGGTAATGGATGCCACTCGCCTTGACCAGTTCGGTTTCTGGTCCGGGTGGATTCGTTATGACGGCAAGGAGCTCCAGGTAGACGGCAGCCATACCTTTGGATTGAAAGACCGTTCCTGGGGTTTGCGCCCGGTGGGCGATGCCTATACGGGCGGCGCTCCGCTGGCCGAGTTCCAGGCGATCCATTTTTGCTGGGCCCCTATCCACTGGGAAGACGAGTGCAGCCTGGCTGGCCTGTTTGAAGATGCCACGGGGCATCAGTGGCATACCGATCAGGCGTTCCTGCCGCACTATCCTGATACTGCAAGTATTCCAGGCACAAATGACCCCGCCGCGCGAATCTGGCAGGGCACCGTTGGCCACAATATTCAGATGATACCGGGGACGCGTCGCGCCCGGGCAGCCACGTTAGTGATGCGTGACAGAACCGGGCAAGCGCTCGAAGTAACGCTGGAGCCCGTCATGGTGCACCGCATGAAGGGGCTTGGCTACCAACACCCGCAGTGGGGTCATGGTAAGTGGCAGGGAGAACTGGCGATCGCCGGAGAAAGCTGGAAAGACAGTGACCTGGACCCATTGGCACTGGAGAATATCCACATCCAGCAGGTAGTAAAGGCAACCTGCGGCAACAAGGTGGGCCATGGTGTGCTGGAGCAGATGCATATCGGGCCGTCCTCGTCATTTGGCTTCGAGGATTGGTTCGACGGCGGCAAGTAAGGCTTTTGCGCCGCGGTGGCGCGTGCCCGGCTGTGGGCGCAGCGTGAGCGGCCCGCTGCAGCGGGGCCTGCGCCGCGTGCTGCCGTGGTATGCCAGCGGCCTGGACGGTGCCGGGCATGGCAAAATACCGACCGTACCGATACGATGGCGCGAGGAACAGACATGGCCAAGGTGGTGCGGAGCATTGCCAGGGCATTACCCGCCCACCGGGCACATGACAACAATAAGAGCGCAGAGCAGGCCTGAGCGTCACGCTGCTTCCGAGCGTTCGAAAGTCATCGACGGAGAGCAACAATGGTGCGATTGCTAAAAGGGTTATTGATTCTGGCAGTGCTTCTGGTCGGCCTCAGCTTACTGGCCATCTGGTATGTGGGCGCATGGAACCTGGTGTTTCCCAATCGCAGTCACGACACCACGCCGCCTGTGCTGCCGACGGAGCTTGCCTCGCCCAGCCTGTTGGTGTTCAGCAAGACCAACGGGTTTCGCCACGAAGAGGGCATTGAAGGTGGCGCGAAGCTGTTTGAAGCACTGGCCAGCGAAGGCGGTTGGGGCCTGTTCCACACGGAAAACGGCGCGGTCTTTAACGATGCAGACCTGCAGCGGTTTGACGTGGTGGTGTTCCTCAATGCTTCCGGTGACATGCTCAACAGCGATCAGGAACAGTCGTTCCAGGCATGGATGGAGCAGGGCGGCGGCTGGCTGGGGATACACGCTGCCGGCGACAGCTCACACCTTGAGTGGCAGTGGTATCGCGATAACCTCATTGGCGCCGACTTCACCGCGCACATCATGGGTCCACAGTTCCAGTTTGCCGATGTGATTGTTGAGGCACCGGAGCACCCGGTGATGTCCGGGCTGCCCGGGGTGTTCCAGCATGAGGAGGAATGGTATTCCTGGGCCGAGAGCCCCCGCAACGAGGGCTTCAGGGTGCTGGCAACGATTGACGAAAACTCCTATACGCCGGTTGCCAGGTTTCTCGGCGAAGAGAAGGACCTGCGCATGGGCGATCACCCGGTGGTATGGTCAAACTGTATTGCACAGGGGCGCAGTGTGTACGCCACCATGGGCCATCGTGCCGACGCCTTCGAGCAGCCTCAGGTTCGCCAGATTATCAGTAACGCGCTGCGCTGGCTGACGGGCCCGCGTGACGCAGCCTGTCCCTGAGGTCCTGCTGCGCTGATGCGCAGCGAGTGGCCGGGGTGCTAGTCGAGGTCGACGACCAGCGTTTTCAGCGGTGCGATCTCGCCCTCGGGCAGCTGGAAGCGCCAGAACATCATCCCGTAAGGTCGCCCCTCGGTATCGATCCAGTTGGGATGCCCGGGATCGCGGTGCGCGATGACCATTTCAAAGTTGCCCTGGTCATCCTGCTCGGTTTGCGCGCGGTTCAATGAAATCTGTCGTTCTTCATAGTTCAGTGTTTGCAGGAAACGATTGAACAGCACAACGTTCGCAAAGCGGCATTTTGGAAACCTGCCACGAATAATCAACGCCTGCTTCGGCCCCAACACAAACGGCGCCATGCTGTAGACGTTGTCCTTGGCCGCGTAGGTGATCGCCGTGTTGGAATCATCCTGCACGGGTGTGGGCAACTGGTTGGGCACCCTGGAGACCCACGGAATGTCGCCGCCCCCGGTCATCGGTATCATATTGCCGCGCACAAACTGTGTGACGCGACGCAGTCCGGCAGCAATGTCGGCATCCGATGGCGCCGGCCTTGGCGGGACCAGGCTCAGGTTTTCGATATCGATCGGAATATGGTGCATACGCTCGCGATTGATGCTGACCTTGCGTTCATAGTAGTGCCGCGAGGTGATGCTGCTGGCGCCTTTGGGCAGTGGCAGCCAGTTGCCTTGCTGACGCTGGGCGCTGACGATGATCTCGTAGTTGCCGTCGGCGTCTGCCTGGAATTCCGAGTCGTTGATGGCCGCGCCGATGCCCTGGCCACCTTCGGTAGAGGCGCCCAGTTCGACGGTAAAGCTGGTGTAATCGGCGCCGGCAAGGTTGCCTCGAATGCGGTAGCTGTGCTGGTCATCGATGACTGCCGAGAAATAGCGCGCATCGGGATTGTCGCCGAGCATCTTTTTGTGTTGATCAATGAACGAGACGAAAAACGGGCGGGCAGGGTCCGCTTCAAGCCAGCATTGCAGGGCATGCATGAGTATGTGGAGCAGGGCGCGGCTGGCCTCGGCGTGATCCTGCGGCGTTTGCAGGTTCCAGGCCGGTGTTGCAAATGCCGCTTCGATGTCGTCAAGCGTGCGTTGCAGCTCGGCCATTGCGGCATTGGATAAACTGGTTTCCTGCGCGTTGACGGCGGCCAGCGCTGACGGTGTGATCAGGCTGCCCAGCATGCCGCTCAAGGCAGCGCCCTTTATCAGTTCTCTACGTTCCATAGCGACTTAACTCCGATCTAGTTCATGCCACAGTGATGGGGTGCAGCGCTTGTTTGCCCGCTGCAGCGTCTCAGTTGTTTCGGGAGGGCCTCTGCCCGGCGCACAGTACATCCGTGACGCGTTCGGTATCCATGTACTCCTTCAGACGCAGCAGGCGGCCATCCTGGAACTCAAACAGGAAATGGTACTGGTTGCTGTAGGTCTGGCCGGAAACATGAACGCCCTCGCTGGTAGCTTCTACCGCCACCTTGTTGCCTTGCCCAACCATGTCGATGATCTCAAACTGCAACCCCCGCGGGAAAACCTCAAAGATACTGCCGGCGGAGGCCGCGATTTGCGCTTTGCTATAGATGCCGGAGATCAGGGTCTGGCCCATGGTGTGCAAGGTGCCATCGTCGGCATAGGCGTCGACAATGGCGTCGACGTCGCCGCTGTTCATGGCAGCAAAAAAATCGGTAACAAAGGCTTTTTGTTTGGCAACCGGATCTTCGGCCATGGTGTTGCGTCCAGCGTATTGTAATGGTTAGCGTTTAATCTTAGCGCCCTGTACGTTGACTGCCACTGTGGCAGGCGCCAAAACGGGTGCTTTTTGTGTTGTAGCACAGACATAGCAGCCTGCGGTTTAACATGCTGTGTAGCAAACCGCGCCCCGCGGTGGGTCCTGCGCGCACACGCTGCCCCTCGGTTAGACCTCTGGTCGCTTGCGCGTGGATTTCAGCTGCCCGCGCCGGGTTTTGTCGTCTACCCGGCGGCGCTGGCTGCCGCGTGTGGGCCGGGTGGGTTTGCGCTCGCGTTGCACCTGCGTTGCGCTGACTATGAGCAGGCGCAGTCGTTCAAGCGCATCCAGCCGGTTTTTCTCCTGGCTGCGGAAACGCTGCGCCTTGATGACCACGACGCCGTCGCTGTTGATCCTGCGATCCGGCAGTTGGCGCAGGCGCTGCTTGTAGCTGTCAGGCAGGGATGAACGGTCGATGGCAAAGCGCAGGTGGATAGCGCTGGAGACCTTGTTGACGTTCTGGCCGCCGGCACCCTGCGCGCGCACCGCGCTCAGTTGCACCTCTTCCAGCGGCAGGTAAACGCGCTGGCTGATTTTTAGTGCTGTTGACTCTGTCATCGATCAGTACCGGAGTAACGCCGCAACGACAGTGATATGCCGACGCGACTCGCATCGGCGCTGGTGCACTGCCTAGCGGTTGCGGCCGAGCTTCTCATGCGCATCGACCCATTCGTTGGTGCGGGTGACTTTATCCACCTTGGCGGCCGCGCTCAGTGATAGCTCGCCGGCTACGGTCAACGCCGCAGCGATCTCTACCAGTTTGTAGACTTTGCCCTTGCCGTAACAACCCATGATCTCCAGGCATTCACGCTGCGTGGGCAAGCTGGTGCCGCCGCCGTAGGTGGCCATAATCAGTGCGGGGAAGGTGATCGAGAAGTAGTAGTCGCCGTCTCGTGTGACTTTATTGTAGGTCGTGCACTGGTTGGACTCGCCGATATTGGCAATGTCCTGCCCGGTGGCAAGGTACAGTGCTGCAAGCCCGTTGGCAGGATGGGCGGCGTTGTTGGAAGACTGGCTGATGTAGGCACTGAGGTTGCTGATGCCCTGGCCATAGTGCATTTGCTCGGGCGATATTCGCAGGTTATCAAGCATCACCTGTCGGGGAATGGTGATCTCTGCGGTCACCCGGCGTCCACGACCTTTGAGCAGGTTCACCGACGAGGTTTTTTTCTCAGTGTCGAAATTGCCCGAGAGCAGGTAGTGAGAGAGCGGGGCATGTTCCTTGCGAATCCATTCGCAGGCGACGAACGTGGCCCGGCTTGTCATGTTCTGGCCCGCGGCGTCACCGGTGCTGTAATCAAAGCGTGTGAACACCATATTATGCGCGTGGTACTGCTCGATCTCGTTCAGTTTGCCTACCGAGGTCGTCGATTCGGCCACCGCTTTGATGGCCTCATGATGCTCCTTGAGCCATTGACAGAAGTCGCGCGCCTCGCGCGCGCTGGGAAAGACAAAAACCGGTGCGCGCTGCATGTTGTCGCCTGACACGGTAGTGATCACGCCGCCGCTTTCGCGAATCACGCGCATGCCGCGGTTGTAACTGGCCAGCATGGTGCCCTCGATGGTGGCCATGGGTACGTAGAATTCCCCTTGTGCATGCTCGCCGTTGACCAGTAGCGGGCCCGCGAGGCCGATGGGCACCTGCGCCACGCCAAACAGGTTCTCGATATTGCCGCTCATATCACCGGGCTCAAACGAGAACTGGCGGGTGTGGTTGAGCGTTGCACCGGTATGTTCCTCGATGAACGCCTGGCGCTCGGCGACGATTTCCGCGGTGTAGTCGTTGTCTTTTGAACGGGGAATTTTAGGGGTCACGGGGAGCTCCGACAGTTTCATGCGAGCGAGAAAAATACGCAGTAATGGGCAGATGGTCAACGCGCGCGTGCGTTCAGGGGGACTTTACGTAAAATTAATACAATCGTATTAGCGGTATGGTCTAGTATAGAACGCTCTTGTTCCCGGCAAACGACGGTAATGACCATGCGCGCAACGAACACATTGCTGGCGTTACTTTTTCTCTCGCTGCCGCTGGGGGCGTTGGCTGAACAGCAGCGTCCCAATGTGATTATTATGCTGGCCGACGATCTCGGTTGGAGCGATGTGGGTTTCCATGGTGGCGACATCGACACTCCGTCGCTGGACAGGCTCGCCGCAGAGGGGGTGGAACTGTCGCGCTTTTACACCACACCCATCTGCTCGCCCACGCGAGCGGCGCTGATGACCGGTCGGGATCCGATGCGGCTCGGAGTGTCCTACGGCGTTATCATGCCCTGGATGAATCACGGCATTCATCCTGATGAGCACTTCATGCCACAGAGTTTCCTGGCAGCGGGCTACCAGACAGCCATGGTAGGGAAATGGCACCTGGGACATGCACTGCAGGCCTATCATCCCAACGAGCGTGGCTTTGAGCACTTTTTCGGACACTTGCACACGGAGGTGGGCTACTTCCCCCCGTTTGGTAACCAGGGCGGAAAGGATTTTCAGCGCAACGGAAAGTCGATTGAGCGCGATGGCTACGAAACTTTCATCCTGGGCGATGAGGTCTCGCGCTATATTCGTGAGCGCAACAAGCGCAAGCCGTTCTTCCTGTACATGCCTTTTATCGCGCCGCACACCCCGTTGGATGCGCCGCAGGACTTGAAGGACAAGTACGCAGCGCTGGAAGACAAGCGCAAGCCCGCGCGCAGTAAAAATACTGACCAGTCGCGCCAGATAGCGCGTCTTACCGGCCAACCGGGTGCGCGCGGGATGTATGCGGCCGTGGTGGACGGTATGGACCAGGCCATCGGCAAGGTGTTGCAGACGCTGGATAGCGAGGGTATTGCCGACAACACCATCGTACTGTTTTTCAGCGATAACGGCGGCGCGGCCTATGCGACAGGTGGTGCCGACAACGTGCCTCTGCGCGGCGGCAAGGGTGAAACCTGGGAGGGCGGTATTCGTGTGGTTTCTGTGATGCGCTGGCCCGAGCGCTTGCCCGCCGGAGGCAATATGGGGCAGATCATGACCGCGATGGACGTGTTTCCGACGCTGGCCGCAGCCGCCGGAATTGAACCGCGCAACACGCAGTTTGAACTCGACGGCATCAATCTTTGGCCCGCGATCAGCCAGGGGCGCAAGGTTGCGCGCAGCGAACTGGTGTTTTTTGCCTCCGAAACCCCCATACGCGGCTCATTCATGTTCACCGCCTTCAACGAGCACTGGAAACTGGTGCAGGAGGTACAGCAGGGCCTGCTCTCGGCCACGGTGAGTAACTACCTGTTTGATATTGATGCCGATCCGAATGAACGGCACAACCTGGCCCCGCAGCACCCCGAAGTGGTCTCTGCAATGGCCGAGGAAATTCACGCATGGCGTATGCTTTATCCTGTCGCCGGTACGCGTAATGAGTTAGTGCCGCCGCCGGGGTGGCGCGCACCGAAAGACTGGTCGACCTACCCACGCTCCCTGGAGGAAACCCAGGCAACACCCGCACCCGGCATGCCTCCGGCCTTTGCACTGCCGGCGCTGGACTGGCAGCATGGCGAGGCGGGCAGATTGATCTACAATTGCGAACCCTACCGTGCGCTTGGCGGCGGCCTGTGCAAACGCTAGTCACCCCCCTGTCTAGCGAGTGGGATGCCTGCCGGGGTTATTCACTTGATTCGTCGGCGCGCTTCGCGTAAAAAACCAGCGGTGTGCGGATAAGCTGTGCCGCGCAGTGCCAGGGCACCCTGCGTGCCGTTTAATTCGATAATAAGGATGAATAATGACGATGAAAATTCCTGGCCTGAGCGTTGTCCTGGCCTGCAGTGTCTTGCTCAGTGCCTGTTCTGATAGCAACAACGGCGGGCCGAATAACGTCGCTGAACCCTTTGCCGAGTTGTTTGCGCAGGGCATTACGCGTTATCTCGGCCTGTATTCCCCCATGACTTCCACGGTCGATGGCGAGGTCACTGCGCATGCTTTTGGTGCTGGCGAAGGCCCCTTGTGCCTGGATGGCTCGACCTACAATATGGCCACCCGCGACACCGGTTCAGACAGCCTGTTGATTTTCCTTGAAGGTGGCGGTGCTTGCTGGTCCGAATTCTGCCAGGCGACGCCCGCGGCGGGCACAGGCATCTCGACGGCGGGCATTCTGGACCAGACCAGGGCGAACAATCCCACGCGAGGCTGGAACCAGGTGTATGTCCCGTATTGTGACGGTTCCCTGCATGCGGGTGATCGCGACTCCGACTCTGATGGCGATGGCACGGTAGATCGCTTCCAGCGCGGCCTGCATAACCTGTCTGCCGCGTTGGATGTCTCTGCCAGAACCTTCCCCAACCCCAGCCGGATCGTGTTGGCAGGCAATAGCGGCGGCGGCTTCGGTACTATCTTTGCGCTGCCACTGGTGCGTTACCTTTATCCTGATGCGCGCATCGATATCATTAATGACTCCGGTCTGGGGGTGGGCAGTCCGGGCAATCCCGATTTCCTGCGACTGCTGCTCGATGACTGGAACTTGCAGGCGTTTATCCCTGCCAGCTGCGATAACTGTATTGGCGAAGACGGCCATCTTACCGATTTCCTGATCTGGCAACTGGAGCAGGATGAGACACTGCGCCTGTCGCTGCTCAGTTACACCCAGGACACAGTGTTGGCCGATGTTTTTCTGGGTATTGGTGGCCCTGCCTTTGAGGCGGCCCTGCTGCAGGAAATGGCCCAGCAGGAAGAGGCCCATCCGGACCGCACGCGCTCTTTTATCACCTCTGGCAATAGCCACACCTATCTGCAGATCGAGCCGGACCGCGCAATCGATGGCGTGGGCCTGATGGAGTGGCTGGGCTTTATGCTCGACGATTCCGAGCAGTGGCAGAGCCTGCGTGAGGCACCCTGAAGCAGCGGCGCAGATTCTTGATGTGCAACACCCGGCGCACGGTAGGTGGTGGCCCGGGTAGATGCTAGAATGCGCCGCCTATTTTTTATTGAACTGGAATCCCGTTATGGCCAAGACTGATCAGGAGCTACACACAGAATGCGTCAACCGCTTTATTGCATTGGCCAATGCGATGAAAGACGAGGGTATCGCAATCAATATCGTCTCGGGCGGATTGATGACGGCATCTGGCCTGTACGCCACGTACGCGGTCGGCGGCGATGACGGCGGACTGACCGAGTCGGGCGTCGACAAGGTCGCTCTGGCGTATAAAAAAGAACTGGCGCGTATTCAGGAAATCAAGAAACCAGCGCCCAGACACTAGCACCCAGATACCCGCACGCAGTCACTAGCGCGCAGGCACCTCCGCAATGCTTGCTGACAGCCCGGGTCGCTTCATGCTGGCGATTTGCTCCTTGAAGTAACCGGGAGCCAGCATGGGTTTGAGTTCGTCCAGGGGCACCGGCTTGCTGAACATGTACCCCTGGATGACCGTTGCACCGTGTTGCTGCAGGAACTGGTACTGCTCCTGTGTTTCCACCCCCTCGGCAACGAGATACAGCTGCATGCTGCGCGCCATCGCAATAATAGCGATGACCAGGTTGGCGTCGTTCTTGTTGTTTTCCATGCCGACGACGAAACTGCGGTCGATTTTCAGTTCGTCCAGTGGGAAACGCGACAGATAGTTCAGTGATGAGTAGCCGGTGCCAAAGTCATCAATGGACAGCTTGACCCCCAGCTTCTTGAGTTTCTGTATGGCCTGCAGGGTGGCGTCCGCGCCATCCATCATTATCCCTTCGGTAAGTTCCAACTCCAGGCGCGCAGGGCGCATGCCTGTCTTGCGCAGCACTTCGGTCACCCGATCGATGAACCCGGGCGTAAATTGCAGGGCCGATACGTTGACTGAGACCTTGGGTAAGTTGAGGCTTTGCATCTGCAACTCAACCATCTGCTGGCACGCACGCTCAAGCCCCCATTCGCCCAGCGCGCCGATCAGCCCCATCTCCTCCGCCAGCGGAATAAACTTGAAGGGCGGTACCAGGCCGCGCTCGGGATGCTGCCAGCGCATCAGCGCTTCGGCGCCCACCACAGAGCCGGTCAATGTGTCGACCTGTGGCTGATAGTGCAATACCAGTTCATCGCGCTCGATGGCTTTGCGCAGATCGTTCTCCAGGTCCAGGCGTTCCACACCGGAGGCGTCCATTTCCGTGTTGAATTGCACAAACTTGTTCTTGCCCGCTGCCTTGGCGTGGTACATCGCGGTATCGGCCGCTTTGAGCAGGCCTTCAACGGTATTGGCGTCATCGGGCGCAATGGCAATACCAATGGTGGGGGTCACCACCATTTCATGCCCTTCAAGCGTGATGGGTTCACGCAGCACTTTCAGTATTCGCTCTGCCACGATGCCCGCCGCGTTGGCGTCCGTCAGTTGATTCAGGACCACGGTGAACTCATCGCCCCCCAGCCGTGACACCCCGATGGCGGAATTGGACTCCACGTTATAGCCCAGCAGATCACTGTCACGGATGCAGCGGGCCAGGCGCTTGGCGACTTCGCGCAGTAGCAGGTCACCGGCGCTGTGCCCCAATGAGTCATTAATCCGTTTGAAGTTATCCAGATCGAGAAACAACAGGCCGATCGTCTCACCCTTGCGCTTTGCCAGTCGCAACAGGAGATCCAACTGCTCGGTAAACAGCCGGCGGTTGGGCAGGGCCGTCAGGCTGTCGTAGTAGGCCAGTTTGTGCAGCCTGTTCTTGGTTTCCGTGACTTCCTTGACCGCCTTGTTCAGCTCTTTATTGCGACGCGACAGCTGTGAGGTGCGCTCCATGACTTTCATGCTCAGGAGCTGCTGGTCCACTTCCATCTTGGTCGTGCGGTTCTTGAAATCACCGATGATGCTGTTCAACAGGGCTACCAGATCCTTGAATTCGGCGTTCTTTTCCAGTCCTTTCGTTCTGACTTCCCTGCCCTGGGCGATGTCCTCTGCCATCCGCACAATTGCGGAGAAGGGCGCGGTGATGCGCCGCGTTACCACGAAGCTCAATATCGAGCAGAAAACAATGAAACCGAACATCGCCGCCAGAATCGTCGCAATCTGCGGCAGCAGGGTCATCCAGACCATGCCGCGACTGATTCCCAGGTGAACATAGCCGAGCACATAGAGGCTGCGGCCTTCCGCAGCGGTAGCCAGGGCGGCACCAAAATCAGCGGCGGTTAAATCCTTGCGCTGCGGATTGACCAGCGATAAAACCGGTACCGTGAGATCCCACAACTGATCAGTTTTGATGACCGATGCCAACCAGCCATAATCGGCCGGGGTTACGTCTGTGGCGCGGCTGACAAGGCTGTTCTGGGTCAACGATGCGTTGTCGCGCAGTTGGTACAGCGATGGCATCGGGTACGCTTCGGAACCGGGCTGGTGCGATTGGCTGAGCAACGCGCCCGAGGGGTCAAGCACCGCAGCGAAACGAATCGCGCGTGATTGCAGCAGCAGTTCCTTGAGTACGATGGTTTGCTGGGTGGCGTTGCGATTGAATATTGCAACTGGTAGATGTGGCTTGCTCCTGATCTGGTAGTAGGCGCGCTCGATCAGTTGCTCTTTGCTGAAAACGTATTCTTTGTAGATCGCAACAGCGCCCAGCCCCACCGCAGCGGCAACTGCAATGATGATGGTGAACGCATTGACTTTGCCTGCAACCGTCATGACCGCCCCATTGATGGGCGATTAACGGCAATAATCACCGCGGTGCTGCGTGCCCCCATCATTGTTGCTTCCCCTTGATCCCGGCGCGGTATACCAGCGCCGCGACGCAGGATGCTGTCTCGGGATGCATGACCAGCCAGTCATTAACAACGCGCGCCGCGTTCGACCACGGCGGTGCTCACGAACGCAGATCATGCCCCCTGATTGTCTTGGAAAACTAGCATGAGAGCTTGAGCCGGCGCAATTGGTCAAAATGCAACAAAAGTGGGCGGTGCTGGAGGGTGGATCAGGCGGCTCTGCGGTCTGGCAGTACCCGCCGGTCGCGTTCAATGAGGATACCATTGACCATCAGGGGGAAGGTGGCCGGCTGCCCGCTGCGGCGGTCAGAGGCGGCGCGATCAATATAGTGGTGGGGGCCGCGCCGACCAGACGCTCGCCGCTGGTAGCTCGGCTCATCAGACACATAATTGCGTGCTGCGACCATGAATACCCACGCAGAGAACACGATGGCTCCAAGGCCCAATACACCAAGGGTGATAAGAATCACATCCATTATGCTGTTGGCCCCATGCCTGTTAACGTTCGGATTATGTAGTGGTTATGCAAAATCCGCGCCTAATAGGCTAGTTGTGATTATATAAATTTTTCAACATGTTAGCGCCGAAGGCGCGGGGCAACAATGGGCAGGTGTATAATTTTCTGACAAAAATGGGTTATCGGGCACCCTTGCCGAACAGGACAACTTCGACAGTGCTCAGGGTAATCATGAAATCGAGGAACAGGCTGTGGTTCTTGACGTAGTAGAGGTCGAACTGCAGTTTCTGGCGTGCGTCCTCCTCTGAGGCGCCGTAGGGGTAGCACAGCTGCGCCCAGCCGGTAATGCCGGGCTTTACACAGTGCCTTGAATTGTAAAACGGTATCTTTTCGGCCAACTGCTTGACGAATTCCGGTCGCTCTGGCCGGGGGCCGATAAACGCCATATCGCCGACCATCACGTTGAAGATTTGCGGTAGCTCGTCGATGCGGGTGCGACGAATAAACGACCCCACCCGTGTAATGCGGCTGTCGTTCTCGGTTGCCCAGCGGGCCTTGCCATCGCCTTCGGCGTCCACGCCCATGCTGCGGAACTTCATAACACGAAAAGCCTTGCCGTTAAGCCCAACGCGTTCCTGGCTGAAAAAGATCGGTGCCTTGAAGCCGTCTTCCAGCCAGATTGCCAGGGCAGTCAACAACATGATTGGCCAGGTACCCAGGAGCAGGATGCAGCTGGCGGCAATATCGAAAGCGCGCTTGGACAGGCTTTTGGCAGAGCCCGAGCGCATATCTTCAGTCAGTGTCATCCAGCCCGGGCTGGCAAAATCGACCAGGATCTTGCCGGCTTCACGCTCGAAGAAGTTCACAATATTCAAAACCTTCACGCCCTGCAATCGACACTTGAAGAGCTCGTCGCTGGGTGTCTGGCTGCGTTTTTTGTCCAGTGCAACGACGATCTGGTCAATTTCGGCTTGTCGCGCGTACTCGGAAAGTGGCTGGCGCAGGTTGATGACCCGTTCGCCGGTGATGCGTGGATCTTCGTCGTCTACCCGCACGAAGCCGACAATGACAAAGCCCTGTCGATCCGTCTTGCGACGCATGGAACTGGTGATCGTGGATGCTGTAAAGCCAGCGCCATACACCAGGACACGGTGTTTGAACTGGTCCAGGTCGGTCAGGTTGATAAAGGCCGTCCGGGTGATCAGGTTGACGGTGAACGCGATGGGTGCGGCATACAGCAGTGCACCACCCCAGCGTTGAAACTCGGGCAAAAGGTAGAAGGCCAGGCCGAGCACAGCGGTTGCGGCAATAAAGCCACCGGTGGTCCTGATCAGTACGCCGTTAAGGCCCTCGCGCATGCGCGGCTCGTACAGACCCATCGCCGACAGGCTTGCCAGAACGACAAGGGCGAACACAATGGCACGCATTGGAGTCTGGCCGAGGTAGGCGCTGAAACTATCCGGCCCGATGTGCAGCGTAGCGAAGAGGTAGCTGCCAGCGAAGAACGAAACGGTGAACAGGACAATGTCTGCCAGTGCCAGCCAGGTGAAAGTCGTATGTACGTGGTGGTTGAACACCCTGACCGTAGCCATGGTCAAATCCTTTGTAACTCGGTTCCTTCCTCAGTGGGGAAGATCCCCGCGCCGCGTCTATGCGGGCTTGGTGAACGATGTATTGCCAGTCGTGCTGCTGTCAGTGGCTAGCGTCCGCCTGGTTTGCGGTGTGCCGCGCCCCTGCTTAGTTATCCACAGCTTATGTGTGGTGTTATCCACAGTCAGGTTCAGCATCTGTACTTAAAGTAGCATGAGTTCCATGGAACTGCCCGAAAACCTGCTCGTTTTGTGATCACCGTCCTAGCTTCGCTCCGCAGTGTTAAAAAAGCGTGACGCTTGCATGAACTCTCTGTTGGCCTGGCTGCCTTGTGCATAGCGGTGACGCGTCGGGCGCTGCCAGGCCTGTGGCCAGTGCGTTAATTGCCGGGTTTCAGAAGCCGCCCAAGTATAGGTGAGGCGCTTGCGCGGTCAATGGACATCTGTGGCACTTTTACAATCACACCACGAGCTCGACCGGCGAGGGGTGACTCAGGAACTGGTGGGGGCTGGCTGAGCAGGCGTATGCCCCGGATTGGTAAACGACGATCAGGTCCCCCGGTTCCGCGTGTGGCAGGGCGACGCGGCTGCCCAGAATGTCCAGCGGCGTGCACAGTGGCCCCACCACGTTGACGATCTCTGTGGCCGGTTCTGCCATGCGGTTGCCAACAGCGAGTGGGTAATTTTTACGAATGACCTGCCCAAAATTACCCGAGGCGGCCAGATGATGGTGCAGCCCGCCGTTGGTGACGAGAAAGGTCTCTCCGCGGGATTCTTTCCGGTCTATGACCTCGCACACGTACAGCCCGGCCTCTGCGGTCAGGTATCGACCCAGTTCCATAACAACCTGCGCACGCGGCAGTTCGGTCGCGCAGCGTTCAACCAGGTGCGTGAGGTTCCTGGCGATTGGTGCCAGCGGCAGATGTTGCTCACCCGGGAAGTAGGGGACACCCAGCCCGCCACCGATGTTAAGCCAACGCAGCGGCAGCGGCGTCTGGCCGGCAAGCGCGATGGCCAGGTCCACCGTCTTTACCTGCGCCTCGCAGATGGCATCGGCGTTCAGGTTTTGTGAGCCGCAGAAAATGTGCAGGCCAACGAAGTCGACGTGTGCATCAGGCAGGGAGTGCAACACAACGGGAACACGCTCGGCATCTATGCCAAACGGTTTCGCGCCGCTGCCCATTTTCATGCCGGCCGACTTCAGTTCGAAATCGGGATTGACGCGCAGTGCGATCTTTGGGCGCACACCCGTGGCGCGACCGAGGCTGGAGATTCGCGCAAGCTCTGTTTCGGATTCAACGTTGATGATCACGCCGCTGGCCACGGCCAGTTCCAGGTCCTCGCGCGACTTGCCCGGCCCGGCAAAACTGATGGAGGCGGCAGGTGTGCCGGTGGCCAGGGCAATACGCAGTTCCGCGGCAGACGCTACATCCAGGCCATCGGTTGATTGCGCAAGCGTGTTGACCACCTGTGGATGTGGATTGGCCTTGATCGCAAAGTGAAGATGCAGCGTTGGCGGCAAAGCGGCGCGCAGTGCGCTGGCGCGTTGCTCGATAAGCTGGGTATCGTAGACAAAGAAGGGCGTCCTGCCGGCACGGGCGGCAAGTTCCTCAAGTGTAGTCCCGCCCACGATCAGGTCCTGCCCCCGCCGCGCAAACTGGTTCATTGCGGCATGTGCGGGTATGTCCTGGTTGCTGTCAGTCGTCATTCGGGCGGTACCTTAAAAAAATCAGTATAGGTTTCACTGAGCGCGCGGCGATCAACCTTGCCGTTCTGGTTGCTCGGCAAAGACTCCAGCACCACCACTGCACGTGGCACCATAAAGTTGGGCAACTCACGCTGGCAGTGTTGCGTAATCTGTTGCGACAGTGTGGTGATGTCATTGACACCAGGCGACGGCGAGGCAACCAGCAAAATCGCCTGACCCAGGCCTGCATGCGGCAGTCCCAGGGCGATACACTGCTGGACAAGCCCGCTTTCGGTAACGGCGTCTTCCACTTCAGTAGGGCTCACGCGGTACCCCGAGGTTTTTATCATCGCATCGCTGCGGCTGATGAAGTAGAGGTAGCCGTCGGCGTCGCGCCGGACCTGGTCGCCTGACCATACGGCGATTTCGCGCAGGGGAATGCCTGCGGGTTGTCCCGGCCACGGTTTGAAACGCTCGGCGGTTTTCTCGGGATCACGCCAATAGCCCATGCTCACCAGGGGGCCGCGATGCACCAGTTCGCCGGGCTCATCGACAGCACACTCCCGGCCACTGGCGTTGATCACGTGAATGCGTGCGCTGGGAACTGCCTTGCCGATGGAGTCCGGCCGCGTAGCGGCCAGTTCCGGCGGCAGATAAGTGGAGCGGAACGCCTCCGTCAGGCCATACATCAGATAGATACTGGTCGAGGGCAGGGCGGCTTGCAGTTTGCGCGTCGTGGCCGGCGGCAGTGCGCCGCCGGTATTGGTGATATAGCGCAGAGTGGAGCGTACCTCCGCTGGCCAGTCCAGGTCCTGCATTTGTTGCCACAGTGGCGGTACCGCGGCCATGCCGGTGATGCCGTAGTGGCTGAGCGCGCGCAGCACATCCCGGGCAATCAGGTAATCCATCAATGCAACGCAGGCCCCGACGCTGAATGCGGTTGTCAGCTGGCTGAAGCCTGCGTCAAAACTCAGGGGCAGTACGGCGAGCAAACGATCGCTTGCGGTGTTGCCGAGATACTCGGCCACGCTGTGTGCGCCAACCCTGAGGTTGCGATGCGACAGTACAACGCCTTTGGCGTTGCCGGTGCTGCCAGAGGTGTAGAAGATGGCTGCCATGTCGGTATCGATACGTCGGTGGTGTTCGCGCGCAGTGTGACTTGCGCTGAAGCGCGCGTAATCGATGAACGTTTTTTGTAGGCCTGTCGTGGCAGACTCATCGGCCGGCCCATCCACCAAGACCACGGTATGCAGTACAGGGCAGTGTTGCAGCACATTGCGCAGCAGTGGCAGTCGGTGCGTGGATGTCAGTAGAACCCTGGCCTCGCAGTGCGTCAGTATGTGTCGTACCTGTTTGGATTTGAGTACGGGATTTACAGGTACGAAGGTGGCTCCGGCGGCCGCGGCGCCAAACATGCCATAAACCGCCTCGGGCTGCTTGGGCAGGTATACGGCCACGCGTTCCCCCGGCGCTATGTCGGCTTCCATAAGGCCGTTGGCAAATCCGGTGATGGCGTGTTTGAGCCGGGCGTAGTCAATGTGCTCGTCCTTGAACAGCAGGGCGGGCGCATCGGGATTGGCGTTCACCTGATCCTCGATCAATTCGTGCAGCAAGTAGGCCATGGTTGCGTGGTTGCGGTGTTGTCCCGGCAGGAAAAACGCTATTGTATCTCATAAGTTGCGCAGCAGGATCATGTGCAGGCGCAGAACCCGGTGGCCAGTGTTGGGGGTATTAGTGATTTCCGGAGTGTTTGAGCATGGCGCAGCACCGCGCTCGCAGCGCGTTGCGGTCCGCAATAATACGCCACAGACAGCAGTTTGTGAGCTTTGGACCGGCCGGGAATTGCGTCTGCGCGTTACAGCCCTGGTGATCCTCGCGCTGGCATGCCTGCAAACTTCCAAGGCCAGTGCCGCAGCGACACTGCCGGAAGTGATAGACCGTGTGCGGCCCTCGGTGGTGGCCATTGGTCTGGTCTATCCACCGCGGCAGCCGAACCGGAAGTCTGACCCGATTGTTTACCTGGGTACCGGCTTTGCGGTTGGAAACGGACGGCAAGTCATTACCAATGCGCACGTCATACCGCGTGTCATTGATAGCGATGGCCAGCAGAAGCTGGCCGTTTTTTCTGGTCGCGGCAGCGCGGCCAGGGTGCATCTGGCGTCCGTGACCCGCACCAGCGAGGAACATGACCTCGCACTGCTTCGCATTGGGGCGCCAGGCTTGCCGGCCCTGCCGCTGGACACAGCTGCTGTGGTGCGCGAAGGGCAGGAAGTGGCTTTTACCGGCTTTCCCATAGGCAATGTGCTCGGCCTCTATCCCGCGACCCACCGCGGCATTGTGTCGGCAATCACCCCTATGGCACGCAGTGTTGAAAACGCACGCGACCTCAACGCCGCGCAGATCAGTCGCCTGCGCAATCCCTATGATGTCTACCAGCTTGATGCGGTAGCGTACCCGGGAAACAGCGGCAGCCCGCTGTTTGATCCTGCCAGTGGCAAGGTGATTGGTGTCATCAATGCTGTACTTGTGAAGGAAAGTCGTGAGGCGGCCTTGCAGCGGCCATCAGGTATCAGTTACGCGATTCCCGTGCGTTTTGTGCAGCAGTTAATGAATGGCCCCTGATGCCGCCGGCCATGGTTGCTGGGTTGGGGCGACTGCGTCGGCACACTATAAAGAATGCACTCGAGTCGTTGCCCGTTGCAACCCGGTAGCCGATGACAACGCTGCGCGCGAAGCACGCCCTCCAGAAATCCGCATAGCATGCATCGTGCAAGCCGGCTACCTGGTCAGTTTGTTTGCCGGGCCAGGCTGCCCTTATACTGGCGCTCCCCTGGTGCGGATTGTCCAATGAAGTTTTTTGCCCAACCCTCTCTCGCGGTGCTTGCAGTGTGTACTGCAAATATCTGTCGCTCACCCATGGTTGAGGGCATCCTGCGCGAAGAACTCAAACTCATCAATGCCCAGCGCAAGGTACGAGTAGACTCCGCCGGCACGGCTGCCTCACAGGCAGGACATCCCACAGATGGCCGCGCGGTGCAGGCTTGCGCGCGCGAAGGTGTCGATCTGCGCAAGTGCAGGGCGCGCCAGGTTGTCGATGACGATTTCGTGCAGTTCGATTACCTGCTCGCGGTAGACAACGCCAACAGGGAGTGGCTACTGGCCCATTGTCCGGAGCATCATGCGCACAAGATTTCGCGACTGGGTGACTGGGCCAGCTCTGGCAGTGTCGGTGATATCCCCGATCCATATTATGGCAGTGTCGCAGGTTTTGAAGAAACACTCGCATTGCTGCACCAGTCGATAGACGGGTTTGTGCTGCACCTGGCAGCGCAACTCGAGCAAATGTAACGGGAAGTTTACAGCCCTGGTCTTGTTACCTGCAGGGCGTTGTTCGATGCCCTTCCGGGCTCTGCAGTTTGCGGCATTATTACCACCGGCGCATTGCATCAACAGCGACAATTACCGAGCTTTTCTGCAGTAGAATCGCTACACTGGAAGCGATACATGGGGATGTATTCATAATAAATATGTGAGTGGGGAATCAACTGTGGGAAGCATGCGCTACCCGTTAAGTGAAAATTTTCTGCGTTACTTCGATGTAGAGTTCGCCGCGTCGGAAGCCGAGTTGGCCGAGGTCTATGGCATTCGCTACCGGGTGTACTGCGAAGAGTTCGGCTATGAGCCCGTCGACGCCTTTCCCGATCGCATGGAAAAAGACGATTTCGATGAGGCTTCCCTGCATGCCCTTATCGTGCATAAATCGTCGGGCCTGGGCGCGGGCTGTGTCCGGTTGGTGAGTCCGACCGGTAAAAATGGCGAGCACGCACTACCGTTTGAAAAAAACTGTGCAGACAGCCTCGATACAACGCTCATAGAGTCACTGGAGCTCGACAGAAACTACATGTGCGAGATTTCACGGCTGGCGGTTGATGGCGCGTTTCGCCGTCGCTCCGGAGAAGAGGTGACGCGCTACGGTGTCATCGAAGGCCTTGACTGTTCACAGCAGGAACGGCGCACGTTTTCGATGATTGCCGTGACCTGCTTTCTGGCCGCAACCGCGCTGACTTCAATTTCAGGGCGCACCAAGGTGTTTGCAATGATGGAACCTTTCCTGCCACGCCTGTTGCAGCGCTCTGGCATCGCTTTTAGGCGGGTGGGTGAAGATATCGACTACCACGGTTTGCGCGCTCCCTATTTCATCACGACAGAATCTGCGATAGACAACATGCGCCCTGACCTGAAAGAGCTCTATAACGAGGTCTACTTGCGTATCGAGAGCGGTTACCGTGAGTAATCGTTGCACCGTTGGCAAAAAAAACCTGTTCATAGCCGCAGTGCCGGATGAACCCTTTCGCAGCAGTGGCTCGGTGTCGTATTCGCTGACGCACCGAGCCTGGATCTAGACGCGCCAGGCAGGCAACAGCATGTTCGATTATCACACAGCCTTCTCACGCAACCTCGGCTGGGTTACTGAAGCAGAACAGGAAATTCTTCGTACAAAGCGCATCGCCATTGCCGGGCTGGGTGGTGTGGGTGGTAGCCACATTATTACTTTGACGCGTTTGGGCGTCGGCAGTTTCAGTATTGCCGACTTCGATCGATTTGAGATTCAGAATTTCAATCGCCAGGCCGGCGCCAATGTCAGCAACCTGGACAAACCCAAAGTTGATGTCATGGCGGCGATGGCCCGCGATATAAATCCCGAACTGGACGTGCGCTGCTTTCCCACCGGTGTGGACGACGACAACCTGGACGCGTTCCTCGACGGCGTAGACCTGTATGTGGACAGCCTCGATTTTTTTGCCCTGGACATTCGCAACAAGGTGTTTAACGCCTGTGCTGCCAAGGGTATTCCAGCTGTGACCGCCGCGCCGCTGGGTATGGGCGCGGCTTTGCTGGTTTTTATGCCCGGCGCCATGAGCTACGAGGAGTATTTTCGGATGCAGGGGCAGGACCCGGACGAGCAGGCTCTGCGCTTCATGATGGGCCTTGCACCGGCGCGCCTGCAGTTGTCCTATCTCGTTGATGATACGCGGGTAGATTTCAACGCAAAGAAGGGTCCGTCCACGCCGATGGCCTGTGAACTCTGCGCGGGTTTCGCCGCAACCTATGCCCTGAAAATCCTGCTTGATCGGGGTGATGTGATCGTGGCGCCCCGGGGTATTCATTTTGATGCTTATCGCAATAAACTGAGCACGACCTGGCGCCCCGGCGGTAACAATAACCCTGTGCAGCGCCTGGGGCTGATGGTCGCGAGAAGAATGGTCATGGCCAAGCGCGATGCAGGCATAACCGAGCAGGCCAGCCTGGATACTCCGATAGAGCGAGTGCTCGATCTGGCCAGGTGGGCGCCCAGCGGTGACAACGAGCAACCGTGGAAGTTCGAGCTTGTCGATGCTCACCGCGCTGTCATCTACACGCACGATACGCGCGACTGGTGCGTGTACGACCTGGACGGTACGTCCAGCCAGATCGCGGTGGGAGCACTGCTGGAAACCATTCGCATCGCGGCCACGGGTGAGGGCATGGTGGCCAACTGCCTGCGGCGCGACACTGAATCTGCCAGCGAACTGGTGTTTGATGTCACGCTTGCGCCTGAGCCAACCGTGGCGGCTGATCGGCACCTGCATTTTGTGCGCTCGCGTGTGACGCAACGCAAACCGTTGTCGACCAAAGCCCTGGGCGCCCGGCAGAAGCAGGCGCTGGAGACGGCAGTAGGCGATGGCTACCGCATCCTCTGGTTTGATCAGGCGCCTTTGCGACGGCGCATGGCCAAGGTGCTGTTTCACAATGCACATATTCGTCTGGCAACACCGGAAGCTTACGAAGTGCATCGCAAGAATATCGATTGGGGCGCCCGTTTCAGCCAAGACAGACTCCCGGAACATGCGCTGGGCGTGGATCTCCTTACGCGCAAGGTCATGCGCTGGGCGCTCACGAGTTGGCAGCGGGTGACGTTTCTCAACCGGTTCTTTGCCGGCACCTGGCTGCCGCGCCTGCAAATGGATCTTGCGACTGGCCTGCGCTGTGCCGCGCATTTCGTGATCGTGTCTGAACAGCCATTGCAGTCGATCGACGATTACATCAACGGTGGCAGGGCCATGCAGCGATTCTGGCTTGAGGCAACGCGGCAGAACCTGCAGTTGCAGCCCGAGATGACGCCCATGATTTTTTCACGCTATGTCGAGCAGGGAATCGCTTTCACATCCCTGCCGGCCGAACAGCAGTTGGCACAGCGCCTGGCGGGAGAACTCTCCCATTTGCTGGGCGATGGAGAGCGTACCGCGCATCGCGTGTATATGGGGCGCGTAGGCTACGGCCCTGCACCGACTTCTCGTTCGATTCGTCCGCCACTGGAAAAGCTCCTGGTGAACACAGCGCAATAGCACGATGACCCGGCCAGCACCCCAGCAGACATCAAGCCAACGCAAGATTCGGGTGTTGTTTCTGGCCGAGGCCGTGACGCTGGCGCATGTCGCTCGCCCGCTAAGCCTGGCCGGCTCGCTGGACGCCTCACGCTACGATATACATTTTGCCCATTGTCCGCGTTACGCCGATCTTGTTGGCGATCAGCATTTTACCGAGCACGCCATTCATAGCATCGCTCCGGTAGAGTTCGCCGCTGCGCTGGCCGCTGGCCGCCCCCTGTACGACCTCGAGACGCTCAAGGGCTACGTGGAGCAGGAAAGGACGCTGCTGGACGAGTTGCGCCCCGATGTGATCGTCGCGGATTTTCGCATCACTGCCGCCGTCAGCGCCGAGCTAGCCGGAATACCCAGTGTCTGTATCGCCAACACCTGCTGGTCACCCTATGTCGATCAACGCTACACCGTGCCCGACCTGCCACTGGTGCGCCGATTCGGCGTGACGGTCGCACAGGGGTTGTTCTCGATCGGTCGACCCGTCGCGTTCGCCATGCACAGCAGGCCCATGGCGGCGCTGCGCCGGGTGCACGGGTTGCCCCCGCTGGGGGCGGATCTGAATCGTGTCTATACACATGCTGACTACACCCTGTATGCCGATATACCCGGGCTGTACAAGACGGCAGAGCTGCCAAGCAACCACCGCGAAATAGGCCCGGTGCTGTGGTCGCCCGCTGCGCCGTTGCCGTCATGGTGGCACACGGTAGATACCAGCCGGCCACTGGTTTATGTGACGCCGGGCAGTTCCGGGCGTGCGGATCTTTTACCCGCGATGATCGCAGCGCTGGGGGAACTCGAGGTCACCGCCATGGTCGCCAGCGCGGGAATGGAACTGCAGTCACCGCTACCGGCCAATGTTCACGCGGCCGCGTTTTTGCCAGGTGATCTGGCCGCGCGGCGCAGCAGCCTTGTTGTTTGTAACGGCGGCAGTCCAACAACGCACCAGGCATTGTCCGAAGGCGCCGCGGTGCTGGGGTTGCCCACCAACCTGGATCAGTTTCTCAATCTGGCAACGCTGTGCAATGCCGGCGTGGCCGGCATGATGCGAGCCGACCAGTTTCAGCGCGGGGCGTTCCAGAGCCAGGTGATGGCCATGCTCGCCGACGACAGTCTGTCTGCAGCGGCCGCTAGCATGGCGCAGCGAATACAGCAGTGCAGCGCCGCCAACCATTTCCCGCAGTTTATGGATGACCCGCAGTCGCCCTGGTGGCGATCTGCACAATCGGATTAGGAGACTCAGCGTGCGAAAGATATCACCGGCCCAGATAGCAACCTTCGCCAGCCTGTTCACACTGACCCTGCTGTTGGGGCTTGTCACCACCCTGTGGCTGATCACACCACAGGCCATGGGGCAGTTTTTCAGCGCAGCGCTGCTGGTTGGCTTCCCCGTCATTTTTTACGCCTGGGCTTTTTTGGTGTACCGGCTCATGCATCGCTTTCTGCCATTGCAGCCTGGGAATCTGCCCGCCGGCTCCAGGGAAGAATTTGCCTACCAGGTCGACACGCTGTTTCGCCTCGTGTTGTTCTATCCGTTGATCCGCACCTATTTTATTCCCACGCCATTGATGCGCTTGGTCTACCTCGCCCTGGGCGCAAAGATGGGCGACAACACCTATAGCGGTGGCGCTATTCTTGATCCGGCCTTAACACAGATGGGCGCCAATACCATCATTGGCCATGACGCGGTCGTGTTCTCACATGTGATCGAAGGGCACGACATGGCACTGGAGCCTGTCGTTATCGGAGACAACGTGACGGTTGGGGCCAAGGCAACCATCATGCCAGGCGTGCAGATTGGTGATGGTGCAATCGTCTCCGTGGGTGCGGTCGTTACCAAGGGGACAATCATCGGTGCCGGCGAGTTCTGGGGTGGTATGCCCGCGAAGCGCCTCAAGTAGGGTGTCATGAGCTGGCCATTGGCCCAGAGGGCGGCGAATGCCGTGAGAGCCATGGGCTCGGAGTACACTCGGGACAAAGTAGTGAGAAAGACAGAACACAGAAGGGCAGGCAGGTAAGGCAGTAGGAAGTAGGAAGTAGGAAGTAGGAAGTAGGAAGTAGGAAGTAGGAAGTAGCCCGGGCAGCGGCCGATGAGTGCAAAACAGCGGGCATAAAAAAAGGGGCTGAAAGCCCCTTTTTTAGTGCTGGCGAGTTTTGCCGGACTCGCCTGATGTTGTGCCCTGGTGGTGCCTTAAGCGACCAGCTCAGGTGCCTGCTTGCGGCGGGCAGAGGCTGCGAGAAGCAGCAGACCCAGTGCGAACAGCAGGACAGTGCGTGGCTCAGGAACTTCAGTGACGAACGAGTTGTTGGCGTCTGACTGGAAGATGATGTCAGGGCCGGTCAAGCCGTTCACTTCACCCAGGTTAGGTGCCTGGAAGCTGCCGCCATCCCAATACTGCTGTGAAGGGTTGGTTTCCTGGAAAGGCAGCACGTTGGATGTGTTGAATTCCAGGTCGAACAGCAGTGAGGTGATGTCTGTCTTGAAGAAGTCAGTGTTCTGGAACGTCAGATCAGCGCTCAGCGAAGTTGTGCCAAGACCGGTAACAGACTGTTGTCCGCCCCACTGGTCACCGTCGGCACTGCCGTCAAGCAGCTGATAGCCACCGACAGGATTGCCAGAACCAATGATGATGTCGCCATCACCCGGGTTGTAATCGCCATCGTCATTCGCGTCGACGAAAGTGAACTCTGTGGTGAAGCTGCCAGCAACCGAAGCCACTTCGCCGGATGCGATCAGGATGCCATCATTGAAGCCGGTGCCGCTCAGGGCGTCAGCGTTCAGTGTGCTGCCATCATTGCGATCGTCCCAGTAGATTTCGAAGAAGTTGGTTGTGGGAGCGGTCGGATCGCCCAATACCAGAGTCTGGGTGAAGGTGTAGACGTCATCACCGCCGCCTGCTGCGCCGCCATCGTTCTGCAGGACAAAACCGCCCTGGGAGAAGGAGCTGACGCTTTCCTCAAAGCCAGCAACGAAAGTGATTTCGAAGTTGGTAGCAGGATTGCCCGAATTCAGGCCCAGCGGGATCAGTGGGTTACCACCAGCGTCTGTCAGACCGACCAGTGTGGCGTGAGCGTAGGTAGTGAACTGTCCGCCTGTAGGGGGCACAGCACCGATGGCTGTAGCCGTGCCTGGCAGCCAATCGAATGAACCGACCGTAGTGTCGCCGTTGAAACCGCCAACGCCGTCCGGATCGAAGATGATGGAATTGCCTGCAAAGGCAGGTGCTGTCATAGCCATGGCAAGGCCGATTCCAGCTGCAACTCGTTTAATCATGGTGTTCTCCTTTGAACTCTTGCGAGTGATGTATGTTTGCACAAGAGTTAAAGCAGAAACCGTGCCTACTTTAATAAATCCTTATATATCAGTTGGTTAAAAATCAAGGTCGATGAAAAAGCGCGCTTTGGCGATCCTTTTGTAAAGATTTCTGACACGGTAGTCACGCTGGCCCCTGATCTACTCGGCCAACTGGGCCAGCAGTGCCTGGGCGGCTTCCCTGTCGCTGAATTCCGGGCTGGCATTGAGCAGTGAGGACAGCACCCTTGCAGCCTGTCGATTCTGCCCGGCCTGGGCCAGTGCAACCGCAAGGTGGTACTGGAAGTCGGTGCGGCCGGGCGCCGCCTCTGTTGCGCGCCGCAGCAGGGCCACGGCCCGCTCTTCCTGCCCGGGACTTTGCAGCAGGATCATAGCCAGTGTGTCCTGCACCGGGGCTGCATCGGGTGCTTGCCGGTGCGCTTCCTCCGCCAGCGTCAGTGCGCGCCTGGGGTCGCGCTCACGCAACAGCCACGCGAGGTTGTTGATCGCTGGTGTATCGTTGGGGTGCGTTTCTACCCGCACTTCGAACGCCGCGATGGCCTGCTCTTCGCGCCCACCCAGTAGATACAGGTTGGCCAGATTGTACTGCACCAGTTGATCATCGGGCCTGGCGGTCATCCAGGTTTCCAGGTGTGCATAGGCGGCGTCGAACTCCCTGGCGCGCCACAGTGCCAGGGCGTATTTGATCGCGACGCTGGAGTCTTCAGGTTGCAGTTCCAGCATTTTGCCCAGCGCGGCCACCTCGCGCTCGGGCTTCTGCTCTAACCGCGCCAGCTTGGCGGCCTGGTCATACACGTCTGCCTGACCGGGGTACTGGTTCTCCAGGCGCGTGACTATTTCGCGCGCTTCAACCGTTTTGCCCTGGGCGATCACCAGGCCGGCCATCGCAATCTGGATCGTGTAGTTGTCGGGATGTGCCTCATACGCGGCGGCCAGAGTCTCACTGAATCGGCGCACATCGCCCGTTTCATAGTAGGCCTTGGCCAGCAGGTAGTGGTTGCGTGCACTCAGGCTACTGAGGCTCTCCAGCTGTTCATACGCACTGATAGCCTGGTTGTACTTACCGTTTGCCGCGCGTGCGGCGCCCAGCACTGCAAGCACGCCGGGGTTTTCCGGATAGCTTTTGTGCAGCTCCGAGATATCGTCCAGTGCGCGCTCTGGGTCGCCATTCTCGAGCCGGATCTGTGCCAGCATGGTGCCGCTGTCAATGAATTGCGGATAGGTCTCGCGAGAGTTTTCGAGCACTTGTATGGCTTTGTCGATATCGCCCACTTCGTTGTACAGGCGCGCCAGTGATACGGTGGTGCGCGGGTGCCCCTGGTAGAACATCTGGCTCTGCTCGTAGTAGGCGATCGCCGCTTTCAGGTCGCCGCCGTACAGCGCAAAAACGGCCAGGTTATGTGAAGCGCTGGGGTTGCCCGGGTCCAGGTCAAGGACGGCACCAAAGGACTGTCGTGCGGCCTCGGTCTGGTTGCTGTTGAGCTGTGACCAGGCGAGCGCCAGCCTCGCGTTGACGCTTTGCGGCTTGCGCTCAATCCACTGCCGCTCGGCCTGGATCGCGCGCTCAGGCTCACCGGCCTTGATCTGCGCCTGTACCAGCTTGAGTTCGAGTTTTTCATCCTCCGGCGCCAGTTCGATCGCCTTTTCCATGGCGGCGGTGCCTTCTTCGATATCACCACTGAGTATCATCGCCACACCCAGCTTGGAGTGCGCACTCGCCGAGGCGGGGTTCTGTGCCAGCAGCTTGCGGTAGCGCGCCAGGGCATCCTTCTGGTTGCCCTGGATGAGTTCCAGGCCTGCCATGAGGTCCAGCGTTTCCTGCTGGTCGGGATTTTCCTTGAAAATCGGGTCAAGCAGGGCCTGGGCGGATGCCAGGTCACCCTGGCGGATTTGCAGGCGCGCCAGCAGATTTGACGCGGTGACGGACTCCGGCACCTGGGCGAGAAACTGGCGCAGGTAGAGTTGTGCCTGTTCGTCGTTGCCCAGCAGCGTGTGGGTCAGGCCCAGATAGTACTGGGCGGGCGGGTAGTCTTCGTACTTGGTCAGTGCCGCTTCAAACGACCCCTGGGCGCGCAGTAATTCACGTTGCTGCAGTTCGATCAGGCCGGTTGCATAATACTTGCCGGGCAGTTGCGCGGGCAATCGGCGTATGTCCTGGCGGGCTTCGGGGTACTTGCGCAGATCGATCCTGAGCAATGCGCGCTGCAGCAGGTATTTTGCTGGAGTGCGCGAGAAGTTGATGGCCTGACCGTAGGCATTCTCGGCACCTTCACGGTCGCCCTCGAGGGCGAGTAAATCACCGCGCAGGCTCCATGCCTCGGGTTGCCGCGCATCGATCGCCATGGCCTTTTCCAGCCACTGCGCGGCCTCCTCGGCATTGCCAAGGTTGCGCTGCACGAACGCCTGTCCGAGGGTGGCGGTGGCCTCGCCGGGGTTGAGCTCCAGAGCGGTGCTGAAGTACGTCTGGGCACTGGCCAGGTCGGCCAGGCGCAGGCTTGCCATGCCGCGCAATCCCATGAGTGACGCCTGGTCCTCTTTGGACATGCTCTGATCGACCTGGAACTCCTCGAGCAGCCCGGTGTAGTTGCCCGCCAGCAGCACGGCACCGGCCAGCGGCAACAGGACATCGCTTTCCGGTATGCCCATCTCCAGGGCGCGGCGCATTTCCTTTTCACTGGAATCCCCATCACCCAGGGCGAAATAGGTCTGCCCCAGCAGGAAGCGGGCATTCGGGTTCATCGGGTTGATTCTCAGTGCATTTTTGAGTTCGATGGCCGTTGTATTGAGGTCGCCCGCCTGCAGTGAGGTTTGCGCGCGCGCCACGTAATCCGCATCGGTGAGGTCCTCGCTGCAGCCTGCGCTAACAATGAGGGCGGCGATCGCCAGTGCCCCGGCCAGTGAGCGCGTGCGTCGGGGTATACTGCGGGTCGGTTTGAACGTGTTCATGCCAGTGGTTTCCTGTCGCGATTGGACGTCTAGAATGACCTGAAATTGCCGTCTCCCATTGTGGTATGAATTGCGGCGCGTGTCTGTAGTAAGTTCGGATCACGGGGGCTGTTGCCTGGCCGCGTCAGACGTTTTGTGGCCGCTGTCACAGTATTGGCGCGCTGCAGGCTGGCTCCAGCTGGCAACTGGACGATCCGGGCCGCGCGGTGTGCTAGAAGAAACGGTCCAACTGAAACTCGATGTAGTCATCCTGCTCGAAGAACAGCGTCGGGTCTTCGTCGTCGATATTGAAAAAGGTGCGCGCTTCAACCGTCAGCGTCCAGGCTTCACCCAGCCGCCTGACTGCCTCAATATTGCCAAAGCTGGAGCCGTTGTCGAGGTCGACGATAACGCCCGCCAACAGGCGACTGCCGGCGATGTCGTTGCCGGTCAGGCGCAGCCCGGTGAAAAGATCGTTCTGGAAAGTGCTTTGCAGGTTGATGTCGCGCTCGTCGTAGTGGTACTCCACCAGCCAGCCCAGGTCGGCAGCGCTGCCGCCAATGCCATACTGCGTAAATTCCAGGCCACCGACCGACGCGAAGAAGTCTTCCAGTGTGTTGCGGTTGTAGATCGCCTCGAGCTTCCATAGCCAGGCGCCTTTGGTGGCCTGCACATCAAGGCTGGTCTGGTCGATCTGCTGGTACAGCGGACGCAGGCTGGAGGGGGGGGAAGCCCCTGGTGTCAGCGTCGTCCCGAAACCCGTATATGAGGGCACCAGCAGCGGCGCTCGTGAGGTGCCGGTAAAGTGCGCAAGGCCAATGTCCCAATCGCCGATGTAATGGCTCCAGCGCAGGGCGAAGTCGATATGTTCCTGTTCATCGCCGGATTCCCACAGTGGGTCGCCGGTATCTACCGCCGGATTGGTCCGCAGCCTGCCGTCTTCACCGGGAAAGGTGCGTTCGCGGAAGTAGGGCAGAACGTAGAGTTGCCATGTGCCCCAATCACTGAAGTAGTCGAGGTTGAACATGGGTTGCCCCAGTTTGTCCTCGGTATCGATGTTCTCCACCAGGTCGGTCTGGTTGATGATGTCTACAAGGTGCTGCGATTCGGTCACGCCCCAGAAAACCACGTCTATGCCAGCCTTGATGACCCAGGGGCCAGATTCCAGCCGCCAGTACAGTTCCCTGATATCAGCATGCGTGCGCTCATCATCGACAGCGTCGTAGCGCATGAAAGGCCGGAAGGCAAAGCGCTGGCGGCCATTGGCCCAATCGATGTAGTACTGCGGCTCAAAGGCCACGCTGATGTCATTGCGGTTTTGTGGGCGATATGCCGGATCCTGGAAAAACACGCGTGACTGCACACCCAGTGAGCCTGACCATTCACCCGAGGCAGTTGCAACCGGACTGGGCAGGGCGGTGGCGTCCTGCGGCGTGATCGAGGCGGGGCGCCGCATCTGAGCCGTTGCAGTGGTTGGGGTGCTGGCCTCCACGGTCGGTTGGTCGGCTGTTGCCGGGTTGGACAGGTCAATCACCAGGCGATTGCCGCGCCCCTGATCCGGCTTCAGCGTGAAACTCCTGGCCGGCGTGGCGCTGCGTAAATCAAAGACAAATCGCAGGCTGTTGTCGGGTTGTACGCCGGATCGTATGCGCGCAATCGGCGTACCCTGCACTGAAACAGCGTTGTGGGCACGAGCGCCCGTAGTGCCCGGAGGAAAGTCGATGACCAGTCGTTCAGGGGAAGACAGTGTAGACAGCTTGTAGGACCCGGGTTGGGCCAGGTCAAACACAACGCGCGTGTGGTCGGGCGTAATGCCAAGGCGCAGGGTCTTTATCTGCTGTGCTGTCGCAGCCCCGGGCTGGCCCGAAACGCTGTTGCCCAGCAATGCCAGCAGCAGTGGAACGACGATGGCGAATGCCTTTTTCACACAACTCCCTGCGAATGATGCACGCAACGTGGGCGTGGCTTGTCGTGGCGGCAGGGCATGCTAGCGCATCCGCGACAGCGCACCGCGCGTGAAATCCGAATCTTGCAGCCCTACCTGGAACTGGTAGTTGTCGAAGCGCAACAGCGTGCTCTTGCCGCTTTGGTGGTTGACCATGAGCATTTCATCTGCGCGCCAGTGGCGTTGCAAGTACTGTCTGTACCCGTCAAGGGTCATGGTCTTGAGTAAATCGCCCTTGCGATCGTAATAATCCACGCGCTGCAGGCGATACTCCTGCTGGTCGATCCAGGTGACCTGCCGCGAGTAGCCGGATTTGGGATCGACCGGAATGCGCTCTACGACATAGCAGGGCATTGCGCCGCACTCTTCTTCACGCAGGTAGGTGTAGCGGTACTTCTCGACCTCTTGTGAGGCAAGATCTTCGAAGGCGAACTCACTGCCCATAAATGGCCCGGACTTATCTGCCGACGAGATGCGCTTGACGCGCTTGAGCGCGGGCAGGTAGAGCCATTGGTCGTCGTTGCCAACGCGGTGGGTAAAAGTGAGAATTGCCGTGCCCTTGAGATCGCGTGGCCGATCGAAAACCATGATGCTTTTGTCGCCGTCATCTGCGACTTCCAGCACCATCTGGCGCATCGATCGCGCCACCTGTTCAGTGGGTGAGAGCGTCAATACCATGGTCAGGTCGGCCGTGGTGTCGCTGAATCCCACGTCGCGCTGATCTGCCTCGCGGGCGATGTCCAGCCCGCGGAGTTGTTCTGCGCTGAGCGCTTCCTCGGCAAATGCGCCCGGCGCAGCCAGTGCAAACGCCAGCGCGATCAGTACCCCGAATAACACCGACAGTCGGGTTTGGGCGCCTGGCGAGCGCGCCAACGGCAGCAGGGTGTCCGGCGCAGGGCTGCCAGGGCCAGGCCCATGGCGCAGGTGTGGAGCGCCACGCAGGGAGTGGCGGTTGCAATTACGGGTGATCGGGGTGGGCACTCGTCGCCTCCTTGGATGACAGCAGCAGTTTGTCTGCGCGCAGCAATAGGGCGGGCAGGAACAGTAGATCCAGCACAATCGCAATGAGAATGGTCATCGCAACCAGTAGGCCAGAGGTTGCATTAACAGCGAAATCTGATTGTACAAGGGCCAGAAACCCGGTGGCCAGCACGATTGAAGTGGACACCAGTGCGCGGCCCACAGACTCAAAGGTCTCTTTAATCGCCTGCTCCGCGCTCAGCCCCAGTTGCCGGCGCCCGTGCAGGTACTTCACCAGAAAGTGCGTGGTGTCATCAACGATGATTCCCAGCGTCAGACTGAAGACTACCGAAGCAGCAATATTCACTTCGCCCACGACAGCGCCCCAGATGCCCAGAGTCACCAGGGCGGGAAACAGGTTGGGTATGAAACTGACCAGGCCGAAGCGCACGGAACGAAAGGCCAGGATCAGGCAGCTGGAGATCAGCAGCACTGCAACCAGTGAGCCCAGCAGCATGCTCTTGATATTGCGCAGGCCAACATTGGCGAAGCTGATGGACTGGCCTGCCGCGGCGGTCTGGATGGCTGGCGTATGCGCCTCCATCCAGCGCCAGGAGCGTGCCTCGAATGCCAGCAGCCCCTGTGATTTCTGGTTCTTTAGCGTGGCGCTGATGCGCAGCGATGATTTGTCGGCACTGACCCTGTGTGTTGCATCCTGCCCATAGGGGACTGAGATCTCGTACAGCAGTGTGTACTGCGCAGCCATCTCGCGGCTGTCGGGAAGCCGGTGCCAGGCAGGGTCGTCGTCATGCATGACCTGATTGAGTCGCTTCAGTGTGTCTGTGAATGACTCGACGTTGACCACTTCCGGCTGAGCGCGCAGCCACTGCACGAAGCGATCGGTGTCAGCCAGAAAAGCCGGCTCTGTGATTGCGTCAGCGGAGCCGGCCTGCAGTGAGTAATGCAGCGTTTGCGTGCCGGATAACCGGTTCTCAACCACCTCCAGCGCGCGTGTCAGTGGTACCGCTTCGGAGAAATACCCTGCGGGGTCGTCGTTCAATTCGATGCGGCCGATGCCGGCAATCGAAAGTATGATCACACCCAGAAAACCCCAAAACAGTGGAGTTTGGTAACGCACGACGAATCCCGCCAGTGCTGTCATGGGCAGGCCGGTATAGCCTGGCCTGGCAGAAAAAGGCAATAACAGTATGAGCGCGGGAAGTATCGTCACCGTGACCCACAGGGCCGCCATGACCCCGACGGCGGCGATGACGCCGAGTTCGCGAAAGGGCGGCGACTCGCTCAGCGTCAAGGTAAGGAAGCCCAGGGCAGTGGTCACGCTGGTCAGCACGACCGGATAGAGTGTGGTGCGCAGGCTGTGCTCCAATGCGGCGCGCTTGCGCGCTCCGGTGCGCAGTCTGGCAAGAAATGCGCTAAGGACATGAATGCAGTCTGCCACGGCGAGTGTGAGGATGATCGTCGGTGCCGAGACATTGACGCTATTGAGGCTGATGCCCACCCACCCCGCAAACCCCATACCCGCACCGACGCTTAGCGCAATAACAATGACCGTGCATAACGCTGCGCTTATCGAGCGCAGCAGAATGGCCAGAACCACCAGCACCAGGGCGAATAACACAGGCATCAGGCGGGTGCCATCCCGGGCGGTGATGTCCGCCAGGGTTTGTTCTGTCACAGCCCAGCCGGTGAGGTGGACCCGCGTGTCAGGCAGTGTCAGTTCGAATTGTTCAGCGAGCGCCCGTGCAGCGGTAACGGCCTCATTTATTGCGACGGACTGCTGCTCAGCTGGCAGCAGCAGGTTGATGTTCACGGCCGCCACACGTGAATCCTCGCTCAGCAGGCGACCGACAAGGCCGGGTTCGTTCTCCGCAATGGTTTTGACGGTAGCGATATCTGCCGCATTCAGTTGGTCGGCGTTTTCAACCAGGGGCGCTATCGTAATGTCGTCGCCATCGACGGCCGGGTGCAGAAAGTTGGCCAGCGAATCGACGCGCCTGGCATAGGGGATGAGCCAGGCGCTGTTGGTGAGTTGTTCCAGCGCGATCAGGTGCTCGCGGGTGAATACACCGCTACTGGAAGCATCGATAACAATGAGAACATTGTCTTCGCGGCCGTAGGTGTCTTTCAGGCGTTGCTCAGCCAGCAGGTGGGGGTCGTCGGGGGCAAAGAAAATATCGATACCGGAGGCAACATCGAGCCGCGTCCCACCGCTGCAGACGGCGGCCAGCAGCGCCACGCTGGTGAGCATGACGAGAAAGGGGTGACGCAGTATGCGGCCTACCAGATCCATAGTTGATGCCATTGCTATGCCGCGTAGAAATACCGTTAGGGCGTGGGTATCAACGCTTGTTATATGTCCAATGTCGGGAATTAGCAGATCGTTGTCAAACCCGACTGTACTTTTATGCGCTAGCTATGCGCCAACTCGCGATGGCGCGCGCACGGCGCCTGCGGTCAGCGTGTCCTGTGCACCAAATTGTCGCAAATTTGCGACACCACAAGTAATTGTTTTGTAACGAAAATAGCGTATCACTGGAGAATCCGTCGCAAATTAACTACAAATTGTGGCCAGGCTGACGCAGTTTTGGCGCTAAAACGCCAATGGTTCGCTGGCCTTATCACTAACCCCATGAAAAACATCATATTTGGTAATTTTGGTGTGCAATTTGCAGTCAAAGTACCAAAAGGCTCCCCACGCAGGGGGTCTGATGGCATCAAGGGGTGTTAAAGGGGTAAGTACTTTGTCTATAGAGTTCACGGTAAGTCGCGAACAGGTACATCTGGAACAATACTATGCGCTTCGGGAGCGCTGCTTCAGGCGGGAACTGGGCCTGGAGGAGTTTGATGGGTCCGAGGAGGAGCGGGATCGCCAGGGTGACATCCTGGTAGCCCTTTGGGAGGGCCGCTGCGTGGGGGGAGCGCGCGTGTCCTCCCGCATTTCCCACCCCCGCCAGCTGGAACTGCTGGGCCTGGACAGCGAGTTAGCGTGCATGTGGGAGCGCTTCGCCATCGAGCCGGGCGTGCGCAGCCTGCAGCTGGTGCATAGATTTTGTGCGAGCCTGGTCCAGTTTTCACGTGACAGCGGGTTCGAGCATGCCATGATCCTCAGCTCATTGCGCAATGCGCGCTTTTACCGGCGCTGTCATTCTGCGCTGGGCGTGGATTTTCAGATCCACCGACCGGTACCCCACTGTGCAAGCGGCGCATTTGCCGGCCTGGAGCACTACCTTTCGGTTGCCAGTTTGCAGGAAGTCCCAGCGCTGCAACTAGCCGTGTAATCCGGTGCCAGCAGCAGGCGCGGTATTATTTGGGTCGTTCCTGTGGCGATTTCAGCAGGCGGCTCAACGTTGAAGGACTTATAATCAGCCGGGTCTGGGTAAACTTGGACTGCTGATGAATACAGCCGCCAACACACTTTCCTTTGATCAGCTACATATCGATATCGGGCGCAATGCCAGCGATGATTTCAATCCTTTCCACGATCCGCAGCGCTGGCGTAACGTGCGCCGTAATCCTTTCTCAGGCCCTATTGTGCTGGGCTTTCAGTTGGAATGCCTCATTGCGGCTTGCGTGGAACGCTATCGCGACAGCAACGCCGAGACTGCGCTCATCGCAGAGCTGGGATTGCGCTACAGCTGCTACGAGTTTCGCTTTGTCAGTGCGGTCCTGCCCGGACAGCGCCTGCGTATCGAGGTGCAGCCCGGGCAAGTGAAGGAGGGCGCAAGCGGGCAGCTTTCAAACCGCGTGCGGCTGTTTTGCAACGATCAGCTGGCCGTCACCGGCTATAAGCGTGAATCCCGGGCGCCGCTCTACTTGCAGGAGTTGCATAACACTGCGCCAGCTAACCTGGCGATCGCGCAGGATCGAGACTACCTGCCTGGCAGCGCCTGGTTTTTGAAGCGCAAATACCTGACGACCAGCAACGCCAAGAACTTCCTTTGCGCTTCGCTGGTAGAGCAGACCCGCTACATTGATGAAATCGCCGAGAAGGTCGATTTCCCAGAGATGTTCCCCTGCGCGCTGATCTCCAATGCCCTGCTGGAGCGGGCATGGCGTGATGGCCACGACTTTGAGGCGCAACCCATGATCTATCTTGCGCACAGGTTGTGCTGCGACCGGGTGGCCGTTGCCGGCATGCGCAGCAATACGGCGCTACACATACTCACGCGTCCCTCGTCGGACGCTGCTGGCTTGACACAGTTTGATGCATTGGGTGTGCTGGGCGCTGACCAGACCCTGTTTCAGGGCCGAATCGATCTGCAGGCCCTGTAAGCCTGGCACAGGCTAGCGTTGCGGCGTCCCCTGGCTTTTTGCTGGTCCTGCACAGGGTTGCCGCCGCCTGGCGTGCACTGTCCGTAAATTGTCTGAAAGCGTGCGCTGGCCTTGGTTTTGGGCCTGGCGTGTTTGCTGCAACCGGTCAAGTAACGCTAGTATGACGCTGATAATGAATAAATATCGACGCCTGCGGTCGAACCCGGGTGAACGATTGTAAACGGTGTGCAAGTGCTGCAAGTACAGCGACAAATTCAAACAAAACCTTTCGTCAGGCCCGTCCTCGCGTTGCTGGCGGTCATGGCGGCCCTGTGCCTGCAGGCGTGTGGTGAACAGACCAGTCAAGAGCACGTCAAAACCGCTCGCCAGCTGATCGAACAGAAGAACAATGCCGAGGCTGTCGTTGAGCTCAAGGCTGCCCTGGGTAAAGATATTCGCAACGTCACCGCCAGGGCACTGCTGGGCAAGGTCTATTTTTCCAGTGGTGATTACGAGGGTGCCGAGAAGGAACTGTCCAGGGCCCTCGAACTGGACGACAGCGTTGAACGGTCGATGGTAGTCCCGCTGCTGTCACGGACGCTGCTGCATATTGGCGATTTTATCCGGCTGGATAGCATGCCGGTGCATGACCTGAATGATCAGGGCCGTTCGATAGTATTGTCAGCCAAGGCCCTGGCGCGGCTGTACCAGGGTGATCCGGTTGTTGCACAGCAGATCATCGAAACCGCGCTCGCGGTAGAGCCTGTGCCTTCCTTTACGCTGCTGGCGTCCGCCCGGATGGCGCTGGCGCGCGGCGATCACGCCGGCGCCGATCGCGAACTGGATGCTTTGCTTGAGCGCACGCCTGGTTATCATCCCGCCTGGAATTTGCGCGGGGACATCTACGCTTCACAGCGCGCCGCCAAACTCGCTGAAGCGGCCTACAGCAAAGCCCTGAAAATTGCCCCGCGTATATTTGATGCCCGCCTGAACCGGGCCATGATGCGCATTTACCAGAGTGATTTCAAAGGCGCGCGCGAAGACGTGCAGATGCTAAAGCGTATGCACCATCTCGCTGCGCAGAATCATCCGGGCGTGAGTTTCGCCGACGGCTTGTTGATGATGCGGGCGGGCAACTACGATCCCGCGCGTAAAGCCTTTGAGAAAACCGCGGATTTTTCCTATGCCTATCCATTGGCCTACTACTACATGGCGGTGATTGATTTGCAGCAGGGCAGCCTGCAGCGTGCGCTGGGTGAAATCTACCGGTTCCTTGCGCTGGCGCCAGAGAGCGTTGTAGGCCCAAAACTGGCAGCGCTGTTAGAACTGGAACACGGTGGTTTTCACGAAGCGGAGCAGCTGTTGCAGCCGATCGTCGCCACCTATCCCAAGGACATTGAGGCACTGAACCTGCTGGCCAGCGCCAAGCTTGGGTTGGGCAAGGGCGGGCAGGGCGTGCAGCTACTGGCTCGCGTAGCGCAACTGGAGCCGCGCTCTGCCAGTGCCAAGACTCGCCTGGGAGCGGGGTACCTTGCTACCGGCGATACCGATCGCGCAATCTCAATACTCAAACGCTCGGCGACGATTGACCCGAAGTTTGAGCAGGCCGACATCCTTCTGATACTGAACTACCTGCGCGATAACAAAGTTGACGAGGCCATCACAGCCGCCGTTGAGTTCAAGAATCGTAATCCCGGCAGCACCAGTTCTTTCAATTTGTTGGGTCGCGCCTATTTTGCCAAGGAGGATTACGAGAAGGCTGGCTGGGCTTACAACAAATCACTTGAGCTGGATGTGACGGATTCTGCTGCCAGGCATGGCCTTGCCGAGATCGCTATCGCGCGCGGCGAATTTGGCCGCGCCAGAAATTTGTATCAACGTATCCTGAAGTACGATGAAGACGATCTGCACACGCAGCTGAAGCTGGCTTCCTCTTACGCACTGCAAGGCAGTGAGCAGAACATGATCGACATCCTCGAGATAGCGATGGATGATCACCCTGAGTCGACCGAGCCCCTGTTGATGTTGATCCGTTACTACATGGCTTCAGGACAGATGGATAACGCTCGCCGCATGGTCGAAAAGCTGCATACCGTACACCGTAACCAGCCTGATGCGCTGGCGACCATTGCGGGCTTTCAGGTTGCCAGTGGCAGTTACAACCAGGCGTTACTGACTTTGCAGCAATTGATATCGCTGCGTCCTTCCGTCGCGCACTACCACTTTATGCGCGCCAGGGCGTACGCTGGCTTGAACGATACGGAAAGCGCCCTTGCTGAGCTTGCGCAAACCGCGGAGTTGGACCCGCGCCATTTTTACGCCAAGGTGTCTTTGGCCAGGTTGGCCCAGATGAACAACCAGCATGAACGCTTCACGGCTTTGCTGGCCAATCTGAAGTGGCTCGCGCCGCAAAACCTGGATGTGTTACGCATGGAACTGCTGCAGGCACAAAAGGCCGGCGACAATACCGCGGTGGCGGCCTTGCTACAGCAGATCTACCAGCAGTCGCCAACGACGAGTGACCTGATCGCGCTCGCTGCCGACCGCTTCGATGCCGGTGATAGAAATGGCGCCGTGCAGTTAATGAAAGACTGGATCGAAAAAAATGACAAAGATATTGTTGCGCGCCTGAAGTTGGCAGACTTTTTCCTGGCGCTGAAGCAGCAGAGCGCGGCGATTGATCAGTATCGCCAGATCGTGCGCATTGATTTCGATAACGTCATTGCGCTGAATAATCTTGCCTGGGAACTGCTCGACAGTAACCCCAAGGAAGCGCTGCGCTACGCGCGTAAAGCCTTCGACTTGTCGGCAGATACGCCGGCCGTTCTGGATACGCTGGCGATGGCCCAGTTGAACAACGGTCAGCTTGCGGCAGCCGGCAGATCGATCGATCGGGCGTTGGAGCTCGACCCAAAGAACGCAGAATATCGCTATCACAAGGCGCAGATACTCTATGCAAAGGGTGAGAAAAACAGTGCGCGAGCTGCACTGCAAACTGCGCTGGCAGAGGATTCCGCGTTCGCCCAGCGCAGGCAGGCCGAGGCGCTTCTGGGAAGACTGCAATGACCCGCCTGCCGCACAGCAGGCCCCCCGGCTAGTTTTTCAGTCCCAGCTTCTCAAGCAGGTTATACAGCGTTGGACGCGTAACGCCTAGCACATTGGCCGCATCGGTGATGCTCTGGTTGCAGTGGTTCATCGCCCGCATGATTGCCTTGCGCTCTGCCTCTTCCCTGACCGCCTTGAGGTTCAGTGGTAGCGGCTCTTCTGTTGCTTCTTCAAGCTCAAGATCCTGCGGGGTAATCTGGCTCCCGTCCGCCATGATAACGGAGCGCTTGATCTTGCTCTCCAGTTCACGCACGTTGCCCGGCCAGGTGTAGGCTTCGAGCGCCGCGATCGCCTCCGCTGAGAAGCCCTTTGCAGAACTGTTGTATTCCTTGGCCAGCTTGTTCAGAAAGGATTTTGCCAACACCAGTACATCGCCCTCGCGCTCGTGCAAAGGTGGAATTTCAATCACGATTTCACTGATACGGTAATACAGGTCTTCGCGGAATCTGCCCTGTTCTATCAGCTTGCGCAGGTCCTGGTGTGTCGCGCACAGGATCCGAACATCGACAGGAATCTCCTTGCGACCGCCGATACGTTCTACCACGCGCTCTTGCAAAAAGCGCAACAACTTGGCCTGCAGTTCCATGGGCAGGTCGCCAATCTCATCCAGGAACAATGTACCCCCGTCGGCGTACTCGATCTTGCCGGGCGTTTGTTTTGCCGCGCCGGTGAACGCGCCTTTCTCATAGCCAAACAGTTCGCTTTCGAGCAGGTTTTCTGGAATAGCGGCGCAGTTGATCGCCACAAGTGGGCCCTTGGCCCGGGTGCTGAGTTCGTGCAGCGCCTGGGCGCAGCGCTCCTTGCCTGTCCCGCTGGCGCCCAGGAGTAGGGTGGTGATGTCAGACGGCGCGATTTTCTCTATCGTACGACAGATCTTCAGCATCTGGGGGCTTGCCGTAATAATGCCGCGCAAGGGCATGTTTTCATCTGCCTGTTGCAGCCGCTTGTTTTCCCGTTCAAGTTCATAGACATGCTGGGCGCGTTTGACCAGCATTGCGAGCAGTTCCGGGTCGGCCGGCTTCTGGTGAAAATCATAGGCGCCCATCGCAATCGCTTTCACCGCGTTTGCGCGGTCGTTGTCGCCAGTCACGATAATGACCTTGGTTTCAGAGGCCAGTGCCAGGATCTCGCTCAGGGTTGCCAGGCCCTCTGTGACGCCTCCCGGGTCGGGCGGTAAACCAAGATCCAGGAGCACAACGCCTGGCTGTATTCTGCGAAAGGCGCTGATTGCCTCTGCCCGGTCACCGCTGATCTCAACCTCGAAGTCATCGAATGCCCAGCGCAGTTGGCTCTGCAATCCCTTGTCATCCTCGACGACCAGGAGGTGCTGCTTGTCATTTTTCACTGATCAAATCCTTCTTCTGCGTACTGGGTGCTGACCGTTTCAGCAGCTTGCGCGGGAATTTGTACCCTGAACAGGGAGCCCTTGCCGGGGGTACTGGTCACGCTGATATCCCCGCCAAGGCTGCGGATGAAGTCGCGGCTTTCAAATGCACCGATACCCATACCCGTTAGGCCCTTGGTAGAGTCAAAGGGTTTGAACAGGCGGTTCTTGATGAAATACTCGTCCATGCCTTCGCCAGAGTCCTCGATACTTACGATCACCGATTCGTGATCATAGTCCAGGCTCACCTTCACAAACCCGTCCTTGCCAGTCGCATCCTGTGCATTGTGCACAAGATGCCCAAACACCGCGTGTAATCTTTCTTTCTCACAGATGACTGTCCAGCATTCGTCGGGCACTGCAAAGGTCGGTGCGGGTTCACGCAAGCAGCTTCTTTGCACTACGTCCTGCAGCAGCTCGCAGATATTGACGGCCCGTTGATCGGTGGCGCCGGTGTCGCTGCGCAACTGCGCCATCAGTTTGGTCATGCGTTCCACAGAGTTGTTGACGGTGTCGACCATGTCGTCGACGAACGCCGGGTTATTCTTGTGTTTCTCGGCGTTCGATACCATCAACGATTGCTGTGCCAGTATGTTTTTAAGGTCGTGGATCACATAGGCAGACAGACGATTGAACGCCTCAAACTGTCGCGACTCCACCAGTTCCTGGTCAGCCTGGTACTGCGCCAGATGCGTTGCTGCCTGACGGCCCGCCACTTTGAGCAGGTCACGGTCTTCCCAATTCAGTTCACGCAGGTGTTCCGATTCTTTCAGGAGCAATATCCCCTGCAGTCGCTCCCCAAAAAACAGCGGAATGATCAGCCATGCTCGGGGTGTTTCTGCGATATCCCTGGGAAGCTCAAGATGGTCATACATGTCCGGTGAGCGGCGCCATTCGTGCAGATCAATAATCCACTGTTTGCGCTGCAGCCACTTTGCCAGTGAGTCCATAGGCGTCGCGCCATCGAGCTCTGGCATTTCCCAGTGCGCAAGAATCGTAAGCTTGCCATTGGGTCCGCGTGCCCACAGTGCGCCCGCCGGGCTCTGGGCAAGATCCGCGATGCCCTGGATAACGCTCATCGGAAGATTCTGGTCTCCGCTGGCCAGCTTGGCGGTAAACTCCAGCCACTCCAGGCGATAGTCGTATTTGTAACTGAAGAAGTTTTTGGACAGCCATACGCGGGTGCGTGAGCGAATCCGCCCAGAGAAGAGCAGCACCACCAGGACCAGTCCTGCGGCTACCAGGAACGTGATCTGCAGTACGCTCCCCCAACTCCCACCAAGATAGCGCAGGAAGTAGGCGGCCAGGGCCATGCTGATCAGGTAGAGCCCCGATGCCAGGAGTGTCAGCGAATGGAAAGCAACATGACGCGACAGGTACAGACTGCGCGGTTGCACGGCGTCGGCGGTGCGCCCAGTGCGGTGCATACTTATTGCAGCCAGCAGAGCCGCCATGGTGATGACCACACCTCGAGCCTGCCAGAAATTTCTGTCCAGGTGTTGGAATAGCAGGGCCTCGGCATACATGAAAAAATCATAGGCGAAGATAATGCCAAGCGCGATGCACAGGTGCTTGGTGGGCCACAGTTCATTTTCGTTGCCATTGCGAAAGTGCTGTTCAATGAGAAACAGCGCCAGTACTGCCATTGCCAACCAGACGCTAAAGGCAATGTTCGCCGAGGTGGCAGCCGTGAAGCGCAAGGCTTCGGCGTAGGGCCCGGCCATCAACACCAGTGTAAACGCGATGGCATAGCCGATCGCACTGAGTCTGATCCAGCGCTGGCCGAGTTCGGGGTGATCGCTGCTCATGAGTCGAATATTGAGCAAGCGCAGCAGAACAAAAGTCCATGCGGCGTTGCGAATCACCTCGGTGATCTGGATCAGTAACAGCTGTGGCTCCACGGCGAGTGTTGATAACGCGACGCTGCCTGCCCATACCGCGGTGAGGGCGCTGGCTGCCAGGAGTGAATTACCCAGTGGATTGTCGCGACGGGTGTAGATCGCCAGTAGTGTGAGCAGCACAAACGCAACGAACGCCATACCATAACTGTACAGTCCGATGTTGCCGAGAAAACTGGTTGGTGCCTCCACTTCTAAACTTCCCAAAGCGTGTGCCATTTCACGTTCCGCCGTAGCGCGGTCCACAGAGAAACACTATACTCTGCCCCCATTGGTGTAAATGCCAGCGGGCGTTATCTGGGATGCGCCGCACAAAATAACACGCGCTCTAAGCCGGGACTTTCAAGGGAATTTTAGTATCTTATGTCTGCCTACGATGCTCTCAAGGATCGGCTCGCGCAGCATCAGTCTGTCTGGTTGGTAACTGGCGCAGCCGGTTTTATCGGCTCGCATCTTGTTGAAACACTTCTTGGCTTGCAGCAGAAGGTCGTTGGCCTGGACAACTTCTCCACGGGGAGCGCCGCCAACCTGGAAAGCGTCCGACAGGCTGTTAACGCCGAGGCCTGGTCCCGTTTCCGTTTCGTCGAAGGTGACATTCGCGACCCCGCGGCGTGTCAGGAGGTCGCTCGCGGCGTTGATTACGTGCTGCACCAGGCGGCGCTGGGCAGCGTGCCACGCTCTATTGCCGACCCGGTCCTGACCAACCAGTGCAACATCGACGGCTTTCTCAATGTGCTTGTGGCCGCGCGTGATGCAGGCGTCAAGCGCTTTGTGTATGCGGCCTCGTCGTCCACGTATGGTGACCACCCGGATCTGCCCAAGGTCGAGGAGAAAATTGGCAAGCCACTCTCGCCCTATGCGGTTACCAAGTATGTGAACGAGCTGTATGCCGATGTCTTTGCACGAAGTTATGGCATGGCCTGTATAGGCTTACGTTACTTCAACGTGTTTGGCCCGCGACAGGATCCGGAGGGTGCCTACGCGGCAGTGATTCCGCGCTGGTTTGGCAGCCTTGTTAGAGGCCAGGCGCCGCAAATCAATGGCGACGGTGAGACCTCGCGCGATTTTTGCTTCATCGACAACACCGTTCAGGCAAACCTGCTGGCGGCGACGACAGACAACCCCGATGCACTCAATGAGGTGTATAACGTTGCGGTTGGCGACAGAACGACGCTGAACGCACTGTTTCTGGAAATTCGCTCCCTGCTCAGTGGCTATCGGGCAGAGGTTGCTCATATTGAGCCCGCTTATCAGGATTTCCGGGCCGGCGATGTGCGTCATTCGCAGGCTGATATCAGCAAGGCACGGACGCTGTTGGGGTATGAGCCACAACAAAACGTGATGGAAGGTCTGGCATTGACCAGCCAATGGTTTATCGCTGCAGAACAAAAGAGCGCGTCCAATGGATAACAATGACACACTTGCGATTGTAGGATTGGGTTATGTGGGCTTGCCGCTGGCTGTGGCCTTCGGGCGTCGCAGGCGCACCATAGGGCTTGACCTGAACGAAGAAAAACTCGCGCACTATCGCCAGGCGCACGATCCCTCGGGCGAGGTCGAGAGCGAGTCCCTGCGCGCCGCCACGCTGCTTGAATTTTCCAGCGATGCCTCGGCCCTTGCCGAGGCGGGCATTATCATCGTTGTAGTACCCACACCCATAGATGAGGCTCGACGGCCGGACCTCAGCCCGTTGGAAGGCGCCTGCCGTGCAGTGGGAGCGCACATGCGCCCCGGGGCGATCGTGATTTTTGAATCGACAGTGTATCCCGGCTGCACCGAGGAAGTGTGCGTGCCCATCCTTGAGGCGGTGTCAGGCCTGACGTGGTCCGGTCGCGGCAATGTGCCAGCAGAGCGTGGCTTTCATGTTGGCTATTCACCCGAACGCATCAATCCGGGAGACAAAGAGCATCGGCTGGAGACAATCATCAAGGTAGTCTCCGGTGACACACAGCAAACACTGGAAACGATCGCACAGTTGTACAGTGAAGTCGTCACAGCCGGCGTGCACCGCGCGGCCAGCATTAAAGTCGCCGAGGCAGCAAAGGTGATTGAAAACACCCAGCGCGATCTGAACATTGCCCTCATGAACGAGCTTGCGTTAATTTTCGACCGGCTGGGAATTGACACCCTTGATGTGCTGGAGGCGGCAGGTACCAAGTGGAACTTCCTGCCTTTTCGGCCTGGCCTGGTTGGCGGCCACTGTATCGGGGTTGATCCTTATTACCTCACTTTCAAGGCGGAAGCCGTGGGGCATCATCCGCAGGTCATACTGGCGGGGCGCAAGACCAACGACAACATGGGTAAGTTTGTTGCAGAACAAACGGTCAAGCACCTGGCGCGCAGTGACCATCGTGTCAGCGGTGCGCGCATCGCGATACTGGGTTTAACTTTCAAGGAGAACTGCCCCGATCTACGCAACTCGCGCGTGATCGATATCATCGACGAACTGCGGCAGTACTGTTGTGAAGTATTGGTACACGATCCATTGGCGGACCCGGCGGAGGCATTGCACGAGTACGGCATCGCGCTTTGTAATGAGAGCGACCTACGCAACTGCCAGGCGGTGATTCTTGCAGTACCTCATGCCCAATATTTGCAGCGCGATCTCGATTTCTTTGCGGCGATGATGGACGAGGCTGCAACGCTGGTAGATATCAAATCGGTCATGGATCGTGCGGCACTGGATGCCAGGGGGATTCAATACTGGCGCGTCTAGCGCGTATAGATACGGTGTTTGCGCTATTTGTTCTCCAGCGCAGTGGCAGAGTCGTCTTTTCTGCGCATCCATGCCTTTCGCACCAGGTGTGGCAGCAGTAGGTGCAGCGGCATACGCAGGTAGTGAGAGCGGATATACAACGCGTTTAGTGCCAGGCCTGTCAGCGGCAATCTGCACCCGGGGTGGCTGGGTCGGAAGGCGCGAATAAACAGAAAGTCCATGAGCGGTTGGCGCAGGCGTGCTGCCCAACCCGTTGCTTCCTCAACGACCCTGGCCGGTACCGGCGTTTCGAAAACCAGCCGCGTATAGCGCAGCGCGTGACACAGCGGGGCGTCGAGTTCCAACTGCCTGGCGCGTGCTACCAGCCCGTCCCAGAAACTGGCATCCAGTTGCGGAAACTCCTGCAGCATCTGGTGCAGATCCCACAGGTCGCGCAGGCCGTGATAAAACTCTCCTTCGTGGAAGAGGTGTGTTGCGCTATGGATAACCATGTCCTGCAACGACAGCGTAAAAGTTGCCGGTTTGACTTCTTTTACGCTGTCAAAGAGCAGGTCAGCGTCAATTGTGGGGCCCGCCGTTGGCGGCAGTATATTGTGATGCAAATCCAGTGTGGTGCCGCGTCTGGGATTTACCAGTGCTGGCGTTTCGTGACTCCATCTTCGGTAGTAGCTCTCGTTGTATGAGTCCAGTTGGCTCGACTCCCAGCCGTATGCATTGAGTGCAGATTCGGCGTCCTCGATATGTTCCCTGGGCACGATGATGTCGATATCGGTGATCAGGCGCCCCTGGCTAACTGCCAGGTTGGTGTGCAGGTAGGCGCCTCCCTTGAGCAGCACCAGGCGCAAGTCCACCGACGCCAGCGCCGCCCGGATAGACTCGCAGTCATGGAGTAAATCGCGCCGCTGCTTGTGGTGCACGAGCAGGGCAGACCTGAAGTGTCGACGTGCACTCTCGGGCAGCAGCGCCAGGGCACCCGAGGCCTCAAGGCGCGCGGCAAGCGACGCCAGCAGGCGCGACGTGCGGGCCTGGCTGATGACCATACTGATGTCTGCGGCGCTCATTCGGGGCAGGGCGCCGGGTCGCAGCAGTGCGTCGCGCAGCAAGAAATCGGGCGTGTTCATCCGACAAGCTCTTCCATTTTAGCCACCGCCCAGTCCAGGTCGTGATACACCAGGTCAAAGCACTCAACCTGGCTGACGAGGTGCTGCATGGCATCAAAGCCATCTTCGCCAAGTACGCTGTAGTTAAAGGAATGGTAGGCCGCGAGCACAAAACTGGCGCTGCGATAGCGATGGTACAGTTCCTGTGGCTCATCGCGGCTGTAACGCGGGAACACCATCAGGGCCGCAGGGACAGTGTTGATGTCATGGCTGTGCGGTGCCATATCGGCTTTCATGTGTGCCACTGTTCCCTTGTGCGTGTTGCGGCTTTCGGGCCCAAGAATGACGCCGCTATCAAATGCCTGGATCGCCTGTATGCTTTCGTTCTTCAGGCTGACAGGTCGGCTGAGCGGCGTCAGATCAATAGTGCCGGGTGTAATCAGCGCGTGCTCGTCAGACAGCACGCGCCAACCGCTCAGCCCCAATGCGGCGCACAGGGTGCTTTTGCCGGCGCCCGGTATGCCCGGCATGATGATGCCGGCTCCCTTGCGGGCCACCACCGCAGCATGCAGCTTGAGGTACTCGTTTACGTGCAGCGAGACGCACCAGTTCATACCCCATTCCAGGAAGGCATAGGCCTGCTGTACGGGTACGGTGTCGAAAGGGCTTTGTTGATCAAACAGGAACTGGGCCTGGCCGCGCAGTTTCTGCGCAATGGTGTCTTGGCGCAGCCCTACATCGAAATCGACGAAACTCCCGTTCGGGGCCAGGGTGAAGTCCGCGTAAAGGCGTGCAAGCCCCTGGCCAATCGCGGCGACATTGCTTCTTATGCGGTAGACGTACGGCCCAATGAGCAGGTCAACGCCGCCAGAGGCCAGGCGCTCGGTGAGCGCGCTCATGGGGAGTTCCCGAAGCAGCGACATCAGGGTGCGCCGCCTGCCGCCAGAAATCGCAATCTTCGCTGTACGGTGGCCTGTTTACGCAGGCGCACTGTCAACCACCTGGCCATCATGCACTGCCAGGTGTACAACACCCAGTTCGACAAGCTCGCCAATAACGGTGGCAATGGCTTCACGCAGTTGTGCCTGGTCGGCAGTGTCGGTCATGTCAGCAAGTGAGTCTTCCAGCTCGCGGGAAGTCTTCGCCGCGCCAGATAGCTCGCGTACGATTTGGGCGGCAAAATCCGTGAGCAGGTGGGTATCGCCGCTGGCGGGGTCGAAGTACACCACTGAGCCTTCGTTTTCATCGTAAAACTTGCCGGCAGTAGACACGCGCCATCGCATTCGACTCAGTTCCTGTTATTGCAAAAGCGCATTATTTCAAATGGTATGAAGCGTGGCCAGCATTGCCCGTGGAATATGGCCAGCACGAGCGCCCGCGTGTCGGCTCGGGTACGCTAACGTGCCTGATGAAGGAAAGCTGTGCTGCGGGTGTGAGCATAGAGCGGGCCGTTCGAACGTTAATCGAGCGGCCCCGATGGGTCTAATCCGGGCACTTGCCTCGTACCAGACAAATGTAATTGGCTTTTGAGGGATCTTCGCAAGTGCGCCATCTGCCCGATTTGCCCAGGAAATCCGGCGCGCCGCCAATGCGGTGGATGTCGCGGGCGAGTTCGAGGTTGTGTTCGGGTCGGCCAGCGGGAGAAGAGGTGAACATGCCTGTTTCAGGGTGGAAGGAGTTCAGGGTCATCACGGACATGCAGCCCGCCACTTGTCCACCACCGCCCCACGCGGCGCGGTTACCCAGCGAAAGCAGCACCGCTCCGCCAGCCAGGGCCGCCTTGGAGAAGTGACGCCGATTGTGGTTTACCGTAGAGTCAGCGTCTGACACAGGCTGATCATCCTGACCGCCACTGCCGATGTTGTCGTTCGAACTATCCAATGTGTTCCTCACCTCGACCTGGCCCGTCTAGCCAAGTCGTTGAACCTAAGTCAATAAGCCTCCCCGTAAAGGTCGGGCCGTTTAAACTGCGCTGCTGCTGGTCACTACTGTTAACAGCTCTGACCTCGACAGCGTTCGCAGTTTATTGCTATCAAGCCGCCGCCCTGATCATCCGTGCGCTGGCGACTGCGCGCTCCTGCCCTCTTGATGGAAGCAGTTTGACTTGTCCACCCGGCCTAAAGTTCCAACGCCCTTGTGTGCGTTACAGCAGGCACGTTACTTCAGGCAAACCGGCCAGCGCGACGATCTTTACTGTATCACCGCCACCGCTACGCAGATACAGGGATTAGCAGTTGCTGTGACACAATTCACACAAGCCAGTTTCGTAGTGTGCAATACGGCTCGGGTCAGTTAATGCAAATATTGTGCCTCAAACCTAAAAAGACTAACTAAAACAACAGGATGTGATTCGCTCGAGTGCGGCCCCCGTTTCACTCCCCTAATGCCCGACCGGGTTTGTAAATAATCCTGACGTGCACTTTGGCAGCTCGGTAGGCGCACCGCCGGTCCTACACTTTCGAGCGCCCCTGGGCCGCCAACTCTTCCAGTTTGATCAAGCAGCCGAAAACCATGAGTCCAACGCCGACATTAAACAACGTCGTCGATTGGAAACCGAGTACATAGAACAGGCCGGCGACCCGTGCCAGTCCGGCCACTGCACAGACGGCCATGCCAATAAATCCCGAGATTGAGCCTGCGAGGACGATATTTTTATTCACTGGTGTCACTCCTGATAAGCGTTTGGAAGTACACGCTGGTAGGCGCGATTGCGATGCCAGTCGTGCGCAGTTCGCAGTTTAGACAAAAAAGGCAACAGGGGTAACCGCAATGTCTCTTGCAAAGCCATCATAACTCTGTAAAGCTCTGATTTATCTCCATTTTGCACAGAGTGGCCAGCCTGGGATGTACGAGCTCTTTTACAACTTGAAGGCAGAGCCGTTTCGTCTGAGCCCCGACCACAAGTTCTGTTACGAGCATACCGGCTACGCCAAGGCACGTGCCTATATGGCCTACGCGTTTCTACGCGCTGAGGGCTTTGTGATGATTACGGGGCGACCGGGCACCGGCAAGACCACCCTGGTGGGCGAACTGGTCGAGAACCTCGCCAGGGATAACGTCTCAACTGCGAACCTCGTCTGTACCCAGCTGGGTGCCGATGATCTCCTCAAGACCGTCGCCTATAACTTTGGCATTCAGGCCGACAGCGTCGACAAAGCCGAGCTGTTGCAGCATTTATCGACATTGTTCCACCGTTGGCACCGGGATGGGCGCCGCGCCCTGCTCGTTGTGGACGAAGCGCAGGATTTGTCGCTGCCGGCAATGGAAGAGCTGCGCCTGCTGACGAATATCCAGAAAGATGGCCAGCCACTACTGCAGATCTTTCTGTTGGGTCAACCGGAATTGCGCGAACTCATCCTGTCTCCCGAGATGGAGCAAGTGCACCAGCGTATTGTGGCGGCCAGCCATCTCGAGGGGCTGGCAGCGGATGAAGTCGAAAACTACGTAATGCACCGATTGCTCAAGGTCGGTTGGGCCGGCGACCCGGCGATCAGTCGTGCTATTTTTCCACTCATACACCAGTTCAGCGAGGGCGTTCCAAGGCGCATTAATCTGATTTGTAGTCGGCTCTTTCTGCATGGCGGCGTAGAGCAACGCCATGAGATCAGTGTCGCGGATCTAAGGGTGGTTATTGGCGAGCTGCAATCCGAGCATCTTGCAGCGGGCACCAGAATCCTCCCCGAGGATTTCGAACTGGCCGGCCAGCAGGAGTGGGTACAGGTGCCAGAGAGCGCGATGGTCGAGAAGCGCCAGTCCGAGTTGCATTTGCGGGCGGTCAGTAACTCGGCACCCGCCCGGCCCGCCCCTACATCTACTGGCGAAACGACGCCCGGTTTGGCTGGTGCGGCGGCAAAAAAAAAAGGGGTAGCCGATCGCCTGCCACGGGAAAAAACAACTCCGCTGGATGAGCAATGGCCGCGCACCGGCGCAGCCCCACAAACCCAGGCGCCGCAGGATACACCCCGCGAGCCATTAGAGCCTGCGGTGTCGCCGTTTACGGAACGCAAGGCCGACACGGATCGCGCACGTTCCTACCCTGTGCGCAGCACCGAGCCCTCGTTGGATGATGCCGGCCGCCCCGGTGGCTCCGGGCGCAGCGAGAGGGCGTCAAAAGCCGCACGTGCACGGGGCAGGACGGCGTCCGTCGACAAGGCCGCTGCCGGGCAGGGGAGCGCTCCCTCGCGGTTTCGCCCCTTTGTCATCCTGATGACCGTGCTCGTGCTGTTTGCGCTTGCAGCGGGAGTCTTCTTGCTGCCTTATATTGCCGCCGACAAGCGCTTCGCGGATCTTGCCTGGTGGAATGAGGGTGCTGCTGTAGTGCCCGCAGTGGCCTCGGGCGATGATGCTGTGTTGCGCACGGTAGGGCCGGAAGAGGATTCAGCGGCAGTGTTCGATAAGCCCGCACTGGCTGGCGATGCGGGGCGCCTCGGCGGCGACCTGGCGCCAGGTGACAGCGCTTCGCCTATGACCGCAGACTGGAATGCGGACATGAATGGGGATATGAATTCGCGCGGCGCCAGCTTCGACAAGCGCGCAACTGCGCCCGGCCCCGCACCGTTGCCCGTGGCCCCCAGCGCGCTTGATGATCCTGGCCTGCCACTGCAGCAACCCGAGGCAGGCAGAGAGCGTGCGCCAGTGGAAGCCCCGCAACGTGGTCTCGCGCCGCTGGCCTCCAGCGCTGGAGCCGGTGCAGAAGACATCGATGAATGGGTCGATGGCGACAGCGGCACGCTTGTCGACCCCGCGCAGATCACAGCAGCGGCGGCCCCTGAACCCGCAGTGGCAAGTCTCGACCAGCCTTTGATGCTGTTGGTGGGTTTTTCCTTCGACAGCGTTCGGCTCGAGGAGGAAGCGCTTGCCGTGCTGGCCGAGGCGGCACGCGTACTGGAGCGGCAGTGGTCCAGTCGCGCTGAAATTACCGGGTTTGCAGACCAGTCAGGTGATGCCGTATACAACCTCGACCTGTCCTGGGATCGGGCACGCGCGGTCGAAGAGTATCTGGTCGCCGCAGGCATCGACAGGCAGCGCCTGGAAGTGGAAGGGCGCGGGGTGGTAAGTGAATTGACGCCCAGTGAGATGGCGGACAATAAACCTGCCGCGGATGCGGAACGCAATCGAATTGTGCAGATCAAAATTTACCCTGGGCCCGAATAGTGGTTAGTTTTTGCAGGCGATTTATACGTTGGCAAAGTGCGTTATGATCCCTCTCGAAGCGGCAAGGACCGGCATCGGAAACCTTGTTCACAATGCCCGAAGTATCTCTGTGACGTTGTTCACAGTGTCTGTCTGTTGCGGCATTGCCGCCTTGGGCGCCATGATAGACTTTTCCAATAACACAGGGGTTGTAAGTACCCACAGGAGTTCAATATGACTGTTCAGGCTGCCACACCAGGCCTTTCTTCTTTGCCCCGGTATGTTGGGCTTATTATCTGCGCACTGATGCTATTGCTTGTGATGGGCTGTAGTGGAACCTCCTATCCGCCCGTGCCGGAGTCACAGCGCAACGTTGAAGTTGACTACGACTACATCCTCGGCCCGGGTGATTCGGTGTCGATTTATGTCTGGGGGAATGAAGAGTTGAGCACCGGCGGCACAGTGCGCCCAGACGGCAAGCTCACAACTCATCTGGTGGAAGATCTTCAAGCCAGCGGTAAAACTTCAACACAACTGGCGCGCGACATTGAACGCGCTTACTCAGAGTACGTGCGTGAGCCGGTGGTCAGCGTGATGGTCGGCGGTTTTAGCGGTGTGCCCGAGCAAATGATTCGCGTGATGGGTGAGGCAACCAATCCCAAGCGCGTGCCTTTCAAGAAGCACATGACCCTGCTTGATCTCATGATCGGCGTTGGCGGACTGACCCCTTTTGCCGATGGCAACAATTCGGTACTGGTGCGCATGGTAGACGGCAAACAGACGACGTACGCGTTGCGCCTGGATGATCTGGTGCGCGAAGGGGATATCACCGCCAACATCAATATGATGCCGGGTGACATTGTCATTATCGCTGAGTCCTGGTTCTAGGGATTTCAGGCAGGCGGCAAAACGGATTTAGCACATGCAAGATATACTGGGCCAGGTTTTTTCCTACGTTTGGGGTGTATGGCGCCATCGCTGGCTGGCGCTGGTGATCGCCTGGCTCGTGGCTATTGGCGGCTGGATCTGGGTGTGGCAACTGCCTGAGTCTTATGTCGCCAAAGCCCGCGTGTACGTCGATACCAACAGTGTACTGCGCCCCTTGTTGCGCGGTCTGGCAGTGCAGCCGGACGTTGAAGAGCGCATCGGGCTGCTCAGTCGAACGCTGTTGAGTCGCCCTAACCTCGAGAAGCTGATGCGCATGACGGACCTGGATCTGCAGGTCACTACCGCTAAGGAAAAAGACGAACTACTCTCTGAGTTGCAAAGGGCTATCCATCTGGGAGCCGGGCGCAGGGACCCTTCACTGTATTCCATCAGCGTGCGCGATCCTGATCGTGACACCGCCAAGCGCGTTGCGCAGGCATTGATTACTGTGTTTATCGAGAGTTCGCTCAGCGGTAAGCGCGAAGACAGTTCAGGTGCCCAGGACTTTCTCGACGAACAGATCAAGGAATACGAAGCACGTCTGATTTCTGCGGAAACGCGTTCAGCGAACTTCCGCCAGAAGCACATCGATATTCTCGGTGGCAGTGGTGGTTATTATCGCAATCTGAACAGTGCCCGGGCACGCTTGCGCCAGGCACAACTGAACCTTAAGGAAGAACAGAACCGCGTGGTCGATCTGCAGCGCCAGATTGATGGCGAAGACCCGCTCTATATGCCCAGTCGAGAACCGGCAAGGCTGCCTTCGCAGCCCCAGGGCCCGAAACTGCCACCAGCAAACTCACAATACCTCGAGCAAATTCGCAGTGCCGAAGCGGCGCTGGATGACCTGCAGCTAAAATACACGGATCGCCACCCCGAGGTACGACGAACCATGTCGCTGATAGAGGATTTGAAGGCTCGGCAGGCGGCCGAAGATGCTGAGCGTAGAGCGCAACTACGGGCCTTGAACAATAAGCGCAGGGCGGGAGAAACCATCCAGGAGATTGACCTGGGCGACCTTTCAGGCCTTGCCAATAGCCCTGTGTATCTCAATATGAAGAAGATGCTGGCGGAGTCCAAGTCGCGTGTAGCGGCACTGCAGGTCCGGGTCAAAGAGTACCAGGACAGCGTCCGGGAACTGGAAGAGAAGGTCAATACGATTCCGCAGATCGAAGGCCAGTTAAAGCAGATGGACAGGGATTACGGCGTCATTCGGGGCCAGCACAGTGCATTGCTCAAACGTCGCGAGACGGCGCGCATGGGCCAGGATGTCGAGCAAAAAGCCAGCGATGTCACCTTCCGTGTGATTGATCCACCTTATGTTCCGCTCAAGCCCAGCGAACCCAACAAGGCAATGTTGAACGGTATCGTACTGCTGGGATCCCTGGGTGTGGGAATTGCCTTGAGCTTCCTGGTGTCATTGCTCAACCCTGTTTTCTTCGACTCGCGGACGCTTTCTTCAACGACCGGGCTACCCGTGCTGGGTTCGGTAACGATCAATTTACAGCCCGAGGAAAAACGCAGGGAACGCATAGCAACGGCGGCTTTTGCATCGCTCACGGTGGGACTGCTAATCGCTTTTGTGGGTATGACATTAACGACAGGCGGATCACTGTTTGCCTGATCGGGTAGCACTGTGACATTACAACAATATTGGGGCAGGTTTAACGTGCGGGAAGGGTCATGAGTATTATCGAGAAGGCGGTTAATGCCCTTGGCAAAGGCGATGCGTCGCGGGATTCCGCGAAGGGCGGCACCGGCGCGCACGACAATTCTGCGCAGGATGCGAGCACCGTAGAGCGTGCCGCGGAAAGTGTCACCGAAAACGTTTCTGAGAACATTTCTGAGAACATTTCTGAGAACAAAGTATCTTCCGGTACCGACTACAATGCCGAACCCGAAACGCGCATCGAACCGGTCACTGCAGCGCCCACGACGCCATCGTTTTCGGTTCATGCGGACGGCTACGAACGCAGCTCGATCATTTCGGACAAGTACCTGAAGCTCAACTTTGAGGAGCTGCGCCAGCTGGGTTTGTTGACGCCGAACGTACCGCGAAGCGCCATTGCGGAAGAGTTCAGAACCATCAAGCGGCCACTGATTTCCAATATCAACGGTGGTGATTCGTTTGATCCTATCAAGTACGGCAACCTGATCATGGTGACCAGCGCACTCGAGGGCGACGGCAAAACATTTACCTCTATAAGCCTGGCGATCAGTATTGCGATGGAGCAGGACAAAACCGTGCTTTTTGTCGATGCCGACACCGCAAAAGCAGAAGCTGGCCGCATACTCGGCATACCTTCGGATTGCCCGGGCCTGATTGACGTACTGGAGGATGACAACGTCGATGTCTCAGATGTCGTGCTGCGCACCAATATTGAGAAGCTCAGGATTCTTCCGGCGGGCGATCTTCACACCCATGCCAATGAATTGCTGGCGAGCGACAGGATGCGCCAGCTGATGATCGAGATGTCCGAGGCGTATTCCGATCGCGTCATCGTGTTTGACTCGCCACCCTTGCTACTGACCACAGAGGCTGCCGTGCTGGCCAACTTTATGGGCCAGATTGTTTTTGTTGTCAGTGCGGACATGACGCCGCAGCATGCGGTCACACAGGCAGTAGAACATATTGGCGAGGACAAAATGGTCGGTATGGTATTGAACCGGGCCCGTCGTCGCAGCAATCCCTACTACTACACCTATGGCGAAGTGTATGGCTATGGGCGTAACCGGCAGACCGGTGGGGCAGAGGCGGGATAGCAACCATGCGAACTGTTCCCGATCACATAACAATGAGCAGTTTTGCGGTCTGTACGGTAGCAACCCTGCTGGCCTCAAACGCTGCAGTAGCGGCCACCAACTATGAGATAAGCGCCAATGTGACCCCGAGTATTACCTACTCGGATAACATCTGCCTGTCCAATGACAACGAAAAGGATGGGTGGTTTGCGTCGCTGACACCGTCTGCTGCGATTTCTGGCAAGAGTCGCAAGAGTCGCTTCAGTGTCCGCGGCTCCATCAACCTCAATACACTGACCAATAGCCTTCTGAACAGCAAAGGCTGTATCGGTAATTTTGATGATCGCAATCGCTACAATCCGGAGTTCTTCGGTAACTTCAACACCGTGCTGGTGAGTAACCTGCTGGATGTGTCGGCGCGGGCGCGGGTTGGGCAGAACGAGGTGAGTACCAGGTTTCGCGGCGGTGATGATGAATTCGATCGAACCGGAACCGGCAATACGTTTTATCGCTATTCCGTGACGCCAAGAGTCCGTTATCGACTCAATAGCAGCTACTCTACAACCGCCAGCTACACCTTCGATGAAGTGCTCAACGATAACCGGTTTCTCACTGACAGCCGTCGTCATGCGGTGGTGGGCACCCTGAATTATACCAAGCCCTCCAACTGGACACGCTCGGCCAGGGTGCGCTCGTCACGACTGGAATATGATGAGAATTTTAACGGCGTCCAGAGGCGCGACAGCGAGTTTACCTCGCTGCGCTTCAACCTTGGCTATCGCTTCAGCAACAAGTTGTCCGTTAATGGCAGCATTGGGCACGAGTGGAATAATTTCCAGACATTGATTCCGCGCGATGAAGACGGCAATGCATGGCAGGCCACGGTGCTCTGGACGCCCTCACCGCGAACGACGGTGAGCGTTGGTCAAGGCGACAGATTTTTTGGCAGGACGCCAAGAATTAATATCTCCCATCAGCATAAGCGCAGCCATTTTACCGCCCGCTACGCGCGTGAGCTGCGTTTCCGGCGCGACATCACAACAGAGGATCTGGAAGGGTTTCCCCTGGATATCGAGAATATCTCCAATCCCGCGCTGTATACCGAAACGCCGATAATTGAGGAGCGCCTGTCAGCAGGGTGGGCCTGGAAGGGGCGGGCGTCGACGCTGGCACTGACGGGAAACTACTCCGAGCAAACGCGTACGGAAGATGGCGAGGAGGCAATATTCCGCGACGTGCGCGTGACCTTCATACCGCAATGGTCAGGAACCTATAACTTCTCCGGCTCCCTGGGCTGGCGCGACGACGAGCCGCGTGGACGGCTGTTTGACCTCAATACGCCGATTATCGGAGATGCCTCCTCGCAGGCATGGACGATGACCCTCACCACATCCCGTACCCTGAGCAGCCGCCTGAATGTTGCACTGACTTACGTATTTACGGATCGCACAGGCAATACAACCCTGGCCGATTACCAGGAGAACCGGATTACTGCCTCATTTGGCATTCGCTTTTAAACGGAGTTGCCATGATGGAGGTAGACACGCCGCGTAAGCACATTCTTTGTGTGGTGGGAGCCAGGCCCAACTTCATGAAGATTGCGCCGATCATGCGTGCGTTTGCGTCTGCTGACTCAGCACTCGACGCTACCCTGTTGCATACCGGGCAGCACTATGACGCTGCCATGAAGCACACCTTTTTTGACCAGCTTGGTATTCCCGAGCCGGCTATCGATCTCGAGGTGGGTTCCGGCTCCCACGCCCAGCAAACGGCCGACATCATGAAGCGCTTTGAACCCGTGCTGGATGCCAACCCCCCCGCGGCAGTGTTGGTTGTTGGCGATGTCAATTCGACCATCGCGTGTGCACTGGTGGCGGTAAAGAAAAATATTCCTGTCATCCACGTGGAGGCCGGCCTGCGCAGCGGCGACCGGCAAATGCCGGAAGAAATCAACAGGGTGCTGACCGATCAGCTCTCGGAGTTACTGTTCATCACAGAGGCCGACGCGCGCGGTAACCTTGAGCGCGAAGGTATTCGCGATGAGGCCATACACTTTGTTGGCAACGTAATGATTGATACGCTTCGTTACAACCTGCGGAATGCGCAACCCGCTGCAGACGTTCTGGCTGCGCAACTGCCAGACGCTGCGGCAACCCTGCCCGCAAGCTATGGCCTGATGACTCTGCACCGTCCGTCCAATGTCGACCAGCCCGAGGTCTTGCAGCGCCTGGTGCAGGTACTGGCACAGATAAGCCAGGACACGCCGCTGTACTTTCCGGTGCATCCGCGCACGGCCTCGAGAATCACCGCCGCGGGCCTCGATGAACTGCTACACAATGCGCGGATTACCTTACTGCCTCCGCTGGGCTACCTGGAAATGCTCGGTATGATGCGCGACGCCAAGGTCGTGTTTACCGACTCCGGCGGCATTCAGGAAGAAACCACCGCTCTGGGCGTGCCGTGCATTACGCTGCGTGAGAACACAGAGCGCCCCATTACCGTCACCCAGGGCACCAATACCGTCGTGGGAACGGACCCGGAGGCGATCCTGAGTGCCTATGACAGTGTCATCCAGACCGGGGGCAAGCGCGGTAAAGTGCCAGAGCTATGGGACGGAGAGTCTGCACAGCGCATAGTCCGGGTGATCAATGACTGGGCGAGTGCGGCCCCATGAGCACGCTGCGTCGACGCGCCGATGGTCCGCTCGTCAATGCGATGACGGTGGATGTCGAGGATTACTTTCAGGTCTCTGCATTCGAATCCACGGTCGATCGTGACCAGTGGGAGAATTTTGAACAGCGCGTTGACCGCAACACTCGCAATATCCTGGAGCTTTTTGCCCGCCACGATGTGAAGGCAACGTTCTTCACGCTTGGCTGGGTGGCCGAGCAGTTTCCCGAGCTGGTGCGCGACATTGCCGCTGCCGGGCACGAAGTGGCCAGCCACGGCTGGCAACATACGCGCGTCAATACGCAGCAACCAGAGGACTTTCGCAACGATATTCGACGTACGCGCGCGCTACTGCAGGATATCAGTGGTCAGCCAGTGCTCGGTTATCGCGCTGCCAGTTATTCCATCGGTCGTTCGGAGGCCTGGGCCTGGGATGAGCTGGCAGAGGCGGGTTACAGCTACAGCTCCAGTATCGTACCAATATCCCATGATTTGTATGGCATTCCCGATGCGCCACGATTTGCGTTTGACACTGCGCAGGGTCGTTTGCTGGAGATTCCGATTACCACCATTTCATTCGCGGGCCGCAACATTAACTGCGGCGGTGGCGGCTGGTTTCGTTTGTTTCCCTATTCCTTCTCGCGTTGGGCTCTGCGCAAAGTCAATGCCAGTGATGTTGAGCCGGGGATTTTTTACTTTCATCCCTGGGAAATCGACCCGCACCAGCCGCGGCCCGAGGGCCTGGGTCTCAAAACACGTTTTCGGCACTACCTGAACCTTGACCGCACTTACGGTCGACTGGAACAGATGTTGAGCGATTTCCAGTGGGGTCGAATGGATGAGATTTTCCTGCACGGGAACAATACACCATGACGTGCACGATAAAGCCATTGCAAGCTGCCGACTGTGAACGCTGGGACAGCTACGTCAGGGCGGCAAAGGGCGCCACGTTTTTCCATCTGAGCGGCTGGAAAGAAGTCATCGAGCGTGCCTTTGGCCATACCACGCACTTTCTTTTTGCGGAGGAGGGCGGTGAGATCGTTGGCGTCCTGCCGCTGGCAGAAGTGCGCAGCCTGCTGTTTGGTCATTCCTTGTCGTCCACTCCCTTTTGTGTTTATGGCGGCGTGCTGGCCGACAGTGCGGCGGCCGCCGCAGGCCTGCGCACGCACGCCTGCGAGTTGGCGCAAAAGCTTGGCGTTGATGCGCTTGAAATGCGCAATATGCAGGCAACAGACACCGGCTGGCCCGTGAAAGAGCTGTACTACACGTTCCGTAAGGAAATCGACCCGGACGATGAGGTGAACCTAAAGGCAATACCCAACCGGCAGCGGGCTATGGTACGCAAAGGTATCAAGGAAGGTCTGCAAAGCGAATGGGATGACGACGTGTCACGCCTTTACCGTGTTTATGCAGAAAGCGTGCGTAATCTGGGTACACCGGTATTTTCCCGTAAGTATCTTCGTATTCTGCGCGAGGTGTTTGCCGAACACAGTAGTGTGCTGATGATTACCCACAAGGGCGAAGATGTCGCTGCGGTGATGAGCTTTTACTTTAATGACGAGGTCATTCCTTACTATGGCGGCAGTACCGCAGCCGCGCGCCACATCAAGGGCGTGAATCACTTTATGTACTGGGAGCTGATGCGATTGTCCCGTGAGCAGGGCTGTACACGTTTTGATTTTGGCCGCAGCAAGGCAGGTACCGGGCCTTACAGTTTCAAGAAAAATTTTGGTTTTACACCCGAGCCGTTGCCCTATGAGTATTACCTGGTCAAAGCCCAGGCGATGCCGGATATCAACCCACTCAACCCCAAGTACCAGCTGATGATTAAAGTCTGGTCACGCCTGCCGCTGCCGCTTGCCAACGCAGTGGGTCCATTGCTTGCGCGCTCGCTGGGGTAGCTTATGCCACAGTCGTACCGCTCTGGCCTTACCCTCAAAAACAGTTTGCTGGCTGCCGCGCTCTACGCAGTGCTGGCGCTTATTGTCTTTTATGCCACAGCGGCCTCGATGGTTGCCATATGGTCGCGCTCTGACACTTTCGCGCACGGCTACCTGATCCTGCCCATCTCGTTGTGGCTTGTCTGGAATCAGCGCGATTACCTCGCAACCGTGACGCCGCAACCTGCCGCCTGGATAGGCCTTCTGATTTTACCGGTCGGTGCCGTCTGGTTGCTGGCTTGGCTGGTAGATGTGTTGGTCGTTCAGCAACTCGCGCTGGTCACTATCCTGATCGTGGGCGTCTGGGCAATATTGGGTCATCGGCTGGCGTGGGCACTGGCGTTTCCCCTGTTGTTTCTTTTCTTTGCCGTGCCCATGGGTGAGGGCCTGATCGCGCCCATGATGGACTTTACCGCCTACTCCACGGTGTGGCTGGTGCAGCAAAGTGGTATTCCTGTCTTTCGCGAGGGCCTGTACTTCACGCTGCCTACCGGCCGCTGGTCAGTGGTCGAGGCATGTAGTGGTGTACGTTACATTATTGCCTCGGTGACGGTGGGCGCGCTGTTTGCCTATCTGACCTATGTGAGCTGGTGGCGCAGGGCATTGTTTATCCTGGTCTCTATTATCGTGCCGATTCTTGCCAATACCTTGCGCGCTTACATGATTGTCATGCTTGGGCATCACAGTGATATGCGCATCGCAACGGGCGCCGATCATCTGGTCTATGGTTGGGTATTTTTTGGTGTGGTGATTTTCGTGCTGTTCTGGATTGGCTCTTTCTTTCGCGAGGAGCCGCTGTCACCTGCCGAGACAGCCGCCAGGCGTCCGGTGCGCGCACCCCAGGCCATGTCTAACGGGGCGATCCTGCCCGCATTCCTGCTGGCGGTCGTTGCTGCTTCCGCTGCGCCCTTACTGGCTTCGCGCCTGGATGTGGGCCCGGTCAATATCTCCTACGGTGTACAGGAGTTGCCAGTGCCGGCCAATGGTTGGGCCAGGACGGATGCCTCTGCCCTGTCGTGGGAGCCCTTCGCCTCGGTTGCGGGCTCAGTACACGCTGCCTATGCGCAAGACGATGATAGTGTCTTTGTCGAGCTGCAATACTGGGCCGGTCAACAAGACCCGGGGGAGGTCGTGGGCAGTGCTGCAAGGTTTGCGCGACAGGACGGCGACTGGCGGGAGATTGCCAGGGCTGTGCCCGTCATTGCCATTGGTGCCCGGCAGACCGCCGTGCAAGAGGCCAGGCTGCGTGGGCCGGAAGGCGAGCTGGTTGCCTGGTCATGGTACCTGCTTGGGCAGAGGCAGACCGCGAATGACTATGTCGGTAAGCTGCTGGAAGCTGCTTCCGTACTGGGTGCTGCCCCGCCAGGCGCAGTCAGGATCGTGCTCTATGCGCAGGCCTATTCGGATGTGGACACTGTGCGTGAGCGTTTGCAGGCTTTTGTCAATGACCACGGTGAAGCCCTGGTAGCGAAACTGCGTGCGCGCCATCTTGCGTACCAGCCATGAGCGCGCCGCCCCATGTTGTCCATATCATCTATGCGCTGTCTACCGGCGGACTTGAAAACGGCCTGGTCAATATCATCAATCGTATGCCCTCTAACCGGTACCGGCACACGATTGTTTGCCTGACTAGCGCTGATGACTTCTCGCAGCGTATCACCGCGGCCGATGTTCAGGTGATCGCGCTGCACAAACAGCCCGGACACGATCTGCGTTTCTACCTGCGTTTGCGAAAACTACTGCGGGAGTTGCGTCCCGATATCGTCCACAGCCGCAATTTGGCAGCGCTCGAAGCGCAGCTGTGCACTGTTGCCATGCGTGGCGTTAGACGCGTCCATGGCGAACACGGTCGAGAGGTTGGCGACCTCGACGGATTGAATCGCAAGTACCTGATGCTGCGACGCCTGATGAAGTTCATCATTCACCACTACATCGCGGTCAGTCAGGATCTTCAATGCTGGCTGATTGATACCGTCCACGTGGCGCCGCAAACAGTGACACAGATCTACAATGGTGTGGATCTGCATCGATTCAGACAGCGAAATGTGAAGCCCTTGGCATTATTGCCGCAGCGTTGGCAGCAGCGTGATGATATGTTGATACTAGGGACTGTCGGGCGTCTGACGCCGGTGAAAGACCAGCAGCTTCTGTTGCACGCAATGGCTCGAATTCGACCAACCGCCCCGGATATTTTTTCACGATTGTATCTGGTGATGGTGGGTGATGGGCCGCTGCGCTCCAATCTGGTTGACCTTGCACAGGAGCTGGAACTGGCCGAGCGAGTCTGGTTTGCAGGTGACAGAACAGACGTGCCCGAGTTGCTGGGCATGATGGACGTGTTTGTGCTGCCGTCACTGGGTGAGGGCGTTTCCAATACGGTTCTGGAGGCAATGGCCACCGGATTGCCCATTGTAGCGACTGCAGTAGGCGGAAACCTGGAGCTGGTGCAGCAGCCCGCGAATGGCGCCCTGGTGCCAGCCGGGGATGACCGCGCCCTGGCAGACGCTATCGTCGAGCTGATGCGCGACAACCAAAGACGCAAAACGGCCGGCAGCAATGCCCGGCAGTATGTATCTGCAAACTTTGACTGGGACAAAACAGTGACGCAGTACATGCGCGTCTATGATGAGCTTCTGCGGTGATGATTTTGATTTAGGGGTGGGCAGGAAAGATATGTGCGGTATAGCGGGACTCTTTGACTTATCCGGCAGGCGTGATTTTGACCACGACCTGCTGCGTGCAATGAATGAAGTGCAGCATCACCGCGGGCCGGACGAGGACGGCCTCTACGTTGACCCGGGCGTGGCATTTGCGCACAAGCGCCTATCCATCATCGACCTGTCTTCCGGTCAGCAACCCATGCGCAGTGAAGACGACAATGTCGTGGTTGTCTACAACGGCGAGGTCTACAACTTTGCAGAGCTTGCGCGCGAACTGCAGGGTCTGGGTTTTAGCTTTCGAACGCGCTGCGATACCGAGGTTATTCTGCACGCCTGGCGCGCCTGGGGCGAGGCATGTGTCGAGCGTTTTCGTGGCATGTTCGCGTTTGCCATTTATGACAAAAACCAGCAAAGCGTTTTTCTTGCGCGCGATCGCCTTGGCATCAAGCCGCTGTTTTACTCCATCATTGGCGGTGACACCCTGGTGTTTGGTTCCGAGCTCAAGGTCCTCAAGGCACACCCGGGTGTGCCGCGTAAGCTGGAACCGCAAGCGGTGGAGGACTACTTCACCCTGGGGTATATACCAGAGCCAAAAACCATTTATAAGGATGTGTACAAACTCCGCCCCGGGCATACCTTATTGCTGCAGCGTGGTCGCCCCGTCCCCCAGCAGCGTGAGTACTGGGACATACCCTTCAAGCCCGTCGCAGTACAGTCACAGGCAGCCGTCGAGGAAGAGCTGTTTGTGCGTATGCGCGAAGCCGTGGACATCCGACTAGTGTCAGAGGTCCCACTGGGGGCTTTCCTGTCTGGCGGCGTAGATTCCAGCGCTGTGGTTGCGGCGATGGCGCAATTGCAGGACGCTCCCGTCAATACCTGTGCGATCGGGTTCGATGTGCCGCAATACAACGAGACAGACTTCGCCCGACAGGTAGCACAGCGCTATGCCACCAACCACATAGAGCGCGTTGTCGCCAGTGATGACTTCGACCTGCTGGATACGCTGGCGGGTTTCTATGACGAGCCCTACGCAGACAGCTCCGCGATTCCCACCTACCGTGTTTGCCAGCTTGCGCGCGAGCGGGTGACTGTGGCTCTATCGGGTGACGGCGGCGATGAGAACTTCGCCGGTTATCGACGTTATCGCTGGCATATGAACGAGCAGCGCTTGCGCGACTTGTTGCCGCTGGGCTTGCGTAAGCCTGTGTTTGGTGCGCTGGGCAGCTTGTACCCGAAGCTGGATTGGGCGCCACGCGTTTTTCGCGCCAAGACGACCTTTGAAGCACTGGCGCGCAACTCCGTTGAGGCCTATCTGCACTCGGTGTCATTGACCTCCCAGGCACAACGTAACGCAATGTTCAGCGACGCCTTGAAACGCGAATTGCAAGGCTATCGCGCCGTGGAAACCTTCAATCACCACGCGGCACGCAGCCCGACGGATGATCCGCTATCGTTGATCCAGTACCTCGACATGAAAACTTACCTTGTCGGCGACATATTGACCAAGGTAGACCGCGCATCGATGGCGCATTCGCTGGAAGTGCGCGTACCGCTGCTGGATCACAAGTTCGTGGAATGGGTGTCAGGACTCCCGGTCGATATGAAACTTCGTGGGCAGGAAGGCAAGTACATTCTGAAAAAGGCAATGGAACCACATTTGCCGCACGATGTGCTGTATCGTCCGAAGATGGGCTTTGGCGTGCCCCTGGGCAAGTGGTTTCGGGGCCCGCTGAAGCAGCGCCTGCGCGATGCGTTGCTCAGTGGTGGCCTGGCCGAAACCGGGCTGTTCAATACCCAGTACCTGGAAACACTGGTCAATGACCACCAGTCCGGGCTGCGCGAATACAGTGCGCCCCTGTGGTCGCTGATGATGTTCCAGGCGGCCATTGCCGCAGATGATTTTGCGCTGCAGTAACGATGATGACCAGGCGGCCTTTTTTCTTTCAACACCCGATACCCTGCGCAGACGGGGCTGTGTCCTGTCGTGGTTGATACAGCACCCGTCATAGGCCTGGTAGGTCCGGTACCGCCACCCAATGGTGGTATGGCCATGCAAACGCTGCAGTTGGCTCGGTTACTGCGGGAGGAGGGCGTGCGGGTTGAGCTGGAGCCGACGAATGCGCCCTATCATCCGCAATGGTTGGCGAAGGTGCGTGGGGTGCGGGCACTGTGTCGTCTCTTTCCTTACCTGTATCGCATCTGGCGGTTAGCCGGCCGCGTGCCGGTGATTCACCTGATGGCGAACTCGGGTTGGTCCTGGCAGCTTTTTGCAGCCCCCGTGGTGTGGATTGGCGCATGGCGCGGCACACCGGTCATTGTGAACTACCGCGGTGGCGAAGCGCGCAGCTATCTGGAGCAATCGCGACGTTACATCGCCCCCACGCTGAACAGGGCCGCACGCTTGGTGGTTCCCAGCGGTTTTTTGCGGGATGTATTTAAAGATTTCGGATTTGGCGCCGAGATCGTTCCGAATATCGTTGATTTCGACACCTTTTCCCCGGCAGTTGAGCCATCGCCAGAGGATGGTTTCTGCCTGGTGATTACGCGAAATCTCGAAGCCATCTACGGCCTCGATACCGCGATCAGGGCGATGACGATTGTCGCGCGGCGGCATCCTCACGTTTGCCTGAAGATCGCCGGCAGCGGCCCTCTGGAGCAGGAACTCAAGGCACTGGTCACACAGTTGGGCCTTGATGGGCGGGTCATTTTTCTGGGCCGGCTGGAACGCCCGGAGGTCGTTTGCCTGTACCGCAGTGCCAGCGGCATGCTGAACCCAAGCCGTGTGGACAACATGCCCAACTCCATTCTGGAAGCGCTGGCTTGCGAATTGCCGGTTGTGTCAACCAACGTCGGCGGCGTGCCCTACATCGTTGAGGATGGCGTCACCGCGCTGCTGGTGCCGCCGGACGACCCCGAGGCGATGGCGCAGGCTGTGTGTGCACTGGTCGAAGACCCTGCATTGTGCCGGAGTCTGGCCAAAGCCGGCTGCGCCTCCGTGCAGCAGTACAGTTGGCAAGCGGTGGGTGCACAATGGCTCAAACTTTACCAACGCCTGACGGTGGCGGCGTGAGCCTGTATACGAAGCTGGTTTCGGGGCTGCTCTTTCCGCTGCATGAACGCCTGAAGAAACACAGCTCGGTGCGCGTCATGCACGGCATGGAGTCATCCCAGTGGCTGTCGGCAGACGAACTGCAAGCACTGCAGCTCAATCGTTTACGCGGCTTCTTGCAGCGCATAGGCACTGATGTGCCGTATTTCACGTCGCAGTTCGAGGCGCTTGACTTCGATCCTGCAGCGATCGACTCGGTGACTGACCTGCAGCGGCTGCCATTGATCGGCAAGCCTGAAATCCGTGCAAACTTCGACGCACTGGTGTCTGCAACAGCCGGACCACTGGAGAAGTTCAGCACGGGTGGTTCAAGTGGAGAGCCGCTGATCTTCTATCGGGGCAAGGAGCGCGTCAGTCATGATGTCGCTGCCAAGTGGCGCGCCACCCGCTGGTGGGGTGTGGACATCGGCGATCCCGAAATCGTTGTGTGGGGCTCTCCTATTGAACTGGGGGCGCAGGACCGGGTGCGCTGGCTGCGCGACAAGCTTCTGCGCACGCAGTTGCTGTCTGCGTTTGAAATGTCGAACGCCAACATGCTCCAGTTCACGACGCGCTTGCGCAACGTCCGTCCCAGGATGTTGTTCGGATACCCTTCTTCCATCGCACTGTTGGCTGAATACGTCCTGGCGAACGCCTACAAGGTGGATGATCTGGGCATCGAAGTGGTATTTGTCACCTCCGAACGGCTTTATGACCATCAGCGCGCATTGATCGAAGAGGCTTTTGGTTGCCCGGTAGCTAATGGTTATGGCGGTCGCGATGCAGGCTTTATTGCACATGAGTGCCCGCAGGGCGGCATGCATATCACCGCTGAAGACATCATTGTGGAGATTGTCAACGAGGCCGGCGAGGTGCTGCCCCAAGGGGAGCGCGGAGAGATCGTAATCACGCACATGGCAACGGCGGATTTTCCGTTCGTGCGTTATCGCACCGGCGATGTCGGTAGCCTGGGTGAAGGCCAATGCAGCTGCGGACGCACGCTGCCCCTGATGGGCGAGATAGACGGCCGTACCACCGATTTTGTGCGCGCCGCAGACGGTACCGTGCTGCATGGCCTTGCACTGATCTATGTGCTGCGCGAGATGCCGCAGATTCGGGAATTCAAGGTCATCCAGGAGTCGCTGACGCGGCTAACGCTGCAGTTGGTGAGCGATGGCAATGACAAGCCCGCTATGGAAGCGGAGATTACCGAGCAGTTTCAGCGGCGACTTGGACCGTCGCTATTGGTAGACTTCGACTACGTGGAGAAAATCCCGCGCGAAAAATCAGGAAAGTTTCGTTATGTTGTCAGCCGGCTTGATGACACTTGAGGTGACCAGCAGGTAACTTATGCGCGATATTATCGTCACTGCTGTGGTATTCGGGTTGTTGCCCTTTGTGTTGCGCAACGCCTGGGTCGGCGTGCTCGTCTGGTCCTGGTTGGGCTATATGAACCCCCATCGCCTCGCCTGGGGTTTTGCCTATACGTTTCCGTTTGCGCAAGTGGTTGCGCTGACGCTACTGTTCTCGATGTTGTTTACCAAGGATAAACTCGCGCTGCCCAAAAATGGCCTGGTGGTGGTGTGGGTGATATTCCTGCTGTGGATGGTTTTCTGCACCTTCTTTGCCGTCTACCCGGACATGGCGGTACTGCAGCTGGAAACGGTGCTTAAGATACAACTGGTGACGTTTGTCACGCTATTGATGATGAACAGCATGGAGCGTGTCAACCAACTGGTTTGGGTTATCGTTTTTTCGATCGGTTTTTACAGCGTGAAAGGTGGCGGTTTCACCCTGCTCACGGGCGGCGCATTTCACGTCTATGGCCCGGTGGGTTCGTATATCTATGAGAACAACACGCTGGCTGTAGCGGTACTCATGATTATTCCGATGATGCTCTATATTCACCGTTTTCCACCGCATCGCCTGGTCAAGCTCGCCATGCCGTGGTGCGTGTTCTTAAGCCTCGCGGCGGTGATTGGTTCGCAGTCCCGTGGTGCTCTTATAGCGATTGCCGCGGTGGGCGCCTTTTATTGGTGGCAATCCAAGAACAAAGTGCTGGCGGCGATTGTGTTCATGTTCCTGGGCCTGTTCGGTTACATTTTCATGCCTGCGAGCTGGCATGAACGCATGGCTTCAATTACTGAGTACCAGGAAGATTCGTCCGCGATGGAGCGAATACGGGCTTGGGAATTCAGCATCAAGATCGCCAACGACCGTTTCACCGGCGGTGGTTTTAACTCGTGGTCGATGGAGAACTATGCCAAGTACGTGCCCGAGGCGAAGCGTGCTTTCGTCGCGCACAGCATCTATTTCGGCGTGCTGGGAGATTCCGGCTGGGTCGGCCTGGCGCTGTTCCTGGGCGTGCTTTTCCTGGTGTGGCGGCAGCTCAACCAGATAATAGCGGTAACGCGTGATGACCCCGACAGGGAAGACTTTAATTTCCTGGCGCGGATGTTAAAGATCAGCATGATCGCCTTTATGGCCGGTGGCTCTTTCCTCAGCCTGTCCTATTTCGACCTGGCCTGGCACATCATGGCGATGACGGTGGCGATGTCGCAGCTCACACGCGCCGATGGCAGCCCCGCGCGGCAGGAAAGAACAGCAAAGCGTGGTCCGCGCAGGCGTGGTGTTCCGCAGCGTTCGCGCAGGCCAGGCATGTCGGTACGCTCATGAGTGCGCCTGTGCTGAACATGGCCAGCCGTGTGGCAACCCGGTTACTGCCAGCGGCCAGGCAGCAGCGGCTAACAATACTGATCTATCACAGGGTGCTGCCGCAGTCCGACCCCATGCGGCCCGATGAGCCGACGGTGGAGGTGTTCGACTGGCAGATGCGGGTCTTGCGCCATGCCTTTAACCCGCTGTCTTTGATGGAGGCTGTGGAAGCTCTCGCCGCCGGAACACTGCCCGAGAGGGCAGTCTGCGTGACCTTTGACGACGGCTATGCGGATAACGAAACCTGTGCATTACCCATTCTGCAGAAGTATCAGATCCCCGCGAGCGTCTTTGTCAGTACCGGTTTTCTCAACGGCGGCCGCATGTTTAACGACTCAGTGATCGAAGCGGTACGAGGGTTTACCTCAGATTCCCTCGACCTGCGGGACCTCGGCCTGGAGGTCTACCCGCTGGTTGACTGGCCTGCCCGCCTGCGCTGCGCCGAACAGATTCTGCACGCTATCAAGCACCTGGAACCGCATGAACGATCCGCCGTGGTGGGGCAGATCACGCGCGATTCTACAGCGCTTCCCGAGGACCTGATGATGACGGATGCACAGGTCCGCAACCTGGCCGACAACGGGGTTTACATCGGTGCGCATACGGTGAACCACCCCATACTGGCCAGCACAGCGGCGGTGCAGGCGCGCGCCGAAATCGCGCAAAGCAAGCAGCAGCTCGAGGAGCTCTTGCAGCGTCCGGTGCAGGCGTTCGCCTATCCCAACGGCAAGCCCGGAGCGGACTACCGCCCTGAACACCGGGACATGGTTGGCGATCTGGGGTTCGATACGGCCCTGGCAACGCACTGGGGCGCAGCGGCGGCGGCCAGTGACCCACTGCAACTGCCGCGGTTCACGCCCTGGGACAGGACACAATGGCGGTTTATGCTGCGTCTGCTGTTGAACTATCGTCGACTTGACCCGCTGTTAGGGTCGTCGTAGAGCAGGCGGCGCTGGTCATCTACGCAAGCGAGGCTTGATTGATGCGCGGCCGCGTCAGGACGCCGTGATAATCGCCGTCAGCAGGGACACCGACAGAATGCGATTCACGATTGTATGTCTTGCCAAGGCTGTTGATTCAAGCGCTAGGGTTGTAGTGTGTTCTGCCCGGTAGCAGGCTCAGGGTCGGCATCAGCGGTGCGCTGTGCGGCTGCGGGTTGCAGTGCGCCGGAGGCTGCCGCTGGTGCGGAGGGCGTCGCTTCGGCCTGAGGCTCGCTGGGATCGGCCTTTGCGGCTTCCAGCTCGGCCTGGGCGTCCAGGTAGGCCTTGATTTTTTGAAGTTCCTCGGCACTGGGCTTCCATTTTCCAGCGGCGACCAGCTTGTTTTTCAGGCCTGGCAGGGTCAACCCGGCGTCATAAAGCGTGCGGGCCATTGTCATTGCCTCATCATAGCGCTTCATTTTCACCAGTAGCAGCGCCGTGTTGTAGTGGAGCATGGCGTCGTTTGGGTAAAGCTGCAGTGCTTTGAGATTGGCTTCCAGCGCCTCGGGGAAGCGCCCCTTTTTGTGCATGTAATAGCCGTAGAGCCGGTAGGGTACGCCGTCCCTCGGGTTGTAGTTCATCGCGCGCTGCAGATAGCACTCCGCCGGTACACCGTGTTCATCTGCCGGCCACTTCTTGAACCGCATGCTGTACTGCACCGACGTATTCAGGGCGCGATGGTGGTTGGGGAAAGAGCGCAGCACAAAGTCCAGATCATCCATCATGCGGCCGGTCTTGCCGGCGATGCCCTGTTCTACCTCGGGCGGAAAGTGGGCAGTTTCGATCATGTTGAGCTTGCCCATCATGGTGTGGCGCTGCAGGTAATCAAAGGGACCACCGCCGGGCGACGGCCGCGGATTCGCGCATTTCTTTCCATCGAGTTGCTTGCCTACCCAGGGCGCGGGTGGATTGGCGGCGTTGGCCCCCAGCGGCGCTGAGACGCCGTACACAAGCCCGGCGATCAGTACCAGCGCCATGAGCGGCGTGAAGCGTGTTGGTGCGCTGTTGGTTTTCATGGGTGTATGCGGCCTTCATGCATCGCGGCATATTCCTGTTCAAAAAAGAACTGTTCCTGGCCAAACGCGGGTTTCAGATCGTCCAGCCAATAGGCCTGCTCGTCATAGGCGGCGAAGAAGGGCCGGTGCGTCCATTCGGGATTGCGGGCCTGCAGAAAGCGTAACACGAACACTTTCTCACCATGAATTTCGGCAAAGCCCTGAATCTCGACTTTACCCGGACCTGCTGACATCACCGGGCCCCTGGCGGTGCGCCCGATACCCGAGACCTGTCGAATAGCGTCCCGGTAGATTTCGAAGACGCGCACCAGCGGCACCTCGAAGTACTGGCTGGCTCCGGTGTCGCGTTCGATAAACATATAGTAGGGAATGATGCCGCAGTTAACCTGCTGCTTCCAGGTGCGCGCCCAGTCATCAGCGTTGTCATTGATGTGGGCCAGCAGCGGTGCCTGGCTGCGAATCTCTACGCCAGCGCGTCGCACCCGCTCTATAGCGGCGCGAGCAATGTCTGTTTCCATCTCGCGCCAGTGGTTGAAGTGCGCCATCAAGGCGACGTGTTTCCCGGCACGAATCAGTCTTGTGAACAGGCTGATCAATTCAGCGGCGTCGTCGTCGCTGACAAAACGCTGCGGCCAGAAGGTCAGTGCCTTTGTGCCGATGCGGATGGTACGAATGTGGTCATACTCCGGCGCTGTGAGCGGGTCAAGATAGGCGGCAAGGTGCTTGGTTTTCATCACCATCGGGTCACCACCGGTCACCAGCAGATCTGACACCTCAGTGTGCCGGGCAAGATAGCCGTGCATCGCCGCCGCTTCAGTGCTGGCCATGCGCAGGTCTTTATCGCCTACAAACTGGGCCCAGCGAAAGCAGAACGTGCAGTAGCTGTGGCAGGTCTGGCCCTGGCCGGGGAAGAACAAAACGGTTTCGCGATACTTGTGCTGCAGACCGTTGAGCTTTGTGCCGGACAGTTCGTCCAGCGGGATATTCAGCTCCATCTGGCCGGCAGGGTGGGGGTTCAGCTGAGCGCGTAACGATTTCGCCAGTGCGTGTATTTCGGCGCTGGCCGCGCCCGACTTCAGTAGCGCAGCCATTTGCTCATACATCGGGGCAGGCAGCATGGCTTTTTGCGGAAACGTCAGCTGGTACAGGGGATCTTCCGGTACTTTCGTCCAGTCGATCAGTTCCTCAATGACATAGCGATTGACCCGGAATGGCAAAATGGAAGACACCACCAGCATCTCGAAGCGTGTGTCATCTGATAGCGCCTGCAGTTGCTCAATGCGCTGCAAGTCTTTCTGGGTGTAAACCTTAAACCTGTGGCGTTCGTCGACCGCGATGACGTCGTCGAGAAAGTTATCTTCAACTGTAGTTATTCGGTTCATAGTCTAGGTTTGCTGGTACTCAATGGCACGGTAGTGCCGGTTAGGCAAATTCTGCCTGTTGCCCGGGCAGGCAGGACGCGCGCTGTACAACCTCCGCATGACACGCCGTGCAGGATTACCGGCGGGCGGGTGGGTAGGTGGTGTGTAACGGCTATGCATGAAAGACCACGTTTAATGACTGACTGTTAATGGCTTACAGTTCACGATTGACTATGCGTTGTCCAAACCAGCGTGCCGGAAGCCGGACGCTGGCTCTTCATCCCGGTAAATCGTCGTTCAAGCATAAATTACTGCAGGTTACTGTGCCAGTCGTACAGCGGGCTTTTTCCAGTATGAGACTTGGCGCACAAATCGGAAGATCTGTTATTTTAGGGGTTATTTCACGCCCCAAAGCCCGATGTTCGGGGTATTCAACCGCACCATACTGCAATAATATGCGCCCTGCGCCCGTGCGATTGAAGACGCCTTTTGCGGGTTGCACGGCTGCGACAAGCCGGCTTGACCGTGATCATTTGACAAGGGGATTTCGCCATGAGTGCATTGGATGTGGCCATCAGGATACTCGCTTCGAACCTGCAGATAGACCGCGAGGAACTGGATGCCGACACCGAGATACTCGGGAACTTTCCGGAGTTCAACTCATTGACCATTGTCGGCATTGTCAGTGCCATCGAGGAGGAACTGGACTGCGTTATCGAAGATGACGAAATCAATACCGAGATATTTGCCACGGTGGAAGACCTGGCAGACTTTATCCAGTCCAAGTCTGAAGACTAGCCATTGCCATTGTATGGCCTGCAAGGTGTCCTTTGGGCGCGGCAGGCCACCTTGCCCAGGCCGTGCTGCCTTTGATAGCCAGTGTGAACCGGACGCTCCCTAGTTGAGATAAGTATGTTGAACCAGAAAATACGCTTGTTACATGAACTGGTGGCGCACCGCGCCCTGTCCCATCCTGACGCTTTGGCCCTGCTGCACAAGGACGACACGCTCACATTTTCACAGTTGCAATCCCGGGTGGAGTCTGTGGCAAGCGGGCTTGTGGCCCTTGGGCTGAATCCCGATGACCGTGTGGCAATCTACCTTCCCAAGCAGTTTGAAACCGTGATTGGTTTCTTCGCGGCGGCGGCAGCGGGCGGTGTGTCAGTGCCGGTAAATCCCATGCTGAAGCCGCAGCAGGTTGGCCACATCCTGCGCGACTGTAATGTGCGTGTGCTGATCACCTCGGCGCAGCGCCTCAAGCAACTGGAGAGTGTGATCCAGGGCTGCCCTGATCTTGAAGCGATCATTCTTACTACTGAACGCAAGCCTGATGCGCCAGAACTGGCCACACGGCTACTGGGTTGGGACGATGTACAGGGTGACGGCTCTGCGGCGTGTCATGAGCGCATTGATGTCGATATGGCAGCCATACTCTATACATCGGGCAGTACCGGGTCGCCAAAGGGGGTTGTACTGTCTCACGCCAATATGGTTGCCGCTGCTGAGAGCAGTGCAGAGTTTTTGCGGTTGTCGCAGGCAGATCGCCTGCTCGCCGTACTGCCCCTGAGTTTTGACTATGGCTTGAGTCAACTCACCACCGCCTATTTTGTAGGCGCCTCTGTGGTGTTGATGGACTTCCTGTTGGCCAAAGAGGTGGTTGCCGCGGTGGCCAGGTATTCGATCACCGGAATCTCTGCAGTACCCCCTATATGGAACCAACTCGCGATACTGGATTGGCCTCCCGAGGCCGTCGCCAGCATGCGCTACCTGACCACCTCGGGCGGTGCCGCGCAGCGCTCTACCTTGTTGCGACTCAAAGAGGCGTTGCCATCGACGGGAATTTACCAGATGTATGGTTTGACAGAGGCGTTTCGTTCATCTTACTTGCCGCCGGAGGAGTTCGATCGACGCCCGGGCAGCGTGGGCAAGGCATTGCCGAACGTAGAGTTAATGGTGGTCAGGCCGGACGGGTCCCGCTGTGATCCGGATGAACCCGGCGAGTTGGTGCACCGGGGTTCGCTGGTGGCCATGGGCTACTGGAATGACCCGCAGCGCACTGCGCAGCGTTTTCGTGAGGCCCCCGGACAGCCCCAGGGGATTCCTCTGCGTGAGATGGCAGTATGGTCTGGCGACCAGATGCGTATGGATGCCGAGGGTTACCTGTACTTTGAAAGCCGGCAGGATGAAATGATCAAGACCTCCGGTTATCGCGTCAGCCCAACAGAAGTGGAGGAGGTCGTCTTCGCGTCCGGCCTGGTGACTGAAGCAGTGGCCGTTGGTGTCACGCACCCCGAGCTGGGGCAGGCCATTGTGCTGCTGGTAGAGACAGGCGCTGATGCCGACGTTGAGGTGGCGGCCATACTGAAGTACTGCCAGAAAGAACTGCCCAGTTTTATGGTGCCCGCCCATATCGAGATAGCGGCGGACTTGCCCAGAAACCCCAACGGCAAGATAGATCGCCCCAACCTGCGGGCGCGTTACTCGGACTTTTTTACCCGAGAATCCTCGCAGTAGCACGCGCCAGTATGCAGGGGCCAGTGGTATCAAATAACGGGCGTGGCGTCTGCGCGTCGCTGTCCATTCAGGGAGTTGCCTTATGACAGCAACAGATGTGACACTCCAGCCGCGTTTTTTGGGCGGTGAAGGCAGTCGGCATTTTACCCTGACCTTCGAATCGCATGGCGCAGCCCGCGGACATATTGTGTTTTTGCCGCCCTTTGCCGAGGAGATGAATCGTTGCAGGGCGCTGGTGGCGCAGCAGGCCCGCGCATTTTGTGCGCTTGGGTACCACTGCACCCTGATTGACTTCTTCGGCACCGGTGACAGCGAAGGCGAACTTGCCGATGCCCGCCTTGCGCACTGGCAGCAGAACATCGACACGACTATCGATACAATTACCTCACAGTCGGCTTTGCCGGTGACACTGTGGGGGCTGCGCACGGGCGCCTTGATTGCGGCCGACTACGCATCGCGAACCGCGCGTGATATCCAGCACATACTGATGTGGCAGCCGGTCACTTCAGGCAAACGCTATGTGGTGCAACTGCTGCGCCAGCGCGTTGCGTCGCTGGCCAACAGTGGCCTGCCGGCAGAGACAACCGCACAAATTCGCCAGCGCCTGGGTGATGGTCAAACCGTGGAGGTATCGGGCTATGTTCTGGGCGGGGGCATCGTTGCGGATCTGGAATCCCTGACGCTTTCAGACACCACACCGCGCTGTGCGGGCAGCGTGTTCTGGCTGGAGCATGCGGACAGCGAAGGTGAGCCCCTGTCGGCCGGTGCCCAAAAAGCGGTCGATAAACTCGCGCAGGGCAGCACCGAGGTGCAGGTCCACACCTTCAGCGGTGCCCCGGTGTGGCAATTGCACAAGCGCGACCACGCCCCACGCCTGCTGGAGATCTCCACCGGTTTGTTCAGCCGCGACTAGGGTCTCGCCCCGGTGGCCCTCAGGCGGTGTACTGTCCGTGCTCGCAGGCGTTGATCATTGTTTGCCTGACGCGGGTGTAAACCAGTTCCGCTTCCTCGACCAGGCCATGACTGATAGCGACAGTTTTGGTGTCATCCGCAATGCTGGTGGTGATTTGGCCGCTGCCCAGGCGTTCTGAGGTGTCACCGACACGTTCCTGTGAGGTCTTTTTCTGGATGTCATAGTCTGGACTGAGCGCAGGTGTCAAATCCAGCCACTGGGTCAGTGCTGCAAGTGTGTCTTGCGAATCCGATACCAAAGCCTGCGCGTCCATGTAAAAGAAGCCGCTGCGCATCGACTGGGCCATGCGTTCAAGGGTGTTCAGCCGGCCGATGTAGTAGTCGGTTGCGTAGCGCGCGTCATTGAATTCATGGGAAGGGTCAACGTTCTCATAGAGCCGCAGGATGCTGGGTATGGTCTTGCCCGGTGGGCGCAGAGCGAATATGACCTGTGAACGTGGATGATCCAGCATCTCGGTGCTGATGGCATGATCGTTGTGCAGTATCTTGTCAAACATGTACCTGAACTTTGCCTTGGGCTGTTCATCACGAAAATACAGCAGCTTTTGTCGTACAAAGCTACGCCAGCTGTAGTAGCCCATATGCATCTCGTAGTAACCACAAATGGCCGGGTGGGAACCCATAATGTGGCCAAACAGGCTGGAGTAGGCACGCATATGACTGAGCATGAGAATGTGCTCGTGTCGTGAAAGTAATGTGTTGAATCGCCGCAGCTGTGCAACAAGGCTCATCGGGCCCGCTGCCTGCTCAGTGCTCTGTGACGGGGAAGGGCTCACTCGACGCTCAGCTCAACAGTGACTTGGTACAGATATACACGGTATAACCAAGCCAGCGCGGGTTGAAACCGTTGAGCAAAGCCTCGCGTGCATAGTGCGCGGCCCGGGTGTAGTCGCCCCTGGCGGCAAGAATCTGCGTGAGGTGTTTCAGTTCATAGACTTTACCCTTGCGACAGTGTGCCAGAACCGCCGGCTGGGTCGAGTTTGATATGCCTTTGTCATAAACGCGTATCTGGAACAGTTTTTTGTCCGTATCGGAGGCGACCGTCGACATGTTTTCCTTCTTGGCGCTGTCCGGAATGTTGTGCCGTGACACATAGTGCGTGCTGAACAATATGGTCCCGGCGCCGTCGACCGAGCGAATAAACACATCGCGATCGTTCTCGTAGCGAATGCTTTCGTCCATGCCCTGGATGTCGAGGTAAAACTCGCGCCGGAAAATACTGCAGTTCAGGTGCCCAAAACCACCGCTGCGCATCATGAATTCAGCGTCAACGACGAAGGTGTCGTTTTCATTGGCAGGAAACTCTGCCGTCTGGGGTATGAGGTCTTCCAGCCATACCAGGTCAGTTTGCGCGGTGCCGTCCGCAAAAAACGCTTTCTGGTTGCTGTAATGCATATCGACAGCCTGCGCACAGGATGTGATGCTGCGGTGGGCGCGCTCAAGGTAGTGGTTGTCTGTCCATGAGTCGTCATCATCGAGGAAGCACAGGTACTGGCCGCTTGAGGCGCGCACCCCGCAGTTCATCGAGTAGCTCTGGCCATGGCCGTTGGGTTGGTGAACGAGGTACTGAAAGTTCGATCGCGTGTAGCGAGTTTCCAGTTCATGGTATGCCACCAGATGCTCATCGCTGGAGCCATCCACGACTACAACCACTTCAATCGCGTCAAAGGATTGATCCAGAACCGAGCGCAGCGCACGTTCAAACAGCATTGGGCGGTTGCGCGTTGAGATAATCACGGAGAAAAAAGGTGCGGCTGGCGTCACTGCAAAAGGCCCTGTAGAACGGTAGGTGTCATACGTCTGCGACCTGCATCAAACCTGTGCCTTATTATTGGGCGGGACGCGCATACCGGCTATCTTAGGAACCCGCTGGATGCGGGTCAACTTGCTGCCAAAGATATGTGAACTGGTTTTCCCCAAAGCGGTCACAGTTGTCATCAATGGCTTGATCGCGCTCACAAAAATGGCAGAATCTGCGCCATCTTGAGTGCTTCCCAGTCCATATCCACCTAATATGGCTCTGGAATTCTCCGACCGCGTCCTGGAAATGATCACTACGCCCGTGTTTGACCTTGCTGCTATCGCCTGTGCTGGCGAAAACGTCGAAGCGATGCTGCGCAGTGTGCGGGCGCCTATGCCCGAGCCGTGCGACGCCACCAGGACCGCCACCGAACAATGACAACGTTAGCGGGACGCAAAGTACTGGTGCTTGATGCAGACATGGTGCCTGCCCTGACCATTACGCGGTCGTTGGCTGCGCAGTCCTGTGTCGTTGATGTTGCCAGCCATGTTGCTGCCCCTATAGCTGGTCGTTCACGCAGGGCATCTCGCAAGTTCTGCTATCCAAGCCCCCTGGCTTCACCAGCCAAGTTTGTCGATTGGCTGTGTCACCACCTGGCCGCAGAGCACTATGACCTGGTGATCCCCGTTACGGAGCGTACCCTGGTGCCTTTATCCAATGCCAGGCAGCGGCTGAGTGCCGCGAAGGTCGCGATGCCAGGGGAGCACAGCCTCACGCTGGTACTGGATAAAGCCCAAACTATGACGCTCGCACAGGAACTGGGGGTTGCCATCCCGCGCAGCGTGACCGTAGCTTCGCTGGAGGAGTTGAATGACATCCAGGAGACGCTGCACTACCCCGTAGTCGTCAAGCCGGCACGCTCCATCGGTTCGAAAGACGGTGGCGCCAGCCACCTGCAGGTCAGTTATGCCTTCGATGCCGTCGGCCTGGTGGCGCGCTGTAAACATGCTCTGCGCTACGGCGCGGTAGTGCTGCAGGAATATTTTGGCGGTGACGGCGTCGGTGTAGAACTGATCGCTGACCAGGGTGCGATTCACTATGCATTTCAGCACCGCAGGTTGCATGAGGTACCGTTAACCGGAGGTGGCAGTAGTTTGCGCGTGAGCGAACCCCTGAACCCGCGATTACTTGAGGCCTCGGCCGCCTTGATCGGCGCGCTGCAGTGGCACGGGGTTGCCATGGTTGAATTCAAACTGGACACACAAACCGGAGCGTTTTGCCTGATGGAAATCAACGGTCGCTTCTGGGGTTCCCTGCCTCTGGCGAACGCCGCCGGTGCTGATTTTCCCGCTATGCTGGCGCAGCTTGAGCTCAATGGGCGGATCGGCAGTTTTCCCGACTATCGCCCCGGCGTGTACTGTCGACTGCTGGCGCGTGACTTGTGGTGGTATGAATCGGTGCTCAGGGGAGAGGGCGACCCGCGCCTGGTAAAAATCCCGTCGACCGGTGAAGTGATCAGGGAACTGCGCTTGTTTCTTTCACCGCGCCACTATTTCGATGTGCAGAACTTTTCTGATCCGTTACCGGGTCTGTTTGACCTGATCGGCATTCTCGACAGTTACGCGGCCAGGTTGAAATCGCTGGCCAATGACTGGTTATTCAGGCGGCAGCAGAAGCGTGCCTGGCGCAATAATGTGGTAATGCGCGAAGTAGAAAGGGCACAGTCGATTCTGTTTTTATGTTACGGCAACATCAATCGCAGTGCCCTGGCCGATGCCATGATCAGGGCTTACGCCGAGGATTCGGGAGTTGCGATCTACTCGGCCGGTTTTCACGAGGAGTCAGCCAGGCCGGCTGACCCCATGATGGTGGAAATTGCCGCGCACAACGGTGTCGATATGACCTGGCTGCGCTCTACGACGGTGACTGATGAGATGCTGCGCAAGAGCGATGTCATTTTCGTGATGGAAAAAGCCCACTATGACAGATTGCTGGCCATGCGTCCGGATGTGGAAGGCCGGGTATTCCTACTCGGTGCCTATCCTTCAAGGGCGCCTCGACATGCAGAAATTGGTGATCCGTACGGGCAATCTCGACAAGCCTATGCACAGTGTTATGCCCGAATTGCCGAGTCTGCCGACCACATCAAGGCCATGTTGGCGATGCGCGTTGAGGGCTAGCCTGTGATTTTCTGGCTGGCGTCATTGGCTGCTGGGTCTTTGCAGTACTCTGTACAGGCAGCAACGCCGGCAACCTTATGGGCAACGGTACAGGCAACAATACAGGCAACAACACAGGCAACAATACAGGCAACAACACAGGCAACAACACAGGCAACAACACAGGTAACGACGCAGGCAACAGTACAGGAAACTGAACGGGTGAAAGTACAGGTCGTAACGACACGACGCAGCAACAGCGGGGCACACCGGCCGGCAGTTGGCAGCGCTTGCGCAGGGCTCTGCCGGGCACCCATCGAGGCACACCACAATGAGCAGTGAGCGCGCCCGTGGCCGACTTGTGATCGGCCTTGGTTCAGGTCGATCGGGTACGGCCTCACTGACAAGTTTGCTCAATCGCCAGCCTGGTGGGCTTTGTTTTCATGAACTCAACCCGGCCTGCGCGGTTTTTCAAGGTAATGCGCAAGCGCCGCTGAATACCGTGCGGGAATTTCGGCAAATTTTGCAAGGCGGTGACAAGTCCAGGCTGACTGTCGATTACTCGCGACCCGCGTCTGTGGAAACCTACCGCCAGCTGCAGTCGATGAGCGCGGTCAATCTCATCGGTGATATTGCATTTTACTACCTGAAATACGTGGATGACTTGCTGCTGGCCGACCCTGATTGTGTTTTTGTGTGTATCCGTCGTGAACGAGAGGAAACCGTACAGAGCTGGCTGCAGAAGTCGTCTATCAAACGGTGGCCTTCTCTATGGTGGGGTGACCGCATACGCGCCTGGCTGACCAGAACACCTTTTTACACGGCGTATAACTACTGGCAAGAGCACGATGGCTCGTACTGGAAAAAGGATCCGGTATGGGACAGCGCTTTTCCCAAGTTTCAGGCTGCGTCCAGGGAGCAGGCTATCGGAATGTACTGGGACACCTACTACGCCCAGGCCGAAACACTGCAGCAGCGCCACCCGCAGCACTTCCGCATCTTTGATATCTCAGCACTGAGTCATCCCCAGGGCCAGCGGGAGATCCTGGCGTTTATCGGGCTGGATGACAGCGCCATGGTTGTTGGGCAGGAAGCGCATCTGCACAAGTCTGCCTGAGGCGGTTAAAATACGTTGCTTACCTGCCCGATTGCGGGTTGCGGTGTGAGGGCGTTGCAGTGCAAGCTCGAGTGGGGCATGGCAAGAGCATGAGGGCACAGAATTGAAAGCAGTCGAAGTTCCACTGGTGTTTACCTGTGAGTCACAGTCACTTGTGGGTATCCTGCATCGCCCGGAGCAGCCGATCGATACCGCCATCGTGTGCGTGATAGCCGGTGGGCCTCAGTATCGTGCGGGCGTTGGCCGCAACATGGTGTCGATGGCGCGCGCGCTATCATCCAGAGGTGTCGCGGTTCTGCGCTTTGATCACCGCGGACTGGGCGATAGCGCCGGCGAATTTGCCGGCTTTGAGCACACGCGCGCCGATATCCAGGCCGCCGTCGACTGTCTGCGTGAGGCGCTTCCCGAGCTGAAAAATATTGTACTTTGGGGCGGGTGCGATGCTGCCTCAGGTTGCATGATGCATGGGCTGCACATCAATGGTGTTACCAGTATGGTTCTGGGTAACCCGTGGATCAGCACGCAGCAAACGCAGGCCGTGGTGCGTAAGCAGCACTACCTGGCACGACTGCGGCAAGCGTCTTTCTGGCGGAAGGTTGTCCGGTTTGAATATGACCTTGTGGCCTACCTGCACTCGGCGGTACGCAGCCTGGCAACGCGCCTGAAGCGCGTGGCGCAGCGGCCTGCGCCCGGCGCAGAAGCCGGTGGCGGCGCCGATCACTGGATGGCGCGTATGCAGGGCGGTTTGCGGGATTTTCCGGGCCCGGTGTTGTTTCTTATCAGCGGGCAAAGTGTGGTGAGCAAGGAGTTCGATGCGCTGCTGGCCCGTGATCGGGCCTGGTTTGATGCGTGCAACAAGCCGTTGAATCGCCGCATTGACTTGCCGCAGGCGGACCAAACCTTCTCCTCAGTCGATGCCAGACAACGGGTCAACGAGGCGCTGCTGGATTGGGCGACGCAGCTAAGTGCGGCGTGAGGCGGGTTCATTCGCGTGTGCTGGACGTCGCTGGGCGATGTAAATACTTCAGCCCGCGTTTCACAGTATAAGCCAGCAGTGCGCCGACGCCGCGCGCGCTGGCCGGGTTGTACGCGGCGACGCCGCGCATTTCGCGTCTTTGCGACATCCAGTCTCGCTTGTACGTGTCATCACCTGACAGGTAATCAATGTTGCGGATCGCATCTTGGCTGATTACCTGCTGCATCATGTAGGCGGTGAGTACGGTCCCTGGAGACTGCTGTGCATAGTCTTCGTCATAGGCCAGCTTGTAGATATACGCCGTTGCGCCACTGACCAGCCATATCTGGCTGGCAATGGGCAGGCCATCGTAGTGGGCAAGGCCCAGCCTCAGCCAGCCTTTTTCGGCGGCCAGGCGCACCAGGTTGGGAATGAAATCGGTAAAGGGTTCGTTGCGCTTCCAGCTCTTTGCGTAAATCTGCGTGTAGCTTTCGATGGCCTCATCCAGTGCATCCGTCGGCCTTATCAGCGCCAGGCTGCCCCTGCCGTCGCGCAGAAAGGCGCGCGTTTTGCGCGACACCGTATTCCTGACGCGAGAAGAGCGGGACGCGAGGTATCCGTCCCAATCGCCTTGCCTGAGCGAGTGCCGCCAGTTGCCAAAGCAGAAGTAGTGGTGGCAGCCGCGCCAGCCAGTGTCGGTCAGTGCGGCCTGCAACTCACCAAACAGGGCATTGGCGGGATCCATTGGCGCCAGCGTCAGGCGCGTGATGCCCGGCGTTTTGCGCAGGTGGCGCAGCAGTGCGCGCAACAGCAGCGCGCGGTCGGGTGTTGGGCCAACCGGTTGATAGAGCGAGGTGTAAAAGTTGGCCAGGGCACTGACGGCGCCGTCTTCTTCGTATAACAGCGGAAGAATGCACGGTCGGTGTGCCATGTCCCAGGCGACCAGCAAAACGGGCCTGGCGCCGGCCTGCGTGGCATGCTGAACAAGGTTTAACAGCCAGTCGAGACCGAGTTGCGGGTGTTCGGATTCCGCCTCAGCCAAACACTGCTGTACCTGCGCAGGTACGCTGTGCTGGTGTAAATCGATTGTTTCGACGCGAAAAGCGTGGTTGTCCAAGGGAGTTACGCCCGCTGCTGGGTCTGCAAAACACTATCGGGGAATCACTGGTTATTGGCAATACCTTTCACAGACTGCTACGACAGTCACAAAACAATCTTGAGTGCTGGCATTGGCAGGGTTAGCATTGGGGATGGTATTCCACACATGTGGTGCTGTCCGGCACTCTATCCACTGCAATCAGGGCGTAAAATCATTGGAAACAGGTATTCAATCCGAAGTTGTTGAGATACTGCATTCCACTTTGGGCTTGCCGCCGGGTTCTATCAACCCGCACGCAGACACTCGCGTTCTGGGGGTGATTCCCGAAATGGATTCGATGTCCGTTGTGGGCATTCTAACGACGCTTGAGGAGCAATACGGTATCCGTGTCGATGATGACGAGGTCGACGCTGACGTTTTTGCCACCGTGGGCAGCCTGACCCGGTTCGTCGAGTCCAAGCTTGGCTAGATCATGACGCCGCCTGCCCATCGCCTGTCTGCTGACTTCCTGCAGCACTCAGAGCGACAGATCTTTCATATCCTGTTGCAGCCAGAGCGCGGTGAGGCGCAGGGCGCCGTGCTGTTTCTGCACCCATTTGCTGAGGAAATGCACAAGGCGCGACGCACCGTTGCGGCCCAGGCGCGCCTGCTTGCCGCCCAGGGCTACTTGGTCATGCAAATAGATCTCAATGGCTGTGGTGACAGCGATGGCGAGTTTGTCGATGCACGTTGGGAAACCTGGCTGGAAGACGCGAACGCTGCCCTGGACTACCTGCGCCAACACTGTGCAGGCCCGATCACGCTGTGGGGCCTTCGGCTGGGGGCCTTGCTGGCTTGCGAGCTGGAGCGCACACACACTGACATTCAACGGCTTGTGCTCTGGCAGCCGGTACTCAATGGTGAGCAGCAGGTCGATCAGTTCCTGCGCCTGCGCGTGGCGGCGGCTGCAGTGGGCGAACGCCCCAGCTTTGATCGCAAAACGCTGTGGAGTGAACTGCGTGAAGGCAAGACGCTTGAGGTAGCCGGCTATGAGCTGTCGGCTGAGTTGGCCATGGCCATCTCGAAAAGCCGGCTACACGACCTGATACCGTCCTGTGAGGTATTGTGGATGGAAGTGACACCGGGCACTGGCCGTGAACTGGCTCTACCCTCGCGCAATGTCACTGCCTATTGGGAGGATCACGGCGTACAGGTGCAGGCGTATGCGTTACCCGGTGAGGCGTTCTGGCGCAATCACGATGCCGCCATCAATCCCGACTTGCTGCGCCTGACCCTGGATGGTCTGCGATGAAGGGCGCTGGCTGGCGTGAGCGTGGTCTGGTTTTTGCCTGTGGCGGTCATCGCCTGGTAGGGGTGGCGACTCTCCCCGAGGCTCACGATGGCACTGCGGTACTGATACTGGTTGGCGGCCCGCAGTATCGCGTAGGCAGCCATCGCCAGTTCACTTTGCTGGCGCGCGACCTGGCGGAGCAGGCGATCCCTTCACTGCGTTTCGATTATTCCGGCATGGGCGATAGCGAGGGCGAGCAGCGCGAATTCAGCGACGTTGAGGAAGACATCGCCTGTGCTATCGATGCACTGATGGGCGAGGATCCAACGATCAAGCGTATCGTCTTGTGGGGGCTGTGCGATGCAGCATCGGCGGCCATGATGTATGCGCATCGCCATACGGCCATTTGCTCAATGGTGCTACTGAATCCCTGGGTGCATGGGGTGGAGTACTCGCCGCAAGTGAAGCTCTCACACTATTACCGTTCGCTGGCAACGGGATCCAGCGGATGGCGCCGCCTGTTATCTGGCAAGGTAAACGTTGCGGCCTCGATCAAGGAGTTCTTGCTCAGTTCAGTGCGTACCATCGCCGGTTCAGTCGGGCTACGCAGCGGCGCTGGCTCGCGCCACTCTTTTGTCGACCGGATGCTCAACGGGTTCAGTCAATATGACCGCAGCGCCCTGATCGTACTGAGTGAGAATGACCTCACCGCCAAAGAGTTTGCCACCCTGGCAGAGACTGATCGTGCGTGGCGTCGCCTACTTGCTCGTCCGGGCATCGAGTCACGGATGGTCGCAGACGCTGATCATACCTTTTCAGGCAAGCAGTGGCGTGGGGTGGTGTCAAGCATGACCTGTGAGTGGGTAAAAGGGGTGATTGAGTAAGCGCTGCAGCGTTATGGCAGTTCGTGTGCAGACAGCGCCTCATGGCAGGTGTTCTTCGTGCTACCTGACTGATTCAGCGTTAGCATCCATCCATAGTTCAAACACGGTAAATATCCACACCAGTTCGCCGTAGTAGGCGGCGTGCTTGCTCTGATGCATTTCGATCGTCTTGTCGATAAATTCCGGCCGAATGAGCTGGCGTTTTTTCAGGGCCAGCAAGTTGTCATAGGCCATTTCTCGCAGTGGCTGGTAATCCTGCATCCATACACCAAAAGGCAGGCCAAAACCCTGCTTGCTCTTGGAGATGGTTTCCTGGGGCAACCAGCCCGTTAGCGCCTGTTTATAAAAATGCCTTAATTCCTTGCCCTTGATTTTTATGTCGCTGGGAATCGAGCAGGAAAACTCAATTAATACGTCATCAAGCATAGGGTAGGTAACGTCTACTCCCGCGACGCAACACATATGCGACACCTTGCGCAAGTCGTTGTCCGCCAGAGTGAACTGCCAGTCCAGGTACAGCATGCGGTTGAGGTCGCTGCCCGCCTCTGGGCGGTGATAGACCGCGCGCTGCAGTTCCAGCGGCAGTGCGACGTTCACTTCGTGCAGAAAGTCATCGCTGAAGATCTCTTCTGGCAGGTGCTGGTGCAGGAAGTTATAGTTTTGCAGGCGATCGGGTAGCGGCGTCTTGGCCTGCGCGACGTAGCTGCGTGCCTTGCTGACCAGGCCCAGGGAAGCGGGCAGGGCGCGCAGTAGTGGCTCCAGCAGTCCGTTGCGTACCGCTTTCGGCACGTGTTGGTAGTGTTCGAACACACGCTGGAAATTGTAACGCTCATTGCCGGCAAACAGTTCGTCGCCACCATCACCGGCAAGCAGGGTGTCTACGCCGTGTTCCGCTGCCATACGCGCACAGAAGTAGGCAGGCAGTGCCGATGAATTACCAAAAGGTTCGTCGTAGCTGGTGGCGATCATGGGCAGTGCATCGACCACGTCCTGTGGGGTTACGTAGTATTCATTGAGCTTTACACCGAAATGCCGGGCGGTGGTTCTGGCAAACGGCATTTCGTCGTAGCCATCGGCAGCGAAGCCAATGGAGAATGCCTGCGCCTGTTCGTCACACAGTTCCGACATCACGCCCGTCACCGTTGAGCTATCCAGCCCGCCACTGAGAAAAGCGCCAACCTTGCCCTGCGTCGGCAGGTTGTTGGCAATCGCCTCGCGTAACTTGTCGCGCAGTGACTGGTGCAGTTCCTTGAGATGGCCCCGGGTATGTGATTCGTTGAAGCGCGGCGCCCAGTAGCACCTGAGCGTTACTTCACCGCCTTGCCACTCCAGGCAATGAGCGGCAGGGAGCTTTTTTATCTGGGCGAAAATTGAGCCGGGGCTGGGCACCATGTGGAAGTAGACATAGTTGAAAACCCCCTGATTGAGCACGTTGGTGCTGGCGGTATCGAGATCGCGCAAGCAGGCACTGTCGCTACCAAAAGCCAGTGCGGCGTCAAGCTGGCGATAGTACAGAGTGTGTTGACCCACGCGATCAATAGCGGCGAGGAGCCGGTCGTTGGACGGATCGATGATACAGCAGGCAAAACTGCCATAGACATGCTCGAAGACGTCGCCGGCATGATCCCGGTAAGCCTCGGCAATGGCGGCGGCGCTGTCCTGTTGCTCATGAATGTGCTCGAGATGGGCGTCTTTGAAGCGTGGCCGACCGACAACGATCACCGCGCCACCACTGGGCATCGCAAAGAGCGAGCCGGTGGTGGCAACGCGATGATGTTCGGATCGATGAATCTTCGCAGGTAGCGTTGTGCGCAGGTTGCGCGCAGCCTCTGCGTCGCTGTCGGCAGTTTGGCTGATGGTGCCTTGCGTATACAGGCCCATCATGCCATGGCGTCGGGCCTGTGACGGCGGCTGATCGGTCTGCTCGGATGCTGACCCCATGTGCGGTTCCATCCCGTGGGTTTATTGTGCAAGATGCTATCATTGTGTTCGAACACAGGTAAGGACGAACCGACAAAATAGCGGCTGAGTCGCTCCCAAGTGCGACTCAGTTCCAGTTCTTTCCCTTCGTCGGGCGGTGTCACGGAATTGAATTGCGCTGGCATTTTGAAAAGATAGGAACCACAAACATGTTCGGACAACCAATCCTGGCAATGGCTGTGCTGGCCACACTTGCCTCTGCGAATCCCGCCGGTCCCGAAGCACGCGCAAGCGCTGTGTCCGGGGCGCCTGTCGTTGCCCAGAACAGCTGGGACGACTACAAGCGAATTCGCCAGGGTAAATCCGTGCAGGTTGCCCCCGGTAGTGGCCCTGTACAAACCCATCCTGATCCCCGCCAGAACCAGCCTGTTGATACGGGTGCCAAGGCGATTACCCAGGGCGCTGCGCCTCAGGCGCAGGGTGCCAGTCATTTACCGCAGCCAAAGCGCCCGGGCGATGGTCGCTTTGAGATGCGCGCGAACGCGCAGCCCGTCTCTGCGCCTGCGCAGCCGACGCAGCAAAGCAACAGCTGGAAGTTCTACCTGGGAGAGTTAGCGCTGGCCGACACGCCGTTTTATGGAGCCTACCAGCGTGATTTTAAATGGGCCTACTCGCACCGGATACCATTGTCGAATACCCCGCGTATTGTTGTGAGCATGCACGGTTCGGGTGGTGGAGAGGGCGCCATGCGCGTGTTTGGTCCCTCGGCCCTGGGCGACCTGGAAGTGAGAAACCAGGATGCCGAGGCCTATAGCCAGAGCCTGCGCGAGTGGTGGACATTCGGCCCGCAGTTTCGGCCCGCGCCTGGCAGGCGAATTGCGGCGACCCTGCACTACCTGCAAAAACGCTATAAGTTCAACGTCGACAAATACGGGATTGTTCTGGAAGGGTCTTCGATGGGAGGCGCTGGGGCGGTAGTCCAGACGATGATATTACCCAGTCCCTGGCGCGAGAAAATCGCCTGGTCGTCGGCGCGCGCCGGCATCGTGATGCCGCGCCGGGTGTATGCCAGGCAACCGGGCCAGTACCGTAACTTTCCGCCGGACGCCGGCTGGGGCACCTGGCTCTGGGACAGGATCGACTTCGCCGTACAGGCCGCCCGGGACCCGGTCGTGCGCGGTATTCACTACCGGCACGCCTTTGGTACCAATGACCAGTTCAGTGATGGGCCCGACGGCAGCACTATTTTGGAGTTCGTCAACATTGTTGAAGAAAACAGGATTGGCGGTGCCTTCAGCTGGACCCAGGGTGGGCACGGTGTTGGTGAGGCGGGCTTCAACATGCCGATGTTGTCAGTCTTTGAAGCGCCTGAGCAGGATGTCACACTCGACCGGGCGCATCCGGCATTCACCCGGTCCACCGGAAACTATCCGCGCTCACCGGTTGACAGGTTAGACGAGCAGCGTTTTCCGCGCGGGCACTATAATCTGGGCATCCTGTGGAATCACGCCGGCATCATCGACGATAAAACCCAGCTCGTGTTTCCGCTGCGCTACGTTGCTCGCTCAGGTTTCGGGAAGGGTGTTCCCGACCAGCCGCGCAATATCACGGTGAGTGTTACGCCGCGCAGGCCAGCGCATTTTGCGTTTCACGATGGCCAGAGGCTGAACTGGACGTGGGACGACGGTGCGCTGTTTGGCACCGCTGTAGTGCAGGGTGATACGGTCACTATCGACAATATCCCACTGGACTCGGGCCAGCCCTACAAGAAGCTACGAATTTTCCATTGATGCAGCGGCGCCGAATCAGGCGCGGTTCTTGAAGCGCTCAGGGTTGATGTTCTGGCGCTTGAGCAGTTTGTAGAAATCGGTCCGATTGCGCTGGGCCAGTTGTGCGGCCTCGGCGACCGAACCGTTGGTCAGTCGCAGTACCTTCACCAGGTAATCATGCTCAAACTGCTCCCGGGCCTGGCTCAAAGAGGGCAGGAAATGGTCCTCTACGGTGAGCGCCTCGCGCACGAGGGAATCCGGGATGACGGGTGTCGTGGAGAGCGCCGCGCTGCGCTGCACGACGTTCTCGAGTTGCCGGACGTTACCGGGCCAGCTCGCGCTGATCATGACCTCCATTGCCCCCGGTGCGAAGCTGCTGACGTTACCCATCTGGTAGGCGCCTGTCTTGCGCAGGAAATGATTCGCCAGCAGGGGGATGTCCTCTACGCGCTCCGCCAGCGTTGGCAAGTGCAGGTTGACCACGTTCAGCCGGTAGAACAGGTCTTCGCGGAAAAGCCCATCGTGCATATCACGATCCAGATCCCTGTTGGTTGCTGAGATAATGCGCACGTCTACCGGAATGCTCTCGGTGCTGCCGATGGGTCGAATGCGGCGTTCCTGCAGTGCGCGCAACAGTTTCACCTGCAGCGGTGGTGGCATGTCGCCGATTTCGTCCAGCAGCAACGTGCCGCCATTGGCCGCACGAAAAAGCCCGCCGTGTTCGCTGATGGCGCCGGTGAAAGCGCCCTTTACATGCCCAAAGAGCTCCGACTCCAGTAATTGCTCCGGCAGCGCGCCGCAGTTCACGGCAACCAGGGGGCCCTGGCGCTGGGCATCGGCCTCGTGAATCGCCCTGGCCAGAAGCTCCTTGCCGGTACCGCTGTCTCCGGTGATCAGCACACTCACATCAGAACCGGCAATCTGCTTTACCTGGTTGAGAATCCTTTCCATAGCGGAACTGTGCGTGACGATGTGCTCGCGCCAATCTTCGAAGATCTCGCTTTGCTGGCCGCCTGACTGCATCAGGGCCGCGCGAATGGTCGCGAGCAGGCGAGTCTTGTCGACCGGCTTGGTAAGAAACTCGAATACGCCTTTCTGCGTTGCTGAAACGGCTTCGGGTATGGTGCCCTGCGCGGACATAATGATGACCGGCAGGCCCGGATAAAAGTGGCGTACCTGCTCGAACAACTCCAGCCCGCTGGCGCCTTCCATGCGCAGGTCGGTGACGATGAGATCGGCAGGCGCGTTGCGCATTGCCTGCAGCGCCAGTTCCGCAGACTCTGCTGTTTCTACATCAAACCCCTCCGCTTCCAGGCGAATGGCAAGCAGCTTCAGGAGACTGCTGTCATCATCAACGAGGAGCAATCGATCCTGCACCTGGCGACTCCTCTTTACGTGTGCTGATGTCAGCTTCAAGGTCAGTTAATGCCTGTATTTTTTGTTCCAGAAGTACGCGCTGTTCCTGCGCCAGTTGCAGCTGTGCTTCCAGCTCCGCTTGTCTTTCGCTCGCCTGCTGGCTTCCCAGGTGGCTGTTAATCCGCGCCTGGTTATAGCGCCGCAGGATGCTTGCCAACCGCTGCTGTTCTATCAGTAGCGCTGTGTCTTCTTCCAGTTGTTGCAGCGCGTCGCGTGCCAGCGTCATGCCGCCGTAGGACCCGAGCTGCTGGTTCAGCAAGGCAAACAGAAACAGCGTGTCGGGCGTTTGCGGCCGGCCCATCTCAACCAGGCTGGCCACTGCATCTTCAGCGCTCATCTGCGCAACGTGCTTTTCCATCCCGAACCATTGCTGTAACGCGGCCACCGGGTTCTCGCGAATCACGGGAACGGGCGGGGGAGTCGCGGGTGGCGCGATACAGCCACCCAGACACAGCGCGCAGAGAACGCTGGCGGCTAGTGCCCGGGGCATGTCAGGCGGAAACACACGGGTAAATAGGGATGGTCGGCCATGGTTAGCGTGCCGCCCTGGGCCTCGATGCACTCGCGGGCAACGCTCAGGCCGATGCCCGAGCCCTTGATCGGCCCGCTGCGTTTAGCAGCACTTTGGAAAAATGGCTCAAACACGCGCTCGGCATCCTCAATGGGAATGGCTTCACCGGAATTGGCAACGTCGATCACAAGAGTAGCATCTTCAGCCCGCCAGTCGATATCAATGAGCCCGCCTTCGGGGGTGTAGGCCACCGCATTGGACAGCAAGTTATCCAGTGATGTGCGCAGTTTGTCACGATCGGCTGTCCATTGGGCGACGTGACCCTGACGCTCCAGGTGCAGGGCTTTTTTGTCCAGCATAAGACTGTAACTATTGAGCAGGTTTTGCCACATCTCCTCGAGGTCGAAGCGCTCAAGGGTGAGCGCTTGCGCCGGTAGTCGGTTGTAATCCAGCAGATTCTCGATGAGCCTTTGCAGCTCGATACCGTTTTGACGCAGGATGTCTACGATCTCCAGCTGCTGCTGCGACAGGTGCCCTGTCACCTGGTCGGCAAGGAGGTCTGCGCCTTCGCGAAGGCTCGACAGCGGTGTTTTTAATTCATGGGAGATATGTCGAAGAAACTGTTCCTTTTGCTGCTCGGATTCCTGCAGGCTTTGGCGCAGCCACTCCAGTTCACTGCCTACTGCCTGTAACTCCAGCGGCCCTGATATTTCTATCGGGTGGCTCAGGCCCGCAGTCCCCAGCTGGTGGATCTCCTGTGTCAGGGCTTTGACGGGTTTGTTGATCCAGTAGGCAAGAAACAGCAGCAATGCGAGGGTGGCTGCGGCCAGAATCAATAGCTGTAGCGTCAGATTCTCAATCAGCGAATCTGCCTCGCGGGCGTTGGATGCCAGCATCTGGTCAACAGAGGACAGTAGCCAGGTCTTCACCGCGCTGCCCTGTTCCGAGATCACCGAAAAATCATGACTGACCCTTTGTCCCCTGTCCTGTGAGGTGGCCACGGGTGCGGTTTGGCCGGGCAGCGCGTTGGCCAGGGGCTCTGTCGTGAGTTCGGTAGCGGCGGGGTCGGGCAGCTCGATGCGCTCAAGCGAACCCATCAGGCGCCGGATGTCAGGGCTTTGTGAGGGCATGGCTGCTTGCAGGGCGCCCAGTTTCTGGATGAGTATGCTGCGCTCTCTTTCAAACAGTTCTGCCAGTTCGAAATCTGCCAGTGCAAGATACTGACGCGCTCGCCGCTCAAGTTCGAGTACATCGCGCTGGATTTCTTGTCCCAGGCGTGTGGCGTACACGACGGTCTGGTTCACCTCAAGGTTGGTTTCCGATAGCCGGCCCAGGGTGTTGACCGTAAACAGGATCGCAAGACACAGCGGTGCCAGCGCAGCAAAGATGCTGACCAGTACCAATTGCTGCAGCGATCTTGGTTGCCACACTTGCATGTTGTGTTGACCGGGTTGGGGGCAGGGGCGATTGTAGCGTGACGCCGCGCACGTGCAACAGGCGCTTTGCGGCCCGACTCAGACAGCCGTGCGCTCCGGCCATTATGCGGCGTGTCAGTCAGTGGCGGGCGTTGAGCGGGCGTAAGCTTGCAGGCGCTCGGTTACCGCCTGCAGGATACCGCCGGTAGGCACCTGCAGGCCGGTAATGCCAACAGCCCTGCCGGCCGCCGCATCCTTTTCAGCATCGCCGAGCATGAAGCTATGCTCCAGCTGTGGCTGCCATTGTGTGATGAGGTCTTCCAGCATGGCAGTGCCGGGCTTGCGGCAGTCGCACGCAACCGCCAGTGGTGCCACTGTGCCCTCTGGGTGGTGCGGGCAAAAGCGGATGTCGTCGATATGCGCGCCACACATGGCCAGTTGCTCCTGCATCCACGTGTGCAATACCGTGACCTGCTCCGGTTCATAATAGCCGCGCGCAATACCGGCTTGATTGGTCACTACGAACACGTTGAAACCGGCATCATTGAGCGCCTTGATGGCCTCTTTTGCACCCTCGACCCAGCGGAACTGGTCGATCCGGTGAGTGTAGCCCTCGTCGTAATTTAGCGTGCCATCCCGATCCAGGAAGGCCGCGGGCCGGCGCAGCTTGTTCGTTAGCTCCTTGCGCGCACGTTCAAGGTCCTGCGGAATACCAATGTCGATGAAGTAGCCGCGGTAGCTCCGTCCGATCAAGCCGGACTGCTCGATTAACCTTGGGAATACGTCCTGTTCGAGGGAGCACGGGGTGGAGCCTATGTGCTCGAGCACGGCAGATTTCAACCAGTACACTCCGCTGTTGATAAGCCCGCTTTGTGGCGTGTCGGGCTTTTCGCGAAAGGCGCTGATAACAGCGCCATCCAGCTCTACAAACCCGTAGCGGTCGGCCTCCTGTACCGGTAGCAGGGCGACGCGTGCCAGCCAGTTGTCTGGCTCGTTGGCGCAGCTGCCGCGGCACAGATCCAGATAGTTGAAGTCAAAAATAGAGTCGCCATTGAGCAGCAAAAATTCATCGTGCAGGTACCCGGCGGCGCATTGCAGGGCGCCAGCGGTGCCCAGCGGTTGCGGTTCCACGACCACCTGTATGTTTGCACCCAGTGTTCTGGCAAAGCTGCAATCTGGCCCGTAGCGCTCTTTCACGACCTCGGCGCGATAACCTGCCAGCAGTAAAAAGTCCGTAAAACCGAAGCGGCGTAGATTGCACATCACGTGTTCGACGAAGGGCCTGCCACAGACTTCAAGCAGTGGCTTGGGCGTCTCTGCGACGGCGTTGCCAAGTCGAGTTCCCTTGCCGCCAATGAGAATGGCGGCTTGCATCACAGTTTTCATGAAAATTGGCTTCTCGCCCGGGCGTTATCGCTTTATATCGTTCTGCTTGGGCTTTAGTATCAGTGCTTGGGCACTTCGGTACAAGTTCACGCCAGTCAATGCCGGATACAACGACTGCGTGCTACAGGTAAAGCAGGAGTGCCAGACAATATAACTGCGCTCCCGGGGGTGAGCAAGGGGCTTCCTTGCTGCGACGAATTGAATCAAAGCAAAAACAAAAAGTTGCTCTATCTTGTTCATCGCCTGCCTTTCCCACCTAATAAGGGCGATAAGATATCGTCCAATAATATGCTCAAGTTCTTCTCGGCAGGTTGGCGGGTACACTTGGGTACGTTCGTCGATGACCCGCAGGACTGGCAGCACACCGCCATTGTTGAGCGTTACTGTGAAGACAGCTGCATCGTGGATTTGCCGCGGCGCAAGAAGATTACCGGAAGCCTGCACGGCCTGCTCACGGGTAACGCCCTGAGCCTGAGTTACTACGCCAACACAGCGTTAGCCGATTGGGTTCGTGCCAGCGTGGCGCGCGAAAGCCCCGACGCGGTGCTGGTGTTTAGCGGCGTGATGGCACAGTTTGTCAAAGACGTCATTCCTGCCGATGTGCCGGTGGTGTTCGATGCTGAAGATGTCGATAGCGAGAAGTGGCGCAGCTATGCAGCAGCAAAACCCTGGCCACTTTCCTGGCTGTATCGGCGCGAGGCTGACAAACTGCTGGCCTATGAGCGCGAAATGGCTGCTGCCACCGATGTCAGTATTTTTGTGTCGGCGGAGGAGGCTGCGCTGTTTAAAGCCCTGGCTCCCGAGAGTGCTGATAAGATCCATTTTCGTACCCAGGGAGTGGACAGCGCCTACTTTGACCCGGCGCTGAGTTACGAGAATCCCTACGGGCCGCAGGATAAAGTCCTGGTGTTTACCGGTGCGATGGATTATTGGCCCAACGTTGAGGCGGTAAAATGGTTTTGCGACCACGTCTTGACCGAAGTGCGCAAGGCAGAGCCGGACTTTGTGTTCTGCATCGTAGGCATGAAGCCCAGCGACGAGGTACAACAATTGGCCAGGTTACCAGGCGTGCGGGTAACGGGCGGCGTGCCCGATGTCAGGCCCTATCTGGCACACGCGCTGGCCGCCTGCCTGCCCTTGCAACTGGCGCGCGGTATACAGAACAAGGCTCTGGAGGCGATGGCCATGGAGCTGCCGGTGCTGGCTACCCGCGACGCCCTGGTCGGCATCGTGGAGCATGCCGGCGTAAATGCACGCGTCGCGGATGAGCCGCAAGAGATGGTCACGCAGGCGCTGGCAATTTTGTCACAGGAGCGCCAGTATAATCGCGCCGGCCGTGAATGCGTGCTCGCACACTACAACTGGGATACGAATTTAAAGCGAATGGAAAGTTTTCTCACGCGAGACGGGAGTGCGAGTTAGTGCGAGTGTTGCATGTGCTTGATCATTCCATCCCGCTGCAAAGCGGCTATACGTTCCGTAGTCGGGCAATCATTCAGGCACAGCGGGCCCTGGGCTGGGAGACGCTCCACCTGACCGGCCCCAAGCACAACCCGGGCAAGACACCCCCGCGCAATGAAGAGGTAGACGGACTCGAGTTCCATCGCTGCACCGAAGACGGCCTGTTTGCCAGGCTGCCGATTATCGGCCAGTTGTCGGTGATTCGTGTTCTGACCAGGCGTCTTCTGGAAGTTGCCGGAGGCGAACGCCCCGACGTCATACACGCGCACTCGCCAGCATTGAACGGTGTGGCAGCGCTACGTGCAGGGCGCAAACTGGGTATTCCCGTGGTTTACGAGATTCGCGGTTTCTGGGAAGACGCCGCAGTCAGTCACGGTACGAGCAAGGAGGGTGGCCTGCGCTACCGCTTGACGCGGGCGATGGAGACCTGGGTGCTCAAGCGCGCCGACGCGGTGACCTGCATCTGCGAAGGCATTCGCCAGGACCTTTTGCAGCGTGGCATTCCTGCGCAAAAAATTACCATCGTCCCCAACGCTGTCGACGCCAACCGCTTTGTCCCTGTGGGCGAGCGCAACCCGGTGATCGAGCAGAAGTGGCAGCTGCAGGGCAAGAAAGTCATCGCGTTTATCGGTTCATTCTATGCCTATGAAGGACTGGATCTGTTGGTAGAGGGGTTTGCACGGCTGCAGAAACAGCGTGCGGACGTCCGCTTGCTCCTGGTCGGTGGCGGGCAGGTGGCCGATGAACTGGCAGCCCAGGTCGCCGGGCTCGCGCTGCAGGATAAAGTGGTCATGACAGGGCGCGTGCCTTACGATGAGGTCGAGCAGTATTACTCGGTGACTGATATCCTCGTCTACCCGCGTAAGTCCATGCGCATTACCGACCTGGTGACCCCGTTGAAACCGCTGGAAGCCATGGCACAAAAAAGTATGTTCGTCGCCTCCGATGTGGGTGGGCACAAGGAACTGGTGCGCGACGGCGTGACCGGCACGTTGTTCAGGGCCGATGATGTTGAGGACCTGGTGCGTGTATTGAACCGGCTGCTTGACGACGAGGCATCCTGGCCTGCCATCCGCGACGCCGGCCGTGCTTTTGTTGAGCACGAGCGCACATGGGCCAATAGCGTTGCCAATTTGCAGCCTGTCTATGCAAGACTGCTCGAGGGAGTCGCCACAGAATGCTGATTCGTTCCAAAGCACCACTGCGCCTCGGGCTTGCCGGTGGCGGCAGTGACGTTGCCCCCTACTGTGACCTGTATGGTGGGGCGGTACTCAATGCCACCATTAACCTCAGTTCTTACTGCACCATCGAAACACTGAACAACGGCGAGGTGTTGTTTGAGGCCCATGATCGGCAAGAGACGTTTCGCGCTTCCTGTGAAGCAGCCTACGCCTACGATGGGTTGCTCGACTTGCACAAGGGCGTGTACAACCGCGTGGTGCGCGAATTCAACAACGGCCAACCGCTGTCACTGCGCGTCAGTACCTACTCAGATGCACCTGCCGGATCGGGTCTGGGTTCGTCTTCGACGATGGTGGTTGCCATACTGACTGCGTATGCCGAGCTACTGCGCCTGCCGCTTGGAGAGTACGACGTGGCCCACCTGGCCTTCGAGATAGAGCGGCAGGACATCGGGTTGCGTGGTGGCGCCCAGGATCAATACGCCGCGACATTTGGTGGCGTGAACTTCATGGAGTTTCTCGACCAGACGCGGGTCATCGTCAACCCGTTGCGCGTCAAGCAGTGGATACTGAGCGAACTCGAGGCGTCTACTGTCCTGTACTACACCGGCGTGTCGCGATCCTCTGACAAAATCATTGCCCAGCAGATAGAGAGCTTCAAGAGCGGCGAGGGTAAATCGGTGGAGGCCGTGCACCAGCTCAAAGCTGATGCCAGCGCAATGAAAGAAGCCCTGCTGCGCGGCAACATTCGGCGCTTTGGTGAAATCCTCGGCAGCAGCTGGCAGGCCAAGCGTCATCTTGCCGACCAGATCAGCAACCCCCAGATCGAGGAGGTCATGTCGGTGGCGCTGGACGCTGGCGCGTGGTCCGGTAAGGTGTCGGGCGCTGGCGGCGGCGGATTTATCGTGTTTATCGTGGACCCTGTCGACAGAGTCAACCTGGTACGCGTGCTAAATACACTCGACGGTAACGTCGTACCTTTTCAATTTGAACCGCACGGAGCTTCAGCATGGAACGTCCCGACCTGAATTACGTCCTGGGAGAATTCCAGGCGTCTATCGGTGTTAAGCAGCAGCTCCTGGACGATGTTGCCCTTATGCAGCAGATTACCGATCTTGGTCATCTACTGATCGACCGATACCAGGCAGGTAACAAACTGTTGATAGCCGGCAATGGTGGAAGCGCGGCGGATGCGCAGCATATCGCGGCAGAATTCGTCAGCCGCTTTAACTTTGATCGGCCGGGTCTTCCGGCACTGGCACTGACTACCGATACCTCGATACTAACCGCGGTAGGCAATGATTATGGCTACGACCAACTGTTTCGTCGGCAGTTGGAGGCCAATGGCAATGAAGGCGATGTGTTTCTTGGAATTTCAACCTCTGGTAACAGCGCGAATGTGCTTGAGGCGCTGCGCGTTTGCGCCGCCAAGGGCATCACATCGATTGCGCTGACAGGTGCAAGCGGCGGCAAGATGCGACAGTTGTGTGACTATTGTGTGCGGGTACCCAGCGACGATACGCCACGAATACAGGAAGCGCACATCGTGATAGGTCATACCTGGTGCGCAATGGTTGAACTGGCAATGTTTGAGCCGCCCGGGGTGCGCTAGGCGATCTTGTCCGGCGCAGGGTCTCGGGTGGTGGTGTTTCTGAGTTCGGCCAGCGCTGCGTTTTGACGTTCCTTGAGGACGTCTTCCAGCGCCTTCAGCTTGGACAGTGCATCCTCGGTGCGCTCGCGCAATTCAGCACAGGCGTTTTCCATGGACGCTTCGCTGGATTCGCTTTTCGCTTTCAGCTCTTTCTCCTGCTGGGCAAGGTTTTGCAGCTCGACATCAAGCGCCTGACGCAGGGATTCCTGCTCTTGCTGTAAAGCCCTGGTTGACGCTTCCAGTTTCTGGCGCACAGCATTTTGCTCGGTCAGTAGCTGGTCCTGCGCGGTATTCTGCGCGTCGTGCATGGCTTGTCGCTGTGCGCCGATCGCGGACACCTCGTTCTGAATTTCCCTGCGCGCCGCCTGCATCTCATCTTCGATTGCCTGGATATCCGCCTCTGCCTGTCGTTTCGTTTCGTTGAGCAGTTGCTCAAGTCGCGCGATCTCTTCGTCGGCCAGGCGCCGGGTGCTGTCCATTTTCTCTTGCAGGGCTTCAACCGACTGTTGTTCGCGCTGCTGCTCTTCTATTTCCTGTACGTCGAGCGCCTCGAGCTGTTTTTGCGCTTCATGCGCTGCCTGAAGGTGCTGTTGTGTCAGCGCTTCCATGGCATTCTGGGCATCGTCACGCAACCGTTGTTCGTCTGCCCACAGTGTTTCGAGCTTCTCCTGCGTTGCCTCTTCCAGTTCCAGCCGTGTCGAGGCAATCCTGGCAATTTCCTGCGTGGTTTGCTGTTCATGACGAGCATAGCAGCGCCGCAACGCAGAGATTTCCTTGACCGATTCTGCACGGGTTTCTGCCGCCTTCGCTTCCAGCCGCGCCAACTCCTTACCCGTGCTGGTCAGTATCAGATTGGCGCGTGTTGCCTCATAGGACTGGCTAAGCCTGGTAACGCCGCCGTCTTGCAAATGGGTAACATGCTCGCCGCTGTGTCCGTTGGGATCCTCATTGGCAGAACCGGGCGAAGACTGGGACTTCACCAGGCGGTTTTTGCTGATTGCCCATACCTGGTCGGAGCCCTTGTCGAGGAGGTCTGCGGCGTCCTGGTCCGTCCCGCTGGTTGCTCCGCAGCGCACGATGCGGGCGGGTTTGCCGCACTGTTGTACCAGAATAACGGCGCTGTCACTGCGGCTTTTGCCGCGTTCGCTGGATGCTACCAGTTGTGACAGGCCGCCCATCTCGGTGATTTCCCGGAAGTAGCCTGCGGCCGTCTTGCGGTCCAGGTCGCAGCGCAGGTACACGGTGTCGCCACTGAAAAGCTGCTCAATAATTTGCGGGTCGTCGATGCAGAACAGTCGGGCAATATTGATCTTCAGCTGCCCGACCGAGTGGCCGGGAAGCGTTTTGCCATTAAATGTCAGATCAAAGGTCTTCATCGTGACCTGCGTCCTGTTATCCAGCTCCAGCCGGGAGTGAGTCCAGCCTGTGTGACTCAAATGCTAGCAGCAGATTTCTGATATGCGATATCGGAAAGTGTAAAAAAAGAGAAAATTCTCTCTGGTTATATCTAGATATAACCCGGTGCGTTTTTCCCAATGACGACCTGCCAGGCCAGGTGTTGGAGGCCGATGCCTATAGAACTTGCCTGGCGATCATCAGAGGCCGTGCAACTGTGACCGACCACCGGACGCCGCAGGGAGAGGGCGCGCGCCTTGGTTGCGCGCCCTGTGATCTATCGACGCTCGCTTGCGCCAAAGTTTAAGTGGAGGACAGAACCGCAACCGCATGGTGGTGAGGGGCGTGTTTGTAGTGCGATAGCCATAACGGCCGGGCGGTGAGGGTAGTGGTACCGGAGGCCGGACTTGAACCGGCACGCTATCTCTAGCACCGGATTTTGAATCCGGCGTGTCTACCAATTTCACCACTCCGGCACGAGAAGGGGCGCTGGGCCATAGTGGCCCGAAAAGCAGCGCGCGATTATAACAACGAACCTCGAAACTGCAATTATTTTCCCTTAACCTCGCCGTGCTTTGCCTGTAGACTTGCCGCCGGTTTGCCGCTGCGCGGCCAGTAATGATTTTCCTGCCTACGGGCAGTCATCTGAGTATCGAAGGAGAAAAGAGCATGGCGATGAAATTGGTTAAAAAGACCAGCGAATACAGTATTTTCAAGCGTGGTGATGAGCGCTACGCGGTAAAGGGTGCGAACAGACAGCCGATCAACGGTGAGGAGAAAGCGCGCATTCTCCTGGCTGAAGACCTGATTAAAGTGACCCTGCCGGCAGAGAAACCCGCAGAAGAACCGGAAGCAGCAGAATCGTCTGATGAAGCGTCGGCTGAAGCAGAAGCCTCTGCTGAGGAATCTCCGGCTGAGGCAGCGGCCACAGAAGAAGCGGCCGGGGAAGCTGAGGCTGACGAAGAAGCCAAGTAGGCTATCTGTTGAGTTAGGGAGCCGGCCAAGCGCCGGCTTTTTTGTCTATGAAACGCTCCGATTTTACTTACGAACTGCCCGCTGAACTGATTGCGCAGCATCCGCTGGCCGAGCGCAGCGCAAGCAGGTTGCTCTGCCTTGACGGTGTGTCTGGCCATGTGCAGCACCTGCAGTTCACTGATTTGGCAACGCAGTTGAATCCGCAAGACCTGTTGGTATTCAACGACACCCGGGTTATTCCGGCACGTTTGTACGGCCGCAAGGCCACTGGCGGCAAGCTCGAGATACTGATTGAACGAGTGACCGGCACGCACACGGCCCTTGCCCACATTCGCTGCAGTAAGTCACCCCGTCCGGGCACGTTTGTCCACCTTTCTGCGCAGCCAGGTGGTCCCGACAGCGGCCAGGTGCTGACGGTCGGCCAGCGCGAGGGCGAACTCTTTACGCTCTCAAGTGAAGGCGGGCCGGAACTTACCCGTATCCTGACCGACATTGGCCACATGCCCTTGCCGCCCTACATAGAGCGTGAGGACGAGGCGCAGGACGCCGACCGGTACCAGACGGTGTTTGCAGCCCGGGAGGGTGCTGTAGCGGCACCCACGGCGGGGCTGCATTTTACGCAGGCTTTGCTCGATGAACTGGCTGACTATGGTGTAAACAGTGCGCACATCACCTTGCATGTGGGTGCGGGCACCTTTCAGCCGGTACGTGCTGACAATATTGAAGACCATGTGATGCACCGAGAGTACCTGGAAGTCAGTGACGCGGTGTGCGAAGCCGTGCGGCAAACACGCGCACGCGGCGGCCGGGTTGTAGCGGTGGGCACAACCTCTGTGCGCGCGCTGGAAAGTGCCAGCAGCCTGAACGGCCAGATCGAGCCCTACTATGGTGACACCGGGATCTTCATCTACCCGGGTTACACTTTTCGTGCTGTGGATGCCATGATTACCAATTTCCACCTGCCTGAGTCCACGTTACTGATGTTGGTCAGTGCCTTTGCCGGGCGGGAACATATTCTCGCTGCGTATGCTGCTGCGGTGGCGCAACGTTATCGATTTTTCAGCTACGGTGATGCCATGTTCCTCACTTCACGCCAGGGGCGCGCGACATGAACACCGGCTGCCGGATGCAGTTTGAGCAATTTGGCGCTGATGGCTACGCCCGGCGCGGACGCCTGACGTTTCCCCGCGGAGTGGTCGAAACGCCCGCATTTATGCCCGTTGGTACATACGGCACGGTCAAGGGCATGTTGCCACGGGACATCGCAGCTAGTGGTGCGCAGATTATCCTTGGCAACACGTTCCATCTTTGGTTGCGTCCAGGAACCGACATCATTCAGCAGCATGGCGACCTGCACGATTTTATGGGTTGGACGGGCCCGATTCTCACGGACTCCGGCGGCTTTCAGGTGTTCAGTCTTGGTGACATGCGCAAGATATCGGAAGCCGGTGTACAGTTCCGCTCGCCGGTCGACGGTGACAAGGTGTTTCTTGATCCAGAAACCTCCATGGATATCCAGCGCAGGCTGGGCGCCGACATCGTGATGATTTTTGACGAGTGCACCCCTTACCCTGCCACTCAGGAGGAGGCGAGGGTGTCGATGGAGTTGTCGCTGCGCTGGGCGGCCCGCTCCAGGACGGCTCATGGCGACAACACGGCCGCGCTGTTTGGGATTGTGCAGGGCGGGATGTTTCCGCCGTTACGTGAGCAGTCGCTTGCCGGGCTGCTGGACATCGGGTTCGATGGATATGCCATTGGCGGGCTGTCTGTCGGCGAGCCCAAGGAAGAAATGCTCAAGGTGCTGGACGGGATGAAAGACCTGCTGCCGTCGGCCAGTCCGCGCTACCTGATGGGCGTTGGTACCCCAGCGGACTTGTTGGAGGGTGTGCGTCGGGGCGTCGACATGTTCGACTGTGTAATGCCCACGCGAAACGCGCGCAATGGCAATATTTTTACTTCGCGCGGTGTGCTCAAACTACGCAATGCGCGGCACAAGAACAGCACACTGCCGCTGGACGAGTCCTGTGACTGCTACACCTGCAAGCATTTTAGCCGCGCATACCTGCACCATCTGGACAAATGCAATGAGATCCTGGGGTCGCAGCTAAATACGATCCATAATCTGCACTACTATCAGCAGCATATGGCGGCCATTCGGCGTGCGATTGAGCACGGCCAGCTTGACCAGTTCGCCGCGGGCTTTTATGCCGAGCAGGACAGGGGCGTATGATGTATCTGCTGTGTTTCTACGTGCCGCAGTCACATCTTGAGGCTGTCAAAGACGCCGTGTTTGCGGCCGGTGCCGGCCGTATTGGCGATTATGAACAGTGCAGCTGGCAATCCACCGGCCAGGGGCAGTTCCAACCCCTGGCGGGCAGCCAGCCTTTTATTGGTTCGCACGACACGCTCGAGCGGGTGCCTGAAACCAAAGTAGAGATGGTCTGTCCACAGGTTTGCCTTGCCTCAGCGGTGACTGCTCTGCTGAACGCGCACCCCTACGAAGAGCCTGCCTGGCATGTGGTGTCGATCCTGGCGGATGCTCAGGCGATTGCGTCGCTCGCGGCGCAGGATGCGCCGGGGTGACTGCGGTCCAGTCCGAATCCCTGCAGCGGCTCGAGCGCGAGTTACCCCTGCGCGCGTCACCCTGGCAAGAATCCATGCATGCCGCTGAATTTCCCGAGGCGGGTGTGCTGGTTGCGTTGACCAATGAACCGCGACCCCGCGTGCTACTGGGGCGTCGTGCGCTACACCTGCCGTTGCATCCCGGAGAAGTGGCCTTTGCCGGTGGTAAACGCGAGCCAGGGGACGATTCGCCCTGGGCAACCGCCATACGTGAGGCGTGCGAGGAGGTGGGTCTGACCCCACAGCAGATTCGTCCTCTGGGTGAACTGGAGCCATTGGTGACGCGCACAGGCTTTCGTGTGTATCCCTGTGTGGCCGCGGTGCCGGCGCAGTTGACTTTGCAGGTGGATGCCGCAGAGTTTGATAGCGTGCTCATGCCCGAGCTGTACGCGTTTGCGGATCGCTCACGTTTCCGACTGGAAGTGATGTTCGACGGCGAGCGCAATCGCAAGGTGCCGCATTACCGGTTTTCGCAGGACAACATATGGGGTGTTACCGCCGCTATACTGGCGCTGGTAGTGAATGTGGCCTACGATGCCGGCCTTGACTTGCAACGCGACTGGAAAGAACAACCGTGAAATATCGTCTGGGTGAAAAAAAGATAACCTTCATTGGGAGTACACATTACATTGCGCCCAGTGCCGCAGTGATAGGTGACGTGACCTTGCACGACAACGCCAGCATCTGGTTCGGCTGCGTATTGCGCGGTGATGCCGAACGTATTGAGGTGGGCCCCGGGAGCAACATCCAGGACGGCACCGTCATGCATGCCGACCCGGGGTTTCCCATGATTGTTGGCGCAAACGTGACGATTGGCCACAACGCCATGTTGCATGGTTGTACCATCGGCGATGGCAGCCTGGTGGGTATCGGTGCGGTGGTTCTCAATGGGGCCAAGGTGGGCAAGGGCTGTCTGATAGGTGCCAATGCACTCGTTACCGAGGGCATGGAGATACCAGACGGCTCTATGGTTCTAGGTATGCCCGCCAGGATTCGCGGGCAACTGTCGGCTGAGCAGCAATTGGCCCTGAGCATGAACGCAGATCACTACATGTCCAATGCACGCTATTTCGCAGAACATCTGGAGGAGGATACATGAGCGACAGCGAGCCCAAGTCGCCCTGTGTGTCCATCTGCTGGTTGGACGAGGCGGACATCTGCAAAGGTTGCTATCGCTCTGCCGACGAAATTACCGATTGGCGCATGAAAAATGCAGAAGGCAAGCGGGAGATACTGCGTCGAGCCCAGCAGCGCCGCGACGAAGACAGCATTATCAAGTTGAACTAGTGAGCGTTTAATGTCACCGGTGAGGGCCGCGCCAATGGTCCTGGCCTTACCCGGGCGCGCAATGCAGGCGGCTCACTCTGGCGCGGGTTTGGCGCGCACCATGCGCACCACGTTGCCCTCAAGCTCCAGGATCTCCAGCCGGTAGCTGTCAATGGTAAGCCCTGCGTTGGCGTCGGGAAACAACTCAAGGTATTCAAGTATCAGCCCGCTGAGTGTTTTGGGGCCATCGGTGGGCAGGCCCCACTCCAGCGCCTTGTTGATCTCGCGAATGTTCGCTCCGCCGTCGATAATGAAACTGCCATCGCGCTGAGGGAAAATACTGTCAGCCGAGTCACTAAGGTTGGAGGTAAATTCGCCAACGATCTCTTCCAGGATATCTTCCAGCGCTGCCACGCCGACGACTTCGCCGTACTCATCTACCACAACGGCGAAGGGGCTCTTTTTCTTCTGGAAATTCATCAGCTGGGTATGCAGTGGCGTGCTTTCCGGCACGAAGTAGGGTGCCTCCATTTCGCTTTCCAGCGCCGCTCGGTCGATGCCGTTGATGGTCATCACGCGGCTGGCGCTGCGCATATGCAGCACACCGACGATGTTGTTGATGTCTTCGCGCCATACGGGCAGGCGGGTATGCGAGCTTGTCTGGATGCAGCGCAGGATCTCTTCATCACAGTGGTCCAGGTCGATACCATAAACCTCGTTGCGCGGTACCATGATGTCGTCGACAGAGACTTCTTCCAGATCGAGAATATTCAACAGCATGCCGCGGTGGCGTGGCGGGATCAGGCGGCCGGCTTCGGTGACGATAGTGCGCAGTTCCTCGCTGGAGACATTTTCATCGCTGCCCGCGCTTGGGTCCACGCCGAGCAAGCGCAACAGGCCATTGGTGATGGCATTGAGCGAGATCACGACCGGCTGGAAAATTTTCATCATCGGAAGCAGCAGAACGGTGGCGGGAAACGCGATTCGTTCGGGATGCAGTGCCGCAATGGTTTTCGGGGTGACCTCTGCGAAGATCAACACCACCAGCGTCAGCGAGACGGCGGCGACGAGCGCGCCAGATTCCCCCCACAGACGGATGGCAATCACCGTTGCAATAGAGGCAGCAATAAAGTTGACAAGGTTGTTGCCGATGAGAATCAGCCCTATCAGGCGGTCCGGCCGACTCAGCAGTTCACTTGCCCTGGCAGCACCGCGATGGCCACTGTTGAGGAGGTGCTTGAGACGGTATCGATTCAGCGACATCATCCCGGTCTCTGAGCTGGAAAAAAAAGCAGAGAAAATCAAAAGGGTACAGAGAATGCTGAAAAGCAGACCCAGCGGGGCATCATTCAAGGCCGTGATAAACCTGTAGGGCGGTATGGATGGCTATCTTGAAGAAAAACGACAGGAGGAGCAAGTAGGAACTGGGGGCCATTTCGGTGGCGCGTAGCTCAGGCTAGCGTTGCAGGACGAGTTCCAGCACCAGCTTGGAGCCGAAGAACGCCAGCATGAGAAAAACAAAGCCTGCGAGGGTCAGGCTGATGGCCGTCCTGCTGCGCCAGCCCAACTGGTGATGTCCCCATAGCAGGGTAGTGAACAGCAGCCAGGCGATAATCGACAATACGGTTTTGTGTGCCAGATGCTGGGCAAAGATATCCTCGATAAAGACGAAGCCCGAGAGGATGGCAATCGCCAGAAGCACTACGCCGATCCACAGCAACTCGAACAGCATGACCTCCATCAGCTGCAGCGGCGGCAGGACCTGGATGATGCCGCGCGTGTGGTGGTGCTTGAGCTGGTAGTCCTGCAGCCATAGCAAGGCCGATTGCACGGCGGCGAGCGTCAGCACTGCGTAGGCCAGTATAGAACTGCCGATATGCAGCAGCATGCCTCCGCCGAGGTGGTTTTCGATGGGTGCGGTGTCTGGCGCAAACGTCGCTACCAGAACCGCCAGCGCGGACAGCGGAAACAGGGCGACCAGCAGATTCTGCAAAGGTCGCCTGATAAGGGAGCCAAGGCAGGCAATATTGATCACGAGAAAAATCAGTGCGGAGACTTTGAAGAAGCCAAGATTGGCACCGCCGTGGGCGAAGACACTGTGATACGTCAGTAGCGCATGCAGCGCCAGTGCAACGAGGCCGACTCCAATGACACCGCGCCCAATCGCATGACGGCGCTGTGATGCGTGAAATAGCTGCAGGGCGGTCGCTGCCAGGTAAAGCAGGGCGCAGAGCGGGGCGAGAAGAGTGACGGGCATGTGTTTGGGGCTTCGCCGCGGGTGACGTATACTGCCTCCTTTGTACCGACTTGTCCCTGCAGAATCAATAGCGAACGCTGTGCGCAGGGCTTTCTTCTAGAGAGTGACCCATGTTCCAGAGCTTAAGTGATCGCCTGTCATCGTCCCTGCGCAGTATCACCGGCAAGGCAAAGCTGACCGAAGACAATATTCAGGACACCATGCGTGAGGTTCGCATGGCCCTGCTGGAGGCAGATGTTGCACTTCCTGTGGTGAAGGATTTCGTTGAATCCGTGAAACAGCGCGCGCTGGGGCAGGAGGTCATGAAAAGCCTCAGTCCCGGCCAGGCATTCTTGAAGATCGTGCAGATGGAGTTGGAAGCCGTCATGGGTTCTTCCAACGAAGGGTTGAATCTGGCAACCACACCACCTGCGGTCATCCTCATGGCGGGCCTGCAGGGTGCGGGTAAGACCACGACCGTGGCCAAGTTGGCCCGGTTGCTGCAAGAGCGTGACAAGAAAAAAGTCACCGTAGTCAGTGCTGACGTCTACCGTCCTGCGGCGATAAAACAGCTCGAAACGCTCGCGGGTGAGGTTGGCGCCGATTTCTTTCCCAGCGATGCCCAGCAAAAACCCGTGGACATCGTGCAGGCTGCCATTGAGTACGCCAGGATCCAGTTTAGCGATGTACTGATCGTTGATACCGCGGGCCGGTTGGCCATCGACCAGGACATGATGGACGAGATAGCCGCCGTGCACGCGATTGCCAAGCCCGTCGAGACGCTGTTTGTGGTGGATGCGATGACCGGGCAGGACGCCGCCAACACCGCCAGGGCGTTCGGCCAGGCATTGCCCCTGACCGGTGTCGTGCTGACCAAGGTAGATGCCGATACCCGTGGCGGTGCAGCGCTATCGGTGCGGTCGGTAACCGGCAAGCCGATCAAGTTTCTTGGTGTGGGTGAAAAGACGGCAGCGCTGGACCCCTTCCATCCCGATCGTCTGGCCTCGCGCATATTGGGCATGGGTGATGTCCTGTCGCTGATCGAAGAGGCCGAACAGAATGTTGACCGCGCAAAAGCGGAGCGTCTGGCGAAAAAGGTCAAGAAAGGCCAGCGCTTCGACCTTGAGGATTTTCGCGATCAACTGCAGCAGATGAATAACATGGGCGGCATTACCAACATGCTGGACAAACTGCCCGGTATGGGCAACGTCGCCCAGATGGCACAACAGAACATGGACCAAAAACTTTTCGCCCGTATGGAAGCGATGATTAACTCGATGACGCCGGCAGAGCGTCGTCGCCCCGAGTTGATCCAGGGCTCGCGCAAGCGACGCATCACCCAGGGTTCGGGAACGCAGGTGCAGGATCTTAATCGTCTGCTGAAGCAACACAAGCAGATGCAGAAAATGATGAAGAAGATGAAAGGCGGCGGCATGCAAAAAATGATGCGCGGCCTGGGCGGTATGATGGGGCAGGGGGGTCCCGGCGGTCAGGGCGGTCCCGGTGGGTTCCCGTTTCAGTAGTGTGGCCGCTACGGTAAGGCGATAATGCGGCAGTCAGCTTTCCTGTGTGTGCAGCCGTCAGTGTCGCGCCAGTCGGGCCCGACAACGTTGCGGTGATCATCGGGATGCAAGGCCGCAGGCGGGCCTGACGGTTTCATCAAGAGCGAACTTTATTTTTGCCGTACGCCTGGCCACGGTGTGGAGGCCGCTCGGCCCATTGGCAGGCCGGGTTGTGCCGGCACCCACTCCCGCGGCGGCCGGGTCCGGCGGCGGTCTGCCCCCGACCTCTCGCAGGTAAGCTAAGACTCGGTTTCTAAAGCAAAAAATTAGGCAGCAGGGCTTTAAACCCGGCCCCATATTCCGTATGATACGCCACCTTTGCGGCACCTGTGCCGCTTTTTGTCGTGCGCAAATGCTGTAGATCAAGGCATTTAGGTACTAAATACTAGGATATCGCCGAAAATGGTAACAATTCGATTAGCTCGCGGTGGCGCCAAGAAGCGCCCCTTTTATCACCTGACGGTGACGGACAGCCGCAATGCCCGCAACGGTCGTTTCATCGAGCGTGTGGGCTTCTTCAATCCCGTCGCGCGCGGACAGGAAGAACGGTTGCGCGTGGATACCGACCGTATCGATTACTGGAAAAGCCAGGGCGCGCAGTTGTCAGAACGCGTCGCCAAGCTGGTCAAGGATGCAAGCGCAGCTGCCTGATCCTGTTGCCTGTCCCGGGGCAGGTTGCGGTTCATGAGTAGCACCCCCAGCGATACGTGGTTGGTTGTGGGTAAAATAACCGGCTGCTACGGGGTGAAGGGCTGGGTTCGCCTTCACTCGTATACGGAGCCGCAGGAGAATCTCCTGAGTCTCGAAGGGTTGCACCTGCAGCGCTCAGGACAACGTAAGCCGGTGTCCTTTGACCAGTGCAAACGGCAGGGGAAGGGGTTGGTTGCGCATATCGCCGGGGTGGATGATCGCACGCTGGCAGAGTCTTTTCAGGGTATGGAAGTGGTAGTGCCGGAGACAGCGCTGCCGCCATTGGAAGAGGGCGAGTACTACTGGCGACAGCTGCAGGGCCTGGCCGTGTGGCTGGTGCAGGCGGAGGCAAGAACGCTGCTGGGTCATGTGGATTACCTGCTGGAAACCGGCGCGAACGACGTACTGGTTGTGAAGGCCAGCCCGGACAGCGTAGACGACAGGGAGCGACTCATTCCCTATCTGCCCGGGCAAACGGTGCTGAGGGTAGATGTAAACGAGGCACTCATCGAGGTGGATTGGTTTTTGGATGAGTAAGGGCCTGGCCACTGGTCTGGGCACGATAGCCAAAGAGCACAAAACAGGTAGTGGGCGCAGGAGGCAGGACGCGATGCAGATTGCACTGGTAACCCTGTTCCCGGAAATGTTCGACGCCGTGATCGAGTACGGGGTCACTGGCAGGGCCATCAAGCAGGGTCTTGTCAGGCTGGACTGCATTAACCCGCGCGACTTTACCGCGGATGAACACCGGACGGTCGACGACAGGCCCTACGGTGGCGGCCCGGGTATGGTGATGAAAGCGGAGCCGTTGCAACAGGCCATCGAGGCAGCGCGCAACTGCGCAGGGCCAGACGCCAGGGTGATCTACCTGTCGCCCCAGGGTCGCAGGCTCGACAACAACGCGGTAACGGCATTAGCCAGGCGCCAGGGGATGATTCTGTTATCCGGGCGTTATGAAGGTGTGGATGAGCGGCTGGTAGAGGCCGAGGTCGACGAAGAGTTATCGATAGGCGATTACGTACTCAGCGGCGGCGAGCTGGCCGCCATGGTAGTGATCGATGCAGTAGCAAGGCAGGTGGAGGGTGTGTTGGGCCATGAACAGTCGGCAGAGGAAGATTCCTTTGCCAATGGCTTGCTCGATTGTGCCCATTACACCCGGCCTGAGAGCTGGCAGGGAAAGTCAGTGCCAGAGGTTTTACTCAGCGGCAATCACGAATTGATTCGCCGCTGGCGTTTGAAGCAGTCTTTGGGACGGACGTGGGAGCGTCGTCGCGGGTTGTTGCAGACAAGGAGCTTGACGTCCGAAGAAAATGAACTGTTGGCGGAGTATCTTCGCGAACGTGACCAGGGTTGAAGCGCTAGCTGTGAAGCTACGACACAAAAATGTATAGGAGCACCTCATGAGTACTAACAAGATCATTGCGCAGATCGAAGCTGAGCAAATGCAGAAAGAACTGCCGGACTTTGGCCCCGGTGACACCGTGGTGGTTCAGGTCAAGGTAAAAGAAGGTACTCGGGAGCGCTTGCAGGCTTTTGAGGGCGTATGTATCAGGCGCCGCAATCGCGCGTTGAACTCTGCGTTCACTGTCCGCAAGATTTCGCACGGTGTCGGTGTCGAGCGTACTTTCCAGGCGTACAGCCCGATGGTAGACAGCGTTGAACTCAAGCGCCGCGGCGATGTGCGTCAGGCCAAGCTGTACTACCTGCGCGAGCGCAGCGGTCGCTCTGCGCGAATCAAGGAAAAGTTGTCCTGAAAAAATGTTGTCCTGAGCCAATGCTAAGGACAACCCCCCACAAAAAAAGCGGCGATCACAGCCGCTTTTTTTGTGCCTGCAAGGTAATGGGGCCTGGTCCGGTTCAGTGCCTGCGCATTGGCCCACGGTGGCACGCTTGTCTGTGGCTGTTGTCGGTATTTTTCTGCATTCGCGCTATCACAAAGGCGTGATAGTGTGTGCGTATGAAGCTCGCCAGTGCGCCAGTCCACCCCGAAATAGAGCGTTACATCGACGCGATGTGGATGGAAAAGGGGTTAAGTGATAACACCTTGTCCTCCTACCGCCGCGATTTGCGGCAGTTTAATGACTGGCTGGTGCAATCGTCGGGCGATACTGTTCTGGTTGCCAGTCGCGCGTCGTTGCAAAAGTACCTCGGGGTGAGACTGCAGCAAGGGCAGTCTCCACGTTCCAGTGCCCGCTTCCTGTCCTGTGCCCGCGGGTTTTACCACTTCCTTATCCGGGAAGGTCGCATCACGGTAGATCCAACCCTGGACATAGACAGCCCAAGGCTGGGGCGTCCCTTGCCCAAATCCCTGTCCGAGAAGGACGTCGAGCGATTGCTCGCCGCACCAAACCTGGAAGATGCGATCGAGTTTCGAGACCGCACCATGCTGGAGTTGCTCTATGCCTGCGGACTGCGGGTGAGTGAGCTGACAGGGCTGCAGGTATCCCAGGTCAGCCTGAACCAGGGCGTCGTGCGCGTGTTTGGCAAGGGCGGCAAGGAACGCCTGGTTCCGATGGGCGAAGAAGCCCTGGACTGGCTGCAGCGTTACATGCGACAGATGCGCCAGGAACTGCTCGGTGGTGCGCCGTCCGATGTGGTTTTTCCCAGTCGACGCGGTCGACAGATGACGCGACAGACTTTCTGGTACCGTATCAAGGTGTATGCGCACCGGGCAGAAATCAAACAGAATCTCTCGCCGCATACCTTGCGACATGCGTTTGCGACTCACTTGATCAATCATGGCGCTGACCTGCGGGTGGTGCAGATGCTGCTCGGGCACAGCGATTTAACGACCACACAGATTTACACGCACGTCGCGCAACAGCGCATGCAGGAACTGCACAGCGCACACCATCCTCGCGGCTGAGGAACTTCAACCGCTCGCCGGGTTCCTACACTGGTGACTGGCATGCCCGTAGCGATTCAGGCACACTTGGGCCTGCGTTTATCTGAGGACACAGCATGATTTTTCGAACGATCAAAGCGCTCAGCGCGTTTGTACTTTTGAGCCTTGCCGGGATTGCCATTGCGCAACAGGCCGTTGACAAGAAAGTTGACGAAACACTGCGCAAAGCCCTGGCACAGCCGGCGCTAAACCTTGAAGTGTCCACCGTGGAAGCAAGTGAGATTCCCGGTATCTACGCGGTGCAGTTTCTCAATGGCCCGCTGGTGTACGCCACCGCTGATGGCAAGTTTTTTGTCGTGGGTGACCTGTACGCAACGGGCGGCGACGCGTTCGTCAACCTGACCGAGCAGCGTCGCGATGGCGACAGGATGAAGCAACTGGCTGCCGTGAAAAAGGAGGATATGATTATCTTTCCCGCCAAGGGCGAGACCAAGACATTCATCAGCGTATTTACCGACGTCACCTGCTTTTATTGCCAGAAGCTGCATCTGGAAGTTGAGGCCTTGAACAAGGCAGGAATCGAAGTGCGGTATCTGGCCTATCCGCGCGCCGGACTTGCCAGTGATGGCTATCGCAAACTGGAGACGGCATGGTGTGCCGAGGATCGCCAGGACACCATAACGCGCCTCAAGGCCAAGAAGGCTGTGACTGAGCAGTCCTGTGGTGCAAACCCCATCGCTGATCAGTTCCAGTTGGGGCAGGCGATCGGCGTACGCGGTACGCCCGCGATCGTCACACAGGAAGGGCGTCTCATTCCGGGGTATCAGGCGGCGGATGAACTTATCGCCAATCTCGGCATCAAGTAAGGCGTTGTAATCTCGTCAATAATACTCCCGGGGCCGCGTCTCGCGTTGACAGTACAGGGTTGACTCAGTACTGTTTGGCCCCTTTTTGGTACAGGGCAGCGGCTGCCCAGGTCGGTGTAATTTGGATGATCAATTCAGGCGCATAGAGCGCCTCCCGCCATATGTTTTTAACATCATCGGAGAGCTGAAGCAGCAGGCGCGCGCAGCGGGCGAGGATGTGATCGATTTCGGTATGGGTAACCCCGATCAGCCAACACCGGCGCACATTGTCGACAAGCTCATTGAGACCGCTCACCGGGGTGACACGCACCGCTATTCGCAGTCCAAGGGAATACCGCGCCTGCGCAAGGCGATCTGCGATTGGTATCTACGCCGGTATAACGTGACGCTGGATCCGGCGACCGAAGCCATCGTTACGCTGGGTTCAAAAGAGGGTCTGGCGCACCTGGCGTTGGCGACCACGGGCCCCGGAGATGCGGTGCTCGTGCCCAACCCTTCGTATCCCATTCACCCTTACGGCTTTGTTATCTCCGGTGCTGACATTCGTCACGTTCCGATGCTCGGCGATGATGAAGCGTTTTTTGCCGAGCTTGAAAAGGGCATCCTCAATAGTTGGCCGCGGCCCAAAATGCTGGTGCTGAACTTTCCGTCCAACCCCACCGCCCAGTGTGTAGAGTTGGAGTTCTATGAGCGCGTGGTGGCCATCGCTCGCGAACACTCAATCTGGGTAATCCAGGATCTGGCCTACGCCGACCTTTGCTACGACGGCTATGTTGCTCCGTCAATCCTGCAGGTTGATGGTGCACGTGAGGTGGCGGTTGAATTTTTCAGTATGTCCAAGAGTTACAACATGCCTGGATGGCGCGTTGGGTTCTGCTGTGGCAACGAAGTGCTTGTGGGCGCGCTGGCGCGCATGAAGTCTTACCTTGACTACGGCATGTTCACTCCCATCCAGGTGGCTGCTATTGCTGCGCTGGAGGGCGACCAAAGCTGTGTGGATGAAATCCGCGATATGTATTGTTCGCGCCGCGATGTCCTGTGTGAAGGGCTCAACGCCGCAGGCTGGCCAGTCACCCCGCCCAAGGCCACCATGTTCGTTTGGGCAAAAATACCTGAATGCTATGCCGCCATGGGCTGTATTGAGTTCAGCAAGAAGCTGCTGACCGAGGCCAAGGTGGCGGTGTCGCCCGGTATTGGTTTTGGTGAACACGGTGAGGGCTATGTCCGTTTTGGCCTGATTGAAAACGAACACCGCACGCGCCAGGCGATACGTAATATCAAACGCATGATGAAAAATGACGGTTTCGCCTGAAACGGGGTCGCACCATGAGTCGCACTATGGATCGTGCATCGATCTGCAATAATGGATACTCCCGTGGAGTCAGTTAAACCTGTGAAGACAGTCAATGTAGGTATCTGTGGCCTGGGTACCGTCGGTAGTGGCACGTTCAATTTGCTGATTGAAAACGCCGCGCTTTTGGCCAATCGCGCGCAGGCAACGTTACGCTGTAGTCATGTGGGCGCGCGCCGCGATAATCCGGCGTGCGATCTTGGCGGAGTGACCGTCAGCCGCGATATTTTCGACGTGGTGCGCGATCCTGATGTAGACATCATTGTAGAGCTGATCGGCGGTACAACCGATGCGCTTGAACTGACCTATGCCGCGATTCGCGCGGGCAAACACGTCGTTACCGCCAACAAGGCAATGATTGCCGAGTTTGGCAACGACATATTTGCGCTCGCACGCGAGCATGGCGTCTGCGTGCGTTATGAGGCAGCGGTGGCTGGCGGTATTCCAATCATCAAGGCGCTGCGCGAAGGGCTGGCGGGCAATCGCATAGAGTGGTTGGCGGGCATTATTAATGGCACAGGCAATTTTATACTCAGTGAGATGCGCGACAAGGGTCGAGATTTTGCTGACGTGCTGGCCGAGGCGCAGGCGCTGGGTTATGCCGAAGCCGACCCGACCTTTGATGTCGAGGGTATAGACGCTGCGCACAAACTGGCCATTCTTGCCTCCATCGCTTTTGGCATGCCCTTGCATATGAATGGGGTTTACACAGAAGGCATTACCCGGTTGCAACCGGTCGATGTGCGCTATGCTGCCGAGCTGGGCTATCGTATCAAGCATTTGGGCATAGCGCGGCGTACCGGGCAGGGTGTTGAGCTGCGTGTGCATCCAACGCTGATACCCCAGGAGCGCCTGTTGGCCAACGTCGACGGCGTGATGAACGCGGTTCTGGTCGAGGGCGATGCGGTAGGACCCACCCTGTACTATGGCGCTGGAGCCGGTGCACAGCCCACGGCCTCGGCGGTGGTGGCCGACCTGGTCGACCTGGCACGGCATATCAGTGTAGGGCAAAGCGATCGTGTGCCGGCGCTGGGTGTAGCAGACGCCGCTGTTGAGAGCTTGCCACTGGTGCCTATGGAACAGGTAGAGACCATCTGGTACCTGCGCATTCAGGCACAGGACAAGCCGGGCGTAATGTCGCAGGTCGCCAATATACTGAGTGCGCGTGACATCAGCATTGAAAGCCTGATCCAGAAAGCACCGCGTCCCGGACAAAGCCATGTCGCTGTTGTTGTATTGACCAATCTCGCGTTGCAGTCAAATATGGACTCTGCGGTGCAGGCGCTTGAGGCGCTCGATACAATACACGGCGACATCATTCGTTTACGCGCCGAAACACTCGACGGGTAAGCCCAATACAGGGTTAACACAGCAGTGAAATATATCAGTACACGTGGCAGCGCCCCGGCCCTGAACTTCGAGGATGTGCTGCTTACCGGCCTGGCATCTGACGGCGGCCTTTATGTACCTGAGACACTGCCCGTGTTCAGCCAGGCAGAAATCGCCGACATGGCTTCCATGAACTATGTGGAGCTGGCCGAGCGCATTGTTGCGCCCTTTGTTGACGACTGCATTGCGCAAGATGATCTGCGCACCATCTTGCAGGCAACGTATGCCGAGTTTCGTCATGATGCGGTTGCCCCGCTGACCCAGGTGGCGCACAACCAGTGGGTGCTGGAACTGTTCCACGGGCCAACACTGGCGTTCAAGGATTTTGCGCTGCAATTGCTGGGCCGCTTGCTGGACTACGTGCTGGAGCGCAAGCATCGCAAGGTCGCCATTATGGGCGCGACCTCAGGAGATACCGGTTCGGCGGCAATTGAAGGGTGCCGACACTGCGACAACATCGATATCTTTATTCTCCATCCTTACCAACGGGTCTCCGATGTGCAGCGCCGCCAAATGACGACCGTCGTTGGCGACAACATCCATAACCTCGCTGTGCAGGGCAATTTTGATGATTGTCAGGCGATGGTCAAAGCCAGTTTCAACGATAAGGCGTTCCTGCCTGAAGGGCGCTCGCTGGTCGCCGTCAACTCGATCAACTGGGCGCGCATCATGGCGCAGATTGTTTACTATTTTTATGCCGCTGTAGCTCTGGGTGCGCCCGGTCGTCCCAGCGTGTTTTCTGTGCCGACTGGCAACTTTGGCGACATTTTTGCGGGCTATCTCGCCGCGCAGATGGGCCTGCCGGTCGAGCGCCTGATTATTGCCACTAATCGCAACGACGTCCTGCATCGCGTGATGACAACCAGTACCTATGGACGCCAGGCGCTGTCGCACACACTTTCACCCAGTATGGATATCACAGTATCAAGTAATTTCGAGCGCTTGCTCTTTGACCTTTACGATCGAGACGGTGCGACGATTGCACAGATGATGCAGCGCTTTGAGACAGGTGATGTGAGCTTCAGCGACAGCGCCATGGCCAGGGCCAGGAGGCTGTTTTCCAGCCAGTGCGTCAGCGATGAGCAGACCTGCGCGCAGATCGCTTCAACCTGGGAGAACTGTGAGTACCTGCTGGACCCGCACAGTGCGATAGGTTTGAAAGCGGCCTTTGACAGCGGCCTGTCTGCGCGCTATCCGGTGATTACCCTGGCCACCGCGCACCCCGCGAAATTCCCCGACGCAATTCAGCAGGCCGGCCTGTCGCAGGCCGTCGAGTTGCCCCTGCATCTGCGAGATCTTTTTCAGCGTGAAGAGCGTTACGAAGTACTGCCGAACGAACTGGGCGCGGTACAGGCCTTTATGGCTGCCAACCTCAACGCATGAACTAGCCCGTGCATAAAGAGATTCGTAGGCGCTCAGCCGCCACGGTGAATCTGGCCAGCGATGAACTGCACCCCTTGCTTGCGCGCGTCTATGCACAGCGGGGTATTGTCTCGCCGCACGAACTGGATCTGCAGCTCGAGCACCTGTTGCCGCCGAATGAACTGACTAACGCTCTGGCGGCGGCATCACTGCTCGCCGATGCCATTGCCGATGATGCGCGAATGGTAATCATCGGTGACTTTGATGCCGATGGCGCCACGAGCACGGCGCTCGCCGTAGCGGCACTGCGGGAGTTCGGTGCCCGTCATGTCGACTACCTGGTGCCGAATCGCTTCGAATACGGTTACGGATTAACCCCTGAAATTGTCGCCCTGGCGGCAGGGGGCGCGCCGGATATTATCGTCACGGTAGATAACGGTATTTCGAGCATTGAGGGCGTCGCCGCGGCGCGTGAACTGGGCATACGCACAGTCATCACTGATCACCACCTCGCGGGCCATGAGTTACCAGCGGCCGATGTCATTGTTAATCCCAACCAGCCCGGCTGTCAGTTTGCCAGTAAGTCACTGGCCGGTGTGGGTGTGTTGTTTTACGTGATGCTGGCCCTGCGCGCCGAACTGCGCGAGCGCAACTGGTTTGTGCACCGCGATGAGCCGACGCTTGCGCAGCACCTGGACCTCGTGGCACTGGGCACAGTGGCTGATGTCGTTCCCCTGGATCGCAATAACCGGATTCTGGTGGCCGCCGGTTTGCGTCGTATCAGGGCGGGCCAGGCACGACCGGGAATTACGGCGCTGCTGGAAGTCGCCGGGCGCGATTGCCAGCGTTTGGTGGCATCCGACCTTGGCTTCGCCGTGGGTCCGCGTATCAATGCTGCCGGACGGCTGGACGATATGTCGATTGGCATCGAGTGCCTGCTCAGCCAGGATCTGGCGACCGCCCGGGTGCATGCGCATCGACTGCACCAGTTGAACCAGGACCGGCAGGTCATTGAACGAGGGATGCAGGAAGAGGCTATGCAAATAATTGCATCAATGCCTGAGGTCGACCCTCACGATGCGCCCGTGGCGATGACGCTGTATCAACCGGGATGGCACCAGGGTGTGATCGGTATTCTGGCGTCGCGGGTCAAAGACCGCTTGCACCGCCCGACCATCGCCTTTGCAGATGGCGAAAACGGCGACATCAAGGGCTCAGCGCGCTCGATCACGGGCATCCATATCCGCGATGTTCTCGATGCCGTGGCCACGCGACATCCAGGGCTGATCACGCGATTTGGTGGTCACGCCATGGCCGCGGGGCTCACGCTGCCCCGTGATGGCTACGCGGCATTTGCGCAAGCGTTTGTGCAAGAGGTAGGACGCCATGCCAGTGAAGTACACCTGCAAGCTGTGATCGAGTCGGACGGCGCGCTGGCTGCGCATGATCTGGAATTAGCCGTCGCCGAGCAGCTGCGTTACGCCGGACCGTGGGGACAGCACTTTCCCGAGCCGGTGTTTGATGGCCATTTCCTGGTGCTGAATCAGCGCATTGTCGCAGAGCGTCATCTCAAGCTGGTATTGCAGCTGCCTGGCGGTGGGCCCGCGCTGGACGCCATTTTCTTCAATGCTGACACCGCGCAGTGGCCCGATGAATCCGTAGGCACTGTGCACGCGGCGTTTCGCCTGGATGTGAATGAGTTTCGCGGTCGGCGGACGCTGCAACTCATGATCGATCACCTGATTCCGATACCTGCAAGCTAGCACTGGCGATCGGGCGCCTCGCGCCTGTACATACCGCTTCGCAGACACTTGCCCAGTTCCCGGCAGTCTTGTGCCAGGGACAGTCACAGGCCTCCCTGAAGCGCCAGGCCCGGCGTGTGATGGCAGGGCTTGACCTTCCAGTGACTGGAAGGATTACATTGGCACTGTGACAGACACGAGGTGCCTATGAATATCTCCGAAGCGGCCCGCCGTAGTGGGCTCAGTGCCAAAACCATTCGCTACTACGAGGAAATCGAACTGATTGCGCCCGCGGCCCGCGGCGAGAACGGCTATCGCCAGTACGACGTGAAATCGGTCGATGAGCTGCACTTCCTGGCGCGCGCCAGAGAGGTCGGGTTTGACCTGCGCGAATGCCGTGAGCTAGTGCAGCTACTGCGCGACAGTCAGCGGCGCAGCCGGCACGCCAGGGAGCTGGTGCTGGAAAAGAGTGAACGTCTGCAGCAGCGTATCGATCAGCTGGTGGCGATGCAGCAGGTACTCGAGGATATGGCCAGTCGCTGTCATGGCGATGAAGGCCCTGACTGCGCGATTCTGGAAGACCTGGCCGCCTACACCGAGGATAAGTAATGGCCGCATCGCCTGATTCCGGCCTCGATACCCGCCCTGTAGATAGCGGGGGCCATTGCTGTGCCCCTGCCGCAACGCAGCCGGAGGCCTGCTGCGAGGCCCCCGCGCGGCGTGACTGGCTGTTCATTGTCAGCTTCGCCATTGTGCTGGTGGCCTATCCCCTGGGTGCGCTGGTTGGCCACGCCCACGACTCTGCGCCAGCCGTGTTTGCCAGTGGGATCTATGAGCTGTTCAATCGTATGTGGTGGGGTATTGCCATCGGCATTGTGTTTGTCGGCATACTCTCGCGGATACCCCGCGAACTGGTAATGGCGGTGCTGGGCCGCGATGCCGGCTTCTTCGGTTTGTTTCGAGCGACGCTGGCGGGCGTTTTTCTCGATCTTTGCAGTCACGGCATTCTTGCGGTGGGTATGAAGCTGTATGAACGCGGTGCCAGTATTGGCCAGGTGATGGCGTTTTTGCTGGCAAGCCCGTGGAACTCCTTCTCATTGACGCTGATCCTGTTTGGCCTGATTGGCGTGGGTTGGACGATGCTGTTTATTCTGCTGTCTCTGCTGATCGGCCTGGCCACCGGCGCTGTGTTTGAGATGCTGGTACGCCGCGGTCAGTTGCCTGCCAACCCCTGGGCGGCGCAACTGTCGGGTGCAGGGCCTGTGTCGGTGCAGTGGCGCGAGTTTCGCAAGAGCATGGTTTTTTCGCTCGCGGGCCTGCGCGAGGTAATGCGTGACGGCTTTATCGGCAGTCGCGTGGTCATTCGCTGGACGTTGTTCGGGCTGGTGCTGGCGGGTCTGATTCGTGCGCTGGTGCCGGAGGAGTCCTTTGCCACATGGTTTGGCGCAACGATGGGTGGCCTCTGGTTGACCCTGCTGGCCACGACGGTGATCGAGGTCTGCTCTGAAGGCTCTACGCCTATCGCAGCCGACCTGATGAATCGCGCCGGCGCACCGGGCAACAGTTTCACTTTCCTGATGGCCGGCGTAGCGACCGATTACACCGAGGTGATGTCCATTCGTGATACCACTGCGTCCTGGAAGATTGCGCTGTTCCTGCCGCTTGTTACCGTGCCGCAGGTGATGCTTGTTGGGGCGATACTGAACCAGTTTTAGCGCGGGGCTATTTCACTTGGCATTGCATTCCCATGTATTGAGGTTGCATTCGCCCCGGGGCGCGTGACTTGCAGATTTTGCCCTGTTGTACAGGGGGTGGCTGGGTTAGAATTGCCCGCTTTTTACAGGATCGGTCCGTTTACCATGCTAGAAATCAACTTGCTGCTGACACAATTGAAAGACATCGACGCCCGTACCGACGTGCTCAGGGGGTATCTTTGACTTCGACCAGCGTAAAGAGCGCCTGGCAGAAGTAGAGCTTGAACTGGCCGAGCCCAGCGTCTGGGACGACCCGCAGCGCGCACAGGACCTGGGCAAGGAACGCGCATCGCTAGAGGGTATCGTGCAAACGATCCAGACCCTGTCGGCGCAAGCCGCGGATGCTCGTGACTTACTTGAGATGGCGGCCGCCGAGGATGACGAGGCCACGGCGGCGGAGATCGAAGCCGAAATAGACGCGCTCACAGCGCTGTTGGAGAAGCTCGAATTTCGCCGCATGTTCTCCGGCGAGATGGACGCCAACAACGCGTTTCTCGATATCCAGGCCGGCTCTGGTGGCACCGAAGCGCAGGACTGGGCCGAAATGCTGCTGCGCATGTACTTGCGCTGGGGTGAGGCCAAGGGCTTCAAGACTTCACTGATTGAGGCCTCTGGTGGCGATGTCGCCGGTATCAAGAGCGCCACCATCAAGTTCGAAGGGGAGTACGCCTTCGGCTGGCTGCGCACGGAAACCGGCGTGCATCGACTGGTGCGCAAATCCCCCTTCGATTCTGGCAATCGCCGCCATACCTCGTTTGCCTCCGTGTTTGTAGCGCCGGAAATCGATGACGATATCGAAATCGACATCAACCCCGCAGACCTGCGTATCGATACCTACCGTGCCAGTGGTGCCGGTGGGCAGCACGTGAACAAGACCGATTCAGCGGTGCGCATCACGCATAATCCTTCCGGTGTTGTCGTGCAGTGCCAGACCGAACGTTCGCAGCATCAGAACCGCGATAACGCCATGAAACTGTTGCGCGGCAAGCTGTATGAGCTGGAAGTGCTCAAGCGCTCCGAAGAAAAACAGGCAATGGAAGACAGCAAGGCAGACATCGGCTGGGGCAGCCAGATACGTTCCTACGTGCTGGATGACTCGCGCATCAAGGATCTACGTACCAACGTTGAAACCAGTAATACGCAGGCGGTATTGGACGGCGATATAGACGCCTTCATTGAAGCCTCACTAAAAAGCGGCTTGTGAGACACACTATGAGTGATTCCCGACAGACTCCTGACAACGGCGCGCCAGACCCGGCAGATGAAAACAAGCTGATTGCCGAGCGCCGTGCCAAGCTGGCCGCACTGCGCGAACAGGGTAATGCGTTCCCCAACGACTTCAGGCGCACTGCCATGGCCGCAGACCTGCAGGCAACCTACGGGGAACAAAGCAAGGAATCACTGGAAGCCGCCGGACACGAATTTGCCGTGGCAGGCCGGCTCATACGCAATCGCGGAGCCTTTTTGCTGATCCAGGACGCCAGCGCCACGGTGCAGCTCTATGTTGATCGCAAGGGTCTGCCACAGGAGACGCTGGCCGCGATCAAGGGCTGGGACCTCGGTGACATCGTCTGTGCGAGTGGTCCTTTGCACAAGTCCGGCAAGGGTGACCTCTACATCAATATGCGACAGGCGCAGCTGCTTACCAAGGCCCTGCGCCCACTGCCTGACAAGTATCATGGCCTTGCTGACCAGGAAATGCGCTACAGGCAACGCTATGTTGACCTGATTGTGAACCCCGATTCGTGCGAGGTATTTCGCATGCGCTCCAGGGTCATGCAGTTTATTCGCGCCTACCTGGCAGACCTGGGATTCATGGAGGTAGAGACCCCCATGATGCAAACGATTCCAGGTGGCGCCACGGCGCGTCCGTTTGTGACACATCACAATGCGTTGGACATGGATATGTTCTTGCGTGTTGCCCCGGAGCTTTACCTAAAGCGGCTGGTAGTAGGCGGCTTCGAGAAAGTGTTTGAACTGAATCGCAACTTTCGCAACGAGGGCCTGTCGACCCGGCATAACCCCGAGTTCACCATGCTCGAATACTACTGGGCCTATGCGGATTATCACGACGCAATGGATCTGACAGAGGATATGTTGCGCAAACTGGCGTTGGCGGTGCTGGGCTCAACAACCGTGTCATATCAGGGCAGCGATTACGACTTTTCACAACCGTTCGCGCGCATGAGCGTGTTCGACTCGATCCTGCACTTCAATCCCGGGGTCAGCGCTGCGCAGCTCGCCGACGAAGACCAGGCACGCGCCCTGGCCAGTGCGCTGGACATCCCGCTCAAGGACGGCTGGGGTCTGGGTAAGGTACAGATCGAAATATTCGAGAAAACCGTGGAGCACCGCCTGGATCAGCCCACGTTTATCACGGCGTACCCGACCGAGGTGTCGCCCCTTGCACGGCGCAATGATGACGACCCCTTCGTAACCGATCGGTTTGAGTTTTTTGTCGGCGGACGCGAGATCGCCAATGGTTTTTCAGAACTCAATGATGCAGAAGACCAGGCCGAACGCTTTCTGGCCCAGGTGGCAGAAAAAGACGCGGGCGACGACGAAGCCATGCACTACGATCACGATTATGTGCGCGCCCTGGAGTACGGATTACCGCCCACCGCGGGGGAGGGCATCGGCATTGACCGCCTGGTCATGTTGCTGACCGATTCGCCCTCCATTCGCGATGTCCTGCTGTTCCCTCACATGCGGCCGGAGTAGCCCCGGCGCGGGTGCCAGCGTCCGGCGAATGCGCTACACTGCGCTGCAGATGCTGACACTGTTGCCCACAAGTTGCTTTCCAGTTGCCGCTTTGCGCGATACCCCGCGCACTGTCTGGGTTGAGCCCGCACGCCCGGTCGCCCAGCCACCACCCGGTAGCGATGGCGCCGTGGGTACAATAGTGCCGGGGTGGTGTGGGCGTCTGCTGGCAGGCATTTGTCTTACTCTTAGCGTTACAGCCTGCGTCAATCCGGCGCCGCAGGGCGGCGATGGTTCTGCAGCGGCAGGCGCGAGCACCGCCGGTGATGCCAGCGTTGCAGCGCCAGTTGAGCCGGAATTGACCCTGAACTTACCCCACGAGCAGCAGTGTGAATGTACACCGGAGCAGGTGGTTGATCACACTTTCCTGGAGAAGGGCTTCGATGCCCTGCGCGCGGGCGATCACATCGAGGCGATCACCTACTTTCAGCGCTACCAGCGCACAGAGTCTTCGCGCCGCGCCGACTGGGAAGCCGGCATCGCCATTGCCTACGACAGCATGCTGGCGCAGAGCCCGTTTTATGACCCGGCCGAGGCCAGCAAGCGCTATGAGAGCCTGGACGCATCCGCAGTGGATATGGCCACCGTGCACAGCAAGGTATTGATGATGCGCGATGCGCTGGCAACGTTTACGGCCCTGCAGGCGGAGATTCGCGCGCTGCAGCAAAACAATGCGCAACTGACGGACGATCTTGCCAGGCGCGAGGAGGCGCTCAAGCGTCTGCGTGAGCTAGCTCTGGGTCAGCGGGGAGCAACACCGTAAAGGTTGAGCCAACGCCCACTTCACTCGTGACGCTGATATCCCCCCCCATCAGTTCGCAAAAATCCTTGCAGATCGCCAGTCCGAGGCCAGTGCCGCCGTAATTGGCGCTGGTGGAAGAGTCTGCCTGGACGAACGCATCGAACACGCGCGATTGTTGTTCCTCGTTCATGCCGATGCCCGTGTCGTGCACCGAGATTTCTACCCAGCCCTCGCGACCGGGAACATTGCGACCATTGAGAGAGATGTAGCCCTGTTCAGTGAACTTGTTGGCGTTGCTCAGCAGATTGGTAAAAATCTGGCGGAACTTCCCGGCATCGTTGTACAGCGTTGGCAGCTGGCTGAAGTCGCCGATTTTCAGTTCATTGAAGTTGTCGCGCAGCAGCGGCGCCAGCGCCTCAACGACTTGCCGTAGCAGCTCGGCCGGTTGGAAGGTTTCGCAGTGCAATGACATCTTGCCCGTTTCAATCTTGGACAGGTCGAGAATGTCGTCGATCAACGTCAGCAGCTGCCGTCCGGATTTGATAATCTTGTAGAGATCCTGCTGAAACTGCTGCCGGTTAATCTCGCCACTGTCGCCCATTTCGTCGTGCAGCATTTCACTGTAGCCGATGATGGCGTTCAGAGGTGTACGCAGCTCATGGCTGACATTGGCCAGGAAGATGCTTTTGGCATCGTTGGCCTCGTCCGCGGCATCGCGCGCGCTGCGCACATCATAGATGGCGTTGCGCAGTTTGTCGGACATATCGTTGAATGCGCCGGCCAGGTCACCCAGCTCACCGGTGTCGTCAATGTTGTCGATTCTATAGTTCAGGTCGCCGCTGCCAAAGCGCTCGGTGCCGGTCTTCAGACTCTTCAACGCGGTATTGGTATAGCGCACCAGAAAGAATCCGAGCGTGGCGGTAAGAAAAATCGAAGAGAAAAAACCGATAACGGTAATTCTGTCCGTCAGGGCAATGGTGCGGTCAATGATGGTCGCGCGCTGCTGTGCGATGAAGGCCTGGCGCTGTTCCAGTTCTTCCAGTCTCTGGCTTGTCTCGAGAAACTGTAGCGGGTTGTCCATATCCTTCTGCAAAGTGGCATCGTTATAACCGCGATAAAACTCCAGCCAGTTCTGCAGCAGGTTGTTACTGCTTTCCCAGAGCTGCTCGAACTGGATTTCCATGACGCTGTGGCTGAGGCGGCCCAGGCGTCGAATCTTGTCGTTGATCACGGCAATCGCCTGCTCGGCCTGTTCCAGTTCGGCTTCGTCGAGCTGGTCGTCTGTTGTTTCGCGCAGGGTGGCCAGTACCAGAATCTGCTGGCGCTGTGCCTCCAGTAGCTGTTCGATCTCGGTGGAAAGTTGCGCGGCCAGTACAGAGTCCCGATAGGCCTCCATGCTTTCGTTACGGGCGTAACTCCCCCAGAAGTGCGTCCCTACATTGACGGCAAACAGGATCAGTATGGTGACCAGTGATAGCGTGAGGCGTCTGCGTAAACTCATCGCCGCGTCAACTTCTTGATTTTTATCAGCAGACCGGGAAAGTCCACTGGCTTGGTCGCATAGTCATTACAGCCTGCCTCAAGCGCGTTCTCGCGGTCAGCGTCCATAGCGTGTGCGGTCAGCGCAATAATCGGAATCCCCTTGATGGCGTCGTCATCCTTGGCCTGGCGGCTGGCGCTCCAGCCGTCCAGTACGGGCAGGTTCATATCCATCAGCACAACATCGGGCTTTTCAGAATGCATTTTGTCCAGTGCTTCCTGTCCGTCCGCGGCCGTAATAACACGGTGGCCGGCGCGACTGAGCCTGCGCACCATCATGTCCCGGTTGAGTTCGTTGTCTTCCACCAGCAAAACGTGCTTACTTTCGCTCACGGGGCGTCTCCTGCAACCTGGTGTACGAGCAGGGTTTCATCAATGCCTTTTACGCGAATCTCCCTGCTGCCGCTGAGCAGATAAGCCTGCTGCAGGCTTTGCAGGGTGCTGTCTGAAATGAGTATCTCGCCGCCTTGCGTTACATCCTCTATACGTGATGTGACGTTCATCGGGTGGCCGACAAAACCGTACTTGCTGCGCCGCTCCGAGCCTATATTGCCGGCGATGACATCTCCGGTATTGATCGCGATACCGCTGCTAAGCACCGGCAGGCCCTCGGCTGCGTTTTGCGCGTTGATGTCGGCCATGGCCTGTTGCATGGCAAGCGCGCATTGCACTGCGCGGTCGGCATCGTCTTTGCCCTCGATAGGCGCGCCAAACACGGCAAGAATGGCGTCACCGATAAATTCGTCGATGGTGCCCTTGAAGGACATGATGATGTCAGTCATCGCGCCCAGGTAGCGGTTCAGCATAGTTACCACCTGGGCGGGTGCCAGGTGCTCGCTAAGCGTTGTGAATCCGCGAATGTCTGACATCAGAATACTCACACGGCGCAGGTCGCCGCCGAGTTCCAGCCCCTCGGGGCGTTCCAGAATGTCAGTGACGATTTCGTCCGAGAGGTAGCGCCCAAAGGTGGCGCGGATGAACTTTTCATTGCGCTCCAACTGTTGTCGGTAGAGCTCTTCACGATCATGCCAGCGCTTACGCTCGATACCGGCCTTAATGCGCGCCTGCAGCAGCACGGGATTAAAAGGCTTGAACAGATAGTCGTCAGCCCCGGCCTCGATGCACTCAATGATGCCATCCATATCCTGGCTGCCCGAGATAACGATCACGGGGGTTGCACGCCAGTCGGGGTGTTCCTTGATGCGTCGCAGTACCTCGCGACCATCCATGCCGGGCATTAGCAGATCCAGCAGTACCACGTCGACGTCACTTTGCGAGAGCGCTTGCAAGGCCTCTTCACCACTGGCCGCGGTAACCACGATGTGACCGAGTCGCGACAGGTTCCTTGCCACCAGCTCGCGGTTTTCCTGCAGGTCGTCCACTGCCAGGATGAAGCCTGGCTCGGAGTGAATCACCCGGCTCTGCGGGTTGGCCGGTGCGGGGTTGGAGCCCCCCTGCGCCACCTGTATCGCGCCCAGAAGGCCAGCTAGCCTCTGGCCCAGTGCGGGGGGGAGTTGCGTGGAATCTTCCTGGAGCATCTCGGCATAGCCGCGCACTGCGGCCAGTACGTTCATCAGATCGTGAGTGTCGGCGGCCCGGTCGGCTGCGTTGAGCAGCTCCTGCAGCCTTTGTGCGGCCGCGAACAGGCTGTGAAAATCCTCAAGTGTCTCGGCATTGATGTCATCGCCCAGCGCGTTGAAGCCGTCCTTCAGGCCGGCGATGTCGTCCAGGAGGTGTGCGCTCCAGTTGTCTGCCGAGCCTGCTGTGTCTGCCGGGGTGCTGGTCATTATTGTTGGGTCATTGCCGCTTTGTAAATGGGTTTAGGGTGCCACGCAGGTGACGAACGGGCAGGGCGCTGTGCTCTTGCGCGCTGTTGTCTGCGAGCTCACTGCCAGTGTAACAATATGCTGAGCGTGGCACACCGGCTGAAAACAGCTTTTGCAACGTGCGCCAGCCCGGCCCCGCGCCGGGATTGGCCGGTAGACCTAATTTGCCCGCAGAGGTGCGCTTTTCAGAATTATTGGGGTATATTACAGCAGGGTGGTTGTAGTCGTTACACGGTACGTTACGCAGTGCGGCAGCAAGCGCATAAGTGCGCGCCTGGTGGGGCGTGGCGTTGTATGCACCGTTGGGCCGGGGTTCTGGTACCGCACAGCGCGTAACACAACAATGGGGAAACGAAAGCCGATGTTGCAGCAAGTCGAGATTTTTCAGGGTTTGTCACAGGAAGAACTGGACGCACTGGCGGCTAGCAGTACAAGCCGTTCGTTTCCCAAAAACACGGTTGTGATTCACGAGAACGATCCGGCCGATTCCCTGTTCGTCATAGAAAGCGGCAAGGTGAAAGTCTACTGTTCTGACAAGAACGGCAAGGAGTTCATCATGAACACCCAGGGGGCGGGCGATTATTTTGGTGAGCTGGCCCTGCTGGATGACTCTACCCGCTCTGCGTCGGTGCGCACCGTTGAGAAATCGAGTTTTTGCATCATCTACAAGGAAGACTTCAACCGCGTCCTGGAGGAGCACCCCAATATCGGGCGGCAACTGGTGCGCAACCTGGCGGCTCGGGTGCGCAAGCTCACAGCCGATGTGAAAAGCCTTGCGCTGCAGGACGTGTACGGTCGCGTTGCCAATGTGCTGATGGACTTATCCGAGGAACGCGGTGATGGCACCTTGTTCATCCCCGAAAAGCTTACGCAGCAGGATATCGCAGACCGTGTTGGCGCTTCGCGCGAGATGGTGGCGCGTATCCTCAAGGACTTGACCATTGGTGAGTACATTCGCTTTGAAGGGCGTCATATCATTATCAATACGCGCCTTCCGGCCAAGTACTAGCATTCATTACCCGCCGGTTTTAGTTAACTGCTCCAATTGTCTGTGCCTGTGCCTGTGCCAGCGTTAGCGGTAGGGAGCAGTGTTTCGTGCCAGCAAGACCTGCACGCAAGTCAGTAGCCCAGTCGTAGTCGTGAAGCCGCCAGAAAAAACCGGTAGTAAAAAGCGGTAGTAAAAAGCGTTAGTAAGATCAGCAGTGAAAGCCATTAGAAAGCACAGGTTCAACTGGCCGTGCAGCCAGCTCGCGTGGCACGTGCCAGGCGCAGACAGTCGGCGCGATGTCTTCGTCTGACGTGCAGGCGCAGTGAACGTAAGCGTTGTGTCAGTTCCCGATCTCGTCTTCCAGGTTTGTTTTGCCCTGTTCATCCTTGCGCACGACTTGCACACCCAATCGGCCCTGGGCCAGGCGGGCCGTCAGTTCGTCCCCGATGTCGACGTCTTCGGAGCGCGTGACAACATGGCCCTGCTGGTCGGTCACCATGGCATAGCCACGGCCCAGAACGGCGAGCGGGCTGAGTGAATCAAGCACACCCGCCAACCCCATTAGCGCCTGTTTGGCGCTGAGCAGTCGGCGCTGCATGCTTCTGTGCAGCTGCCGTTGTATGTCCTGGTTTTGTCGCTGCCGTTGCATGATGCCCGGTAGCGGGTTGCGCGCCTGTAGACGACTGGCCAACCATTTCAGTTCGCTGCGGTGATGCGCCAGTCGGTGACCTTGGGCCAGCAGTAGCCGCTGCTCCAGGTCATCGGCGCGCTGCGCCTGTTCGCGCAACATGGCACCGGGGTGGCGTAGCCTGGATTTCAGGTGAGCCAAGCTGACCTGCTCTTTCGCCAGTCGGCGGCGCACGGCATGGCGCAGGGCATACTCCAGACCTTCCAGTATCTGGTAGGACTCCTGTTGATCCGTGCTCAGCAATTCGGCGGCCGCCGAGGGCGTGGCGGCGCGCAGGTCCGCGACGAAGTCTGCAATACTGAAATCTACCTCGTGCCCTACAGCACTGACCACTGGGATATGGCTGGCGGCAATCGCCCTGGCGACGACCTCCTCATTGAAGGCCCACAAGTCCTCAAGAGAGCCGCCGCCGCGCCCGACGATAAGCGCATCCAGCGAGCAAAGGCCCTGCTCTGCGGCGCGATTGGCAAGCGCTATGGCAGTGGCAATCTGGGCCGCGGCCACCTCACCCTGCACCTGCACAGGGATAAGTACCACCACCGTGCCCGGGCTGCGCCGCGCCAACACCGTGAGAATGTCATGTATGGCGGCGCCGGTGGGTGAGGTTACGACGCCCAGTGTAGCCACGCTCGCGGGCAGGGGGCGCTTGCGTTCGGGGTCAAACAGGCCCTCCTGCTGTAGCGTTGCTTTAAGCTTCTCAAAAGCGGCCTGGAGCAACCCCTCGCCGGCCAGCTCCATGTGTTCCACAATGAGCTGGAATTCGCCGCGGCCTTCATACAGCGAGACGCGGCAGCGAATGCGCACTTCATCGCCCTGGTCTGGCGTAAAGCGCAGGCGCTGGTTGCGATTGCGGAACATGGCGCAGCGCACCTGTGCGGTTCCGTCTTTGAGTGTGAAGTACCAGTGGCCCGAACCGGGCGTGGCCAGGTTGCTGATTTCGCCACTGACCCAAACGAAATCAAAGTGACCCTCGAGCAAGCTCTTGGCCCTGCGATTGAGCTGGCTAACGGTAAGAACGTCCGGTTTGGGGCTGCTGGTTCCAGTGCTGCCTGACATGCCGTGGGGGTCCCCGGTTTGGCCTGTAAAGCCGTGCAGTGTAAATCATCTGTTGGCCAAGGCATATTTCGGTCAGTAAACGTGCCTTGGCAATTGTTCTGACTTTTGCTTGGATTTATAATGGATCGTTTTACCCAAGCACGCCAACCGGAGATCAGTACTCATGCTGCGAATTGCTCAGGAAGCTCTCACCTTTGACGATGTGCTTTTAACGCCAGGCTACTCTGCGGTTGTGGCAACCGATGTCTCCCTGCGCACCCGGATCACCCGCGATATCGAACTGAACATCCCGCTGGTGTCCGCCGCCATGGACACCGTGACAGAGTACCGCCTGGCGATCGCAATGGCCCAGGAGGGCGGCATCGGCATCGTGCACAAGAGCATGAGTGTGGCTGACCAGGCCGAGCAGGTGCGCAAGGTTAAAAAATATGAAAGTGGCATGGTCAAGGATCCGATCACCATCCAGCAGTCGGCAACGCTGGCAGAGCTGATTGAGCTGACTCGCGCCCATGGGTTTTCTGGTGTGCCAGTTCTTAATGGCACTGACCTGGTGGGTATCGTCACCCGGCGCGACCTGCGCTTTGAAACGGACCTTGGCAAGTTAGTGTCGGAAATCATGACCCCACGCAGCCAGCTGGTTACCGTAAAAGAGGGGGCCGATCAGGCCGAGGTCCAGGAAAAGCTGCACCAGCATCGCATCGAAAAGATTCTGGTGGTCAACGACGACTTCGACCTGTGTGGAATGATCACGGTGAAGGATTTCGACAAGGCAGAGAGCTTTCCTGAGGCTTGCAAGGATTCCTACGGGCAACTGCGTGTTGGTGCCTCGGTAGGGACCAGCCCGGATACCGACGACCGCGTTGCCGCGCTGGTGGCAGCAGGGGTTGATGTGCTGGTGGTGGATACCGCTCACGGCCATTCACGCAACGTTATCGAGCGGGTCAGGATGATCAAAAGCGCGTATCCTTCGGTGCAGGTGATAGGGGGCAATATCGCGACAGCCGCCGCGGCAGTGGCCCTGGTCGAAGCGGGTGTGGACGGCGTCAAGGTGGGCATTGGCCCTGGGTCTATCTGTACCACCCGGATTGTTACCGGCACGGGCGTACCGCAAATCACCGCGATCGCCAATGTGGCCGAGGCCCTGCAGGGTACCGGTATACCATTGATCGCGGACGGCGGGATCCGATTCTCCGGCGACATCGCCAAGGCCATCGTGGCGGGGGCGCACTCGGTGATGATGGGCAGCATGTTCGCCGGTACCGAAGAGGCGCCGGGCGAGGTCGAGCTTTACCAGGGGCGGACGTACAAGGCGTACCGCGGCATGGGCTCCATCGGTGCCATGGCGCAGACGCAGGGCTCTTCCGATCGCTATTTCCAGGATGCCAGCCGCGGCGCGGAAAAACTCGTGCCCGAGGGCATTGAGGGTCGTGTGCCCTACAAGGGGCCGGTCTCGGCGATTGTCCACCAGTTGATGGGTGGGGTGCGTTCGGCCATGGGTTATACCGGCAGCCCGGACATCGAAACCATGCGCACCCAGCCGGAATTCGTCCGCGTGACCAGCGCAGGTATGTCTGAGAGCCATGTACACGATGTGTCGATCACCAAGGAAGCGCCGAACTACCCGGTCCGCTAGTGTGGCGGCTGGAGTAGGGGTTGCGCGCGAACCATAACGCGGGAGCAGGCCGGCAACGGGCTGCGTTTCATTGGCCCTTGACGGCGCTGCCGCGGCGCTACCGCGCGTTCAGCGGGCGTGGCGTCCGGCAAGGGTTTAGTCTTCAGCAGCACTGGCAGGGTTATTCATGAGCGCAGATATTCACGCCCAGAGGATTCTTATTCTCGACTTTGGCTCCCAGTACACGCAGCTCATCGCGCGGCGCGTGCGCGAGGTAGGCGTGTACAGCGAGATACGCGCCTGGGATGTCGACGAAGCGGCGATACGTGCATTTGCCCCGGCGGGCGTTATTCTTTCTGGCGGCCCTGAATCCGTCGCTGTAAGCGCCTCACCGCGCGCACCGGCCTGCGTCTTTGAGTTGGGCGTGCCGGTGCTGGGCATCTGCTACGGCATGCAGACCATGGCCGAGCAGTTTGGTGGCAAGGTGGCAGGCTCGGACATCAGTGAGTTTGGCTACGCGCAGATTCGACAGGTGGGCAACGGCGGCTTGTTGCATGATATTCGCGACCACCTGGACGCACACGGCAATGGCCTGCTCGATGTGTGGATGAGCCATGGCGATAAAGTCGTTGAATTGCCGCCAGAATTTGAGCTTATCGCCGAAACCGAAAGCTGCCCGATTGCCGGTATGGCGCATAAAGAGAAGCCATTTTTTGGTATCCAGTTTCACCCCGAGGTAACACACACTCTGCAAGGCAAGCGCATTTTCGAGCACTTTGTGCTGGAGCAATGCCGCTGCGATCCGCTGTGGACCGCCGCCAATATTGTGGAAGACGCAATCGCCCGCGTACGGGAGAAGGTCGGCGATGACAAAGTACTGCTGGGTCTTTCCGGCGGTGTGGACTCCTCGGTCGTTGCCGCCCTGTTGCACAGGGCCATTGGCGACAAACTCACCTGTGTATTCGTTGACAACGGGCTGCTGCGCCTCAATGAAGGTGACTTCGTGATGGATATGTTCGCGCGCAATATGGGCGTCAAGGTCATTCGCAGCGACAGCGAGGAACTTTTTCTGGGCAAGCTCAAGGGTGTCACCGACCCGGAGCTTAAACGCAAAGTGATCGGCAACACCTTCATCGAGGTATTTGATCACGAGGCCACCAAACTCAAGGATGTAAA
>JANSYN010000018.1 GCA_024742415.1 Gammaproteobacteria bacterium
CATCAGGGCGAGGTCGTTCTGTAACACGCCGTAGATTAGCCAGCACAAAATCCCGAGGTTGAGCATCAGGTACATGATCAGGGAGATTTCGTCGGTCTTGCGGGTTCGCAGCGTGAGCAGTGCCTGCGGTAGAAAGGAAAACGTCGTCAGTGCGGCGGCGAGCAAACCGATATGTTCCATAGTGATGCCTGTCTCCTGCTTCTGCCACACCGTCCGACTTCCCGTGTATGAGATGTCACCCATCCCACCGGCATAGTCGGACGCTCACTCGATCTATAACTCTATGAAAAACATTGAAAAATGGTGGGCCCAGAAGGATTTGAACCTTCGACCTGCCGATTATGAGTCGGATGCTCTAACCAACTGAGCTATGGGCCCACGCGAGGAGGGGCGATTATAAAGAACAATCGCCGCAAGACCTAGCCCCGGTCGGTGGGCTTTCACGCGATCTGAAGCGCACCAGAGCCGCCGTGCCGGCAATGAGCAGCAACAGTGTGGAAGGCACGGGTACGGTGCTATCGACCCTTCTGAACTGCGCGAAGGTGAGGTTGCCAAAACCGCCCGTATCCAGTTCTGCCTCAACGGCGATAAGGTTTGAAATGGTAGAGCGGGTCACCAGGCCAGCTGCGGTGATTTGCGCTGCGTTGGTATCCCGAAAATGCGGTGTGACGCTGCTCAAGTCCAGCAGGTCGGGTATGAGAATAATGCACCCCAGGTCGATACCGAACACCGTTGCGCCGGCAGTACAGCCATTGATGTCGCCCGCTGACGCCGGGGTTAAGAGCATATCAAGCGCCTCCACAATGCCCTGTTTGATTGAGTCGGCCAGGTCGAACCAGCCTGGCTGGCCCACGGTACTGGCGGGGTAGATATCACCCAGCACCGCGTCGCCAATAATCACCTCAAAGGTTTCGCCGTTGGCGATGACGCCAGTGAGCAGTGAGCCGTCTGCCGACAGGATAGGCAGGGCAGCGGCAGGGTTTGCGACCAGCAACAGGCAGGTAATCCAGACTGATTTCAGGTTCATGAGTGTTACCCGTTTTATTTTTGGCGTGTAGTTACCTTAGACCATCGCTGGCGAGCCGGCAGGCGAGTGAGCCTGCATTGCACGTCAGGCCTATGGCTGGTGCGCGCGCAAGAACAGCTGCACGCAGGATTCCGTGTACTCCTCGACGGAAAAGTCATGCGGCCATTCCTCCAGACTCAGTATGGCCGTATCTACAGGCAGACCCTTGGCCAGGAAAAGGAATTGGCTGGCCGCCATTGCGGGGTTGGGCACTTTTAGCTGGCCTCGCTCGTCTGCCAGGCGCAGGTATTCTGCAACCGCCGCAATCACTGGGCGCGGTGCAGAGTTGAAGTAGGCTTTACCGATTTCCTGGTTGCGCTCGCATTCCGAAGCGCAGAGCCGCCACAGGCTCAGCGGGCCGGTGTCGCAGAGCGTTGCAATAAACAGTCGGGCGAAGTTGCCCAGAAACCGCTCGGGCGGCAGTGAGTAATCCAGCGCCTCGGGCGACAGGATGCTCTGGCGGCAGCGCTCCTGTATGCACTCCTCCATCAAGGCTGCTTTGCTGTCGAAATGGCTGTAGATGGTCTGCTTGGAGACACCCGCGGCTTGCGCCACGCGGTCCAGACTGGTGTGTTCAAACCCGTATTGTTGAAAGTGCTCGATACCGGCAGCCAGGATTTGCCGGCGTTTCTGATCCGACTTGGGTCTGCCGCGCGTAGTCATAAGCAGGTCTTGAATTAGTGGACTCGTAGGTCTAGTATAGGCATTAATTACTAGACTAGCGAGTCTATTAATAGGGTAAAGGGTGGTTTGGCCATGCGTTATGCAGTCTTGTTATTAGTGAGTGTTTCTTTGGTGCTGCAAAGCGGTTGCTCTTCGCGCACCTCTGCCGAGCGGGAGGTGGTGTACCAGCCCGTAACCAGGGCGGTTGTGCATCAGCAGCCGTACTTTTCTGTCACCCGCAGCTTCACTGGCGTAGTTGAGCCGGCTCAGGCGGCAAATGTGGCCTTTGAGTTCGGCGGCACACTGCAGGCGGTTATGGTTGACGAAGGCGATCGCGTTGCGCAGGGCCAGCTTTTGGCACGGCTGGAGACTTCCCTGCTTGACGTGGAGCGCAGGCAGCTCGAAGCGCAGTTGAAGGAGGCACACGCCAACCTCCGCCTGACGCTGGAAAACCTCAAACGTCAGGCGTCGCTGGAAGCGGACGGGCACGCCTCGCGCCAGCGCCGCGATGAGCTGACAGCCAGTCGGGATGCCTTCACTGCGGTTATCAACCAGCTGGAAGCGGCACTGGACGGCAACCGGATACGCCAGAACAAGTCCCACCTTCATGCGCCGTTTGCCGGGGTGATTTCCGAGCGCTTTCTGGAGCAGGGCAGTGCTGCGGCATCCGGCCAATCGGTTTTGCGAATTCTGGAAGTGGGTAGGCTGGAAGCGCACGTTGGTGTGCCACCCGAACTGGCCGTTGCAGTGGCAAAGGGCGATGTGGTTCAGCTGCGCGTCGCCGATGAGCCAATGACGGGAGAAGTCGTCGCCGTGGGCGCGGAACTGAAACAGCGCTCGCATGCGGTCATGATTCGCATTGCGCTGCCCGCCGCGGCCGTGCCCGCAGGCAGTGTGGTGCAACTGCTACTGGAAGACCGCATAGAAGACGCCGGCTTCGTCGTGCCGGAGTCAGCCTTAACGGCAAGCATGCGTGGTTTATGGCGGGTGTATGTGCTCGCTGCTGCGCAGAATGATCTCTACCGCATCGAAGCGCGCGATTTGCAGCTGCGTTATAGCAGCGAGTCTCAGGCCTACGTGACCGATGGCCTGCGTGATGGTGAATGGATCGTCGCCGATGGCGTTCACAAGTTCGTGCCTGGCCAACTGGTGCGTTTGGGTTCCGCCGGATAAACCCCATGATCAGCGTACTATTCCAGAACACCCGTCTGCTGAGTCTACTTGCTGCTTTGTTAGTCGTGGCTGGCCTGGGCGCGCTGTATGTCTTGCCCGTAGCAGAAGACCCACGCATGGAAAACCGCTTCGCACTGGTTCTCACCGCCTACCCGGGCGCGAGCGCTGAGCGAGTGGAAGCGTTAGTGACAGAAAAACTGGAACTGAAGCTGCGTGAGCTGGCCGAGATCAAAGAGATTAGCTCCAACTCGGGGAACGGGTTGTCCAGTATTCAGATAGCCCTTGATGACAACGTCTATGACCCGGAACCCGTGTGGAGCCGCGCGCGCGACCTGATCGCCGACGTACAGCCTCTGTTACCCCGCGGCACGCAACCATCGCAGCTTCTGGACAAGCGTGGCTACGCTTACACAATGTTGATTGCCCTGCGGCCCGCGCAGGGTTTTGAGGTGCCGCGTCAAATACTGCAGCGCTACGCGCGTGAGTTGCAAAGCCGGCTGCGAGCAGACCCGGGCACGGATGTGGTCAATATCGATGGTGGTGTGGCCGAAGAAGTACAGGTGCATGTTGACGCGGCCAGGGCGGCCGCCGCCGGCCAAACTGTGAGCAGCATCGCAGCTGCCCTGCAAGGCTATGATACTAAATCGGCTGCTGGCGTTGTTGAGAACGCAAGCTCACGTATGCAGGTTGAGATTGCAGGTGATCTGGACTCGGTTGAACGCGTGTCGCGTGTGCCGCTGGAAGCCGGGCAGGGCGCCCAGGTGTTGCGGGTCGGTGACGTCGCCCAGGTGGCGCGCGTTGTCAAACAACCGGAGGCGGTGAAGGTGCTGCGCGATGGCCAGGCGCAGGTGGTTGTCGCGGCAAGAATGCTTTATACCCAGCGTATAGCGCGTTGGCAGGCCCGGATGATGGACGAGGTCAATGCTTTTGACCTGACACTGCCGTCCAATCTTGAAATGGAAGTCATCTTCGACCAGTTAGACTACACCAACGAGCGCATGGCGCACCTCAGTGGCAACATCGCCATTGGATTCTTGCTCATTCTGCTGATTCTTCTGCTCACTCTGGGGTGGCGCTCGGCGATTCTGGTGGCCGCTGCATTGCCATTGATGACGCTGTTTACGTTTTTCCTTATGAATCTTACGGGCGTTCCCATCAACCAGATGTCAGTAACGGGGCTGGTGGTGGCGCTGGGCATCACCGTCGACAACGCGATTGTGATGGTCGACGACATAGGCCAACGGCTGCGCCGGGGAACGGAACGCCTGGCAGCGGTCAAAGGTGCGGTTGCACACCTTTGGATGCCGTTGTTCGGTTCTTCTGCCACAACCATTCTTGCGTTCATGCCTGTTGTGCTGCAACCGGGTCCTGCGGGGGAGTTTGTTGGCGCCTTGGCAATGTGCGTGATTTTCTCGCTGATAGGCTCTTACCTTATTTCGTTTACGCTGGTTGCGGCGCTTGCTGGCAAATTCATCGTGCGCAAACCGAATGGCGGCTGGTGGCGGCAAGGTCTGCAAAGCGTTGCGCTAACGTCTGCCTTTCAGCGTGTGTTGCGTGCAGCCCTGAACAGGCCACGCAGGGCCGTTGCAATGGTGATGGTGCTGCCTGCGCTGGGCTTCTACGGTGTTACAACGCTGCCTAAGCAGTTCTTCCCGCCGGTTGATCGCGATATGTTCACCATTGAAGTCACCTTGCCAACACGCGCAAGTTTTGACCGTACCGAAGCGTTGGTGCGAGATCTCGACCAGGTACTGGAACAAACGCCCGGTATCTCATCGGTAGATTGGTTTGTTGGCAAGAGCGCCGCGCCGTTTTATTACAACCTGATAGAACGACAGTTCGGTGCGCAGAATTTCGCGCAGGCCATGGTAGTAACCAACAGCCCCGCCGACACGCAGAGGTTGGTGACTGAACTGCAGCGCTCACTGCCGGTGCGCTTCACTGCCGCGCGGATTATCACGCGCAAGCTGGAGCAGGGCCCGCCGGTAGACCAACCGGTTGAAGTGTTTATCTACGGTGCCGATCTTGCCACCCTTGAGAAGATAGGAAACGATCTTCGTTTAATGCTCAGTTCCATTGCCGGTGTTACTGACACTACGGCATCCCTGGGCCAGACTATTCCCGCCGTCACCTTCAGCTTGCGTGAAGAAGTTCTCGCTGGCTCGTCGCTCAGTCCTGATGTGGCCGCAGATACCTTGCGCGCCAGCCTCGACGGCCTGGTGGTGGGTGCCCTGCTCGAAAACACAGAAGAAGTACCCGTGCGTGTGCGCCTGCAGGCCCAGGAGCGCAGCACGCCGCGCGATATACAGAGCCTGAACGTGTTTTATGGTGAACGCGGCAGCGGCTTCAATGCCACCGCCTTGCAGGCCGTTGCCAGTATGTCAATCGACCCCAGTGTGGTCAGCATCCCGCATCGCGAAGGGCAGCGCGTGAATACGATTGGCGCCTATCTACTGAGTGACGTACTGCCAGACACCGTGGCGACGCAGTTGCAAACGCTCATGGAAAGCAAGGGTTACCAGGTTCCGCCGGGCTATCGCATTGAGTTTGGTGGCGAGCAGGCAAAGCGCAGTGAATCGATCGCCGGGCTGGCTTCGAGCGTCCCGCTGATTTTCGTATTGTTGATTGTGGTGTTGGTGGTTTCCTTTAACTCCTGGCGACTGTGCTTGCTGATTCTTGCCGTAGCCGCACTCTCGGTGGGATTGGGCATGTTGAGTTTGGTGCTTTCGGGCTATGCGTTTGCGTTTCAGGTAATCATAGGGCTGCTGGGCCTTATGGGCCTGGCAATCAATGGCGCGATCGTGATTCTGGCAGAACTGCGCGCAACACCAAAAGCGCTTGCCGGCGACATTGAGGGCATAGTAGAGGCAGTGACTCATTGCACGCGACACATTACCTCTACCACGATTACCACAGCTGCCGGGTTCACGCCGCTGCTTGTAGGCGGGGGTTTGTTCTGGCCACCCTTTGCCACTGCCATAGTCGGCGGCACAGTGATGGTGACGATTCTTTCCTTTGTCTTTGTGCCTGCGTCGTTCCTGCTGATGGTGCGGCACAAACCCTTCGAGATAAGACAAGTCATCAATCCAGCGTTGTCGAGTCCTGACACAGTGTAGGCGCGCAACTGCGCCCTGCGCTGTGCTGACTCAGGTCGTCAGCGTGAGAATGGTTGCCGTGTAGAGTGCAAAGAGAATACTGAACCCGGCGAATGCCCTGGGAATGGCCATAATGAGTATCATCAGAATAATGCCGACAGCCGGTAAAACGAGCGATGCCAGCAGCGGATTGCCGAACAGGCTGATGTTCACGTAGGGGCCGATCGCAAAATACAACAGCATGGATAGCGCGGAGAGCCGCCCAAGGCCCTGGCTATGTTCCAGAAAATGCAGGGTACGATGACCCTCTGGCACGGGGAGCGCCATTTCAGCTGCCCCGTAGACGCAGATAGAGCCTGCAGTCAGTACGGCGAAGTCACTGAATGACCAGTCACCGATGTCGCGCAGCCCCCAGCCAACCCACCATAGCTGCAGGCTGTAAGACATCACACAAAAGCCCCACAGCGCAGTAGACCAGTGAAAGGTCACGTCCCGATGCGCGCGAATCAGCATGCCCACGGTATGTAGCAGGCGCGTGATGGCAAGGCCAAGAATAATGGAAATCGCGACAAAGACGTATTCGTGCTGGGTCATACTGGCAGCTGCATTCTGGTTGTTATCAACCAAGTGTAGCCGATCACGCCTTTAGCGGTAACGGTTAAGTGAATGTCATTAACATCCGCCTTGCCTCATTCAGTGATGTTGGTGATCAAGCCCAAAAGGGTTATTGGCCATCAACACACACGCCGGGTTGGTCTAGACTACAAGGCGTGTATGCTGCACAACGCGTCATTCTCGACGCTGTTTTTTAACACAGGAGCTTTTCTATGATCACCATCCACCATCTGGGTGTTTCGCAATCGGATCGCGTTGTCTGGCTAATGGAAGAACTGGGCCTTCCCTATGAACTGAAATGGTACAACCGGGGGGAAGATTTTCTAGCGCCGGCCGAGTTGCGCGCGCTGCATCCGGTGGGCACAGCACCGATTATTACAGATGGCGACCTCGTGATGGCCGAATCCACCGCCATTGTTGAGTACATCTCCCGCAAGTACGGGGGCGGTGAGTTATCGGTCGATCCGGATGATCCGGAATATGCGAACTATCTTTTCTGGATGCAGTTCAATAACAGCTTTCAATCGGCACTGTTCATGAAAATGGCTTATCAGGCAGGAGGTGGCGATCTTACCCAGGGTGGGCAAGTGGTAGATGTGATGCAGCGGCGTGAAGGCGGTTTGTACGATTATCTGGAGCAGCGGTTGGGAGAGTCCGAGTATCTGGGCGCGGACCGCTTCACCTGTGCCGATATTATGTCCATGTTCAACCTCACGTCACTGGAGATGCTTGGCGCGCGGCCGATTGATGAGAAACTGCCCAATACCCTGGCGTACGTGGCCCGTGTATCGTCACGCCCGGCCTACCAGAAGGCAATGTCTATCGCTGGCCCTGCCGCAACCGCACCCTGATTGACTCCCGTGCTATCTGGGCGGCACGTGCTTGCCGCCCGGCCTGTCTGCTTTGCCGCAGTTTCTCGCCACAGAATGCGTCCTTTAGTGCAAGTGCGCACAACTGGACGTTCGACCGGCGGGAAAGTGTGAACCTCGTCACAAGTATTTCTCGACTTTTCAACGTTTAGCTTTCGCGGTTTGGATCTGCGGTCGATAGACTTTTTATATGGGCGGCGTTGACCTCGGCGAGCGTTGCATCTACCGACTTGAAGTAAAGGCAAGCACTGCTGCTTATGATTAGCTACGCACCACTTTATCTACTACTGGTTGGACTCGTTGCCGCCTTTGCGGTCTACCTGGTGGTGCGACGTGGACTGTCTGGCCCGGCGTGCATATTGCTTTTTGTTACGGTGTTTGCCGTTGAATGGGGCTTTGAATCATCGCATGTGAACGCCGGGCGACACGAAGCCAGGCTGCAGGCCACTCATCAGTTGAACTATCTGGGGCAGCGGCTTGGCGGCCTGCTGCGTTCGCACCTTGCCGCCACAGAGGGACTGGCCGCCTACGTTGCCTCCCACCCTGAGTTGACTGAAGCCGAGTTTGAAAACTTTGCCGCCAAGATAATGAAGCGGCAGGAGTACCTGATTAACCTTGCCGTTGCGCCCGACCTTGTAGTCACCATGGTGCATCCTCTTGAGGGCAACGAAGCAGCGCTAGGTTTGAACTACCTCGAGATGCCCTCGCAAATTAGTGCGGTACTCAAAGCGCGAGACCAGGCCAAACCCGTTCTCGCAGGCCCTGTGGACCTGGTACAAGGCGGTGTTGGCCTGATCGGCCGCTTGCCGGTGTTCGTGACTGACCAACAAGGTAATCGCACGTTCTGGGGTATTGTTTCTGCCACCATTGATGCGCACCGTTTGTTTGCCGCCAGCGGTCTGTTTGAGTATCGCGATGGCATGCAGGTCGCTCTGCGCGGAGCCGACGGCAAGGGCAAGACCGGTGAAATTATTTTCGGCTCACCTGATCTGTTTACCGAAAAGAGCATGCTCGACCTGGAAATCCCCGTAGCCTCCGGGCGCTGGGTCTTGTCAGGTTACTACCCGGAGTACGCTGGTTTAGCGTTTGGCGTTTGGTTCCTGCGCATCGTTGCGCTGCTGGTGGTGCTTGTATGGTTATTTGGTCTGGAACAGAATCATCGGGTTCGTACCAACGAGCGCTACTACCGTAAGCAGATACGCGCAGGTCAGCAGCTGATGCAAGAAGCCGGCAAGATGGCCGGCGTTGCCGGTTGGAAGATCGACAAAAGCGGTAGAGAGGTGCGCTTTAGCGACGAATTTTCAAAAATGGTGGGGTTAAGCCACCTTGAGTTTGCGGCGAGCGAACAGTTGCTGGCGCGACTCTCGCAAGAGGCGCGCGAGCAGGTCGATAAAGCGGTCCGCCGAAGTTTTTCACATGGCGATTCGTTCGACATTGAAGTCTCGTTTGAACGCTCCGACGGCGAGCGATGGCTACGCATCCTGGGCAATCCCGTACACGAGCACGGTGAAGTGGTGGAAGTCGTTGGAGCGATTCAGGACGTAACTGAACGCAAGCACTTCATCCAGACTATCGAGCGCCAGGCCACCACAGACAACCTCACAGAACTGCCCAATCGGAACCAGTTTGACGTGTTTCTTGAGCGTGAGATTGCCAGAAGTCGGCGCAGGACGCAGCGGCTGGCAGTGCTGTTTATTGACCTCGATGAATTCAAGTCAGTGAATGACAACCTGGGTCACAACGGTGGAGATGAACTGCTGATAGAGGCCTCGAAACGGATTCTGGCATGCATACGCGAATCTGATACGGTCGCACGCCTGAGCGGCGACGAGTTCGCGGTGATACTGCCAGACATCGAATCCGCCAATGCAGCATCCGTGGTTGCCGCAAAAATCGTAGCGGCCATGAACCAGCCGTTCGAACTGTGCGATCGCAAGATATTTATCAGTGCCAGTCTGGGGATCGCTGTTTATCCGGATGACGGCAAAACCACCGACGAGCTGCTGATCAACGCTGACCAGGCTATGTATGAAGTGAAGAAGTCAGTACGCAATGACTTCACCTTCTTTACCCAGGAACTGCAGCAACGCTCAGAAGAGCGGCATGATTTATTCAATAAGTTGTCGCTGGCAGTATCCGAGCAACGTCTTGAGCTGCATTACCAGCCGATCATTCCACTGGACGGCACGGGGCGCATCGCTTGTGAAGCGCTGGTGCGTTGGCGTGAGGATGGCAAGTATATTCCGCCGGATGCGTTCATCCCACTAGCGGAAGAAACGGGTCTGATTACCGAGATCGATCGTTTCGTGTTACAGGAGGCAACCGCGTTTATGGAATCCCTGGCGGCCAATGGGGTTGAGCCTCCGGGTTTGTCGGTAAACGTTTCGCCAAGAATATTCTTTGATCGGGCCGGGGAATTGGCGCGCTGGATAGAGCACGTTAAGCTCTGCGCGCAGCGTACAGACCTGACGATAGAAATCACCGAGCGGCTGTTAACGCAGGACACGCCGCACGCTATGGTCGTGCTGCAGCAGCTTCGGGCCGACGGCGTCAAGATTGCGATTGATGACTTTGGCACCGGCTATTCGTCGCTGAGTTATCTGGCGAAGTTTCCAGTAGATACCTTGAAAGTGGATGCATTCTTCGTGAGTAAGATTCCGCATGATGCCTCTGCGGTCACCTTGACGGAATCTATACTGAGCCTTGGTCGCGAGCTGTCGTTGCGCCTGGTGGCGGAGGGCGTAGAGACGGCCGAGCAGTTGCACTTCCTGGAAGAGCGCGGCTGCCACAGTGCTCAGGGGTTCTGGATGAGCAGACCACAGCCCGCACACGATTTTTCCCGATGGTTGTCTTTGTATCGCGACGCGCTGGCCGGTTGTGAAACATCGGCAGCGCAACCGGCCATTGCCAGGCTGATTGCACCACTGCAGCGCTAGACGCGCAGCGCCCTGCCTTTATCCCGCTGAGCTTGTCCTGCGCCTGCGACGTCGGCGTTGGCCTGCCCCCGCTTCTGACTTGCCGCGCTGGCCATCCATCTGCGCAACTTTGCCAGTATTGCCGCTGCTGTCACCGCTGTCCGAGCTGTTGCCACCCTTGTTTCCAGAACGGTTACCCGAGTTACCCCCGCCATGGTTATTGCCAGCTGCACCGCGTCCGCCGGAACGTCTTGCGCCGCTGCGCGCCTTGGGAGCATGGGCTTTGCCAGCGTTGCCTGCCGGCTGTCTTGACTCGGGCAAGACGTGGTCCGGTTCGAAGCCTTCTATCTCTTCGCGCGGCAGCACCATCTTGATCAACCTTTCGATATCCCGCAGTTGTTTGATCTCGTCTGCACTGACCAGTGAGTGGGCGTCGCCTTCTGCGCCGGCGCGGCCCGTGCGGCCGATTCTGTGCACGTAGTCTTCGGGCACATTGGGCAGATCAAAATTTATGACGTGTGGTAGTTCTGAGATATCGATGCCTCGCGCGGCAATGTCGGTAGCGACCATCACGTCTACCTTGCCTGCCTTGAAGTCAGCCAGTGCACGGGTCCTGTTGGCCTGGCTCTTGTTGCCGTGAATGGCAACAGCCCGTATAGCGGCTTTATCCAGTGTTTTCACCAGTTTGTTTGCGCCGTGCTTGGTACGACTGAACACCAGCACCTGGCGCCAGCCGTTGTCCTTGATCAGGTGTTGCAGCAAGGCAGGTTTTTTGCCTTTGTCGACGGGGTGAATCCGCTGGCGGACGGTTTCAATGGTCGTGTTGCGTGGTGCTACGTCTATTTCTTCAGGACTGTTCAGCATGGTCTTGGCCAGCTGGCGTATCTCGGGCGAGAAGGTTGCACTGAACATCAGCGACTGCTTCTTCTTTGGTAACAACAGCTGGATGCGTTTGATGTCGTGGATGAAACCCATGTCCAGCATTCGATCCGCTTCGTCCAGCACCAGGATCTCGACATCGTCGAAATTCACCGCTTTCTGCCCATGAAGATCAAGCAGCCGGCCTGGCGTTGCCACCAGCACGTCTACACCGCGATCCAGCTGGCTTTTCTGTGGGTTGATATTGACTCCGCCGAAAACGGCGAGCTTCGAGATTTTCAGGTAGCGGCTGTACTCCACGATATTGGCCTGTATCTGCGCAGCCAGCTCGCGAGTTGGTGTAATGATCAATGCGCGAATGTGGCGCTTCTGCACGCGCGGACCTTCGGCCAGATGCTGCAGAATTGGCAACACGAATGCAGCGGTTTTACCGGTGCCGGTTTGTGCAGACGCCATCAGGTCAGCGCCCTTGAGTACGGTCGGGATCGTCTGTGCCTGGATGGGCGATGGCGTGGTATAGCCTTTTTCCTCTACGGCCGTAACGATTGGCGCGATAAGGCCAAGATTTTTGAAACTCATAGTATTCCTTGTGGTGCCTGAGCACCCATAGTAATCACTGCCCATTGGCAGAACGTGGCGGGATCACGCGATCGGTAAAGACGGGGTGAACTTGCCGTGATGTGCGCAATGGCACGTGCGGCATTCAGTAGTGGCACTGCGGATGCGATCCCGGTAAAACAGGACGATCGAGACTCTGCAGTGCATCACCGTATCTGTCACAGGGTAAAAGCAGACAGAGGGCAGGGCACAGAGGTGTGCCGGCAACTAAGGATGACGCTTCCCGCTTTGCTTGATGGTCGCAGTCCTCAGCGAAACACCGGGGCAGCAGCAGGCGAGGGGAATGTACGCGGCATACCTGGCGATTGCAACCGAAATGCACGGAAGTGGTAATACTGAATGGCCCAGGCCTTGCGTGCCTAAGCCCGCAGGAATTTTGCGAAGCTGTCATAGCGCCAGTCGCGCACAGCAAGGATCAGGGTATTGCCGTGTCGCTCTGACAAGGGCAGGCCGGTGTCTTCCTGGTTGAGCGTGTCGAACTCGCGGGCAAGCTGTTTCAGTTTGCGGCGTAGCTCAGCGTTGGACTCAGCCGAAAGCATGCCGTTGAGTACGATCAGTTCGTGGTCTTCACGGTCGAAGCGTGCGGCGAAAAAATCCTGCTGGATGACGCGCAGGAACATACTTTCGATCGGCCCGTTGGGTAACCAGCGGAAGTTCGGGTTGACGCGCAGTTTGATGCGGTTATTGGGCAGCAGTTCGATCACCTTGAGCCGATCCAGCCTGGCGAGCTTCTGCACCAGTTCTGTCGCTTCCAATGTGTAGTAGTCGAGGATGTCCTTGAACGTCCAGTGGTTGAGCACGCAAACAGTCACCAGCAGCAGCGCGGTATCCTCGGCGATATCTTTTTCCTGGGCGTAGGTCAGTTGCTGTAACGCGGTTGCGCGCCGCTCCATGTGTTTAACGAGATCTGAAATTTCAACACCAGCGAGTGCGCATATGGCATCGAGTTCGGCCACGCTGAAGTCGTTGTTTGAGAAGCGCCGCTTGATGCTGGATTCCGACAAACCCAGGGCCTGGCTGATATCGGCGTATTTAATCCCGGCGGCCTTTAGAATACTCTTGAGGGATGCAATCAGGGCGCTGACCTGTGCCATACAGAACCTGTCCTTTGGTATCAAATAATGATACCACAAGTGCTGACAATCGCTACATGGCGGTTAAAGGTGGCGACAGAAAGTACCTGAACGCATAGTTGGGCCGTTCTTACAATAACCGGAGACGGAATATGTCCCTGCTGCGCCGAATAGCGGGCTTTACGCCCTACCTTATTGTCGTGTTCCTGAACGCGTTTGTGGACCTTGGCCACAAGATCGTCATTCAGAACACCGTTTTTAAAACGTACTCCGGTCAGGAGCAAGTGGTACTCACGGCCATCGTGAATGGCTTGATCCTGCTGCCCTTTGTGTTCCTGTTTTCTCCCGCGGGATTTCTCTCAGACCGATTTGCCAAACAGCGCATTATTCGCCATGCAGCGCTCGCCGCGGTTGGCGCAACGCTCGCTATCACTTACTGCTATTACCAGGGCTGGTTCTGGGGGGCATTCCTGCTCACGCTGGCGTTGGCGGTGCAGAGCGCCATTTATAGCCCGGCAAAATATGGCTACATCAAGGAGCTGGCCGGCCAGCAGAACCTGGCCAGCGCCAATGGTGCGGTGCAGGCAATTACTATTGCCGGCATCTTGCTGGGTACATTGGTGTTCTCTTACGCGTTCGAGTTGTTGCTGATTGACCAGGGCGCGCTCTCATCCGGGGAAACGTTAGCAGCTATTGCCCCTATAGGCTGGGTGCTGGTGGCGCTGGCGTTGCTTGAGTGGTTGTTCACGTTCAGGCTGCCCAGGCGCAAGGAGGGCGACCCAGCCCGCCATTTTGAGTTACAGCCCTACCTGCGGCTGGATTACCTCAAGCGCAACCTGCAAGTGATCAGCCATGACACCGCGATCAAGCTGTCCATTGTTGGCCTCGCCACCTTCTGGGCTATCTCACAGGTGCTGCTCGCGGCATTTCCGGCATTTGCCAAAGAGACGCTGTTTATCACCAACACCGTGGTGATTCAGGGCGTGCTCGCCTGCTCAGGTATTGGCATCGCAATTGGCTCGATGATCGCCGGACGCGTCTCGCGAAACTACATTGAAACCGGGCTGCTGCCCGTGGCAGCCGCAGGTATAACACTGGGTATTCTCTGCCTGCCCGCGCTGCAAAGCGCATTGGCCATGGCGCTGGCTTTCATGCTGGTGGGTGTCATGGGCGGTATGTTTATTGTTCCGCTCAACTCGATCATTCAGTTCCACGCCCCGGAGTCCCGTCTCGGCACTATTCTGGCCGGTAACAACTGGGTACAGAACGTGGCCATGCTGGCGGCGCTTGGCCTGACAGTGACATTTGCGCTGGCGGGCATTAACAGCGTCGGCCTGTTCTATATTCTGTCGTTAGTGGCGCTTGTTGGCACCGGATACACGCTGCGTAAACTGCCGCATTCCTTCGCGCGGATCCTGGCCACGGCGATTCTCAAGCGTCGCTATAAAGTTGCCGTGGTCGGTTTTGAAAACCTGCCTCGCAGCGGTGCAACCTTGTTGCTGGGGAATCACATTTCGTGGATAGACTGGGCGCTGGTGCAGATCGCGTGTCCGCGGCCTATTCGATTTGTCATGCTCAAGCGCATTTATGAACTGTGGTACCTCAAACCCTTCTTTAAGCTGTTCGGCGTTGTGCCCATTGCTGCCGGTCAAAGCCGCGAAAGTATTGAGACCATCAACGCTCTGCTGCAGCGCGGTGAGTGCGTGTGTTTGTTTCCCGAAGGCGCGATCAGTCGTAACGGTCACCTGGGTAAGTTTCATTCGGGCTACGAGCGCATGGTGGAAGGCGTTAGCGACGGAGTAATCATCCCGTTTTACCTGCACGGCTTGTGGGGCAGTAGTTTTTCCCGGGCAGAGGAAGGGTTGCGCGATGCGCGAGCCCCGTCGACGCGGCGCGATCTTATTGTGGCTTTTGGCAAAGCCTTGCCCTTGTCGACGCCTGCCGAGCAACTCAAGCAGAAAGTATTTGAGCTTTCTATCAGCGCCTGGGACGGCTACACCGCCGCGTTGGAACCGCTCCCGCTGGCAGTGCTGCGCACCGCGCACCGCCAGCCTGGCGCGGTGGCGGCCATCAACAGTACGGGAGAGAAGCTCACCTACCGACAGTTTGCCGCTGCCACGGCATGCTTCGCCGGGGCAATTGAAAACGCGTGCCGTGAGGACAACGTGGGTATCTTACTGCCCGCCAGTTCCGCAGCGGCCATTGCAACGGTGGCGGTCAATTTGCGTGGCAAGGTGGCCGTGCATTTGAATTACACAGCCGGTGCGGTTGCTGTCCATAGCGCGATCGCCAGTGCAGGGGTGAAATCGGTGCTGACCTCGCGGCTGTTCATCACCCGGCTGGCCGAGCGCGGCATTGATGTGGATCAGTTGCTGCCGGCGGAGGTTGAGCGCGTCATCCTGGAAGATGTGCGGGAGCAGTTGCCGAAGTGGAAGCTGGTGACGGCGGCGTTGTTACACACCGCGCTGCCCGCCAGGTGGTTTTATCGTTTGTACGGCCGCAGCGTGGACATCGAGTCGCCCGCGGCCATCCTGTTCAGCAGTGGCAGCGAGAGTGCGCCCAAGGGGATCGTTCTTTCACACCGCAACATCATGTGTAATTCCAAGCAGATCAGTGACGTACTCAACACGCAGGTCAATGACGTAATGATGTCCTGCCTGCCGCCCTTCCACTCGTTTGGCTTGACCGTCACCACACTGCTGCCGCTTATTGAGGGCATCCCTATGATTTGTCACCCTGACCCCACCGATTCCCTGGGTGTTGCGCGCGCCGTGGCGCGTTATCAGGCTACGTTACTACTGGGGACTTCAACGTTTCTGAGCTTCTATGCGCGCAACAAAAAAGTCCATCCGCTGATGCTGGATTCCTTGCGCGTGGTGGTTTCAGGTGCTGAGAAACTCTCAGATCGGGTGCGCGATGAGTTTGAGCACAAGTTCCGCAAGACGATCTATGAGGGCTACGGCGCCACCGAAACTACCCCGGTTGCGAGCGTTAACATTCCAGACGCCATGGACACCACCGATTGGAAGATACAGGAGGGCAATGTCAAAGGCACGGTAGGTATGCCGCTCCCGGGCACCAGCTTCAGGATCGTCGACCCGGAGACCTTCGCAGAACTTCCGCTGGGCGAAGATGGATTGATCCTGATTTCAGGACAGCAGGTGATGCTGGGGTATCTCAACGATGAGGAACGTACCGCAGAAGTGATTCGTGAGCTCGATGGGCTGCGCTGGTATGTGTCGGGGGACAAGGGCCATCTTACCCCTTCCGGTTTCCTCGTGATTGTGGATCGCTACTCACGCTTTGCAAAAATCGCCGGTGAGATGGTGAGTTTATCCAGTGTTGAGCAGGTCCTGCTTGAGGCGCTGGGCGATGCGGAGATTGACATCGCCGCCACGGCATTACCCGACGCGCGCAAGGGTGAAAAAGTGGTGCTGTTGGTCAGTGGTGATGAGGCCCAGCGCGATATTGTTAAGGAAGCGATCACAGCCGCCGAGATCAATCCGTTGATGCGACCTGCTGAAATCTATGCGGTTGCGGAAATTCCCCGATTGGGTTCCGGCAAGCTCGATCTCTCGCGATTGCGCCAACTGGCACTGCAGCAGGCGGCTGCTTAGCGCATCCTGGTGCGCTGTCGCCTGTCTGCTGCTGCGCGCCGTGACAGGGCGTTCGAGCACAAAAAAACCCGGCAGCAAGGCCGGGTTTTTGTTTGGGGGAAGCACCCTATTCGTCGAGGAAGCTGCGCAGGTAGTCCGAGCGGGTGGGGTGGCGCAACTTGCGCAGGGCCTTGGCCTCAATCTGTCGAATACGTTCACGCGTCACGTCAAACTGTTTGCCCACTTCTTCCAGCGTATGGTCGGTGTTCATGTCGATCCCGAAGCGCATACGCAGTACTTTAGCTTCGCGAGCGGTTAGCCCGGCCAACACTTCCTTGGTCGCTTCCTGCAAACCCTGGCCGGTGGCGGCGTCCACGGGCGAGTGGATGGTGTTGTCTTCAATGAAGTCACCGAGGTGGGAATCTTCGTCATCGCCAATGGGTGTTTCCATTGAGATGGGTTCCTTGGCAATCTTCAGCACCTTGCGCACTTTGTCTTCTGGCATGTCCATGCGTTCGCCCAGTTCTTCAGGTGTGGGTTCGCGGCCCATTTCCTGAAGCATCTGGCGCGAGATGCGGTTGAGCTTGTTGATGGTCTCGATCATGTGTACCGGTATACGGATGGTGCGCGCCTGGTCCGCGATAGAGCGGGTAATCGCCTGGCGGATCCACCAGGTGGCATAGGTCGAGAACTTGTAGCCGCGGCGGTACTCGAACTTGTCGACCGCTTTCATCAGGCCGATGTTGCCCTCCTGGATCAGGTCCAGGAACTGCAAGCCACGATTGGTGTATTTTTTGGCGATCGAGATAACCAGTCGCAGGTTGGCCTCGACCATTTCCTTCTTGGCGCGACGTGCGCGCGCCTCGCCCATGCTCATGCGGCGGTTGATTTCCTTGATCTCACCCACGGTGAGGCCCGTGCGCTCTTCAACGGCCTGTATACGGCGTTGCAGGCGCTGCAGTTGTTCTTTCTCAGCTGCGAGCCTGGGGCCATAGTCTTTCTTGCGCGCATGGCGGCTGACCCAGCGCACATCCGATTCCGAGCCCTGGAAAGAGGTAATGAATTCCTTGCGAGGCATGCCACACTCTTTGATGGCAATGCGCATGATTTCGCGTTCCTGGTCACGGATGGCCATCAGGATGTTGCGCGGCGTGTCGGTCAGTGGGTCTGAAACACGGGGGGTGAGTTTGAAGAACTTGAACAGGTCGCCCAGTTTTTCCATCTCTTTGATGGACGTCTTGTCTTGTCGGCCTTTCGCCGCGATGGCTTTTTCTGTCTTGTTGTATTGGCGCTTGAGTGCCGCGAAGCGCTTTTTTGCTTCTACGGGATCAGGGCCGGTGTCGACATCGTCTTCATCGTCATCGGTGCTGCCAGCGGCGGGCGCGCGCTCGGCGATTTCCGCTGCCGAAGGGACGTTTTCAGTAGGGTCGAGGTAGCCAACCATAATGTCGGCGAGTCGGCGCTCTTCTTTGGCAACCAGGTCGTACTCGTCCAGCACATGCTTGACGGCGCCCGGATACAGGGCCAGCGCGCTGAGCATTTCACGGATACCTTCCTCGATGCGCTTGGCGATGACGATCTCACCCTCGCGGGTAAGCAGCTCTACGGTGCCCATCTCGCGCATGTACATACGCACTGGGTCGGTCGTGCGCCCGGCTTCTGTTTCTACGGCGGCCAGGGCGGCGGCAGCTTCGGCGGCGGCGATGTCATCGGCAGAGGAGTCGCCCTCGGCCATGAGCAGTTCGTCGGCGTCGGGTGCTGATTCAAAAACCTGGATACCCAGATCGTTGATCATCTGGATGATGTCTTCCACCTGATCGGGGTCCGAGATGTCCTGTGGCAAATGATCGTTAACCTCGGCGTAGGTCAGGTAGCCCTGCTCTTTACCGCGGGCGATCAAGTCCTTGAGGCGCGATTGCTGTTTAGCGACGTTTGTCATCAAACTTGTGCCTTTGAAGTAGTCAAAAATGAAGTGTCAAAAAGTGGAAAAAAATTAGCCGGCGATTATACCCAGAAAAACGCCGCTGACCTACTAGTAATCCATTGAATTTCAAGTCCTATCAGTCTTTTAGACCCGTTTTCAGCCCGAAAATTCGCTTTCGTTCTGCGACTGTGTCAGTAGGTACGAAACTGCGTTTTGCTGGCGTTTACGGAAGGGCCAACGGTGTCAACCGGGCTTGTTACGCCGGGCATCCCGCTGCGCTTTTTCCTGCAGCAGTTCCCTGATTTGTTGCTTTTCCAATTCGCTGACATCAGCGTAGTTCGTGCTTTTCAGTTTGTCGACCTGAGCGGCCAATTTAGAGCGATACGGTATGTCCTGGGTCAGGGCATGGATGGTATCGAGAAACTCTTCTTCAATACCGGTGGTCGGTATCAACCGTTCCTGGCCAGCCAGTCGATTGAGCAGGTTACCCTCGCTGGTGCCATACCAGTGGCCCAGGAGCATGGCCGTACTGGATTCAGGCCGTTTGTGCAGTAACGCCAGCAACTCGCGCAACAGGGCGCCATCGGGGCCCTGTTCGTCGGGCAGAACGTCCGGTTTGACCAGCCTGGCAATGTCGGGCCGGTGCAGCAAGAGCGCCATGGCAGCTTGTGCCAGGTTGGAATAACCCCGGGGAGGGCGCACCGGTGCCTGAGATTCCTCCTGGTAGTCAGATTCGAAGTACGGGTCAGCATTGGGCGGCGGTTCGGCGTGATCATACGCGGGGGGCGCGTCGTCTGGAAAGACGGGTGCAGGCGCCTGTAGTGCCATCAGGCTGCTCAGTTCCAGCCCGGTGCGCTCGGCCAGGGCCTTGAACATCAACTGCTTGAAGACTCCTTCTGGCAGCAGGCGAATCAGGGGCAGGGCCTGCTTGCTCATGCGCGCCCGGCCGTCGAGATGGCTAATATCCAGCCCTTCGCCCGCCACTTCGAACAGGAAGTCCTCCAGGGGCATGGCATTGTTGATCAGGCTCTCCAGGTGTTCGCGGCCCTGTGCGCGCACCGCATCGTCCGGGTCCTGCCCCTCTGGGAGAAACAGAAAGCGCGCCTGGCGGCCATCTTCCATGCAGGGCAGGGCAGCTTCCAGCGCCCTCAGCGCAGCCTTGCGGCCTGCTGCATCGCCGTCAAAGCAGAATACGACTTCCGGGCACAGTCTATAAATGCGCTCCAGGTGCGTCTGGCTGGTCGAGGTGCCCAGGGTGGCGGCGGCGTAGGTGATACCGTGCTGGGCAAGGGCAATGACGTCCATGTAGCCTTCAACGACGAGTATTTTTTCCAGGCGTCGGTTGTTTTGCCGTGCCTCGTAAAGGCCATAGAGCTCGCGACCTTTATGAAAAATGTCAGTTTCCGGGGAATTGAGGTACTTGGGCTTGTCATCGCCCAGGACCCTGCCACCAAAGGCAATAACGCGCCCGCGCCGGTCGCGGATGGGAAACATGACACGTTCCCGAAAGCGGTCGTACATCCGGCCCTTCTCGTTGACCACCAGCATGCCGGCCTTGACCAGCAGTTGAGTGAGTTCATCGCTCTCGCCCAGCGCGTTTTTGAGGTTGTCCCAGCCGGCTGGCGCAAACCCCATCTGGAATTGCTTGGCGATTTCTCCGGTGAGGCCACGGCCCCTGAGGTAGGCAACAGCCCTGGCCTTGTCGGGATGCTGCCTGAGCTGTTGCTGGTAGTAGAGGGAGACCTTTTCCATCAGTGCATACAGGGGTTTTCCCGCGGACTCCTGAGCCTGGGGGGGTTGCCCGTCGCGGCTGGCCTCGCGCGGCACGGTCAGCCCCTGGCTGGAGGCGATGGTCTCAACGGCCTGCGGAAAGTCCACGTTGTCGTATTCCATGACAAAGCCGATGGCATTGCCGCCCGCGCCACAGCCAAAGCAGTAATAGAACTGCTTGTCAGGGTTGACGCTGAAAGAAGGTGTTTTCTCGTCATGGAACGGGCAGCGCGCCGAGTAGTTCTTGCCGGCCTTACGCAGCTTCACACGCCGGTCTATCACCTCGACAATGTCGACGCGGTCCAGCAGGTCATCAAGAAATGCTTGCGGTATCAATCCGGCCATGAGTTTCCGAGTGGAGTGCTGTGGTTAGTCTAGCGTTAATTGCGCGTCGCGCGAAGATCAGCACACAGGCTCAATAATGCAATGGTATGAAAGTGAGGTTTCAGTGGTCACAGGCTGCAAGAAAGCCCAGCCCGTTTGTTCTTTCAGGTTGCGTGGGCGCGTGTGGGTCAGCCCTGCAGTTTAGCCTTGACCAGCTGGCTGACGGCGCCCATGTCGGCGCGGCCCTGGAGTTGGGGCTTCAGTTGGCCCATCACGGCACCCATGGCGGCCATGCCCTGGGCGTCGCTTGCGGCAAGTGCCGCGTCAATCATGGAGTTGATTTCATCCGCGCTGAGTTGTTCGGGTAAGAACTCCTGGATGATGGCGATCTCGGCGCGCTCCTGATCAGCCAGTTCCTGCCTGCCAGCGCTGTCATACTGCTCTATGGAGTCGCGGCGCTGCTTGACCATTTTGTCGAGCACCGCCAGTGCGCGTTCATCGCCAACGTCGATACGTTCATCGACTTCGATACGTTTGAACTCCGACAGGATAAGCCGGAGTGTTGCCACCCGCTCTTTTTGCCGGGCTTTCATGGCGGTCTTCTGGGCGGTTTTTATCGCTTGCACCAGGGTATCGCTCATGGGGTGTCGCTCGCTCTTGGGGGGACGGCTAAAACTGGCAGAACGCTAGTAGAGGCGAGCGCGCTTGCGATTTTCGCGTGACAGTTTCTTCAGGTGACGCTTGACGGCCGCAGCACCGGCACGCTTGCGCACAGTGGTAGGTTTTTCATAGTGCTCGCGCTTACGCACTTCAGCCAGTACGCCGGCTTTTTCGCAAGAACGCTTGAAGCGGCGCAGTGCCACGTCAAACGGTTCGTTTTCCTTGACCTTGATGGAGGGCATTCAGTCCTTTCCTCATCTGGTTGCTGACAACAGGTTGCAGTTGCTCGAAGCGCCTTCAGGGGCCTCAAAGCGATTAAAGGGCGCGCATTCTAAACCCTGGGGGCCTGCATTGCAAAGCCCCGGGCAGCGGTAATTTGCAGCGCCGCAGGCCGCTTTTCAGTTGTTCCTTGCGCTGAATTTGGCGCCGTTGCTGGATTTAGCAATCGTTCACCGCGTATGATTTGGCTTCATTTTTTGTAGGCGCCACCCTGGGCGATATTGCGGATGCTGATTCTGGGCCTGGAAACCTCCTGTGACGAGACCGGCGTGGCGCTTTATGACACCTCGGCGGGCCTGCTGTCGCATGCCCTGTACAGCCAGGTGGAGGTGCACCGCGAGTATGGCGGTGTGGTGCCCGAACTGGCCTCGCGTGACCACGTACGCAAGACACTGCCCCTGATAGAACAGGTCATCGCCCAGGCGGGTGTGGCACCCACGGATATCGAGGGTATCGCCTATACCGCGGGCCCCGGTCTGATGGGAGCGCTCATGGTGGGCGCCACGCTGGCGCGGTCCCTGGCCTGGGGCTGGGGTGTTCCCGTGCTCGGTGTGCATCACATGGAGGGCCACCTGTTGGCGCCAATGCTGGAGGATGAGGCGCCGCAGTTTCCCTTTGTTGCCTTGCTGGTGTCCGGCGGGCATACCCAGCTTGTGCGGGTGGATGGTATCGGTCAGTACTCGATGCTGGGTGAGTCGCTCGATGACGCCGCGGGTGAGGCGTTCGACAAGGCAGCCAAAATGCTCGGTCTGCCGTATCCGGGAGGGCCGCATATTGCCCGCCTGGCGCAGGATGGCAATCCCGCGCGGTTTGATTTTCCGCGCCCCATGGTGAACCGCCCCGGGCTTGACTTCAGTTTCAGTGGTTTGAAGACCCACACGCTGACTACCGTACGCGCCTGTCAGGAAGCGGGCGGCCTGAGCGAAGAGGATCGCTGTGATATTGCCCGCGCCTTTGAAGAAGCCGTAGTGGCAACACTGGTGATCAAGTGCAAGCGCGCTTTGAAACAGGAAAACCTGCAGCGACTGGTGATAGCCGGTGGGGTGAGTGCGAACAAAAACCTGCGCACCACACTCGACCAGGCCTTAAGCAAGCAAGGCGGGCGTGTGTATTATCCGGCGCCTGTTTTTTGTACAGACAACGGCGCAATGATCGCCTATGCCGGTGCCCAGCGTTTGCTGGCAGGACAGCGCGATGGGCAAGAGATGAATATCCGGCCGCGTTGGCCGATGGAAGAACTACCGCCACTGGGGAGCGCGAATTGATGGACATCGTGTATATCCGGGGTCTGGCGCTGGATGCCGTGATCGGTATTCACGACTGGGAGCGTGAGATTCGCCAGCCCATCGTGCTCGATGTAGAAATGGCCAGTGATATCGGGCCCGCTGCCGCCAGCGATGCCATCGAACAGGCCCTTGACTACGCCGCGGTCGCCGCGAGGCTGTCCGAGACCGTCAATGGCAGCGAATTCTTCCTCATAGAAACCCTGGCCGAAACAGTGGCGACGCTGATACGCGAAGAGTTTGGCGTGCCCTGGGTGCGCCTGCGCGTCAGTAAACCGGAGGCGGTAGCGCAGGCCCAGGATGTCGGCGTGTTAATCGAGCGCGGCGAGCGCCGGTAATGCCAAAGCCGATGTCGCAGGTTTTTTTGGGTGTTGGTAGCAACATCGAGCGTGATCGCTACATTTGTGCCGGCCTGGATGCGCTGCAGAACCTCTTTGGAGAGTTGCGACTGTCGTCGGTGTACGACAGCCCCGCAATCGGCTTTGACGGGCAGCCATTCCTCAACCTGGTGGTCGCAGTGACCACGCGCCTTAGCGTCGGGGAGCTCTTTGGGCAACTGCGCCAACTGGAGAAGGCGCACGGGCGACCTGAGAACGCAACGCGCTTCAGCCCGCGCCAGCTGGATATCGACATCCTGACCTACGACGACCTTGTAGGGGTGATTGATGGCGTGGTGTTGCCACGTGACGAGGTGCTTCACAGTGCCTTTGTGTTGCGCCCGCTTGCCGAGTTGGCCCCTCGGGAACAGCATCCGGTCGATGGCCGCTGCTATGCCCAGCTCTGGGCGGCGCTGGGCGATGGCGCCCAGACGGCGACCCGGGTGGATTTTTTCTGGCAAGGTCGTCAGGTGTCCTGCGCCGAGTGATGCAGCGCGCTGGCGCCTTCAGCGTGCGCGCTCTGGCTCGCGGGTAGCGTGGGACGACCGGTAGTGTTCCAGCTGTGCAATACGCTGCGCGGCCATGGCCTCGCCGATGGCCTTGCCGCTCAATCCCTGCGCGATGAAGGACTGCGAGTCCACCGCGTTAGCCACGGCCAGCGCACCGCGCAGATAGTCCGCCTGTGGGTAGGCCCTGTCTTCCAGTCCCAGGCGCCCGCGCGCGTCGGCCTCACAGGCCAGCAGGAAGGCCTCGAATCTGTGCGGTCGGCGCAGCGCATCACAGGCATTGAGCAGCTTTAACAGGGTCTTGCCGCGCAGTTCCTGCGCACGATGACAGTGGGTGTGATAGCGGCACGCCAGGACCGCAAGTTCGCGGTAATCGGTGGGTGCCCTGAGCCGTTCGCAGACGGTCTGCACCAGTGCGACGCCGCGTTCCTCATGCGCGATGTGTTGCGGTAGTGTATCGGCCGGCGTTGTCCCTTTGCCGAGATCATGCAGCATTACTGCAAAACGCACGTCGGCGCCTGCCTTCAGGCGCACCGCCTGCTGCAGCGCCATGAATACATGCACACCTGTGTCGATCTCGGGGTGGTGCTTTGCCACCTGCGGTACGCCAAACAGTGCATCCAGCTCAGGTAGCAAGGCGCGCAGGGCATCGCATTGGCGCAGGCACTGCAAGAACACCGCTGGCGAGTCCTCCAGCAGTGCCCGTTGGCATTCTACCCAGACGCGTTCCGCGCCAAGATGGGCCATTTCGCCGCTGGCAACAATCTGGCTCATCAGCGCCATGGTCTGCGGGGCGATACTAAAGCCGAGGTCGGCCAGGCGCGCCGCAAAGCGTGCGGTGCGCAAGACGCGTAGCGGGTCTTCAATGAAGGCGTCGGAGACATGGCGCAGGGTTTTCTGCTGCAGGTCCTGCTGGCCGTTGTAGGGGTCGATGATGTTGCCGTTGGCGTCTTGCGCCATGGCATTGATCGTCAGGTCGCGACGCTGCAAGTCTGCTTCCAGCGTGACATCCGGCGCACAGTGCACTTCGAAACCGGTATAGCCATGCCCGTGTTTACGTTCGGTGCGTGCCAGGGCGTATTCTTCTTTGGTCTGCGGGTGCAGGAACACGGGAAAGTCGCGCCCGACCTGCGTAAAGCCCTTGTCCAGCATCTGTTGGGGTGTGGCGCCTACCACCACCCAGTCGCGATCGGTGACGGGTCGGCCCAGCAGAGTGTCGCGGACGGCGCCGCCAACAAGATAGATGTCCATGGGCTCAGTGTACTGCGTGGTTGCGGTCGCGTCATGCTGGGCGGCGCACCGTCGGGGCGCGCCGGTGTCGTGCCTAGCGGCACTCGCAGTGGGTGAAGGTGCCTGTCTCGAGTGCATAAAAGGTGAGACAGCCGCCCCAGACGCAGCCGGTGTCCAGGCCGATGATGTTCTTGCGCCGGGTTTGCCCGTTGAGCGAGGCCCAGTGCCCAAACAGTATCCGCGTGTCTGGGTCCTTGCGATGCGCAAACCACGGTGCCAGTCGTTCGCCGTCGAGCGTTGGGCGATCGGGACGGATGCCTTTGCTGCGCAGGTCGAGCTTACCTGTAGGTGTGCAAAAGCGCATGCGCGTCAGGTAGTTGGTGATAAGTCGCAGCCGTTGCATGCCCTTGAGGTCGTCTGACCACAGCGCCGGCTTGTTGCCGTACATCGCTTCAAAGTATTTGTCGCGCCGGTCGCTGCGCAGCACATCCTCTACCTCGCCAGCCAGCAGCCGCGCCTGCTCGACAGACCACTGCGGTGGAATGCCTGCGTGCACCAGTACATTGCCGTCTTCGTGGTGCAGCAGTGGCTGTTGCACAAGCCACAGCAGAAGCTCTTCCGCATCAGGGGCTGTAAGGATATCCAGAAGCGTGTCAGAGCGTTGCAGCGGGCGTTTGCCGGACGCCAGTGCGAGCAGGTGTAAATCGTGGTTGCCCAGGACCATGACCAGGTTGCTGCGCATCTGGTAGAGAAAACGCAGTGTCTCGAGGCAGTCCGGCCCACGGTTAACGATATCGCCGGCAGACCACAGGGTGTCTGTGGCAGGGTCGAAGTTCACCTCGTCCAGCAGGAACTGCAGCGGCTTCAGGCAGCCTTGAATATCTCCCACCACGTATGTCGTCATTACGAAGCGTCCCGAGCCGTTCTAGTTCAGTGCATTGGGCTTGTGCAGTGAAAACGCGGGTATGGGCACCTCGAAGGTGGGCAGGTCCTTTGGGTCTATGTCGATTGGATTGCGCACAACCATGGAGTAGGAGCCCTCCATGCAGCCCACTGGTGTGGTGAGTGTGGCGCCACTGGTATAGGTGAAAGAACGGGCTGGATGAACAACCGGCTGCTCACCGACAACGCCCTCGCCGCGCACCTGGTGCACCTCGTTGTCTGCGTTGGTGATGATCCAGTGCCGTGACAACAGCTGCACCGGCACTGATGAATGGTTACGGATGGTGATGGTATAGGCAAAGGTGTAGTGATCCTCTGCAGGCTTGGAATGCTCTTGCAGGTAGGTGGTAACAACGTCTACCTGGACGTCGGATGGGTTGAACTCTACATTACTCATAATGTGTGGCGTTACTCAGGGCGTTGGTGATGGCAATAAACTGTTCCAGTGTCAGGGTTTCGGCGCGCTGTTGTGGGTCGATGCCCAGTTCCTCAAGGGCAGGCGTATCTATAAGCCCTTTGAGATTATTGCGCAAGGTTTTGCGGCGTTGGGCAAAACTGGCCTGCACGACACGCCGTAGCCCGCTGCGGTCGCAGGCCGGCCAGGGGGAATTTTGGTAGGGCGTCAGCCGGACAATAGCAGAGTCCACTTTGGGGGCCGGGCGGAATGAGTGGGGGCCAACATCAAACAGGTATTCGACCGCGCATTGATACTGGGCCATGACGCCAACGCGGCCCCACAGTTTGCTGCCCGGTGTTGCACACAAGCGCTCTACGACTTCCTTTTGCAGCATGAAGTGCATGTCTGCGATCGATTCAGTGCAATCCAGCAAGCGAAAAATCAGGGGTGTAGAGATGTTGTAGGGCAGGTTGCCCACCACGCGCAAGCGCGGCGAATCGGAAGGCCTTATCGAGCTGAAATCAAACTTGAGTACGTCGGCATTGTGCAGGGTAAAGTTAGCGCGCAAACCATAGCTGGCGAGCAGGGCGGGAATGAGATCCCGGTCCAGTTCAATGACATCCAGTGTCGCACCACAATCCACCAGGCCAGCGGTGATGGCGCCCTCGCCCGGACCGATCTCTACGAGGTGGTCTTCGGCCTGCGGGTTGATAGCCGCGACTATACGCGCAATGACGCCCGCATCCTGCAGGAAGTTCTGCCCAAAACGCTTGCGCGGTCGGTGCTGTGAAAGTGTGCGGCTCATCACGGCATTGTAACCCTGTTGGCAGTTATTGATACGCTTGAGGGGTTACCAGGGCCGGTTTTTGCTACACTGCAGCCACGCTGCAACTGATAAGATCGATAAATACTACATGTCCTTTTCACAATACTATTTTCTGGCTGATGCCATGGCCAGAATGTCACTGCGGGCGGATGCCAAACGCTTTTTTCTCGGCTACCTGTGGTGGATCATCGAGCCCTTCCTGTATGTCGCCGTTTTCTATGTGGTGTTTACGGTGATACTGGTTTCTCGCCAGGAGGACTTTCTGGTCTTTCTGATGATCGGAAAGTTCATCTACCTGTGGTTTGCCAAGGCGGTGACGCAGGCCTCCAACAGTATCGTGCTGGGCAAGGGTTTGATCAGCAAGTTGAACATCCCCAAGACGCTGTTTCCTCTGGCGGTGATCCAGGAGAGTCTGTACAAGCAGGCTGCGGTATTCTTTCTGCTCTTTGCGGTGCTCATCTACAACGGCTATGGCATTACCATGAACTGGTGGTACCTGTTGCCGGTGATTGCCGTGAACTACGTGATGATACTTGCCTGCGGTTACGTTGGCGCAACACTGGTGTGCATTGTGCGTGACTTCTTTCCGCTGATCTCCCTGGGCATGTTGTTTATGATGTTTATGTCGGGAGTATTCTGGAATGTGCGCGATCTGGGTTCGCCAGAGAAAACCGATCTGGTGCTCACCTACAATCCGCTGGCGTTTATTCTGGATGCGTATCGCCAGATTCTACTGTACGACACACCGCCAGATATAACCCACCTTCTGGCGCTCTTCCTGGTGTTCCTTGGCATGCTGTTGGGTATTAGCTGGATCATGCGACGCACCTCCCAATTCCTTGCGCTGAAGGCGTTGACGGCATGAGCAAAGACACTGACACCACCGTTGCCAAGGCTCCCGAGCGGCCATTGATGCTGGAGCTCGATTCAGTGTCGCTGAGTTTCAATACCTCGCGCGATACCTTTGACCACGGCGTGCACCGCGTGCTGGACGAGGTCTCCATGAAAGTCTACGAGGGGGACACGCTGGGGATTATCGGGCGCAATGGGGTGGGCAAGACCACCATGCTGCGGATTATGGCGGGTATTCTCGCACCAACCGCCGGCAGGATATCCATTGCGCCGGGCAAGACTGCGTCATTGTTAAGCCTGGGGTTGGGCTTCAAGCCGGAACTGTCCGGCCGCGACAACGCGCTGCTGGCGGCGATGTTGCAGGGCTCCTCCAGAAAGCAGGCCCAGGCCTTCCTTGAAGAGATCAAGGAGTTTTCGGAGCTGGGCGATTCTTTTGAGGAGCCGGTTAAAACCTACTCGGCCGGTATGAACGCGCGGCTCGGCTTTACCACCGCACTGATGACCCATGTGGACATTCTGCTGGTGGATGAAGTGCTCAGCGTGGGAGACGCACACTTTCGTGGCAAGGCGCTGGCGGCCATGCAGGACCGCATTACCGGTGACCAGACAGTTGTTTTTGTTTCACACATGGCTGACCAGGTGAAGACTTTGTGTAGCCGCGTGATTTGGCTCGACGAAGGCAAGGTGAAACAAGAGGGCGACTCCGTCGAAGTGGTGGACGCCTATCAGGCCTACGTGCATCGCACGCGTCAGGAAGGCATCGAACAGCAGCGTCTGAAGCAGGAGCAGGTAAAAAAGGCACTGGAACAAGCCGCCGGCTAGCCAGGCCTGGTTGCTTGGCTCGCCCCGCTGTCTGCATCGGCCCAGCGGCTGCCTCAGCCCTGGCTGGCTCTGGCCATGCGCAGTGCCACGGAGATGGCCTGGCGCAGACTGCCATCACTAACGTTCCCCGTACCCGCCAGATCCAGCGCAGTGCCGTGATCCACCGACGTGCGGATGATTGGCAGGCCCAGGGTGATGTTGATCGCATTGCCGAACCCGGAGTACTTCAGTACGGGCAAGCCCTGGTCGTGATACATCGCCAGGTAGGCATCGGTGTGTGCAAGCTGCTGCGTATTGAATGCCGTATCCGCAGGCAGTGGGCCGGTCAGGTTCAGCCCTTTTTCGCGCAGGGCATTCAATGCCGGAATGATGATTTCAATTTCCTCACGACCCAGGTGTCCGCCTTCTCCGGCGTGGGGGTTGAGCCCGAGAACAGCAATACGCGGCGACGCGATGCCAAACCGTTGCCGCAAATCAGTATGCATGATCTCCAGGGTTTGCGTGAGTAATGGCACAGTAATGGCATCGGCCACTTCGCGCAGCGCAAGGTGGGTCGTGGCAACGGCAACACGCAGGTCGTCAGTCGCCAGCAGCATCACCACATGCGACGTACCCGTTTCCTGGGCCAGGAACTCGGTGTGACCGCTGAAGGCTACCCCCGCATCGCTGATGACTGACTTCTGCACCGGGCCCGTCACCATGGCATCAAACAGGCCTTGCTGGCACCCGCTTACGGCGGTGCGCAGCATGTGTAGAACATAGTCGGCATTCGCCGGGTTCAGTTGGCCGGCGACTACCGGTTGCGCCAGGGGAGTATCGATGACCTTGAGAACTGCCGGTACGTGCGTCGCGGCCTCGCTGCCGCTGTCAAAGGGCTGCAGTTCTATGGCCAGGCCAAGCGCCGCAGCACGTGCCTGCAGCAGGTCCAGGCTGCCGATGGCGACGAGTTCACAATCCCATGGCAGCAGCGCGCACATGAGCGTGACATCGGGGCCGATGCCCGCTGGCTCACCTGTTGTAATGGCGATGCGCGAGAGCGTCATAACTACTTGATATCGACGAAGGCTTCGTCGCGAATCTGTCGCAACCAGGCATCCAGTTCCTCTTGGTATTTTCTGTCATGCAGGTAGTTCATGGCCTTGGCGCGTGCGGCGTCATTGGTCATGTCCTGGTCGCGACGACCTTCCACCTGCAGAATATGCCAACCAAACTGGCTGCGCACCGGTTGCGATACTTCGCCAATGTCTGTAGCGGCCATTGCCTGCTCAAACTCGGGTACCATTTGTCCCGGGCTGGCCCAGCCCAGGTCGCCGCCTTCGGCTGCCGAGCCAATATCTTCGGAGTACTCCCGTGCGAGTTCGGCAAAATCCTCACCGTTGAGTACGCGGTTGCGCAGCTGCTGCGTGAGCTCCCTGGCTTCTTCGTCGGTCATGATCTCCGAGGGCTTGACGAGTATGTGGCGAACCTTGGTCTGTGCAATCATGCGTTCGCCGCCGCTGGTGTCTGCCATGTAGACCAGGTGAAAGCCGCTGTCTGAGCGGATGGGTTCTGCTGTTTCGCCCTTCTTGAGCGCGGGCGCAACGTCGCTGAACAGGGAGGGCAGGTCGTCCAGCTTGCGCCAGCCAAGATCACCGCCAGAGAAGGCGTAGGGCGGCCGACTGGTGCTGACCACGGCTTCAAAGGGTTCGCCGCCACGTATGCGGCGCAACATTTTGTTCACGTGAGCCTCGGCCGCATTCACTTCGCTTTCAGAGGCGTCCGGCGACAGCGGCAGCAGGGCGTGCAGGATGCGGTACTCAGGCTGGGTCAGCTTCTGGCCCTCCTGCGTGGAAACGAAGTTTTCCACTTCCTGCTCGGTGATCTGGATGCGCTGGTTGACATTGCCCGCCTGCACGCGCTGGATGATCATTTCCTTGCGCAACTGCTCGCGCATCTGCGCGTAGGACTGCCCCTGCGACTCCAGTGCCCGTCGAAACTCGTCAATGCTCATGCGATTCTGTGCCGCAATACGCTCCACCGCACCATTGAGCTGTTCGTCAGAGATGCGTACGCCAACGCGTGTGCCCTTTTGCAACTGGATGCTTTCGAGAATTAGCCTGTCCAGTGTTTCACGGATGAGCTCGTCCTCCGGCGGGGCCGTCACACCGCGCGCTTTTATTGTCTCCTGCACGGCGGCAACGCGCTCGCGCAGTTCACTGGCCATAATCACGTCGTCATCCACAATCGCCACGACCTGATCGATAATCTGCGTTTGCGCATGAATGGCCGGCGCTGCCAATACAGCGCCGACGAGCAAGAGTACTGTGCCAAGTTGCTTAAAAGTCACGTTCGTCAAATCCTCGGATCATTTCCTGCATGATGTCTGTGATGCGATCGCCGAATCCTCCCATACCTTTGAGGAGAATCTGGAACTGTGCGGTGTTCTCGCGTTCCAGATCCGGGCCGCCGAAGTCCGGTATGTCGCCGGACTGGTTGTTGAAGTAGCGCAGGTACAGCAGTCGTACGGTCCAGCAACAAGTATCATATTCAACGCCAATCATATCTTCCACGCTCTGGTTGGCCTTGGTGCTGTAATTGGTCGCCCCAAAAATGCTCCAGTTGTCGGCCAGGGGAATATAGGCTGACAAGTGCGCCTCTGCGGTAGACGTCGGATTGAGCGTGCTGGCGATAGTCGTCAGCGGACGTCGATAGGAGTAGCCAACATTGTAGACGCCGCCCGCGCGCGTGCGATAGCTGGTGTGAAAGTTGCCGGCATTCATGTTGCCCTCGAAAGGATCATAGACCAGGCTGGTGCGAAAACGCAGTGCGTCGTTGGGTGTGAAGTCGAGCTCGCCGGCAATTTCCGAACCGGCGTCATTGAGTGGCGCTGCGGTGGGGAGCAGGCGCACTTTGCGGTCCCGGAAGTAGTAGATCTGGCCGATACTGGCCCGCAATATGTTCGCGCCATCCTGTTCATCGATGAGGTTGCTGGTCAGGCCAACGGCGATCTGGTTCGCATCGTCCAGGCGGTCGTGACCGGAGAAGCGCGTTTCTCGAAAGAGCTGGTTGTAGGTGAAGGTCAATTCCGCGCTGTCGAAATCCGGTTGATCAAATTGCTGGTCATATTCGCTGTACAGGTAGTACATGCGCGGCTCAAGTGTCTGCAGGAAGCCGCTGCCGCCAAACTCGGTGCGCCGCTCAAACACCAGGCCGCCATCCAGGCTGGCCAGCGCGGAATTGGAGGAGGGGGTATCTTCGGTGAAAACAACGCTCTCGCTGAGGTCATAATTGAGCTGCCGGTACTTGATGGTCGGCTGCAAAAAACCTGACAGCCAGCGCATGGGGTAGGTCAGGCCGGCCTCGGCATAGAGCCGCTGCCCGGTAACCCGCTCTTCGTCGGTGTCAAAGTTCGATACCTTGGTCATAAAGACCGGTTGTAGCGTGAATGCCTGCCCACCTCCCCAGTACTGCGCGGTGAGTTCGGGCAGGGTCTGGTAGTCATCGCGAATGTCGTTGGCCAGGCTTTGGAACTGCTGCGCCTCAAGATTCACCAACCAGTTCTTGCCCAGGTAATCCAGCGATGCCAATTGCAGCAGACTTGTCTCGCGTTGTGAATCCAGGTTGGAAGTTTCCAGGTCCTGCAGGTAGTCGACGTCGCTGGCTTTGCTGTAATCGATGCGTGAACGCCAGCGGTCGCGGAACAGGCCGCTTTGCTTGACAACGGTCAACCATCGGTCGCTGCTGCTGTCTTCGCCAATCTGATCAGCGTAGCGGTCATCCTTGTGCATGTAGGCGCCGCCGAAAGTCCAGCGCCCGGCAAAGGGGCTGAGGTAGCGCAGGTACAGTTCATTGTTCAGGCCGCGCTCCTCGATAAATCGCGGTGCGTACAGGGCGTCGTAGTTTGGCGCCAGGTTGAGGTAAAACGGCACGGTGATGTCCAGTCCGCCAGTGCTGTCATTGCCAAAATTCGGCCACAGAAAGCCAGTTCTGCGGCGGTCATCCAGCGGGAACTGAAACCACGGCGCATAGAATATCGGTACGCCTTCGACTTCAATGGTAGCATCGTAGGCGGTGGCAAGGCCGTCATCGAAGTCCAGGATCATGTTATCGGCTCTGACCGCCCAGTCATCTTCGCCCGGCGCACAGTAGCTGAAGTTGCCGTCGTGAATATGTACATAGCCGAATTCATCGCGTTCCAGCAGGTCGGCGGAGCCGCGCATGTGCCGTTCATGGAAGACAAACTCGGCAGATTTGACGCTCGCTTCATCGGTTTCAGAGAATACCTGCGCTTCTTTGCCATTCACCAGCACGCCAGGTTCACGCAGGGTGACGTTACCGGTGAGCACGGCGGACTCTTTGTCGCGCTCGATAACCGCGTTGTCACCGTAGAGTTGGCGGTAGCCCTGCTGCGCCGCCACCGAACCGGTAAAGACTACGGTGTTGGCTTCGATCTGCACACTGTCGGCGGCGGCCTCTATCCTTGCGGTGTCTGGCGGTTGCCGAGTATCGACGCCTTCCAGCGGATCCATATAGCGACCACCGCAGTTTTTGCATTGACGATCCTGCAGATGGAGCGGGACATCCTCGATGGGGACCCAGTCCAGCGCCCGTGTAGGAGGTAGCACGCAACCCTTGGCGGGGTCATCCCTGGCGTTGTCTGGCCCAGTTTCGTCCATGGTGTTGGCGGTGCAGGCCCCTGGGTTGGTATCCTGCGCCTGCAGACTGACGGGTGCGGCCAGACTGAGCGTGATAATCAGTAAGCCCGCCCATGGCAAGGTGTTGGGCGTGGACTGTCTGCGAAAGAGAGGGATCATTCAGATTATTAGCTGGATTGCGCGACAAGGCCGGATTCTAAAGCATCCCCGTTGGCTTGTCCGGCATATTTTGTGAGGAGGGGGCGTTTGCCACCAGGAGACAGACAATCAGCACTGCTGGAATGGGCGTTGCACTCACTGGGTGAGCCCGCAGATACCGCCGCCACGGCCACCGCAGTTGCCGGTGATGCCAGCAGTCGCCGCTATTTTCGCTTGCCGGTGGCAAAGCGCTGCTACATCCTGGTCGACGCGCCACCTGCCACGGAGAAGAACGCCGCGTTTATCGCCGTGCGTGAGTTGCTGGCGAATGCCGGGGTTCGGGTGCCTGCGGTGCTTGAGCATGACCTGGAGCGGGGCTTTCTGCTGCTGGAGGATTTTGGTGACCAGTTGCTGCTGCCGATGTTGCAGCAGCCAGGCGCAGACGCGCGGTATCAGGGCGCCTTCGAGCTGTTGCTGAAGTTGAGCGCGATCGATGTTGCCCGCGCAGCCGTGCCTGCCTATGACGCGGCGGTATTGCTCGAGGAACTGGGTCGCTTTGCCACATGGTTTGTGGAAGGCCTGCTGGGCTATACGATCAGTCGCGAGGAGTCTGAGTTGCTCGAGGCGCTGTCGCACTTGCTGGTAGAAAGCGCGCTGGCGCAGCCACAGGTGCTTGTGCATCGCGATTTTCATAGTCGTAACATCATGCTGCTGGAAGATGGAAGCCTGGGAGTCATCGACTTTCAGGATGCCCTCGCCGGCCCTTATACCTATGACCTGGTGTCACTACTGCGCGACTGTTATGTGGAATGGCCCGATGCCAAAGTGCAGCAGTGGGCGTTGGACTATCGCCGTCGGCTGGTGGATGCGGGCCACCTGGCGCTGCCTGGAGAACGCGATTTTTTGCGCCAGTTTGACCTTATGGGCCTGCAACGGCATCTCAAGGTGTTGGGTACCTTCGCGCGCCTGCATCTGCGTGATGGCAAAGATGCCTATCTTCAGGATCTACCCCGGGTGCTGCGCTACACGCAAGCCATGCTTGCACGTCACGCTGCGCACGAGCCGGTGATTGCCGCGGCGCAGGGCTGGTTTGAGCGCAGCGTGCTGCCGCTGGCCAGCCAACGCCATGGGAGCGGTGCACCGTGAAGGCGATGATTCTGGCGGCAGGTGTTGGCGAACGCATGCGGCCGCTGACCGACCATACACCCAAGCCGCTGCTGAAAGTGGGTGGTGCTGCGCTCATCGAGCACCACCTGCGTAGTCTCAGTGCGGCTGGAGTGCGTGAGGTAGTGATCAATGTGTCGCACCTGGCCGAGCAGATCGAGGCCTGGTGTGGCACCGGCCAGCGCTGGGGACTTTCCATTGAGTACTCTCGCGAGCAGACACCGCTGGAAACTGCCGGTGGCATTCACCGCGCGCTGCCGCTGTTGGGGGATGCGCCCTTTCTCGTAGTAAACGGCGATGTCTGGACAGACTACCCTTTTGCTGCTTCGCTGGCCTGGCGATTGCGTTCGCACGAGCAAGCGCGCCTGCTTTTCGTAGGTAATCCACCGCAGCATCCCCTGGGGGACTTTTTGCTGGACAGCGAAGGCTGGGTTGGCTTGCGCGACGCCGATCAGCCCGGTGTCACCTATGCCGGAATCGGCCTGTATGCGCCGTCTTTTTTCGCCGCAATGCGCCCTTGCAAGATGCCGTTGCGACCGCTGCTCGATGCATCGATTGCGCAGCGCTCGCTGGGTGGCGAATTTTATAACGGTGTCTGGGAGGACGTAGGTACGCCACAGCGGCTGCGCGCATTGGACGCCGCGCTGTGCGATGCACGCTAGCTGTGCTGGCTTATCGACAGTTCGAGCAGCAGACGGTTCGTGCTGGTCGTTGTGCTTCCTATCCTGACGTCAGCGCGGCGCACGGTGCCGGATTAGGATGGTATTGTCAGGCGTGCCGGGCTGCCAAGGTTGCGTTGCCCGTTTTTTGTTGGCGTTCAAGGTGTGCGGCGACGGTATAGGCGCTAGAATGGCAAGTCTGACAATGGCAGTGCCCATCTCAGTACTCATCGCGTTTGTTTAACTGTAATCGGAGCCCACAATGGCTGACTTCCTCATCGCACCCTCCATACTGTCGGCAGATTTTGCGCGCCTTGGCGAAGAGGTGGATGCCGTACTTGCTGCGGGCGCTGACATTATCCATTTCGACGTCATGGATAATCACTACGTTCCCAACCTGACGATTGGCCCTATGGTATGTAGCGCTCTGCGTAATCACGGTGTGACTGCTGACATCGATGTGCACCTGATGGTGAGCCCCGTAGACCAACTCATCGGCGACTTTGCCCAGGCGGGCGCCACCTACATCACCTTCCACCCCGATGCCTCAACCCACGTCGACCGCTCGTTGCAGCTGATCCGTGATGCAGGGTGTAAATCCGGGCTGGTGTTCAACCCGCATCTTGGCCTGGACGCATTGCGCTATGTGCTCGATAAAGTCGACATGGTGCTGTTGATGTCGGTCAACCCCGGGTTTGGCGGCCAGTCTTTTATTCCTTCTACCCTGGATAAACTGCGTGAAGCGCGCGCGATGATCGACGCCTCGGGATACGCGATTCGCCTTGAAGTGGATGGCGGCGTTAGCCCAAAGAATATCGCCGAGATTGCAAGCGCCGGCGCCGACACCTTTGTGGCTGGCTCGGCGATTTTCAACCAGCCGGACTACACAGCAGTTATTCAGCAGATGCGTGCGGCGCTGGCAACCGTGGCCCCCTGGCGCGTGCAGGCCTGCGATTAATACCGCGATAAGACCGGTTTGCTGATTGCCAAGCCCGGTGCTGTATGTAAAATAGGGAGCTCACCTGTTCCTGGAGAAAGCTGTGCACGCAGCACAACGTAGAAGCGTCGGCCCGATGTCGATGCGCGAGGTCACCTGCTGGCGATGGTAGCCCCCATCGCTGTGTCGTAGCGCTGTGCGCAAGACACACCTCTTTTACGTGATAACACTCTCAAGGATACCCCATGAATCAGCAGGACTTTGCTGCACTTGCAGCACAACACCACAACCTCGTTCCCGTCAGTCGTGAAGTGCTGGCCGATCTTGAAACGCCTATCAGCGCTTACCGTAAGCTGGCACAGGGCGAGTACTCCTACTTGTTTGAGTCGGTGCAGGGCGGCGAGAAATGGGGCCGTTACTCGATTATTGGCCTGCCGTGTCGCACGGTTCTGAAGATCTTTGGTTTTCGTGCCGAGCTGTGGGTAGATGGCCAGATGCAGCTCAGTGAAGATGTTGCCGACCCGTTGGATTACGTTGAGCAGTACCAGGCGCAATTCAAAGTGGCGCCGAGGGACGATCTGCCGGTCTTTCATGGTGGGCTTGTTGGCTACTTTGGCTACGACACCGTGCGCTATGTTGAGCCGCGCCTGCGCAAAAATGTTCCTGAAGACCGCATAGGCAACCCCGATATTCTATTGATGCTGTCAGAAGAGGTGCTGGTGTTCGATAACCTCGCCGGTACGCTGCGATTGGTGGTGAATATTGATCCGGCGCTGCCGGACGCACTGTCCATCGCCAATGAGCGCCTGGACGTATTGGTGGAAAAACTGCGCAAGCCCATGCCGCCCTTGCCCGATGTGGATCTCGAGGCCGCTGATTCTGGCGATCTGGAGCGCATGGCGACGTCTGATTTTACTCAGCCCATGTATGAAGCGGCCGTAAACAAGGTGAAGGACTACGTGTTGGCCGGCGACGTCATGCAGGTGGTGCCGTCGCAGCGTATGAGCGTGCCCTTTACCGCGCAACCGCTTAACCTGTATCGCGCACTGCGCAACCTCAATCCCTCGCCCTACATGTTTTATCTGGATCTTGCGGACTTTCACATTGTTGGGTCTTCGCCAGAGATTCTGGCGCGTCTGGAGCACGGTGTGGTCACGGTGCGACCGATTGCCGGCACCCGGCGTCGCGGGCACAGTGAGGAAGAAGATCGCGCCATGGAAGAGGAACTGCTGGCAGATCCCAAGGAGATTGCCGAGCACCTCATGCTGATCGACCTGGGTAGAAACGATGTCGGCCGCATTGCGGAAACCGGTACTGTTGAGCTGACTGACAAAATGGTCGTGGAGCGGTACTCGCACGTGATGCACATTGTGTCGAACGTGACAGGCACGCTGAAACAGGGCAAAACGGCGATCGACGTGTTGCGCGCGACGTTGCCGGCCGGCACCTTGAGCGGTGCTCCCAAGATTCGCGCGATGGAAATCATCGATGAATTGGAACCGGTCAAGCGCGGTGTCTATGGCGGCGCGGTGGGTTACCTGTCCTGGGCCGGAGATATGGACACCGCGATTGCCATTCGCACCGCGGTGATCAAGGACGGTACGCTGTACCTGCAGGCCGGTGGCGGCGTAGTGGCCGACTCAGTGCCCGAGCTGGAATGGAAAGAAACGCACAACAAGGCGCGCGCCATGTTTCGCGCGGTGTCCATGGTCGTGGCGGGGGAGGGCTAGCGATGTTATTGATGATTGATAATTACGACTCCTTCACCTACAACGTGGTGCAGTACCTGGGCGAGTTGCAAGCTCAGGTGCATGTCGTGCGCAACGACGAGATCAGCGTTGCCGATATCACAGCGCTGGCCCCCCGTCGCATTGTGATCTCGCCAGGGCCGTGCACACCCAATGAAGCCGGCATCTCCATGGATGTCATACGCACATTTGCAGGCAAGGTGCCGATATTGGGCATCTGCCTGGGCCACCAGAGTATTGGCCAGGTGTATGGTGGACAGGTGGTGCGGGCGCGCAAGGTCATGCATGGCAAGACCTCGCCGATACATCATCGCGGTGAGGGTGTATTTGCGGGTCTAAGCCAGCCTTTCGAAGCCACGCGTTACCACAGCCTGGTGGTTGCGCGCGACACCTTGCCAGACTGCCTTGAAGTGACCGCGTGGACGCAAACTGAAGACGGTGAAGTGGACGAGATCATGGGTTTACGCCATCGCGATATGCCCATAGAAGGCGTGCAGTTCCATCCGGAGTCCATACTGACGGCGCACGGACACGACCTGTTGCGCAACTTTCTCGAACAGTAGGAGGTGACCATGACCATACAGGAAGCGCTGGCTGCGCTTGTTGCGGGTACTGACCTGTCGCAGGAACAGATGGCCCACGTGATGCGCCTGGTGATGGGCGGCGACGCCACCGAGGCGCAGATTGGCGGCTTGCTGGTCGCACTGCGGATGAAGGGTGAAACTGTGGCAGAAGTTACCGGTGCTGCGCAGGTGATGCGTGAACTGGCCACGCCCGTAGACGTACAGTGCGAACACCTGGTTGATCTTGTCGGGACCGGCGGCGATGGTGCCAACCTGTTCAATGTCTCTACAGGTAGCTGCTTCGTCGCGGCGGCGGCTGGCGCGCACGTCGCCAAGCACGGGAACCGTGGCGTTTCCAGTGCCAGTGGTAGCTCCGACGTGCTGGCTCACCTTGGCGTTCCCCTGGATCTCGACCCCGCACAAGTGGCCCGCGCGATTGAGGAAGTCGGCGTTGGATTTATGTTTGCGCCCGCGCATCACAGCGCGATGCGGCACGCCGTGGGCCCGCGTAAGGAGTTGGGCATGCGCACGGTGTTTAATGTCCTGGGCCCGCTGACGAACCCGGCCGGTGTCAAACGGCAGGTGATCGGTGTGTTTGCACTAGATTTATGCCAGACCATGGCACAGGTGCTGAACGCGCTCGGTACCGAGCATGCGCTGGTAGTGCACTCTGGCGATGGCCTTGATGAAATTTCGATCGCTGCGCCCACACAGGTCACAGAGCTGCGCGATGGCGACTTGAGCTCATATGTGATCGAGCCCGCTGATTTTGGCATCGAGCAACGCAGTCTCGAGGGTCTGTCGGTATCGGGTGCGCCCGCCTCAGCGGAACTGATCAGGAAAGCCCTCTCAGGTTCGCGCGACGAGGCAGCGCGCAAGGCGGCTGATATGCTGGCCCTGAACGGTGGCGCAACGCTTTATGTCTGCGGTATCGCATCCAGCCTGAAAGAGGGAGTCAGCCTGGCAGAGGATGTGCTTGCCAGTGGTCAGGCTGCGGAGAAGCTCAAAGCGTTTGTAGACTTTACGCAATTGATGCGTGGGCAGGCGTAGCGCGATGTCAAAACCACCGACGATCCTACGCTCGATACTTGCGCGCAAGGTCCAGGAAGTCACCGAGCGACGCGCGCGTAATCCGCACGCGAGCCTGGAGCAGCGTATCGCCGAACAAACTCCCATCAGGGGCTTCTACCGTGCGCTGCACGCACAGGCGTCCAACCAGAAACCTGCGGTTATCGCCGAGGTGAAAAAGGCATCGCCGAGCAAGGGCGTGATTCGTGAAGACTTTGACCCGGCCGCAATCGCCTCCAGCTATGAAGCTGGCGGCGCGGTCTGCTTGTCGGTCTTAACTGACGTGGATTTTTTCCAGGGTGCGGATTCTTTCCTGCAAAGCGCCAGGAGCGCCTGTGCCCTGCCGGTGCTGCGCAAGGACTTCACCGTTGATCCCTTCCAGGTTGTTGAGGCACGCGCTATCGGTGCAGATGCCATCCTGCTGATTGTCGCTGCATTATCAGATGCACAGATGCGCGAACTGGCCCATACCGCACACGAGTACGGCCTGGATGTGCTGGTGGAGGTGCACGACCGCGCTGAACTGGACAGGGCGCTGGACATGGAGCTGCCGCTGGTAGGTATCAACAACCGCGATCTGCACAGTTTCGAGACTTCACTGCAGGCGACCCTGGATTTATTGCCGCATATCCCTGTTGATCGCCTTGTGGTAACTGAAAGCGGTATTCACACAGCCGCTGACGTTGACCTGATGCGCGCTGCCAATGTGCACACGTTTCTGGTGGGTGAGGCCTTTATGCGCGCTCCCGAGCCGGGGCAAAAACTGCGCGAGTTGTTTTTCTGAAATACCCTACAACGAAAAATGGGTCGCATAGCGACCCGTAGTGATAATGCTTTATCGTGGCGAGGGTTGAAAAGCCGTGCCTGCAGCGACAGCGTGTGTCTGTACGACCCGCACGCAGTCAGTCCGCGAACTGTGCAGGCACTGGTTGCCGCTAGCGCGTTCCGAACACCACCATAGTTTTGCCTGATACCGAAACCAGACCATCCTGCTCAAGGTTTTTCAGCACGCGGCCGGCCATCTCCCGTGAGCAGCCGACAATCTTGCCCAGTTCCTGCCGGGTAATCTTGATCTGCATGCCGTCGGGGTGGGTCATCGCATCGGGCTGTTTGCACAGATCGAGCAGGGTGTGCGCGATGCGGCCCGATACATCGACAAAAGCCAGATCAGAAAGCTTGCGCGTTGTCTGGCGCAGGCGTGCACCGAGCTGGCGTGATACGGCGTAAAGAATATCCGGGAACTGATTGCGAATCTGGTGGAAGCGCTCGTAGGATATTTCAGCCACTTCACATTGGGTCTTGGCAACCACCATTGCACTGCGTGCCGGTGGTTCCTCATCAAACAGCCCCATTTCGCCGACAAAATCACCCGGATTGAGATAGGCAACAACGAGCATGTGGCCGGGGTCTGATTCGTCTTCGACCTGAACGGAGACTGAACCATCCAGGATCAGGTAGAGATAATCAGCAGCATCACCCTGTTTCAGGATTGAGCTTTTGGCTTTGTAGTCTTTCCTTTGGCAATGCCGTAGAAAGTTCTCAACATTCGGTAGCGTTTGCACGAGTTGCGGCTTGAGCAAGGCCCTGTCCTCCCTATAGTTACATTTGTTTTATATGTCTTATTTGCGGTCGATCATAACCCGTTCAGTGGCTAAGAAAAATGTAACTTGTTGTGCTAATCTGCCGCCTTTTTCCTAGACACGCTGGACAGATACAGGAAGCGAAATCAATGAAAGGCACCGTGAAGTGGGCCGATGGGGCCATGTTTTTGGGGGAATCCGGCTCTGGCCATACCGTAGTGATGGACGGGCCGGAGGATCTGGGTGGTCGCAACATGGGGGTGCGGCCTATGGAGATGCTGCTGCTGGGTACGGGCGGATGTTCCATCTACGATGTGCTGAGCATGCTGAAGAAATCGCGCCAGGCGGTCATTGACTGTCGCGTAGAATTGCAGGCAGAGCGTGCCGATGAGGTGCCGGCCGTATTCACCCGAATCACGATGCATTTTGTGGTCACTGGAACCGGCTTGAAAGACAGCGCCGTCAAACGTGCCGTGGAGCTGTCAGCCGAGAAGTACTGCTCGGCCTCGATCATGCTCGGTGCTGCCGGGGTCACCATCGAGCACAGCTACGAAATTGTGGAGTTTGCGGGCGCCTAGCGCAGTACCACGCGCCCTTGCGTTTGCTGATTGCACATGCCTTCCAGGAGATGCTGCGGCCTGCTGTGAAAGCAGGGCAAGGGCTGAAGGCTCAAACGTGATAGCTGCTGCGCGTCATGAGTTGGGACACACCACTCATTACATCTTTTAGCGGTTTCGGAAAATCACTGCCGCCGGCCTGCAGGGCATGAGCACCATGGCGTTCTTCGTCCTCGAGCATCTGTTGCAGAATCAGGCGTGACTTGCGATCGTCCTCCGGGAGTTGTTTCAGGTGGTCGCGTAGGTGCGCGCAAACACGCTCCTCGGTGGCGGCTACAAAGCCCAGGCTGACTTTGTCGCCAATTGCGCCGGCCATGGCGCCCATCGCGAACGACAGGCCGTACCATGCCGGGTTGAGTGCGCTGGTGTGGCTGTCCAGTTCAGCCAGGCGCTCTTCGCACCACACCAGGTGGTCGATCTCTTCACTGGCTGCCTGCTGCATATCGGCGCGAACTTCCGTCAGGCGTGCCGTCAGAGCCTGGCCCTGGTAAAGGGCCTGTGCGCAAACTTCGCCCGTATGGTTCACGCGCATCAGGCCCGCAACGTGCTTGCGCTGCTGTTCACTGAATTCGGTATCCCGGTGGCCCTGTGCCGGTGACGGGCGCTGCGCGCGATTACCGCGATTAGTGACGGTGCGCAGCACCGAATCGGCTTCCGTAATTATTTTGTCCAGCAGTGAAAGGCGACGTTGGCTCATAATCGCATGGCCTGATCAGGCTCCTCTAATGGCGGTAGCCAGCCTGGAAAGCCAGGCCGTTAATCGGGTGGTGGTGCCTGACGCGCGCATCAACGGTAACGCTGCACAGTCAGCAGACCTAACTATAACGTGCAATCGCGCGCCAACCAATGTCCCTGCGCAGCGCCGCGCCGTCCCAGCAGACCTTGTCGACGGCTTCGTAACAGGTTTTTTGTGCAGCGGCGATATCCTGGCCAAGTGCTGTAACGCAGAGCACGCGCCCGCCGTTGGTGACGATCTGGTCACCGTGCAGGGCCGTGCCCGCATGAAACACCTTGACGGCATCGGAATCTATCCCGTCCAGGCCGGTGATTGGCGTGCCCTTGCTATAGCTGCCCGGATACCCCTGCGCCGCGAGCACCACGCCCATCGCGCAGCGCTTGTCCCATTGAGCGCTGGCGGCGTCGAGGGTGCCATCCAGCGCGCTGTTACACAGGGCCACCAGGTCTGATTGCAGTCGCATCATAATGGGCTGTGTTTCAGGGTCGCCAAAACGACAGTTGTACTCGATAACTTTGGGGTTGCCCTGGTTGTCGATCATCAGGCCGGCATAAAGGAAGCCCGTGTAGTCATTGCCCTCAGCGGCCATGCCGGCCACGGTGGGCAGAATAACCTGCTCCATAATGCGCCGGTGTACCGCGTCATCGACGACAGGAGCCGGGCTGTAAGCACCCATCCCGCCGGTGTTGGGCCCGGTGTCGCCCTCGCCGATGCGTTTGTGGTCCTGGCTGGTGGCCATTGGCAGTACATTCTTGCCATCGACCAGTACGATAAAACTGGCTTCCTCCCCGGCGAGAAACTCCTCGATCACGACGCGGCAGCCAGCCTCACCAAACGCATTGCCCGAGAGCATGTCGGTGACGGCTGCCTCGGCTTGCGGCAGTGTTTCTGCCACGATCACACCCTTGCCGGCGGCGAGTCCGTCTGCCTTCACTACGATGGGCGCGCCCTGTTCACGCAAATAGGCCAGGGCCGGCTCCAACTCGGTAAAGTTGCCGTAGCGGGCCGTGGGAATAGCATGGCGATGCAGGAAATCCTTGGTAAAGGCCTTGGAGCCTTCCAGTTGGGCGGCGCCTTTGCGCGGGCCAAAGCAGCGCAGTCCGCGCTGCTGGAAGTAATCCACGATGCCATCTACCAGCGGTGCCTCCGGGCCAACGATGGTCAGAGCAACGTTATTGTCCTGTGCGAAATCGGCCAGTGCGGCGAAGTCTGCGCCATCTATGGCTACGTTTTCAAGGCCGGGCTCATTGGCCGTGCCAGCATTTCCCGGGGCTACGAAAACGGTCTCCACGCCGGCAGATTGCGCGGCTTTCCACCCCAGTGCGTGCTCGCGCCCGCCGCTGCCAATGACCAGAATATTCATGCGCTATGCTCTCCCAATTGCTGTTAACCTCGCTGCACCGGTGAGGACGTTGCCCGCAGCCTGGCAACAACGGTGCCCAGTGGCTCGCTTGCCCGGGCTTCTTTCTGATTCATGCCCATAGCGAGCGCGTGTCTAATGACCCGGCAATCAGTGTCGGAAGTGGCGCATGCCGGTAAACACCATTGCCATGTCGTGTTCGTCTGCAGCGGCAATCACTTCGTCATCACGAATCGAACCGCCCGGCTGAATGACCGCTGCAATGCCGCGTTCGCCGGCGCTGTCTATGCCATCGCGAAACGGAAAAAAGGCATCGGAGGCCATCACTGAACCTTGCACCTCAAGGCCTGCATGCTCTGCCTTGATGGCGGCAATACGCGCGGAGTTCACGCGGCTCATCTGGCCGGCACCAACACCGATAGTCTGGCCGTTTGCCGCATACACAATGGCGTTGGACTTGACGAACTTGGCAACCTTCCATGCAAACAGCATATCGCGCAGCTGTTGTTCCGAGGGCTGCCGCTTGCTGACTACCTGCAGATCGTTGGCGCTGACCATGCCGAGGTCGCGATCCTGTATGAGTAAGCCGCCGTTGACACGCTTGAAGTCGAGCGCGGGTTGTGCGGCGGTCCATTGCCCACAGGCCAACAGCCGTACATTTTTTTTCGCCGCGATGATTGCGCTGGCATCTTCGTCCACAGCTGGTGCAATAATAACCTCAACGAACTGCCGCTCGACGATTGCTGCTGCGGTGGCTGCGTCGAGCGTACGATTGAAGGCGATAATGCCGCCAAAGGCAGATTCGGTGTCGGTGGAAAATGCCAGGTTGTAGGCTTCACCAATGCTGTCGGCGATGGCAACGCCACAAGGGTTGGCATGCTTGACGATCACACAGGCTGGTTCATCGAAGTTCTTTACACATTCCAGCGCCGCGTCGGTGTCGGCCACATTGTTGTATGAGAGCGCCTTGCCCTGCAGTTGGCGGGCGGTAGCGATGCCCGCTTCGGCTGGGTTGGCTTCAACATAAAAGGCGGCCTTCTGGTGCGGGTTTTCGCCGTAGCGCATGTCCTGCGCCTTGAAAAACTGCGTATTGAACGTGCGGGGATAATCTTCCGAACCCCCCGGCACCAGCTTGCCAAAATGATTGGCAATAGCGCCATCATAAGCGGCAGTGTGCTCGTAGGCCTTTATTGCCAGGTTAAACCGCGTGCGCAGTGAGGTTGCTCCCTCGTTCATGCGCATTTCTGCGAGAATGTCAGTGTAGTCGCTGCTGTTGACCACGATGGTGACCGCACTGTGGTTCTTTGCCGCTGCGCGCACCATGGTGGGCCCGCCGATGTCGATATTCTCAACGGCGTCCTCAAGCGAGCAGTTTTTGTTGGCAACGGTTGCTGCAAACGGATAAAGGTTCACAACCACCATGTCGATGGGGTCGATACCGTGCTCGGCCATGACCGCATCGTCCTGCCCGCGACGGGCCAGAATGCCGCCGTGCACTTTCGGGTGCAGGGTTTTTACGCGGCCATCCATCATCTCGGGAAAGCCGGTGTAGTCGGAGACCTCGGTGACATCAAGGCCATGCTCCCTCAGAAGTCGAAAAGTGCCGCCCGTGGATAGCAGGTCAATGCCCAGGTCGCGCAGGCCGCTGGCGAATTCAACAATGCCGGCTTTATCGGACACACTGATCAAGGCGCGTTTGACCGTCACCAGTTGCTGATCACTCATAGATTATCCCTGGTGTTTTTTGCCAATGAGGTCGTATTGCTTGAGTTTCTTGCGTAGCGTACCGCGGTTCAGCCCCAGCATCGTGGATGCCTTGGTCTGGTTGTGTCGCGTGTAAGCCATAATTTCTTCGAGCAGCGGTGCTTCTATCTCGGCGAGCACCATTTCGTAGACGTCGGTAGAGAGTTGCCCATCGAGGTCCTTCAGGTACGCCCGGACTGCACGGGTAACGGCATCGCGCAGGCTCGGAACGGTGGCGTCCTCGGTCACGCCGTCGTTGGCGGCGTTCGCGGTAGGCGAAGGGTTTAGGGGTTCAGCCCTGGTCATGCGGCAATTTCCTCGTTCGTTGCTGTACTGTGGGTATGTGAGCCGAGTGTTGCAAGGTAGCCAAGCTGCTCAGCGGGCTGCGTGATCTGGTTGAAGCGTTGGCGATGCTCTGTGCTATGCGCAGCATTGTGCAAGTACCAGCTCACGTGTTTGCGCGCGATACGCACGCCCAGGTAGTCGCCGTAGAAGTCATGCAGGGCACTGACGTGCTCACACAGGATAGCGATTTGCCGGGCGCGCATGGGCGCCGGGAGCAGTATGCCGGTCTCCAGGAAATGGGCGACTTGTCCGCACAGCCAGGGGCGGCCCTGGGCCGCACGACCAATCATGACACCGGCCGCGCCCGTGTACTTGAGCACGCTCGCAGCTTTCTGTGCCGAGTCGATGTCGCCGTTGGCAAAAACAGGGATCCCTACCGACGCAACGATCCGGGCAATGGTGTCGTATTCAACGTCGCCGCGAAAGGCGCAGGCCCTGGTGCGTCCATGCACGGCCAGCGCAGCGATGCCGGCATCTTCGGCGATGCGGGCAATAGTGACTGCGTTTTTGGCGGTGGGCGAGGCACCTGTGCGAATTTTCAGGGTAACTGGCACGTCTACCGCGCTGACCACGCTCGCTAGAATGGCCGCGACCAGTGGTTCGTCTGCCAGCAAGGCAGAGCCTGCCGCTTTGCGACACACTTTTTTTGCGGGGCAGCCCATGTTGATGTCGATAATCTGCGCACCTTGCGCAACATTGTAGCGCGCCGCCTCGGCGAGCATTTGTGGATCGCTGCCAGCAATTTGCACTGAGCGCGGCTCAATCTCTGCATCATGGCGGCTGCGCAACAGGGTTTTGCGCGAATTGCGCAGGTCAGGGCGCGCGCTGAGCATCTCGGAGACTACCAGGCCGGCGCCCATGTTTACGCAAAGCCGGCGAAAAGGCAGGTCAGTAACGCCTGCCATGGGCGCCAGCGCGACGCGGTTGGGCAGTATGTAGGGTCCGATCTGCAGCATGGGATGGTGGTCGAAAACGGCGTCAAAAAGAGGGCGTATGATACTCGCTCGAATTGGCAGCGCAAAGGAGATACGGCGAAAAATTGGCCTGATGTCAGGCCCCTGCAGGTGATGTCGTGAGGTTTCCGCGCAGGCAGACCCAGCCATCGCGCTCGCCGCAAACATGCAGCAGGATCTGTGGTTTGTAGTGTTCGATGAGCATCTGTGCCTGGGTCTCGAGCAGACCTGAAATCAATAGCGAGCCCTGTGGCTTGAGCAGCGCCAGCAGTATTGGTGATAAGTCCAGTAACGGCCCAGCGAGTATATTGGCGATGACGACGTCTGCGCGGCCCTGCCATCGGGCCACCAGGGGGTCTGCGGGAAGGGCAACCGGCAGCTGTTGCGGCGCAATGGCATTGCGCTGTGCATTATCGCGACTGGCTGCCAGTGCCTGCGGGTCGTTGTCTACGCCAAGCACATTCGCGGCGCCGAGTTTCAGCGCGGCCAGCGCCAGAATGCCCGAGCCGCAGCCGTAGTCGACCAGCTCAGCCCCTGCCAGTTGCATGCTATCTAGCTGGCTCAGGCACAGCGCCGTCGTGGGGTGAGTGCCGGTGCCAAATGCCAGCCCTGGGTCCAGCAGCAGGTTGACTGCCGTGGGGTCCGGCGGCGCTATCCAGCTTGGGCAGATCCACAGGCGCCGGCCAAAACGCATGGGCTGGTAGTGGCGTATCCATTCGCGTTCCCAGTCTTTGTCCTCCAGAATGTCGATTTTGGGTGGGTGTTCGCCAAACAGGTCACGGGGGAACTCGGCCAATACCGCGTCGACATCTGTGTCTGCCCGATACAGCCCGGTCAGGCGCGTATTGTTCCAAAGCGGGGTCTCGCCGGGTGCTGGTTCGAGTACAGGCTGGTCGGCGTTGTCCTCGAGCGTCACCGCAACAGCGCCGGTGGCCAGCATGAGGTCCTCCAGCGTCTCTACAAGTTCAGGTCGGGTTTGCAGGCGAAGCTGTAGCCAGCTCATGTGAAAGGCCGGGTTGTCACGGGGCGCTCAGTCTTCGAGCTTGCTTTCGAGGTAATGGATACTGACGCCGCCGGCGCCGAAGGCCTTGTCACGCACCAGGTCGCGATGCAGTGGCGTATTGGTTCGTATGCCTTCCACGACCAGTTCATCCAGCGCCTGCGCCATACGCGCCAGGGCGATATCCCGGTCCTCGCCATAAGTGATGATCTTGGCGATCAGTGAATCGTAGAAAGGCGGTACGGTATAGCCATCATAAAGGTGCGAATCGACGCGCACGCCCAGGCCGCCAGGTGCGTGGAAGGTAGTGACCTTGCCTGGCGAGGGCAGGAATGTTTTTGGGTCCTCTGCGTTGATGCGACACTCGAAGGAATGGCCGCGAAAAACGATGTCCTGTTGCGAGTAGGACAGCGGCAGGCCGCTGGCAATGCGCAGTTGCTCCTTGACGATGTCGACACCCGTGATCATTTCAGTGACCGGGTGCTCCACCTGTACGCGCGTGTTCATTTCAATAAAGTAGAAGCCGCCATCTTCATACAGGAACTCGAAGGTACCGGCACCGCGATAGCCGATCTCGATGCAGGCTTTGATGCAGGCCTCGGCTACCTGATCACGCAAATCCTGTGGGATGCCGGGCGCTGGCGCTTCTTCCAGCACTTTCTGGTGGCGGCGCTGCAAGGAGCAGTCGCGGTCACCGAGGTGGATGGCATTGCCCTGGCCATCGGCGATGACCTGGATCTCGACATGTCGTGGCTTTTGCAGGAATTTCTCCAGATAGACCACCTCGGAGCCAAATGCGGCCGCCGCTTCGGACTGGGTTACCTGCACAGAGTTGATCAAGGCGGCCTCGTTGTGCACAACGCGCATGCCGCGACCACCCCCCCCGGCGGCGGCCTTGACGATCACGGGAAAGCCGATGCGCCGCGCGATCTTCAGGGTGCGTTCCTCGTCGGTATCGAGTGGACCGTCCGAGCCGGGCACGGTGGGTACCCCGGCTTTCTTCATGGCGTCGATCGCCGAGACTTTGTCGCCCATCAGGCGGATGGTCTCTGCCGTCGGGCCGATGAAAGTAAAGCCGCTTTTCTCGACCTGCTCGGCGAAGTCAGCGTTTTCAGCCAGAAAACCATAGCCCGGGTGAATGCCGTCGGCGCCGGTAATTTCCGCCGCGCTGATAATGGCGGGTACATTGAGGTAGCTGTCCTTGGAGGACGCCGCGCCGATGCAAACCGTTTCGTCGGCGAGCAGCACGTGTTTCAACTCGCTGTCGGCCTTGGAGTGCACCGCAACGGTCTGGATGCCCATTTCCTTGCATGCGCGCAGCACGCGCAGTGCGATCTCTCCGCGATTGGCGATAAGCACCTTTTCTAATAGGGGCATGTCATGGTCCTCTGCCTGTTGCCGGGCCAGTAGCGTGCGTTACACAATGGAGAAAAGGGGCTGGTCGAATTCTACGGGTTCGCCATCTTCTACCAGGATAGCCTCGATAGTGCCTGCCTTGTCGACTTCTATCTGATTCATCATTTTCATGGCTTCGACGATGCAGACAATATCGCCGACGTTCACTGACTGACCGACTTCAACAAAGGCTGCGGAGGTGGGTGACGGAGAGCGATAAAAGGTCCCGACCATGGGTGACTTCACGATATGTCCTGAACTGGTATCGGGCGCGGCCTCCTGCGGGCTTGCCGCTACAGGAGCGGGAGCCACTGGCGCGGCCGGAGCGGGTGCCGCATAGATGGGCGCCGGTGCAGCAGCGGCATAGGAATTGGCGCCGTTGCGGCTGATCCTGACCGACTCTTCGCCCTCCTTGATCTCGATTTCATCGATATTGGACTCCTCGAGTAGCTCGATCAGTTTCTTGACTTTACGAATGTCCATAGCTTTGCTCTCTTCAGTTCTTCCCGAAATCTTCGAGTTGGGTAATGGCGGCCTGCAGCGCCAGTTCATAGCCCTGGGCGCCAAGTCCACAGATCACGCCCCTGGCGATATCCGACAGGTAGGATCGATGACGAAAGGCCTCGCGCGCATGGGTGTTAGACAAGTGCACTTCAATAAAGGGTATTGCGACTCCCGCCAGCGCATCGCGCAGGGCGATGCTGGTGTGGGTAAACGCTGCCGGATTGATCAGGATGTACTCCACACCTTCGGAGCGCGCCTCTTGAATGCGCTCGACCAGTTCATATTCGGCGTTGCTTTGCATACTCAGGAGGTGGTGTCCGGCATCTTTTGCCAGTTGCTCCAGGCGCAGGTTGATCTGGCTCAGGGTTGTGTGGCCGTATACGTCGGGTTCGCGCTCGCCCAGGAGGTTGAGGTTGGGGCCGTGCAGAACGAGAATGGTGGCCATGACAACGGCTCTCTGGGAGTGGGCGGGTAGGCCGGAGTTTCGCCGAATTCGGGGTGCCTGTCCATGAACTTGGTACTTTTTGGGAATTTTGACAGCATTTAGCTGCTGTTTCGCGGGAGTTAGCTGTTTTTAGTGTTGTCGGCGATTACATGGCGTAAGCCTATGATTCATCGGAAGAAAGGGCGTTTGAAGGCGTCAAAAAGCGTCATCTTCCTGAAAAACGAGGGCATCGTCGGGGTTTGGTACAGAAACCGCGGCAATCGCGTTCAATACGATCGACTTGGTCAGGATTTGCGGCAGAATGGTCGGTTCTGCCTCGGGGTCCGCGGGGTACATCAGGTAGAGCGGAATGCCGCTGCGCTCGTAGCGGCGCAACAGCGCGGCGATGTCGGCATCGCGATTGGTCCAGTCAGCAACCATGTAGACCACGCCGCTGTCAGCAAAGGCTGCGCTAATCTCGTCGGTGAAAAGAACAGCGGCTTCGTTGGCTTTGCACGTAATGCACCAGTCGGCAGTAACATCAACGAAGACCGGTGTTCCTTCACTGCGCAATGTGCTGACGCCGTGTTCTGACCAGGCCACCTTGCCCACGGCCAGGGCGGATGCCTGGGTGGGCGCGTCAAAACCTCGTTGCGCACCCAGCGTGACTGCCGCGATCAGGCACAGCAGCGCCACCACTTTGCGCCAGCGTCGCTCATCCCACAGCCACAGGGCGAGTGCGAGCAAGAGCGCGCCCACCAGCGCCAGGGTCATGGTGTTGATGCCCGTTTGGCGACCGGCCACCCACAGCAGCCACAGTGCGGTCGCATACAAAGGAAACGCCAGAAACTCCTTGAGCGTCTCCATCCACGGGCCGGGTTTGGGCATCAGGGCCCGCGCGGCACCGCTGTAACTGAAAAACAACAGGGGCGCAGCCATGCCCGCACCCAGTGCAGCAAACACCAGCAAGGCAACGGGGGCCGGTTGGCCAACCGCAAAACCCAGCGCGGTGCCCATGAACGGTGCAGTGCACGGGCTGGCGACGATCACCGCCAGGACGCCGGTAAAAAAGCTGCCGCTGTAGCCACCGCGATTGGCAAGGCCGCTGCCGGCATTCATTAGGCTGCCGCCGAACTCAATGACCCCGGACAAGGACAACCCCATGGCGATGAAAAGGTAGGCCAGCGCAATCACAAACGTCGGGGATTGCAACTGAAAGCCCCAGCCGATGGCCTGCCCGGCCTGCTGCAGGGCAATCAGTAAAGCAGCCACCAGGACAAAGCTGAGAACAACCCCGGCGGTGTACAGCCAACTGTGCAGGTGGCGGTCGTGATCGGTACTGCGTGCAAAACTCAGTACCTTGAGTGACAGGATGGGGAATACGCAAGGCATCAGGTTCAATATAGCGCCGCCCAGGAAGGCCAGCACCAGCATGGTCAGCAGGGTGCCACTGCCAGTGCTGCCCTGGCTGACGGGCTGTGTGGAAGCCAAGGCATCCAGTGGAGTCGGCGGAGGGTCTGCGGTAGACACAGTGCCGCTTGTCATGTCCACGTTGAAGTACTGCGTATAAGGGGGATAGCACAGCCCCGCATCCGCGCAGCCTTGTGATGTTACACTCAGGAAGCCGCGCTCTATAGGCTCATCGACAGTAACGCTGACATCGGCATTGTTGTAATACACCACCACATCACCGAAGAACTCGTCCGTTTTGGCGAGTCCTTCGGGCAGGCTTATCTGCAGTTTCGCCGGACCGCTTGCGGTTTCCAGTACAAACTTGAAGCTGTGCTGGTAAAGGTAGTACGCGTCCGCGATGCTCCAGTAAAGCCTGAGCCCTCGTTGCTCGGGCAGGAGGTCAACCTCCAGCTGGTAGGCCTCGGTCACAGGCAGGAATTCGGGTTGCTCAAACCCCGGGCCCAGTGACGGCATGGGGGAATTCGCGGAAAACCCCTGCGCAAGGGTCATGCCTGACAGCGTTAACAGTAAAACGGCGAGCAAAGCGCGCATGTCATCTCCTGTGGAAGGGCGGAATCCGGGTCTATCGCAAGCCGCTAGTGTAACAAGACCGCCACAAACGCGGGAAAATGTTCGCCAGCACCTTCGCCGGGGGCACTGAAATGGTAAGATAGCGACCCCTGCGCCTTAGGACGCCCCAATTCCCGAATAGGTTCCCGTGAAATGAGAGCAACTGTGAAGTTCTTTATCGTTTTGGCTTGCGCTGCGCTGCCCGCAATCGTCGTTGCCCAGGGCAACGTCAGTATTGAGCAGGCGTGGGTGCGCGCATTGCCACCCACTCAAAGTAACACTGCAGCCTACATGACGATCCTCAATGCCGGCCCCGATGTGGCGATTGTGCGTGGTGGTTCCAGCGAGATCGCGCAGGCAGTGGAGGTGCACCGTACTGTTGAAGTCGACGGCATGATGCGCATGGAACAGCTCGATGAGCTTCGAATTGCCCCTGGCGAGCAGGCGGTGTTGGCGCCCGGGGGTACTCATTTGATGCTGCTGAATCTCACGACCATGCCCGCCGCGGGCGATGAGGTGCGCCTGTGCGTACAATTGGCCTCCGGTGCAGAGGTCTGTACGGTAGCGCCCGCACGCAAGTCTGTGTCCTCTGGCAAGGCCCATGCCCACCATCACTAAACGGATTGTTATATGAATGCACTGACTGAAATGCTGGTTGAGTGGCGCGAGATGATCGCGGATCGATTGCCTGGCGGCGGCGTCTCGCGGCTGCTGGGCCTGGTCTTGCTGGTTTACCTGGTGGTGACGATCCTGCTGGGCATGTTCTGGAGCATGGCTCCCGCACCGTTCGATGTGCGCGAGCATACCCAGGCATTGGCAACGCAGGAGGGCGGCACTGTAGTTACCGGCTCCTCAACCACCAGCGCACTCATCGGTGTGATGGAGACCCTGCTGGAAAAATCAGGCGGTTATACCCACAACGATCTCTTTCCGCCGGGCCTGTGGCTGGACAACATGCCTAACTGGGAATACGGCGCATTAATCCAATCCAGAGATTTGGCGCGTGCCTTGCGCGAAGTGTTCAGCCGCTCGCAGTCGCAATCGACGGAAGATAAAGACTTGTCGCAGGCTGAGCCCAATTTCAATTTCAACTCCCAGAGCTGGATTCTGCCGGCGACTGAGTCCGAGTATCGCGCGGGTCTGGACTACGCGCGCAGTTATCTTCGCCGGCTGTCTGACCCCGATGCCCCTGACGCCCAGTTTTTTGCCCGCGCAGATAACCTGGCCTACTGGTTGGCAACAGTGGAAACGCGGCTCGGCAGTATGTCGCAGCGCCTCAGTGCCAGCGTGGGCCAGAGCCGTGTGAACACAGACCTTGCCGGTGAGGAGATGGCGTCACAATCCACGCAGACGCCGGATGAGAACTTTGTGCGCACGCCCTGGACAGAAATCGATGATGTTTTTTTTGAAGCGCGTGGCACCGCCTGGGCGCTGATCCAGTTTCTGAAAGCCGCCGAGGTCGACTTTGCCGACGTCCTGGCCAAGAAGAACGCACAGGTGAGCCTGCGGCAGATTATCCGTGAACTGGAAGGCACCCAGGATTTCATATGGAGCCCGATCATTCTCAACGGCAGCGGGTTCGGCCTTGTCGCCAACCATTCGCTGGTTATGGCCTCTTACATCAGCCGCGCTAACGCGGCGATCATTGACCTGCGTGAACTGCTGTCGCGCGGTTAAGGGCCGGGGGCGAGCACTGCAGTGCCCCCGGTTGGCCCCTAGCCCTTGCGGTAGCGCAGTCGTGTGCCGGTATCCAGCGACAGGCGGATTTCTTCAGCGCTGAGTATCTCCGGGAAATACGTGCCTGAGAGTTTGGCGTCCAGAAGGCTCGCACCCTCAAGATTGGTATTGCGAAAATCAACACCGCTGAGGTCTGCATTGCGAAAGTAGGAATTACTGAAGTCCAGTCCGTCGGCATTCATGTTGCGCAAGTCACGCCCTCGATAGTCGCCGCTGCGCAGCTCGGTGGCATCGAGCGTGTCGCGCTGCTCGTTAAACGCCTTGATGTCTTCGTTGCGCAGCAGCTGGTATAAAGGGTCCTGCTTGATGACTGGCTTATTCATAACTGAAGCTCCGAGGTATTTGCGCTTGCCTATGCGGCGAGGTCATGTACATCCCGCTTCCGGTTATCCGGCCGGCATGACTTCCGCGAGTCGCAATAGCTTAAGCCACTAAGCCGAACAAGCCCAGCCCTGCGCGCTGTCCAATAGGTTGTGAGTTTGACTGCACAGACTTTTCACGGATTTCTGCTCACGCGAAACTGGCGCGACACCGCTGCCGGTGTTGAGCTGGAATTCTGGTTCTCTACCGATCACGGCCCCGTGTGCTGTGTGATACCGGGCCAGCGGAGTGTGTTCTTCCTGCGCCGGGCCGATGTCCCTGCCGCCCTTCGCGTACTGGGCGCTGCAGTTGAGGTGGAAGTGCGTGAACTGGAACTGCGCGACTTCACTGGCCAACCGGTTTCCGGTTTGTACTTTACCCGGCACCGCCAGGCTCGCCGTGTTGCGGATCAGCTGCGAGAACACGGGTTGGAACCCCTGGAAGCTGACATCAATCCTGCCGAGCGTTTCCTGATGGAGCGCTTTATTCGCGGTAGCGCACAGTTGTGCGGCCGACCGGTACAGGGCGGTACCTTTGTACGCCTTGAGAATCCATCAGTGAGGGCGGCGCAGTACAAGCCTGACCTGAAAGTGGTGTCGTACGACATAGAAACAGCCATGCAGGGTTTGCAGTTGTACTCTATCGCCGTTCATGCGCGCTATGGCGGTGTGGAGCAGCGGCGGGTTTTTATGCTCGGCGAAGGCGCTACCCAGCGCTGGGTGGAGTCATTTGCCAGTCAGGAGGCCTTGCTGGACGGGTTCATCCAATGGCTGGTTGACTACGATCCTGATGTTTTGATTGGCTGGAACGTGGTCAACTTTGATACGCGCTACCTGCAGCGTTTATGCGACCAGTGGGACAGACCCTTGCGCCTGGGCCGCGATGGCCGCAGGGTGCATTGGCGGGAACTGGATGACGATGGTCAACGGTTCAGCGCGCAAGTACCAGGCCGCGTTATTCTTGACGGTATCGAGCTGCTGCGCGCGGCGTTCTACAGTTTCGAAAGCTTCTCGCTGGAGAACGTGGGCCGCGAACTTCTGGGGCAGGGCAAACTTTTGCACGGTGGTGACAGGGGCTATGAAATCACGCGACAATTCAATGAAGACAAAACCAGCCTGGCGCAATACAACCTGAAGGATTGCGAGCTCGTCAGTGACATTTTCGCGCATACGTCGCTGCTTGATTTTGCGATCGCGCGCAGTGTGATGACGGGACTGAACCTGGATCGCCTGGGCGGCTCCGTTGCCTCATTTGACAATCTGTACCTGCCGCTGCTGCATCGCAGCGGCTATGTTGCACCGAATGCCAGTACGGACCAGGTCGGCAGTCCCGGCGGGTTTGTACTGGATTCCACCCCAGGCCTTTACGATCATGTGCTTGTGCTCGACTTCAAGAGCCTCTACCCGAGTATCATTCGCACGTTCTTTATTGACCCACTGGGACTCGCGCTGGGAACGTCCGGCGAACTGCCTCCGGCAGACACCGTGGCGGGTTTCGACGGTGGTCGTTTTGCCCGTTCTGGCCATATCCTGCCGCAGTTGATTACCGACCTATGGGCCCTGCGCGACACTGCCAAAGCAAATGGCGACCAGCCCCTGTCACAAGCCATCAAGATCATCATGAACAGTTTTTATGGCGTACTGGGTTCTCCTGGCTGTCGTTTTTTCGATGCGAGGCTGGCCAGTTCCATCACGCGCCGCGGGCACGACATTCTGCTGCGCACGCGCGACCACATTGAACGGGCGGGTCACCGTGTGATCTATGGCGATACCGATTCGGTTTTTGTCTGGATTCAGGAGGCATCGAGCGCCGCCGCAGCTGAGCGAGCAGGTCGAGAGCTGGAGTCCGGTCTTAACGACTGGTGGAACAGGGTTCTGCGTGATGAGTTTGGTCTGCAGAGTGCGCTTGAACTGGAGTTTGAAACGCACTACCAGCGATTTCTGATGCCCACGGTTCGTGGCTCAGACAAAGGCAGCAAAAAACGCTATGCGGGTCTGGTACGCGATGATGACGGCGAGCGACTCGTGTTTAAAGGTCTGGAGAATGTGCGCACCGACTGGACGCGTGCCGCGAGAGATTTTCAGGAAGAACTGTATCGGCGCATCTTTGTGGGAGAACCCTACGAGGACTACGTCAAGTCGGTGACAGCGCGCGTCCTGCAAGGTGAATTGGATGAGCAGTTAGTGTATCGAAAACGCCTGCGTCGTCGGCTGGCGGATTATCAGAAGAACGTGCCGCCACACGTGCAGGCGGCGAGGTTGTGCCAACAAAGGGCGCTGCCGGTGCCGGCCCGGGGAGACTGGGTCGAGTATGTGGTAACCGTCGCAGGAGCGGCACCAGCGGCAGATCCAGGCGCCCCCCTGGATTACCAGCACTACGTGGATCGGCAGCTGGCGCCGGTTGCGGATGGCATATTGAGTTTGTTCGAGACATCGTTCGCAGAACTCACTGACCAGCAGATCAGCCTGTTCTGAATCTGTCTTATCGTCTGGTGATCACCCCTTGAAGAACTCGTCGCGCAGCGCGGCGTAGTGATCAACAGGCAAGCGTGGGCCATACTGGGATACGACGCGTGCTGCCGCAAGGCTGGCAAATTGTCCGGCGGTGGCAAAATCCTTTCCCTCAGTGAGGGCGTAAAGGAAGGCGCCCGCGAACATGTCGCCGGCACCGTTGGTGTCTACCGCTTCTACTACATTGGGCGGTATCTCTACCAGCTCATGTCCGTCGAATGTCAATGCGCCCTTCGAGCCCAGAGTAATGACAAATGTGTCGGCGACGTCTTTCAGGGCGGCGATGGCAGTTTCCATGTCGTCGCTTTGCGCCCAGCCGAGCGCCTCATCTTCATTGCAGAAGAGCAGGTTGACGCGCTCGCCCATCATTTGCGCTATACCTTCGCGGAAAAACTCGACCATACCTGGGTCGGAGAAGCTCAGGGAAGTTTTTACGCCGGCCGCCTCGGCCAGCTCACGCGCCTTGATTGCAGCTGCACGGCCCGTGGGTGAGGTCACCAGGTAGCCCTCGAGATACAGGTACTCTGAGTCAGCGATGGCCGCCGCATCAAGTTGCTCCGTTGAGAGTGTTTCACTAATACCCAGGTAGGTGTTCATACTGCGCTCGGCATCGGGGGTGATCAACACCAGACATTTGCCGGTAATGCCTGGGTCGCGGTCGCCGTTGAGATTGTGGTCCACGCCTGCAGTCGCCAGGTCCTTGAGATAAATATCCCCGTCTTCATCATTGGCCACTTTGCAGGACATGAAAGTTGACCCACCAAAAAGTGCAGTCGCGATCATGGAATTACCGGCACTGCCGCCGCTGGCGTGATTGGCTTTTACGAGGTGGCCCTCAAGGTGCGCAAGTATCTCCTGCTGGCGTTCCTGATCGACCAGCGTCATCAGGCCTTTTTCGATATTCATTGCGCTGAGCTCGGCATCCTCGACCTTGATCTCAGTATCCACCAACGCCGCACCAATCCCGTATGCCTTGTACTTCTTCATAGTTGTCACCACCGGTTTATAAGGCGCCCTATTATCCTGATTCACGCGCCGATGAAAAGCGGGCGCGCAAGGGCTGCGAGGTGTATCACAGACGCCAGAGTCGCATCACATCTGACTGACTGTGGTGTACACTCGCACCCCATGTCGCGCTTCAGTAGCTTACTGCTCAAACTAGTCCTTGCAGGGAGTGTCCTGTTTGCGTTGCTTGTGGTGTATCTGGATGCGCGGATAACAGCAACGTTTACCGACAAAATGTGGGAGCTGCCTGCGAAAGTCTATGCACGGCCCATGGAGCTGTTTGCTGGCGCGCGCTTTGGTCTGTCGGATGTCAGTTATGAACTCGAACTTCTGGGTTATCGCAAGGTAACCAATCCCGGCCAGCCTGGCCAATTTTCCAGTTATCGCAACCGATTAGAGGTATATACCCGCGGCTTTGAGTTTCCCGGTGAGCGTGAGGTCAGTCGTCGAGTGCTGCTGGAGTTTTCCGGCGAGCGCTTGCAATCTCTCGCGGCGGGCGGATCCAGGGTAGACCTGATGCGCCTAGATCCGCTGCAGATCGGGGGCATTTATCCGCAGCACGGCGAAGATCGGGTTCTGGTGCGATTGCAAGATGTACCGCTGAGCCTGCGTGATGGGCTCAAGGCAGTGGAGGATCGCAGCTTTGATACGCACTGGGGGTTTTCTCCCAGCGGTATCGCGCGCGCTGCGCTGAGCAACTTCCGCTCGGGACAGGTCGTTGCGGGTGGTAGCACGATCACCCAGCAACTGGTGAAGAACTACTACCTTAGCCCGGAGCGCACCATCGTTCGCAAAGTTCGCGAATTGATCATGGCGGTGCTGCTGGAGATCCACTACGAAAAAGACCAGATTCTGGAAAGCTACATCAACGAAGTCTATCTTGGCCAGGAAGGTCCGCGTGCCATTCACGGCTTCGCGCTGGCGGCACGGCATTACTTCGATACGCCTTTGGAGCAACTTGGCCTGCATCAGCAGGCCTTGCTCATTGGCATGGTTAAAGGGCCATCTCTGTACAACCCACTGCGTAACCCGGATCGTGCGCTGCAGCGGCGCAATGTAGTGCTTGGCGTGATGGCTGAACAGGGCGTGATTTCGGCGGAGCATGCCGCAATCGCGCTGGCGATGCCTCTGGATCTCAACAAGCGCAGCAAGTTGCGCAATTCCTTTCCCGCGTTCCTCGACCTGGTGCGTCGGCAACTGCGCCTTGAGTATCGCGAAGAGGATCTGTCGACCCAGGGCCTGAGCATCTATACAACCTTCGATCCGCTGATTCAGCGCCAGGTGGAATCCAGCACCGAGCGGGTCATGCAACAGCTGGACGCCAGGGGCGAGTTAGAGAGCGCAACTGTGGTGACGCGTTTTGACACGGGAGAAGTGGCTGCGCTGGTCGGTGGTCGCAACCCACGCTATGCGGGGTTTAATCGTGCGTTGGATGCGCGGCGCCCGGCGGGTTCGCTGTTGAAGCCGGCGATTTACCTGGCAGCACTGGAGCAGCCCGGTCGTTATACGCTGGTCAGCTCGCTGCCGGATACACCCTTTACCCAGAAGCTCGAAGGGGGAAACGTATGGGAGCCGCGCAATTTTGATCGTCAGTCACACGGTAATGTGCTGCTCTACCAGGCGCTTGCCAATTCCTACAATCTGGCGACCGCCCGCCTTGGTATGGCGCTGGGTCTGGACACTGTAGCGCAAACACTCGAGAGACTGGGAGTAAGCGAGGGCATCGCCAGGGTGCCCGCATTGACTTTGGGTGCCGGTGAGTTTTCGCCGATGGCGATGGCCGCAATGTACCAGTCCATCGCCGTGGGAGGTTACCGCATGCCATTGCGCAGTATCCGCAACGTCGCCGATGCCCAGGGTGACACCCTCAGTCGCTACCTCACAGAATATGATCGCACTGCCTCGCTGCAGGCCACCTACTTGCTGCAGTTTGCGTTGCAGGAGGTCGTGCGGCGAGGCACCGGGCGCGCAGTCTATAATTACCTGCCAGATACCTTTAACGTGGCTGGCAAAACCGGGACTAGCAACGACGGCAGGGATTCCTGGTTTGCCGGATTTTCCGGCGATCTCGTCGCGGTGACATGGATCGGACGCGACGATAACGGCAGTACCGGTTTAACGGGCAGTAGTGGTGCGCTCAGGGTCTGGGCAGATTTCATGGCGCAGGCAAGCCGGACTCCCCTGGAGTATCGTCCCCCCGATGGTGTTGAGTTGCACACCGTAGACACCAGTAACGGTATGCTCACCGGCGAGGGATGCGACAACGCACGTATGCTGCCCTTCATCACAGGTAGTGAGCCAGCGCAGCGCACGAACTGCGCGTCGCCAGCGCCGCGGGGCGGGATCACCGACTGGTTCCGCAAACTCTTTCAAGGTAGATGAACATGGTGGTGGCTAAGTGGTCTTTGCGCGGGTCGTTGGTGGTGTTGTCGGTGGTGTTGTTGCTGGCGCAATACGGATGCGCCGTTTACGAAGTGCCCGGACAACAGCCCGCGCCCGTTGAGGCGCCGCCGGATTATACGGAGCCGACAGAGACTTCGAAGCGACCAGACGCAGCCACGGTTATCCAGCCGCCACCGCGCGAGGATCTGCATGCTGCCTATGGCCCCTTGCTGGCGCGCGCGCAGACCGCAGCCAGCAAAGGCGACTATGAACAGGCGCTGACGCTGTTGGAACGCGCGCAACGTATTGCGCCGGACAGCGCTGAAGTTTATCTCGCGCTGGCGCAAACACACAGTGCACGCGGCGAGCGTGCGCAGGCTCGGGCGACCGCGGAGCGCGGATTGCTGTACTGCTCTTCAGCGGCGCAATGTGCCCGGCTCAGAGTGTATGTGCAGCGTTAGCCGCTGACCTTCTGGCGCTTGACGCAGGGCTGGCCGTCACGGTCTGCCTGTAGTAGTCGATAGCGTTGTTGGTCGCGCCCGACACCGTTCTTCTAATCTTGCGTTACTGTCACTGTGAAGCATGCATCGTGCGGTACGAACGTCAGGTGCTGGTTGATGCACCTGGGTTGTTCCGCGGCGCTGTGACTCACGAAAATGATCTGTGTATCGCAGTGGCTGGCGATGTGGTCTATGGCGCGCAGGATGAGCCGTCTATGGTACGCGTCCAGCCCCAGCGTGGGTTCGTCCAGGATCAGTATCACCGGCGATTTCACCATTGCCCGGGCAAGTAAGACCATGCGTTGCAATCCAAACGAGAGCGCGTCAAAACTCTGGCTCGCACTCGCTTGCAGGCCCAGTGCCTGCAGCCAGTCAAGGGCGCGTGCACGCTGTGCATCGCCCCAGTCGTCGTACAAGCCAATGGTGTCAAAAAAACCGGAGACTACCACCTCGATGGTTTTCATCCCGCGTGCAAAGTTGAGCTGTAGCTGGGTATCAATCTGGCCGTACTTTTCCTTGATTTCCCAGACACTTTCACCCGTGCCACGCCGCTGTCCGAACAGTGTGATGTTCTGGCCATAGGCTTTGTGGTTGTCGCCTGTCACAAGGCTTAGGAGCGTGGTCTTGCCGCAGCCATTGGGGCCGCTCACACAGCAATGCATACCGGGGTCGAAACGCCAGTTGACGCCTTGCAGTACCGTGGTCGTGCCGTACACCACGCTCACATCCCTGAGTTCCAGCAGTGGTGCTCCGGCTGACAGCTTGTAGTGTCTGGCCGCTGGTTCAGGCGGCGGAACCAGCGGCGGCAGAGGCGGATTCATCAATCGATCCACCTGCGGGTTAGTCAGTACAGCCTCGCGGGGGCCCTTGTCAACGACGCGGCCGTTTGCCAGCACTAGCACGTGCGAGATCCCCGGGGGGATATCCTCGATCTGTCGGCACAGCAAAAGCAGCGCGAGGTTTGAGGCGAGCAACTGGTCGATAATCTCGTGCATGGCCGTCTGTGAGTTGCGGTCGAGACCGTCCAGAGGGCTGTCCAGAATCAACAGCCCCGGCGAACTCATAATGGCCTTGACCAGCAGTGTCTTGCGCATCTCGCCGGTCGAGAGAAAACGTAGACCCCGATCAAGGATATGTTGCATGTGCAGTCGGGCTGTCCAGTGCGCAAAGAGCGCATCGGCAGCGCGTCCTGCCAAAATGGCATTGCGGACCGTGGTGCCAGGGTCATTGGCATCGGCGCGAAATTCGGAGTCATCCAGTTTTTTGTCGCGATCGCACAGCGCCTTGGCCTGTTCAAAGCACACGTAGGCGATGCCTTCTTTGTTCAGTGTAGCCGAGCGCAGGTAACCGCCAGTGGCGTGCCTGACCTGCTCAGTCAAAATCCTGGCCAGACTTGTCTTGCCCGCGCCATTTGGCCCCAGAACGGCCCATTGTTCCCCGGATTGCACAGACCAGGAAATGCTGTCCAGCGCCGGTAGCGCTCGATAGACCAGTGATGCATTGGCTAGCTCAAAAAGCTTAGTCATGATGGATGTTGCCCACGCCGCCCTGTACCAGGCGTAACTTCTTCTGGAGTTGACTTGTCAGCGCCGGTCGGTGCTGGCTTAATCTTCTGTTGTTTATCGACGAGTGAATACGAGTTGTTGTGTCAGCTGATCTGTTAAAACGCATCGAATCACGGCTTGAACGCCATAAACCGCGTCGCAAACGCCTGCGGCGTTTACGCAAGCGCTCTGCGGTGGCCATGATACTGCAATTGCGACAGGGCAAGTTGCATATTCTCATGATAAAACGCGCCGAGCGCGAAGGCGACCCGTGGTCCGGGCATATGGCGTTCCCTGGGGGTCGTATGGACGACGACGATGCGCACGGTTACGCCGTTGCCGTGCGCGAAACAGCCGAAGAGATCGGTCTGGCCATCGGGCCTGGGGATCCGTGTATCGGGCGCTTGTCAGAGGTCAGTGCCCGGCCTGGCCGCGGAGCGTTGGGTATGGTGGTCAGTCCATTTGTGTTTCGTCTGGACCGCGATGTTGAGTTTACTGCCAACTACGAGGTCGATGAAGTCGTCTGGGTGCCCTTTGGTTTTCTCAGCGACCCTAAAAATCGTGATTCAATGACCTGGGAGTATAAGGGGGCGCGAATACCGCTGCCCTGTTACTGGTACGAGGGGCGGTGTATCTGGGGTCTGTCGTTGATGATGCTTAACGAGCTGCTCGAACTGACCGACTAGCACACAGGCAGTAAGCCTGGTGCGGCGTATCACTCGCATAGAGGTTGGCCTGTAGTATTGATGCCCGGTAGTGAGTAGATTCGCGGCAGAAGAAAGTTTGCGCGACTCAACGCCTCAGGAATCGAGGTTTCTTGCCCTTACCGGATAGGGCTCCTGTTGTACTTCCAGGCTTGACAGCGCTACAGGTAAGCCTCGCTTTTTGGCATAATACATGGCGCGATCCGCCTGGTCTTCCAGCTCACGAATTTGCCGGCCATCTGCCGGGAAAACCGCAATGCCGATGCTGGCACTGAAGTGCAGGGCCTGGTGACGAATCATCACCGGTTGCTCTATCGATTGGGAGATTTTGTCGGCAATACGCGCGGCTTCTTCCGGAGAGCGGATATCTTCCAGAACCGCGGCAAATTCATCACCACCCAGGCGGGCGATAAGGTCCGTTTCTCGCAAGTTATCCTGCAACCTGCGCGCCACGGTCATCAGGACCTTGTCGCCGGCACCATGACCATGCGTATCGTTGATGCTTTTGAAGTCATTGAGGTCCAGAAACAGCAGCGCCGTAACATGGTTTTGGTCAGCAGAGCGCTGCAGCGCCAGGGCTACGCGCTCATCGTAAAACCTGCGGTTGGGCAAGCCGGTAAGCTGATCGTGGCATGACAGATGTGCGAGCTCCGCATTGGAGGCTTGCAGTTCATAGCGCAGTGCCTTGTTGGTTTCGGCATAAATGATGACGACAGCGACAACGGCAATAGTCAACGCCGCATGCGATATGAGAATTGCAAGGTTATGATTTTCAGGCTTTATGATCTGAACGAACTCCACTCCCCTGAGCTCTGCCACCAGCAGCGCAGTCCAGAACAAGAACACCAGGGCCGCCCACGAGACCGACAGACGTACGCTGCCCGCAATGCCGGCGAGAATAGGTACCAACAGGAGCAGAGAGTAAGTGGGTGAGTCGGTGCCGCCGAAGCCGAAACACGCGACGGCAAATGCCCCGGCAAAAATCACCAGTAGAATATTCAGTGCAAGCGCGCGATTTTGCGCGAACCTGAGCGTCAGCATACTCAGAAGAACGCCAACACCCGTTGCGATGAACAGTATGCGTGCGCTCACCGCGCCTCGGTCGCTCAGGTCAATCAGCAGTGGGGTAAGAAATGTCAGAAATAAAACAGACAGTAGCCAGGAGGAGCTGACATTGACCAGAATGCGCCTGCGGAAGTACTCCTCATCAAGGCCGCCTTCGCTGGTGTCGCCGGTGCATACCCGGAACCACCAGTTGCGTAGCATCCTTAACTGCGAGCGGAATTTGTACATAGATCCTTTGTACTTTGCATGCGTATCCCTTGCCAGTGTTATAGCGCAAAGTGGCTTGGGTTGTCGTTGAATATCTGCCGGAATATCACCTATTTTGGCTCAAGCGCCCAATTATGCGAGTCAGGTTGGCCAGGCAGCGGGATACTTTCGAAGTGTCAGGACGAAAAGTGTGAGCTAGTTCTCATTTCGCAGGAATGCACGCGTATCGAGGATAAGTTCGCGCAGGGCAGGGTCCTCTTTGCTTGCCTCTCGCAGTTTGTCGCGGTCGATTTGATCGTTGGAAAAAGCGGCAATGAGATCCACTAACACGGGTGTCATTTTCGGGTCGTGTTCCCAGCGCGGTGCGTCGATAAGATTGCCTGTAACGCGATCTTCAATCTGTCGCAGCCAGTAGCCACCGCAGGATGACAGCCAGTAGTCATGTAAACGTCCATAGCTGACATTAGGAGTATGCGGGCTGAAACCACCCTCGACTGCCTCGTCAATGCGATTTAGCGCCAGCACCCAGCGCGTGCCCGGGGGGAAATTGTTCGCGGGCGGGCGACAATAGTCCTTTGCCTTCAACCACACGCGAATTGCATCTCTGGTATCGGTGCCGCGCAGGAAGCGCTCAACAGAAACATCGATGGAGTTACCCTTGCTGGCGACTACTGTGCCGCTGATCACCAGATCTGTGGTGTGTTGTACGTCAGCAAAGGAGCCTTGCCAGAGACACTCGCAATCGGCTAATGCCGTGGGTGCTATTGAAAAAGCGATGATCAGTAAAATGTGGCGCATAGAAGTAAAAAACGCAGCGCGCTACTGCATGGCGCGCGCTGCCTCGAGTGCAAAGTAAGTGAGTATGGCATCGCTGCCGGCGCGCTTGAAGGCCAGCAGCGATTCCAGGATCACCTGCTCGCGGGCCAGCCAGCCCTGTTCGAAAGCGGCAACGTGCATGGCATACTCGCCGCTTACCTGATAAGCAAAGGTGGGTGCCTGCAATTCATCTTTGACGCGACGAATGATATCGAGGTATGGCATGCCCGGTTTGATCATAATGATGTCAGCGCCCTCGGCGAGATCCAGGGCACATTCGTGTAGCGCCTCAGCGCTGTTGGCCGGATCCATCTGGTAGTTGAACTTGTTGCCGCCCTTGATGTTTCCTGCAGAGCCTACTGCATCGCGAAATGGGCCATAGTACGAGGAGGCGTACTTCGCAGCGTAGGCCAGTATCAGGGTGTTGCTGTGCCCGGCTGATTCCAGCGCTTGCCGAATGGCGCCGATTCTGCCGTCCATCATGTCAGACGGTGCGACGACATCTGCGCCGGCGTCGGCATGCGACAGCGCCTGCCTGACCAGGACTTCCGTCGTGATGTCATTCAGCACGTAACCACTGTCATCAATGATGCCGTCCTGTCCGTGCGTCGTATACGGGTCCAGTGCGACATCAGTAATGACGCCCATTTCAGGTAACGCATTTTTCAGGCTGCTGACGGCCCGTTGTACCAGTCCATCGGAATTGTAAGCTGTTTCGGCCTGCAGTGTTTTGTCGCCTTGCTCGACAACAGGGAACAGCGCGATTGCCGGTATGCCCAGTTGCTGTGCCTGCTTCGCCATTTCCAGCAACAGATCAATACTCATCCGATCGATCCCCGGCATCGAGGTAATGGGTTCGCGGCGCTTGCTGCCTTCCAGAACAAAGACGGGGTAGATCAGGTCTGACGGTTGCAGGTGGCTCTCGCTAACCAGTGCCCGCGAGAAGGCGTGCGCGCGCGTACGACGCATTCTTGTATGTGGGAAGGGCGCGCGTTGCGTGCTGAAAGTCATCCCTGTGCCTCCTGCATTTTGCGAAACGCGCGAGCCGCCGCGTCCACGGTTTGGTTGATGTCCTCATCGCTATGGGCGCTGGACATAAATCCGGCCTCGTAGGAAGCCGGTGCAAGGTAGACATTGTTATCCAGCATGGAATGGAAGAACGCGTTGAAGGCCTCGGTATTGCAGTTCATGACCTCAGTGTAGTTTGTTACACGCTCAGCGTCGGTAAAAAAACAGCCAAACATTGTGCCTGCACTGTTGGTAGTAAACGCCACGCCCGCCGCGTCAGCCGCTTCTTGCATGCCTGCACAAAGTTGTTGGGTGCGCGCAAAAACCGGTTCAAAGAATCCATCCGCCGAGATGACATCCAGCGTTGCAAGACCTGCGGCCATTGCAACAGGATTACCCGAGAGGGTGCCTGCCTGGTACACCGGCCCCAGTGGGGCGATCTGTTCCATGATCTCCCGTTTACCGCCGAACGCGCCGACTGGCATGCCGCCGCCTATGACCTTGCCAAGTGTGGTGAGATCAGCTTCTATGCCATAGAATCCCTGGGCACCTTGCAGCCCAAAGCGAAAGCCGGTCATCACTTCGTCGAGAATCAACACCGCGCCGCTGCGGGTGCATGCCTCGCGCATGGCTTCCAGGAATCCCGGTTGTGGCGGGATACAGTTCATATTGCCAACCACTGGCTCGACGATAACGCAGGCGATGTGCTCACCATGCTCCTGAAAAGCCGCGATCAACCCTGGCACGTCGTTATAGGTCAACGTGATGGTGTGCCTGGCAAGTGCCTCCGGTACGCCGGGAGAACTGGGCACACCGAAAGTTAATGCGCCCGACCCTGCCTTGATGAGTAGCGAATCGGAATGGCCATGATAACAACCCTCGAACTTAATGATCGTGTCGCGACCGGTGTAGCCGCGCGCCAGGCGGATGGCGCTCATCGTGGCTTCGGTGCCGGAACTGACCATCCGGACCATGTCCATACCGGGCATGATCTGGCAAATGCGTTCGGCCAGTTCTATTTCAAGTTCAGTCGGGGCGCCAAAACTGAGGCCCTTTTCGCTCTGCTTGACGACTGCTTCGCGCACTGCAGGATGGTTATGACCCATTAACATTGGGCCCCACGATAAAACGTAGTCGATGTAACGTCGGCCATCGCTGTCGAAGACGTACGCGCCCTCGCTGCGCTCAATAAACAGGGGCGTGCCGCCCACGGCTTTGAAGGCACGCACGGGAGAGTTCACCCCGCCGGGGATATGCCTGGCGGCGCGTGCGAAAAGTTCTTCTGATCTACTCATGGCGAAAAATCCGGTGTTCGTTACTGAAAGCTTGCTCTGGGTACAGGTGGCGAATTATCCGGTTTGCAGCAGCCAATAGCCAGCCAGCGTGACGATGAGTACGCCTTTGGCGCCCAATGCGATCAAAACGGTTTCAATACCGCCAGTATAACTATCGCAAACAAAAATATGACCGGTACTTCGTTGAAGAAGCGGTAAAACACGTGGCCGTGGGTGTCGCTGTTGTCATTGATGCTGCGCACGTAGCGCCCGCACTGAAAGTGGTAGACGACCAGAAAGGCAACGCCACCCAGCTTGAGAAGCATCCACGCGGACTGCAGATAGTACGCCGGACTTTTTCCGATCATCGCCAAACCCAGAGCGATAGCGATGAACATGAAGGGTGTAACGAAGCGGTAGAGTTTTCTGGCCATGAGCGCAAGGGTTGCGCGCGTGGCGGGGTCTTCGCTAGAAGCGTAGTAGACGAAGATTCTTGGCAGGTAGAAGAGCCCTGCAAACCAGCAGACCACAAAGATGATATGTAGAGCTTTCAACCAGAGCATCGCTCGCCTCGTTCCATGATTGATTCCTTATTGCAATCCAGCCAGAGAGAAGTTTTCGATGCGCTCGCGCGTTACCACCCCCTGAATCAGCTTCTTGCCTGTGCGCTGGCTGTGCTGGTAAACACAGGCCGCTTCGCAAGTATGCAGGCGCATCGCATCGGTCGCCTGCTTGAGGGTTGCTTCTACCGGCACTTCGGTGACAGTCCAGCGGCGAATATCCGCCGCGGTGAGTTCTGCCATACCGTCTGTGAAAGGGGTCTCCTTCAGCCACGTCAGGAGTTCTTCGCCGCGCACCATGTAAAGATCGTTGCCATCGCGCTCAATGACGCACCAGGTGGGGGTAGAGCCGAGCAATACGGTGAAGTCTTCTTCATCGAGAGAGACGGGCACTCGCACGGCTCGAGGATCCATGGTGGCCGTGACAGCCGAGCGGTGCAGCAACTGGTTTACCGGATCATCGGGAATACTGCGCAGTAGCTGATGGAGCACGCTCTGGTGCGCTGAGCGCTGGCCGAACAGGCCCGTGTTGGTCAGTGTGGCGGTTACGATCGCCAGCATGGCTGCCATGCTGATGCTGATCGTGTGGGTCATTTCCATGATGGCAAGTATGGCCGCCAGGGGCGCATTCAGCACTGCCCCCATCGCGGCGCCCATTCCCAGCAGGATGTATAGTGTGGGATCTGCTGCGATATTGGGTAGCATGGCATGCAATACGGTACCCATAACACCACCGATACAAGCGCCAATGATAAGGTTGGGGGCAATCAAGCCAACGGGCATCCCAACCCCGCAGCACACTGCGGTCGCGATGAGCTTGGCTGCGGCAATCCCAAGGAGCATAGAGACAGCGATCTGGCCTTCGAGCGTCATCGCCAGGGTGTCGTACCCAAGCCCAAGAACCTGGGGTACCCAGGCCGCAAGCAGCCCGGTGATGGTGCCGGCAATGGCAAAGCGCAACCACACGGGCCTGTGGGAAAAGGAAGCAGCATAGGAGCTCATGCGAATATAGGCAGACACCGTCATCCCGCAGCAGAATCCCAGCAAGATAATCAGTGGTAATTCCAGTAGCGAGTGCAGGTGTAGCTCGGGCAGCGCAAAAAGCACGCTGTCAGGTGAGAAGTATTGACTGACTGCCGAGGCAGCAACTGCCGCCAGAATGACCGGTATGAAGCCAACCACGGTGTATTCCGCCACAATCACTTCCATCGCGAAGATAACACCCGCCAGTGGTGTCTGAAACGCCGCCGAGATGCCCCCTGCAGTGCCACATGCAACCAGTACCCTGAGGCTGTTGTTAGGGAGGTGTAGCCACTGGCCGAGCAAACTGTTGATAGCGCCGCCCAGGTGCACGCCGGGGCCTTCACGGCCGCCAGATTGGCCGGTGGCCAGGGCAAATGCGCCACCAAAAAACTGGACGATCGCATTTCGCAATGGCAGGGCGCCGTAGTTGGCGTGCATGCAACTGATCACATGCACGATGCCTGTCTCGCGATCTTCAGGCTTGAGCAGTGCATAGATGCCGCCCAGTACCGTGGCTCCGCCGGCGGGCAATGCGATGAGCAGCCAGGTGGGCAGCGATTCGAAATCGCCGGCGTCGGATGGTTGCGCAAGCAGGCCGCCCAACTGGGTTATGGTCACCTCAAAGGCCAGCACGATCATGCCGGAAGCGAGGCCGCCAATGATGCCCAGCAATGAGTAGGCGAGCACCGAGTTATAACTCGTCAGCAGGAGGCGATACTGGCTAAGTAGTTTCTCCACAGACCTGTCTTGAGAAGTAAAAATCCAATATTAACAGTTATCTTGTGGATTATTGCTTTTATACTGGCACCCCGGAAAATCAGCGGTAGCCGTTTGACAGCACGCGGTTGCTCCACGAACCAGCAACAGAGTAGATACAAGTCATGATAAGGGTCGGCATTGTAGGAGGCACAGGGTATACGGGGGTGGAACTGCTGCGTCTGCTGGCGGCGCATGCAGACGCTGAGGTTGTCCTGATAACCTCGCGCGCGGAGGCGGGGCGTCGCGTGGATGATCTCTTTCCCAATCTGCGTGGCCACTATGACCTCGCGTTTGTTGAGCCTGAAGTGGATGCGCTCGCGGACTGCGACGTGGTGTTTTTTGCGACACCGCACAACGTGGCGATGCACATGGTGCCACAACTCATGGAGCGCGAAACACGGGTGATTGACCTGTCTGCGGACTACCGGATTCGCGATCCGCTGCTGTGGTCACAGTGGTATGGCGAGCCTCATGCCAGCCCCCAGTTTCTTGACGCGGCGGTCTATGGCCTGCCGGAAGTCAATCGCGCTCGCATCGCCGATGCCAAACTGATCGCGTGCCCGGGGTGTTATCCTACCTCGGTGCAGTTGGGGCTGGTTCCATTGCTTGAAGAAGGCCTTGTGGATTCCCAGCGGCTCATTGCAAGCTCGGCATCTGGCGTGAGTGGGGCGGGGCGCCAGGCAAAAGTTGACAATCTGGTTTCTGAAGCCTCTGACAGCTTCAAGGCCTATGGTGTGGCTGGTCACCGGCACCTGCCTGAAATAGAACAGGGTTTGTCGGACGTGGCTGCGCAGCCAGTGCAGCTTACTTTTGTGCCACATCTCTTGCCCATGATTCGCGGCATACACTCTACACTGTTTGCCCAGTTGCAGGCGCCGGCCGGGGATATTCAGGCACTGTTTGAAAGGCGCTATGCACAAGAGCCCTTTGTTGACGTCCTTCCTGCAGGTACTTACCCGCAAACGCGTACGGTGCGTGGAGCGAATCGCTGCCAGATAGCCGTCACGTTGCCTCAGCAGCGCAATACGGTTGTGGTCACGGCGACGATTGATAACCTGGTGAAGGGCGCTTCAGGGCAGGCCATCCAGAATATGAACATCATGTTTGGATTGCCTGAAGTGGCCGGTTTGAACCAGGTCGGGTTACTTCCCTGAGGCCCTTCAGATGCTAAAAGGGACACATATTGTGGCGCTAGTGGGCCTGCTGCTCGCTGCGCTGGTTGCAGGTTGGACTCTGGGTTGGCGCGGGGCGTTGCATGAGATGGCTGGCGACAAGTCGTCTGCCTATACGCTGCGCCAGGACAAGGCGCAGTTGCAAACGCGCGTTGCTGAGCTCGAGGGTGAGGCAGAAATGCTGCGTACCCGGTATGCGGTGAGCCAGCGTGCGCTGGAACTGGTCAGGGCCGAATTTGCGGCCCACAAGGGTGAAGTTGCTGAGCTCGAGGAGGAGCTGCGTTTTTTTCGCGGCCTCATGGCTCCCGAGAGCGGGCCCAGTGGTGTCGACCTGCAAGTCCCTGAGGTTGTGCGCGGGGAGGATGAAGGCCAGTTTCAGGTGCGGCTTGTTGTACGGCAGGCCGCCAGTAAACACCAGCGGCTGCATGGCAGTTTGGCTGTTGCAGTTGCCGGTCAGTTGCAGGGCGAGGAAGCCATCCTGGCGCTGAGTGAGTTAAGCGAGAACTACAGCGAAGATGAACTGCCTCTGGAGTTTCGCTATTTTCAGGCCCTGGAGCTGACCCTGCAACTGCCGACCGGTTTTGAACCGGCAGCATTGGTGGTGAAAACACGCATCACCAAGCCGCAGGCAGTAGAGGTGGATCAGGAGTTTTCCTGGCAGGTGCAAGAGAGGTTCGATTATGTTGGGCAGTAAGCGCTCCTCCGGTCGTGGAGGCGGCAAAACAACGCTGATCGCGGAAGGTACCGTGGTGGTGGGTGACATTCTGTTTACGGGTGATCTGGAAGTAGAAGGTCTCGTGAAGGGCAATGTGGCGGCAGAGGATGATGACGCCGCGGCCATCGTACGCATCGTGGGTAAAGGCTGTGTCGAAGGCGAGATACGGTCACCGGATATCATGATTAACGGTGAAGTCAGGGGTAATGTGTACTGTAGCCGGCAGCTGGAACTTGCTCCAAAAGGCCGCGTTACCGGTAATGTATTTTATGCCACCGTGGAAATGGCCGCTGGCGCGGAAGTCAATGGCAGCTTGACGCACGTTTCGGAGCAGGGCGATGTCGTGGCGCCGTCAGTTGCCCAACCGGGTGATTCAGGGGCCAAGACCTAGCGGTCAGGAGCACACAACTCAATACTTGATTAAAAAGGTCGGAATTAGCATAATGATGGCAGCGGGAGCGAGTATGCACCGCGCGCAATGTGCGTTTGGAAGCAACGTTGGTTAACTGAAATGACTGTAGCAGAGACTTTCAACCCCTCCAGCATTAACCTGACTGCCTCGGCGGTGCGCAAGGTTCAGGAGTTGGTGCGGGATGAAGACAACCCGGACCTGAAACTGCGGGTATTCATCACCGGTGGTGGGTGTTCCGGCTTCCAGTACGGCTTTACGTTCGATGAGATCGCCGCTGAGGACGACACGGCAATTGAATCGGATGGCGTGACTCTATTGGTCGACCCAATGAGCTTTCAATACCTGTCTGGGTCTGAAGTCGACTACACCGAGGGGCTGGAAGGCTCCAGGTTCCTGATCAAAAACCCCAACGCAACCACTACCTGCGGTTGCGGCTCATCCTTCTCTATCTGACAGAGCCTCACTGACAGGCCTTGTCTGGGCCTTACGCGGTCTGACTGGCGCACACTGTATAAGTCGGCAGGGTCCGCAGTGGTCGGTAGGGCCGTTGCAGGCGGCAGTGCCGGCTTCTGGCAACAGCCTGAAGACTGGCCTGGTGGTTGCTATAGTGTCTGAGCGTGTGATGTCATCGTATCTGAACAGGCAGTGCTCGGTGTGGGAGTAGACCTGCGTGCGGATTCAGGCAGGTGGGCCACATGTTCGGGCCTCGCGTTCTGCTACTGAGGGGCTGCGCGTTTCAGGCTTGGTAGATGCCGCCAAGGACCCTCGCTCCAACCGCGCCGGTCACCTGAGGAGCATTGCCTGACAGGTGTTCGAGCGTCTGGTGTGCTAGCCATGCGAAGGTCACTGCCTCTACCCAGTCGGGGTGAATGCCCAGTGCCGATGTAGTGTGCACCTGACGAGGTGCAAACAATTCGGCAATTCTTCGCGCCAGGTCTGTGTTGTGCGCCCCGCCGCCGCAAAGATAAAGCTCATCCATCTGCACAGCCTCGGCATTGATAGCGCGCACAATACTCTGCGCTGTCAGTTCCGCCAAAGTGGCCTGTACATCCTCCGCGCGCAGTGGCGGTGAATTGGCCAGCAACGGTAGCAGCCACTGCAGGTTAAAGGTTTCACGCCCCGTGCTGCGTGGCCCGGTTCGGCCAAAATAGGGGTGCTGCAGCATTCTAGACAGCAATGATGCAGACACGTTGCCGCTGGCGGCCCATGCTCCTCCCAAGTCGTAGGCGTCATCGTGGTGTTGCCTGAACCATTGGTCCAGCAGGGTGTTACCCGGCCCGGTGTCGAACCCCTTGAGTAGGGTGCTGCCTTGCAATAGCGTGGCGTTCGCGATGCCGCCGATATTGACAATGGCGCGCGCCTGCTTGCCATCAGAAAACGCGGCGGCGTGAAAGATCGGAGCCAGCGGTGCGCCTTCGCCCCCTGCGGCAATATCGCGTCTGCGAAAATCAGCAACGGTGCAGATGCCGGTCGTTTCAGCAATGGTGTTTGGGTCCGCGATCTGCAGCGAAAAGCTGTCGGCGCACGATACTCCGCTGGACGGCGGTGCATGGCGAATGGTCTGGCCGTGACTGCCGATGGCGCGGATTGCGCCTTTTTCAATAGTGTGTGTGGCCAGTAGTTCGATGGCCGCTTCGCCGAACAGGCGGCCCAGCGCTCTATCTAGCGTGCCCATACGCTGGATCTCATCATCTGCGGGCTGACAAAGTGCTGCAATTCGGGTTTTTAGATCGGCCGGTATGGCATGAGAGTGTGTCGCAATAAGTTCGATATCGCTCTGCTGGCAATGGATCAGTGCGCAATCAACGGCATCTACGCTGGTGCCGGACATCAGGCCCAGATAGAGCGTCGCGTCACTGGGCAAGCTGAGTTTGCACCCTGCCAGGGCTGTCTGACTCGTTCATTGCCAGCCGGTTGTCCGTGCGCAGGGCGGCCAGTTGCGAGGACGCGCTTTGAATCGCAAGTTGGAACTGCGCCAATTCTTCCTCAGGGAGGCTTTTGGCCTTGGGCAATTGTTTGTGAATTGTCCGCGGGTTGCGGTGGACGCCGTTCACCAGAAATTCATAGTGCAAATGGGGGCCGGTTGCGGCGCCTGTGGAACCGACGGTGCCAATCACCTGGCTTTGTGACACCCGCTGACCCTGTTTGACCTTACGTTTGTGCAGGTGCAGGTACTTGGTGACATACTGCTCTCCGTGTTGGATGAACACATAGTTGCCATTACTGTGGCTGTAGCCTGCCTTCGTGACGCGGCCGTCGCCAGCCGCGTAGACCGGCGTGCCGCGCGGGGCGGCGTAATCTGTGCCCCGATGTGGCCTTGTGGTTTTGTAGATGGGGTGCAGTCGCCGCATGTTGAAATTCGAACTGATCCGCGTGAAGTCGACCGGCGCCATCAGGAACGCTTTGCGCATGCTTACGCCGTCTTCGTTGTAGTAACCGACATCGCCATTTGCGTCGGTGTAGCGATAGGCATTAAAGGTTTCGCCCTGGTTGGTGAAAGAGGCGGCAAGGATTGCCCCGTCCTTGTATTTTTCGCCATTCAGGTAAAGGTCTTCATAAATGAGGTGAATGGTGTCGCCCTTGCGCGGATCCAGTACGAAGTCGATAACGCCGCCAAAGATATTGGCTAGCTCCATGATGGTATTCTGAGAAAGCCCAGCTTCTTGGCCCGCCATGAACAGCGAGGTGGTGATAGTGCCTGAGGCCCATGCCATTTTGGCCGTGGGTGCCTGGGTGGCAATGGCGCTTGTAAAGCCTTCGTCACTGCGGGTGTAGGTGACAGTTTCAAGTGCAGAGCGAATGTGTTTGACCGCGTGCAGTTCACCTGAGTCCGTGGCCTGGAAGGCAAGCGTCTGTCCCGGGAAGATGCGCTCGAGGGATTTACCTTCCTCTGCCTGGGATACAATGCTGTAGACGTCCTTTGTCTGGAATCCGGCACGCTTGAAAATCACAGACAGGTTATCCCCGGTGCGCACGGTTTGCTCGATCCAGGGGTTTGCTTTTTTTGGCGCTGGCGCAGGCTGCGCCAGAGTCTCCAATGGGAGGTTTGGCCCTGCACCCGCAACAACATCGGCCGCAGAATCCGTCGTCAGTGCCATGGTTGTCTCTGCCGGTGGGGCGATGCGATCGATCAGTGGCTGCGCAGAGTAGCGCGTAGTCTGTTGCGGCTCGATAACAGCCATCGCCATTGTGAGCGATAAACCTGTGCCCACCACAAGGAGCGACGCTTTTGACAAGCGCCGCGCGGCTCCCGTATTTCGGGTCTGTGTCGTTGTTGCCCCTCGCTGCTTTTTCACCGCTAGCTTGTCCCCGGGGTTCTTTTATAGAAATGAGTCTTCCCCAGTATACAAAATTTGCCGGTGCGGGAAAGCGTAAACATTACCGGGGCTTGAAATTGAATTGGGGTAATGTATCTTGGGCGGCCCGCATTTTACCCATGATCCCCAAGGTCGGAAGTAACCCAATGAGCAGTGCGTTAATAGATGATCTTCGTGCCCGTGGGCTGGTGTTCCAGATTGCTGGCGAGGGTCAGTTGGAGCAGTGGTTGGATGGCGGAGTGCGCACACTGTACTGCGGCTTCGATCCCACCGCAGACAGCCTGCACATAGGGCATCTCGTGCCCGTATTGATGTTACGCAGATTCCAGCTTGCGGGGCATCGTCCGTTGGCCCTGGTCGGCGGTGCCACCGGTCTGATTGGCGACCCCAGCTTCAAGGCACAGGAGCGCCAGCTCAATACCCCGGAGGTCGTCGCTGGGTGGGTCGACAGGCTGCGCGACCAGATTGCCCGTCTGATCGATTTTGACTGCGGCGAAAGCTCCGCTGTGGTGGTAAACAACCTGGACTGGATTGCCAACCTTGATGCCTTGACGTTTTTACGGGACATAGGAAAACATTTTTCCGTCAACAGCATGATTCAGAAAGAATCGGTGAAGCAGCGACTGGAGCGGGAGGGCAGTGGCATCAGCTTTACCGAGTTCACCTACATGATTCTGCAGTCTTATGATTTTGCCGAGCTCAATCGTCGTTATGACTGCGGGCTGCAACTGGGGGGCTCGGACCAGTGGGGCAACATTACCGGCGGTATTGACCTGACACGACGCTTGAACGGAAATCAGGTATTTGGACTGACCGTGCCATTGATCACAAAGAGTGATGGCACCAAGTTCGGCAAGACCGAGTCTGGCACTGTCTGGCTTGATGCGGCTCGCACCTCGCCCTATGCCTTTTACCAATTCTGGCTAAATGTGGCCGACGCGGATGTTTACCAGTTCCTCAAGTATTTTACCTTCCTGGATGTTGCAGAGATCGAGCAGCTTCATGCCGATGATGCTTCCCGCAGTGGGCGCCCCGAAGCGCAGGGCGTTCTGGCCAGAGAGGTGACCCGGCTTATTCATGGGGAAGAGGGCCTCGCGGCCGCGGTTAGGATAAGCCAATCCTTGTTTGAAGGTAGTCTCGAAGTTCTGTCCGAAAGCGATGTCTTACAGCTCAAGCTGGATGGTTTGCCCAGCTCCTGCATGCGGCGCGATGCGTTCCCGGAAACCCTCACGCAGTTGTTGGTCGATGCGGGCATGGCGGCCTCGGGCAAACAGATCAAGGACGCCCTCGGCCGCGATGCAGTGTTTGTGAACAACTCGCCGGTTGGTTTGGCCGACAACGCCAGGGTGGCCGCCTGCTTTGCCCCTGAAAGAGCTGTGCACGGAGGCTTTTATCTTGTTCGGCTTGGCAAGAAGAAGTACCACTTGTTCGAGGTCTTGTAAGTCGGTTGGGGCCGCCCGCTCTGCGCCCCGGTACCCAGTATCAGGCCGAGCGATGCATGGGCAAGCGTGTCCTTTGGCGCGGCTTTTTAGGTGGTGTTTACTTTGTTGTCGGGCCTCACGAAACCATCTCGTAGATTATGGTTGCGGTGGCCCCCCGGATGAGTATAATACGCCTCCGCGGTCAGGTAAGCCCTGGCCGTTTTTTCGTCCCCGAGCGGTACGAAAGCTGTTTAACAAGTTGATGAAGACAGATGTGTGGGCACTTGTTGGGGTAGTTGTCACAACTATCAGATACAACAAGTGACTCATTGATTCATAAGTTTTATGA
>JANSYN010000003.1 GCA_024742415.1 Gammaproteobacteria bacterium
AGATGTGCTGTGGAAGAACTCCAATGCAGACGTTGCTAGATGGGCGTGAGCTTTGGGAAGCGAAGGTCAGTGGATTGAACTGATCTGACAACTGCGCGGATATCGAGCCGATAACTGTCAGATCAGGTCGCGACTATTACACCTGAAGACTTACCAGAGCGTGAAGATCAATCAGCCCTGCCTGGCGTGCGATGCCAGGCAGGGTTTTTTTGCATGTGGCAAAGCATCGCGCGAGGCAAACTTATCGCGCCGACTGATCCAGCAGCGCCTTACCCCGGTGTGCCTGCTGGATAACATACGCCCTGATCGCAGCGCTTTGCTCCGGGCTGATGTTATCCGCGAAGCTCGCCATGCCGCGGTCCTTGAGCGCACCGTCCAGTACGACATCATTCCAGCTGTCTGCGTCCCAGAGGTAGGCCGAGCCGCGCAAGTCGGGGATGATCAGGCCTGAGACCGCGTTCAGACCATGGCAACCCATGCAAACATCCTGATAGGTTGCGTAACCTTCGTGTATGACCTCAGCGCTGGCCTCCAGCGCTGGCGGATTGAACACCACGCGCGGCTTCCAATCGACTGGCGGCAGTTGCTGCCCGGCACCTAGCTTGAAGGTCAGTACGCGGCTGACATTGGGCAGGCTGTCGCTTTGTACAAACTCGCCAAACACCAGTGCAAACGCGCCACCCCAGCCTACGTTGATAGAGACATACTGTTCGCCGTCGATCTCGTAGGTGATCGGGGCGGCGACCACGCCGGTTTGCGTGGGAAATGACCATAGGGTTTCGCCTTTGTCAGCACTGTAGGCCACCAGGTTGCCATCGGCGGTGCCCTGGAAGAGCAGGTTACCTGCAGTGCTGAGCGCGCCGCCATTCCATGGCCCCTTGTGCTCTACGCGCCATGCTTCTTTTTGCTGGACCGGGTCCCACGCCAGGAGGCGGCCCTTGACAATTGCACGCATGGCGTCGCGCTCGGCCTGCGCATCGGGCAATGAGCCGATGATGCCATGGACGCCAGTGTTGCCGGCGCCAGGGTTGTACCTGAAGTTTTCGGGTTGTCCGTAGTTGGCGGGAAAATCCAGCACCGGAATATAGACCAGCCCGGTATCGGGGCTGTAGGACATTGAGTGCCAGTTGTGGCCGCCCAGGTAGGAGGGAAATACCAGAAAGCTGTCATTGGTGTAGCGTGCCTCGGGTACTTCAACCGGGCGGCCGGTGGCGATGTCCACATGCGTTGCCCAGTTGAGTTCAATGTAGTTCTCGGCCGACAGCAGTTCTCCATTGGTGCGGTCGATGACGTAGAAAAAGCCATTCTTGGGTGCTTGCATCAGCACTTTGCGTGGCTCGCCATCCAGTTCGATGTCCGCCAGGATGATGTGTTGGGTTGCCGTGTAGTCCCAGCTTTCGCCCGGGGTCGTCTGGTAGTGCCAGACGTACTCGCCGGTATCGGGGCGCACGGCGACGATAGAGGACAGAAACAGGTTGTCGCCGCCCCCGGGCGAGCGAATTTCGCGATTCCACGGCGTACCATTGCCAACGCCAAAGTAGAGCAGGTCCAGCTCCGGGTCGTAGGCCATGGAGTCCCATACAGTGCCGCCGCCACCGCCGATCTCCCACCAGCGGCCGTTCCATGTTCTGGCTGCCATCTCCATGGCCGCATTTTCAAAACCCAGGTCCGGGTTGCCTGGCACAGTATAGAAACGCCAGGCCATGCTGCCGTCTTGTACGTTGTAGGCGCTGATAAAGCCGCGCACGCCGAATTCCGCCCCACCGTTGCCGATCAGGACCTTGTCTTTCACAACGCGCGGCGCTCCGGTGATGGTATAGGGCAGGGTCGGATCGACGGTAGCGACTTCCCAGTTGACCGCGCCTGTTTGTGCATCCAGTGCGAACAGGCGCCCATCCAGTGCGCCGAAAAAGACCTGGCCTTTCCATACGGCAACGCCGCGGTTCACGACGTCGCAACAGGTGTGTTTGGCCTTCTCTTTGGCAACCTGCGGATCGAAGGTCCACATCGGTTGCCCGGTGCGGGCATCCAGGGCATGCACGATGCTCCAGGCAGAGGTGGTGTACATCACTCCGTCCACAACGATGGACGTGGCCTCTATGCCGCGCCGGGTTTGCAGGTCAAAGGACCAGGCCAGGCCCAGTTCTTCGACGTTGTTGGTATTGATCTGGCGCAGTGGGCTGAAACGCTGTTCGTCGTAGGTTCTGCCGTGTGAGAGCCATTGCCCCGGGTCGTTGTCGGCGTCGATGATGCGCGTGGCAGTTACCGCTGCGGCGGTCCCGGCGGCCGGGCTGTCGTTGCGGTGGCTGCAGGCGAACAGCAGTGCTGCAGCCAGCGCTGAAATGAGGGCGACAGAAAGTGCTTTCATGGTGTGAATCCTTGCGTGGCCCGCAGTGACAGCGGGTGGGTATTGTTATTGTGGTCTTACGCAAGTTTAACGCCGATGCCTTTCGCGGCAAAGCCCCGCCAGACATCTGGCGGGGGCAGCGTGTTCAATGGCTACAACACAAGTTCTGCGATATCGCGGATCAGTTGTTCATCGCCGTTGACCAGCAGCGAGGTGACGGGGGAATTCTCCCAGTCCTTGAGTTTCTCCTTGATGCGGTCTTTCGGGCCGCACAGGGAAATCTCATCGGCGAAGGCGTCAGGCACCGCTTCGATGGCGCGATCGCGCTGGCCTTTCATGAACAATTCCTGGATTGCATCGGCCTCATCGGGAAAGCCCATGCGTCCCATCAGCTCCTTGTGAAAATTGCGCTTGGCGGAACCCATGCCGCCAATGTAAAAACCGAGCATGGCCTTGACCGGGTAAAGTGCTTCTTGCAGGTTGTCATTGATGCAGACCATCACCGTGGGCGAAATTTCAAAGCCGTCCCGGGCGTTGGCTATCTGGTCCGCATACACTTCCTGCCGATAGGGCGAGTAGTACAAGGGGAGCCAGCCGTCGGCGATTTCCGCGGTTTGGGTGACATTTTTTGGCCCCTCGGCGCCGATAAAAATCGGCACGTCAGCGCGTAGTGGATGCGTGATGGGTTTCAGGGGTTTACCCATGCCCCAACTGCCAGGCCCGTTGTAAGGCAGCGGGTAGAATTCGCCGTCGTTGGTGACCGGTGCCTGGCGCGCCAGTACCTTGCGAATAATCTCCACGTATTCACGCGTTCGCGTTATGGGTTTGGTGTAGGGCTGGCCATACCAGCCTTCAACCACTTGCGGGCCTGAAACGCCAAGGCCCAGGATCATGCGTCCGCCAGAGAGGTGGTCAAGCGCCAGCGTTGCCATGGCCGCTGCGGTGGGCGTGCGTGCCGACAACTGGGCAACGCCGGTACCCAGGCGTAATTTCTGCGTGTGCGCGCCGATCCAGGCCAGCGGGGTAAAGACATCATTGCCCCAGGATTCAGCACACCAGACGGAGTCAAAGCCAACGCGCTCTGCTTCCTGCGCCATTTTGATGTGTGAATCACCGGGCGGCAGCGCCCCCCAGTAGCCAAGTTGCAGGCCAAGCTTCAGTGTTGCCATAGGTATCTCCGGGGGCGTAGTGACGCCTGTATGTTGAGCGCCTAACTGTAAGGCATTGCCTGCAACCAGCCCAAGTGTTTAACGGCCAAATTGCCTGACATTGTGGATCACGCATGCTGCGGCGTTACGGGGCCTCTGCTAGACTCTGCGCTTCATGTTTGTATGCGGTATCGCGATGACTCAACTGACCCACCTTGACGACACGGGCGCAGCGCGCATGGTGGACGTGGGTGACAAAACCAGCAGCGATCGCCTTGCGGTGGCCAGGGCCTGTGTACAGATGCAGCCTGACACCCTGGCGCTGATAGCGCAGGGCGGGCACAAGAAAGGCGACGTTCTGGCCGCTGCCAGGTTCGCCGGTATCCAGGCGGCCAAAAAATGCAGCGATCTCATTCCCCTGTGCCACCCGCTGATGCTCAACGCGGTGCACGTTGACTTCGATCTCGACAGCGACAGCAGCAGCGTTGTTATCACGACCCAATGCAGAGTCCTGGCCAGGACCGGTGTCGAAATGGAGGCGCTAACCGCCGCCTCTGTTGCTGCCCTGACCATTTATGATATGTGCAAAGCGGTGGATCGCGGCATGCAGATCACCGGTATTTGCCTGTTGCGCAAGGAAGGTGGTCAGTCGGGTGTGTGGGTAAAGGGCGCCGACTGATGCTCAAGGTGCTTTTTTTCGCGCGGCTGCGTGAGGAGCTGGATTGCGAGCAGCTGGCGATGGAATGGCGCGAAGATGTGGCGCGCCTTGATGCCCTGCAAGAGCACCTTTGCCAGCGAGGTGGATCACACTGGCGCGCAGTGCTGGCGCAGCACAATATCATCAGGGCTGTAAATCACAGCGTAATAGACGGCGATTGCGCGCTGGCCGACGGCGACGAGGTCGCCTTTTTTCCGCCGGTTACCGGTGGCTGAGGTGTCTGTGGTGTCGCCGATGCTCGACGTATTGATCCAGCGCGAGGATTTCGACGTCGCCCGCCTGCAGGCGGGGCTCTTGGGCGGCAGCGCCGAAGAGGGCGCCATTGTCACTTTTACCGGATATGTGCGCCGAGCCAACGGTGGGCGCGTGGTGCACGGCATGCAGTTGGAGCATTACCCGGGCATGACCGAGTCGAGTATTCACGCAATCCTGGCACAGGCAGCCGGGCGCTGGCCCTTGCTGGCGGCGCGGGTTGTGCACCGCATCGGAATGCTGGCGACAGGCGAGCACATTGTATGGGTAGGTGTTGCCTCGATGCATCGTGCAGCGGCCTATGCCGCCTGCGAATTCATTATGGATTATCTCAAAACAGAGGCTCCATTTTGGAAGAAAGAGCTTGCCGATGACGGCGAGCACTGGGTAGAAGCGCGTCAGGAAGACGCTGATCGGCGTGCACAGTGGCAGCCATAGCCTGAATAGGGGATGAACCGGCAGGTGAGTCCCCCGTACATTGTCCGCAATAACTTGCGACCTGACGTCGCCATAACAGGAGAATACTGAATGAGCTTTGAAGCACGTGCACTGCGGGATGCACTCGGACGCTTTGCAACAGGCGTTTGCCTGATCACAGCGGTTTCGAAGGACGGCAAACCCATGGCCATGACAGCCAATTCTTTTTCCTCGGTATCGCTGGACCCTCCGCTCGTCCTGTGGTGCCTGCAGAATTCTTCTGATATCTACGCTCTTTTTGCCCAGGCGCGATTCTATGCCATCAATATTCTTGCGCAGGAGCAGCAGGATTTGTCCAATCACTATGCCCGCAAGGAACAGCACGAAATTGCCCCGGAGCATTATCGAACGGGAAAAAATGGCGCGCCCGTGATCAGGAACGCCCTGGTCAGCTTTGAGTGCGAGCTGGAAGCTACCCACGAAGGTGGTGACCACCTGATCATTGTTGGCCGGGTGAAGGAAGTGAGCCAGCGTCCCAGCGGCAAGCCCCTGTTGTTTTTTTCGGGCGGTTACCGGGAGTTGCACTGATTCCCGGGCTTGCTCAGCAGGGCCAGTGGCGCGCATCGATGTCTACAGCCGGGCGCGTCAGAGCCGCGTGTGCAGGCGGCGGGGCGCGAGCTGCTGCTCAGGCGTGCGGTTCTGGGGCGCGTGCGCGCTGCCACGGCTTGTCATCGCGCAACGATGCACTCGAGCCGCGGGTGGCCGCTGCTTCCAATGCACCGCGTAGCCACTATACTGTTGCGCTGTCCTGATTCGAGAAATCCCTGATGAAGTTTTGTACCAGTTGCGGTGATCGTGTTGTCCTGACTATTCCCCAGGGCGATGATCGTGAGCGGCATGTATGTACCCGCTGTGAAGTGATCCACTACGTCAACCCGCGCGTTATCGTTGGGTGTTTGCCGGTCTATCAGGGCAAGGTCCTGTTGTGCAAGCGCGCGATAGAACCGCGCAAGAATTACTGGACGTTACCCGCAGGTTTTATGGAGAACGGTGAAACCACCCAGCAAGGTGCGGCACGTGAAACCTGGGAGGAGGCCAGGGCGAGAGTGTCCAATCTTGACCTCTACCGCATCTTCGACGTGCCTCATATCAGCCAGGTGTACATGTTCTATCGCTGTGACATTGATGACGGTGCTTTCGGGGTGGGGCCGGAGAGTACCGAAACCGACCTGTACACCGAGCAGGACATTCCCTGGTCGGAGATCGCATTTCCCGTGGTGCACGAAACTCTCAAGGCCTATTTTCGCGATGTCAGACAAGACGCCTATCCTGTGCAGGTCGCAACCATCGATCTGAGCAAGCTGCGTCGCTAGCCGGTGCCGGGCAGGTGGGTCGCAATCGCTACCGTTTTTAAAGTCACGCCGGCTCTGGCGTGCATTCCCCGTAAAGGAGGCAACAATGGCATTTCCCAAGATTGGCAACATGGCACCGGCTTTCACGCTGCCCGACCAGGACGGCAACAAGGTCAGCCTCAAAGACTTTAAGGGTAAGAAGAACGTCGTTCTGTACTTCTACCCCAAGGCGATGACGCCCGGCTGCACGGTTCAGGCCTGCGGTATCCGTGACAGCAAGAAGCAGTTTGCCAGGCTCGATACCGTCGTTCTTGGCGTAAGCCCTGACCCGGTCAGCCGGCTGGGTAAATTCATCGAGAAACAGGATCTGAACTTCACGCTTTTGTCAGATGAAGACCACGCCATTACGGAAAAGTACGGCGCCTGGGGTCTGAAGAAGTTCATGGGGCGGGAATTCATGGGCGTGCTGCGCAGCACGTTTATCATTGGCAAGGACGGCCGCCTTAAGCACATCATGGATAAAGTCAAAACCAAGTCGCATCATGATGATGTCGCCGCCCTGATCAAGGAATTGGGACTGTAGCCGCCTGGCACGAGACAGTGTGCAGGTGAGGGTGGGGCACAGCGCGAACAGGGCCCCTGTGCAGCGGTCAGCCGCTGGCTCGCTGCCCGACAGTCGCATCCGACTATCTTCCTGTACTCGACGTTCCGCCCTTTTTATTAGGAAAAATCCAATATAAACATTAATTTAAGTTATACATTTAATCATATAAGTAGCTTTAAGATCACTCTCTTATAAGCGTTACGAGGACGGCAACACTATGGCAATGCCCACTGATATCGGCGTAATCGATCTGATGCTGGCGATACCCGGCGATGACAGCAGCACGTTCTACGAATGGATCAAGCCGCTGTTACTGGACCGTGAGAGTCACGACATGTTCACCATGCCAGCGCAGTACATGTTCAAGGATATTCCCAACGTCAGTGACGCGGCCGACTCCATCGCCTACACCCTGGAGCAGATGGACAAGCACGGCATCGAGCGCGCAATGCTGGGTCTGGGCTTCAGCGAACTTCAGGAGAAGGCCCTGCGCCAGCACCCCGATCGCTTTTTTGCCTCCTATGAGGCCAACCCCAATAGCGGCATGGAGGAGGTGCGCAAGATCGTTGCCATGCATGAGGAATTCGACATCAAGGCCGTCACCGCCGCGCCGGCGATGATCTGTCCGCCAGTGCCGGTCAATGACAAAAAGTGGTACCCGATCTACGCCAAGCTGGTGGAACTGGATATTCCGTTCTGCCCCTGCATGGGTGTGCCGGGGCCGCGTGTGCCCTTCGGCCCGCAGAAGATGGAACTGCTTGACGAGGTGCTGTGGTTTTTCCCCGAACTGCGCGTGGTGACGCGGCATGGCTGTGAGCCGTGGACAGACGTTGCCTGGAAGATGATGCTCAAGTATCCCAACCTTCACTATATGACCAGCGCTTTCGCACCCAGGTACTATCCACCGGACATTATTGAGTTCGCCAATACCCGCGGATCAGACCAGGTGATGTATGCGGGGTATTTTCCGATGGGCCTGTCGCTCGATCGCATCTTCAAGGAGATGCCCCAGGTACCATTGCGCGATGAGGTGTGGCCAAAATTTCTGCGCGAGAACGCCATTCGCGTCTTCAAACTGGATCAATGAGCATGGACTACGTCTCAGTCGAAGAAGCCAGACAGGCCAGTGGCCTGCGTCTTGTGTTAACCGCCGGGGTTCCCGGGCCCTGGGGAGAGTCAGCCAAGGCGATACTGGCCTACAAAGGTATTCCTTTCCTGCCGGTCTACCAGGAAGGCGGCGGTGAAAATCCGGAGCTGCTGGCGTGGACAGGGCAGAACTCGGCACCCGTGGCGGTGTTTGATGACCTGCCCCCGGTGTGTCATTGGCTGGATCTGTTGATGCTGACCGAACGCCTGGCACCTGAGAAGCCCCTGCTGCCAGAGGATTGTGCCCGCAGGGCCGAAGTGCTGGGGTTGTCTGCGCTGCTGGCGGGTGTCGACGGCTTCGCCTGGAACCGTCGCCTGCAAATGTTTGCGCCCATGATGGCGCTGGCAGAGCCGCCGCAGATGATTCAACGCATGGCGCACAAGTATGGCTGGTCAGAGCAGGCACATGCGCGGTCCGCGGCGCGGCTGTGTGCAATAGCCGCTGAGCTGGACGCGCGGCTCACGGCCCAGGAAACACTAGGTAGCAAATATTTTGTCGGTGCGGATGTAACCGCGGTGGATTTCTACTGGGCCAATTTTGCCGGCATGATCAAGCCGCTGGGCCCTGCGGATAATCCGATGCCGGATTACATGCGCGCGACCTACGAGGCAGTCGATGACGTCACCGGAGCGTGTCTGAGCGAGCGCCTCGAGGCTCACCGCGACATGATGTATCGGCGCCACATCAGCCTGCCACTGGATTTTTAGGCCGGGCCACGACGTCTGTCGGCGGGCCCGCCGCTGCCAGGCGAACGACCAACCATTGAACCGACACTTTGAGGATTGAATATGCTCTCGCAACAAGAACTGTCAGATCGCTTTGAGATCCAGGACCTGGTATTCCACTACGCTGACCTCATTGACAGCAAGCAGATTGCACGCCTGCGTGACGAGGTGTTCACTGAAGATGCGCACATCGACTACAGCGTCATGGGCGGCACGGTAGGGGATGTAGACACTACCATCGAGTTTCTCGAGTCCACTGTGGGCGGCGATATGTTTCCCCATTCGCAGCACCTCAATGCCAACGTGCAGATTGCGGTTGATGGCGACACTGCAGTCGGCAGGGTGATGTGCTTCAACCCGATGCAAATGGCGCTGTCTGAAGACACCCACCAGGTGTTTTTCCTGGGCTTGTGGTATGTGGATGAGTATCGGCGTACACCGGCAGGCTGGCGGATGAGCCGTCGCGCCGAAGAGAAAAGCTGGGCCTTCAATACACCGGATTTCATGACGCTGTAAGCGGGCGCGGTACTAGCGACTGACACTGCGTGGGGACGTCAGCGTGACGCCGTCGGCCGTTCAATCACCGGCGGGCGGCGGATCTGCCCAGTCCGGTGGCAGGTGTTGGAGTGCCAGCGTGCGCGCGGCGTCGCGCAGTCTTGCCTCGAGATCGTCTAGCGCGGTGCTGCCAATGCGCTGTGCATAGTACTCGCGCACGGCATCGGCCGCTGCACCGGCGCATTCAACCAGTGCCTGGCCGCGTTCGGTCAGTTGAATTTCCCGGGCGCGCCTGTCGCCCTGGTCGACGTTGCGCACAACATAGCCCAGCAGTTCCAGCTCCTTGAGCATTTTGCCCATCGCCTGCTGGGTGACCTGTGATCGTTGTGCCAGTTGGGTGACGCGCATTGCGCCCAACCCGAGGTTGGAAAAAACCGGCCCGTGGGAGGGGCGTACATCGGGATAGCCGCGTGCCGCCAGTTCCTGGTAGATACGGCGCTCGAAGTCCTTATCGAGCTCGCGCAGTACTCTGGCCAGGCTGGCCGAGAGTCGCCGGCTTGCACCGCAGTGTGTTCCGCTGGTGTTGGTTGACATGCTCATAATGCACAAGTTTCCCTCTCGTGATTTGACAGCGCGCCCCGTTAATAGTTTAGACCAAATTGCGCGTCTGTCGCAGGAAGTTCAGCGCCTGCCCGCCAGCGCTATACGCTGTTACCCCCATTGGGTACACTGCCCGACCAGCGTTTCAGGGAGCTAATGTGAGTAAGATCATCACCTGCAATACCAATGGCATTCGCGCCGCAGCGCGCAAAGGATTTTTTGAATGGCTCCGGCGCCAGGACGCAGACGTAGTGTGCATCCAGGAAACCAAGGCACAAATTGACCAGCTCGATGACAGCGTATTCCACCCGCAGGGCTATCACTGTTTCTACAATGACGCGCAGAAGAAAGGCTATAGCGGTACGGCATTGTACAGCCGTGTCAAGCCGCAGCGTGTCGTGTCCTCCCTTGGGTGGGACCCGGCCGATTCCGAGGGGCGCTACATTCAGGCGGATTACCGCGGTTTGAGCGTGATTTCCCTGTATATGCCGTCCGGCTCCAGCAGTGAGCAGGCGCTGGAAAAGAAGTATCGCTTCATGGACAAGTTCATAGAGCACTTGCAAGGCCTGCGCCGTAAACGTCGCGAGTTCATCATCTGCGCGGACTGGAATATCTGTCACCAGAACATCGATTTGAAGAACTGGCGTGCCAATCAGAAAAACTCGGGTTTCCTGCCCGAAGAGCGCGCCTGGCTGGATCGACTCTACGACGAGTTGGGCTATGTCGATGCCTTCCGGCTGGTGAATCAGCAGGCGGATCAATACACCTGGTGGTCAAATCGCGGGCAGGCCTGGGCCAACAACGTGGGGTGGCGCCTGGACTACCAGGTGGTGACGCCCAGGCTCGCTGAAAAAGTCGTCAGCGCGGACATCTACAAGCAGGAACGCTTCTCTGACCATGCGCCGCAAATCATGGAATACGCCATCGAGATTACCGCCTGAGCAGGGCACCTTGATTGCGGCTGTAGCTGAAAAGCGGTACATTACTCGCGTTTTTCAGCCCCAAGGCAGCCTCGCTGCTGCAGCCCCTCGACCGACAGCGGATGACCTCGAATGAGCTTTTTGATTCCCTCAGCACACGCCCAGGCTGCAGCGCAGCCTTCCCAGGGCGGAGAAATGTTCCAGATACTGTTCCTGGTGGGACTGTTCGTCCTGTTTTATTTTATTGCCATCCGGCCCCAGCGCAAGCGCCAGAAAGAGCATGCGGAGATGGTCGCAGCGCTCAACAAGGGCGATGAAGTCGTTACCAGTTCGGGCATTCTCGGCAAAGTGACTGCACTGGACGAAAACTACATGGTGCTCAATGTTGCCAATAATGTTGAACTGAAGTTCCAGCGCGTGCATCTGCATGCTGTCCTGCCAAAAGGCACACTGAAGTCCATCGGCTGAGAATGGCACTGGTCTACCCACGCAAGATAGACCTGGCGCTAACGCCAACCCCATTACAATTCCTGGAGCGCGCCACCCGCCGTTGGGGTGGTGAGCATCGTCTGTGGGTCAAGCGAGATGATCTCACCGGCTGTACCCTGAGCGGCAACAAGGTTCGCAAGCTGGAGTTTATAGCAGCGCACGCGATCGATAACGGCTACGACACCCTGATCACCTGCGGCGGATTGCAAAGCAACCACTGCCGGGCGACCGCGTTCGTTGGCGCCCAACTGGGCCTGCAGGTGCATCTGCTCTTGCGCGGTGACCCGCCGAATGTCAGGGAGGGAAACCTGCTGCTTGACCATCTCGCCGGCGCGAGGATTTCCTGTTACCCGAAAGCGCAGTACGTCAAAGAACTTGCCGACCTGTTTACGCGCTGGCAGGCGCATTACCAGGAACAAGGTTTGCGCGCACTGGCTGTGCCCACCGGAGGCAGTGATGGCCTGGGTGTTTGGGGCTACATCGCCGCCAGCCAGGAATTGGGAGGGCAGATGAGCGCAGCGGGCATCGCCAGCGCGCATATCGTCACCGCGACCGGCTCCGGCGGCACGCAGGCAGGACTCACCCTGGGCGCGGCACTGCACCAGTTGCCTGCGACGGTCTGGGGCATTAACGTCTGCGACGACGAGCAGTATTTTATGGACAAAGTCGCCAGTGATGCGCAGGATTGGCGCCACCGTTTTCCCGATGCGCCCAAGGTGGCGGTCAATCCCCGCGTGATCGATGGTTACGTAGGGAAAGGCTATGCCGTTGCGGATGCGCCTGTCTTTACGTTGATCGCTGAGCTTGCCCGCATGGAGGGGCTGGTACTGGATCCCGTTTATACCGGCAAGGCCTTCGCAGGCATGCTGGCAGAGATAGAAAAAGGCCGTTTTGCCGGCGTGCGTGATATTGTTTTCGTCCACACCGGCGGCATCTTTGGCGTTTTCCCGCAGGCGGCGGGCTTCGACGCGGTCGGCTGATCACTTCCAATAAGAAACCGTTGGGCACATTACCATGCAGGAGCTGATCTCACAGGTTAATAGTATTGCATGGGGGCCGGCTATGCTGGTCCTGCTGCTGGGGACAGGCGTTTACCTGAGCCTTGGCCTGCGTTTCATGACCATTCGCAAGATTCCGCACGCAGTGCGTATGCTCATGAGTGGCAGGCGCGGTAGTGGTGCGGGCGATATTTCCCCATTCGGCGCATTGATGACATCGCTATCTGCGACGATAGGAACGGGCAATATCGCGGGTGTGGCAACCGCCATTGCACTGGGCGGCCCAGGCGCGCTGTTCTGGATGTGGGTAACTGCCCTGGTCGGCATGGCGACCAAGTACGCCGAGGCCGTGTGCGCGGTACATTTTCGCGAGCGCGACGCGAACGGTCACTATAGCGGTGGTCCGATGTATTACATTCGAAACGGGCTGCACAAGCGGTGGCACTGGCTCGCGGTCGCGTTCGCCCTGTTTGGCAGTCTTGCAGGTTTTGGCCTGGCCAATACGGTGCAGTCGAACTCGGTCTCGCAGGTGCTTAACGACGAGTTCGGGGTCGAGCCGCTGGTCACCGGCATTGTTATGATGGTGCTGGTGGCCGCAGTGATTCTCGGTGGTGTGAAGCGCATTGCCCAGGTGGCTTCATGGCTGGTGCCGTTTATGGCCATTGGCTACGTTGCGCTCGCTGCCATCGTGATCGTCCTTAATATTACGGCCGTTCCGGCGGCATTTGTAACCATCGTCACCGCTGCCTTCAACCCGGTCTCTGCCGTGGGCGGCTTTGCGGGCGCCACAGTGTGGGCGGCGCTGCGCTTTGGCGTTGCACGCGGCATATTTTCCAACGAGGCCGGTTTGGGCAGTGCACCGATAGCCCATGCCGCCGCCAAAACCAATCAGCCTGTGGAGCAGGGGATGATCGCCATGCTCGGCACCTTTATTGACACCCTTATTGTTTGTACGATGACCGGGCTGGTCATTGTCATCATGGATGTCCTGCCCAGTGGCGTAAGCGGCGCAAGCCTGACGACCATGGCATTTTCGCAGGCTCTGCCCGGCGGCGAACTGGTGGTAACCCTGGGCCTGTGCCTGTTCGCGTTTACCACCATGTTGGGCTGGTCTTTCTACGGTGAGCGCTGCGTTGTATTTTTGCTGGGTACGCGCGCTATCTTGCCGTTCCGCCTGCTCTGGGTACTGGCAGTGCCCGTTGGCACGCTGGTCGAGCTCAATCTTGTGTGGCTGATTGCGGATACGCTGAATGCGTTTATGGCGATTCCCAACCTGATTGCCCTGCTGTTGCTTGGCCCGCTGGTTTTTAAACTCACCCGTGACTATATGGCAGGTAACGGTCCCGGGCGGGCGCAGGATGTGGGCGTAAACGGAGCTCCAGAGGGCTAGTCGGATACCGCGATAGAGAGAGCGTGCAATGACAACGTTTTTACACAGTGTTGAAGAATGCGTGGATCACACGATAGCCACTGTTGGTAAGGATCTGGTGGTCGCAGCACCGCTGGGTCTGGGCAAACCCGTGCAGTTACTCAATGCGTTTTACCGCCGGGCGGCGGCGGATCCGTCGCTGTCCCTGCGTATTATTACGGCGCTGTGTCTTGAGGTGCCTCACCCCAAAGACAGCATAGAGAAAAAACTGGCAGAGCCGATAATGCAGCGCCTGTTTCGCGATTACGAGGAACTGGCGTTTATGGCGCCGCTGCGCGCCGGTGCACTGCCGGCGAATATCCACGTGAGTGAGTTCTACGTGCGCGCCGGCTCCATGGTCGGTAACGCCACGGCGCAGCAGAATTATATTTCCAGCAACTATACCCACATCGCTCGCGACATGGATATACATGGCGTAAACGTGCTTGTGCAACTGGTGGCAAAGCGCGAAACCGGCTCGGGCATGGAGCTGAGCCTGTCTTGCAATCCCGATGTCACTCTGGAGCTGTTTGACTTGCTACGTGAGCGTGATGTCAGGGGCAGCGTTGTCACACTTGCACAGGTTCACGCTGATTTACCCTTCATGGAGCATGACGCCCAGGTGAGCGTGGAAGAGTTCGATTGTGTCGTTGATAATCGCGATTATGATCGAGCGCTGTTTGCCGTGCCCAACGGCAGCGTCCCCCTGCGCGATTATGCGGCAGCGCTGCACGCCAGTAGCCTCATCGTCGACGGCGGCACACTGCAGGTGGGAATCGGTGCGCTGGGCGATGCGGTGGCGCATGCCTGCATTATCAGGCAGAAGGACAACAGCCACTATCGGCAGATGCTCAGCGCGATTACCTCGCACCAGGCCGTCGATACCGACCTTGGAGAGTTTGAGCAGGGCCTGTACGTGTCGACCGAGATGTTCGTCAACGGCATGCTGCATCTGATCGAGCAGGGGATTGTCAAGCGCCGGGTGTACGACAACCTGCAGCTGCAGCGCGCACTGAATGCTGGTGTCTTTGAGGAGTTGCTGGACCAGCGCTTTGTCGACTGGGCGTTACAGGCCGGCTTCATACCCCAGCGACTTGACGAAGACAGCCTGGATGCACTCAAGTTCTGGGGCGTGCTGCCTGCAGACACCGGTCTGGACGCCGATAGTGTGGTCGTGGGCGGTACGCAGTTTGCCAATGATTTCTCCAGTGATGAGGCCCGTGCAACGCTGTCGACGCTGGTGTGTGGCCGGCAGTTGCAAAACGGACGCTATATGCATGGCGGCTTTTTCCTCGGTCCGCGGGATTTTTATCAGCGCCTGCATGATCTCGATGTGGCGCAGCGCAGCGCCATCTGCATGACGGGCGTGCGGCGCACCAACCAACTGCTGCTCGATTACCCGCTGTATTGCGCGCAGCGGCGCGAGGCGCGCTTCATCAACACCGGTATGAAGGTCTCCCTCAGTGGCGCGGTGGCCTCCGACGGGCTTGAGAACGGCACTGTCATCAGCGGCGTCGGCGGCCAATACAACTTTGTGGCCATGGCCCAGGATTTACCTGGCGCACGCTCTATTTTGTGTATACGCAGTACGCGTGGGTCAGGCGACGACCTGGAATCCAACATCGTGCCTGCCTATGGCCACTGTACGATTCCGCGTCATCTTCGGGATATCGTCGTGACGGAGTACGGCATTGCCGATCTGCGCGGGCAAAGTGATGCAGAAATCATCAAGCGCCTGATTGCTATTGCAGACTCCCGATTCCAGCAATCGCTGGTTGACCACGCCTGCAAGGTCGGCAAGCTGGAGAAGGGCTATAGCGTACCGGTGTATGCGCGCAACAATACCCCCGAGCACTTGCAAGCGGCCCTCGCGCCCTTCGTTGCGCAGGGGTCTTTCCCTGAGTACCCGTTTGGCACCGAACTGACGGAGCAGGAGATGGCGTTGGCGGCAAGCTTGCGCCATGTGAAATCATTGGCAGATGAGCCCACGCGCATGGCCAGGGAGTTTATCCGCGCCCTGTTGCATCGTGAAGACGAGGCAGCAGCCCACCCCTGGCTGGAGCGCATTGACCTGGAACACCCCGATACGCCCAGGGAATACGTGATACAGCAGTTGCTGCTGCTGGACCTGGAGGACCGCGGCCTGCTCAAGGTGCGCTAAGCGCCCACCGGCATCCCGGCACAAGGGCGGGCATAGAATTTGCCCTGACGCCAGATGAGACCGCCAGCGCGCTCCCGCTGGCTCTATGCACAGAGCGCTGGTCGCTGCACGGACATAGCGGTATGCTGCACGAATGCCCAGTACCCTTGACGACAAGCTAGTCATCGCGATTTCCTCGCGTGCTTTGTTCGACCTCAGTGAAAGTCACCAGGTCTACGAGCAGGACGGCCTGGACGCCTATTCGCGCTACCAGATCGCGCGTGAGGAGGAACCCCTGGCGCCCGGCGAAGCCTTTCCACTGGTGCAGAAGCTGTTGCGCTTGAATCAGCGCCTGGTTGGCGAATCCTGCGTTGAGGTTGTACTGCTCTCGCGTAACAGCGCTGACACAGGCCTGCGGGTGTTTAACTCGATTCAACACTACGAGTTGGACATCGGCCGTGCGGCCTTTTGTGGCGGTGAGAGCCCCTGGCGCTATGTCAATGCCTTTGGCTGCCAGCTGTTCCTGTCCAACGAGGCCCAGGATGTGCGTTACGCCCTGGATTGTGGTGTTGCCGCTGCGACTTTGGTGTCCAGAAAAGGCGGCAGCAGCGACAACGACCAGCTGCGCTTTGCCTTCGACGGAGACGCCGTGGTTTTTTCTGACGAGGCAGAAAGAGTGTACAAAACAGAGGGCCTGGAAGCCTTTACTGCCAGTGAAATCGCCGCGGCGAAGCAGCCTCTGGGCGGCGGCCCCTTCAAGCCATTCCTGGCCGCCTTGCACCGCCTGCAACAGGCCTTTCCGCCCAGCGAGGCACCGATTCGCACCGCGCTGGTAACCGCGCGTTCTGCACCGGCCCATGAGCGTGTCATCCGTACCCTTCGGGCCTGGGATATTCGCATCGATGAGTCTATTTTTCTGGGCGGTCTGAACAAGACGGAGTTCCTGCGTGCCTACCAGGCGGACGTGTTTTTTGATGACCAACAGACCCATTGTGAATCAGCCAGTCCACATATTGCCACGGGGCACGTTCCCCATGGCGTTGCCAACAACTGAAGCCTGGCTGCGGTGTGGTGCGCCGGTCGCTTGTGCGGCGAGCTGACACAGTGAGTGGAGCATGGGTCCCTGACGAACACCGGTGACAACAGGCGGCCAGACACGGTTATGCCTTTTTAATTTGGCACACGCGGTGTTTAATGGCTATTCTTTATAAGCGAAAACCCACACTCGGCGGCAGGTGTGGGCTGTGGCAGGCCGCGTCATTCCGCATCAGCGGGGGGTAGGATGAAACTTCAGCAACTGCGCTACATCTGGGAAGTTGCCCATCACGATTTAAACGTCTCGGCGACGGCGCAAAGCCTCTTTACCTCGCAGCCCGGCATCAGTAAACAGATTCGACTGCTTGAGGACGAACTGGGTGTTGAGGTCTTTGCCCGCAGTGGCAAGCACCTGACGCACGTGACCCCGGCCGGTGAAGCGATTTTACGTACGGCCGGTGAGGTCCTGCGCAAGGTCGAGAGCATCAAGCAGGTAGCACAGGAATACTCCAACGAGAAAAAGGGCGCGCTGTCCATCGCCACCACGCACACCCAGGCGCGTTACGCACTTCCGGCAACTATCAAGGCGTTTATGGAGCGCTATCCCGAAGTCGCCCTGCATATGCATCAGGGCACGCCCATGCAGATTTCTGAGTTGGCAGTCGATGGTACGGTTGATTTTGCCATCGCCACTGAAGCGCTCGAGCTGTTCTCCGACCTGATCATGATGCCCTGCTATCGCTGGAACCGCTGTGTTCTGGTGCCGCGCGACCATCCCCTTGCCCAGGTGTCCAGCCTGACGCTGGAAGAGGTCGCGCAACACCCGATTGTCACCTACGTGTTTGGCTTCACGGGGCGATCCAAGTTGGACGAAGCCTTTACAGAGCGCGGGCTGGAGCCCCGCGTGGTGTTTACCGCTGCCGATTCAGACGTTATCAAAACCTACGTGCGCCTTGGTTTGGGCATCGGTATTGTTGCAGGAATGGCCCATGACGAGGCCGTCGACCAGGACCTGGTTGCGCTGGACGCCAGCCACCTGTTTGCGCCCAGCGTGACGAAAATAGGCTGTCGCCGCGGGACGTTTTTGCGCGGTTACATGTACGAGTTTATCGAGGATTTTGCCCCGCACCTCACGCGTGACGTCGTGCAGGAGGCCTTTTCCCGACACTCTAAAACGGAACTCGAGGCCCTGTTTGCCACCATCGAGTTGCCAACCTACTAGCCGGCTCTGCTACAGTCTCGCAAAGGGCCCCGCGCGTGGCGTGTAATGTCGGGCGCGGGGCTTGTGTCGGTGATAGCGCAGTGTTTAGATGCGCGCGTGTGCAACCTGAGCCCGGAAACAAGGAGTAAGCAACGTGGAATTGGCCTGCCTGGATTTGGAAGGGGTATTGGTGCCCGAGATCTGGATTGCGTTTGCCGAGCGCACCGGCATAGAGGAGCTCAGGGCCACCACCCGCGACATTCCCGACTACAATGTACTGATGCGCCAGCGTCTGGATATACTGCAGCAGCATAACCTGAAAATCGATGACATCCAGCAGGTCATTGCAACACTGCAACCGCTACCGGGCGCGATCGAGTTCATCGCGTGGCTGCGCGAGCGTTTTCAGGTCATTATTCTCTCAGACACTTTTTATGAATTCTCACAGCCGCTGATGCGGCAGCTCAACTGGCCGACGCTGTTCTGTCACAAGCTCGTCACTGACGCCAGCGGCACGGTTGTGAACTACCAGCTGCGCCAGGAAGACCCCAAGCGAGCCTCGGTAGAGGCTCTGCAAAGCCTGAACTACCGGGTGCTGGCAGCGGGCGATTCGTACAACGATACGACCATGCTGGCGGCTGCCGATGTTGGCTTCCTGATTCACGCGCCGCAAAATGTCATCGAGGAATTCCCTCAGTTCAAACCCCTCGATTCGCTCGAAGCCCTGAAGCGGGCTTTCCTTGAAGCCAGCGAGCGCGACCTCACGCTTTGAAGTGCGTCTCCAGCAATGCCAGAAAGCGACCCACCTTGTCATACGTTTCCTGGTACTCGGCTTGCGCCTGAGAGTCTGCAACGATCCCACCGCCGGCCCAGCAGTGCATGTTGGCGCCGTCGCACAATAGCGTACGAATAGCGATGTTGCTGTCCATGCGGCCGTCTGCGCTCACATAGAGCACTGAGCCGCAATAGGGGCCGCGCGCGACTGCCTCAAGTTCGTCGATGATCTGCATCGAACGTCTCTTTGGTGCACCGGTAATCGAACCCCCCGGGAAGCTGTCGCGCAATAATTCCCAGGCGCTGCGGGAGGGGTGCAACTCAGCGCTGATCGAACTGACCAGGTGGTGCACGGTGCTGAAACTCTGTAGCTCAAAAAGTCGATGAACATTGATGCTGCCGGGCAGGCAACTCCGCCCCAGGTCATTGCGCAGCAGGTCAACGATCATCAGGTTTTCTGCTCGATCCTTGGCGCTGGCACCCAGTTCGCGGGCGGCGCGCGCGTCCAGCTCCGGGTCCGCGTGGCGAGCGCGCGTGCCCTTGATCGGTGAGGTCTCCACGTGGCGTCCCTGCAGGCTGAGAAAACGTTCGGGAGAAAGGCTCAGTAGCGCGCCATCGTCTGGCAGGGTCAGGTACGCGGAGAAGGGTGCATGGGCCACTTCACGTAGCGCGCGGTAAGCGGGCCACGGATCGCCGGAATAGGGCGCACTGAAATGTTGCGCCAGATTCACCTGGTAACAGTCCCCCGCGTGAATGTAGGCCTGTACGGCATCGAACGCTGCAACGTAGGCGTCGTGATCAATCGACGCACGAAATGGCCCTTGAAGACTAAAACCAGGCCCTGCAGGCGCTGTTGCCGGTGCCTGTGTAACCCTGGCCAGCAGATCCCGGCGCAGCGCCGGACTGAGTTGCGGCAACGTTGCCACAACTGCACGCTGCGACAGATGATCCTGCAACAGGCACCAGTCATACGCGCGCAGCGAGTGCGCGCTGGTGCCTGGCATGGCGTCACTGGTAATGCCATGCAAGCGATTGCCCGTGTCGTAATTAATGGCGCCGAGAATGCCGCCGCAAAAGGGTATCTCCCGGCCAGCCGGCGCTATCGAGCCATAGTAGTCGGCATGAAAGCGCCTGAGCTCGTCGAAAAACCCCAGCGCCTGTTGCTCGCTGGCGTTGCCGGGGAGCAAGGGTAACGGCGCCTGTGCCGGCTGTGCCACAAGAATGTCATAGCGGCCGCCCGTAGCACGCGGAAAATTGCTGTCGAGCAGCGCGGCGGCGGGTAGATCGCGGATGCGCTCAAACAGCGCGCCGCTATCCGGATGATAGGGTATTTCCTCTAGGTGGACTGCAGCGGGCATGGATTACCTGTTCTTAGCAGCAGGGAGCCAGGGTGCTGCCGGGGCCTGCAATAGGGGTTACAGCGACTGTACGCGGCGGCGACTCCCGTGGAACTGCGCCTTAGTATAAAGTCCTTAACTGTGCTGGAATAAAGTCTGTAACTGCGTTGAAAATACACCCATTTTCGCTGAAATGGCCGGCTTCGCCGTCGCCTCGCAAATTGACTTTGGCAGCCTATGCAATTAATGTATCACGCCGTATTTTGGTCGGCTTGCATCCTAAGTCCGGCCGCCCAGACATGCAACTGGCATGCAACAGGCAACTAACCAGGACGCGCAGCTAAGCGGGTCACGGGTCCTCCATTTGCCCTGCAGGGCGACCTTTTGAACTAGGACTATTTGACACTACATCATGACCAAACAAAACAGCAGTAACCCGATGGCTTCCCTGGAAAACCCTTTTGCGGTGAAGGACGCGCGCGAGTTCAAGGTGCCCGGCCAGATCACAACCCAGCCCGGGCCCTACGAGGCTGCATTGGAGTCAGGCTGGGAACTACAGCAGCGGCCGTTCAGGGCGGCGGGCGTGAAGAATATCCAGCGCCAGCACCAGAAGAACCGCATGACCATCTGGGAGCGCATCCGCTTCCTCAGCGACGAGGAGCCCCGGGTGTTGTACCAGAACTGGGGTCCCAATCTTGATGGCGCCTCTCTCGTGACGGCAATTGTGAAGATCAACGGCAGGGATGTCGCGCTCTACGGGCACGATTTTACGGTCCGTGCCGGCTCAATGGACGCGACCAACGGCGAGAAGCTCGCACGCCTCTTCGAGCTGGCGGCGAAGCAGCGAATACCCGTTGTAGGTATCAACGACAGTGCCGGCGCGTATATTCCCGCAGGCGTGGGCGGGCTTGACGGTTACTCGGAAGCCTTTGCCGCGTTGCGCAGAATATCCGGCATCGTGCCAAGCATCATGTGTATGTTCGGGTTCAATGCCGGTGGCGGCTCCTACCTGCCGCGTCAGGGCAGCTTCCTGATCCAGCCCAATGAAACCTTCTTCGGCCTGACCGGCCCCGGGGTCGTCAAATCTGTACTTGGCGAGGATGTCACCCCCGATGAACTGGGCGGTCCGGGCGTGCACAGCAAAACCGGTGTGACAGATTTTGTCGTCAAGGATGAAGTGGCGGCGCTGCGCAAGGTGCGCGAGTTACTCAACTACCTGCCGGGCCATAACGGCGAATTAGCACCTCATCAGCCGAGCTCAGACCCGATTGACCGGAAAACCTGGGACATTGACCTGCTGCTCAAAAAAGCGTTTAACTCTCCCACCGGCTTCAATACCCCTGTCGATGTGACGATCCTGCTGCAGCAGCTTTGCGACCACGGGGATTTCCTCGAGGTACAGCCCGAACGCGCAAGAAATACCATCTGTGCACTGGGTCGTATGGGCGGTAATGTTATCGGCTTTGTTGCAAATAACTCCGCCGTGTCGTCTGGCCAGATTGATATCGATGCGGCCTACAAGAACGCTCGCTTCATTCGGTTTTGTAACCTCTACAACATTCCCATGATTTTCCTGGAAGATACCACGGGCTTCCTGCCCGGTCGCGAGCAGGAGAGCGGCGGTATTGTGCAGGCCGGTCGCGCCATGCTGGACGCGATTGTTGATTTGCGCACGCCGCGCTTTCTTGTCCTGGTGCGCAACGCTTTTGGCGGCGCCTATGCTGCGTTTAACAGCTTTCATGTCGGCGCGGATTTTGTGGTTGCCTTGCCGACCACCCGCGTGGCTGTAATGGGTCCCGCCGGCGTCGAGTACGTCTATAAGGATGAATTACGCAAGATTCGCGGCTCTGTCGCGGAGCGAATCGCGCAGGAAACCAGCGCGCAACAGCAGGCCGGGCTCAGCGCCGAAGAAGCAGCAAAAGCCGCGCGTGACCTGGTAGACCAGTGGGTCAAGTCAGAAGAGGCTCTGCTGGTGCAGCGCTACGAGCGTGAGCTGATGAATCCCAATGAGGCATTGAGCCTGGGCTCTGTCTCGCAGATCGTCATGCCCTCTGATTTGCGCCAGGTGTTGGCGGAAAACATGGCCTTCTACTTGCGACGCTATGAAGCGGCTCCGTTGCAATCCGTACAGCGTGAGTTCCACTAAATCCCAGTTTTGAACCTGTCGCCACTATGGTCGCCACTAAGGTCGCTACAAAAGTTGCTACGAAAGTTGCTACGAAAGTTGCTACAAAGGTCGCCATACAACATTAAAGGAATCCGGGCGTGTCCAACGAATTTTACCTGAACAATCCGCTTATCCACCGCGATAGAAAACTCGCCAACAGCAGTTCCGCCTGGGTGCGCCAGTTTGACTGCACCCATATCAGGCCGCTGATAATCTGTCGTGGCCCTATTCGCAAAGAGGCGATGGACGTCTTCGACGAAATGGGCATCGATCATTACGGCATACTGTTGTCGGAAAAAGACTCCATTGTTTATCGCAATGCTATTGCGCCGGAGTTGCGCGCGTTAACCGATCCGGAGCGTATTCATCGCGTTCCCGATTACAGTGGCGCCAACAAGGAAGAGCGTGAACAGCGTATCGAGCAGATTATCAGCATTGCACGCGACAACGACTACAACGCCATTTTTGCCGGCTATGGGTTTATGGCCGAGGATGAAAGCATGGTCGCCGCAATGGAAGGCGCCGGCCTGAATTTTATCGGCCCATGCTCACGCACTGTGCACGACGCCGGCCTGAAAGATGAAGCAAAGCGAACCGCGCTGAAATGTGGCGTATCGGTTACTCCGGGCATCGACAACGGTACAGCACTGACGCTACTGAAAGCCTACCCCGACGTCGCGGCGCTGCAGGCGTTGGTGGAGGAATATAAGCTGGTAATTCAGGGGCCAGCGCTGGATGACGAATCAGTCACACTCGAGGACAAGGCCGACCAGGTACTGGCGGCGTCCTATAAAGCAGGTATCGATCTGTACACCGTAGAGGCGTTGAGTGAAACGCTCACTGAAGCCGTGGAGCGCATCATGGCGCAGTATCCCGAGAACCGGGTGCGACTGAAGGCGATCAGCGGCGGTGGTGGTAAGGGCCAGCGCATCCTTGGGCTGGGCGAGGCGGCACGCACGCCGGAGCTGGTGCGTGAAATTCTCAACGAGGTTAAAACCACCGGCGTTGGAGACAACAAAAACGTGCTGGTGGAACTAAACATCGAGACCACCAGGCACCAGGAGATCCAGGTCATCGGCAACGGGCAGTGGTGCACCACGCTGGGCGGCAGGGATTGCTCTTTGCAGATGCATGAACAGAAACTGCTTGAAGTGTCTGTGACGGTAGAGTCATTGCAGCGTGCAATTGAAGAGGCTGACGCCAGCGGTCGGGAAACCGAAGCGGCTGTGTTGCGTCAGGATCTCAAGACACTGATTGCCATGGAGGCAGAGGCAGAATCGTTTGGCGAAGCTGTCGGCCTGGACTCCGTATCGACCTTTGAGTGCATCGTCGATCGCGACAAGCATTTTTTTATGGAGATGAACACGCGGATACAGGTGGAACACCGTGTAACCGAACTGTGCTATTCGTTAAAGTTTAGCAACCCCGATAATCCTCAGGAGAGCTTTGTTGTAGAGTCACTGGTAGAGGCGATGGTGTTGCTCGCGGCGCACGCGGACAAACTTCCCAAGCCAGAGCGCCAGGTGCGACTGAACGACAGCGTGGAGGCCAGACTCAACGCAACCAACCAGGCGCTGCAGCCACATGCCGGAGGTGTTATCGAATCCTGGAGCGATGCTATCGAGGGTGAGATTCGCGATGACCAGGGTATCAGCTTGCACAACCCAGATACCGACGTCTTTATGAAGTACACGCTCGCCGGAGCGTATGATTCCAACATAGCGCTGCTGCTGACAGTGGGTGAAACACGGCTGGAGACTTACCAGAACATGGCCGAAACCATCCGCCAAACGCGTATGCGCGGCAAGGATCTGGCGACTAATCTCGAGTTTCACTATGGTCTCGTCAACTGGTTCATTGGCCAGAATATCAATGCGCGGCCAACGACCCGATTTATCGTGCCTTACTTGACGGCGGTGGGTGAACTGAAGCAGCGCGCCAACGACATCGACCTGCCGTTTGCCTATGCTGCGCTGGGCAAGGTGGCGCTCGACGAACTGGATGGCGAGCCGAAAGCAGCCCTGGCGCAAACGCTGCAGCTGAAGGAGACGCTGTTGCTCAGGCCCCTGCAAGGTCTGCTCGAAGAGCCGCACATGCTGGCAGGCTGGCTAAGCATCAACCGAGACTGCTGCACCGTCATTGATGGCAAAATCAGCTGGAACGAAAATCCGATTGAACTGCTGGCAGACACCTACCATTTTCTGAATATGGATTATCTGGGTGGCGACAAACCGCCCGCGGCCTCGATGATCTGGGATCACGACGACGCCATCCTGCAGGAAGCGCTGGCCTTCTATAACGAATTGAATAATCGCCTGTCCTGTGAAGACTGGGTAGAGTTGTGCACGCTGCTGGCGCAGGATGAGGCGCCGGCAGGTTTTAGTGCCGAGCTTTGGCAGCAGGTGCGCGGTGCGCACCTTGGATTCCAGGCGGGTGCCGACATTCTTGCCGTGTTGCCGAGTATCGCGCAGTTCACCGGGTTTTATGACCTGACCGTGAACGAGGATCTCACCATTCACATTCCTGAGCGCCTGATGGCCAAAGAGTTGCAAGATGCCATGGCCAAGGTGCTGGTGCCACCTCCGGTAGCAAATTCAGACGAAATTCTCGCCGAGAGCGGCGGCATGTTCTACGGTCGTGAAAGCCCGGAGCATGATACCTATGTCAGTGAGGGTGATCACTTCAATGCCGGTGATCCCTTGTTTATCGTCGAAGTCATGAAGATGTTCAACAAGGTATATGCGCCATTTTCAGGCACGATCAAGGAAGTGCTTGTCGATACCGACGGTACCATCATTTCCAAGGGCCAACCGATTTTCAAAATCGTACCCGATGAGATTGTAGAAGAGGAATCGGCAGACGATATTGCGGCGCGCCGCAAAGCCGTCACTGCCGAATTCCTGCAACAGGTGTAACCAGGAGCCAGTATGATTACTGCATTAGATCACATTGCCATTGCCGTTCCCGACCTGCAAAAAGCCATTGAGCGATTTGTGGAGGATTTCCAGCTGCCCCTGGGGGGCACCGAAGATGTGGTGGAGGCCAAGACCAAGGCCGCCTTTTTACCACTTCCACCGACCAGTATCGAACTGATTCATCCCCTGAACGATGAGGGTCCGGTGAAGACCTATCTCGAGAAGAGAGGCGGTGGCATCCATCACTTGTGCTTTCGCTCGGATGACATCGAGGCAGACGTGGCACGCCTGAAAGAAAAGGGCTATCAGTTTCTCTCCGATGCTCCCTCGCCGGGTGCACACAACTCGCTGGTGATTTTCATTCACCCGAAAAGCGCCGACGGCGTGCTGATTGAACTCAATCAACCTGCGGATGAGCACTGAGGTCAGGCGCATGAGCGACAACATCTACGACAAATCCACTGCGACGCCGGCAAGTTGGGCCGAGTTGGCGGCCCGGCAGCTCAAGGGCAAGAGCCCGGAGGAACTGACCTGGCACACGGCCGAAGACATACCCGTGAGACCCCTGTATACCGCGGCCGACATGGAGCGGCTGGAGTACGCCGACACCATGCCTGGTATGTCGCCGTATATTCGCGGCCCACAGGCGACGATGTATGCAGGGCGGCCCTGGACCATTCGTCAGTACGCTGGTTTTTCCACCGCTGAAGAGTCCAATGCCTTTTACCGCAAGGCGCTGGCAGCCGGTGGGCAGGGCGTCTCTGTTGCCTTTGACCTGGCCACGCACCGGGGTTACGACTCGGACCACCCGCGCGTTACCGGCGATGTGGGCAAGGCCGGCGTGGCGATCGACTCCGTTGAAGATATGAAGATCCTGTTCGACGGTATTCCACTGGACAAGGTCTCTGTATCGATGACCATGAACGGCGCGGTATTGCCGGTGCTGGCCGGGTACATCGTTGCCGCTGAGGAGCAGGGCGTCGCGCAGGAGCAGTTGGCTGGAACAATACAGAACGACATTCTGAAAGAGTTCATGGTGCGTAACACCTATATTTATCCGCCCGCGCCCAGCATGAAAATCATTGGCGACATCATCGCGTACTGTTCCGCCAATATGCCGCGGTTCAATACGATATCCATCTCGGGCTACCATATTCAGGAAGCCGGCGCGAACGCCGCCCTTGAGCTGGCTTACACGCTTGCGGACGGCAAGGAGTATATCCGTACCGCCATAGCAGCGGGCCTGAATATTGACGATTTCGCGCCGCGCTTGTCTTTTTTCTGGGGCATTGGCATGAATTTCTACATGGAAATTGCCAAATTGCGGGCAGCGCGTTTGTTGTGGGCAAGGATCGTAGCCGAGTTTGAGCCGAAGAATCCCAAGAGCTCGATGTTGCGCACCCATAGCCAAACGTCAGGTTGGTCGCTGACAGAGCAGGACCCATACAACAACGTCGTACGCACCACCATAGAGGCAATGGCGGCGGTGTTTGGCGGCACACAATCACTGCACACCAACGCTCTGGACGAAGCCATTGCGCTGCCAACCGAGTTTTCGTCGCGCATCGCGCGCAATACCCAGTTGATCATCCAGGAAGAGTCTGGCATCACCAAGGTGGTCGATCCCTGGGGCGGCTCCTACATGATGGAGAATCTCACGCAGGACATCGCAGACAAAGCCTGGGAACTCATCGCCGAAGTGGAAGAGGCCGGCGGCATGGCCAAGGCCATTGAGACCGGCATGCCGAAGTTGCGTATCGAGGAAGCGGCTGCGAAAAAGCAGGCGCGCATCGATCGGGGCGAGGATGTCATTGTGGGTGTGAACAAGTATAAACTGGACATCGAGGAAGACGTCGATATTCTGCAGATCGATAACGCTGCGGTGCGTGATGCACAGCTTGCTCGCCTGGCGAGCCTGCGGGAGGCGCGGGATGAACCCGCGGTAGAAGCCATCCTCGAAGACATCTACCAGTGCGCCGTGAGCGGCGAGGGCAACCTGTTGGCCCTGGCCATTGAAGCTACGCGGCGTCGCGCTACCGTCGGCGAGATTTCTTTTGCGATGGAGCGTGAGTTCGGGCGTTTCAATGCGCAATCGCAGACAGTATCGGGTGTGTATGGTTCAGCCTTTCAGGAAGACGAGGACTGGCAGGGTATCAGTAAAGACATCGACAGTTTTGTAGAACAGTATGGCAGAAGGCCCAGAATGCTCGTGTGCAAGATGGGTCAAGACGGCCATGATCGTGGCGCGAAGGTCGTAGCGACGGCGTTTGCCGATGTGGGATTTGATATCGACCTTTCCCCCATGTTTTCAACTCCCGAGGAGGTCGCCAGGCAGGCGATCGAAAACGACGTGCATGTTGTGGGCGCATCGTCGCTGGCTGCCGGCCACAAGACGCTGGTCCCGGAACTGGTCAGGGAGCTGCGCAAGCAGGGGGCTGACGAGATAGTAGTGATTGCCGGGGGCGTCATTCCGCGCCAGGATTATGATTTTCTCTATGAGGCTGGCGTGAAGTGTATTTTTGGCCCGGGCACGCCGATACCCAAGTGTGCCAGAGAAGTGCTTGACGCCGTGAAGGAGGCCCAGGGCTAGGTAGCGCACAGCCACACCGGCTGTGCATGACTTGCCGATAATGCGCGTATGAGCCAGTTTGACCTGCAAGCGTTACTCGATGGCAATCGGCGGGCGCTTGCCAAGGCGATAACGCTGGTAGAGAGCAAACTTGAGGCTCACCGCGAGCAGGCGCAGGGCATACTCGAGCAGATTTTGCCGCACACCGGCGGCAGCATTCGCATCGGTATTACCGGTGTTCCCGGTGTCGGGAAGTCCACTTTCATTGAAGCCTTCGGGCTGTATCTGATAGCGCAGGGTAAACGCGTGGCGGTGCTTGCCGTCGACCCCAGTTCACCGATTGCCGGTGGTTCCATTCTGGGTGATAAAACACGGATGGAGGAGTTGTCCCGGAGGGAGGAGGCCTATATCAGGCCCTCACCCGCAGAGGGCACGCTGGGCGGTGTCGCGCAAAAAACTCGTGAAACCATGCTGCTGTGCGAAGCGGCAGGGTATGACGTGATTCTGGTGGAAACGGTCGGTGTTGGTCAGTCCGAGTACCAGGTCGCCGGCATGGTGGATTTTTTCATGGTACTCATGCTGCCCGGCGGCGGCGATGAACTCCAGGGCATCAAGAAGGGCATCATGGAACTGGCCGATGCGCTGGTGATTAACAAGGCCGATGGCGAGAGCCTGGCGCTGGCCACCATGACCCAACGGCAGTACACCAGCGCAATGAACCTGCTGCGTCACACCAGCTTCTGGACGCCGCGCGTAATGACCTGCTCGGCCCAGGAGGGCACCAACATTCCCGCGCTATGGGGCATGCTGGTGGACTACTACTTTCAATCACTGCAAGAGAACTGGTTCCAGACCAAGCGAGCGCAGCAAAACCGTGACTGGATGCACCAGCTGGTGAACGAAATGCTGCTGTTGAAGCTGTCACAAAATGCGCAGGTGCGGCAGTTGATTCCCGAACTGGAGCGCGCAGTAGAGCAACACAGCATGACACCCTATGCTGCGGCCCGGACGCTCATAGACTTGCTGTAGGTGGCCACGATGCGCTTCTACCCGCTTGAAAAACTGATCAACCTGCACGATAACTACACACGCCAGTTCAAGATCGACCATTTGCACCTGCTGCTACTCCAGCGCGGCACAGACCGCTACCTGGTTGAAGCATCCTGCCCGCACCGGGAGCATCCATTGAATGCAGGTTCCATCGCCCACGGTGTGATCGAGTGTGCCCTGCATGGGTACCGCTTCAGCCTGGAGGATGGCCGCGTGCTGTATCGCACCGAGGAGCCGTGCCGGGCGCTGCGCACGTTTCCGATCGTTTACGAAGGCAACGAGTTGGGCACGCTGCTCGACGTATAACGCGATGCGCTCCCGGTGTGGTAGCGCAGGCCCCGGAGGCCTGAGCGGGCTCTGCACTATGCTGGCTGTTGCTTGCGGTGGCTTTTACAAGCCATAGGCCTGACGCAGTTCCGGGTCCTTTTCGGCGATCATCGTGGCCAGATCTACCATGACCTTGCACTGTTTCCACGAGGCGTCGTCCTGCATTTTTCCGTCAACCATGACGGCACCACTGCCATCGGGCAGTGCCTCAAGCACCCGCTTGGCCCATGCGACCTCATCGGGCGGCGGGCTGAATACGCGCTTGGCGATGTCGATCTGGCTGGGATGCAATGACCAGGCGCCCACGCAGCCCATCAGGAACGCATTGCGAAACTGATCCTCACAACCGACGGGGTCGTCGATAGCGCCGAACGGGCCGTAGAAGGGCAGAGCGCCAACGGCCACGCAGGCGTCGACCATTCTGCCCATGGTGTAATGCCAAAGGTCCTGGGCGTGCGTTGCCCGGGGCGCTTCCGGATTGTCGGTGTTGGGGTCATCGCGCACGAGATAGCCAGGGTGGCCGCCGCCAATACGGGTGGTTTTCATGCGCCGTGAGGCGGCAAGATCAGCAGGGCCAAGGCTCATGCCCTGAATGCGCGGACTGGCATTTGCAATTTCCTCGACATTGGCCACACCGAGGGCTGTCTCAAGCAGGCAGTGCAACTGGATGGGGCGTTGTAGACCGGCGCGCGCCTCGAGCTGCGCCAGCAGTTGGTCGGCAAAGTGGATATCCCATGCCCCTTGTATTTTCGGCAGCATGATGACGTCGACCTTGTCGCCCACCTCGCCGACGATGCGTGTCAGGTCGTCGAGGAACCAGGGGCTGTCCAGGCTGTTGACGCGCGTCCAGAGCTGGGTGTCACCGAAGTCGTTGTCCCTGGCGATCTGAATGAATCCTTCGCGTGCCGCTTCTTTGTTGTCGATGGCGATGGCGTCTTCGAGATTGCCCAGGATGATATCTACTTTGCTGGCAATGCCAGGCGCTTTCTCAACCATCTTCGGATTGCTGGGGTCAAAAAAATGAATCATCCGGGAGGGGCGTACAGGTACCTCCCTAAGCGGCTCGGGGGCACCCAGTGCCAGTGGTGTGAAGAAATCTCTGGGGCTGCGCATGGTAATCTCCTTGGCTGGTGTTCCTGAACTAGTGTGTAATGCTCAAGCGCTGCAAGCATGCCGAGTATTGCTCTAGCGGGTTTGCACTGTGAGCGCTGAATTCCTTGATAAAGGCCGGTGCACCACCGAGCTGCAGCACACCTTTTTTGCCATACTCGTCTTCGATGCAGCGCAGCAGCCAGCGGGCCTGGTGTTCGCGGCGTCGCACCTGTAAACGCTGTGTCGCAAGCAGGTGCTGGTGATGTGCGGCTAGGGTGTTGCCCAGCGGTGCGATGCCTGATCGTCGGGTGGCGCTAGTGGCCAGCACAGGCACCGTCCAGCCGCCGTCCGGGTGGTTGGGGTTGAGCACCCCGGACAGTTCAGCCAGCGTGCGTGTCGCTACGGCGCCCATATCCTCTTTATTGACTACCACGACATGCGGGACTTCCAGAATGCCCGCCTTGAGAAACTGAATACTGTCGCCAGAGCCCGGTTGTGCAACGAAGCAGGTCGTATCGCAGCTACTGGCGATATCGACCTCGCGCTGACCCACGCCGACTGTTTCAACGATAACAATGTCGAAACAACACAGCATGACCAGGCTCATCGGCCACACCTCCTGGCTCAATCCGCCGAACTGCCCGCGGTTGGACAGCGAGCGGATAAAGACGTGCTGGTTATCGACCTCGCTGGTCATGCGCAGCCTGTCGCCCAGCAGCGCGCCGCCGGATACCGGGCTTGAAGGATCGACAGCAATAACGCCAACCCGTTGTTTGTGCTCCAGCCAGTGACTGATCAATGCCGCGGTAAGCGATGATTTGCCGGCACCAGGTGGGCCGGTGATCCCGATCATTTGCGCCGTGCTGACACTGTAATGGGGTAGCAGCTGCGTCATCAGCGCGGTGGCTTGTGTGCGCGATACGGCCCGCTGATCGTCCAGCAGGTTCAGCGCAGCTGCCACTGCGGGGCGCTGACCCGCGCGTACACCCTCGGCCAACGCTTGCAGGTCTGCCGTCACACCAGGGGTCATTACCTCAGGCGGCCGTGGCGGGCAGCCCATGGGACTGGCGGATAATGTCGACCATGCGGTGCATGATCTGGTTCATATCGACATCTTTTGGGGTAAACACGGCTTTGACACCGCGCTCCTGCAACTGCTGCGCGTCGTCGCTGGGAATGATGCCACCAATAACCAGCGGTACATCGTCTGCATTGAGTTTGCGCATTTCCTGTTGGATATCCTCAACCAGCTCCAGGTGGCTGCCAGAGAGCACCGACAAGCCTATGAGGTGTACGCCTTCTTCCTGGGCAGCCCTGGCAATATGCGCCGGTGTCAGTCGGATGCCTTCGTAGACGACTTCAAAACCGGCATCACGCCCCTTCACGGCGATCTGTTCGGCACCGTTGCTGTGGCCATCAAGGCCCGGCTTGCCAATGAGCAAGCGCAGCGGCCGCCCCAGTTCTGCGCTGGTAGCCAATACCCTGGCGCGCACCGCTGCCATGGCGTCTTCATCGCCGCCGCTCGCTGTGCTGATATCAACGCCGGTCGGTGCGCGGTACTCGCCAAACACCCCGCGGAGCACCTCACTCCATTCGCCGGTGGTGACGCCAGCGCGGGCACATTCGATAGAGGCGGGCATGACGTTGTCGCCATTGACGGCGGCATGCCTGAGTGCATCCAGCGCGGCGGCAACCCGTTGGCTGTCGCGTTGCTGACGGAATGCCAGCAGCGATTCTATCTGCTCGCGCTCGGCGCGCTCATCCACTTTCATAATGCCTGAATCGCCGCCGGCGGTGAGCGGTGACTCGGCGGTTTTTTCAAAGCAATTGACACCAACGATTTTCAGTGCGCCGCTTTCTATATCACGCATGCGGCGCGTGTGGCTTTGCACCAGCTCACGCTTCACATAGCCGTTGTCCACACATTGCACCATGCCGCCTTGCTCTGCCACGCGCGCCATTTCTGCGCGCGCGCCGGCGATCAGTTCCTGTACCTTCGCCTCAATAACGGTGGAGCCTTCGAACAGATCGTCGTATTCAAGCAGGTCTGTTTCCAGGGCGAGAACCTGCTGCATACGTAGCGCCCATTGCTGGTCCCACGGGCGCGGCAGGCCAAGGGCCTCATTCCAGGCGGGCAACTGGATAGCGCGGGCACGCGCGTCCCTGGACAGCGTAACTGCGAGCATTTCGAGCACGATGCGCTGCACGTTGTTCTCTGGTTGTGCTTCGGTCAGCCCCAGTGAATTCACCTGCACGCCGTAACGAAAGCGCCGTGCCTTGGGGTCTTCAACACCGTAGCGTTGCTGGGCGATCTCGTCCCACATACGGGTAAATGCACGCATTTTGCAGGTTTCTTCTACAAAGCGGATACCGGCATTCACGAAGAAGGAGATGCGCGCAACGACATCCTGAAAGCGTTCCGGGGCAATTTGCCCGGACGCCTGTACCGCATCGAGAATCGCAGTGGCCGTACACAGGGCATAGGCTAACTCCTGCGTCGGCGTGGCACCGGCCTCCTGCAGGTGATAACTGCAGATGTTGGTCGGGTTCCACCTGGGGATATTCGCAACCGTATAAGAGATTAAATCCGTGGTCAGTCGTACCGATGGCTCGGGAGGAAAAATATAGGTTCCGCGTGACAGGTATTCCTTGATGACGTCGTTTTGCGTCGTTCCCTGCAGCGTGGCAGGGTCAACCCCCTGTTTTTCTGCAACGGCAACGTATAGCGCCAACAGCCAGGGAGCCGTGGCGTTGATCGTCATGGAGGTGTTCATTTGATCCAGCGGAATCTGGTCGAACAGCAGTTCCATGTCGCCGATGTGGTCGATCGGGACACCGACCTTACCCACTTCGCCGCGTGCCAGCGGATGGTCCGAGTCGTAGCCGGTTTGGGTTGGCAGGTCGAAGGCGACAGACAGGCCCGTTTGGCCTTTGCCAAGATTGGTGCGATACAGCGCATTGGATGCGCGGGCAGACGAATGCCCGGAGTAGGTACGCATCAGCCATGGCCTTTCGCGCGTGCTGTCCTTGCTCATGTTGAGGCTCCCGGGGCTGCTCGACGGCGCACAAGCAGGCGCCGTTCTATCTCAAATATCTTATCGCTTATTTTCTCTTTGCCCAGGCTGCGCTTGGTATCTTCCTTGATGAACAGGTCTGCACCGTGGGTGTCCAGCGCTTGTGCCGCGCTGATGTTCTTGACGCCAATGAGCTGTTGCGTCACCACGCCGAAATCAGGCGCCTGCGCCAGTACCTGCGTTGCGACGATGCGCGTCAGTGCGCCGATGGTGTCGCCGGCAAACGCCGGTTGCGTGTGATACCCCTCGGTGAAGCCCAATTCCCAAAGTGCGTGTTCGCTAACGTCTCGACTGGCCAGACCGTCCAGCCATGCGAACACCAGGCCGCCATAAACTATCGGTTCTCCGCTCATCTTGCCTGACAGGCTGCTGGAAAATACACGATCAAAATGCAGGGGATGGCTGTTGCCTACGCCAAAGGTCAGGGCCATGTGCTCCTCGGTGATCGTGCGTCCGTTGGCATGCACGATGACATCGCCAGCGGAGAAATCCTCAAAATAGGTGTTGGGTCCTGTCAGACCTTGTGCAGGTGCTCCGCTCAGCGGAAGGTGTATTTGCGCGCTGGTGTCACCGGGGAATTCAATAGTCACAGCGGCCGCGGGCGTGGTCGGTAGCCGGTCGCCACGCCAGGCGACAAAAATCTTGCGTTCGTACTGGAGAACAACGTCATCATTCTGGTTGATGCTTACCGTGCGAATGCGTGCGATGCCGGGTTTGTCTGCGCCGCGATCCTTGCGTTCGAGCACTTTGGTGAATGCGCGCAACGTATCGCCCGGGTACACCGGACGCAGAAACTCAACATTGTAGTAGCCCAGGTTTGCGATGGCCTTTTCCGAATCATTCTGTACGCCCAGTGACAAAGTGACGTTGAACACCATCTGGGGCGACGCCGGCAGATCGGGGAAGCCACAGTCGCGCGCGTATTGGCTGTTCAGGTAGAGCGGGTTGCATTGCATGAAGGTGCGGGCAAAGTCGAGCATATTGCTGGCGGTGAATGTGAAGCCCCTGGGGTGTTCAAACACCTGGCCTGGAGACAGTTCATCCAGATACCGTCCATATTGCGGCTTGCGCGCGGCCTCGATGTTCAGCGGGGCGTCGGGTGCCAGTTCGTTTTGCGGGTCGAGTGTCAGTGACAGGCTCATCGGGACGTCCTCAGTCGATGGTTTCCAGCAATGCGCGCGTGATGACCTTGAGTGCCAGTGTTTCTTCTGCCCCTTCAAAAATCGACAGCACGCGGGCATCAACGAAGTAGCGGCTGACAGGGGTTTCCTCCGCATAACCCATGCCGCCATGAATTTGCAGCGCTTCGCGCGTCAGCCACTCTGCGGCCCTGCCGGCGAACAGTTTAGCGGCGCTGGCCTCCATGTCGCCTGCGCCCTGATCCATCATGTCGGCCACGTCATAGGTGATCTGGCGACAAGCCAGTATCTGTGCCGCCATGCGCGCAAGCTTGCTGCGCGTCAGTGGGTATTTGCCGATGACCTGCCCGAACACCTGGCGCTCACAGGCGTAGGACAGCGAGCGCTCAAAGGCCGCGCGCATGACGCCAACCGCGCGCGCGGCGGTTTGAATTCTGCCGCCGGCAAAGCCTGCCATCGCATAGTAAAAACCCTTGCCTTCACCGCCTTGCTCACCTAGCACATGGCTGTCGGGAACAAAAAACTCGTCAAAGAAAAGCTCGAATGAGTGCATGCCGCGATAACCCAGGGTGGCTATCGCGCGTCCGCCGAGCTTGCCGCCTGTAGCCTGTTGTACGTCAAAAGCGTGGCCGCTGTGCGAGGGTTTTTCTACCAGGAACATTGTCAGACCCTTGTGGCCAAGGGCCGGATCCGGATCGGTGCGTGCCAGCACCAGCAACAAACCGGCCTTGCCGCCGAAGGTGCACCAGGTTTTGGCACCATCAAGCTGCCAGCCGCCATCCACGCGGGTCGCCTTGAGTTTTACGCCAGCGACATCAGAGCCGTAGTTGGGTTCTGTCACGGCCACCGCACACAGCGGCTCGCCAACGGCGAGTTGCGGCAGCCAGTGGCGCTTCTGCGCCTCAGTGCCGCCCTTGAGCAGTGCGCGTGCGAGAATCTCTGGCCGAGTGATCAAACTGCCCGCAGCGCCGAGTGATCCGCGTGACAGTTCCTCCGTCACGACGATCATACCCAGCGTATCCTCTTCGTCGTTTTCCTGCAGGCCACCGTAGCTTTCGGGAATTGACAGGCCGAACATGCCCATTTCTTTCAGCGGTTCGAGAATGTCGTCCGGGATGTCCAGATCCTGGCGATGGATCTCCTCCGCCAGCGGCATGACAACATCGTCGGCAAAGCGGTGGAAGGTGTCGCGCATCATGGTGTGGTGTTCACTGAGCAGGTCGGGCCCCAGGTCACCGCCACACTCAAGCAGGGCTTGCCCGATGCGATCGAGGTTTGCGGCAGACAATTGGGCGGACGTCACCGGCTCATGCGGCGCCAGACACGCGGAGATGGCCGTGTCGTCCAGGCCGAAATCGCCCGGTCTGGCGCGCAAACGATTTGCGGTGTTGATGATTGCCTCTGCGGTGAACAGCCCGGCGAGGTCAGCCGTCAGGGTGACACCTGTGGCAGATGCCGAGACCCTGGCGGCGTGGTTCAGGCTAAAACGCGCTGCGGTGCATTCGGCCCAGCACACTGCGATCTCGTAGGAGACCAGCTGCAATTCATCGAGCCTGGCAGGATCGGTGCGCCCGGCAACGGTTGCGCTGGTTTTCAGGTGAGTCAGGGCCTGGTGTATCAGCCCCTGTACCGCCGTCAAAGCGGCACCGGCCTGATCGAGCATAGGCTCGTCAGTGGAAATGAAATCGCTCATGATGTGTCCTGCTGCGAGTAGCGGTTTGGGCCCAGGGGCAAGAACGTCTGCGCTGGTCACTCCGCTTGATTGGTTTAATCAGTCAAACCGACATTTTACGGCTTCACTGTGTTGAAAACAACACCGACGCCCTGCCTGACGGGGCTGCCAGGGCTCAAAAACGTGACTGCAAAAGTGTCGGGACATTCTGTATCCTTGGCGCCCGATTTCGCCGTTGTGCGTACCTGTTCACCACCCTGGAGATCACTTATGGATATTCGACCGCGTCGATCATTGCTCTACATGCCCGGTTCAAACCCCAGAGCCCTGGAAAAGGCCCGCCAGTTGCCGGCCGACGGCCTGATTCTGGATATGGAAGATGCGGTAGCGCCGGATGCGAAGCCGTTGGCACGCGAACAGATCGGCGCAGCGCTGGCCGCTGGCGGCTATGGCTCGCGCGAGATCATGGTGCGTATCAATGCACTGGCCACGGAGTGGGGCGCCGACGATATTCGCGCACTGGGCCAGTTCGAGACCGCACCGGATGCTGTTCTGGTGCCCAAGATAGACCAGCCACAGGATGTTGTGGATGCAGTACTGGCGCTTGATGCAGCCGGTGTGCCCGGGTCTGTCGACGTCTGGATCATGGCCGAAACGCCGCAATGCATTTTGAACATCAATGCCATTGCCGGCGCGCATAAACGCCTGCGGGGCATCGTGATGGGCACGTCAGACTTGTCCAAAGACACGCGTGTACAACACACTCCCGATCGCCTGGGTTTTATCGCGGCGTTGAATATGTGCGTCTACGCGGCACGGGCCTATGGCCTGCAAATCATTGATGGAGTGCAACTTGACCTGGAAGACGATGCGCTGTTACAGGCTTCCTGCCAGCAGGGACGGGAGCTTGGCTTTGACGGCAAAAGCCTTATCCACCCCAGGCAGATCGAAGCGGCCAACCGCAGCTTTGGACCCGATGCTGCTGAGATCGCGTCAGCCAAAGAGATCATCGCCGGCTTCGAAGAGGCACAGGCACAGGGCAAGGGCGTGGTCGTGATCAAGGGGCGACTGGTCGAAAACCTGCACGTCGAGGAAGCGCAGCGTCAGCTCGCGCTGGCGGCGGCGATTGAGGCGATGCAGTAGGGCGCGCCAGTCACCCATAAAGCGCCTGGTAAGGGCTCTTCCGCGCGCTTAGAGCCGTTCGGCCAGCCCCTAGTTGCGCGCCGTCGCCGGGATGTCCTCACAGCCCAGTGCTTCGGCCTTTGCGACCAGCTCCTGTACATAGGCGTCCTGCTCGGCTGAGGTGTAGTCCGTGCCATCATCGTGCGTCATGTAGTAGTAGGTGGGGATGTCGTCGATGATCTCAATGTCGGTGAGTGCCTTGATATCCTTGAGATAGGCGGTACAGACATCTGCAACGCGCTCCTGTTTTGCCTTGCGTTCGGCCAGCGCCTCCTGTGCTCTGCGCGCCTCGCGTTCGCGCCTTGCATCGAGGCTGCGCTGCGTTGCCGCCTCGCGCTGGCGCAGGTCCATATCGGAAGCCGCGGTGCTCGCGCTACTCGCAGAGGGGACATAGGCCTCCTCGACGTGGATTTCGCGGGCACTGTTGGCAGCGTCGGCATCCGCGGGTTTGTCGCCAAAATGCACCTTGCCGTTTTCATCGGTCCACTGGTAGATCTGTGCCAGCACCGGGCCGCCAGAGAGTGGGATCAGCACCATTACCAGGGTGCACAGTGCCAGGGCGCGTAGCGGGCGTGTCATAACGTAGGCTGCCTTGTCGAAGCGAATGATTACACGGGATGAGTACAAGTGTAGCAGTTAACCGCTAAGACGCCGCTTGTACTGCTCCGGCGCTGGCCCTGAAGCGCGGGTTGTGCGAGGCGCTAAAGGCTGAGCGCACGCAGGTTGGGATCGGGTTGACTCAGGCGCCAGAGATCCTGGAACTGCTCGAGATGGCGCTGTGTGGCCGCCCGCGCATCCTCCTCGTAGAAGGCGCGGTGACCAGAATCTGCAGGTTTCAACAGGAATCCGTTGCGATCGCGCAGGACGAGCGTTTCACCGTTCCAGGACGGGTGTTCATCCAGCTTCTGGATGTGTATTGCGCTGGGCAGCCGTCTGGACAATTCCAGCAGCCTGTGGCCGCGGCTGACGATGCGGCGCGTGTCACAGACAAGGATTCTTATCTGCGTTTGCCGTGATGATCGGGCAAGGGCGCTCATCGCGTCCACCAGCGCGGCGCTGTCGAAAACCGCATGGTCAAGTTCAGGGCTTTGGATGGCTACATAGCGCGTAGCGGACTGAACCAGCGATACCGCCCTGTCTGCAAAAGTCCCGGGGTAGTCAATGGTGCCGCCATCGGCGTGTTCATTCGACATAGACACTCCCGCTTGCAATGAGGAATTCGATCAGTGCGCCAGATTCAGCCGGCGCGGGCGTCGCAGCATCAAGCTGCTCGCAAGTACACAGCGCCTCCAGTAAACCCTGCGAGCCTGCGTCAACGCGCAAGGCCTGGCCGTTGGAGAAGGCCATGATACCGTCTTGCATTGCATACCACGCAAGCTTCGAGCCGGGTACGCGATAAAGTGTATAGCCAGGGCCTGCCAGCGCGGTAGCGAAGGCGTCGATGTCTTGCTGCGTGGGTAGTAGCTCGTAGCGCGGTTCGGTGACTAGTTCACCAAACCAGGTATCCGGGGAGGTGGTGTCGTCCAGTGCACGGCGCAGTTGCTGGTGCGCGCGCGTGATGTCGGCTGCGCAGATCTCTCCAGGCCGGCCCTGTGCCGAGCGGCCTGCATCGGTGAAAAAGATGTCGGGCTCTGCGTTCGCCAGTTTGTCGTCCAGCCAGCGTGCTGCCATGTCGGCAAGCCGCGGTGCCCTGAAACCAATGGAAAAGGTCATGGATTCGCCAACTGCAACCCCCCAGTGTGCTACGCCCGGTGGCACGTACAGCATGTCGCCCGGACCGAGCAAGTACTCTGCCTCGCAGTGAAAGTTCTGCAGCAGGCGCAGCGCCTGGTTGTCTTGCAGCGGCTCCCGGGCCGTGCAGTGCTGGCCGACCTGCCAGCGCTTCTGGCCATCACCCTGGAGCAGGAAAACATCGTAGTGGTCGTAATGCGGCCCGACACTCGCCCCATCGGTGCTGTAACTGACCATGATGTCATCCATGCGCCATTGTGGGATGAAATCGATCAGGTCTCGCAGCTGGGCAACGTCGGCCAGGTAGTGATCAACGGCCTGCACCAGCAGCGTCCAACTGCCACTGCGCTGCAAATCGGCAGCCTCGAAGGGTCCATGCTGTTGTGTCCAGTTGCCCTCCCGGGAGGCAACGATTCTCGATTCGACGTCTTGCTCCATGGCAAGGCCAGCCAGTTCGGCTGGGCTTAGCTCTATGCAGTGCGGGTTTACAGCGCCTGGTAAAAACAGCGCACGACGTTGCCAGTAGTGGGCCAGAAAATCCGCGCGGTCCAGTTGCAGCGGTGGCAGCATGGGCGCGCCCTAGATGCCCCTGGCCTGTTCGATCGCGTTGCCGATGTAAGTCGCGGGGGTCAGCGCAAGCAAGGACTGTTTTGCTGGCTCGGGGATGTCCAGATCGCTGACGAAGCGTTGGATGACCTCTCGACTCATGTCCTGGCCACGCGTGAGTTCCTTGAGCTTCTCGTAGGGCTGTTCGATCCCATAGCGTCGCATCACAGTCTGGATTGGCTCGGCGAGGACTTCCCAGCTAGCGTCCAGGTCGGCTGCAAGACGCTCTGCGTTGAGCTCCAGCTTGTCAATTCCTCTGGCCGTGGATTGGTAGGCGATCAGGCTGTAGCCCAGGCCCACACCCATGTTGCGCAATACGGTGCTGTCGGTAAGGTCGCGTTGCCACCGGCTGATGGGCAGTTTGGCCGCCAGGTGAGAAAAAATGGCGTTGGCCATTCCCAGGTTGCCCTCGGAGTTTTCGAAATCGATGGGATTGACCTTGTGCGGCATCGTGGACGACCCCACTTCACCGGCAATGGTTTTCTGGCGAAAATAGCCGAGCGAAATATAGCCCCACACGTCGCGATCGAAGTCGATCAGGATGGTATTGAAGCGCGCGATTGCGTCGAACAATTCAGCCATGTAGTCGTGGGGCTCAATCTGGGTGGTGTAGGCGTTCCATTGCAGACCGAGATCGCCGATAAACTGCTCTGCGTTTGCCTGCCAATCGACATCGGGATAAGCGCTCAGGTGTGCATTGTAGTTACCTACCGCACCGTTGATCTTGGCCAGGTAGGGCACCGCACTGATCTGCGCGATCTGTCGGCGCAGGCGGGCGACCACATTGGCGATCTCTTTACCCATCGTGGTAGGACTCGCGGTTTGGCCGTGCGTGCGCGCAAGCATGGGCGCTGTCGCGGTTTGTTGGGCCAATGCGCTCAACGCCTCGGCGATGCTTTCCATCCTGGGTAGCAGAACACCGCTAACGCCATCGCGCAGCATCAGGGCGTGTGCAATATTGTTGATGTCCTCCGAGGTGCAGGCGAAATGCACGAACTCGGCAATCGCGGTGAGTTCTGCGTCCTCGCCGAAGCTTTCCTTGATGAAATACTCAACCGCCTTGACGTCGTGGTTGGTAGTGGCCTCGATGGCCTTGATGCGCTGGGCATCGGCAAGACTGAACTGCTGTGCAATGGTATCCAGCGTTGCAATGGCCGCCGGTGACAGCGCCGGTACTTCGGGAATCGACGGGTGGCGTGCCAGCATCTGCAGCCAGCGCACCTCGACATAAACGCGGCGCTTGATGAGTCCGAATTCGCTGAAGACGTCGCGCAGGGCGGCGGTCTTGTCACTGTAACGGCCGTCAATGGGGGATACGGCGGTAAGTGCTGAGAGTTCCATGCAGAGAGGGCTCCGTAGAAGAAAAGGGGTTACACCACGTCCAGGCCACGTGACAGATTCTGGGCGGTTGTGAGAAGCCGCTTGCGTTGTAGCAGCAGCTTCCAGCGCCGCCCGCCGAGCTGGCGCCATAAAAAGGCGGCCCGGATGCCGCTCAACAGTACTGCGCGTATGAGATCAGCATTTTGCGGATTCTGCAGATGCTGCGGAGAGCCGGTCACTTTGATGCGAAACTTCAGGTTGCTCAGGGTGTCCTGGTAGATTCCCGAGACACTGTGACAAAGGGTGTTGACGTTACTGGCGAAGTGCTCCGCACGGAAACTGGTATGTTCCAGGCGTGAGCGCACCACGGACATCATTTCTGCATTGCCGGAAAATTTGCGCTCAAGGTAGAGCAGGCCAAAAACATAGCGTATGACGTCCTGGTTTTCACCGCTGCGGTCCTCCGCCAGCAGGGTTGCAAGATTATGCAAGCCCAGTTTCACCCCGCTGATGCCACCGTAGATGGCGCTTGCCTGCCCCGGTTCAAATTCAAACAGGCTGTGGATGGATGGCTCGAGAAACTCCAACGGGTAACTGCCGGTCTTTGAGATCTGATCAACCAGGCGTGCGGCCTGTGTCACGCCCGCCAGTGCAATGACCTGTTGCTCAAACAGTGTATGGCCTGGCATACCTGTGGAGGGCTCAGCCGGTGTAGTCATTGTTTGGTCTGCTCGATAATGGCGCCGCCAAGGCAGCGTTGCCCGTCATAGAACACCACGGATTGGCCGGGTGTAACGGCCCTTTGGGGTTGTTCGAAGAGAACTTCAAGAGTGTCGCCTTCGGCACGTTTGAGCACACAGGGCTGGTCTTCCTGACGGTAGCGGACTTTGGCGTTGCACTGTAAAGGAAGTTGCGGAGCGCTACCAGCAACCCAGTGTGCCTGCGTGCAGGTCAACGAGCGCCTGAACAGGGCAGGGTGTTCATTCCCCTGGACGACCAACAGGATGTTGTCCTGCAGGTTTTTGTCGGCGACGTACCAGGGGTCATCGCCGTGCGCGGCCAGCCCACCAATGCCCAGGCCCTGGCGCTGGCCGATGGTGTGATACATGAGCCCCTGGTGACTGCCCAGTCGTTCGCCTTCGAGGCTATGGATTTCTCCTGGCTGTGCGGGCAGGTATTGTTGCAGGAAATCCTTGAAACGTCGCTCACCGATGAAACAGATCCCGGTTGAGTCTTTCTTGCGTGCCGTCACAAAACCCTGTGCCAGTGCCAGCGTCCTGACCTGCGGTTTGTTGATCTCGCCCAACGGGAAGAGTGTTTTTTCAAGTTCACTGTGGCCCACCGCGTGCAGGAAGTAGCTCTGATCCTTGTTGCTGTCCAGCCCCTTGAGCAGTGTGCCCTGGCCACTGTCTTCGCCGCGTCGCGCGTAATGTCCTGTGGCGATGTAATCGGCGCCCAGCATCAGCGCATACTCCAGGAAAGCCTTGAACTTGATTTCACGGTTACACAGGATGTCAGGGTTAGGCGTGCGCCCTGCGCGATACTCTTCAAGAAAGTGCTCGAATACGTTGTCCCAGTACTCGGCGGCAAAGTTCGCGCTGTGTAGCTTGATTCCCAGCGAGTCGGCGACGGCTTGCGCATCGGCCAGGTCCTGACGTGCCGTGCAGTATTCGGTGCCGTCGTCTTCATCCCAGTTCTTCATGAACAGGCCTTCAACGCGGTACCCCTGCTCGCGTAACAGCAGCGCAGCGACCGACGAATCAACGCCGCCGGACATGCCGACGATAACTGTGCTTGCGCTATTCAGACTCATGCGTGGTAGATAAGATCCAGGGGGTAATGCTCGCCACGCCGGTGTTGCTCAATACTTGCCAACACCAGCGGACTGCGAAGCTTACCAGAGATTGACAGGATTGACTCGTAATCCAGCCAGTGCGTGCGGGTAATATCAGGATCCAGCGTGGCTTCAGTATCAAACTTCAACGCCCGCGCGAGAAAGGTTGTGCGCAGGTAGTGGTGACCGTTGAAGGGCGCCTGGTACAGTGCAACGCTCAACACGGCTTTCAGTTGGACCGTCCAGGCCGTTTCTTCGCGCGTCTCGCGTAACGCGGCCTCGAACAGGGATTCGTTTTCATCGACGTGCCCCGCCGGTTGGTTAAAGACTACCTGCCCTGTGGTTTTGTCTATTTCTTCCACCAGCAGGAAGCGGTCATCGTGTTCAATAACGCAGGCCACAGTGATGTGCGGGTGACTCAGTGTCATGCGGATGAGCTCCTGCGCGGTTGCGCTTTCGTAAGATGCACCGCGCTGCGGCGATGCTCACCGCAGGCCAGCTGGTCAAGGGTCCAGTTACCGATCCGGTGTCGAATCAGACGCAGCGTAGGCAGCCCCACGGCGGCCGTCATACGACGGACCTGCCGGTTGCGGCCTTCGCGAATGCTGATTTCCAGCCAGCTATCGGCAATGGCTTTGCGCTGCCTGATCGGCGGGTCGCGCTGCCACACCGCCGGCGCGCGGATGTACCGCGCTTTTGCGGGCAGGGTGGTGCCATCACGCAGTTCGACACCACTGCGTAACTGCTGCAAGGCGTCCTCCGATGCGAGGCCCTCCACCTGCACCCAGTAGGATTTCCACAGTTTGTGTCGGGGATTGGCAATCTGGTGCTGCAGTTTGCCATCGTTGGTGAGTATCAGTAGCCCTTCTGAATCGAAGTCGAGTCGTCCTGCGACCCTGAATCCCGGTGCCGTGAAATAATCCGCCAGTGTCGAACGGCTGTCCGCATCCGTAAACTGGCTCAGCACGCGAAACGGCTTGTTGAAAAGAATGATGTCTGCCATCTGAAACTGGGCCCTAGTATAAAAATTCTCCGGCGCTGTAGCGGTATGCAGCGACAGCCATGTTACACTACGCGCCGAAAATAAGGGGTCGGTGGCCGACTTTCATCAACCTCGAAACGCGATCAACTCACAATGGAGTGCACTATGGGCTACAAGCATATTCAGGTCCCTTCGCAGGGTGACACCATCACCGTCAATGAAGACTACAGCCTGAACGTCCCAGACAACCCCATCATCCCCTACATCGAAGGCGATGGCATCGGGGTAGACATCAGCCCAGTCATGATCGACGTGGTCAATGCCGCGGTGCAAAAAGCCTATTCCGGCGCGCGCGCTATTTCCTGGATGGAAATATACACCGGCGAAAAGGCCGCCGAGCTTTACGATGGCGATTGGTTTCCCGAAGAGACTCTGGCTGCGATCAAGGAGTATGCAGTAGCGATCAAGGGTCCCTTGACCACCCCGGTTGGCGGCGGTTTTCGCTCCCTGAACGTGGCGCTGCGCCAGGAGCTTGACCTGTATACCTGCCTGCGCCCTGTGCGCTGGTTTGAAGGAGTGCCGTCGCCAGTGCGTAATCCGGGCGATTGTAACATGGTGATATTCCGCGAGAATTCGGAGGATATCTACGCGGGCATCGAGTACGAGGCCGGCACGCCCGAGGCGCAAAAAGTGGTCGACTTCATCATCAACGAAATGGGTGCGACAAAAATCCGCTTCCCGACGAACGTCGGTATTGGCATCAAGCCAGTATCGGAAGAGGGCACAAAGCGGCTGGTGCGCAAGGCGATTCAGTACGCCATCGACCAGGACCTGCCTTCTGTCACACTGGTGCATAAAGGCAACATCATGAAGTTCACCGAAGGCGCATTTCGCGATTGGGGTTACGAGCTTGCGCAGCAGGAATTCGGCGGCAGTGAAATTGACGGGGGCCCCTGGGTCGCCATCAAGAATCCACGTACCGGCAATGAGATTGTCATCAAAGACGTGATTGCCGATGCAATGTTGCAGCAAATTCTGACGCGCCCCAAAGAGTACAGTGTTGTGGCCACCCTGAATCTCAATGGTGACTACCTGTCAGATGCGCTGGCAGCGCAGGTGGGCGGCATTGGAATCGCGCCGGGCGCGAACCTGTCTGATAGCGTGGCGCTGTTTGAGGCCACTCACGGTACGGCACCCAAATATGCCGGACAAGACAAGGTCAATCCGGGCTCACTGATTCTTTCCGCCGAGATGATGTTGCGTCACCTGGGCTGGAATGAGGCCGCAGACCTGATAATACACGGCATGAACGGCGCCATCCAGCAGCGCAAGGTCACCTACGATTTTGAACGCCTGATGGACGACGCGACGCTGTTGAGCTGTTCAGAGTTTGGTGAGGCTATCATCGAGGCAATGTAGCCCCGGTTTGCCCTGATCGGGCGGCGCAGGCTCGCTACAGTGTGCCGCGTCGGTCCGGGCACGCTCCCCTGGGCTGGCAATCGCGTCGGCCCGTCAGTACCAACCCTATGACCCAATTGCAATAACCCGCTGCCGGCGGGTGGATCTCCTGTGCTTCATCTGCCCGCGAGCGCTATGAGGGTTTGATGGGCCTGTGTTCAAGTATTTGGCCTTGCCCTTGCGGCCCCGTGGCGACTATTTGCGCTGGCTCGCTTTTCCCACCTGCGAAAACTCGTATAATGAAACGATGATCCAACACAGCAGCAACAAATTTCCCGTCACTGAACCTGATCTGCAGGCCGGTCACTGGCGTATGAGCAAGGAAGACAAAGACGCTTCTGGCGGGCTCGCCCTCGAAGAGTCCAAGCCTGAACTAAAACGCCCGCCGTTGTTCAAAGTAGTCTTACTGAATGACGACTACACCCCTATGGAGTTTGTCGTGGAGGTGTTACAGGTGTTCTTCCGTATGAACCGTGAGCAGGCGACGCATGTTATGCTGACGGTGCACACGCAGGGCAAAGGGGTTTGCGGCATTTACACCAGGGACATCGCCGAGACCAAGGCCGTTCAGGTCAACCACTATGCTCGCGAAAACGAACATCCATTGTTGTGCGAAATTGAAGCATCGGAGGGCTAGACCCCCGGGGAGTCAAAGACATGTTGAGCCAAGACCTGGAACAAACGCTGAATGAAGCGTTTAGGGGCGCCAGGGCGAAGCGCCACGAATTCATGACGGTAGAACATCTGCTGTTGGCGCTACTGGATAACAACGACGCTATCCGGGTGCTCAAGGCCTGCGGGGCCGATATCGGGAACCTGCGGGGCGACCTCATCGAGTTTGTCGATGCCACGACGCCGCTGATTCCAGAGGACGAAGAAGAGCGCGACACCCAGCCCACCCTGGGCTTTCAGCGCGTGTTGCAGCGCGCGGTGTTCCACGTGCAGTCATCTGGCAAGAGTGAGGTCACCGGGGCCAATGTTCTCGTGGCTATTTTCAGCGAACAGGAGAGCCAGGCGGTATTTTTCCTGAAAACGCAAAGCATTGCTCGCCTGGACGTTGTGAACTACATGACCCACGGTATCTCCAAGGTCGGCGGTGATTCCGAACAGCCAGAGTCCGGGCCTGCCAGTGCTGACGATGGCACTGTCGACGAGGGCGAAACGAATCCGCTGGATGCCTATGCCAGCAATCTCAATGCGGAGGCCAGGGCCGGCAACATCGACCCCTTGATCGGACGCATCCAGGAGGTGGAGCGTGTTGCACAGATACTGGCGCGACGACGCAAAAATAATCCCCTGCTGGTAGGTGAATCGGGTGTTGGCAAGACGGCAATTGCCGAAGGGCTCGCCAAGAAGATTGTCGATGGCGATGTACCCGATGTGCTCAAGGACAGCGTTGTCTACTCACTGGATCTTGGGTCGCTGCTGGCAGGTACCAAGTATCGAGGTGATTTCGAAAAGCGCTTCAAAGGCCTGTTGGCCGAGCTGAAGAAGCGCGATCATGCGATTCTCTTTATCGATGAGGTGCATACGATCATTGGGGCGGGCGCAGCCTCTGGCGGTGTGATGGATGCCAGTAATCTCCTCAAGCCGCTGCTCAGCTCGGGCAAATTACGCTGCATCGGTTCGACCACATTCCATGAGTACCGTGGCATATTCGACAAAGACAAAGCCCTCAGTCGTCGTTTTCAGAAAATCGATGTGCTGGAGCCCAGCGTCGAGGATGCCTACAAGATTCTCAAGGGCCTGAAATCCCGCTTTGAAGAACATCACGGCCTGCGTTACACCGACAAGGCACTGCGCGTGGCCACCGATCTTTCGGCGCGCTACATCACAGACCGGTTCTTGCCAGACAAGGCGATTGACGTGATTGACGAAGCAGGGGCCTATCAGCAGCTGCAGCCGCAATCCAGGCGAAAGAAAGTCGTTGGCGTTGGCGACATCGAGTCTGTCGTTGCCAAGATAGCGCGTATTCCGCCAAAAACCGTCAGCACCGACGACAAGGAAACCCTGCAGAAGCTCGAAGCGAACCTGCAGATGGTGGTGTTCGGCCAGGACGCCGCTATCAGCAGCCTGGCTACCTCAATCAAGCTCGCCCGGGCGGGGTTGCGCGGTGGCGACAAGCCCATTGGCTCGTTCCTGCTCGCGGGCCCTACCGGCGTTGGCAAGACCGAGGTCACCAGGCAGCTGGCGCTGCAATTGGGCCTGGAGTTGATTCGCTTCGACATGTCGGAGTACATGGAGCGGCACACGGTGTCACGACTGATCGGTGCGCCTCCCGGCTATGTCGGCTTTGACCAGGGCGGCTTGTTGACAGATGCAGTCACCAAGCACCCGCATGCTGTGGTGCTGCTGGACGAAATCGAAAAAGCCCATCCGGAGGTCTTCAACCTGCTCTTGCAGGTGATGGATCATGGCACCCTGACCGACAACAACGGCCGCAAGGCGGATTTCCGCAACGTTATTCTGGTAATGACCACCAATGCCGGCGCCGAGAGTATCAGTCGCCGCTCCATCGGTTTTACGCAGCAGGATCACAGCACTGATGGCATGGAGGCAATCACCAAGATGTTCACGCCGGAGTTCCGCAACCGCCTGGATGCTGTCGTACAGTTTGAGCCGCTGGGTGAAGATGTGATTCTCACCGTGGTCGACAAGTTCCTGACAGAACTGCAAAGCCAGCTCGACGAGAAGCGCGTCATGCTGGATGTCGATGAAGATGCGCGTTTATGGCTGGTTGAGAAAGGCTACGACATTCACATGGGAGCCCGACCCATGGAGCGCGTTATTCAGGAGCACATCAAGAAACCTCTGGCGGAACTGGTGTTGTTTGGCGCACTGGCCCAGTCCGGCGGCACAGCGCTGGTGCGGCTCAATCGCAAAGACGATGTGCTGGAAGTGCGTGTCGAGGAACAAGAGGCCGTGCTGGAGGAAAGCTAGGCAGCGGTGACGCGCACTTACCGCTCGCGGTACGTGATGCGGCCCTTGGACAGGTCATAGGGTGTGAGCTCAACGCGCACTTTGTCGCCAGTAAGAATGCGAATGTAGTTTTTGCGCATTTTGCCCGAGATATGGGCAGTCACAACGTGTCCGTTTTCGAGTTGCACGCGGAATGTTGTGTTGGGGAGGGTATCGATCACTTCCCCTTCCATCTCAATTTGATCTTCTTTTGCCATGCGGCAATGGCCCTCGGTTGTCGAAGAGGCGGCATTTTGCCTGAATCCGGGAGCGAGTGCCAGCGAAGTTTGCCCGCTAAAACTGCGTGAAATGTGCCTGTTGTCAGTGTGCGCCGTTGAGCGTTATAGCAGTGTGGTCCAGCGGCCGTTGACATAGACTTCAAGGGGCCGATAGTCAGACTTGTAGGACATCTTCTGGCAGTCCTTGATCCAGTATCCCAGATAAACGTACTCCAGGCCCATTTGCAGCGCCTTCTCCACCTGCCAGAGAATCGCAAAGGCGCCGAGGCTGCGGCGGGTCTCGCCGGGCTCAAAAAACGTATAGATGGCAGACAGGCCGTCTTCGAGTTCATCGATCACTGCTACTGCCACCAGGTGACCGCGATCATAGAAGCGGTAGTAGGCCGTGCAATCCCAGACGCGATTGAGGAAGGCCTCGTACTGTTCCCTGTCCGGCGGGTACATATCGCCGTCGGCATGGCGCATGCGAATGTAACGCTGGTAAAGATTGAACGCCTCGTCGTCGCAGATATCATCGGAGCAGGTGATCATCAGGTCGCGGTTGCGCTGTATGACGCGTTTCTGCGCGCGTCGCGGCGTAAAGGTTCCGGCAGGGATGCGCGCGGGAATGCAGGCCTTGCATGCCGAGCAGTGTGGCCGATAGATGTGCGTGCCGCTGCGGCGAAAACCCATCAACGAGAGCTTGCTATACAGTTTTTTGTCCACTGGCTGGCGCGGGTCAACAAACAGCGTAGTGGCCTCCTGGTCTTCCAGGTAGCTACAGTTGTGGGGGTAGGTGGTATAGACCTTGAGGTCTCTTACCGATGAGGTCACAGCAAGCCTCCGCACTTCGCTGGTAACTGCCAAATAGTGCCGTCTGGCGAATCCTCTACAGTGTGAGCAAGACGCGCCTCGAAGTCCAGCCTGCGAATATTCCGCGCGCCCATCGAATTCATGTGCGCGCTCTCAACCTGGCAATCAATCATATGAAAGTCGCCGCGCAGCAGGATATCTACCAGTGCGCAAAGGGCAACTTTGGAGGCATCCGGCACGCGCGAGAACATCGACTCCCCGAAAAAAACGCGCCCAAGGGCAATGCCGTACAGACCGCCGACCAGTGCGCCGTCAGTGTTGTACACCTCGATGGAGTGAGCACACCCGCTGCGGTGGAGATCGACGTAGGCGCGCGTCATCTGCCTGCCTATCCATGTGCCGGGCCCCTCTGCGCGCAGTTGTGCGCAGGCAGCGATGACGGCAGAAAAGTTGCTGTCGACTGCCAGCCGAAACGTATTGCGCCGCAGCGTCTTGCGCAGGGATCGTGAGCGATGCAGCTCACACGGGAACAACACAGAGCGTGGGTCTGGTGTCCACCACAGTACCGGTTGTGGTTCTTCGAACCAGGGGAAGATGCCCCTGCGATAGGCGCGCAGCAGGGTGTCCTGGTTGAGCTGGCCACCCACGGCAAGCAAGCCGTTGGGTTCCTTCAGCGCATCGACTGAGGGCGGGAATTCCCCATCGGGCCCAATACGCCTTAGATAGTCCACGGGCCGGTGCGAGTAGTTGCGTGGAGTGTAATGTTGTCTATTGTGCGTCCAGGAACTTCTCGGCATCCAGCGCAGCCATGCAACCGAAACCGGCCGAGGTCACCGCCTGTCGGTAGATATGGTCTGCAACATCGCCAGCGGCAAACACGCCTGCTACCGTGGTACCCGTGGCGTTGCCTTCGGTGCCACTGTGGATGCGGATATAGCCATCCTGCATGTCCAGTTGGCCGGCGAATATATCTGTATTGGGTTTGTGACCGATCGCGATGAAGACGCCAGACACGTCAATCGTGCTTTGCGAGCCATCTTTGGTGGAGGCGATACGGATGCCGTTCACGCCCGAGTCGTCGCCCAGCACCTCCTCGAGGGTGTGATCCCACATGATGCGCACCTTGCCTTCTTTTTCACGGGCAAAGAGGCGGTCCTGTAGCACTTTTTCCGCCCGCAGACTGTCGCGCCGGTGGACGAGTACGACCTCGGAGGCAATGTTTGACAGGTACAACGCCTCCTCGACGGCGGTATTGCCGCCGCCGATGACGGCGACCTTTTGGTTGCGGTAGAAGAACCCGTCACAGGTTGCGCAGGCGCTGACGCCCTTGCCCATGAACGCCTCTTCGCTGGGCAGGCCCAGGTATTGTGCGGAAGCGCCCGTGGCAATGATCAAGGCGTCGCAGCTATAGCTGTTACTGCCAGTTAGTTTGAAAGGACGCTGGCTCAGGTCTACGGCCTCAATATGATCAAAGATGACCTGTGCTTCAAAGCGCTCTACATGCTCCTGCATCTGCTGCATGAGCTCCGGGCCCTGCAGTTCAGCGTGCCCGCCCGGCCAGTTTTCGACTTCAGTCGTCGTGGTGAGTTGTCCGCCCTGTTGCATGCCGGTAATTACCACAGGCTTCAGGTTGGCCCGTGCGGCATAGACGGCTGCGGTGTAACCGGCGGGGCCGCTGCCCAGTATGATGACGCTGTGATGGTTGTTTTCACTCATAATGCCTGGTTCCTGATGATGTGTTGTCTGTAGTGTCCCGGACGGCGCCGGGGCCGCAGCGTATCGCCCGTGAGGGTGCGCTGCTGGTTCGGGGCCATGGCCAGTAGTCTGCCGCCGGCGTGCCCTGTGGGCACCCTAAGGCGATGGCCAGTGCAGCCTCGTGACCGATGTAAATAAGCCACGCTGGCGGCGCAAATTCGCTCCCACGCGTTCTGTATTGGGGCGGACTATGGTACTTTAAACACTGCGTTGGAACAAAGATTAGAAGAATATTAGAAATATTCCATAACGTATTGAAATCAAAAACATAAGAGGTCGCGATTGTGTCCCGCTATAGGGCCGATAGCGACACTGGGGCAGGGCGCACACTGCACTACGTGTGGCGCGCCGCTTAAGGCATGGGTATCGTGGCGGAAACTGGCAACACAGAGAGCTTTCTAGGCCCTCGGCTGCGTGAGGGGGCGTTTATCGGCGTCACCGCTGTGTGCCTGTACCTGTTAATGGCACTCCTGACCTACAGCCCGGCAGATCCAGGGTGGTCCGCCACCGGTAGCGGTGCCAAAATCGATAACCTTGGCGGCCCCACCGGCGCCTGGTTGGCCGATGTCTTCTTTTCACTGGTGGGCTACGCGGCTTATCTGTTCCCCTTGCTACTGGCCTATCGCGCACTGATTATCCTGCTGGAACGGCACCAGCATAAACAGTTCGACTGGTTGACCTTCGGCGTTCGCTCACTGGGCCTGGTGCTGGTTATGATTGCGAGCACAGCGCTGGCTTCCATGAACGATTTTGGCGCTTCTTCGATGCCGCAGGGTTCCGGGGGCATTCTCGGCCAGTCCATTGGCGAGGCGTTCACTGCGGCTTTTTCTGCCGTTGGTGGCCGGCTGATTCTGCTGGCCGTGTTTTTGTTTGGCATGACCATTTTCACCGATCTGAGCTGGCTAAAATTGATGGACGCTCTGGGTGGTTGGGCCATGACACTGTTTACCACCGTGCGCCAGCGGGTGCGCAAGGCCGTCGATGACTTCCGGGAAAAGCGCCAGCGTGAGCGCAAGGTCGAAGCGCGCAAAGAGGTGATCATAGAGCATGTCGAGAAAGAGAAAAGACGCAAACCCCCCAAAATCAAACCGCTAACGCCGCCCGCCCAGAAGAGCGAGCGCGTCGAGCGCGAGAAGCAGCAGCCACTGTTCGAGGCCCCGGCAACCGGCGATCTGCCGCATCTTGAGCTCCTGGATCTGCAGAAAAAAGACCCCAGCAAGGGCTTTTCCAAGGACGCGCTGGAAGGGCTGTCGAAAGTGCTTGAATTGAAACTGGCCGATTTTGGCGTATCGGCAGAGGTCACGGCAGTCTACCCGGGGCCAGTCATTACACGCTTTGAGCTGCAACCTGCCCCGGGGGTCAAGGCCTCCCGTATTTCCAATCTCGCACAGGATATCGCGCGCTCGCTGGCGGTAATCAGCGTGCGTGTTGTTGAGGTGATTCCGGGCAAGTCCGTGGTTGGTATAGAGATCCCCAATGAAGATCGGGAGATCGTCAACTTCCGCGAGGTGCTGTCCTCGCAGGCGTTTGAGCAATCGAAGTCGCCGCTGACCCTGGCGCTTGGGCACGATATATCCGGCCAGCCAGTGGTTGCTGATCTGGCCAAGATGCCGCACCTGCTGGTGGCAGGTACAACCGGCTCAGGCAAGTCCGTGGGCGTCAATTCGATGTTGCTCAGCCTGCTGTACAAGTCCGGCCCTGCGGACGTCAGGTTAATCCTGGTTGACCCCAAAATGCTGGAGCTATCAGTCTACGACGGCATTCCGCACCTGCTCACCCCGGTGATAACAGACATGAAGGACGCCGCCAATGGCCTGCGTTGGTGCGTTGCGGAAATGGAGCGACGCTACAAACTCATGGCGTCGCTGGGCGTGCGTAACCTCGCCGGCTACAACCGAAAGATTGACGAGGCAGTGAAAGCCGGTGCGCCACTGACGGACCCGCTGTGGACGCCCGACCCGATCTTTGCAGAAACCGATGAGGAGCAAACCGCACCGGAGCTCGATCGCCTGCCCAGCATTGTTGTAGTGATCGATGAATTCGCCGACATGATGATGATCGTTGGCAAAAAGGTAGAGCAGTTGATTGCCCGTATCGCGCAAAAGGCGCGCGCCGCAGGTATTCACCTGATACTCGCCACCCAGCGCCCCTCAGTGGATGTGATCACTGGCCTGATCAAGGCGAACGTGCCAACCCGTATCGCGTTTCAGGTGTCGTCGAAGGTGGATTCACGCACGATCATTGACCAGGGCGGCGCCGATCAGTTGCTCGGCCATGGCGACATGCTGTATTTGCCGCCAGGCAGTGGCCTGCCAACGCGGGTTCATGGCGCATTTTGTAGCGATGATGAGGTCCACCGGGTGGTTGCCGACTGGAAGAAACGCGGCAAGCCACTGTATATTCCGGGCTTGCTCGATGAAGGCAGCAGCACCGCGGTGACGCCAGGCGAACTGCAAGCGGAATCCAGTGATCAGGACGAAGAAAGCGATGCCCTGTACGATGAAGCGGTGCATTATGTAACGCAAAGTCGGCGCGCATCGATCTCATCAGTGCAGCGCAAGCTGCGTATCGGCTACAACCGGGCGGCGCGCCTGATCGAAACTATGGAGGCGGCCGGTGTCGTCACAGAAATGGGTTCGAATGGCCAGCGCGAAGTCATTGCGCCGCCACCGCCGGAGGGCTGATATGCGCGCTTTCCCCATTGCCAGGGCCTTCAGGCGCGGTATATGCCTGGTCAGTGCACTCGTGTTGTTCGTGGGGCTGCCTTCGTATGCCGATGAATTTGCAGCGGCGACAGGGCAAATCGCGGCCGAGCAAGTTGAGCAAGTTGAGCAAGAACACCTCAGCACAGGGCAGGGTGTGCGTGAAGATACTTCAGGTAAAGCGATACCTCGAAATGGCCCCGACGATGCCACAGCGGCACTGGCATCATTGCTTGACGCGCTGACCACGTTGCAGGGCGAGTTTAACCAGCGCCAGTACGATGAAAACGGGGTGTTGCTGGTTGCATCAAGCGGTGTGTTTCGTTTGCTCAGGCCTGGCTACTTTTACTGGGAGATACAATCGCCCGACAGCCAGTTGGTGGTTGCGGATCCGCAGTATGTCTGGCACCACGACCGCGATCTGGAAACCGCAACGCGCAGGCCCGCTCATGGGCAGGATGACCTGGCACCGCTGGAAATACTCAATGCTGACAGCGCTTTCCTGCACAGCAATTTTTCTGTGGCAGAAGCCTCCGCCGGTTCGTATACCCTGACGCCGACGAATCCTGCGCTGGCTTTCAATCAGGTATTGCTGGTGTTTGATGGCAACGTGGTTCAGTCCATGCAGATCGAGGACAAACTCGGTCAACGGGTGGTCGTGCAGTTCAGTAAGGTAGTGCAAAATCCCGCATTGGTTGTCGAGGACTTTGCTTTCACACCACCAGCGTCAGCCGATATCTTTTATTATGACCAGTGATCTGTTTGATCACGCTGACCCCGACTGCACCAACACCGGCTATCAGCCTCTGGCTGCGCGCTTGCGCCCGTTACAGCTTGCGGACTATGTCGGGCAGGATCACCTGCTTGCACCGGGCAAGCCGCTGCGCCAGGCCATAGACAGCGGCCAGTTACATTCGATGATTCTCTGGGGCCCACCCGGCACCGGAAAAACCACGTTGGCGCGCATCGCGGCGGAGCAGGCCAGCGCGCATTTCCTGCAACTTTCAGCGGTGCTCAGCGGCGTTCGGGACATACGCGCGGCCATAGAGCAGGCGCAGTCAATGAAGCGGGCGGAAAAGGACACCGTGCTCTTTGTTGACGAGGTCCATCGCTTCAACAAATCACAACAGGATGCTTTCCTGCCCTACGTCGAAGACGGCACATTGATTTTTGTCGGGGCAACGACAGAGAATCCTTCATTCGAGTTGAACAACGCATTGCTGTCGCGTGCTCGTGTCTACAAGCTGCGAGCGCTGGAAGCGCATGAGCTGCAGGCCCTGCTGCAACGCGCTGTTGATCAGGGCGCCGATAGCGCGATTACCATCATCGACGGCGGCTTGCAACAGATAGCCGCGCAGTGTGATGGCGACGCCCGGCGCGCATTGAACCTGCTGGAATTGGCGATTGACCTTGCTGATAACGGCGTGATCACGCAGTCGGTTATTGATGAAATCTCGCAGTCCTCGTTGCGCCGCTTTGATAAGGGCGGTGATGCGTTTTATGATCAGATCAGCGCCCTGCACAAGAGCGTGCGCGGCAGTTCGCCCGATGCCTCCCTGTACTGGTACTGCCGCATGCTCGACGGTGGCTGTGACCCGCTGTACATCGCCCGGCGCGTGGTGCGCATGGCCAGCGAGGATATCGGCAATGCGGATCCGCGCGCGCTGGCACTGGCGCTGGAAGCGTGGCAGGTGCAGGAGCGACTGGGTTCGCCTGAGGGAGAACTGGCCATAGCGCAGGCGATTATCTACCTGGCCTGTGCTGCCAAGAGCAATGCCTGCTATGACGCCTATAATTCGGCGCGCCAGCACGTGGCCCGGGGCGGCAGCGAAGAGGTGCCACTCCACCTGCGCAATGCATCGACAAGCCTGATGAAAGCAATGGGGCACGGTGCGCATTATCGCTATGCGCACGATGAACCCGAGGGGTATGCGGCGGGTGAGAGTTACCTGCCGCCGGCGCTCGCCGACCTGCGCTTTTATTTTCCGTCAGAGCGTGGCCTGGAAAAGAAAATACGCGAGAAGCTCGACTACCTGCGTGAATGCGACAAACGCAGTACAATACGCCGCTACGACTAGCTCGGCGGCGTCTTCGCGAACATGAAATACCTGCTTTTTGTGGCTCTCGGTGGCGCATTCGGTGCCGTTTCCAGACACCTGCTTGCCCACTGGGTTCATGGCCTCTGGGAAGGCCCCGTGCCGTGGGGCACGTTGCTTGTGAATACTGTGGGTTCTTTCGCGATCGGGGTTTTGTTCGTACTCATCGTCGAGAAAGAACTACTGCACGCGGATTGGCGGGGCGTACTCATGGTGGGCTTCCTGGGTGCCTTCACTACGTTCTCAACCTTTTCACTGGAGACCATTGCCTTGATCGAGGCGGGCAGAGTCGGCATCGCAATGGCCTACATGCTCGGAAGCGCCGTGGTGTGTGTGGTGGTGGCCGGCCTGGCGATGTATCTGGCGCGCATGGTGTTCTAGATCGTTGGAGCAAGCCGTACGCCGATACTTTTCACATTCAGTCACAGGAAAAAAATCATGTTGGATATCAAAACGGTAAGAAAAGATCCCCGGGGCGTCGCCCAGGCGCTTTCTGCCCGTGGTTTCGTCTTTGATGTAGAGCAGTTTGAACGGCTCGATGCACGTCGTCGGCAGGCGGATATCGACAGCCAGAACTTACAGGCAGAGCGAAAAAAGGCGTCCAGGCAGATTGGCGTACTGGTGGGGCAGGGTGTCAGCGTTGACGAGGCGAAGGCACAGGTCAATGAGGTATTGGACAAGATTGCCCAGGACCTGGACGCTCTGACCAGTCAGGCGAAGCAGGCGCAGGCTGACATGGAAGCGCTGCTCATGGCGACACCGAATATCCCCGCTGCAGATGTGCCGGCTGGCGCCAGCGAAGATGACAATGTGGAAGTTTCGCGCTGGGGTGAACCAGGCGTCTTCAGTTTTGACGTTCGCGACCACGTGGCGATCGGAGAGACACTCGCGCTACTGGATGCGGAGACTGCGAGCAAGATTACCGGCGCCCGTTTTACAGTGATGTATGGTGATCTTGCGCGTCTGCACAGGGCGTTGATCCAGTTTATGCTAGATCTGCACATCGGTGAACACGGCTATCAGGAGGTGTACGTACCGTATATTGTCAATGCAGATTCCTTGCGCGGCACCGGCCAGTTGCCCAAGTTTGAGGATGACTTGTTCAAGCTGCGCGCCGAGCAAGACCTGTACCTCATTCCAACGGCAGAAGTGCCCGTGACCAATATCGCCAGGGACAGGGTGTTTGAGGACGCTGAACTTGGACAGCACGGCCTGAGGTTTACCTGTCATACGCCCTGTTTTCGCAGTGAGGCGGGTAGCTACGGTAAAGATACGCGGGGCATGATTCGCCAACACCAGTTTGAGAAGGTGGAACTGGTACAGCTGGTGCGCCCGACCCAGTCGGCGCAGGCGCTGGAAGCGCTGTGCACTCACGCTGAAAAAGTGCTTCAGCGACTTGAGCTGCCGTATCGCAAGGTCATCTTGTGTGCAGGCGATCTCGGCTTTGCAGCGGTGAAGACCTACGACCTGGAAGTCTGGCTGCCCGGGCAAGCTGCGTACAGGGAGATCTCGTCCTGTAGTAACGTGGCAGATTTTCAGGCGCGACGCATGCAGGCGCGATGGCGCAACCCGGAGACAGGCAAGCCGGAGCTGCTACACACGCTCAACGGCTCCGGCCTCGCAATAGGCCGCACGCTTGTCGCAATCATGGAGAACTACCAGAATGAGGATGGCAGCGTATCGGTTCCCACTGCGTTGCAGCCCTACATGGGAGGCGTCGCTACCATTGGTAGATGACATGCCATGAACTTTTTTGCCATGGATTGTCTGCCGTGAACTATTCATCATGAACTACCTGCCGCTGTTTTTTAGCCTGGGAGACAAGCCCGTACTGGTCATCGGCGGTGGCAATATCGCGGCCAGGAAGATACGCCTGCTGCAGCGCGCGGGCGCTCGAATTCATATCGTTTCCAGAACCCTGTGCGGCGAAATCCAGTCACTGGTCGACCAGGGCAGTGTACGCCATCTGGATACAGAGTTTTCGGCAGTGCAGTTGGAGGGCGTGCCGCTGGTCGTTGCCGCCACCGACGACCAGGCCTTGAACGCGCGCGTTTCAGAGCTGGCGCAAGCGGCCAACATCCCTGTCAACGTGGTAGATGCGCCTGAGCTTTGCACGGTCATTTTCCCCTCCATTGTCGATCGTGACCCCCTGGTGATTGCCATCAGCAGTAGCGGTGTGAGCCCTGTGCTGGCAAGAATCCTGCGGCGCAAGATCGAATCGACCACACCGGCCGCCTACGGTGCGCTGGCGCGTTTTGCGCAGCGTTTCCGGGACGTCGTAAAGTCTGCTATTTCCGAAGAGAACCGTCGGCGCCTGTTCTGGGAAGATGTGCTGGAAGGTCCGATTGCGGAAAAAGTGATGGCCGGGCGCGAAGCGGAAGCCGCCGGGATGCTGCAGTCCCGTCTGGCAGGACTGGATACGCAGGGGCTAGGCGAAGTGTACCTGGTGGGTGCAGGACCGGGTGACCCGGATCTGCTGACCTTCAAGGCAGCGCGCTTACTGCAAAGCGCAGATGTCGTGCTGTACGACAGGCTGGTATCACCCGGCGTGCTGGAGATGGCGCGTCGTGATGCGGACAAAATTTATGTGGGCAAGCGGCGCGCCGAGCACGCTGTCCCCCAGCCGGAAATCAATCAGCTCTTGCTTGAGTTGGCCCGGGCGGGAAAGCGCGTTATTCGTCTCAAAGGGGGTGACCCGTTTGTGTTTGGCCGCGGTGGCGAGGAAATCGAGCTATTGGCGGCGCATAACATACCGTTTCAGGTGGTACCTGGCATCAGCGCCGCCAATGGCGCCGCGTGCTACGCGGGAATACCGCTGACCCACCGTGACCATGCACAGTCGGTGCGTTTCGTAACAGGACACCTGAAGGCAGGTGGCGTCGCGCACGATTGGTCCCAGTTCCAATCGACCACTGAAACGCTGGTGTTTTACATGGGGTTGGTGGGGCTGCCGGAGATCTGTGAGCAGCTGCAGCGCCATGGCCGCGCGTCGCATACCCCCGTGGCACTGATCGAGCGCGGCACTACTGCAGACCAGCGCGTGCTAACAGGTACGCTTGCGACGATGCCAGAGATTGTCGAGAGGGAATGCCCTAATGCACCAACGCTGCTGATAATTGGCGATGTCGTTAAACTGCATGCCTCGCTGGCATGGTTCGCCGACCAGGGGAAGCGCCCTTAGGTTGGTGCGATACAGCATGGCGGCCTTGCGGCGCGCCTAGTTGGCGATAGCCGAGGTTGTGGTCGGGTTATTATGGACCGCAAACCGTTCCTGCTTGAGAAGCAGCACGTCGACCAGGATGTTGCCGGCTTCGAGCAGCAATACGTCATCCTTGATATCTGTTTGTTCCTCTTCGAGCGCGGGATCATCGTCTTCGTCTTGCTGGGCATCCTCGATCGCCGTCAGCAGGGCCTCGCCCTTCGCTTTGCGGCGCTTGTTTTCGATGCCCAGCACCTTGGCTTCCTGATCGTCGCGCAGGGCGATGCGTGCTTTCTCGTTCAGAGGCAGCGATTTCAGGCTGCGGGCTTCTTCGGCCAGCGCGACCTGATCTTCCAGGTAGATGAAGTCCGGGTTGCGTTCGCTGCGCAGTTGAAACTGCTGGTTAATGACCGGCAGCACGGTGGAAAGATCGTCATAGTTGCGGTGCCGCACCGGGTTGATCTGGTCCCACTTCAGGGCGTGATCGAGCGCGCTTTCGCCAACCTCTTCGGTATTGTACAGCGTGGGGAACTCAACATCCGGCAGAACACCGCGATGCTGGGTGCTCTCGCCTGAGATGCGGTAGAACTTGCTCTCTGTGATCTTTAGTTGGCCCTCGGTCAGGGGAATAAGGGTTTGTACTGTGCCTTTACCAAAGGAGCGATCACCGACGATAATGCCGCGCTGGTAATCCTGTATGGCGCCCGCAAAAATTTCCGAGGCAGAGGCGCTGAGCCGATTCACCAGCACTACCATGGGGCCCTCGTAGTAGTCGCTCTTGAGTCGTTTGCCATCAGGCCAGATGTTCTTGCCGTCGCGCCAGACGCGCCGTGAAGCGTGGCGGATCTGCACCGTAGGGCCGTACTCGATAAAAAGCCCGGTCAGTTCATTGGCTTCCTGCAAGGAGCCGCCGCCGTTATTACGCAGGTCGACGACGATGCCTGCCACGCCTTCCTCCTGTAGCTCGCCGAGCAGCTTCCTGACATCGCGTGTAGTGCTGCGGTAGTCCTTCTCACCGCGACGCATGGCGTCGAAATCAATATAGAACGCCGGAATATCGATTACGCCGACCTTGATCACGCCGTCGCCCGTGGGTACTTCGAGAATTTTTTTCTGTGCTGACTGCTCTTCCAGTTTGACCTGGTTGCGCACGATCGTGATGGTTTTGCGCTGATCCGTGGTTTTGGCCTTGGCGGGAATGACCTCGAGGACCACGGTAGAGCCCTTGGGCCCCCGAATCAATTCAACGACTTCGTCCAGGCGCCAGCCGATAACGTCTTCCATCTTGCCGTCTTCACCCTGGGCTACCCCAACAATACGGTCCGATGGCTGCAATTCCCCTTGTTTGTCTGCCGGACCCTTGGCGACGAGGCGCGCGACCTTGGTGTACTCGTCTTCGGTTTGCAAGACCGCACCGATGCCTTCCAGCGACAGGCGCATATTGATATTGAAGTTCTCTGACCTGCGTGGTGACAGATAATTGGTGTGCGGATCGTACAGTTCTGTTAGCGCGTTAGCGTAAATCTGGAAGACGTCCTGGTTGTTGTACTTTTGCACGCGACTGAGCTGGTTGCTGTATCGCTTGACCAGGGTGGGCGCGATTTCGTCCTGCGGCTTGTCGGCGAGTTTCAGACTCAGCACCTGGTTCTTGATCTGCTTGCGCCAGCGCTCATCCTGCTCCTCGAGGGTTGCAGCAAAGGGGCGCTCATCGATATCGAGTACATAGGCTTCATCTTTGGTGAAATCCATCGCGGCAACCGCGTCCGGAAGCTCCGCGATGACTTTTTCCAGGCGTGCTTCCAGTCGCTCCTGAAAGCGATTGAATATCGCAAAACCTGCATCGAGAGTACCGTTGCTCAACTGATCGTCCATCACGGTACGGTATTGCTCAAATTCGGCAATGTCGGCGGCAATGAAAAACATTTTGCCGCGATCGAGCTTGTCGATGTAGGCGTCCAGGTGCTGGGAAGACAACTGGTCATCGTACTCCAGTGTCGAGTAGTGGCGCTCCTGCAGCTGTTTTACCAGCTCTATAGCAGTCTCGCGTTGTTCTCTGGAGTATTCAATGGCGGCCTGCGCATGAGTACTCAGTGCCAGCAACAGCAGCACTGAGGCGGTCAGCCGTGTTGCCATAAACGCGCGTATTGAAGCTAAAGCGCTGGACTGAAAGGCGAACGGATGGGTGAAGAAGCTCACGTGTTGTATTCCTGATGTTGCGCGTTAATGATGCAAGTGTACCCCTGTGTTGGCGTTCGGCAAACTCTGCAGGTTTCAAAGCTGCTATAGAGGCCACATTTCAGGCAAAGTTCTATCGAGGCCTGGCAAAGTATGTACAAAGCCCTGACGCTTCAGCATGCCCCCGGCGTCCGCGTGTCCTGGCCTGCTTGCCGGCATTCGCGCCGGCTGGCAGCGCTGTCAACACGTCGAGCGGAGCATGAGATATAATTTGGCTTGTTCGTAAAATATACGTATAACAATGACTTACGAAGTATAAGTTAACAAGTGTATTAGATACAGATATGGTCCACAAAAGTTCAATCCAGCGGTTTGGGTAACAGTAGCGACAGTGCGGTTGCACCGCCAAGCATGATCGCTGAACCGATCAGGCAGCTTTGCAGGCTTTGCGTCTGGTATAGCCAGCCCGAGGCAACGGTGCCAAACAGCCGACCCATGGCATTGGCCATGTAGTAAAAGCCCACATCGAGCGCGACACCCTCGCGGTCCGCATAACTGACGATCAGGTAGCTGTGCAGTGAAGACACTACCGCAAAGAGCACGCCGAAAACGATCAGGCCGCAAACCAGCGTCAGTTCGGGCAGCGGCCATCCCAGCAGCGACCGCGTGTCGACAAAAGAGGCTGCCCCGGGTGTAAGTGCAATGCCGCAAGCGACCACGGCCAGCAACCCAGTCCACAGGGCCACGGTTGTCCCCCCTTGCAGTGCGGAGTGACCGGTCAGGCGAGGTGCAATGGTTTGGACGCCGCCGTAGCCGACCACCCAAAGCGCGAAAAAGCTGCCGACCTGAACCGACGACCAACCGAACACGGTCGCAAAATGCACAGGTACCGCGATGACAAACCAGATATCCCTGGCACCGAACAGGAAAAAGCGTGCAGCGGACAGCGCGTTGATTTCGGCGCGCTTGGCAAGCAAGCGTGACAATGCAGGCTTGCTGCGCATTTTGCCAAGTCCGGGTGTCAGTAAAATCAGGCTCGCGACCCAGACAGCGAACAGGGTCGCCAACATGGCAGCCACTGCACCCTGGAAGCCCCACAGTGCCAGCAGCGCGCCGCCGAGGAAAAACCCCAGCCCCTTGAGCGCGTTTTTCGAGCCTGTCAGCAAGGCTACCCAACGAAACAGCCGGCCCTGATGACCACTGGGCACCAGCAGTTTCACCGCGCTTTTCGCGCTCATCTTGTTCAGGTCTTTGGCAATACCCGACAATGCCTGGGCGGCCATCACCCAGGGCACCGTAAGCAATGTTGTCGGCACCAGCAGCATGGCCAGCGCCAGCAGTTGCAAACCCAGCCCGATATTCATGGTGCGGTTGAGTCCCAGGTGCGCGCCCAGCCAGCCGCCCAGCAAGTTGGTGACAACGCCAAAAAATTCATAGAACACGAAGAGCAGGGCGATCTCCAGGGGTGAGTAGCCAAGCGCATTGAAATAGAGCACGACCAGCATGCGCAGCGCGCCATCGGTCAGCGTGAATGCCCAGTAGTTGCCTGTGATCAGAACGTATTGTCGTTGCAGGGTAGTCATCGAGGCGCAGGCCTACCGCGCAGGCAGGCCGGATATCATCCTCAACAAATCGATCACGCGCTGTGCGTAACCCCACTCGTTGTCGTACCACGCGTACACTTTGAGCAGAGTGTCATCAATCACCAGCGTGGAAGCCGCGTCCACGATACAAGAGCGCGGATCAGATCGAAAATCCGCAGACACGAGGGGACGCTCTTCATAACCCAGAATGCCGGCCAGAGCACCGCAGGCGGCTGCTTTGAACAGGGCGTTGACCTCGTTTGCTGTGGTGCCACGGGACAACTGGAACACGCAATCGGTCAACGATGCATTGGCTAAAGGCACGCGCACGGCGTGACCGTGCAGCCTGCCGGCAAGTTCAGGGAATATCCGAGTAATTGCCACGACTGAGCCCGTCGTGGTGGGTATCAGGTTCAGCGATGATGCCCTGGCGCGACGCAGGTCGTGGTGGTGTGTGTCGAGTATGCTCTGGGTATTGGTAAGGTCGTGAATGGTGGTGATAGCGCCGTGCACAATGCCCAGGTGAGGGTGAAGTACCTGTATTATCGGGGCGAGGCAATTGGTCGTGCACGAAGCGGCCGTAACGATGCGGTGCTGATCCGGGTCATACACTGAGTGATTCACGCCCATGACAATATCGGGGATGGCATCATCTTTAACCGGTGCAGTGACCACGACTCTTCCGACGCCTTGCTCGATATAGTGCGCGAGCTGCTCTGCCTTGAGAAACTTTCCAGAGGCTTCAATCACAACGTCGCAAGCGGACCAGTCAGTTGCAGCCAACTCCTGGTTGTGCGTGACATTGGCGCGGCTGTTTCCAATGCGTAGGCCGGCAGCGTCGGCCGTTACCTCCCGATGCCAGCGCCCGTGGACTGAATCAAACATCAGCAGGTGAGCAAATGACGCGGTGCTGCCCAGAGGGTCGTTGATCTGGATGATATTGCAGTCGTCATGCTCGAACAGGATGCGCAACGCAAGGCGGCCCATACGGCCAAAGCCGTTGATTCCAACATTTATCGCCATAGTATGCCCGATCTACCGGTTTGCCAGCGTCGCAGCAGGCGTTGATCTCGCCGCGACGCCGTATTGTACTGCCAGCCTACACCGGAAAGGTTACAGGAATATCAAACGGTGGGCGCCGCCTGCGGGCCACGGACCAGACGTCCCGGTCGAGCGCCGGTTTCGACGCCATCTTCGAAGATCACCTGGCCGCTACACAGGGTCAGTTTGTAGCCATCTACTTTCTGGATCAGGCGCCTCGCATTTGCGGGCAGGTCGTAGGCCATCTCGGGTGGGTGGATGTTCAGGGCGTCAAAATCAATGACATTGAGATCGGCCTTCATGCCCGGCGCGATAAGGCCCCGATCGTGCATGCCGTAGAAGCTCGCGGTGCGCTGTGTCTGCTGATGAATCAGCGTTTCCAGTGGCAGTTTCTCGCCCCGGGTGCGATCCCTGGCCCAGTGCGTCAGCAGGTAACTCGGCATGCTCGCATCACAGATCAGGCCGCAGTGGGCACCACCGTCGGACAAGCCAAACACCGCGTGCGGATGCAGCATCATCTCCCTGAGGGCTTCGAAATCGCCATCGGCGTAGCCCAGCAGTGGCATATAGATAATCCCCTTACCGTCTGCGGCCATGAGTGTGTCAAACGCCAGTTCGGCAGGGCTGCATCCCAGTGCCTGTGCCTGGGCGAGCAGGCTCTTGCTGGCGCAGGGCTCGTAGTCAATGGGTTCGCCCAGGGGAAACATATTGCCCCAGTTGGTGAGCGAACTGGTAAAGACCTCAGGTAAATCCCCAAGGTCCGGCGGGTTGTCGATGATTGCCCGTCGTAGCTGCGGGTCGCGCAGTGCCTCCACGCGCGCCTGTGGCGACAGCCCGGCCACGGCCTGGTAGGCCTCGTGTAATATGAAGGGATGGCCGCTGCTTTCAAGGCTGAAAAGCACGCCCGCCGGGCGCTGTGCAACCTGAGGCGTGAGCGTACCGCCCCTGGCGCGATCTTCATCAACCGCCTTGAGTAAACGCTTCCATTGCAACGGGTCTGTTGCGTTCTGCAGGCAGGCAAACGTGACGGGCAGGCCGGTTTCCTGTCCGATCTGGCTCATCCACTTGAGTTCTTCATCTTCAGGCGTGAGGTCACTGGCGACTTCAAAGACACCGTGACCGACTTCGCCCATGGCGCGACCGATGCCGATCACTTCCTCGCGATCCGCTGTCGTGCCCGGTGCCAGTTCGCCGTCGCCGGCGCGATGCAGAATCGTGCGCGTGGTTGAAAACCCCAGTGCACCTGCTTGCAGACCCTCCTTGACAATGCGCGCCATGGCCTCCACGTCTTCGGGGGAGGCCATTTCATTGCGGGCACCGCGCTCGCCCATCACATAGGTACGCACCGCTCCGTGTGGAACCTGCGCGGCAAAATCGATGGCGTGCGGTATTTCGTCGATGGCATCGAGGTACTGCGGGAATGTCTCCCACTTCCATTCGATACCCTCGGACAGGGCTGCACCGGGAATATCTTCAACACCTTCCATCAACTGGATCAGGTAATCTTCCTTGCCGGGCACTACCGGGGCAAAGCCAACGCCGCAGTTGCCCATGACTACGGTGGTCACGCCATTCCAGCTAGACGGCGTCAGTAGCGGATCCCAGGAGACCTGGCCATCATAGTGAGTATGAATGTCCACCCAGCCCGGTGTTACCAGCAGGCCCTGAGCATCGACCTCGCGATGTGCAGGCCCAAGACCTGTGCCAACAGCGGCAATTCGGCCATTGAGTACGGCCACGTCGCTTACCTTGCCGGGCGCGCCGCTGCCGTCAATAACGGTGCCATTGCGAATTACGATGTCATACATGGTGTGTTACCTCTGTAAGCGTATTGTTGGTCTTGTCTGGCTGTGGCTGCAGAAAATACTGTAGCACAGGAATGCGTGGGTTGACGTCAATCTCGCGGTGCCGGTTCCCGACGTCGTCGTGGCCTGCGGGTCAGGTGATGCCGTACTGCGGCCATGCCGCTTGTGCGGAGCCGGCAGCCCGGCTGGACACTGCATTCGATATGACATAAATTATGCCAATTATGTGACAGGCAATGGAAGTTCCCGCCCACGATAGTTCCCTAATACAGCACTCCAGCGACCATTCCCAAGCACACCGACGCGATTACCCGGTACCGACGACAACTGCCAGGTGCGGCGTACTCTGTGGCAGCCGGCGTCGGCGTGATTCAATACTTGCGATGAGGAAAACCCAATGAAAACCCGATTAACTGAAATGCTTGGCATCGAAACACCCATCATTTGCGGTGGCATGATGCGTGTCGGCACCGCCGAACTGGCCGCGGCCGCGTCCAACGCCGGTGCGCTGGGCGTTATGACCGCCCTGACGCAGCCGACTCCTGACTTGCTGGCGCAGGAAATAGAAAAATGCCAGTCGCTCACCAGCAAACCGTTTGCGGTCAATCTCACGGTCGGTGTCGTTTCCACTCAAATCAGCTACGACGACTATGTGGATGTGATCGTGCGCAGTGGTGTCAAAGTGGTGGAAACCGCCGGTCGCAGCCCGGAGCCTTTCATGGACGTTTTTAATGCGCACGGTATCAAGGTCATCCACAAATGTGTTGCCGTTCGGCACGCGCTCAAGGCGGAACGCCTGGGCGTCGCTGCCGTCAGTATTGATGGTTTTGAGTGTGCCGGCCATCCAGGCGAGGAAGATGTAACGGGCCTGGTCCTGATCCCCGCTGCGGCGCAGCGCTTGTCAATTCCCATCGTGGCCTCCGGCGGCATCGCCGATGGCCGTGGGCTGGTTGCGGCGCTGGCGCTGGGTGCCGACGGTATTAACATGGGGACGCGATTCATGGTCACGCAGGAAGCGCCAATCCACCACAACATCAAGCAGAAAATCGTCGAGATGGATGAAACCCAGACGCGGCTGATTTTCCGCAGCTACCGAAACACCGCGCGCGTCTATGACAATGTCATCGCCAGGAAAGTGGCCGAGGTTGAGTCAGCGGGGGGTGATTTTGGACAAGTGCACGAGTATGTCTCGGGCAAGAATCAGGATAAAGCCTGGACCACCGGGGATATCGATGCGGGCATGGTGACTGTAGGCATGTGCGGTGGTCTGATCAATGATATACCTACCTGCGATGAACTGGTGCGCAATATCATGCGAGACGCCGACAGTATCATCAGCCAGCGCTTTGCCCAGATGATGGCGTCCTGAACGGCGCCTCAGGCGCTGTGCTGCGTCGCTGCCGCGCGCATCTTGTCCAGTTCCAGTTGCATGCGTGAGAGGGTTTGCTCGCGCATAAAGCGTTTGTTTGCGCCGTAGTACTTTTGCGGCAACTGCGCCAGTTCGCTAGCAGTTGTCATCGCGGCGTCCTGCAGTTCTTCCGGTGCAACCACGCGGTCAAGAAACCCGGCCTTGATGGCTTCTTCTGGTGAAAACACCTGCGACTGGACCACCGCCTGGGTCATGTAATTGGGAGACAAGCGGTCGGCACACAGCGCTTGCAGCAGGTAGGGCAGTTCCATATTGATGCGCGTTTCGGGCAAGGTGATCCGGAAGTCACCCCTGGCACCGATGCGGGTATCGCAGGCGAGCAGGATGAACGCGCCCAGCGCAACGCCGTGCCCGGTGCATGCAGCAATCAGCGGTTGGGGTAAGCCATACAGCCTGATCAGTAGTTCGAACCCCCTTGAGACCATTGACAGGCCGGCCTCCATGCCTTTTTCAAACTCTTTCAGGTCAAAGCCTGCAGAGAACAAGCCTTCGCGGCCCTGGAGGATAACGGCTGCGGCGCCGTCTGCCGTGGCTTTATCGAGACTCTCATTGGTGAAGTCCAGTAACGCGTGCCCTACAGCGTTGGCCTTGCCATCATCGATGGTTATCAGGGCGATATTTTCGAGTAGCTCGTAGCGCATGTCGGTGATCTCTTGCAAACATTTGGCACATATGCTGTCATTAAAAAACGGGTAGCGCAAGCACGCACGGTAATCGCGCCGCAGCGTTACAGCGGCCGTGGGGCCGTCTATAGTGCAGGTATCGCTGAAGATAGCAGGTGCGCTACCGGCACCTCGGGTTGGCGAACGTCACGGTGCCAGCGGGCGGTTGTAGCCAGCCAGCCACCCAACTGTTTGCGCCGCGCAGCGTTCCACAGGCCAGGCACAGATGTGTGCAGCCACGCAGCAGGCGGTGCGGCACTCATAACCACGAGGGAGTAGATTCATGCTTGCAAAAATGACGGTTGGACTCGCCGCTCTGGTCAGTCTGTTACTGCTGGCCATTGGCGCGCACTGGCAGATTGATCCAACGGCGGCGGCTGCGGAACTCGGCATGCCACTGCTGGAAGATGGTATCGGCCGCAGCAGCCAGATTGGTGATCTCACCGCATTCTTTGTGGTAGGCGGTGTGTTCGGGCTGTTGGGCGTGGTTCGCAAGAACCCCCTGTTCCTGTACACCCCGGCGGCGCTGGTAGGTGCGGCTGCTGTGTTTCGTACGCTTGCCTGGTTGCTGCACGGTGCTGACTTTGCACCAATGATCATTCCCGAGATCCTTATGCTCATTGTTTACATAGCGGCGATCCGCACACTGCGTGTAACGGCTGCCTGATATGCAGTGTCAGGCGAGGGTGGGCCAAGCGCCCAGCGGGAGACAAAGCAATGAGTAAGCAATTCACGGAGCAGGGTGGTGCAGCGACCATGGATCCCAGCCGGTTGTTACGCTGGGTAACCTCGCGCGTTATGTCAAAAGTCTCGCGGGCCGATGTGCTCGAAAAGCGACGCGCCCGCACCGAACAGGCCCGGCGTCGCGACGGCTTGCCGCACGTGGTGGAGTATTTTCATCAAGTGGAGGATGGCTACAGTCACCTGGCTGCCCAGGTGCTCGCGCCGCTCTGTGCCCGTTACGACATACAACTGGTCTGTCACCTGGTATCCGGTCCCAGCGGCAAGAACGCCCCTGAGCCTGAATTATTACTGCGCTTGTCGCGGTACGACGCCGCTATTGTCGCGCCGGAATATGGTCTGGACTTTCCGGGCGTCAGCGCGCAAGACAACCCGCCGCCGGATAGCGCCAGGGTGACGCAGGCGACAGCGATCCTTGCCGGCCTCGACAGCGCAGGCTTTGTGCAGCATGCAGCGGCCGTGGGAGATGCCCTGTGGCGCGCGGACCAGTCTGCGTTGGATGCCCTGGCCAGTTCGCTGGGCACGGTCGATAACCGCGCGCTGGCGGCACGGCTGGCAGCAGGCGACGCACGTCTGGCACAGTTGAAACACTATTCCGGCGCAATGTTTTTTTACGGGGGAGAGTGGTACTGGGGCGTTGACCGTCTCTATCACCTGGAAAAACGCCTGGCCGCCCTCGAGGTGGACAAACATGCTGGCCAGCCACTGCTGGTGGCGCGCCCACCGGTTGAAACCGGCCCCCTTCAGGGTGGGGGGCACCTTACCCTGGAAATCTACCCCTCACTGCGCAGCCCCTACACCTCAATCAGCTTCGATCGCACCGTTGCACTGGCCCGGGCAACCGGCGTTGATCTGGTGGTGCGGCCGGTATTGCCCATGGTGATGCGCGGCGTACCGGCTACCCGCCAGAAAGGCATTTACATTTTCACTGATACCGCGCGTGAAGCCAGGGAAGCCGGTGTGGACTATGGCAACTTCTACGACCCGATTGGCAACCCGGCGCGCCGCTGTTATTCACTCTACCCCTGGGCGAAGGCCCAGGGTAAGGACGTGGAACTCATCAGCAGCTTTTTGCGTTGCGCTTTCGCCAAAGGGGTTAACACCAATAAAACACGCGGGCTGCGCAAGGTCGTGGAAGCGGCCGGGCTCGACTGGGCCGAGGCACAGCAGCATCTGGGTGATTCCGCCTGGGAGGAAATCCTTGAGGCCAATCGCCAGTCGATGTACGAGGCCGGCCTGTGGGGTGTGCCTTCTTTTCGCCTCCTGAACGGCGACGGTGAGCCGCTCCTTGCGTTGTGGGGGCAGGACAGGCTCTGGCTGATATCGCGCGTTATACAGCGGGAACTGGCGAAGTCGGGCTAGCCTCGCCGGTGTTGCCGATGTAAACATTGCGGCATATAGTGTGGCCCTGTTTTTGGTCAGGGCGCTTTCGCCGCTGGTGAGCGGCCTGAACCGCGTGAATCTTTTACCGCTCTTTATGGTTTCTGCGCGATAGAACGTGAATCATTGCGCTGCTGCCCAAAGGGTAGAACAGCAGGTCACGGCGGGCACGATGCACTGCCCCTGGCCATTATTTGGAGGACGCAATCTATGCATACACGATTTAGTGAAGAGGATATCGCATTTCGCGATGAGGTCAGGGCGTTTCTGAAAAAGGCGTGGCTGGACAATACCGAGTTGCAAGCCAAGGTGGGCGCCTTGTCCACCATGCGAGAAGGCATGATTGAGTGGCAAAAGGCGCTCAATGCACAGGGGTGGATAGCGCCCAACTGGCCGGTTGAGCACGGTGGTACCGGGTGGAGTGTGACACAGAGTTTCATCTGGGATTCCGAGCGCGCCCTGGCCGGTGCGCCCAGCGTGATGCCGTTTGGCCTGATCATGGTGGCACCGGTCATCATTGCCTACGGTAACGATGCCCAGAAGGCAAAGTTCCTGCCGCGCATCCTGGCCAGTGAAGACTGGTGGTGCCAGGGGTATTCAGAGCCAGGTGCCGGTTCGGACCTGGCGTCACTGAAAACCAAGGCAGAACTTGACGGTGACGACTACGTGATCAATGGCAGCAAAATCTGGACAACCTACGCGCAATACGCAGACTGGATTTTCTGTCTCGTTCGTACCGACAATTCCGGTCGCAAGCAGGAGGGCATTACCTTCCTGCTGATTGACATGAAAAGCCCGGGCGTCACCGTCCGACCCATTGAAACCATTGATGGCTTCCACCACCTCAATGAGGTGTTCTTTGACAACGTGCGCGTGCCGGTGGAAAACCGCATTGGCGAGGAGGGCAAAGGTTGGACCTATGCCAAGTCCTTGCTGGTGCACGAGCGTTTGTCGATTGCCGAAGTGGCCGACTCCAAGCGCGGCCTGGCGGAAGTTCGGGAACTGGCGCGCCAGGAAGTGAACGGCGGCCAGCCGCTGCTCAACGATCCGCTATTTGCCAAGCGTTTGACCGATACGGAAATCGAGCTGATGGCGCTGGAGTACACCGAGTTGCGCGCACTGGCAGCCATTGCCGAAGGCAAGGAGCCCGGACCGGAGTCCTCGCTGTTGAAACTGCAGGGCACCGAGGTACAGCAGGCGGTGCAGGAATTGCGCATGGATGCCGCCGGCTATTATAGCCAGACCCTACAGGGTGATCTTGGCCCCGATCAGTTGGGCCATGCCTTTGCCGACTACGCCCAGAAACAGTATTTCCGCGGACGCGCCTCGTCGATCTATGGCGGCTCCAATGAAGTACAGAAAAACATCACCGCCAAGTACGTGCTTGGTCTCTAGGAGGGACAGACATGGATTTTAACCTGAGTGAAGAACAGGCGCTGATCAGAGATAGTATCGAACGCTTCGTCGCGGAAAATTACGAGTTCGACAAGCGTAACGCTACAGTAGCAATGGAGCACGGTTTCAGTAGCGCACACTGGCAACAGTTTGCCGAGCTGGGCTGGCTGTCCATACCCTTTGCCGAGGAGCACGGTGGCTTTGGCGGAGGCCACGTGGACACCATGGTTATCATGCACGAATTCGGTAAGGGGCTGGTCGCCGAGCCCTATTTGCCCACGGTCATCCTGTTTGGCGGTTTGCTGCAGGCGGGCGGTAGCCAGGCACTGCAGGCAGACTTGTTGCCGCAGTTGATTGGCGGGCAACTGCAAGGCGCCTTTGCCTACCTGGAGCGACAGAGCCGCTATGCGCTGTCCGATATCTCCACGCGCGCGGTCAAAGAGGGCAATGACTGGGTGCTCAACGGCGAGAAAACGGTGGTGCTCAATGCCGGTGCTGCGCAAAAGATTATCGTCGCCGCGCGTGCCTCGGGCGAGCAGACGGATGAAGCAGGCATCACCCTGTTTATGGTGGATGCCGGCGACAGCGGTATCGATGCCACCTACTACCGCATGACAGATGGCCAGGAGGCCGCCAACCTGCGTCTTACCGATGTCAAAGCCGAAGCGGTGATAGGCGCCGCTGGTGAGGGCTTTGGCCTTATGCAGCAGGTCATTGGCGATGCAATACTGGCCGTTGCTGCCAACGCACTGGGCGCAATGGAAGCCCTGAACGCACAAACCCTGGAGTACTGTAAAACGCGTGAACAGTTTGGTGTGGCCATTGGGTCATTCCAGGCGCTGCAACATCGCATGGTGGATATGTTCCAGGCCTGTGAAAACCAGCGTTCACTGCTCTTTCGCGCCGTGTGTGCGGCGGATGCGCAAAGCGATGATGCACAGCGCTCGCTGCATGCGCTGAAAGTGATGACGGGCAAAGCGGGGCGGCATATCGGTGGTGAGGCAATCCAGTTGCATGGCGGAATGGGTATGACGGACGAACTCTCAGTTGGTTTCTACGTCAAGCGCCTGATGATTATCAACACGTTGTTTGGCGACATGGACTACCACCAGCAGAAGTTCATCGACCTGGTCAATCGGCCACCGGCAGAGGCAGGCGCATCGGCACGCCCCGAGGCGGCTTAAGGCTGCGTCGGCACGCTGCGTGGCCGCTTTCCTGTGGGGCCACCGCGCTGCGGTGTTGTGCGCTCACTCTTTGTTCTGTGCCGTAATAGAATGCAGCCAGTAGTGTTTGATCTGGTAAAATTGGTAGGTGAGCGCCGCTACCACGATCATCAGGGCGATGATCGTCGGCACGGCGCTGTTCAACAACCAGCCGGCGGCGACCAGTAGCAGCATCAACGCGATAGCGATCAGCGATTCACGGTAGTTGCGCCAGGTCGGAGCTTCCAGTTGAGCAAAAAAGTAGGCATTGGCGGGTTCCCGTCGCGCCGCTGTCACAGTCTGGTGGCCGGTAAACAAAGTTGCCAGAAATGCCACCGCAACCAGTACGATCCATAATGCCAGTGTTTGCGGATGCATCATGGCAATGGCGGCAAATTCGAGAATGCCGATGAGAAACGGCATGATCATCTCCGCCAGAGACGGCAGCCAGGTAAAGCGCAGCACAAAGCTGACGTAGACCACCCAGATAATCAGGATGGATACCAGCCCGGCAACGAGCTGCATCCAGGCGATGATGGCGTCCCAGCCGCCCGACCACAAGACCTCGAGCCCCACGGCCCGCGTCCAGTAGATTTCCAGTGCCAGCGCCTGGATCATACTCAGCACTGTAAGAATAATCGTCGGCACCAGCCTCTTAGCGCGTTCCTGGTTATCCTGCACGGCGGCGTGTCTTCCCGTAGTGGTGTTTTGCAGCACTCAACTATAGCACCTGGGTAGTCAGACCATCTTGTCGGTGCAGTAGAAGGGCAACTCGACACCAGTGTTGACGCCGCTATCGAGCGGGCTGATTTCCCATAGTGGTGCCCAGCACTGGTGCTTTTGCATTAGCTGCCTGGCGGCTGCCTGGGCATCCTGTGGCATTGCCTCGTAGTGGGCGCGCAGTTGTTCCAGACACCAGATGCGGTAACGCGATGCTCTCGCAGCAGGGTACACCACGTCGTCAACCTGTGCGTCAAAGCGTCGCTTGCCCGCCCTGATCGCCTGAACATTGGCGTTGAGGTAGGGCAGGTAAGTACGGCCAATGTCTTCGAGCCAGGGCGCCCAGCGCTCGGGAATGCCGTCAACCCAGTCTGCGCGGGCATCATCGGCAGTGCAGTTCCACAAGCGGGCAACCCACTCCCAGACCGCAGGGGCACGTTGCTTCATAATCTCGGCGGCAACCGGATCTTGCGAAAAATGCCTGAAAAAAGGGCCCATGAATGCAATATCAGCAAGGCTGGGGCTATTGCCAAGCATGAATGGCTGGTGCGTTAACAGCGCGCTCAGCCAGTCGAGATTGTTCAGGTAGATGGATTCCACCTGCGCCTGGTTTGCCGCGGTGATGCCGTCGCCACGGGTATAGCCGCCACGCTGCCTGCGCCGGATCAGCCATCGCTTGGCGATGCGCGGCACCGGTATGCCCGGCGTGAGCTCGTCGACAAGATGCCTGCTTTGCAGGTAGGCGCCCTCGGCACTGTGCCAGCGAAAATGCATGGCCGGGCGCCAGAGCCACTCATCGGCGTAGTCTTCGAGCAGCAGGCAGAAAAAATGCTGGAGCGGATCCACCGGTACCAGGCAAGGCTGGGGTTGCTGTGCCTCGAGCCAGGCGATCATCGGTGTGGTATCTGACATCCAGCGGCCGTCTGCCAGCTTGACGGCGGGCATCTGGCTGGTGCCCGTGTGTTGCTCCACCAGTGGCCGAATGTGTCGCATATTCAGTGGTTCAAAGCGATAGGCAATACCCTTGATGCGCAGGTACATCTCGAGTTTGCCGGTAAAATAGGACAGGTTGGAGCCGTAAACCGTCAGCGGTAAAGCTGCACTATCGAGCATCGCAGTCACCTGTCAGCGGTTTATAAGCTGGAATCAAGACTCACCCGTCAGTCGTTGATGCAGGCGATTCATGCCGCCAATCCAGCGATCGTAATCCGAGGCCTTGCGCTGCATATAGGTATGCACCTCCTCGTGGGTCAGGATAAGAAAGGCATCGCGCTGCAGATGCTCCACGACGATGTCTGCCAACTGTTCGGGCTCCATCATGCCGTCTCCGGTCGCTGCCATGGTGCCGGCCTGTTCGGCGTCAGCAGTCATTGCTGTGCGCACCGCTTGCGGGCACAGGACCGAAACGCCAATGCCCCGATGAGCATAGGTCATGGCAATCCACTCGGCAAAACCGACTGCCGCGTGCTTGCTGACACCGTAGGCGGCGCCGCCGATCTGGTTGAGCAGACCCGCCGCAGACGCGGTGTTGAGTAAATGGCCACCGCCGCGACTTATCATGCGCGGAATCATATGGCGGGCAGCGTAGACATGCGCCATGACATTGACGCCCCAGCTGAGCTCCCATTCCTCATTGGCAGACTGCTCGCTGGCACCGGCAATCACCCCGGCGTTGGAGCAGAACAGGTCGATGGGCCCGATCGTGTTCTCAATCTCGTCGATGATTCGCACGACATCGGCCTCATTAGAGACGTCAGCGACCATCGCCGGGCAACCCAGCTGCGCAGCCGTTGCACTGGCGGCATCTGCATTGACGTCAACGGCGACGACCACGCTGGCACCTTCGCGCTGGAAACGCTCGATCAGGGCCTTGCCGATACCGCTGCCGCCTCCGGTTACTACAATAATCTTGTCGCCAATCTGCATGGGGTTGCCTCCCTGGAGGATAAACAGGTTGCGCTATGGTAGTGACCACCGTATCGAAAGTCACGACACGGCGCGACCCTTTCACTGTGCTCGCGCTTTCCCATAGCCACCGGCGGCCTGGTGTTCCTGGCGCTGACTGTGCGCACACTCTGATGACACTCAGCGGCCGGCGATGGGCGGCATTCATCGCCTGTCAGGCTCTGGTAGCGCACCAAGGATGAATTGTAGTCCTGTTTCCACCGCAGCGGTTGTGTAGCGCGCTGTGCTGGGTAATCATCGCAGGTTCAAGGCTGTCACAGTGTGTCGCAGCCAGCTAACTTTACTGGAAACCAGACGCTATGAAGAATCCTGCGATTGATAACCGGGTGACGGCAATGACCGGCACGCGGTATCCGATCATTCAGGCCCCGATGGGGTGGATAGCACGTGCCCAGCTTGCGGCAGCGGTAAGCAATGCCGGTGGCCTGGGTGTTATCGAGACATCATCGGGGGAGTTGGACAACGTCAAGCTTGAGGTTGAAAAAATGCGTCAGCTGACGAACCAGCCTTTTGGAATGAACGTGGCGCTGTCATATGTTAAGGGCCTGAACATCATCGACTTTGTGATAGAGCAGGGCATCAAGTTCGTCACGACCTCCTCGGGCAGTCCCGACGTGTGTACACGTGATTTCCAGGACGCCGGCATTACCGTGTTTCATGTGGTACCGACGCTGGAGATGGCACTCAAGGCGATGGACGCAGGCGTAGACGGCCTGGTAGTAGAAGGCGGCGAGGGCGGGGGATTCAAAAATCCCAGCCCGGTATCGACCATGGTGTTACTGCCACTGATACGCTCGCAAGTTGACGTGCCGATTATTGCTGCGGGCGGTATTGCCGACGGCGCCTCCATGGCCGGTGCTTTTGCCATGGGCGCGGAGGGTGTGCAGATGGGTACGCGAATGTTGTCGTGTGCGGAATCTCCTGTGCACCACAATTACAAGAATGCCGTGGTCAATGCGAAGGCCACAGATACCGTGTTTTTGAATCAGGCATCGCGGCCGGCACTGCGGGCCTTGCGCACAGAACGCACAGCCTCACTGGCGTCCTTGGGTAGCTTTGATGTCGGTGAGCACATGGCCAACCTGATGGATGTGTATTTTGGAGGCGACATGGAAGCGGCGATCCCGCTGGGTGGCCAGGTTGCTGGTCGTATCGACAGTATTAAAACGGCGCAGCAGATTGTTGACGATACGATGTCAGAGTTCTACGGCATCATGGCTGCGCTGTCTTCGCGCTATACCGCGCAGCAACCGTAACAGGGGCAGGGGGCTTACCGGAAGCGAGTGCGCTCACGGGGCGCTACCGCAAAGGCTCTGCAACAAGCTGCTTTGGCAATAGCCTTACAACAGTTCGCTTGCCATCAGCTCCAGTGCTTCGGGCTGCTCCGTGGTGAGCAGCATCATGTCGAGTGAACCACGTCGGCCCGCTTCTTTCCATGGCTGCAGCCGTTCGCGAATGCGCTGGGGCGGGCCAACCAGATTGGTGCTGTCCAGCAGTGCCTCGGGAACCATAGCGGCCGCCCTGGCCTTCTCGCCAGAGAGGTACAGCGTTTGGATCTGGTCCACCTCGTCGGCATAGCCCATGCGACAGGCGAATTCCGCATAGAAATTCTTGTTGCGTGAGCCCATGCCGCCCAGTTGGCGAGCCAGGTTGGGCTTCATCATATCGAAAACGCCCTGTACGTCATCGGTGACGATGGCATTGACGAAGGTACAGACGGTGAAGTTCTCGCGCTGTGTGCGTGCGGTGTCTTTGGCAAAACCGTCAGCGAGGTGTTTGTCCACGATCGTTGCGGTGTCATCCGGATCCAGAAATGAGAGCAAGACACCATCGCCGATTTCTGCGGCCAGCCGCAGTCCGCCGGGGCTGATCGAAGCCAGGTAAATAGGTTGGTCCGGGTTGGTATGGGCAACGCTTTTCAGGGGTTTGCCGGCCCCCGTGGTGTTCTCACCGCTCAGTGGTAGCTGGTAGTGATAGCCCTGGTGAGTCACAGGCGCTTCACGCGCGAGAATCTTGCGCACGATTTCCACGTACTCACGGCTGCGGCCTAATGGACGGTCATAAGCGACTCCGTGCCAGCCCTCCGCAACCTGCGGGCCAGAGCTACCCAGGCCCAGCACAAAGCGTCCACCGGACAGCGCATCCAACCCTATTGCTGCCATGGCCGCGGCCGCAGGAGTACGTGCAGGCATTTGCATAATGGCGGTGCCGACCTTGATCGTCGTGGTGTGTGCCGCTAACCAGGCAGCGCTGCTGACGGCGTCACAGCCGTAGGCTTCCGCCGCCCAGACCGAGTCGAAGCCAAGGGCCTCTGCCTGCTTCACGCGCTCGATATTGAGCGTAGGGTGCGCGCTGAACGCCGTTGAGATCAGCCCCAGTCCAAGTTTCATCGGTTGCTCCTTTTTTGGGCAGGCCAGCGATACGCCGGCGTTGGTTAGGCAGGGCGCCGCACTGCTTGTACAGGCCTTGCAAGTAAATGCCACTGCCCGCTGTGGTTATTGCTTGTAGCTCCACCGCAGGTTGAGTACAAAATTACACGGGGGCACGACAAAAAGCACCGCCAGCATTCCCCAAAGATAGTGGAGCTGCAGTTGCGTCACTACGAGGTACATAATGACCGTGTTTAACGCCATACCGGTGACGGAAACGATCAGGAATCTCGCGAATCGAAGATGCAGTTGGTCTGTCTGGCGAAAGGTCCACGCAGTGTTCAGCGCGAACGAAACGAGCACTGCAAACACAAAGCCCACCACTGAAGCCGGTACCGGCGCCAGTAACGCAAGCTCAACCAGGCTTCCCGTGACGACAAAATAAACCAGTGTATTGATCACCCCGACCACTGCAAATTTCCCTGCAACCAGTGCGAGCGGCCCCCGGTGTTTTTCCACGGGCTGGCTAGCGGGACTCATCAGCGCCGGGAGGCAGGATTTTTTCGTCAATAAGGTAGCGCGGCCTGCCGCGCACCTCGTCGTGGATCTTGGCCAGGTAGGCACCGATGACGCCCAGGCACAGGATGGTGAGGCTGCCGAAAATGAGAATGAGCAGTATGACGCTGGTGAAGCCTTCAACGGCTTCACCATTGATCTTGTTGTAGAACGTGTGTGCGCCCATGGCCAGCGCAAACAGCAGCGAGCCAGCGCCCAGGACAGTCATAAGATGTAGTGGTAACGCGGTGAAGGAGGTCAGGGCGCTAATGCCCAACCTGAGCCTGGACAGGGACGTCCACTTGCTTTTACCACCGCGCCGGTCGCCCAGTTCGAAATACAGCTCGCGATGACGAAAGCCCAGCCACAGCGTGGTACCGCGGAAGAACAGGCTGTAGTCGCGCATTTCCCTGAGTATGTCGACCACGCGCCGATCAAGCAGCTTGTAGTCGGTTGCGCCGCGTATTTCGTAGCCGGTGATGCGCCGGAAAAGCCTGCCAAAACCGTATGAAGTCACGCGATCCAGTAAGGGTGCGTTGCGATCTTCCGACTTCACGGCGTGGATAATATCGACGTCGCCCTGTAGCCAGATGTCGACCATCTCAACCAGCATGCCCGGAGGGTGTTGTAAGTCGGCATCAATGACCACCACTGCATCGCCGTCACATTCCTTCAGCCCTGCGAGAATGGCGGCCTCCTTACCGAAGTTGCGTGAGAAGCGCAGCAGTTTGATATTGCTGTGTTTGCCGGCTTCGCTGCGCAGCAGGGCCCAGCTGTTATCGGTGGAGCCATCATCCACCAGGATCACTTCAAAGGGCAGCGGTAGCGATGCGAGCTTTTCATAGAGCTTGGCGAAAAGCGACGGCAACACAGCCTCTTCGTTGTAGATAGGCACAACGAGTGAGATCAATTGCGCTGTTGTTGCGTGCTGCATGGAGTGTTGCTCGTCAATTCAGGTGTGGGCTGACGGTCGACGCTGCGTGCCATCGTATCGAGTGCATAGCGGTACGGCAACGATAAACTGCGCGCGCTCCAGTACTGTGCCTGCGCGCTGCTCTGCTACGGTCGTGGGCAAGCCTGCGCTGGTAGTCACGCTAGCCTTCCGCAGCCGTGCTATCACTGTGATACCCAGGCGGCCATGCGCTCAATTGCGTCGGTGACGTTGGGGCAATAACGTTTGACAAACGCCTCGTCGACGGCTTCCTGTGCAGCCTTTTCCAACGCCAGCGCACCATCGAAGTCAACGATTGCCAGGCGCAGGGATAACTCCTGTGCGGGCCTGCCGAAGCATTCTCCTGGCAGGGTGGCGACGCCGGTTTCTTCCAACAATCTCTCGCACAGGGTGGCGCCGTCGTTAATGCCGCGCTGCTCAAGCGCGGCACGATGCGCCTCGAACTGCGGGAAAAGATAAAACCCGCCCTGGGCGGGCCGTAGCGCTGCCCCAGCCGCACTGAGCGTTGAATAGGCATGCTCGGCGAGCGCTGCGAGTACCTGCCTGCTGTGCAGCAGGTAGTCCTGCATTTGCGGCGTGTCCTGCAGCGCTGTTACCGCGGCGTACTGGATAGGCGCACTGGTCGAGGTAAAGGTTTCGCTCGCAACAGCGGCCATTGCCGTGGCAAGCCAGGCAAGGTTTTGTGGAAAGACAAAAAACCCCAGTCGCCAACCGCCGGCGCCACACCACTTACTCAGCCCGTTGCTGATAATCGTGCCTTCCGGGTAGTAGCGTGCCAGCGACTCATGTTCGCCCGTGTAATGTGTAGCGCTGTAGATTTCATCTGACAGCACCAATACGCGATACCTGCGCAGTACTTTTACCAGTTCCAGCAATTGCCCATGGTTGTAGCAATGGCCGGTAGGGTTGCTCGGTGAGTTAAGAATCAGCAGGCGCGGGCGTTCAGGATCCCGGCTGCACAATTCCTCGAGAGCATCCGGCTCCACCCCCAGCCCGGCTTCCGGACGTGTTCGCAACCAGTGAATATGCCGGCCGATAATGCGCGCCTGCGGTGCATAGGACACCCACGAAGGCGAGGGGATGACCAGATCTCCGTAATACACCAGTTGTATCAGGAACATCAGTTCTTTCGTACCCGGGCCGACCAGCACGTTTTCCGGCAGGTACTCCAGGCCCTCGGTGCGTTTAACCCAGTCGGTGACCGCCGTACGTAAAGCCTCAAGGCCCATAACGCAGAGGTAATCTTTCTGGTGGGCGTTGTCAGCCAGGCTGTCGCGCACAACGGCGGGTACGGGGAAGGGCGACTGTCCCAGTCCCAGGCGGTAGACCTGCCTGCCTTGCGCGAGCATCTGGCGTGAGCGTTCATTGATCGCCAATGTGGCGGATTGACCCATGCCCCGAACGTTGAGGTTCAAGTAGACCTCCGGGGCGCGAAATTCCTTCAAGTTCATTAGCGAGCGCTCGTGCAACGTGTTGTTGTGCGTAAGTAGAACAAACTTTACTGGTCAGGGCGATGGAAACGTCGCTATCGGGATTGTCGGGTATCGGTTGTTCTGCGGGATAGGCCAGGCGTTCCCGGCTAACGCTGCTAGCGACCTGCGAATTGCGTCCGCTCGTTAGCCCCCTGATTAAAACCTGTTTTAAAGCCCGCTAAAAAAACCTGCAATGTGCGGACGTTCTGAGAACGTCTTACGAATCACAGGCCCCTTGAAGCCGTCAGGCGACGCCACGGAATACGCCTGGTGAAGCCCAGGGTCAAGGAGGGGCTCACGGGCATGTGATGGGCTGTGGATATCCTGGTGTCCAAATCATCTATTTAACATAATATATATTATGCGCAGCTGTGGATAAATCCATGAGTGGGTCAATAGCTTGTCTATACAGTGTTTAGTCGTGCTTTTTGGTTCGAACGCCTCTGCCAAGTGCCTTCACCAGTTAGCGGGTACGAACTTCGCTTCAATGGAATATGGTTAGTCCGGTACTGCTCAGCGGCGCGCAAGGACGCGTTGCAGTGTGAGATGCAAGTTGGGTTTGAGGTTTCAAAGCAAGCGATTGTGACTGTTGCTCAGACGGCCGGCATTTCCCTGGTTGCGCTGTCGCCCCGAAACTACGGTGCTCAAACCGTTGTTGCGGTAGCGATCATTCGCGAATAACGGCATGGCTGACATTCGCTTGCCGTGATATCGGTAATGGTTTAACCACTTTGTCAGGCTTACCTGTTGGCCTTCGGGGGTGTATGCATAGCGAAGACGTTAGCTAGTGCGGACAGCCAGCCATGATGACATTCGGTTCGCAGCGTTCGCGGGCAACACAACGGGCGTCATGGCTGCTTTTATTGTGGGCGAGTATTGTGTGCGAGTACTGTGCGCGACGACTGTGATCGAAGCAGCTGACTGGCCTCTCCGATGGCGCCTGGCCGAAGCCAAGAGCCCGTATTACCCCTATAAAAAACAATAGGTTATGACTACTAAATTATGTGAATTCTACAATAAACTACATTTTGTAGCACGATATCGATGCGCTCGGGCGCGCTTCACCGCTGATGTTATGTTAAATAGACAGGGTCCCCTCGTTGCGCCACGCCAGCAATGCTGCCAGGGATCCCCGTCAGAGCGCGGCAATCTCCTGCCCCAGCACCTGCAGGAACTTCGCACCCACTGCCCCATCGATCACCCGGTGATCGCAGGACAGTGTCGCGCTGACGATGGTTGCCACCGCCGGCTTACCGTCCTTGATCACTGCACGCGGTTCGCCCTTGCCCAGCGCCAGAATCGCGCCCATCGGAGGGTTGATAATGGCGGTGAAATTGCTCACGCCAAACATGCCCAGGTTTGAAACCGTAAAAGAACCGCCACTGATATCCTCTTTGGCGAGACTGCCCTGCCGGGTTTTTTCTGCCAGTGTAGCAATCGCCTGCGCTAGCTGCTGGGGTGACATCTCCTGAACAGCACGTACGGTTGCGGGGTACAGACCCTCGTCTGTGGCGATGGCAACGGAGATATTGGCGTCCCTGAACTGGTGAATATCATCGCCAACGAGATTGACGTTGACGCGCGGTTCTTTCATCAGCGCTTGCGCCACGCACCATACGATCAGATCATTCACTGACACCTTGGTGTCGCCGCTCTCGTTCAACCGGGAGCGATGGGCAAGCAGCCCATCCAGTTCGTAATCCACGCTGAGGTAAAAATGCGGAATCTGCTGCTTGGCTTCGCTCAGCCGCCGCCCAATGGTTTTGCGCGTTGCTGAAAGCGGAATAATCTCGACCGCGTCAGCGTCGGCGCCGTCACCACCTGTGGCGGCTGCGCGCACATCCTCTTCGGTGATGCGCCCTCTCCTGCCGGTACCTTCTATGCTGTTCAGGTCCACGCCAAGTTCCTGCGCCAGTTTGCGCACAGACGGGCTTGAGCGCGTCGCGGCATCAGCAGCGCCGGCAGGTTTGGCAGCAGCGGGTGTGGTTTCTGGGGTTTTGTCTTTGCTGCCACCGGTGAAGCTGCCGATAAATGCGTCTATGGCAGCGTCATCAACGTCGGGAGCGGCGATAACACCCAGCAGCGCGCCCACCGGGTGGGCGTCGCCCTCCTGGGCAATGATGCGGCGCAGAACGCCGTCAACAGGCGAATCCCACACGTTGACGATTTTGTCGGACTCCATTTCAAAGACTTCATCGCCCTTGGCGACTACGTCGCCTTCCTGTTTGTTCCAGGTGTTGATGGTGCCTTCGACCATCTCGATGCCCCACTTGGGCACCGCTATCGGATAAATTTGACTCATGACTTAGCGGCTCTGGGCCATTAACTCCTTGATGGTGGTTTGTATTTTTTCAACGCTGGGAATGTACGCCGCTTCCAGTTCGGGTGAGAACGGTGTTGGGCTGTGCGGCGCGCACACCTGTTTTACAGGCGCCTTCAAGGCGTGAAATGCTTTGTCGGCTGCCAGCGCCGCAACGTCTGCGGTGAGGCCACAACGCGGCGGAGATTCGTCAACTACGATAAGGCGACCGGTAGCCTCGACGCTTTCCAGAATGGCGGCCTCGTCCAGCGGCGAACTTGTGCGTGGATCTATCAAATCGCAACTGATGCCTTCGGCCTCCAGTGCATCAATTGCAGCGGCAGCCCGGTTGACCATCTGGCCGAAGGCGACCACGGTAACGTCGTCACCCTCACGAACGAAGGCGGCCTCGCCAAACGGGATCGTGTACATTTCGTCGGGCACCTCGCAGGCTTCCTGATACAGTGCCTTGGGCTCAAAAAACAGTACCGGATCATCATCCCTGATCGCCTGCAGCAGCAGCCCCTTGGCGTCATACGCGTTGGAGGGGATGACCACTTTCAAGCCGGGAAAAGACGTCATGACCTGGTACATGGACTGACTGTGCTGGCCTGCCGCAGAAAAGCCGCCGCCCGAGGCAAAGCGAATCACCGCAGGACATTTGCTCTTGCCGCCAAACATATAGCGGAACTTGCCCATCTGATTGACGATCTGGTCCATGCAGACTCCGATAAAATCCGCAAACATGATTTCTGCCACGGGCCGCATACCGACCAGCGCAGCACCGGCGGCAGCGCCGACAATCGCTGATTCTGAAATCGGTGTATCAATACAGCGGTCTGGACCAAAGGTCTTGTACAGGCCAGAGGTGACGCCAAAGACGCCACCCACAGAGCCGACCTCACCCTGGCTGCCGTTGCAGCCGGCGACATCTTCGCCGATCACGAATACCGATTCGTCCGCCGCCATCGCCTGGTGCAGGGCTTCGTTGATCGCATCGCGCATTGTTTTTTCTGACATGATCGTGCCTCCTAAGCGCTGGCCTGGCCGGAATAATTGATGTAAACGTCTTCGGTGACCTGTTCGGGTGTGGGTCGTGCGGCCGCCTTGGCGGCACTGACGGACTCTTCGATCAGCGTCATGACTTCTGCATCGATAGCGTCCAGTTCTTCCATACTCAGTTCACCGCTCGCTTGCATGGTTGTGCGGAAGTTTTTCAGGCAGCAGGAGTTTTCGCGCAGGTCATCGAGTTCACCCTCGGCGCGGTAGGTTTGCGGGTCGCCTACAAAGTGGCCATGGAAGCGCCCGGTTTCGGCAAATACCCCGGCGGGGCCATTGCCGGCACGCGCATGCTCTATGGCTTTGCCCGCTGCCTCATAGACTGAAAAGAAGTCTGCGCCGTCGGCGACAAACACGGGAAAGCCAAAACCCTCTGTGCGCGCCTTGAGGTCGTCGCACCCTACTGCATAGCTGATGTTGGTGTGTTCCGAGTAGTAGTTGTTTTCAATCACAAACACGGCAGGCACCTTGAGCACCACTGCAAGGTTCATCGCTTCAAAGCAGGTACCCTGGTTAACAGAACCATCACCTGAAAATGACACGGCAACGCGGCCGTTCTTGCGAATGCGCGCGGCCAGCGCGGCACCGACGGAAATGGGCGGCCCACCGGCGACAATGCCATTGGCGCCAAGAATACCCTTTTCCATATCGGCGACATGCATCGAGCCGCCCTTGCCTTTGCACAGGCCCTCAGAAGAGCCAAACAGCTCTTTCATCATGCCGATCACGTCAGCACCCTTGGCGATGCAGTGCCCATGGCCACGGTGGGTAGATATGATCGTGTCGTCATTGTCCAGATGCTCGCAGACGCCCACCGCGTTGGCTTCTTGGCCGGTGTAAAGGTGAGTAAAACCCGCTATCTGGCCGTTCATGATCTCTGCGTGTGCCCGTTCTTCAAACTCACGAATGGTTTTCATCTGGCGGTAGGCGCGCAGCAGTTTTTCTTTCGGTAAGCTCACGTGGTTACTCCTGATTCAGTGACTGCAGGCAGGTACCTGCAGATCGGTAATGCCAGGCACGGCTGACTGTTGTTATTGGCCCCTTGGGCGACGCAGCAGCCCATCGCTGCCCTACGGCGCAGACGCCTGGGAGGCGCGCACAGGCACGCGTCGACGTGCGTATTATTCCGGTGAATATAGGGGAACTGGCGCAAAAAAACAAACAGGATTGCATGTTTTTTCTGATGAGCGCTGAGCGCGCTGGTCTGCCCTGGTGCGCAGGACGCACGCGTAGGCTCCCAGGCACAACTGCTGCGCCACGGTCGTAGCACCCGGCGCGTGGGAGTGCGACAGCAGTTGTGCTCACGCCCGGTGTTGTCGGCAATGCGCCACAGCGATTACCCCTGCCCGCCGTTGCTTGCAAGGACATCATTGCTAACGCGGTGCTTCCTGCCTGCGTGGCGAGGGCTATCGAATAGCGTACTCGCGCAGCGTATCCGCGCAGCGTATCCGCGCGGCGTATCCGCGCGGCGTATCCGCGCGGCGTATCCGCGCAGCGTCCTCGCGCGCCGGTGGTGGGAACGGCTCACTCGGAGATAGGCCAACGACCGTCGCCGGTGTAAAAGGCAAAGCGCTCTGCGATCAGTTCGCGAGTCAGCCCATATTCGGCCAGGTCGTACTCGTGCTTGCCGTGCTTGCCCTTGGGATTGGCGTCAATGTGTGCCTGTAGCACTGCCCTGGCGTCGGCTGACAGAGGCAGCTCAAACGACTGGTAGACGCGCTCGACCACGCCCATCGGGTTCTCGACAAACTCTGCCTGTGAGCAGTCCACGAACAGCTCCTGCGGATAGCGGGCGCGCATGTCGAGGCCGCGTTCCAGCGACAGTGCATACCACTCCATCACAGCGCGTCCGATCTCGCCGGCATCGATGTGGCTGTAGTCGCCGGCGTACATGTGCATCACCACCTTGTTCATGCTGTTGATAGACGGGATGACTTTTTGCGGATCACGATGGCACCAGATGAAGCGCGCATCGGGGAAGACCTCGAGAATCGCGTCGATGCCCCACATGTGGGCCGGTGCCTTGAGCATCCACTGCTCGCCAGGGTTGCGCCAGTTCAGCATTTGCATTTGTTGCTTCTGGTAGGCGTACATGGGCCGCAGGTCTTGCTGCAGGATCCAGCTTCGATACGGTTCGAGCATGATCTCAAAGCCCAGCTGCACGCCGGTAAAGGCATAGGCGTGCAGCAACACGCATTCCTCGGGTGTGTCTGCATCAACGAAGTGGATTTTGGCGAAATCCGAGTTACGCGTCTCTTCCAGTGCCTTGACCAGGTAAGGGTAACGTGGGTCCTCCTGTCCTGGCTCGCAGCCAGGCCATGGATCCGGGAACTGGACTTCCCATTGCAGCAGGCCGCGATTCTCAGGGGCTGCCACCAGCAGGTTGAGCAGCGCTGAGGTACCGGAGCGTGGCAAGCCTGTGACGAAAATGGGCGCGGTGATTTTTTGTTCGTGAATGGCCGGGATCGTCTTGAAGGCGTTTTCACACTTCAGGCGCGTCGCCAGTTGCATAACCACTCGGTCGCGGCAACGCTTGCGACCCTCCGGATCGCGAATGTGGTTGTCATAGGTTTGCAGAAGGGTTTCAAGGCCTTCCCGAAATGGCAGTTTGCCAAAGTCATCAAAACCCGTTTGTCCGACCGCTTCGGCTATCAGTTCGTCTGCATCGTAGTTGACTGTAGTGTTTATCGCCTCTTCGCTCATTTCAACTCCGACAGTTTGGCGACACGGGTGTTCAGGGTGGGATGCTCCTGTGCACCAATCCAGCGCCAGCACATCGTGCCGAGGCTGTGGCCGGCCGTTTCAATCCAGTTCGGCACGCCAGGGTCAGTGTGCGACACCACCACGCGCACGCTGCCGTCCTGCTCGTAATGCGCCGTGTGCTTGTTGACGTGAATGGTGTGGTGGCGGTAGTCAAGGGATTCCATCCACCAGTTGTCCAACTGGAAGTTCCAGGTCTGGCACTCGGGAATGGTGGGTGCTTCGATGATGAACACCTCGTCTTCCGCAAGCTGCCAGGCGCTGTGAAAATAGAAGATATTGGGGTCGCCGCCAATAGCCTGGCAGTAGGCCTGGTCAGCGGGCGGCAGTTCGTTCAGTGTGGGCAGGAAGCTCTCGGCCCAATCCTCAAACATTTTTGCCGAGCCTTGCATAAACATCGCCGCGCCCTGCAGGCCGCGTTCAAGTTTTTCTGCTGACAAGGGCTCCGGCCGGTCATCGCCCGCACCGATACGCTCGATCTTGATCTCGGCGCGTTTTTCGTTGACCCGATCCTGGAAGGTCTGGCGAACGGTGATAGAGTTCGTGCCATTGCCCATAGGCAACCAGTTTCCAGGCTGCTCTTCGCGGCTGATAATAATGTCGATTTCACCGTTGGGGCCGATCTCCATCTGGCGATGGTCAATATGCCCGGTGACCTCCATGGTGCCATCAACGGCATACTTGTTGATGATGGAACTAATGCCCAGGTAATTGACGGTGCCGCGCGTGCCGGTAATGCGATAGTTGTACTTAGGATTGATCGGCGCGCTCTCGTAGCGGTTGTCTGGATTATCTGCGCCGAGCTTGATCGTTTCGTGCGCGCCGCAGCGCAACTGCGGGAACATGGGGTCGCGAAATTCAAGGAAGCTTTCCAGCCCCCCGCGCAGCAGGCGCGTCAGGTAGCGATAGCCCTCAGCCTGGTTGAAAGGATCCTTGGGCGCCTTCTCCGATTGAATAATCTTACCGGCTTCTTTAAGGGCGTCGCAAAACTGCTCCCAGGTGGTGCCATCGACCACGCGTTTCTCGGCATCGGACATAGACATAGCTGAACCTTTTGTGACGTTCTGTTGGGTGGCTTGCAAGTGTCTGTAATGCACGCACCTGAATCAATGGCTGGCGCAATCATGCAACTGCAAAAGTCTGCATAGCCCCAAAAGGGTCTAGCCCATTGAACCGCGTTGCAGGTGCCAACATCCCCGTGCTATTCGTCCGTGCGCGGTGCCCCGACATAGTCAACATAGATAGGTGAAGTCCACGCGTGCGGTTCGGCCGGGCTAAGGCAATCCTCATCGGCCGGTGCATTTTCGTCAATGCAGTAGCGCCTTTCGATGCAGTTGCCCGCATCGTCATGCTGACAGCCAAAGGGGTCACCACTGATCAAGGGCTCGGCCCGCTGCAGAACCCGTGCATAGTACAGCGCTGGCCGTTGCACCGATGCAAACTCCGGGTCATCGAATTCCGCGCTGCAACCGGTGCCATCTGCGGGGCAGTCGAATACCTTCCAGCGGTGGTCGATCAGTGCTGCAACAGGCTCCGCCGGATCGACCTGTGGTCGAATACGTACGATTTCAATGCGCTCTACAGGTTTGCGCCGGTCGGCAGGATGATAGCACTGGCCACCACACAGCGATGCGACGCGCGCATCGCCCAGCGCCGAGCGTGCATATCCAGGACACCCCGGCTGTTGTTCAAAAGCACCCAGTGCCTTGACGCGAAAGCGCGGAGTTTGTGACATCACAACCTCGCTGCCCATGGGTACTTGCCCCGCCGGCCCATTGAGCAGGTCGAACCAGACCAGTGTTCTGTCGCCGGAGGTGGCGTAAACGTGACGTTGCTCCAGGCCCTGCCAGATGGCATCCCGGTGGCGCCCATTGGCGTGCACGGCAACGAGCCCGCCCGTGTAGTAAAAGCTGCCTGATTCCCTGTCCGCTGTGTAGGACCATGTCGGTTCACCGCTGACGCTCTTGTTGTCGGTAGCGAGTCGCCGGTTGACTTCCTTGTACGAATTGCCCGGCCGCGCCAGGTGGTTGTCGCTGGAGCCGATGAGTCCAAAGCGCGTGCGCCTGGGTCTGCCCTGCGCATCAAAACCCAGCGCCAGATTGTATTGCGTTGACTGCCGTGGCACATACATGGAAGCGGGCTGAAAGGTATTTTGCAACTGGCCGCAACCGGCCCAGTCGTCGAGTGTGGCATTGGCAATGACGTTACGACCCTTGCGCGGGCCTGCTTGCAGGAACGCGCTCACGGTGCGCTCTATCTCTTGCGCGCATTGTGCTGACGCGGGATCGTCGCAGCGTGCGCGTATGATCTGCGCTGCCTGTTGACAGCACGGGGTGAAATTCGGCGTTGCATCGGGGCAAACAAGGTCTCCGCTGTCGTCGACCGCGATACGTTGAAAATCCTCGTAGCGCTCTGAGTTGCCATGTCCTGAATAGGTTTCCAGCAGGCGCTGGTACCGCGCTTCGTACTCATCCAGCTGGTTGCGGAAGTCAGCGGTAAGCGGGTTGGTTGTGCCCCAGGCAAGACCATGTGGTATGACCAGGCTGTCCAGGGCCCATTCGTCCAGCTTCCTGTAAAGCACCGAGGGCGTAGCCGCGACTTCGCGGCAGTCATCGGGCAAGTCTCGCACGGGTACGTTGGCGGCGCAGGTCGGGGTCTCGCGTGACTCCTTGAAGTACCAGCCCATGTCAGCGCTGGTTTGCAGGTCTTCCGCCAGGCTAATCAGTCCCAGCAGTGGCGCAGGCACCCGCGTAAAGATGTAGTTGCGGGCAGAGGCAATGGGGCGTGTGGGTGTTGCGCCCTCCTCCCAGGTGCGAAAAATCACGTTCTTGTGGCCGTAGTGGCTGGGCACGTCGTCGCTGTTACCGTTGGACCATTCCCACCCGACAAAAGACACCATGTCGGGAAACTGCGCGTCACCTGCGTTGGCATTGCAGGCCCGCACGGCATCGACCGTGTCGGCCCAGACGCGCGGCGTCAGGCCTTCCGCATGATCATTGATACTCCAGAAATCCAGTGCCGAGCAGTAGCGCGCGTAATCGCACGCATCGGCAGGTGTTACCACTCCCACGTCTTTCATCAACGCCGTGTTGAATACGTAGGCATCCAGTGAATAGTTTGTATGGGTATGCAAGTCGCCGAACAGTATCTGTGGCTCGCCCGCTGCCTGGACAATCGCGGGGCGCGGGCCGGCAGTGACTGGCAGGGATTGCCACGGGCCACCGCCCGCCAGCCCGCTGCCTACCGCGTAGAACCAGCCAGTGGCAAGTACCAGCATGCCCAGTAGCACCAGTGCCAGAAGTACCATTTTTCTTAGCATAGTCTCGTGACTCCTTGGCACCCTGTCGTGTCAGCTGTTATCGGCACGCGATGTCTCTGTCGGGTGCTGTGATTGCCTTCACAGCAGTTTGAGCAGTTGCTCAAACACGCGAATCACTGCGCCGTGATACCAGGGCACTGGTGGGTCTTCCTCGGGCACCCCATATTGGATGCGCAATGCCGCCAGCTGCCGCTTTAACAGAGCAATCTCTGCGGCACGTTCGGGACGGCCGTACAGATTGGCCTGCTCTTGTGGGTCCGTGTGCAGGTCAAACAGCTCCCATTCGTCGTCCTGGTAATAGTGAATAAGTTTCATGCGTCCGGTGTGAATGCCGTAGTGACGTGCCACGCCGTGAAAGCCCGGATTCTCATAGAAGTGGTAATACAGCGCCTCGCGCCATTGCGTAGGCTCTTGCTGCAGTAGCGGCAGCATATTCCTGCCGTGCATGGGCTGCGGTGCAACCACTCCGGCAGCGGCGAGTAGCGTGGGCGCAAAATCGATGTTCTGTACCAGTGCCTGCGAACTGCTGCCAGCTTCCACCTGGCCTGGCCATTGCACCAGCAAGGGTACGCGGGAGGACACTTCATCCATCCAGCGCTTGTCAAACCAGCCGTTCTCACCAAGGAAAAACCCCTGGTCGGACGTGTAGATGACGATTGTATTTTCCAGCAGGTCATTGGCCGCCAGATAGTCAAGCAGTCGGCCTATCTCCCTGTCCATGCTTTTGACGGCGGCAGCATAGGTCTTGATATAGCGTTGGTACTTCCAGCGAACCTGCGCGTCGCCGCTGGGTTTGAGTCGGGCATACTGTGCATTGCCGGCAGAGAAGGCTTTCTCCCACAGGGTTGCTTGTTCGGGCGTTAAATGACGTGGCATGCTCAGCTTGACGTCGTTGTTGGTCATCCAGTCTGCGATGGACATTCTCGCCTCACGCCGGGCAGCGACTTCATCGCTCAAATCGCGCAGTAATGTTGGCGGCTCCTCGATACGCGCGTCTTCGTCCCAGTCGCGCAGTTCCTGCGGCCCTGGCAGCCAGTCCCGATGCGGCGTCTTGTGGTTGTAGATCAAGAAGAAGGGCTCTGGCCTGCTGGCGTTCTCTGCCAGCCACGCAATGGCTTTGTCGGTGATGATGTTGGCCACATACCCGCTGGTTTTTTCTATCCCCTGGGCGCTGCGGAACTCGGGGTTGTAGTATGTCCCCTGTTCGAAACTGTTATGGATGACTTCCCAGTGATCAAACCCCACCGGATCACTGTACAGGTGCCACTTGCCGACAACTGCCGTGCTATAACCCGCTTCCTGTAAAAGCAAAGGTAGTGTCTGTTGTTCGCCATTGAAGGGTCCGGACCATTCATTGCTGTAAAAGCCGTTGGCGTGACTATGCTTGCCGGTCAGCATCGTGGCGCGACTCGGCCCACAGATTGAATTTGCCACGTAGGCCCGATCAAAACGCATCCCGTTTCGCGCGATCCGATCAATGTTCGGTGTAGACAGCTGCAGGCGCGATTCGCCGTAGGCGCTGACCGCGGCAACGGCATGATCGTCAGACATAATAAACAGGATGTTCGGGGGCTTTGCTGCCGCGGGCACCGTCCACAGTGCCCCTACAAGAAGCAGCAGAAGCAGCGCACGGGCCGAATGCCCCGCCGCGCACAGCCTGCGGGCCTGTCGCTGCCTCGCGCCGGGAGGCCGGATTGCGCACCTCCCGGCCGGCAACTGCGCTGTCTGGCGCAACAACGCGAGCAGGTGCGGGTGACATGAAGGCTGGTGTTCTGAGTCCATGTTCAGCTTCCTTATTTCGCAGGCACGACGACGGTAACTACGTTGCTTTCTTCCCAACCGTAGCGCACCGCCTTGGCCTCGACAGTAGTGCCCGGGCTTACCGGCACCGGCCTGCTGTAGAGCTGCCAGGCCCCGTTGTTGATGCGATAGCCCACTGAGGCGGATTCACTGGTGCTCAGTTGCAGGCGACCTTCATCCAGTTGCGCAACGGGCGGCGCGGTCACCGGTGTTGTGCCTTCGGGCTGAAAGTCCTGTGCCATTGAGCTTTCAGGCCTGTCGCTCCAGTCCTCGATGCTATCCAGCCAGGCTTCCAGTGCCAGGCGCATGCGATCAGCGTCCAGTTGGTACTGCGGTTGCTCAAGCACGTTGTTGAGCTCGAAGGGATCTTTCTGCAGGTCGAACAGGCGCTCCTCCCCTACGGGTTCGAACCACAATCGTTGCCTGGCATTGAGCCGGCCGTCTTCATAGAGCGCGCGCATTTCGCGCACCATGTCGATATTGTCGCGAAAGCGCAGCGGATGACCGCCAGCGAGGTGGGGATGCCAGCTACGAATATACTTGAAGCGCTCATCCGAGACTGCGCGTTGCCGATCCGGTATTTCATCAATCCGGTCGCGCGAGGCGAAGACGTAGCGCCTGCGCTCGCCGCTTAAAAAATCACGGCCGTGCATGTGCGCGGGTACTTCCACACCGGCCAGTCGCAGCACTGTGGGTGCGATATCAACAAAGCTCACCATGCGTAGATCAACCGAGCCTGGCGCAACGCCCTGGGGCCGATACGCTTCTGGCCAGCGAATAATCATCGGGACCTTGATGCCGGAGTCGTACAGTTCACGCTTGCCGCGCGGCAACCCGTCACCGTGATCGGTGGTCCAGATGACGATCGTAGAATCTGCCAACCCGTCGCTTTCGAGTTGCTTGAGCAAGGCACCCACCTGCCTGTCCATGATTGCAATGTTATCGTAATGACGTGCCATGTCGGCGCGCACAGTCGGTGTGTCAGGGTAGTAAGGCGGTACGATAATCGCGGCGGGGTCGGTAGATTGCGCCAGTTCCACGTCGGGCGATTGCACCGCGCGCAGCACCTGCATCACCAGGTGGATAATACTGTGTGGCCAGTGTCCCAGTGGCTGGAATATGCCGCTTTCGTGGGTGACCGCAAAATTCGTGAAGCCGAAAAAGGGCTGTGACGGCTTGCGATTGCGCCAGCTGGTGTCGCGCCCGGTGTCGTCCCAGATCGTAAATGGCCCGGAGCGCCAGAAAGGGCCGCTGAACTGGTAGTCCAGTTTCGTATCCGTGTAGGTGTAGTAGCCCGCACGTCTTAACAACTCCGGATAGGCTTTGGCGTAAGGCGGTGGTACCGACAGGTAGCCGCCATTGGGGCCGCCGCTACTGCGCATGTGCTGGCTGCCGGTGGCAATCTGATGCATGCCCAGAATGTGCGCCGCCCGGCTCGGCGCACACACACCGGCCGTGGTAAACGTGTTGGGGTACATCACACCCTGCTGTGCCAGAGCATCCAGGTTGGGGGTGTCTGCCACCGGATCACCAAAGCGTCCGACCCTGGCGCTCATGTCTTCTGCCATTAGCAGCAGTATGTTAGGCGCAGCGCGTGCTGGCGCGTTATGGCGTGCTGTTCCGCTTGCGGTAGTTTGTGCCGTTTGTGCAGAATCTACCGCGGGACTCGATGCGAGCACCAGGGCATGCCCTTGCAGCACTGGCAAGAGCAGACCCGACAGCAGGCCAATAACGATAACTCGCACCGCGCTCAAAACCATTTGTAGCGCAACTCCAGGCCATACGTACGCTCTGCGAGCTTGCCGTAGATATGGTTATAGCCATTTGGAACAATATTGGGATTGTTCGCGAAGATCACCGAGGCGTAGAACTCATCCGTCACGTTTTTCACGAAGGCGGTGACCTTCCAGCGATTGTCCGGCCCCAGTAATGCGATCGACGTATCCACAATCGTGTAGGCATCCTGCACGGTATTGTCGTCCTGCGTGATCGAATACAGTACATCGTCCTGTGCCCGCACTGCACCGAGAAGGTCAACCTTCAGGCCATTATCCAGCGGTATGCTATAGGTACCGGTCAGGTTCAGTTTCCAGTCAGGCGAAAATGGCAGATCGCCGCCGGACAAGTCCTGTAGATCATTGGGGCATTCACCACGGAAGACTTGTCCGCCGCTGCAGGGGCCCTCGGCGTAGTCCTCGATGCTTGCGTCGATCAACGCCGCGCCGCCACTGAGCCTGAAGCGCTCGGTCACCTGCGCAAGAAAATCAATCTCCAGTCCCAACGTGGAGACTTCCCCGGCGTTGATCAGCAGGAAACTGCCGGGATCGTCGTCTGGATCGCAAGCCGGATCGTCGGCCGGACAGTCTGGTATTCCATCGGGATCAAAAAATGCCTGGGCCTGAAACTCGTCGTAAACCGCGTAAAACAAGGCGGCGTTAATACGCAGGCGCCCGTCCAGGGTCGTGGTCTTCAGCCCCAGTTCCCAGGCGTCGGAGGTTTCCGGCTCTACCGGTTCAAGATCGACTGGATCCGTGCCGAAGATAATATCAAAGGCGGGACCCTTATAGCCCTGGGTGAAGCTCAGGTAAGTCATCCCGACATCGCTGTAATCCCATTGCAGGGCAATCTTGCCGGATAAATCGTTCTCAGAGGTTCCCCCCGGCGTGGGTGGTACCGAGTTGGGAAGGCCAAGGCCCTGACCGTCCTGAACGCGCTCGAAGAGGAAATCCACTTCATCTTCGGTATAGCGCGCGCCCAGGATCAGGCGCACATCCCGGGAAACGTTCCAGGTGGCTTCACCAAAAGCAGCCCAGTTGGTGGTATCGACGCTAAAGTCGGCAAAGGCCGAGCCGGGAGAGCCGTCGACGATTTCGAATTCGCGCAGGAATTCGCGCTCTACGTCCTGGTCAAAGTAAAACAGGCCGGCCACATAGGTAAGTTTGTCATCTGCGGGCGACAGCAGGCGCAGCTCCTGAGTGGCCTGTTCGGTTTGCGTTTCCCCGAACTGGTTGAAGCCGAGCGCATCGATGGGCTGCGAGTCGATGTCGCCGAAGCCGTTTACCTTGAACTCGCGTCGCGCGGTAATCGAGGTTAGCGTGTACTGTCCGATATCCCAGTTTATCTGCAGCGAATGCCCGGATGTCTTGCTGTCGCTAAAGGGAATCTGGTTGATGTTCAGGTCTTTGTTGTCCTCGCCGGGCACGACGGGCGCGATATTCGCCAGTATCTCGTCGACCGTCGCATCATTCCCGCCAAAAGGCTCTAAAGAGCGCAGCGGCGACCCGGTACAGTTACAGGACCTGTCGCTGTAGTCACTGGTGAACATCAGTTCCAGGTTATCTGCAGGCAGCCAGCGCAACTTGCCACGCACGGTCCATTCGTCACTGCCGTTGAGGTCATTGTCATCGAAGTCGTTGCGCGTGAAGTCGTCCACACTGATCCCGGTGGCCGACAGGCGGTATCCCAGTGCGTCAGTGAGAGGGCCCGACAGCGTCGCACCTGCCCGGTACTCGTTGTCATTCACCGCCGTGGCACTGACCTCACCCGTGGTGGTCTCCGTGGGGTTCTGGGTGATCACATGCACCACCCCCGCCGTCGAGTTTTTGCCAAACAGCGTGCCTTGCGGCCCTCGCAGCACCTCGATGCGCGCGATATCCAGCATCTGCATGAAGGCTTGTCCGGAGCGTCCGAGCACCACGCCATCGATCATGGTTGAAACACTGGGCTCAACTGCAGAACTGAACGACTGGGTGCCGATACCCCGAATGGAAAAAGAGGTCTGGCGCGGGTTGCCGCCCTTTTGCAGGTTCAGCGACGGCACCAGGAAGGTCAGCTCTTCTGCGCTGGTAATCTGGGCATCGAGTATGTCATCGGTAGTCAGTGCTGTGACGGCGACAGAGACATCCTGCAGGCTCGCTTCACGCTTGGTCGCAGTGACCAGAATCTCTTCCAGCACCCGCCGATCATTGGCTTGGGCGGCTGCCAATGGGCTGGCCAGGCAGGCGGCGATGCCTATGCTCGCAGCCACCGTCGGGAGCGACGGGTACCCCCGGAGCGCGGATGGTTGGCACATACACTTTCTCCTGTAATTATTGTGGGTATGTCTTGTTGCCTGCCTGCGCGTTTCGCAGGGTTTTAAATGACTCCTGCGGCAAGCTGCTTGACCGCGTAATCGCAGGCACGCGCGGTAAACGCCATATATGTGAGCGAGGGGTTCACGCACGAGGCCGACGTCATAAAAGAGCCGTCGGTGACAAACAGGTTGTTCACATCGTGCGCCTGGTTCCAGCCATTGAGCACTGACGTGGCTGGATCCTTGCCCATGCGCGCCGTGCCCATCTCGTGAATGCCCTCGCCCGGCAAGGACATCTTGTCGTCTCCGGCGATCGTCAGGACCGCACCGGCCGCCTTGAGGATACGATCGGCCTGGCGCGTTGCGTCCCTGCGCAGATTGACTTCGTTGTCGCTCCATTTCATATCGAAGGCGACTTGTGGCATGCCGAAGCGATCGCGTTCTTTGGCCAGGTACATGCGATTGGACTCACGCGGCAGGCACTCGGTAAAACCCGCGAGCGCGAAGATCCATGGGCCGGGCTTACGCAAATCTTCCTTGAGCCCGGCGCCAAACCCCCTGGCATTCAGCTGGGTCTGCCAGTCAGAGCGCAACAGGGCTGTCTGGTAGCCGTAGCCGCGCAGGAAATCCGCATCATCATCCTGGCCCTCGAGATTGCGAAAGCGCGGTATGTACAAGCCGGTGGGTCGATTGCCCAGGTAGTAGCTGTCCATATTGTCCAGAAACAGCCCCATGCCACTGAGACCCAGTGTGTGGTCCATCAGGTAATGACCCAGCACACCGCTGCGGTTCGCCAGCCCATCGGGAAACGCCTCGCTGGTTGAATTCATCAGTATCTGTGTACTGGCCACTGTGGAAGCGCACAGGAAAAACACCCTGGCGCTGAACGCGCTGCGCTCGCCGCTGACGGTATCGATGACATGCACCCGCGCGATCTTGCCGGTTTGTGGGTCGTGCTCAAGTCGTTCTACCAAGGCGTTGGCTTTCAGGGTCATGTTTCCCGTGGCAGTAGCCGCCGGGAGTGTGGAGCTTTGTGAGCTGAAGTAACTACCGGTTGAGCAGCCACGATGGCAGGGCCCGCAATAGTGGCAGGCACTGCGTCCCGGCAGATCTTCTGTCAGAACCGCCACGCGGCCATTGGTCAGCGTGATATCCGGCGCTTTCTTTTTCAGGCGGCCATGAATGGTTTTTTCCAGGGCCATCCACGGCATTGGTTTCTGGAATTCGCTGTCCGGCAGTTGTGGCAGGTTTTCTGCCTTGCCGTTAATGCCCACGAATTTCTCGACATAGCTGTACCAGGGGGCGATATCACTGTAGCCGACGGGCCAGGCAACTCCGTGGCCGTCCTGTTCATTGGCACGAAAATCCATTTCGCTCCAGCGGTAGGTCTGGCGACCCCATAGCAATGAGCGCCCTCCTACGGTGTTGCCGCGAATCCACATGAAAGGGTCGGTGTCGTCTACAACATAGGGATTGTCTTTCTCATTCAGCCAGAACTGCCGGGTGGCCTCGGAAAACGCATAAACGCGGTTGGCCATCGGGTATTCGCTTTCGTACAGCTCGCGGGGTTTCTTGCCGTGGTATGGCAGCTTCCAGTCGGGGGCGTGTTCCCCAAGGTAACCTGAGCCATGTTGTAACTCGCGCCCGCGATCGAGCACTAATACCTTCAGGCCTTTCTCGGTGAGTTCCTTTGCCGCCCAACCGCCAGAAATGCCGGAGCCCACGACGATCGCGTCAAAGTCATAGTGTGTTGTTTCAATCATGTGTCTTCCTCAAAAAGCCGTGCCGGCCCAGCTGCTGTCGTCAGGTGAAAGTGGCAGTTCGCCGTCAAACCGCATCGGCATCGGGTTGTAGCGAAGTACCTGTTTTGCACCGACCTCTGAGGTAAAAAAGCCCCAGACGGTCAGTTCCTTGATCTGGCAGATGAACGGAGCATCGCTAATGAACTGCCGCTGCACATTGGCGAAGTCGTACCAGGGCGAATCGGACGCGGCGTCCTCTAACTGCTCCATGATGTCCAGTTGTTGTGTGGCGTTGAGTTCGTCAAATGGCTTGCTATATTCCTGCGGGATACGCTGTTCCATATCCCGCAGTCCGGCGGTGAAAATTGCGCGCTCCTGATCATTGAACCAGTCTGCCGCCATGAGCTCGATGTAGGCAGGAACACCAGCGTCAATGGCCCCGGGCGTTGCAGTGCGCGGGATGACAATCTCGGCCATCGCGGCAATGATGCGCCGCTGTGCCGGACTCAGGTAATCCACCGGGGTCCTGATGTAATCCGGTGCGTTGGCCAGATAGCGCTCCTGCTCAGGCGTCAAGGTAAATCCCAGCTGGCTGGCGCTGGCGCCGGTGATAAGCAGGGTTGCGCACTGCATAAACTCTCGTCGATTCACGATGTATTCTCCTGATGTCCTAGTGGCCACGCAGTTTCGCAAATACCATTGGCAGCAACAGAACTGCCGCGGCACTGCCGATACTGGCGTGGAGTTTGTAGCCTGAGGCGCCCAGGTAATAGCCCGCAGCCTTGAAAGCGCCGTAGCCCCAGTACACCGCCTCGACCTTTATCAGGTGGTAAAGCTCATAAAAGGCCGTCGCAGTAGCGGGCAGCAGGAAGTAGATATACAGCGCTAAACACAGCGCGATGATCCAGCGTCTGGTAGGTATTGTCATAGTTGATATCGCCATGCGTTGGTGGTCTCCGAGGGCGCGTATGTGCCGCTGTGGCTGAACAGCCGGCACGGGCATTCATTTTGCGTAAAGCGACCGGTGCGATTCACAGGTTCGTCCGAATAAAGGTAATGCCGTGTTCGTAAACTTCCTCACGCGAGGTAAACGCATTGCGCCACACGTTGGCTGCACTGGCCAGGTTCTGGTCTGTCGTGCCGAACGCCTCGATGACGAGCCAGCCTGAGTAATTAATCTTGCGCAGCGCTTCAAAAGTAGCGGCCCAGTCGACCTGGCCCGTTCCCAGTGTGCCACGGTGGCTTTCGCTGAGGTGTATATGTTTGAGCGCCGGCGCGGCCCGGGCTAGCGCTACGCCGGGTGCGGGTTCTTCGATGTTGGCGTGGTGCGTGTCATAGTGAATACCGACGTTGTCCAGGCCGACCTGCTCCACCATGCGCGCACAGTCTGCCACGGTATTGATCAGGAACACTTCAAAGCGATTGAGAACCTCCAATCCCAGGGTGATGCCCTGTGTTTGTGCATATTCACCGCAGGTGCGCAGGTAGTCTGCACACCACTGCCACTCCTTTTCGGTGGCGCCTGCGCCGGTAAAATATTTGTGTGCCTGGTAAATCCCTCCGATCAGAATGTCCGCTCCCAGCAGCGCCGCGCCGTCGATGCTGCGTTTGAGGTTCTCAACTGCCGCCGCACGAATGCCCGGTTGGGCAGAAATCGGGTTGGCCTGTTCCCCCACGAACGCCGACGCGGTGCGTGCCAGGCCAAGCTCGTCGCAGGCCCGGGCCATTTGCAGGAGTTCCTGCTCGCTTTGTTCTGCAACGGGAATCTCCACCCCGTCGTAACCGCAGGCCGCCAGTGCCGCGAATACAGGTATGTCGCGGGGAGTAATGTGCGTGCCCCACAGCAGCATATTCATCCCTATTTTTATCGACATTCGCGCCTGCTCGCCTTTATCGGTATCAACAGCGGTAACGCTGGCATCTAGGATAAACCCCTTACGGGCACCAGAGCGCCGTGCACTGCTCGAGCAGCGTCTGAGCCAAGAAAACAGATCACATTGGCCAGGTCCTCAGGGTCTACCCACAGCGACGGATCAGCATCGGGCATACCGGCACGATTGGCCGGGGTATCGATCACGGTAGGTAAAACCGCGTTGACATTTATGCCCTGTCCGCGAACTTCATTTGCCAGGCTTTCGGTGATGCGCATCACAGTGCTTTTGGAGGCACAGTAAGCCGACATATCCGCCTGGCCCTGAAGCGCGCCATAGGCACCGATGTTAACGATACTGCCGCGAGTACGTGCCAGCAGCCTGGGTACCGCTATGCTCAGCACGTTGCGCAAGGTGGTGACGTTGATCCTGAACAGGAAATCCCAGTCGGCGTCATCCGACCAGGCAGCGGCGCCCATCGCGAAACCGCCCGCGATGTTAAACACGCCGTCAAAATCACCCATCGCATCAAAACAGCCCGCGACTGCCTCGGGCGCAGTCAGGTCAACCACGTGACGCTGGTCGGTTACCTCGTCAAAGGCAATATCCAGTTCGTGGACCAAAGCACCGTGCTGACGGGCCACCGAGCAGACTGCGCGACCCAATGCGCCGTTGGCGCCGGTTACGACGAAGGTTTTTCCTTGCAACATTTATCTCATCCTCTGTGTTGTAGCGTCACGGCAGCCAGGCTGCCGTGTGTTCAAGGCGTTACTGCCGTTGCCTGCGTGCTGCCTGTGGCCGGAACATCAGCTATCCCGACGGCGGTCGGCAAGCCAGATAATGCCAAATACCGGCAGCAGCAACAGGGGTACTATCGCAACCGACTGGAATGACTCCACAGACGCGTAACGTTCGACATCGATCAGAGCCTGCCCGCTAAGCAGGTCCAGCTGCGCGATGCCGCCGGCCGCTTCGAGTTTGGCCTTGTCGTAGATCGCACCCATCTGTGGCAATACAAACTGGATGGCCATGCCGCCGGCAAAGCCCATCAGCCCCAGTGCCAGTGCACCGCCTTTCGGGAAACGCTCTGCAATTATGCCCAGCATGGTTGGCCACAGGTAACACACACCAATGCCCCACACCGTGGCAGCCGCAAACGCCAGCAACGGCGTATCGGCCAGGCTCAGCAGGTACAACCCCACGCCTGCCGCAAGACAGCTCACAAACATCAGCCCGATGGAAGAGATACGATCTACAATCGGCCCGGCAAAATGCCGCATCACAAACATCAGCGCGCTCACATACACCAGTAGCAGGATGCCCTGCATGCCGACAATCTTCGACAATGAGATATTCACCCATTGGCCGGGCGCTAATTCTGCGGTCGCGGTGAGGAACATGCAGGCCCAGAAAATCCAGAACATCGGGCGTTTCACCAGCTCGGCGAGCATCTCGCCGTAGCTGACTCCCGCAGCAACGCGCTCAGTGACCGGGAACGCCGAAGTGGCGACCAGCCACAACAGGACGAGTGCCGGTGCCATCAGCACCAGCATGTTGAGCTTCCAGTCCCAACCGAAGCTTGCGATACCCACGCCGAGCAAACCGCCGATGACGATACCGGCAGGCCACCAGGCATGCAGGATATTCAGCCGGTGGGTTTTTTCCTCGGGGTACAACGCTGCAACCATGGGGTTGGAGGCAGCTTCCACTGCGCCCCAGCCAAGGCCAGTGAGCAGAAGGCTTACCAGCACCAGCGTGCCGACAGAATCATCGATGGGCATCATCGTCGCCGCAAGCAGCCCTGCCGAGCCAGCGATATAGCCCAGGGCAGATAGCAGCAGCATTTTTTTCATGCCTATCAGGTCTACCAGTGCACTGCCGAACAGCAGCGTCAATGCAAACCCGGTAAACGTGGCGCCCAGTGCCTCGCCAAGCAAGGTCGCCGAGTTGGCCAGGTCGATCTCATCATAGATATTGGCCTGTAAATCCGGCGCGATATTGGCGCGCACCGCGAAGCCAAGTCCAATCATGAAGATGGAAAGATTGCCCACATAATAGAGGCGCTTGCGGTCGATTACGTGTTCGGTCATGCGATAGGCTCCGAATTATAATTATGTTGCGGTTGTGGCAGCGTCACTAATCGATGCCCAGTATACGCCTGTTACTGGCTTCATCGGCAGCGGCGCCGGCAAAGTCATCAAAGGCCTTGTCGGTGGTACGAATAATGTGGCGATTGATGAACTCTACACCCTCACGGGCACCGTCTTCGGGGTGTTTCAGGCAGCACTCCCACTCCAGCACAGCCCACCCGCTGAAGTGATAGCGCGCCAGCTGGCTGAAAATCGCGCTGAAATCGATCTGGCCGTCTCCCAGGGAACGAAAGCGCCCGGGGCGATCGACCCAGCTCTGGTAGCCACCGTACACACCACTGCGACCGTTGGGGTTGAACTCTGCGTCCTTGACGTGAAACATCTTGATGCGCTCGTGATAGATATCGATGAACTGTAGATAGTCGAGCTGCTGCAGCATAAAGTGACTGGGGTCGTAGAGTATGTTGCACCGTGTATGGTTGCCGGTTGCCTCCAGGAAGCGTTCGAAGGTCACGCCGTCGTGGAGATCCTCACCGGGGTGAATTTCGTAGCAGACATCCACGCCCGCTGTTTCAAAGGCATCCAGTATCGGTAGCCAGCGATCAGCCAGTTCCCTGAACCCGGTTTCTACCAACCCCTGTGGTCGCTGCGGCCAGGGGTACAGGGTGTGCCACAATAAAGCGCCGGAAAATGTCGCATGCGCGCGCAGTCCGAGATTGGCGCTGGCTCTGGCCGCCAGTAGTAATTGATCGACTGCCCACGCCTGTCTGGCGCCCGGGTTGCCATGCACCCGGGGTGGCGCAAAGCCATCGAACTGCTGGTCATAGGCCGGGTGCACCGCAACGAGCTGGCCCTGCAAGTGCGTGGACAACTCGGTAATTTCCACGCCATTATTGGCACAAATGCCGCGCAGCTCATCGCAGTAATCCTTACTTTCGGCGGCCTTGTCCAGGTCAATCAGCCCCGCCTCCCATGTCGGCAATTGTATTCCCTTGTAGCCAAGATCGCCGGCCCAACGCGTAATGTTGTCCAGCGTGTCGAACGGGGCCTGATCGCTGGCGAACTGGGCGAGAAAAATCGCGGGTCCCTGCATTTTTGACATGTGCTATTCCTCGTTAGATAACTGCGTAGAAAAGGTGTGCCATTTTTGCTCGCTGTTGCTTGCCGCAACTGCCAGCTCGATAAAAGCCATGCCGCGAATGGCCGCTTCAATGCCGGGACAATCCTGGCCGCGTTCGCCGGGCGTCTCACCTAGCTCATAGGCGCGGATCTGTTCGGCAAAGGCGCAGTAGAGGTTGGCAAACGCCTCCAGGTAGCCTTCCGGATGCCCCATGGGCGTGCGCGTGTTGAGGCTGGCCAGGCTACCCAGGTAGGCGCCGCCCGTGCGCAGCATCTGCGCCGGACGATCATTGGTTTTCAGCCACAACGTATTCGGCTCTTGTTGTGTCCACGCCAGACCGCCCTTGTCGCCGTACACACGCAGGCTCAGGGCGTTTTCCTCGCCGACACAGACCTGGCTGGCATGCAGCAACCCTTTGGCGCCGTTGTTAAACCGTAACAGCACTGCGCCATCGTCATCGAGCGTACGGCCTGGGACAAACGAAGTCAGGTCGGAACAGAGCTGGATGATTTGCAGCCCCGACACGTACTCTGCCAGGTTGGCTGCATGGACACCGATGTCTCCCATGCAACTGCTGACGCCGGCCTGCGCGGGATCCAGGCGCCATGCCGCTTGCTTGTTATCCTGAGCTTCCTGGTTGTCTGCCAACCAACCCTGCGGGTACTCAACGACGATCTTGCGCAGGGTACCCAGTTCGCCGGTAGCGACTCTCGCCCGCGCCTCTTTAACCAGCGGATAACCGGCGTAGGTGTGGGTCAGGCCGTAGAGCAAGCCGGTTTCGCGCAGCAGGCTGCGCAGTTCCAGGGACTGCGCGAGGTCGAGCGTGGCGGGCTTGTCTGACAGCACGTGAAAACCGGCCCGCAACGCCGCCTCGGCTACCGGGAAGTGCAGGTTATTGGGAGTCACAATGGCAACGAATTGCATACGCTCAGTGGCCGGCAAAGCCGCTTCTGCCGCCATCATGTGTGTGTAGCTGTCGTACACGCGGCGGGCATCGAGATACAGCGCGGCCCCGGAACGCTGCGAGCGCTCTGCGTCGGCGCTAAATGCACCGCAGACCAGTTCAATTTCACCATCCAGTGCGGCGGCCATGCGGTGCACGGCTCCGATAAAGGCGCCCTCGCCGCCTCCGACCATTCCCATCCTGATTTTTCCCACTGTTTGCTCTCCTGCGGCGCTATCTTCTGTGTAAGTGGATGTCCAGCACGCGTTGTGCAGACCTGTCTACAGGAACTGGTTAATCACGTTTTCACACCATTCCTGCCTGCCACTGGTGTGCGCAGGCTCGCCGCCCGCGATCGCCAGGTCACGCAAGGCTGTCAGGTCAAGTGCGCCGCGTGTAAACGCTGCGCCATCGCCACTGTCGAAACTGCTGTAGCGGTCAAGCTTGTACGCATTGAGGGCACCGTTGTCGACAATGGCGAAGGCCGCTTCCAGAGCGCGGGCAAACGTGTCCATGCTGCCGATGTGGCCGATGAAAATATCTTCCAGATCCACTGATTCACGCCGCACCTTGGCATCGAAGTTGAGTCCGCCATGGCCAAGGCCACCGTTGGCCAGTATCACCAGCATCGCATGTACGGCATCATACAGATCAGTGGCAAACTGATCGGTATCCCAACCGTTCTGTGGGTCACCCCGGTTGGCGTCGATACTGCCGAGCAGGCCTGCGTCAGTGCACATCTGCAACTCGTGCGCGAAGCTGTGGCCGGCCAGGGTGGCATGATTGGCCTCAATATTGAGTTTAAAGTCGCCGTCCAGGTCAAAGTGGCGCAGGAAGCCGATGACTGTTTGCGCATCGAAATCATACTGGTGTTTGCATGGCTCCATCGGTTTCGGTTCGATCAGGAAGGTGCCGGTAAAACCAATACTGCGCCCATAGTCACGGGCCGCGTGCAGGAAGCGCGCAAGGTGTTCCAGCTCGCGTTGGGTGTTGGTGTTGAGCAGGCTGGCATACCCTTCCCTGCCGCCCCAGAAGACGTAGTTCTCCCCACCCAGCGCAACCGTGGCATCCAGCGCGGCTTTTACCTGTGCCGCAGCATGGGTGACCACGGCAAAGTCGGGATTGGTGGCCGCACCATTCATGTAGCGCGGATGGCTAAACAAATTGGCCGTGCCCCACAACAGCTTCATGCCGGTACTCTGTTGGCGCTGGGCGGCCAGTTCTACCATTGCCGCCAGGTTGTTTTCGCTGTGTGCGATACTGCTGCCTTCGGGCGCCATGTCGCGATCGTGGAAGCAGTAGTAAGGCGTGCCGAGCTTGGTAAAGAACTCAAAGGCTGCATCCATACGCTGGTGTGCGGCGCGCATAGGGTCTGGTGCGTCATCCCACGGGAAGCGCTGTGTATCGTCACCGAAAGGGTCTGCGCCCCTGGCGCAAAAGGTGTGCCAGTAGCACACGGCAAAACGCAGATGCTCAGCCATGGTGCGCTCGCCCACTTTGCGGTTGGCGTCGTAAAACTTGAACGCCAGGGGGTTGTCGGAGCCGCGGCCTTCATACTGGATCCTGCCAATGCCGGGAAAGTACTCCCGATCGCCCGTAAAATATGAAGCCGTCATGGGGTGTCTCCCTTGGAAATCATTCGTACAACGCGCGAACAAGCTGCACATGGCGCTGGTAGTTGGCGTAGCTGTCCTGGTAAAGCGTGGCGTGAGCTGCATTGGGTGTGCAGCACCGCTGTGGGTCTTCCTTGAGTTGTGAATCAACAAGGCTGATCAGTTCGCTGCGGCTGCCACCGTGTTGTGTCCACATCGCCTGCAACGCCGCGCCCAGTGCGGCACCTTCATCCAGCGTTTGCACACTCACGCGCATCTGCAGGATATCTGCCACCATCTGGCGCCATACCGCACTGCCGGCACCACCGCCGGTCAGGCGCAGCGAATCTGTTCGAGCGCCCAGTGCGTGCAACTTGTCCAGGCCCGCACGCAGGCTGTACACCGAAGACTCCATCGCCGAACGCAGCAGGTTCGCTGCGCTGTAATTGGATGTCGTCAGGCCAAACAGGCTGGCACTTGCGCGCGGCAGGTTGGGCGTGCGCTCACCATTGAAGAACGGCAGTGTGAGCACGCCGTCGCTGCCGGGACTCGCCGCTTGCACCTGGGCATCCACCTGGGCAACCTCGAGTTCGAGGAGCGCGCGGGTCAGTTCAGTAGATGCCGTACAGTTCATGGTGCAAACGAGCGCCAGCCAGCCACCGGTGGCATCACAGAACGCCGCAACTTGACCACCGGTATCGATGATGGGCCTGTCACTGTAGCTGAAGATTGTTCCGGACGTGCCCAGGCTCACCGTGGTGCGGCCGGTGGCGACGCTGCCGGTACCTATGGCGGCCATCATGTTGTCGCCAGAGCCGGTTGCCACTGCAATGCCCGCGGGCAGGCCCAGCGCGCTGGCCGCCTGCGTGCGCAAGCTGCCGATGGTAGTGCCGGGCTCAACCAGCGGTGGCAGGCACTCCTGCAATTCGCGCTGGCTATCAATGGCCGTGAGCACGGCGGAGTTCCAGCAACGCTGGCGTACGTCCAGCAGGCCGGTGCCTGACGCATCGCCATACTCCATCGTGTACTCGCCGGTCAGGTAATAGTTCAGGTAATCGTGGGGTAACAGTATCGTGGCCAATGCCGCGTAGCGCTGCGGGTGACACTGCTGCAGCCAGAGAATTTTTGGGGCAGTGTATCCGGGAAGCACCGGATTGCCGGTATGCGCAATGCAGGCCTCAACGCCCCCCAGCGCTGCGGTAAGCTGCTCGCATTGGGTGACGGTTGCGGTGTCGCACCAGAGCTTGACGGGAGCCAGAACCGCGCCAGTCTTGTCCAACGGCACAAAGCCGTGTTGCTGACCCGATACTGCCAACGCCTTAACCGAACGCCTGAGCCCAGGGTCCAGTTGTGCGCAGCAGTCCTGCAGAGCATCCAGCCACCACTGCGCCTGTTGCTCGCGCGTGCCATCGGCGTGACTGACGAGCGTCAGCGTGGCCGAGGCGATATCAGCAATGCGGCCTGCCTGCGCGTCATAGATCAGCGCCTTGACGCTTTGTGTGCCAACGTCAATACCCAGGTACATGAACGCTGTCACTGGCCGGGGCGACGGTATTGCAGAGCATGATCGACCTCAATTTATGGTTAGTCTTTGGGTCTTGAGCCGTCCGGTACAAGTGTGCGGCCGACTCCGTCATGATCTACTGACACTGGGCCAAGTTCTTGTATAGAATCCCTGTTAACTTGTATAAATTCGGCGTGCACGACCTATGCTGCCAAAGCTGAAATTCGCGTCCATTGGCGAGGCAGGACACAGTTTTGCCATGCTCGATCTGATTCCTGACACCCACGCCTGGGTGAAAACCACGCAGGGTCGCTTTGCTTTCGGTAACCGCCTGTTCTTCGAGCGCTTCGGATTCAGTTCCATGCAGGGTCTGGTGGGCAAGTGTGATTTTGACATCGCACCGGCATCGTTGGCTGAAAAGTACTGTGCAGACGACGCTTTTGTACTGGCCGGCGGAGAAGTCATCGACAGACTGGAATTGATCCTGGGTGAACACAACCCCGGAGACTGGTTTCTGACCTCCAAATGGCCGATCTACGATCTCCAGGGCACCATCATTGGCAGCCTCGGGATCAGTCGCCACCTCAATCGTACCGAGGGCAGCACCACTGCGTACCACCAGTTGCAGGTGCCAGTCGATTACATCAACGAAAATTTTGCCAGCGCTATATCGGTAGAATCCCTGGCCAGTGCCTGCAACCTGTCAGTCAGTGCGCTGGAGCGGCGCTTTCGCAAATACCTGAACAAGACGCCCAGGCAGTACATTGTCGAAGTCCGCCTTGATCGTGCACGCCAGTTATTGCTGGAAACAGATAAACCTATCGGGGCAATTGCCATGGAGACAGGTTTCTCCGATCACAGCCATTTTACGCGCACGTTTCACAGGTATTATGGCATTGCCCCGCGCGATAAGCGCCAGACCGGCGCTTGACGGCGCTGTCTACTTCGCTAGCGACCGGAATAGGCCGCCTGAAACGCCTCTGCAAAAGCTTGCAGGCTAGTCGCCGGAAGGTCATTGATGCCCGCGGCCCCTGCCCTGCCACCGCCTGTAGGGAATTGCATGCACAGATCCGCCGCGCCCTGTTTGTTGGTCATCGGGGCGCGCACACTGACCAGGTAATTACCGTTGTCCTTCACCGTTAGCACGGCATGCGCACGCTGCGGGTTGTCTGTTGCCAGATCATTGCTGTAGACGCCGCTGACCCTGCGGGCCCAGGCTTCATTGGGCAAGATATACAAGGCTGTCGCAGGGCTGGCCTGCTCCGGCTGCAGTGCCGAGGCCATTGCCATGTCGGCCTTGTAGCCCTCGCTCAAGCGCGTGAAATCCGGCGAGTGTGCAACGAAGTCCAGCGGCCCCGGGGCGTCGTACAGCTTGAGATAGAGATCTTTGGGATCAAAATGCAGATCCTCGAGCGTCGGACCGTAGCCGTTGTAGTTGATGTATGTGCCCAGATCTTCCAGCAATGCCAGATCGGCGTTCGATATTTCCAGGCCTTTGGCCAGCGCGCGCGCGGTATCCTTGAGGTTATCGCCAAACGCACCGGTTACCGCCCAGTCAAGGTGTGCGCCCTGCAGATGGCCATTGACCAGCGCCGCGGTGCAGACGTCCGGAGATTCGTTGATGATGGCGTTGAGCAGTGGATGATCTGGAATGTCGCCGGGTTTGTGATGGTCGACATAAAACACCTGGGCTCCCGCATCGAGCGCCGCCAGCAACGCGCTCTTGTTTTTGTCCATGGAGACATCGAGCACGGTGATGTGATCCCCCGCTGCGGCGGTAATACCATCGAGCAGGTTGATGTCCCGCTTGACTCCAGTAACCAGTTGGGCATTGCGCGGCTCGGCCTTGCGTAGCTGCAAGAGTGCACAGATGCCGTCCGCATCGCCGTTAAAAAGGTCGTAGTTCATATTCAGGAATTCCTGTTGCAATAAATACCCAGGGCCCGATTGTGCGATGGGCGCCCCAGGCGCCCATCAAACACGCTGGCGCCCCTTGATTAGCCGGCGTCCAGAGACTGGTAATAGTCGGAGAGTATCCGGGCGACTTCCGGGCGCGAGAACTCCGGTGGCGGCGCAATACCCTTGCCCAGCATTTCGCGAACGGCGGTGCCGGATAACAGCACAAAGTCATCGGGAGTGTGGTCCGGTACGTCACGCATCATGACAACCTTGTTCAGCTTCTTGCTGTAAGCGGTGTGATCGGCGCTGAAAATTTCGAGTTCGAGCGCGTCCTCGGGAACTTCTTCATCGAAGATGGTCTGGGCGTCAAAGCCGCCATAGTAATCACCCACCCCGGCGTGGTCGCGACCTACGATAAGATGTGTGCAACCGCAGTTTTGGCGGAATACTGCGTGCAGGACCGCCTCTCTTGGCCCCGCGTAGAGCATGTCAAAGCCGTAGCCGGTGACCATGACCGTATTGGGCGGAAAGTACACTTCAACCATCTTGCGAATAGCGGCGTCGCGGACATCCGCCGGAATATCGCCGGGCTTCAGTTTGCCCAGCAGCATATGGATCAATATGCCATCGGCATCCAGTTGTTCCATCGCCATCCGGCACAGTTCCTCGTGGGCGCGGTGCATCGGGTTGCGCGTTTGGAAGGCAACGACTTTCTCCCAGCCATTAGCGGCAATCTCATCACGGATTTCCACGGCGGTGCGGAAAGTGTCGGGGAAGTCGGTTTTGAAGTAGGAAAAGTTCAGTACCTCAATCGGCCCGGACAACAGGGTCTGACCCAGGCCGGTAAAGGTTGCCACGCCGGGGTGTTTTTCATCCAGCGTGCGGAAAATCTTCTCGGCCATGAACGCAATCTGTTCATCGCTGACCGCTTCAACGGCCTCGACATCCATCACTGCCAGCACGGGGTGACCCTCTACATTGGGGTCTCGAAGCGCGATGCGGCTGCCCGCCGTAACACCGGTGTCGTTGGTGAGATTGACAATGGGAACCGGGAAAAACAGGCCATCAACGGTATGCATCTTCTCCGCGGCCGATAGCGCGTCCGCAAGGTTCATGTACCCTGTCAATGGATTGAAATAACCGCCTGCAAGCATCACGGCATTTGCCGCAGCGGCAGAGTTCAGCAGCAGCGAAGGCAGCGCTTCGGCCTCGGCCAGCAGCGCTGCGCGTTTTTGCTCATCTTCTACATACAGTGGATTCAGTTCGTCTGAACCATGTGGCTTGATCATGTTGCGCTCCAGCTTATTGAGTGATGATGCCGCGCTCACGTAGCGCGCTCAGTATGATTTGTACTTCCTCTTCCAGCGTCTGCTGGTCAGAGTGCAGGTGAATTTCTGGCCTGGGGGGTGCTTCATACGGGTCATCAATGCCGGTAAAATTCTTGATCTCGCCAGCACGGGCCTTCTTGTACAGGCCTTTTGGGTCGCGCCCCTCGGCAGCCTCCAGCGAACAGTCGACAAAAATCTCAATGAAATCCATGCCGGCTTCCTCGTGCAGTTGCCGCACCTGGTCACGGTCTGCCGCGTAAGGGCTGATAAAGCTGCTCAGCGCTATGACACCTGAATCAACGAACAGTTTGGCCACTTCACCGATACGGCGGATGTTCTCGGTGCGGTCCTCGGCGCTGAACCCCAGGTTCTTGTTGATCCCCATACGTACGTTGTCGCCGTCCAGACGGTATGACAGCACGCCCATCTCGTTCAGTGTGCCTTCCAGTTCTACTGCAACGGTACTCTTGCCAGAGCCAGATAAACCGGTAAACCACAGGGTTGCGCCCTTGTGTCCAAGCAATTTTGCGCGGTGTTCGCGCGTGATGTCGCCCTCGTGCCAGTGCACGTTGGTCGCCTTCTGGTCTGTCATGGTCGTGTTGCTCCTTTGAATTAACTGGAATCAGGTTCGATGGTTTGTGCTGCTGTTGCGCCGAAACGATGATGCGCCCGCCTATTCACATCACAGCTCACATCACAGCGCCCGCGCCGGCAGCACAATCGGCAATGTGGGCAGGGCTCGATGGGCGTCCATACTACGGCGATGTAATCTCCATGTAAAACAGGATATTATGGATGTACTTACCGGAATTACCGGTAGCGTTGCGAATGCAGCATCGGCGCGGTCTTCCCCGGGAGCAAATCTTATGAAGTTCACCCTGCGGCAGTTGCAAATTTTCCTTGCGGTGGCGCGCTTCCAGAACATCTCGCGGGCGGCCCAAAGTTTGCACATGTCCCAGTCCGCGGCCAGCGAGGCACTGCTCAACCTGGAACAGACCTACAATGTGAAGCTGTTTGATCGCGCGAACAATCGCCTTGCCCTGAGTGCGATCGGTCATACCTTGCGCAAAGAAGCGCAAAGCCTGCTCGCCCATTGCCAGGATTTCGAGGAAAGCCTGCGCGACCATACCGATATCGGCCACATCAAGGTTGGCGCCAGTTTTACCATCGGCAACCACCTGGCAACGCGGTACCTGGCAGGCTATATCGCACAGTATCCCGAGGCCGATGTCCAACTGGACATTGCCAATACGCCAGATGTCGTCGCCAGGGTTTTGAATTTCGAAGTCGATATCGGCATGATCGAGGGCGAAGTCCAGCACCGCGAACTGGAGCTGATTCCATGGCGTGAAGATGAAATGGTGGTTTTTTGTGCCGCCGACCACCCGCTGGCGTCCAAAAAAACGCTAACCAGTAAAGACATCAGGGAAGCACAGTGGATACTTCGTGAGCCCGACTCGGGGGCGCGGCAAACACTGGAGCGCGCGCTCGCAGGCCTGCTCCCGGATATCCACGTGTACCTGGAGCTGCGCCATAATGAAGCTATCAAGAACGCAGTCGAATCCGGCCTTGGTATAGGGTGTCTTTCCAACATCGTACTGAAGAAGAATTTCGCCAATGGCGACCTGGTGCCGTTGCGCTTGCCGCGGCGCGATATGCGGCGCACGTTTTACTTTGCCTTGCCCCGACAACGTTTTCACCAGGACACCGTTGAGGCATGGATGCGCACCTGCCGTGCCACCGACGCCTGATGACACCGCTGGTCGCCATTGTCGCTTTGTGGGAGCATTGACGCTCTATCAACAGGGGTTGCCGTTATGCCGCAGTCAGTGATTTTCAAGATCGCTGTATTTGTCACGCTGGTCGTGCTGGTCGCAGCGCTGTACTGGCTGACACTCGACGAACCCGAGGATCCCTGCGCCAATCCACAGGGCGATATCAGCGGTGCGGTTTTGGCTGATGAGCACGGCGACCAGGATGCACTGGTGAACCGGGCAATCATAATGAAGAGTCGATGCGAGCGCGAGGCGCGTGAGCGCGCCGAGCAGGCCGAGCGCGACAGTCAGCAGAAAGAGTAAAGACGGAGCCGCGCAGCCAGGCGCAAGCGGTTGGCATCGACCAAGCGGTTAGAAATGCGGCCCCTGGCTGCGCTGCAGGAGTTTCAGTATGGCGCGTTCGATGGCGCCCTCTGCGGCGAGACCGAGCTTCTCCTGCCAGTTTTTCTTGTGCACAAAACGCACTTCGAAAACATCCCAGTCCTGCAGGCGTTGCTGGATGTAATCGTCACTGGTGGCCAGTTCATCCACGAGGCCTTCAGCCAGTGCCTGCTGTCCATACCAGACTTCTCCGGTAGCGACCTTGGCGATATCGAGCTGCGGGCGGTTACTGCTCACAAACTGCTTGAACAAGTCGTGAGTCTCTTCCAGTTCTTCGAGGAACTTTTCCCGGCCCTTGTCGGTGTTCTCGCCGAACATGGTCAGCGTGCGCTTGTATTCGCCGGCAGTCAGTAACTCGAAATCAATGTCGTTTTTCTTCAGCAGGCGATGAAAATTGGGTAACTGGGCCAGTACGCCGATTGAGCCGAGAATGGCAAACGGCGCGGCAACAATGCGGTTGGCGACACACGCCATCATGTAACCGCCGCTGGCCGCGACTTTATCTACAGCAACCGTGAGGGGCACATCGGCGCTGCGCAGGCGCTGCAATTGACTGGCGGCAAGACCGTAGCCGTGCACTACCCCGCCGGGGCTTTCAACGCGCACCATGACTTCATCGCCCTTGCGAACCTGTGATAGCACGACGGATATTTCTTCGCGCAGGTTGTCGGTCGCGCTGGCGCGGATATCGCCGTCGAAGTTAAGTACATACAGGCGTTTGGAATCGTCTTGCGCCTCCTCAGCGCGCGCTGACTTGCGCTGCTTCTTCGCTGCCTTGGCCTCGGCCTTGTGCGCTTTCTTTTCCGCTTTTTTGCGTTCTTTTACGGCAGCAGGGTCATCAGCGGCAGCGCGAATGGCATCGGCCAGCGCTTCGTAACGGTCATTGAGCTTGCGCACTTCAATGTGACCTTCGTGCTGCTCGGAGCGCTGTCTTGAGCCGATGGAGATAATGCCTGCGACCACAATGAGAATCGCAGCCACAAACGTCACCACCTGGGCCAGGAAAAGTCCGTAATCAAATAGGTAATCCAAGAATATCTCCCGTTAGCGCTGCATCGAATCGATGTGAGCTTGAATAAGTTGGCCCGAGATCGATGCGACGGGTGGGATCAAGGGTAGGTCGCTGTAGTGAAACCACTGTGCGTCGGCGATTTCTACCTGATCGCAGACGATATCGCCGCCTGCGTAGTCAGCAAAAAATCCCAGCATCAATTGATTGGGAAAGGGCCAGGACTGGGACTGAAAATAGCGCAGGTTGTTGACCTCCACGCCGACCTCCTCGCGCACTTCGCGAATCAGTGTCTCTTCGGCGCTTTCGCCCGCTTCGATAAACCCGGCCAGCGTGCTGTACATCGGTTGCGGGAAGTTCGCATTGCGTGCCAGGAGCATCTCTTCACCGCGCGTGATCAATACAATCACACACGGCGCAATACGCGGGTAGTTGATCACACGGCAGGGGTCGCAGCGCATGGCGCGCTCCTGATGATCAATGCGCATGGGTTGTCCACAGCGCCCACAAAACTGGTGATCTCTCTCCCAGGCCAGTAATTGCTGGGCGCGGCCTGCCAGCGCAAACAGCTGTTCGTCGACACGACCAAGAATATGGTAGAGGTTGCCCTTTTGGTATTGCAGTGGGTCTGGCTCATCGACCTCGTGTATCTCAACGACGTAGCAGGGGCGGTCCCGCCAGTAACCCAGAAACTGTCGACGCACCTCGTTCCAGCCGCTGTGGCGCACCTGCTCTGCCGGAATCAGGCAGCCTTCTGCCAGGCGCATGTCGCTCAATAGTTGGCCCTGGTGAAACACGATGTGCAGTTCATCGACGCTTGCCTGGGGAATAGTGTTGTCGGGACGAAACATAGTGGCCCTCTGCGGCGTGAGACAAGGCGGCTATAGTATGCGCACGCCCTGCACTGGGCAAGGGCGCAGCCGCTCAGTGGTCCTGCGAGCGCGCTGCGCAGCGATGCTATGGTGCGCTAAACCTGCATAAAGACGCTACGAATGCACAGGTCAATAACGTATGATGCCGCCAAAATTCAGCGAGGGAGGCGTTCTTGCCCGCCATGACTGACAGTGTAGCAACAGCCTTCTGGAAGAATTTCCTCGGCAGTTCACCGAACTGGTACAAGTACTCCATTGTGGGCTTTTTGCTGCTCAACCCCCTGTTCTTATGGTTACTCGGCCCGTTTATTACGGGCTGGCTGCTGATTGCTGAATTTATCTTTACCCTGGCGCTGGCCCTGCGTTGCTACCCCTTGCAGCCCGGTGGCCTGCTGGCGATTCAGGCCGTGGTTCTGGGTATGACGTCTGCAGACTCGGTGTATCACGAAACCGTGGCCAATTTTGAGGTGATACTGCTGCTGATGTTCATGGTTGCCGGCATCTATTTCATGAAAGAACTGCTGCTGTATGTGTTCACCCGAATTTTGCTGAGTGTGCACTCCAAGGTGGTGCTCTCGCTGCTGTTTTCGCTGGTTGCTGCGTTTCTCTCTGCGTTCCTGGATGCACTGACCGTGACCGCCGTGTTGATCAGCGTTGGTGTCGGCTTCTATTCGGTGTACCACAAGGTTGCCTCGGGCCAGGGTTCGAATCCGGCAATGCATGACCACTCTGATGACGGTTCGGTGCAGCAGCAACACCGGGAAGACCTGGAGCAGTTTCGTGCCTTTCTGCGCAGTCTGCTCATGCACGGCGCTGTCGGCACTGCGCTGGGTGGTGTTTGCACGTTGGTAGGTGAGCCGCAAAACCTGCTGATAGCCACGATCATGCAGTGGGATTTTATTGAATTTGCAACAAAGATGGCACCGGTGACAGTGCCCGTCCTGTTTGCCGGGCTGGCGACCTGCGCCCTGCTGGAGGTCACTGGCAAATTCGGCTATGGCGCCGCCCTGCCCGACACCGTGCGCCGCGTATTGGTAGAGTTCCAGGATCGTGAAGAGGCCCAACGCACCACGCGCGCTTCCGCCCGATTGATCGTGCAGGCCATCGTTGCTGTAGTGCTAATCACCGCCCTCGCGATGCACTGGGCCGAAGTTGGCCTGGTGGGATTGATGGTGATCGTGCTGTTGACGGCGTTTAATGGGGTGGTTGAGGAACACCAACTGGGTCATGCCTTTGAGGAGGCCCTACCTTTTACTGCGCTGCTGGTGGTGTTCTTTGCGATCGTGGCGGTCATTCATGACCAACACCTGTTCACACCTGTGATCGACACGGTACTTGCGATGGAATCTGGTTCGCGGCCGGCGATGTTTTTTCTGGCCAACGGATTTCTCTCCATGATCAGTGACAACGTCTTTGTCGCCACGGTTTACATTAATGAGGTCAAACTGGCGTTTGAGGCAGGCGCTATCTCGCGTGACGAATTTGAGCATCTGGCCGTGGCAATCAACACAGGCACCAACCTGCCCAGTGTTGCAACGCCCAATGGGCAGGCAGCCTTCCTGTTCCTGCTGACTTCCGCGTTGGCGCCACTGATAAGACTGTCTTACGGGCGTATGGTGATTATGGCGCTGCCGTATACTGTGGTAATGGGTGGACTGGGTTTCTTGTGCGTTGCGCTGTTTATCTAGGTAGCCCGCTGTCCATCCGACGCACCGGCTGCCTCACTTATTACTAGTACCGTGACTATCCAGCCGCCTGGCTGATCGGCGCGGACTCTGCTGTCGGGGCACTGCGGCAAGGCTTCTGCCTGCGCTCGTGCACAGCACGGTGTCTGACGTTACCAGGACGTCGCAACTGGCGTTGCTGCACGCCTGCGAACTAGTCTGCGCGCGCATCCACGCTGTCACTGGCCACATGATTGGCAGCACGCCACAGCACCCGACCGCCATTGCTTGCTGCTATGGCGTCAAGTTGTTCCTCGTGGGCACCCAGCTCTGCGGCGCTGGGGTTGATTACCGGCAGGGCTGGACGTTCTCGTGGCAGTCGCCGAATGGGCTCACCGCCTGCCTGTCCAGAGGATTCATCGGGTCCGTCTGCCAGTTGCAAGGCGGTTTGCCCGCCGGTCATAGCCAGGTAGACGTCAGCGAGGATTTCGGCATCGAGCAGCGCGCCGTGCAGGTCACGCTGTGAGTTGTCCACCATGTAGCGCTGGCATAGCGCATCGAGATTATTGCGCTGCCCCGGATGCTTGGAGCGCGCCATCACCAGCGTGTCTATCACGTCACACAGCGCATCCAGTGGGGCCTGGTCGGCCTGCACACGCTGTAGCTCGTGGTCGAGGAAGCCCAGGTCGAAGGGTGCGTTGTGGATGATGAGCTGCGCGCCACTGACAAAGGCCATGAAATCCTCGGCGACCTGGGCAAACACCGGTTTGTCTGCCAGGAAGTCCGGGGTAATGCCGTGGACCTCGATGGCGCCCTGGTCAATGTCACGCTGTGGATTGATGTATTGATGAAAGTGGTTGCCCGTCAATCGGCGATTGACCAGCTCAACACAGCCGATCTCAATAATGCGATGGCCCTGGCTCACTTCCAGCCCGGTGGTTTCTGTATCCAGTACGACTTGTCTCATACCTGTGATTTCCTCATGCGCTCCTGTGCGAACGCTTTGTCATTGCACTGTGCAAGCGTGCGCATCGTTGCAGTAACCCAGTGGCGTACTCCGGTGCTTTTCGCGGTCAAGCGAACACGGTTCCCTCAAACATTGAGTTCATCAATGCCGCGGTTTGCCAGTTGATCGGCAATGTCGTTTTCACGGTGCCCGCTGTGCCCTTTCACCCAATGCCATTCAATCTGGTGACGCTGGTTCTGTTCATCCAGTTGCTGCCAAAGATCGATGTTTTTCACGGGTTTGCGCGCGGCGGTTTTCCAACCCTTCTTCTTCCAGCCATCGAGCCAGGTGGTGATGCCATTCTTGACGTAGACGGAGTCCGTGGTAAGCCTGACCTTGCACGGTCGCGAGAGGCTGCGCAGACCCTCGATCGCAGCGGTCAGCTCCATGCGGTTGTTAGTCGTGTTCTCTGCGCCGCCGAAGCGTTCTTTCTCGACCCCATCGTAACGCAGCAACACGCCCCAACCGCCAGGCCCGGGGTTGCCGCGACAAGCTCCGTCGGTAAATATTTCTACAACTTTCAATGTGCTACGCTTCCTTCGCAGAATTTACATGAACCTTGTGCGCAGGCTCCGCAGGCGTGGGTGCCGGGGCTGCCGGTTTTGTAACCAGGCCGACGAGCCGCTCTCGCCGTAACCGCACCACGCGCCGTGGCCTATTCAGACCTGCGACCTGCTTGCTGGCGTGAATCACGTACACGCCACCTACAGGCAGGTTAAAGCGGGCGCACCACTGGTCCAGGCACAGCAAGGTGTCGCGGATGCGGTGTGCACCGGCCGGCGGTACCGCACAGACCCTGGTCACCGCCTGCACCTCGCAGCCAAGCACCCGCAGCCAGTCTGTCAGGCGGTTCTCGCTGATGGGCCGATGCTGGCGCCAGAGCGAAGCGCGTGACAGACCGCGCAGGTAGGCGTTGATGCCAAGCAGGCTGTAGGGGTTAAAGCCCACAATCAGCAGTTGACCCTGCGGCGTGAGCACGCGCTGCATTTCGCGCAAGGCCTGGTGCGGATGCGGTGTAAACTCCAGGCAGTGTTGCGCAACGATAGCATCGATGCTGTCGCTTTCCAGCGGCAGCTCATCGGCCTGGGCCAGCAGCTGCACGTCGCTGGAGTTGTGTTCAGCACAATACACGCGATGGTTGATTGGGCTGACGTCAGCCAGTGGCTCCTTGCCGCACAAGCCCAGTTGCAGGCTGTGATAGCCAAAGCTGCGGTCAAGGCAGTCCTGCGCTGCGCTTCTGACCTGTTGATCGAGATACAGGCCGGTCTGATTGCGATACCAGGATTCCAGTTGAGAAAAAATATCGCTACACTGTGCCGCCATGTGCTTGCTGGAACTCGCCGTTGCCCAGAATCGAGTGGCCATACTACTGGGCACTGCCTGCGCAAGTCTACCGCCGTTGCGATCACACAGGTGCAGGGTGCGCCCGCGATGGTTTTGTCCGGGCTTTTCGGTCGCCACTGGCGCAGGAACAACAGCGCGCGCCGTGCCGCCTGTCGTCAGCCAGCAGACCCGACTGAACGATGCACAGCTTACAGTCCTGGTTTAGCGTCTTGTATTTGGCGCCTTCTATTCAGCGGTTTTTACCCACCGCTTTCATTGCACTCCACAGCAGAGGGAGCCTGGCATGCTAACGATCGAACCCATACCCGCATTCAGTGACAACTATATCTGGCTCTTCCATGACAGTGGCTCGAACCGGGCCTGCGTCGTTGATCCCGGCGATGCAAGCCCGGTCGAGGCGGCATTGCAGGCGCGCGGATTGACGCTGGATACCATACTCATCACCCACCACCACTTCGATCATGTTGGCGGCCTGGAGCAGCTGTGCGCGAATCACGCCCCACAGGTCTATGGGCCGCATAACCCCGCCATTGATCGCATCGGGCACCGCCTGGGTGCGGGCGATAGCATTGAAGTACTCAATGTTCGATTTGATGTGATGGAGGTGCCCGGCCATACGCTGGATCACATCGCCTACTTCCACCAGGCAGAGCAGCCCCTGGTATTCTGCGGAGACACCTTGTTTGCCGCTGGCTGTGGCCGTGTGTTTGAGGGTACGCCGCACATGATGCTGCAGTCGCTGGAGGCGCTGGCATCCCTGCCCGCGGCGACTCGCATCTACTGTGCGCACGAATACACGCTGGCCAACCTGGCGTTTGCCCGGGCAGCAGAGCCGGCGAACGAAGACGTGGCCGCACGCCTGCGCGAGGCCGAAGCCGCGCGCGCACAGGGCCAGCCTACCGTTCCCTCGACACTCGCGCAGGAACTGGCCACCAATCCTTTCCTGCGCTGCCGCACCGCGGCACTGCGCACCAGTCTCGCGCAACAGGGTCGCTTGAGCAGCGAGCTCCCGGACGAGGTGTTTGCAACCGTGCGCGGCTGGAAAGACAACTTTTAGGTGAAAAACGCAGATATCACTGGCGTCGAATTCGGCCAAACACCATAATGATCAGTAGCCATTAGGGGAGCGGAAAAATCAATCATAATCTATTAATATCATGAGGTTGTGGCCGTTACTTGCAGTTGGTTGTACGGTTTTTTCTCTAACTGCCTGTCAATCCACGCCGTCGATCGAGGGGAATGTAGCAGCCGCCGCGCCGGATGCCGCGAACAACGCCCCGCCTGGTAACACCATCACCGAGCCGGCTTCGGCATCGCGCCCAGGAGCGACTACCAACGTCGACCCCGCCCCAGAAAATATCTGGGACAGAATCGCCAGCCAGCTTAGCTGGCAATCCCTCGACAACCCCCGTATTGCCAGGGAACGCGACTGGTACCTGTCACAGCGCGGGTTTATGCCGCTGATTGCCAGTCGGGCACAGTACTACCTTTACCACATTGTTGAAGAAGTGGAAGCGCGTGACCTGCCCATGGAACTGGCGTTGTTGCCGCTGGTTGAAAGCAACCTGAATCCGTATGCCAGCTCCTCGGCACATGCCGTGGGCCTGTGGCAGATAATGCCCGCTACCGGCAAACACCTTGGCTTGCAGCAGGACTGGTGGTACGACGGCCGACGCGATGTGCGCGCCTCTACGCGCGCCGCACTGGATTATCTCGAAGAGCTGTATGCGCTATGTGATGAAGATTGGCTGTTGACGCTTGCCGCTTACAATGCGGGCCACGGTCGCGTGAACCGCGCGCGGCGCTCCAATAGCAAGAAAGGCCTGCCGGATGATTACTGGACGATAAAACTGCCGCGCGAGACCCGCCGCTACGTTCCAAAGCTGATTGCGCTGACGCAGATTGTAGCGGCACCTGCACGCTATGGCGTCAACATTCCTGTGGTTCCCGATGAGTCACCGTTTGAAGTGGCAACACTGGGCGGACAGCTTGAAATCGCGCGTGCGGCACAGCTCGCAGAAATAGACATCGGGCAGTTGCGCGCCTTGAATCCCGGGCAACTGCGTTGGGCAACGGCGCCCGATCTGCCAGCCGAATTGTTGGTGCCTGCAGGGAGCGCAGAGCGTCTTGAGCGTGCCCTTGCCGAGTTGGACGATTCAGAGCGGGTGCGCTGGGAGTACTATCGCATTCGACCGGGCGATTCCCTGATCCGTATCGCGCGCAAGTTCGATACAGAGGTCGCCCTGCTGAAGGAAGTCAATGGCATCACCGGCAGCCGCATTCGCGCAGGCAAGACCCTGATGATTCCAAGCGGCGGTGAGTGGGCCTCCAGCCTGGCGCTGGCGTCGAACCAGCAGCCGGCCAGGCGCCAGGGCTATCGCGTCAAACGAGGGGATTCGCTGCACCGCATTGCAGGGCGTTTTAACGTTTCTGTACGCGAAATCGTGGCATGGAATGCGCTGGATCCCAAAAAATACCTGCAGCCCGGGCAAACACTTACACTGTATGTCAGCGACGGTTAAGCCACACACGCTGTGTCCTTAGCGCTGTGTCACACACCCTACGGCGACTTTCAGCTGGCGCCCTTCCCTGCCCGCCATCGTGAGCAATTGAAAGGTTGGTGCGCCGCCGACCTGCTGCTGCTTGAGAGCGCCGCAGCACTGGGACTGCAGGGCTCTGCGCTGCTGGTGGTCAACGATGCCCACGGAGCCTTGTGTTGTGCACTGCAGCCCCTGGCCCACTGGACCGATTCCAAGCTTAGCCAGCGCGCCATGTTGCGCAACCAGCAGCGCAACGGCCTGGTCGCAACACCCGTTGTGTGGAGCGTAGATGACCCTCCGGCGGCCAGCGTTGCCGTTATGAGAATTCCCAAGCAACTGGACTATCTTGTCTACCAGTTACAGGCCCTGGGCCGAGCGTTGCCTGAAGGCGCGTTACTGCTGGCTGCAGGCATGGATAAGCACCTCAGTCCGCGCAGCGCTGAACTCATCGAACGTTACTTTGGGCCTACGCAGCGACATCGGGGGCAGAAAAAAGCGCGCGTGTTTAGCGCAAGGAACAGTCGCAGCGGCAGCAGCGCGCACGATAGCGACCCGGACCACGCCGCCACAGCTGGCAGCGTGGAGGCAACCGCTCAATACCTGTGCGAGCCCGCAGGCGGTGTACTGACGTCGCGCCCCAATGTGTTCAGTGGCCAGGGCCTTGACCAGGGCAGCCGCCTGCTGTTGCAGCATTTGCACCGGGTCCATCCGGCTCAGGTTTGCATTGATCTGGCTTGCGGTAACGGTGTGCTGGGCCTGGCCGCATTCCGGCAGAAACTGGCACAGCGCGTGCTGTTCTGTGATGAATCCGCGTTGGCTGTCGCCTGCGCACGCGACAACGCCCGGCGCCTGTACGATCATGAGCGCGATGCCTTTGACTTCGTGCATGCCGATGGCCTCAATACGATCACTCGCGCCAGCGCACAGCTTGTTCTATGCAACCCGCCCTTCCATCGCGGCCATACGCTCGACACTTTCACCGGCCAACGTCTGGTGCGCCAATGTGCGCGGCACCTGCCCGCGAATGGCCAGTTGCTCATGGTGACGAATAACCACCTGCCTTACCTGCCCCTGCTGCGCAGGCACTTCACAGTTGCCGAGCGCGTTGGTGCAGACAGGCGTTACGATGTACTTCTGGCGCGTCAGTAGGTCGTCACGGCCAGGTGCGCGCAGGCAGACTGTGCAGCGATGCCGCTAGAAACTGGCGCCACTGAGCAATTCTTCGACCAGTAGCGCCACCTGTTCCGTCGCGTTACCCACACGGTGTTCGTGAAAAGCGGGCGCTAAGTCACTGTGTGCCTTGTTGACCTCAATCGCGTAGGCGCCGTGTGCGCGTGCCTCCTGGACGAATCCGGCGGCAGGATACACAACGCCTGAGGTGCCGATGGCGATAAACAGGTCGCAGGCTGCCAGCTTGCTGCCGATAGACGGCATGTTGTAGGGCACTTCGCCAAACCAGACGATGTCCGGACGCAAACCACCGGGCGCCATACACTTGGGGCAAACGGTTTGTGCATCGAAAGCCTGCGGCGCCGGCAACCGCGCGCAGCAGTTCAGGCACAGCATGCGCCCGAGCTCGCCGTGCATGTGGCACACCTGTGCGCTGCCGCCGCGCTCATGCAGGTTATCGACATTCTGGGTGACCAGAAACACGTCACCGGGATAGGCGTCCTGCAGTCGTGCAATCTCGCGGTGTGCGCTGTTGGGTTGCACCTGCTCAAGTTGTGCGCGGCGGGCGTTGTAGAACCGATAAACACGTTGGGGATTGCGCGCAAACGCTTCTGGCGTCGCGATCTCCATCGGGTCGTGGCCTTCCCATAGTCCGTCGCTGTCTCTGAAAGTTTGCAGGCCTGACTCCGCCGATGCGCCGGCGCCGGTCAGTATCACAATACGCGCGCTCGCGTCGTTTATAGGGGCGGGCATCAGCTTGACCGCCGGATATCTGGCTGCATTTCCACAGGGTGCCACAGTCCCAGTGCGGTAAAGTACAGCGCCGCATGAACGGGCCGCTGATCCAGTTGGCGCACCGCGTGACAATAATGAGCCAGTTGGTCAGCATAGCTGGCTTGCTCACGATGGGTGAAGCTGGCAATCGTCTCCCCCGCCTCCGGCTGGCTGTTTTTATAATCTACGACCCAGCGTATGCCTGCGTCCCGATCGACAAAGCTGCGATCAATGACAATGTTTCTTGGCATGCCCTGATCAACGTAGCTCAGTGACCACTCGCTGTGTGCCTGCTCATGCTCATTGCTGAGAATCCAGCGGCCTTTGCCTCCGGGCTGCAAGGTGGTGGCTACAGCGTCCTGCACACGCTGCAGCGCGGCTTCCAGGTACTGGCCATGCAGTCCTGCCTCCTGGAGTGCAAGACGCCAGCGCGCGCGGTGCGCTGGAGGCGCACTATGGGGCAGCTCGGGTAACTGCGTCAGCAGTTCCAGTGCAAGGTGCACAGCCGTTCCAGTGCAGCGCTCGATAAAGTTATCAGGGCGTTCCGGCCTGTTTTCAGCGGGCGTTGTTGTGACGGGTGAAGCTGCTGCCTTGGGCAGGGATGCCAGCCGCTGCAGTTGCGGTGGGTCCTGCATGGCAGTGTCCTGCTGCGATTGGGCTTGCGTAATCGTGGCCTGCGCCTCGAAAACCGGCCAGATGGGCTTGAGCAGTGTGGCTTGCGCTGGCGCGTCAAACGCAGCTTGCTTTTCATTCCAGTGCAAGGTGGCCGTCAGGGTGAGATGGCGCCTGGCACGTGTTGCCCCAACGTACAGTAGACGAGTGGCCTCCTGCAGTGACTTCTGCTGGCGTTGCTGGCGTAAAAAGTTGTACAGGCTGGGTGCCTTGTCGGACTTGTCATCGGCCGCCAGCAAAAACACCCGCTCACCGTTGCCCGTCGTAAACTCGTCCCATAACAGAATGTCCCGCGTATCGCCGCGTGTGCGCGAGGCGGTACTGGGAATGATCACACTGTCAAATTCCAGCCCCTTGGCTTTGTGCAGTGTCATAAGCTGTAGCCGACTGTCGGGATCGCCGCCGCTCATAAAGCGCTCCTGGGTTTGCCGGGTCAGCCAGCCGATGTCCAGTGCGTTACCGGTGGCGACAGCAGGCTCCAGCAAGCGCAGGAAGCTCTCTGCATCTTCCAGGTCTGCCGCCGTGCGAGCACACGCGGGGCCGCCGAGCATCGTCCATACTTGTTCGATCCATACCCTGAGTCCGAGGCGGTCGCGCTTGGCCTGTGCCCAATGCATAACACTGAGCAGGTGCCCGACGCGGACCTGGCCGTCATCGCTAAGCTGCTGGCGCACCTCGGGAAGCCCCAACCTGGCCAGGACTGAGCGATGATCCGGTTCCTGCTCATCACCGGCGATGACCAAGAGGTCTGCCAGTGTCAGACCGGTCCAGGGTGCGCGCAGCAGTGCCATCCACGCCAACCTGTCTGCCACGTTGGCAAGGGCGGCGCACAGAGTGAGCAGATCGGCAACGACCGGCGAGTCTGCCAGGGTATCCAGATCCGGGGCGTAGTAGTCTATCTGCAGCTCACGCAGGCGTTTTGCGATGGGCCGCAGCTGCGCGCGCCCACGCCCAAGCACTGCGATATCGTCGAATCCTGCTGTCAGGTGCGCCTGAATTTGTGAGCAGACAAACGCCAACTCTGCTGCCGTAGCGCAATCCCCGTAAAAAGCGCGCAGCGTGGTACCTGCCTGCGCCATCGCGCCATTAACCGGCTGTGCTGCCCGGTACTGAATCAGGCCCTTGTACATGTCGTCCTGCGCTGGAAATGCATCGACGAAAGTGGCGTTAACCCAGTCAACCAGCTGTGGGTCAGAGCGGAAGTTACTGCGCAGTTGCAGGTTGTTGAGTGTTACGCCGTTAAAGCCCTCCAGCCCTGCCTTGATAAACAGCCCCACGTTGGCATCACGAAAGCCGTAGATCGACTGCATGGCATCACCCACAATCAACAGCGTACGCGGCGCCTGTGGGTTGCTCTGGTTGTGCTCACCCCAACCGCGCGTCAGCCGCTGCAGCAAGATGTACTGGTTGATCGCCGTATCCTGAAATTCATCCACCAGGAGGTGATCAATGCTGTAGTCCATTCGCAAGGCGAGCTCAGTGGGTTGGTCATCCTCGCCCAGTGCCAACAGCGCGGATTCTGCCACCTGACTGTGATCCACCGAACCACGCCGTTCAAACACCAGCAGAAGTTGCGCACCCAGAATTGGCAGCAGGCGCGATAAATGCAACACAAGCTGCCAGCTCTCCTGGCCGGGCGCGATATCGGGTAGCGTATCGATGCGCTGTAGCTGGTTGGCAAGTTCGCTGTCTGTCCTGAGCGAGTCGATAAGTTCCTTAAGCTCTGCCTTACGCGCGCTCGCCTCGCCCTTGCCGGCGGGAAAGCCGTTGTTTTTATTGATGGCCTTCAGCCATTGGCCATCCTGCGTCAATAGCATCCGGCGCAGTAAACGCCAGTGTGGCAGGGCCGAGGCTTCTGCCGGCGGAAAGCCGGCGGGCGTTTCCAGCTGCAGATTGCTCGCAGCATACTGCAGCAGTGGCGCCAGCGCGCGCGTGTGCGCTGTCAACAGCGCGGTAATATCCTGCAATTGCTCTGCAACAACGCCTTCGACCGCTTGCACCAGGTAAGCCTCGGACTCATGCGGTGAGTGATGCACACCGATATAGTCACGCCACTGGTCACGGCGCGCAAGCATGGTCATCAGCAGTGTCTGCAGTTTTCCCCAGTTGTTGTCAAAGTGAAGTAACAGCGGGCGCAGATCATCTGCTATCGCGGATTGTTGCTCCAGCAGTGCAAACAGTGATTGCACTGCTTCTTCATAAAGCTCGGTGGCATCGTCTGTTGGTGAGGCCTGGCCACCAAACGTGCTCATGACAGGCATCTGATTAACCAGTCCGCGACAAAAACCATCGATCGTTTTGATGTTCAGCCTGGAAAAGTTCGTGCGTAATTGCCAGTCGCCGGCGCGTTCGGCGGCCAGTGCCGCGAGTGCAAGATCGCGCGTCACCTGCTCATGCGGGCTCGTCACCGGCAAGTTGTCATCTGCTGCCGCCAGGGCCTGGATAACACGCTCGCGCATCTCCGCTGCCGCCTTGCGCGTGAAGGTGATGGCCAGTACCTGCTCGGGGCGTGCAACGCGCGCCAGCAGACCCAGGTAGCGTTGTATGAGCAGTTCAGTCTTGCCGGATCCGGCAGGCGCACTGACGCAAAAGCTCTGCAGCGGATCGATTGCCCGGGCACGCTCGGCGGCGTCCACGATGACGGTCATGACGACACTTCCCCGTCATCGTGTGCGATCAACCGCGCGCGCTCGTCACTGGCAGGGTGATCCGCGTCATGGTCGACTGCACCCTGGGCACTGGTTTCTGGGCTGCTGTCAATGGCGCGATCGATGCGACAAAGGGGCTGTAAGCCACACCAGAGGCAACTCTGCGGCGCAAGCGGGTCGACCATTGCCTTGCCCTGCACGTAATCGTTGGCCAGGCGCCGCAAACGCTCGCGCCAGCGCCTATTGAGAGCTTCCCAGGTCGCGGAGGCTTCACCGGCTCGACGCAGTACGGGCTCGATGTCACTGCTAACGCCAGGAATGCCTGCTACCGACCCAATGCCGACGAAGCGGGAATCACCGCTGCGCACCTGGGCGAACGCCAGTGCTCCTGCACATTCCGGGACCGCCAATCCATAGAGAAGTAGCTGTGGCTTTGCCGGACGCTCACCCAGCCAGTCAGAAGTGCGGCTCTTTCCCGTCTTGTAATCGATAATCACCACCGCGCCGTCTTCCAGCTCATCAATTCGGTCGATACGCAGGCGCAACTGTAAGTTGCCTACTTGCAACTGAAAATCCTGTTCCAGGCTTTGTACGATAAACGGTGCGCGAGCGCGTTCCACTGCAAGCCACTCCTGCAGGGCCGTGTATGTTCGTTCAGCCTCCAGATCCCAGTAAACAGCGCTTAGTGCACAATGCCGACGTTTTTTGGCAAGGTTGATAGCCTCCGCGACAGCGGCTTGCAGGGCGCTGTTGATGCCCTCCTGGCTTGCTGCCATCAGCGCAGTATGACTGCGCAGTGAATACCACAGGATTTGCAGTGCATCATGCAACAGCGAACCGCGAGCAGCTGGCGACAAGCCGACGACGGAATCCGGCAAGGGCTGCACACGCAGCCGCCAACGGGCAAACGCGCGGAATGCACATTGCGACTGATCTTCCAAGAGGCGGCTGCCGCCTTGCGCAGTGCCCGAATCCTGTGGAGGTGCTTGAAAGTCATCCAGCAGCGCCAACGCTGCGCCGCTGTTCTCAGTTTGCCACGCGGCGGGAAAACTCTGCTGGACTGCCACCTGAACCGGAGTAAACCCGGACAACAGTGCACTGGGCAGCTCAGGAGCGCCGTCAATTTGCTTGCAGTAGCTGGCGGTCAACTCGACGGCGCTGTGACAGAAACGCTCCAGCAAGTTCTGTGCGAAACGTCGCTCACTGTCTGGTGTCGCCCGGGGCATGGCGTAGTGCGACTGCACGCTGTGCGGAATCAGTGGATTGGGCCGTGCGGCGCCAGGCCAGTTTGAGGCCTCCATACCTGTGATCCACAGGTGATCAAACTGTAAGCCGGCAGCCTCCAGAGGGCCGAGTACCTGAACGTTACTGTCCTGCGTAAGCGGCTGAGATACGGTTTCTTCGCACAGCAAACGCAGCAGCTCGAGGGCGCGCGGCAGCTCCACTGCGCCTTCTATTACATCCATCTGACGCAGGGTATCAACCACCTCGTACCAGGCCTGGAGCTGCTGGAACTCCAGGCTATCGAGCCCCGTGCTGCCAGGCCAGCCCCAGTTATCGAGGATTGCATGAAACTGCAAAGCCCAGTCACAGGGCAGCTTGCTACCCTTCAGCGCCGGGTTCGAAGCCAGGGCCGCCAGGCACTCATGCAAGTAGAAGTCGTATTCAGGCGCAGCCTTATTGCGTGCGTGCCGGTCAGCGAAATAGCGCAGGTCAGATACGGACCATGCCGCTGCCCCCTCGTCATACAAACGCCTGATAAAGCGCTGCGTTGCGCCAGCGTGTACATTGCCCGTTTGCAGGAAACGTGAATGCAGGGTGGCGACCACGTCGACCGTCGCGACGGATTGCCGGGTGTACGCCAACGCGAGCAGCGCATCACGGACAAGTGGCACTTGAGACAGCGGTAAACCGGAAGAAAAGTTAACAGGCAGTGCGTTGTAGTTCTCTCCCAGGCAGTCAAACTCACGACGCAGCAACTGCTCCAACGCGTGCCGGTTCTGGGGGGCACCGTCCAGTACGATCCCAATGGTAGATTGCGGTTGCTTGCGATGTATGTCTGCCGCCCAGATGGCGATTGTTTTCAGCTCCTGGTACTTGTCGTTGAAGGCCGCCATCCGGCGCTGCGCAGTGCGCGGCAGTTCAGGTGCATGGGCGACATCCTGACACAGATTAGCCAGAGCAGCGTTGGCCACAGCAGCGATGTCCTCGAAACTGACCAGCGCCGCGCTGTGGTTTTTGTCATGGCCTTGCATCTGGCTCAGTGCCGCGCGGCAATCGGCTGCGGTACATAGTCCAGCGCTGGACAACTGCGCTTCAAACAGGGTGTTCCAGCGCAGGAAGGCGGCACAGTCGCTGTCCTGCTCAAAGTGCCGGCGCGTCGCTCCGTGCTCGAGGGATACTTGCGCATCGATCAGCGCATTGCGCGCTTTGCAGGCAAGTTCAGCGGTGCCTGCCAGATTGATAATGGGGCGAGATGCCGCGTCCTGTTGGCACTGTCCAATCACCTTGCGCCATAGCTGCAATTCCTGAGCCCTGGACAGACGTTGGCGTGATTCGAGCAGGCCGCAGGCAACTGCTGAGCGCCATTGCTCGGTGAGCCAGCTCTCCAGCGCAGCAACGGGCAATGTCGCCCAGACCTTCTTGCCAAGGCGCGACTGATACCAGTTCCATTCCTCCTTCAGGCGCAACGCCAGGCGATTGTTGGGCGTCAACAGCGTCCTGCCCTCTTCGATCAGCGGCACCAATGGCGCGATGTCATAGAATGGATGCCGATCCGGGTGCTTGCTTTCTTGCGACACGGTTGTGTCTACTCCCTGTAAAAGCGGTGCTGTCTGCTATAGAATGCCGCGCCTACGCTCAGGCACGAGGAACGATCTTGGCCGGGTTGTAAATGACAGATTCACTTTATCAGGTAACGTCCGATGAGCAACATCGAAGTACATAACGTCAACGTAGATTCCCAGAATGTCCTGATTACGCCGGACGAGCTGAAAAGCGCCTTGCCCATGTCAGAGTCGATCCACAATATGCTGGTGGACAGCCGCGAGGTCATTGAGGACATTCTGGAGCGCAAGGATCCCAGGATTTTTGTTGTGGTGGGGCCCTGCTCAATACATGACCCGGCTGCCGCGATGGATTATGCGCGGCGCCTGCAAGCGCTGGCTGAAGAGGTCTCGGATACCCTTTATATCGTGATGCGAGTGTATTTTGAGAAGCCGCGCACCACCGTGGGATGGAAGGGCCTGGTCAATGATCCCCACCTGGACGACTCCTTCAAGATCGAGGAAGGCCTGCATATAGCGCGCAAGCTGTTGCTCGACATTCTCGATCTGGGCCTGCCCACGTCCACGGAGGCGCTGGATCCTATTTCTCCCCAGTATTTGCAGGATCTCATTAGCTGGACGGCCATAGGGGCACGCACCACCGAGTCGCAAACACATCGCGAAATGGCCAGTGGGCTGTCTTCAGCTGTCGGTTTCAAGAATGGGACGGATGGCGGCCTGACCGTCGCTATCAATGCCCTGCAGTCTGCTGCCAAGCCGCACCGCTTCCTGGGCATTAATGGCCAGGGGCAAGTCTCTGTCTTCACTACCCGCGGTAATCCCTATGCACACATCGTGCTGCGCGGTGGCAGCAATGGGCCAAACTATGATTCCGTGCACATCAAACTGGCAGAAGACGCGCTTGAAAAAGCGGGCGTTTCGAAAAACATCATGGTTGATTGCAGTCATGCCAACTCCAATAAACAACCCGAGTTGCAGCCACTGGTGGCAGAAAATCTGTGCAACCAGATTATTGAGGGCAATCAGTCCATTGTCGGCCTTATGATCGAGAGCAACATAGAAGCGGGTAACCAGTCCATCCCGGATGACCTGAGTGCACTTCGGTATGGCGTCTCTGTGACAGATGGTTGTATCGATTGGCCCACGACTGAGCGCTGTATTCTTGATATGCGTGACAAGCTGCGAGGGGTGCTACCTGACAGAATTGACTAGCTGCTGCCCGCCCAGGCTTTCGCGCCACCATTGATGCCTTGGGCCGTCACACACCAGGCTTTCGCGTAGCGTGTAAAGCTGCGCCTGCACTGCCATACTGCAGGCACGCGCCGCGTAAGCGTAACCAGCGTGCGCATCACTTCCTGGCGGTTGGCGCTGGCGCCTGACCCTTGCACGCCAGGCGACACATTGAACGGCAGCCGGACCTCTATCTGAATGACAGGCAGCACCTGCGGAGGTCGACTGAAAATACGCGGTTCAGTAGTACGCCTGTGAGGTATCCGTGTGATCGGTGATGTCCCGTACCCCCGTCAACTGCGGAACTTGCTCCATCAACGTTTTTTCGACCCCGTCCTTGAGGGTCATGTCGACTGCGCTACAGCCCTGGCAACCACCACCAAATTGCAGCACGGCGACCATCTCGTCAGTGATCTCCATCAGGCTGACTTCGCCGCCATGGGCCGCCAGTGCGGGATTCACTTCGTTGTAGAGTACGTAGTTGATGCGATCCTCAATGGGACTGTCGTCATTCACCCGGGGCATCTTGGCGTTGGGAGCCTTGATGGTGAGCTGACCGCCCATCCTGTCCTTGGAGTAATCGACCAGCGCGTCTTCCAGAAACGGCAGGCTGCGAACATCGTACCAGACCCTGAACTTCTCCAGCGCGTGCTCCTGGTCATTTTCCTGCACGTCGCCCTCTCGACAGTAAGCGATGCAGGTCTCGGCGCGCGGCGTGCCGGGCTGGTTAATGAACACGCGAACACCCAGTGCATCGTCCTGTTTTGCCAGTAATTCCGCCAGATAGTCCTGGGCAGATTCGGTAATCGTGATCATGGCTTTCTCTTTCCGAGTAAATTACTCGGGTATTCTAGCAAAGTTATCGCGAAAGTGTGAGCTTTCGCCGCCAATCGACCTCAAAGTCCGCCTACAATCTGCTAATATGGCACGCTTTTTCGGGGCATCGGCCCCCCAACTACCGGGTAAAACGGGGCGAAACAATGGGCAGCGAAAACACAGCCATCAGCCAGCTTGAACAGGCGCTGCAACAGCGCATTCTGGTGATCGATGGCGCTATGGGCACCATGATCCAGGCGGAGAAGCTCGAAGAGGCCGATTACCGCGGCGAGCGCTTTGCCGATCACCCCTCAGACCTCAAAGGCAACAACGAGCTGCTGAGCCTGACGCGTCCGGACATCATCGCCAAGATACACCGCGCCTACCTGGAGGCAGGCGCTGACATCATCGAAACCAATACTTTCGGTAGCACGACCATCGCCCAGGCTGACTACGCCCTGGAGCACCTGGCGGTGGAACAGAATCTGGCATCTGCGCGGTTGGCGCGCGAGGTTGCCGATGAAATTACCGCCCTGGACCCGGATCGGCCGCGGTTTGTTGCCGGTGTGCTGGGGCCAACCCCGAAAACGGCGTCGATCTCCCCTGATGTGAACAATCCGGGGGCTCGCAGTATCACCTTTGACCAGCTTAGCCAGGCCTATGCCGAGGCTACCCGTGCGCTTATAGAAGGCGGCGCTGATCTCATCATGATCGAAACCATTTTCGACACCCTGAACGCAAAAGCAGCGATCTTCGCGGTCAGGCAGGTGTTTGATGAGATCGGCAAAGAGCTGCCGATTATGATTTCGGTGACCTTTCCAGACATCAGCGGGCGCGTGTTGTCCGGGCAGAATCCCGAGGCATTCTGGAATGCGATCGCGCACGCGCGCCCCCTCATCGTTGGTAGCAACTGTGGTCGCCGGTACAAGGAAATCCGCCCCTTCGTCGAAGAGCTGTCCAACGTGACCAGCGCCTACTTCAGCGCGCACCTGAACGCCGGATTGCCCAATGCCTTTGGTGACTTTGACGAAACCCCGGACATCATGCATGACGATTACGCCGAGTTTTCCAGCCGCGGTTTTTTGAACCTGGCGGGCGGCTGCTGCGGTACTACGCCTGCGCACATCGCGGCTATCGCCGCTGCCGTCGCCGAGGCGAGTCCGCGGCCATTACCTGCCCACCCCGGGGCCTGTCGCCTCAGCGGACTTGAGCCGTTCAACATTACCCACGACAGCCTGTTTATCAATGTCGGAGAGCGCTGTAATGTCACAGGTTCCGCCAAGTTCAAGCGCCTGATCCTGGAAGGCAGTTTTGAGGAGGCGCTGGATGTTGCAAGGGCGCAGGTTGAAGACGGCGCACAGATTATCGACGTCAACATGGACGAAGGCATGCTCGATGCCAAGGAAGCCATGGTGACCTTCCTCAATCTTATTGCATCGGAGCCTGATATTTCCCGCGTCCCGATTATGGTGGATTCCTCGAAATGGGACGTCATTGAAGCCGGCTTGAAGTGCATCCAGGGCAAGGCAATCGTCAACTCCATCAGCCTCAAATCTGGCGAGGAAGAGTTTCTCGCGCAGGCTAAACTGTGCCAGCGTTATGGCGCGGCCGTCGTTGTTATGGCATTTGATGAAGAGGGTCAGGCAGACTCTGTCGAGCGGCGCAAACAGATCTGCAAGCGCAGTTATGATCTGTTATTGCAGAAACTGGACTTCAATCCCCACGATATTATTTTCGACCCGAATATTTTTGCCGTTGCCACCGGTATAGAGGAACACAACAACTACGCGGTTGATTTCATCGAGGCCACCCGCTACATCAAGGCTGAGCTGCCCGGCGCGCTGGTGTCGGGTGGCGTGTCCAACGTATCTTTCTCGTTTCGCGGTAACGATGCAGTGCGCGAGGCCATCCACTCCGTTTTCCTTTACCACGCGATCAAGGCGGGAATGGATATGGGTATTGTCAATGCCGGTCAATTGGCGGTCTATGATGAGCTGCCCGAAGACCTGCGTGATGCGGTAGAGGATGTCATCCTCAATCGCCGGGACGATTCCACTGAAAGGCTGCTGGATGTTGCCGATCGTTATCGGGATACCGGCAGCGGCGAGGGCCGCGTAGAAGATCTCGCCTGGCGCGAGGCTGATGTCGCAAAGCGGCTCGAGCATGCGCTGGTAAAGGGTATTAACACTTACATCATCGAGGATGCCGAAGAGGCAAGGCTGCAGTTTAACCGGCCCATCGAGGTGATCGAGGGGCCACTCATGGATGGCATGAACGTCGTTGGTGACCTTTTCGGCGATGGCAAGATGTTCTTGCCGCAAGTGGTCAAGAGCGCGCGCGTAATGAAGCAGGCGGTCGCCCACTTACAACCGTATATCGAGCTGGAAAAAGACGAAGGTAGCTCAACCAATGGCAAGATCCTGATGGCCACGGTCAAGGGTGACGTGCACGATATTGGCAAGAACATCGTGGGTGTTGTACTGCAATGCAACAACTTTGAGGTGATCGACCTGGGTGTCATGGTGCCCTGCGAAACCATCCTTGAGACTGCGCGTCGCGAGAAGGTCGACATTATTGGCTTGAGTGGCCTGATTACTCCGTCGCTCGATGAAATGGTGCATGTTGCGAGCGAAATGCAGCGTCTGGATTTTAACGTGCCGTTGATGATCGGCGGCGCCACGACGTCCAAGGCACATACAGCGGTTAAGATTGAACCGCAGTACGACCGCGATGTTATTGTCTACGTTCCGGATGCCTCGCGCAGCGTCTCGGTAGCCACGCAGCTAATGAGCGATACCAAGGGCGCCTATGTCGATGCGCTCAAAGAGGATTACGCGATCGTTCGTGAACGTGTCAAGAACAGGAAGCCAGGCGCCCCCGCCCTGCCCTATGAGGACGCCGTAGCCAATGGCATTCAGCTGGATTTCAGTGATTACACGCCTCCGGTGCCGTCATTTCTGGGAACCCGTATCTATGACAACTATCCCCTGGAGAACCTCATAGACACCATCGACTGGACCCCTTTCTTTATTACCTGGGAGCTTTCCGGTAAGTACCCTGCGATTTTGCAAGATCCAGTAGTTGGCGAACAGGCCACAGAGCTGTTCAGCGATGCCCGCAAGATGCTGCAACGCATTGTCGATGAGAAACTTTTGACGGCCCGCGCCGTCGTGGGCTTTTGGCCGGCGGCACGCACTGCCAGTGACGATATTACCGTGTATAGCGACGAGTCGCGCAGTGAGGTGTTGGCAACCCTGCATCACCTGCGCCAGCAAACGGCGCGCCCTGAGGGGCAGCCCAATGCCAGCCTTGCAGACTTTATTGCCCCGGCAAGCAGCGGTGTCGCCGACTACATCGGTGGTTTCTGCGTCACCACTGGCCATGGCGTTGACGAACTGGCTGCCCAGTATGAGGCCGACCAGGACGACTACAACAGCATCCTGCTCAAGGCGCTCGCTGACCGCCTTGCAGAGTCATTCGCGGAGTGCCTGCACAGGGAGGTCAGGCGTGAGTTGTGGGGTTATGCGCAAGACGAAGCACTGGATAACGACAGCCTGATCAAGGAAAAGTATCGAGGCATCAGGCCCGCGCCGGGCTACCCGGCCTGCCCTGACCACACGGAGAAGGCGACGCTGTTCCAGTTACTGGACGCAACTGCCGCCACCGGCGTGAGCTTGTCCGAGAGTTTCGCCATGTCGCCCGCCTCTTCTGTGAGTGGTTTTTACTACTCGCACCCCAAGTCGCGCTACCTGAACGTCGGCAAGATTAACCGGGATCAGATAGTCAGCCTGGCAAAACGCAAAGGCGAGCCCATCGACGTTGTTGAACGCTGGTTGCGTCCCAACCTGGCTTATTAGGAGCTCACTGATTATGCAAGCACCGTCGAACAACCCTGCGGAACCGCCGGATAAGTCTGGTGACGAGGAAAAAATCGGGTTAATGGCACTCATCAGCACGGTGTTTGCCGCGGGGCTGGGTGTGCAATCCAGCAAGAATCGTGCGCGTGACTTCCAACAGGGACGCGCGGGGGTGTTCATTGCGGCGGGCATTATTGCCACACTGCTTTTCATTGGTTCGATATTCCTGATTGTGCAACTTGTACTCAAGGGCACCGGCAATTAAAACAGCTGCGCGGATAACTGCTTGGCAGGGGGTATAGGTTCTGTCGGGAGACAGCGTTTGCTAAAGGCCTATCTACCGCCGCCCGTGCGTCCCCACTGGTGACGCACGGGCGAAGGGTGCTTTACAGGTGTTTTAGATGGATAACAGGGGATTGACGAGTAAGCCTCAGTAGCGCGCTATCGGCCACTGGTGAAGTTTGCGTGCGCCCTGCCTAGGAAGGCATACCAGAGAGCCACAAGTACAAACCGTAAATGATAATGCTGATGACCAATGTGGCGGCAATAGCGTCAGCACGCCCGTCGTCATCCTTGTTAGTATTTGACTCATCTGACATCAGGTAAAACTCCGAGTTGGCGGTGATGTCATAAGTATAACAGCACCAGCGGTGATACCTGCAACACTGTTGACGCCATAATCATATAGAGCATAACTATATGAATATTATGACTATTTAAAGGCGGGACTTTTCTGGTAATGTAGCGCCTCGTCGCCGGGGACAAACCCGGAACCAGGCTCTACTTGAGACATCACTCTATGTACGTTTACGACCAATACGACCAACAAATCGTCGATGAGCGCGTTGCACAGTATCGCGACCAGACACAGCGCTACCTGCAGGGTTCGCTCAGTGATGCTGAGTTCCTGCCCCTGCGCCTGCAAAATGGCCTTTATGTCCAGCGGCTTGCCCCCATGCTGCGCATTGCGGTGCCCTACGGCCTGCTCAATACCGGCCAGGTACGCAAGCTGGCAAGCATCTCACGCGATTATGACAAGGGCTATGTGCATGTGAGCACACGCCAGAACATCCAGTTAAACTGGCCGGAGCTGGCCGAGGTGCCAGATATTCTTGCCGAACTGGCCAGCGTCCAAATGCATGCGATCCAGACCAGCGGCAACTGCATACGAAACACCACGACGGACCAGTTCGCCGGCGTGGCGCCCGATGAACTGGCGGACCCGCGACCTTACTGCGAAATTATCCGCCAATGGTCCACCCTCCACCCGGAGTTCGCTTTCCTGCCGCGCAAGTTCAAGATTGCCGTGTGTGGATCGGCCGAAGACAGGGCCGCAATTCACAACCATGATATTGGCATAGAACTGGTTGCCAACGAACACGGGGAGATCGGTCTGAAGGTGCTGGCCGGTGGTGGACTGGGCAGGACGCCTGTTATTGGTGCGGTAGTATGCGACTGGCTGGACAAGAAACACATGCTCAGTTACCTCGAGGCAATACTGCGCGTTTACAACCAACATGGTCGTCGTGACAACAAGTATAAGGCGCGCATCAAAATACTCGTCAAGGCAATGGGCGTCGATGCGTTTCGTGCGGCAGTGGAGCGCGAGTGGCAGGCTCTCAAGGATGGTCCAACGACCCTGACCGATGAGGAATTTGATCGCGCTTCAAGCTATTTTACAGAACCGCAATACGAATCCTTCGAGCCAGCGGCAGCGAGCGCCGCGCTGGAGGCGGCCTGCGTAGCCAACCCGATTTTTGGCAACTGGGTGACCCGGAATACGCGAGCGCACCGCAAAGACGGGTATCGCAGCGTGACGATCTCGCTGAAGGCAACCGGTTTTGCGCCCGGCGACGTCACTGCCGAACAGCTTGAACTGATCGCCGGCATGGCAGATGCCTACTCGTTTGGTGAACTGCGCACGACTCACCAGCAAAACATTGTGCTGGCGGATGTTCCTGCCAACAGGCTCGAGCAACTGTGGCAAGAGCTGCAGGCTGCGGGGCTGGCAACACCGAATATTGGCTATCTTACCGATATGATCTGCTGCCCTGGCGGTGATTATTGCTCGCTGGCCAACGCCAAATCGATACCGGTAGCCGAGGCTATCCAGGCGCGCTTTGAGGATCTTGACTACCTGTACGACCTCGGTCCCATAGAGCTCAACATCAGTGGTTGCATGAACGCGTGTGGGCATCATCACATTGGCCATATCGGCATTTTGGGTGTCGATAAGAAAGGCCAGGAGTTCTACCAAATCTGCCTCGGCGGCAGTCAGTCGAAACAAGCGTCCATCGGCAAGATACTCGGCCCTTCTTTCAAACAAGAAGACGTGCCTGATGTTATCGAGAACATCCTGCAAACCTATGTCAGCCTGCGTACCGAGGAAGAGAGCTTCCTTGAAACTTATCGTCGAGTGGGTATCGATCCCTTCAAGGAAAAAGTCTATGCCGAATCTCATTAAGAATGGCGCTTTACAGGAAGACGCCTGGCAGCGCGTCGAACCTGATTCCACCCGTGTGATACCGAACGGCATTTATGCGCTGGCAGCCTGGCAACAGCTGGCCGACAAACAGCAGTCCGGCGTGCAACTGGAGCCGGGTGACGGTATTGAAAGCCTGGTAGACCACCTCGACAGCATCGCTGTCGTCGCGATCAACTTTCCTGTATTCACTGATGGACGCGGATTTTCTTACGCGCGGGAGCTCAGGGAAAAAGGCTATCAGGGTGAATTGCGCGCCGTTGGGCATTTTATACGCGATCAACTGACCTACTTGAGCCGCGTTGGTTTTGACGCTTTCCAACTCGAAGATGAAACGCAGCTGGAAATGGCTCTGCATAGCCTGCACGATTTCAGCGAAAGCTACCAGGCTTGCATCGACCAACCGCTACCTTTATTCCGCCGCAGGCAGTAATTCAGTTCCTGTTCTGCGCGCACTGCATTAACATCGAGGTTTACCGCAGGTAACCGAGGCCATCATGGAAGCCGGTTCCATCATCTTCCAGTTTTTTCTTATCTTCAGTGGCGCAGCAGTATTTGCTTCGATAGCGCTCTACACGCGGCAACCGCTGATCATAGCTTACGTAGGCATTGGCGCGGTGCTTGGGCCGTATGGCTTGAGCATGGTAAAAGATCTGGGTTTGCTCTCCCAGATAGGCCAGATTGGCATAATCTTCCTGTTGTTCCTGCTGGGCCTGGACATGCAGCCGCGAGCGCTCTGGTCGACACTACGCAAGTCGACGATCGTAGCAATATTCAGTTCGCTCATTTTCCTGCTTATCGGTTTTCTGGTGCCTTACCTGTTCGGTTTTAACGCGATGGACAGCCTCGTTGTTGGCGCGGCGATGATGTTTTCGTCCACCATAATTGGCATCAAGCTCCTGCCTACGACCGTGTTGCATCATCGCCATATTGGCGAGCTTATGATTGGCATGCTGCTGTTGCAGGATTTGTTAGCCATTCTGGTACTCATGGTGCTGTATAGCGCGCCGGGTTCAGGCTCGGAGGGTATCGGCACTCATCTGGGGCTTTCGCTGCTCAGTCTGCCTTTGCTGGTGGGCGCGGCGCTGCTCATGGTTCGTTTCGTATTGCTGCCGCTAATCACACGCTTCGACCGTTTCCATGAATACATTTTTCTGCTGGCGATTGGATGGTGCCTCGGTCTTGCAGAAACCGCCAGCGCGTTGGGTCTGTCAGAAGAAATTGGTGCCTTTATTGCGGGCATCACCATCGCTACCAGTCCGATTTCGCAGTATATCGCAGTGAACCTGAAGCCACTGCGCGATTTCTTTTTGATCCTGTTCTTTTTTGCGGTAGGCGCTCAGTTCAATACTGGCGCACTGGGCAGTGTCATCATCCCTTCAATCGTATTGGCAGCGCTGGTACTCGTCATGAAACCTGTCGTATATCGCTATTTGCTCAAAGGCGTCAGCGAAAAACGCAGCCTCGCCTGGGATCTGGGATTCCGGCTTGGTCAAGCCAGTGAGTTTTCATTATTGATTGCCTATGTTGCAGCCGGCAGTGCTCTTATTACGGAAGAGGCTTCGCTGTTGATCCAGGCCACCACGATTATCACGCTACTTGTGTCCTCTTACATCGTGGTAATGAAGTACCCCAATCCCATTGCAATCTCAGACAAACTGCGCCGGGACTAGCCGCCCCACAGAGTAATGAGCAAAATCACGGCCAAAAAAAAACCGGCCATAAGGCCGGTTTGTGTGTGCAGGCGTCGCAACTATAGTTTCGCTTCCAGCTCGGGCAACGCATCGAACAAGTCCGCTACCAAACCGTAATCTGCCACCTGGAAAATGGGGGCGTCTTCATCCTTGTTGATGGCAACAATGACTTTGGAGTCTTTCATGCCCGCCAGGTGTTGAATCGCTCCCGAAATACCGACGGCAATGTACAGGTCCGGCGCAACAATTTTACCCGTTTGCCCAACCTGCATGTCATTGGGCACAAAACCCGCATCAACGGCTGCACGTGAAGCGCCGATAGCGGCGCCCAGCTTGTCGGCAATGCCATCGAGTAGTTTGAAGTTCTCGCCGTTCTGCATACCGCGACCGCCTGAAACAACCACTGACGCAGAGGTCAGCTCTGGACGATCGGAAACGGCGACCTCTTCACCGACAAATGCAGAGATACCAGCATCGTGGACGGCGCCTATTGCTTCGACTGACGCACTGCCGCCTTCGGCGGGCACTGCATCGTAGGCGGTTGTGCGAACGGTGATGACTTTCTTCGCATCGGCGCTTTGCACAGTTGCAATCACATTGCCGGCATAGATAGGCCGCTGAAAGGTATCTGCAGATTCTACTGACGTAATCTCGGAAATCTGCGCAACGTCCAACAGAGCAGCGACGCGTGGCATAAAGTTTTTGCAGTTTGCGGTGGCAGGCGCAATGATGTTGTCGTAATGTGCCCCCACTTCAGCGATCAGCAGGCTGACGTTTTCCGCCAACTGGTGCTCGTAGGCGGCGTTATCGGCGACCAGCACTTTGCCGATGCCGGGAATGGCGGCGGCGGCATCACCCACGGCCGCGCAATCGGCGCCGGCGACAAGAATGTCCACGTCGGCACCCATGGCCTGTGCCGCTGCCACGGTGTTCAGCGTGGCGCCCTTGAGAGCGCTGTTGTCGTGTTCTGCGATTACCAAAGTACTCATGATATCACCTTCGCCTCGTTCTTCAGTTGATCAACTAGTAGATCAACATCCTCAACCTTGATGCCTGCCTGGCGTTCGGCAGGCGGCTCGACTTTGACTTGCGAAATGTGGGATGTCACGGTAACGCCCAGGTCTTCTGGCGAGTAAACGTCCAGCGGCTTCTTTTTGGCTTTCATGATGTTGGGAAGTGACGCGTAGCGAGGCTCATTCAGGCGCAGGTCTGTTGTCACCACGGCTGGCAGATTGAGACGCACGGTCTGCAAACCGCCGTCGATCTCGCGGGTTACGTTGACTTTGTCGCCATCAATTACGACCTCGGAGGCAAAGGTGCCCTGCCCCATGTTGGCTAGCGCGCCCAGCATTTGACCGGTCTGATTGTTATCGCCGTCTATCGACTGCTTACCCAGGATAACGAGCTGCGGCTGTTCCTTGTCACACACGCCCTTGAGCAGCTTGGCAACCACCAGGGGCTCCACGTTGCCATCCGTTTCGACCTGAATGCCACGATCTGCACCCAGGGCCAGTGCTGTCCTGATCTGCTCCTGGCAGCTCTTGTCGCCAACAGACACGGCAATCACTTCGGTGGCCGTGCCGGCCTCCTTAAGGCGCACCGCTTCTTCTACTGCGATCTCACAAAATGGGTTTATCGACATTTTGACGTTGTTTAAATCAACATCGCTGCCATCGGCTTTGGCCCGCACCTTGACGTTGTAGTCAACCACGCGCTTAACGGCTACAAGCACCTTCATGGATTCTCCATACATTTCATTGATTAGACGAGTTTAGACGGTTGCAGCGATGCAATAACTGCCGCACCCTGTTCAATCTGGCGCGCTATGTTGCCCACTAATGGAGTTGGGGTCAATAGCTGCCCCCTCGCCGCGCACACCGGGAATCACTGCCCGCAGATTTTTGTTATTCACCAGACTTATAGTTTTTATTCCATAGAAATTATATACTTATGCGCCGCTTTAACGAAGAACCTACCCTTTGATCACGCAACCAGACTCGAGAGGATATCGCAGTGGAACGTGAAGCTATGGAATACGATGTAGTCGTTGTCGGCGCAGGGCCTGCCGGCCTGGCCACTGCCTGCCAGCTCATGCAACTGGCGCAAAAGAACGAGAAAGAAATCGCCGTTTGCGTTGTCGAAAAGGGCTCCGAGGTTGGTGCCCACATCCTGTCGGGCGCAGTCATGGATCCGCGCGCGTTGTTCGAGTTGTTTCCAAACTGCAAGGAAGACGGCGCGCCATTGAATGTACCCGTCAGCGAAGACCAGGTCATGTTTATGACCAGCGAATCCAAGGCAGTTAACATTCCCCTGATGCTGGCACCGGGCTTCCACAACGACGGCAATTATGTGATCAGCCTGGCCAATGTGTGCCGCTGGATGGCTGAGCAGGCAGAAGGTATGGGCGTTGAGATATACCCCGGGTTTGCCGCCGCCGAGGTGCTCTACCACGACGATGGCAGCGTCAAGGGCATTGCAACGGGTGACATGGGGATTGGCGCAGATGGAAGCCACAAAGACTCCTACATGCCAGGCATGGAACTGCATGCGAAGTACACAGTGTTCGCTGAAGGCTGTCGTGGCCATCTTGGCAAACAGCTGATCAGGAAATTCAATCTGGACGCCGGTTGTGACCCTCAACATTACGGTATCGGCTTCAAGGAAATCTGGGATATCGACCCGGCCAAGCACAAGCCCGGGCTGGTGATTCACACAACGGGCTGGCCGGCGGCCAGGAATACGGCCTCAGGCAGTTATCTCTACCATGCGAATAACAACCAGATCGCTATTGGGTATGTCGTTCCACTGAGCTACGACAACCCGCACCTGTCACCCTTTGATGAGTTCCAGCAGTGGAAGCACCATGAGAAAATCAAGTATTACCTCGAGGGCGGCAGTCGGGTAGCGTATGGTGCGCGCGCACTTATCAAAGGTGGGCCAACGTCGCGGCCCAAAATGAGTTTTCCTGGTGGCCTGCTGGTTGGAGACGATGCCGGTACCCTGAACTTCGCGCGCATCAAGGGTAGCCATACGGCGCTCAAGTCAGGCACCCTGGCGGGAGAGACGCTCTTCGAGGCACTCGCAGGTGGCGCAGAGGGCAAAACCGACCTCACTGATTATGCCCAGCGTTTTAACCGATCCTGGCTGCATGAAGAATTGCACAAGTGGCGTAACTTTGGGGCCTATCTGCACAAATTCGGCACGTTTATCGGGCCCGCCCTTGCCTTCATCGACCAAGGTATTTTCAAGGGCAAACTACCGATTAACCTGCGTGACCCCAAACCCGATTACGCCTGCCTGAAACCCGCTGCCGAGATGCCGAAAATCGAGTATCCGAAGCCGGATGGCACGATCAGTTTTGATAAACTGTCGTCGGTATTCTTATCCAACACCAATCACGAGGAAGATCAACCTTGTCACCTGACATTGATCGATCCCGACATCCCGATGGCGGCCAACTATCCAAAGTATGACGAGCCCGCGCAGCGCTACTGCCCCGCTGGGGTCTATGAAATTGTGGAAGACGATACCGGCAAGCACTTTCAGATCAACGCCCAGAACTGCGTGCACTGCAAGACTTGCGACATCAAGGACCCTGCACAAAACATTGTGTGGGTAACGCCGGAGGGCTTTGGTGGCCCCAACTACCCCAACATGTAAGCGCTCAAGTCAGGCTCACTAATGCGGGCCCGGTAGGTCCCCCAGGACGTATTCAGTACCTGCCGAGCGCACTACCAGGCGGTCTTCTAGCGTCGCGGCCATATCCACCAACCGGTACCAGGCGGCTCGGGTGAACAACGCGGTCAAACCGTGGGGCAGTGCGACCGTAGCGATCATGTCGGCGCCAGGATCCAGTACCAGCGGATGCGCGTCGCCTACGTCGACAGTCTTACCCGTGTTGAGGGTCAAGCGCAGCACCGTCTCACCGTGGTAATCGATGGCGTCAACATCAACAACCATCAGGGGATGCAACGCTACCTCTATACGCCATTTTTCGACGGGGGTAACCAGATAGTATTCGCCGTCTTCTTCCCTGCGCAGTATGCTCGCAAAAAGATTAACCAGTGCGGGCCGCTTGATCTTGCCCCCGTCGTGGAACCATTCTCCACTGGCAGTGATACTGATCGGTATGTCGCCAGACAGTGCAGGCTGCCACAGGTGCAGCGGCGGTGTGTCAAAGTCACGTTTACCTGCTAATTGCTGTTCAATGCTGTGCAAGTCATCTTCCACAATGATACCTCTGGCGTATCCCGGTCTGCTGCGCTATAAATCTAGGCTCACGGGGGCATGATCTAGCATATGATTAAGTGGATACGCAACGCAGTTGTCAATGGACTTACCAGAAAACGTCCACTGCCCAACACCCCCTTGAGTGATTTCCAGCGCATCCGGCATGAACTCAAGCCTTGCGACGTACTGCTCGTTGAGGGCAGGTCACGCGTTAGCGATGTAATCAAGATCATTACCCAGAGCAGTTGGTCCCACGCCGCCCTGTACATCGGCCGCCTGCATGATATTGAAGACCCTGCAATGCGCGAGTTGTTGGCACAACACTATCACGGCAGCCCGGAGCGCCAGCTCATCATCGAAAGCGAATTGGGCCTGGGGACTGTGGTACGCCCTATCACCGTCTATGAAGGTGAACACCTGCGAATATGTCGACCCAGGGGGCTGGGATACAAAGATGGGCAGCGTGCGATGGGCTATGCGATTGGTCGCATAGGTACCGCCTATGATGTGCGACAGATCTTTGACCTGGCGCGGTTTTTGTTCCCATGGTCTATCATGCCACGTCGCTGGCGCTCGTCACTGTTCAGCACCAGGCCGGGGAAAAGCACCCACACAGTTTGCAGCACGATGATCGCAGAAGCCTTCGGATATATACACTTTCCGATACTACCTCTGGTTAAACGTGGAGAAGGCGACCAGGTGCAGCTTTTTATGCGTAACCCCAAACTGTGCACGCCGAGCGATTTTGACTACTCGCCCTACTTCGACATCATTAAATACCCATTTTTGGACTTTCAGCACCATGTCGAGCCGCGACTGCTGCCATGGCGCGGTGCTGCCACGCTCACTGAGGAAGAGCGGGGGCTCTACCTGACACAAGTCGACACCCAGGACGAGTCACTCTATGACGATACCCAATAACTACGTGTAACGCCGTGCTAGGCGCCACAGTCTCCAATCAGTCGAACATTGATAACGCCATCGAGTGAACGCATGCGGTCAAGCACATCAGTGCCTACGGGGCCACTGACGTCGATGAGGTTATAGGCAATTTCATCACGGCTCTTGTTCAGCATATCGATCACGTTGATATTCTCATCAGCCAGTATCGCCAGCACGCTGCCCAGAATCTTGGGTACATTTTCGTTGGTGACTGACAGCCTGCAGCCGCTCTCGCGCTCGAGCTGTAACGTAGGAAAGTTGACTGCGTTCTTAATGTTGCCGTTCTCGAGGAAGTCGCGCAGTTGTTCGGCGGCCATGATGGCGCAGTTGTCCTCGGCTTCATCAGTGCTGGCGCCAATATGCGGCATCAGAATCACATCTTTGCGGCCAATCAGGGCGTGGGTAGGAAAGTCAGCGATGTACTGGCGCAAGATACCGTCGTCAAGCGCCTGGATGAGCGACGCTTCGTCAACAATCTCCTTGCGGGCGAAATTCAGCAGGCAAGTCCCGGGCCGCACAACCTTGAGCAGCTCAGTGTTGATCAGGCCCCTGGTGGAATCCAGCACAGGCAGGTGGAGTGAGATGTAGTCACAGCGCGAGAACAGCGCGGCCAGGCTATCTGCCTTGCGTACCTGGCTGGACAATCGCCAGGCAGCCTCTACCGACAGTGCAGGGTCGTAGCCGATAACTTCCATACCCAGCGTCAGGGCCATCTCAGCCACCATCGAGCCAATCGCTCCCAGACCAACCACACCCAGTGTTTTGCCAACCAGCTCGCTGCCCTTGAAGTGTTTCTTGTTCGCTTCCAGGGTTTTATTCAACTCAGCATCGTCCTCTATTGACGCCAATGTCTGGACGTAGGATATGCCGTCAACGACACCTCTTGACCCCAGCAGGAGACCGGTAGCGACCAGTTCTTTCACCGCGTTGGCATTGGCACCGGGGGTATTGAATACGGGGATTCCGCGCGCCGTGCAGTGCTCTACAGGAATATTATTCACGCCGGCACCGGCCCGTGCTATCGCGTAAACGGACTCTGGAATCTCCTGCGTGCTGAGCTTGTGGCTGCGCAACAGTATTGCTTCAGGACTGCTGAACTCGCTGGCAATCTCGTAACTGTCGCGGGGCAGGCGTTCGAGCCCCTTAACGGAGATTTGGTTTAACGTCAGTATTTGCCTTGTCATAAAATCCTCAGATCACATCACATCACATCACATTACATTACAACAACGTCGGCCGACTGACGCAGGCCCTGTTGGTATTCATTATTAACCAGCGCTCCAGACTCCTGGGCCGTCTGGCGTTGAATCTGCTGTTGCTCCGCTACTGGCATGTCGTCGACGGAGCCCTCTTGCACCTGTATCAGCTCGATGACGATGGCATTGCCCGCTTCGTCAACTAAAAAATCCCTTACCGGCAGACCCTCTCGGGGCAGTTCAAAGGCGCGGCGCAGCGTTGCCAACGGCGCCGAGAACGCCTGGCGACTAGCCGCAAGTTCTACCTGCCATGTATAGCCCTTCTCAGCGGCCAGTTTGTCCATGGGTGTGCCCTGGGCAAGCTGCTCAATAATGGCCTGCGCTTCGGCCGCCACGGCGGCAGTCGCCAGGCGCTCGGACACTAAGGCTTCGATCTCGTCCCGCACCTCGGCCAGTGCCCTGACCCGGGGCTCGTGGTGCTTATCCACATGCAGCACCACAAACTGGTTGCCAGCCAGTTCCAGAACTTCACTGTTGTGTCCGGCTTTGAGCACTTCTTCAGAGAATGCTGCTGTGCGCAGTGCGGCATTGCTGAATAAACCATCACCACTGGAACGGGTTACGCCTTCAACGCTGCGGATCTGCAGGTCAAGTTCTTTGGCCGGGCCAGACAGATCTTCCGAGTTAAACGCGATGTCTCGCAGTTCTTCGACGGTGCGCACAAGCTCTACCTGGGCCTCCTCGCGCATGATAGCTGCGCTCAACTGCGCTCGCATGTCCTCCAGCGAGGGTGGCGTCATGGCACGCCGCTCAGTGACCAGCAGCAGGTGGGTACCGGCCTCCGTTTCCACCGGGGGTGAGACCGTACCGGGCTCGAGCATCGCTATGGCGTTCTCGATTTCGGGTGGAAATGCATTCCCGTTGGAGTATCCCAGGTCGCCACCGCGCTGGGACGAACCAACATCGATTGAATACCGCGTAGCCAGTTCGGCAAAATCAACGCCAGCGGCAATCTCAGCCTGTACCGTGGCCAAAGCCTCGGCATTATCGGTATCAAGCAATATGTGCGATAGCCGATTCTCATCGCCAGCAATAAAACTCTGCACGGCGATTTCATAGGCTTCGATGACGTCAGCCTCGGCGACTGGCGTTTCAAAATCTGCTTCTGACAGCGCGATATAGCTGACGTCTACCGCTTCCTCGGTCAGGAACTGGCCCTGGTTACTGTCATAATAGGCCGTGATCTGCTCTTCACTGACGGTCTGTTCCTGGCGGAATTGCTCTCCGGGGACAGTGACATAGCGAAAGTCCCGCTGCTCTGCCAGCACTGCAGCGCTGACCATCAGTTCTGTCGGCGTTGTGAAATCACTGTCTGCCAGGCCCGCACGCAATTGGATCAGGGCCATGTCACTCCTGAGGTTTTGCTTGAAAGATGACGGTGTATAGCCATTTTCAGACAGTGCCTGCTTGTAAAGTGCAGGCTCAAAGGCACCATCGATCTGGAACTGCTCCATGCTGCCGATCAGCGCGCCGATCTCCGCTTCCGTTACCGTCAAGCCCATGTCCTGCACAGCCTGCATCAGGATCTTCCGCCCAATGAGCGAGTCCAACGCCTGCGAGCGAATGACATCCTCATCCAGGAGTTGCGGGTCATAATTCTCTCCCAGCATGGATATCAGGCGCCGGGCATGCAGGTTGGTGGCCTGATTGAGCTCCATTGCGCTGATTTCTTCGCCGTTGACCTCGGCGACGCCGGGACTGCCTCCCCCAACGAGGATCGACTGTATACCGAATCCCGCAAAAGAGATGACAATCAGGCCAATGATGACTTTGGCAGCTAACCCCTGGGTACTTTTTCGGATGTCTTGCAGCATGTCAGCACCTGTATAACTAAAAAAAAAGCGCACGAAGGTGTGCGCCTTTTGTTGGCGGGCAGGATTTTACCTCACGGCCGCGCTGATAGCGAGAAAAGTGGCCTGAGCTGCGCCGCTTTCCAAGTACCTGCTGCTCAGGAGTTAACGGAGTCCTTGAGTGCCTTACCTGCCTTGAAGCTGGGCACGTTGGAGGCCTTGATCTGGATTTCTGCGCCGGTCTGTGGGTTCCTGCCGGTGCGGGCAGCCCGGTGCTTGACCGAGAATGTACCGAAGCCAACCAGTGAGACCTGGTCGCCTTTCTTCAATGCATCGGTGACGCTGTCAACAACGGCATCCAGGGCACGCGATGCGGAGGCTTTGGGTAGATCTGCTGCAGCGGCGATGGCATCAATGAGCTCTTGTTTGTTCACACTTTTCCCCTTTGAATGGTTTTGGCGGAGGTTTCATTAGGCTGCGGCGGACAGACTGACTGAGCAGGCCTTCCGCAGCCGGTTATTTTGTTTTCGAATGATTTGTGCCCAAGCTGGACGGGCTCACCGTAGCCGGCAAACGCCCTGACTTTATAACAGAGCGGGAATGCCGGTCAATGATCCAGGCCCTGCTCAGTGCGTATTTATGCGGCTTTCTCCGTCCTTGTTGGAGTCATCCCCTGCGGCAACACTATCTGCCAGGAATTCTTCATCGGACAAGGGCTCTGGCATGGATTCCAGGGCGATGGACAAGACTTCATCAATCCATTTGACGGGTCGGATCTGAAGGTCCTCCTTGATGTTGTCAGGAACCTCTTTCAAGTCACGTTCATTTTCCTTGGGGATGATGACCGTCTTGATCCCACCGCGGCGCGCTGCGAGCAGTTTTTCCTTCAGTCCACCTATAGGCAACACTTCGCCCCGCAGTGTAATCTCACCAGTCATGGCGACGTCAGCTCGCACGGGTATGCCAGTTAACACCGAAACAAAAGCGGTGCACATTGCAATTCCCGCACTGGGGCCGTCTTTGGGCGTGGCGCCCTCTGGTACATGCACGTGCACGTCACGTTTTTCATGGTAAGCCGCAGGTATGCCCAGCATTTGTGACCGACTTCTAACCACGGTAGAGGCCGCCTGAATCGACTCCTGCATGACATCCCCGAGCGAACCTGTTTTAACGTGCCGGCCCTTACCGGGAACGGCAACGGCCTCAATAGTGAGCAGCTCACCCCCAACCGATGTCCATGCCAGCCCCGTGACCTGGCCAATCTTGTTGTCTTCCTCAGCGATACCGTAGTTGAACTTCCTGACGCCGAGCAAGTCCGGGAGCATTTCGGCAGTGACGGTTGCGCCTGCTTCTGCTTCACCGAGGGTAAACGCCTTGACCATTTTGCGACAGACCTTTGCGATCTCTCGCTCCAGTGAGCGCACACCGGCTTCACGCGTGTAGTACCGAATAATGTCGATAATGAGCTCCCTGGCCAGAACCAGCTCATCTTTCTTGAGCCCGTTCAGACGGATCTGTTTCGGCACGAGGTAGCGTTCTGCAATGTTGAGCTTTTCGTCCTCTGTATAGCCCGGGATGCGAATAACTTCCATACGATCCAGCAGTGGCCCGGGGATATTCATGGTGTTTGAGGTGCACACAAACATGACGTCAGAGAGGTCGTAGTCAACCTCCAGGTAATGGTCGTTAAAGGCGTGGTTCTGCTCAGGGTCCAACACCTCAAGCATCGCCGAGGCCGGATCACCACGGTGATCCATGCCCATCTTGTCGATTTCATCGAGCAGAAACAGCGGATTCTTGACACCGGCCTTGGACATTTTCTGCAACAGCTTGCCTGGCATGGAGCCAATATAAGTGCGGCGGTGACCGCGGATTTCAGCCTCGTCACGCACGCCGCCCAGCGCCATACGGACAAACTTGCGATTGGTCGCACGGGCGATAGATTCCCCCAGCGATGTTTTGCCGACGCCCGGTGGCCCAACCAGACACAGTACCGGGCCTTTCACCTTGCGCACGCGCTTCTGCACGGCCAGGTATTCAAGGATGCGGTCCTTCACTTCCTCCAGGCCATAATGGTCTTCATCCAGAATATTACTGGCCCGCTTGAGATCATGTTTGACTTTGCTACGCTTGGACCATGGCACGCTGACCATCCAGTCGATATAACTACGCACCACCGATGCTTCAGCTGACATCGGCGACATCATCTTCAGCTTGGACAATTCGCTCTCGGCCTTGTCCCGCGCCTCGTCCGGCATCTTTGCCTCGTTGATTCGCGACTGCAATTCGTCCAGCTCATTCGGAGCCTCGTCCATATCGCCAAGCTCTTTCTGAATGGCCTTCATCTGCTCATTCAGGTAGTACTCGCGCTGACTCTTCTCCATCTGCTTTTTGACGCGACCGCGAATTCGCTTCTCGACCTGGAACAGATCGATCTCGGCTTCCATTAAACCCATGAGGTGCTCAAGACGCAGCCGGATGTCTGACATTTCGAGGATGCGCTGCTTTTCATCGATATCGACGCTCATGTGAGCGGCAATCGTATCGGCCAGGCGCCCCGGTTCATCGATGCCCGTAAGCGAAGTCAGGACTTCAGTGGGGACTTTTTTGCTGAGATTGACGTATTTTTCGAACTGCGCCACGGTAGAGCGCAGCAAAGCGTCCACTTCCTGTTCGGGAATGTCTTCACTGAAGATTTCCTCGACATTGGCGGTGGTAAAGCTGCCACTGTCATCCACGTCAACCAACGACGCGCGGTAGCCGCCCTCAACCAGTACCTTGATAGTGCCATCAGGGAGCTTGAGCAGCTGCAGAATGTTGGAGACCGTACCGACTTCGTAGATGTCGTCCACAGCAGGATTGTCGTCCGCCGCGTTGCGCTGTGCGACCAGCAACACCTGCTTGTCATTTGCCATAGCGTGTTCCAGCGCCTCGATGGACTTTTCACGACCAACGAATAGCGGCAGGACCATGTGCGGATACACCACAACATCACGCAACGGCAGAAGTGGCAGTTCTGTTACGGAAGAAGAGCCCATATTTTTCTCCGGATCAAGCTGGATAATCAGGGGCAGATACTGTGTTGCATCCGGCTACCTGGTGTAAACACGGTGCCCCCCGAGGTTTACGTGCCAGGCAACAACAAGGGCTACTCGTCGGTGGATGCCGCCTTGGGCGCTGGCTCGCTATTCTGATAGACCAACAGGGGCTCAGAGTCTCCGCGAATGACAGATTCGTCGATGACAACTTTGCTGACGTCATCGCGAGAGGGAATGTTGTACATGGAGTCAAGTAACACGCCCTCGAGGATTGATCGCAATCCGCGAGCACCCGTCTTGCGTTCCATGCCTTTTTCGGCGATGGCGCGCAGACCGTCTTCACGGAAATCCACTTCCACACCTTCCATTTCAAAGAGCTTGCTGTATTGCTTGGTCAATGAGTTCTTCGGCTCTGTAAGAATCTGCACAAGTGCGTCGATATCCAGTTCTTCGAGCGTAGCGATCACGGGAAGCCTGCCGACGAACTCGGGGATCAACCCATACTGTACAAGATCTTCAGGCTCAAGCTGCGACAATACTTCCCCGACGTTGCCGCTCTCGTCCTTGCTCTTGACTTCCGCCGAGAAACCGATGCCGCCTTTCTCAGAGCGGTTGCGAATGACTTTCTCCAGGCCAGCAAAGGCACCGCCGCAGATGAACAATATGTTGGAGGTATCCACTTGCAGGAATTCCTGCTGTGGGTGCTTACGACCGCCCTGCGGGGGCACCGATGCCACGGTACCCTCGATAAGCTTCAACAATGCCTGCTGCACGCCCTCTCCAGAGACATCGCGTGTGATGGAGGGGTTATCCGACTTGCGTGAGATCTTGTCGATCTCGTCGATGTAGACGATGCCGACCTGCGCTTTTTCAACATCATAATCGCATTTCTGCAGGAGCTTCTGGATGATGTTTTCGACGTCCTCACCGACGTAGCCCGCTTCGGTCAGGGTTGTAGCATCTGCGATGGTGAAGGGAACGTCCAGTAATCTTGCGAGCGTTTCCGCCAGCAACGTCTTGCCGCTGCCCGTAGGACCGACAAGCAGGATGTTACTTTTACCCAGTTCGACCTCATCCCGAATGTGGTCGTGACGCAGGCGCTTGTAGTGATTGTAGACGGCAACCGAGAGTACTTTTTTGGCACGCTTTTGGCCAATGACGTACTCATCGAGAATGGCGTTGATTTCCTGTGGAACAGGCAGGCGATCCTGCTGAGCGCCGTTGGTGCTTTCCTGCACCTCTTCGCGAATGATGTCATTACAAAGATCAACACATTCGTCACAGATGAACACGGAAGGACCCGCGATGAGCTTGCGCACCTCGTGTTGGCTTTTCCCACAGAAGGAGCAGTAAAGCAGCTTGCCGCCGTCGTCACCAGATTTCGTGCTTTCGTCACTCATGCAACCGCCCTACGCCCCATTTTTGTGCTATTTGCCATGCCAGATGACTCTAAGATGATGTTTTTCCGTGGCATTTTCAAGCCCCAAGAGGAACTAAATCACGATATTCCGATTTATTCGGCAGGCTCACTGCGGCTCTGTACAACCTCGTCAATCAGACCGTATTCCTTACTCTGCTGGGCATCCATGAACCTATCTCGTTCGGTATCGCGCTCGATGACCTCCAGGGACTGGCCGGTATGCTTGGCCATCAGTTCGTTGAGCTTCTTGCGGATGATCAGGATCTCTCTTGCCTGGATATCAATATCGGTCGCCTGGCCCTGGGCACCGCCGCTAGGCTGGTGAATCATTGTGCGGGCATTAGGCAGGCAGAAACGTTTGCCCGGCGTACCTCCGCTGAGCAGGAACGCACCCATGGATGCCGCCTGACCGACGCACATTGTGCTGACATCGGGCTTGATGAACTGCATGGTGTCATAGATCGACAGGCCCGCAGTCACCGAACCCCCAGGGGAATTGATGTACAGGTGAATGTCCTTGTCCGGGTTCTCTGACTCCAGAAAGAGTAACTGGGCAACGATCAGGTTGGCCATCTGGTCTTCGACAGGCCCTACCATGAACACCACCCGCTCCTTCAACAGGCGAGAAAAGATATCGTAGGAGCGCTCGCCGCGTGCGGTCTGCTCCACCACCATGGGCACCAGGCCCAGGTTGTTAATGGTGTTTCTATTTTGACCGTCATATTGATTCGACATTCGCCATTTCCCTGCGTTGCGTTGTGTTGAAAAACCGCGCTGAGCCGCGGTTCTGGGTTATTCCTCGGCCTGCTGCTGGCTGATCGCTTCCTGGTAACTGCATGGCTTCTCATCAATCTTAGCGTTTGCCAGAAGTGTTTCCACTACCTGATCTTCCAGTACTTTGGATTCCACCGCAGCCAATTGCTCTCGATTGGAGTAGTAGTACTCGATGACCTCCTGCGGGTCCTGGTAGGTCGAGGCCATTTCCTCAATGGTGGCCCGCACTCGCTCACCATCCGCTTTCAACTCGTTTTTGGCAATAAACTCTGCCATCACGAGCCCGAGCTTCACACGCTTCTCTGCGTTTTCCTGGAACATCTCACCGGGCAGTAAAGACTCCAAATCAAGGTTCTGCGCCCCGCCGGCCCCGCCAAACTGTTGGAACATCTGGTTGCGCAGCACTTTTATTTCCTGCTGTATCAGTGCCTTGGGCACCTCAAGCCCGGCATGCGCTGCGAGCAAGGCGTCCATGACCTGCTGCTTGACCTTGGCGTCGGTCGCGTTCTTCAGTTCACGCGCCATGTTCTGCGCCACCTCCTTGCGGAACTCTTGTTCACCGCCCTCTTCCACGCCGTACTTGGCGAACAGCTCTGCGTCGATCGCGGCAGGTACCATTTCCTGCACGCTGTTTAACGTAATCTTGAACTCAACGTTTGCGCCGGCCAGTTCCTCGCTGTGGTAATCCTCGGGGAAACTGAGTGAGAGGGTTTTTTCGTCGCCTGCGGACATACCCACGATGCCATCTTCAAACCCGGGGATCATACGGCCCGAGCCCAGCTCAAGATCACTGCCCTCTGCGCTGCCGCCGTCAAAGGCTTCACCGTCGCGTGTACCTGAGTAATCGATGTTGACCTTATCGCCTTCCTGCGCCGGACGGTCTGTGACCTCCCAGCTGCCCTGCTGCTTGCGGAACACTTCTATGATTTCGGTGACGTCATCATCAGTGACCTGCGCCACCAGCTTTTCAACCTCCAGGTCAGCAATTTCGCTAATTTCAACCTCGGGAAAGACTTCAAACGTAGCCACGTATTCAAGGTCTTTTCCCGGGTCCATCGAGCGCGGCTCGATACTGGGCTGCCCAGCGGGCCTCAGATTCTCCTGTATGACCGCTTCCTGGAAGCTCTGGCTCAATACTTCACCGAGCACTTCCTGACGCACTCCGGGGCCAAAACGCTGGTGCATGACTTTCATGGGAACCTTGCCTGGCCGGAAACCCGGGATGCGTACGTTTCTGGCGGCTTTCTTCAGGCGGCTGTCAACTTCTACATCCACACGCTCGGCGGGAACACCCACGGTTAACCGCCGCTCGAGACCGGAGGTTGTCTCAATGGAAACTTGCATCGTAAATCCTCGTATCAGGGGCTATGGCGCCCACCTGAATCAGTAAAGCGGGACCGCTCCCAGGCGATGCCACTGTTAGGTAATGTGGTGCGGAAGGAGAGACTCGAACTCTCACGCCTTTCGGCACTGGAACCTAAATCCAGCGCGTATACCAATTTCGCCACTTCCGCGTTAGATCACGTTGCTCCACCACGCAAATTTCTGTTGTTGCCCAAGTGCTAAGCGTTTGATTCACTTGAACTTCGTGGGGCCTGAGATCTGTTTGATGGGGCCTTGTCACAAGGCGGGGCATTCTGCCATAAAGGTAGGTAGCGTTCAACAAATGTGACGCCTGACAACGTGCCGTATCACGCTGTGCCACCCGACACGCGCGCAGCGCGGCTATGACCCTGCAAAGCTGGCCTGAGGCACACTGTAGGGAACTCCAGCTAGTCTGTCAGACAAGCCGGGTCAAATGTGTAAACACCTTGCAGCCAGTCCGTCACCTCCCGCGCCGCGTCCCCTGGCAGGTTCGAATAAGTCGCAACCAGCGCTCGTCGCCGTGCAGGGCTGATTCCGTCCAGACCCTGCTCCTGGAACTCCTGTGCGTTTTGCTGCAACTGCCGCCAGCACGCCTCGCCAATCAGCGCCGCCAGCTCCGGCTGCCCGAAAGACGGATTGCCGTAGAGCGCAACCAGGCCCATGAGTCCCGACATCGACAAAATGGCCTGATTCATGGGGTTGCACAAATGTCCGCGCAGCGCAGCACTGCTGGCAAGGCTGCGTCCGGGCAAACTCTCGAGGTACAGGTGACGGCTGCGTACCGCGCCATCGTTGACCGGATAGTTATCCCACAATACAACCGCCCTGCCCAGTGCTTCGGCGGCGTGTCCGACGTCTGCTTGCGAGATCGCATCAGAACACACTTGATTGCCCGTCCAGAAGATATCGACTTCCACGGGCAACGCGGCGCCGAGGTCCGGCCAATAGTTGTCGGGTCGGCATCCAAAGTGCTTCTCCAGCACGGGGTCAAAGGAGTAGTAGGTAGGACACACCAAAAGCCTGATATCAGGGACCCAGTGAGTGACATCGTCGATGATTTCTGCCTGGCGGCAAGCAAGCTGATCGACATCGCCCGGCATGTCGTCGAACAGGATCGCCAGGAGTGGCATTCCCAGGTCCGACAAGCGAATGACTTTCTCCCTCAATTGCGCCTTCTGAGGGGCAGCGTATTCACGATAAAGGGCGAAGGGCGACAATCCTACGCCCCATAACAGTCCGTGTTGTACGTAGGCACTTCCAAGCTCTGCCAGCATGGTCCACTGCGAGGTTGGCCAGTCACAGTTCCATTGCTTGCGCAGGTAGTGATCAGATTTCGGACAGTACAGATAGGTGTTGAGACCTGCCTGCGCCAGGTATCTTGCGTAGATAAGCCGGGCGCTATGCGACCAGGCGTGCCCATAGAATCCCTCTATCACACCTGCCAAAAAACCGGCTTGCTCCGCAGTTTTTGGCATCGTTATTCCTTTTTATAATTAAAAAATACTATTATATAGCCAAATACTTTAAAAACTGGGCAAGTTGGTGTGGAAAATTACCAATATTGAGCGATACTTAGGGCGTGGCTACCCATCCCCTAGTTTAATCGGGTAGTCATCGGAGCACACCCATGCTCCTAACGGAAGCAATTCCTTTATGTTTCACTCCTAATGGTCTTGGTGGGTCCCTTTCGGGACCCATTTTTTTTACCCTTGGGCCCCTCCTGTTATCCCTGACACCCTGCTGTTCACATTGCCACCGTTGAGAACTGTTGTGCTAACCCCAGTGATGACTGAAGCGTCTCTGCTCATCAGATAAGGCGTGCAGCGCTGCCCTGGCCCGGGCTGGTGAGGCTGCGGCTACATTGTGTGGGTAGGTCTGTCAGAGTTAAGAGAGCCCGCGAGATGGTTTTCGATCTTGGCATTGGCCGCGGCATCCTGCTCGTTAAACTGAACACCGATGCCTGCCGTGCGGTTTCCCTGTGCTCCCCGAGGCGTGACCCATATGACACGACCAGAAATGGGGATCTTCTCAGCTTCGTCCATCAGCGTCAGGAGCATAAAGACCTCATCCCCGATGTCGTAGGTCTTGTTGGTGGGAACAAACAGCCCGCCGTTGTGCAAAAACGGCATATAGGCGGAGTAAAGCACCGCCTTATCCTTGATCGTAAGTGAGAGAATACCGTTGCGGCTTCCCTGTCTGGATTCGCTCATACGTTACTGCCCCCCGTATGTACTGGGCTGATCTTACCACCGTGTTGTGAAGCGCCCAATACTCTGTGACTTTTTGACAGGAATAAATCCAGGACCAACTGACGCCCTGGATTGGCGCCTGCCTGCAACGCCCTTTGCATCGATTGGGCCGTATCAAGCAACTCAAAGAGTTTACGGCCCTGCTCGCTGACAAGCTGCGATGCCGTCAAAGTTCGCACTGCGCGCTGCAGTTCCCCCAGATACAGCATCACAAAAGCCTCGGGTTCCTGTTCGGACAGAGTCTGGCTGATCTCCAGTAACGGAGCTTCGCCGGTAAACAAGCGTCGCAGCGCAAGTTTTTGCCGGCCGAAGTCTTCGAGGCGATTTTCCAGATAGAGCGACTGTGCCAGCACTGGCCGGCTATCGGTAAGCGCCAATGCCTGCCTTGCAATAGCCTCGTCTCCAGTGCAGCCCGCTAGCCAGTGCGTGGCCGCTTCAAGATCGGGCGAGCGCAAATGCAGCTGGTGGCAGCGTGAGCGAATCGTCGCGGGAATACCCTGTAGCGAGTCACAAACAAGCAACAAGTAGGTGCCGGCAGAGGGCTCTTCAAGTGATTTGAGAAGTGCATTGTAGGCGTTGACGTTCATGGCATTAGCTGGAGCAAAGACCAGAACCTTGTTGTCGCCGAAGCTGGCCGTGCCATGGGTAAATGTGACCGCCTGGCGCACCTGCTCAATCTTGACAACTTTGCTCTTCTCATGGGGTTCCACCCAGAGCAGGTCACCATGAGATCCAGCAGCACTAAGTTGGCAGGGATGGCATTCACCGCAATTGGCTGTGCCGGTTTGCGCCTCGCACAGTAAGTAGCGAGCCAGTGCCAGCGCGAAGGCGGACTTGCCAGTATGCGCTGCCCCCGATAAGAGTAGCGCATGGGGCAACCTCTGGGTTGCGATCAATGGCAAGAGGGCTTGCCAATCCGTATCGTGCCAAGGCAGCGGCACTGACACGGCTGGCAGGTTTTCTGCCTGCTCCTTTCCGGTCATCCTGGGTCTCTTGCTCCGTCGATCAATTCCTGCGCAATGTGCTGCAGGTGATTCTGGACCTGTTGCAGCGGCTGGCTGGCATCAATCCGTTTGAAGCGCGCCGGATAAGCCTGTGCGCGTTGCAGATAGCTTTCGCGCACGCGTTCAAAGAAGGCCAGGGTCTCCTGCTCAATTCTATCGAGTTCACCACGCCCCCTGGCTCGCCCCATACCGGTAGCGACATCTGCATCAAGCAGTATCGTCACATCGGGGTAAATGGAGCCCTGGACAATACTCTCTAGGCTCTCGATCACCGCTGGCTCAATGCCCCTGCCCCCGCCTTGATAAGCGAAGCTGGCGTCGGTAAAGCGATCACATAATACCCATTGGCCCTGCCCCAGCGCCGGCCGGATGACTTCCTGCAGATGCTGCGCGCGGGCGGAAAACATCAGGAGCAATTCCGTCATAGCGGCGACGGGTTCAGTGCGCGGCTGCAGGAGTATCTCCCGAATGGCCTCACCCAACTGCGTGCCGCCAGGCTCACGCGTAACCACTACCTGCAGCTGCGCGGCGCGCAGCAATTCGGCGAAAAAGGAGATCGAAGTGGTTTTACCAACACCCTCGCCGCCTTCAAAAGTAATAAATACTCCGGACACAAAGTCTCCCAACTACTGCTTCTGCTGCACCGCGGGCGGCGGTGAAGAGCGATAATTTTGCTTGCGCCTGAGCTGGTAGTTACGCACAGCTGTCTGGTGCTCGGCAAGCGTCCTGCTAAAGACATGACCGCCATCGCCACGAGCGACGAAAAATAGCGTGTCACCAGGCGCCGGATGCAATGCAGCATAGATCGCTGCTTTTCCGGGCAGCGCGATGGGTGTTGGCGGCAAACCATGATGGCGATAGGTATTGAATGTGTTGCGGTCATCTCGCAGGTGTGCCCGGGTGAGGTTGCCGTCGAATTCAGGCCCCAAACCATAGATGACCGTGGGATCGGTTTGCAGCCGCATACCCTTGTTCAAGCGGCGCACAAATACGCCAGCTATTTCTTCACGCTCCTGCGCAAGCCCGGTTTCCTTCTCGATGATCGAAGCCATGATCAGGGCGTCCTCGACAGAACCGTAAGGGAGGTTCTCCGAACGGGCAGACCAAAGTGTGGCGAGCGTGCGCTCCATCTTGGCATGGGCACGCTCCAACAGCTGGTAATCGGTGGAGCCTTTCAGGTAGCGGTAACTGGCCGGAAAAAACAACCCCTCTGTGTAGGCCGACGGCGCAACCAGTGCCAGTAGTCGAGGATCGTCAGGTCCTTTCAGAGTGGCGTGAATATGCTCCTGGCCCTGGATGATATCCAGCGCCTGTGCCAACGTAATACCTTCAGGCAGAACCACCTCGTATTCGATCACCTGGCCCTGATGAAGCAATCGCAACAACGATTGGGCGGTCAAGTAATCGGGTAAGAGGTAATCCCCGGTTTTGATACCTACATCCCACCCCGCCCATCTGCCATAGAGCGTGAGGAGGCGGGGGTGGCGCAGCACGCCGTCCGCATACAGCCTGTTGGCTACCGCTGTTAGCGTATCGCCCTCCTCAACCGTTAACTCATAGTTCTCGCCCGGGATGCGCAGCGGCTCTTCCCAAACACGTAGCAGTTCCAGCCCCGCAAACGTCGCACTGGCCACGATTACCAACAACACCAATAACAGGCGCTGTCTCATGACCGATCCGCCCGATAGGCCTCAAACAAACGTTGTGCGACTGTACACCGTGGATACTTCTTGTCGGCGATCGCCGCGACGCTGCGCACACCGACCAGCGCGTTGGTGTAGAACACCTCGTCGGCACGCTCGAGGTCACGCAGGTTCATAGTTTTTTCAATCACCTCCAGGCCGATAGCGCGAGCCCAGCGACTGATCAAGATTGCGCGTCGGGTGCCGGCAACACCGCAACGCAGAAGAGCGGGTGTTTCGATATGATTACCCTGCAACGCAAAGATGTTGCCAGACACCACCGAGACAATATTGTCATCGCCATCCAGCACAATGCCCTCTTCATAGCCAGCGCTGGCGACTTGGGCTGCAGCCAGGACCTGTTCCAGACGATTGAGGTGTTTCAGGCCTGCCAGCACAGGCTGGTTACCCAGGCGCAGTTCGGCTATGCCCAGGGCAACAGGGTTCGCTGGGGAATCGCCGTCGCGCTGCAGTTCCGAACTTTCAATAATTGCCTGACAGGTGCCCTGCTCCGGCGGTCGGTAGCCGCGAGGGCCAGCGCCACGCGTTAACGTTAACCGCAGCGCGCCCCAAGGGATATGCTGAACAGCCCGCGCAGCGTCGCGCAATTGCAGGGTGAGGTCATCAAGGTTGTGCGACAGCCCCAGTACCTGCATCCCGCGTTGCAGGCGCTCCAGGTGGTGCTCCAGATAAAAGATGTGGCCGGCATTTAGCAGCAAGGTCTCGAATAACCCATCACCATAATTCAGCCCACGATCAGGCAGTGCCAATGATGAATCACGCTTGCCATTAACCCAAATTGTGGACTGCGCAGCCACGCAGTCAATTCAGCTGACGCTGCTAAATAGCAGTGAGCCGTTGGTCCCGCCGAAGCCGAACGAGTTGGTCAGAACGCAATCTATCTTGCGCTCCTGCGCGGTGTGGGGCACGTAGTTCAGGTTGCAGCCCTCGTCGACATTGTCCAGGTTAATCGTTGGCGGAGCGACCTGATCGCGTAACGCAAGCACGGAAAAAATCGCTTCGACCGCACCGGCTGCACCCAACAGGTGGCCGATCATCGATTTGGTACTGCTCACGGCCACATTGGCCGCAGCACTACCCAGTACCGATTCTACGGCACGACTCTCGGCAACATCGCCGGCATTGGTCGATGTGCCATGTGCGTTGATATAGTGAATCCTGTCGACCGCGATACCCGCATCGCTAATCGCATTTAGCATAGAAGCGGCCGCGCCACGACCATCCTCCGGAGGCAAGGTCATGTGATAGGCGTCGCCACTCATACCAAAGCCCAGTAGCTCCGCGTAGATTTTAGCACCGCGCGCTTTGGCAGATTCGTACTCTTCCAACAGCATTACGCCCGCACCATCGCCGAGCACAAAACCGTCGCGGTCTTTATCCCAGGGGCGACTGGCCGCAGCGGGATCATCATTGCGCGTGGAGAGCGCGCGCGCTGCGGCAAACCCTCCCAGGCCCACGGGCGTCGTGGCCATCTCGGCGCCACCGACGAGCATCGCGTCGCAGTCTCCCAGCGCGATAAGCCTGGCACCAATACCAATATTATGCGTACCGGAAGTGCAGGCGGTCACCATCGCCAGGTTAGGACCTTGCAGGTTGTACTTAACGGAAAGGTTGCCCGCGATCATATTGATAATGGAGCCGGGAACAAAAAAAGGCGAGATCTTGCGAGGGCCAGAGGTGCGAATGATTTCCGCGTTCTTCTCGATTTGGCCGATTCCGCCGATACCTGAACCGATGGAACAACCGATTCTGGGGGCATTCTCCTCAGTCACCTCAAGACCTGAATCAGTCATTGCCTGTATGCCGGCGGCCATGCCGTACTGCACGAAAACGTCGAGCTTGCGAGACTCTTTGGGGGCCAGGTAAGGCGAAATGTCGAAATCCCGAACGCTCGCGCTGAATTGCGTACTAAAGGCAGAGACGTCAAAGCTGTTAATGGTGGCAGCGCCGCTCTTGCCTTGCAGTATGCTCTGCCAGCTCTCTTCAACGGTGTGGCCTACCGGACTCACCATACCCAGACCTGTGACGACAACTCTTCTGCCAATCAACTGTTAACTCCTTTGCGGCACCGTTGGGTGTGTATCCGCACCTGTAAACCTGAACATCCAAACCTGCAACGCCAAACTTGAGACTCTAAACCTGAAACTCTAAACCTGAAACTCTAAACAAGAAAAGCCGCTCTATTGGCAATAGAAACGGCTTTTCTGGAATGGAGGGAAGGGATCAGGCGAGATTGGTATTGATGTACTCGATCGCCAATTTCACAGTAGTGATCTTCTCTGCTTCCTCATCAGGAATTTCAGTCTCAAACTCTTCTTCCAGGGCCATTACCAGTTCTACGGTGTCCAGTGAGTCGGCACCAAGATCCTCGACAAATGACGCTTCGGTTTGGACTTCTTCTTCTTTAACGCCGAGTTGCTCTGCGACAATCTTTTTAACGCGTTCTTCAATGCTGCTCATTGTGGTTTCTGCTCCTGAGTTTTTGTCCTGATTCGGTCCCAAATACAGGGTATGTGCGCGCAGTTTACTCTGTTTTCACAGAGAGTAATAATTTTTTTTGGTGGTCCGGCACCACGCCTGATTTGTTTTGATATATCAACCGCTTATGCCATATGCATGCCGCCGTTAATATGGATCGTCTCGCCTGTGATATAGCCTGCGTGATCGCCACATAAAAAACGCACCAACGCCGCTATTTCTACAGCCTCGCCAAGCCTGCCAAGAGGTATCTGTTGCTGTAGCAATTCGCGCTGTTCTGCTGGTAGCTCGCGCGTCATGTCGGTATCGATAAACCCTGGTGCAACACAGTTTACGGTGATAGCGCGGGAGCCCAATTCACGCGCCAGCGCGCGGGAAAACCCCTCAGCCCCGGCCTTGCTCGCTGCGTAATTACTTTGACCGGCGTTGCCCATCGAACCGACCACCGATGTGATATTGACAATTCTGCCCCAGCGCGCCTTGGTCATGCCTCTGAGGCAGGCCTTACTCACGCGATACAGCGCAGTGAGGTTGGTGTTCATCACATCATCCCATTCCTGCGGTTTCATTCGCATCAGGATATTGTCTCGCGTGATACCCGCGTTGTTTACCAGCACCAAGGGCGCTGTAAAGTTATCTAATATATGGCTGATAACATCGTTAACGCTGTCATCGTCCGCTACGTCCAGCACCAAACCGGTGCCTGCGTTATCGATGGCAGCCAGATACCCGGCAATACGCTGAGCACCGGCTTCTGTCGTTGCGGTACCGACAACGGTAAAACCATCACTAGATAATGCCTCGGCGATGGCTTTTCCGATACCCCGACTGGCGCCGGTAACCAATGCAACCTTGCCCTCGTGCTCCATGGTAATTGCCTCAAAGTTTTGATGTGTGCCAGTTTGACGATTCAGGACAGTTCACTCACAGCTTCATGCAGTACATCAGGTTGTTCGATGGCATAACTGGCAAGGGTTTTATCGATTCTTTTGGCCAGTCCGCTCAGCACTTTACCCGGGCCACATTCCACCAGTGTATGGCTGCCCTGTGCCACCATTGATTGCACACACGCTGTCCACAGCACAGGACTCGAGATTTGTTCTACGAGCAATGCCCTCACCACCTGTGGGTCCGTCTCTGTCATGGCGTTCACATTGTGAACCACCGGGATGGAAGGCGCCTGAACGTCTATCACAGACAATACCTCGGCGAGTTTCTCTCCTGCCGGGTGCATCAGTGGTGTATGGAATGGGGCGCTAACGGGCAATGGCAGCACGCGTTTGGCACCTGCTTCTTTTAATGCGGCACTGGCCAAGTCAACCGCCCCGCTATGCCCGGCGATCACGACCTGGCCTGGCGAGTTAAAATTGACCGCCACTACGAGTTGATCGTGACCACTGGAAATGTCAGCACACACCGTATTGATCGTGGCGTCTGCAAGCCCTATCACCGCAGCCATGGCGCCATGACCGACTGGAACGGCGGTTTGCATGAATTCTCCCCGGCGGCGCACCAGGTCCAGGGCGTCACTGTATTGCAGTGACCCGGCGCAGACCAGCGCTGAAAACTCTCCCAGGCTATGACCTGCCATCACCGCAGGTGACGCACCGCCAGCGGCTTGCCACGCACGCCACAGTGCAACGCTCGACGCCAGTAGCACGGGCTGCGTATTTGCCGTGAGATTGAGCGATTCCTGCGGCCCTGCCTGAATGAGCGACCACATGTCATACCCAAGCACCTCGGAGGCTTCCTCGAAAGTCTGGCGCACCACTGCAAAGTGGTCGAATGCCGCAGCCATCATCCCTACCGCCTGTGAACCCTGCCCTGGGAAGACAAATGCGATACTGGAGTTAGTCATAATCACAATCCATCGACGAGTAGAGCATCAGTGGCACCAGGCGCGAGCGACCGCAACCGCTGCGAAGTCGCAGGTTAACTGATTAGGAATGCCGGGGGAAATCGCAAGAAAAGAAAGTCTGGAAACGCAAAAAGCCAGACAGGAGGCAGTGTTGACACTGCTTACTGACTGGCTCGAATCGCCATACTGCTGAGCGCAATAACCTGGGCTTGACTGGCAACGAGTGGCCAAAGCGTCGCAGGCTGCAACCGCTCAAGAGAACGCTGGCTAGTCTTCGCTGCCAGTTTCTACCACTTTCTGGCCACGATAAAAGCCGTCGGCAGACACATGATGACGACGGTGTGTCTCACCTGAGGTTGGGTCGATGGACAAGGTCGACGTGCCCAGCGCATCGTGGGAACGACGCATACCGCGACGTGAACGGGTCTTCTTGCTCTTTTGTACTGCCATAGTCTTTACTCCTGATGTTCTTCATCGAGCTTGAGCCGACCCAAAACCTCAAATGGGTTGGTTCTAGCCTGTTCGGGCTCTTCAATCGGATCAGCGTACACCGCCAGCGATGTACTGCACTCCGACTGTTTATGGTAGTTGAATGGAGGCAGTGCCAGTATCAGTTCTTCTTCCACCAACGCATGTAAATTACACATCTGGCCCTCTACCAACAGAGGGTCCAGATGCCGTGGCAACGCCGCTGCCTGTTGATCTGTCATTACCACCGCCAGTCGCGTGTTGCCGCTAATATGCTGCAGCATGGGCCCCAGGCATCGCTGGCAGGTGACAGCGACATCGGCTTCTACCTTCAACTGGACCACGTAGCGCCCCTGATCGTCTTTGGAAAACGCCAGATCCACGGCGATCGTGCCCTCTTCGCCTGCCAGCAAGGCCGCGAATTCCGGCACCTGTGCAGCGCGCAAACCCCCTTGAATATGCACCGCGCGAGTCGCTGCTTTGCGCGCATCAAGCAACATCGGAAGGGGCTCGGGTGACATAGGCGCGCATCATAGGTGCGCTTTATGTCTTTGTCAAAAATATCTTTACAATACAAGCAGTTCTCACGAAACCACCTGCACTGGATCTGTTTGCATGGACATCATTCTCGCCTCCACTTCCCCCTACCGCAAAAGGCTGCTTGAGCGCCTGCAACTACCGTTTGACTGCGTTGCACCGCAGGTAGATGAAACGGCGCTGCCCCGGGAGACCCCCAAGGCACTTGCACAGCGCCTTGCCCTGGCCAAGGCAGACGCGGTGGCACACAGTTATCCACAGGCCCTGGTGATCGGCTCAGATCAAACGGCCGACACTGCGGAGGCCCTGCTGACCAAGCCTGGCAACTTCGACAATGCCTTCGAACAACTGCGCCAATGCTCCGGCAGGTCCATCACTTTCTACACCGGCCTGGCCATGGTGTGCCGCGATCGTCGGATTCAGAGTGTGGAGGTGGAACCTTTCGAAGTGCGCTTCAGAACGCTATCGGACCGGGAAATCAGCCACTACCTGCACGCTGAGTCGCCTTACGATTGTGCCGGAAGCTTTAAGGTAGAAGGGCTTGGGATAACCCTCTTCGAGGGATTGTATGGGCGTGATCCCACCAGTCTGGAGGGCCTGCCGCTAATTCGACTGGCCGCCACCCTGAGGCAGTATGGGTTAAAAATATAACTATTAAACAGTTAGTTACGAATTCTTTCTAATAGATTTTCAAGATCACTGTCAAGCGGTGCATGAAATGACAGCGCCTCACCGTTTGCGCTTTGCAGGTGAAGCTCGCTGGCATGCAGGAAGAGGCGCTTGAGCCTCAACTGTGCTGTCAGGGCGCGGGAACTGTCACTGCTGTATTTGTTATCGCCAAGCAAGGGAAACCCCGCGTGCAAGGCATGTACGCGAATCTGGTGCGTGCGCCCAGTCACTGGGCTCGCTTCAACCAATGTTGTGTCTGCAAAATGCTCCAGCACCCGAAAGTGGGTGACGCAGGACTGCCCTTCCTTTGCAACCCTCACCATGCGTTCCCCCGATTGCAGAACGTTCTTTTGCAGCGGCGCCTCGACAGTACGACATGAGCGTGGCCAGCGGCCTGCCGCAAGCGCCAGATAGCGCTTGTCGATGGTCTTGTCACGCAAGTTGCGATGCAGTTCGCGCAGTACCCGGGGGCGTTTCGCCACCATTATGAGGCCCGAAGTGTCCCGGTCCAAACGGTGCACCAACTCAAGATAGCGTTGTTCGGGTTTGAACTGCCGCAGGCTTTCTATCATCCCGAAGTTGAGACCACTGCCGCCATGCACGGCGAGCCCAGAGGGCTTGTTCAGCACCAGTAGATCGTCACTTTCATAAATAATCCTGTTCTCCAGTTGCCGTTGCAGGTACTGCGGTGCCAGCGCCTGCTCCTCAGGGGTTCCCTGGCGTAGCGGCGGGATGCGCACGATATCGCCCGCGCACAGCCGATAGTCGGCTTTGATCCTGCCCTTATTGACGCGCACTTCTCCCTTGCGCAAGGCTCGATACAAGCGGGTGCGCGGTACGCCTTTCACCTCCCGCAGCAGGAAATTGTCCAGCCGCTGACCGGCATCATCTTCATGCACAGTCACCATGCGGACCAGGGAGCGAGTTTCTTGCTGTTCAGGCTTTATCATGGTGATTAATGGCCGTGTCTTTCTCATTAAATTGCGGTAGTATGCGCCGGTGGCGTGCCAGGGCGATCTGCGGGGAACTGCATTCAGGAACTGCTCCAGCGCCAGCAAAGTCAGCGATCAATAGGATCCGCCAACGAGACGCAGGATCTCGCTGACTCTGCCACACGACTATATTGAAGATACGATTGAATACATGGAGATCAACCCGCCAAGCGGCTATTGACTATTATCTGTAGTACTCGTTACCCGTTGTAATAGCTCTAGTTACTAACCGGCAGGCTCACCGAAACGTCGGTTGAACAGTGCTTGCCATTGCCAGAATACGTTCTGTCCAAGACCCGGGTTGGTCTGACTTTAACCGAGCAGTGCGCTGCCGGGACAGAGAAACAGTTACAAACATAAGACGTCGTCGTGCTCGACAAAGTGTTGGAACACTAGCAAAAACAGCAGTACAACACCACAGCGACCCAGGATGACGCGTTAGCGCTCCCAACGAGCGGCTAACAGTTGCACAGTTCCGAGGCTCTCAGACCCTGTAGGTCGCAGGCCCGGAGGCACCCCGTCGACAAGATCAGGGGTTGTCCGCCTGTCATTCGGCCCTGGCCGGATGTGTAACATGACTCCCTCCCCCAGCCTGCTGCCAACAGGGCAATAGGCACTATGAAAAAAATGCTAATCAATGCGACGCAGCCAGAAGAGATGCGCGTCGCCATGGTCGACGGGCAACGCCTGTATGATCTGGATATCGAAAACCGCACACGCCTGCAGAAAAAGGCAAACATCTATAAGGGCAAGATCACTCGCGTGGAGCCCAGTCTCGAGGCTGCTTTCGTAGACTTCGGCGCTGAGCGGCACGGCTTTCTCCCATTGAAGGAAATCGCCAGGGAGTACTTCCATCGTAAACCCGGCGACAGTGACGGGCGAATGAAGATCAAGGAGGTCGTCAAGGAAGGCACCGAGGTTATCGTCCAGGTAGATAAGGAGGAGCGCGGCAACAAGGGCGCCGCACTGACCACCTTCATCAGCCTTGCCGGTCGCTATATGGTACTGATGCCGAACAACCCAAGAGCGGGTGGCATATCCCGGCGCATAGAAGGCGACGATCGCGACGAACTCAAAGATGCGCTGCGTCAACTTGAGATCCCCAACGGTATGGGCGTGATTATCCGCACCGCCGGCGTCGGCAGATCTGCAGAAGAGTTACAGTGGGACCTGAAATACCTGCTTCAATTGTGGGAGGCAATTTCCAAGGCCAATGACGAAGGCAAGCCCGGTGACCTGCTGTTTCGAGACAGCAACGTTATCATCCGCGCCATTCGCGACTACCTGCGAGACGATATGGGCCAGGTGGTGATTGATGCGCCCAAGGCCTATCAGCAGGCGTGTGATTTCACCTCCCAGGTGATGCCGCAATACCTCAATCGTATCCAGTTGTATGAAGACACCATACCGCTGTTCAACCGCTACCAGATCGAAAGTCAGATAGAGACCGCCTTTGAGCGAGAAGTCCGACTGCCTTCAGGTGGCTCCATCGTGATCGACCCTACCGAGGCCCTGATATCCATTGATATTAACTCGGCTCGCGCCACCCGCGGCGGCGATATCGAAGAGACCGCGTTAAACACCAATCTTGAGGCTGCCGATGAAATCGCGCGGCAGTTGCGCCTGCGTGACATGGGCGGCCTCGTCGTGATCGACTTCATCGACATGCTGGCTTCACGCAATCAGCGCGCGGTCGAGAACCGTATGCGTGACGCTCTTGAGGTGGATCGTGCGCGCGTACAGGTGGGCCGCATATCGCGTTTTGGCCTGTTGGAAATGTCACGTCAGCGCCTGCGCCCCTCTCTGGGAGAAACCAGCGCTATTGTTTGTCCGCGCTGTACGGGCCAGGGCACCATTCGAGACACCAAATCACTGGCGCTTTCCATCCTTCGCCTGCTGGAGGAAGAAGCGATAAAGGATCGCAGCGCGGAAGTTCGCGCAATTGTTCCCGTTGATGTGGCGGCCTATCTGCTCAATGAAAAGCGGTCCGCCCTGAGCGATATCGAGCAGGAGACCAAGGTTCGTATGCTCGTTATCCCCAATCCGAACCTGGAAACGCCGCACTTTGAAGTGCAGCGACTGCGCGATGACGAAATCGAGGGTAATCACGAAGTCAGCTACAAAATTGACAATGCGGTACCCGACGCAGACGCCGTCAGTGACTCGCATTCTGCGGCAATTCCGATCCAGGAAGCGGCTGTACAGGGTATTCGGCCAACAGCCGCAAAACCGCCCGCTCCTGTAGCGCAAGCCGAAACGCCTCCAGCGCCGGCAGCTCCTGCCAAGAGCGCCCATGGCACCCGTATGAAGCGCAAACGCCAAAGCGCCAGCAATAAGTCGTTCCTGGGCAAAATAGTCGCTTTCCTGATGGGTACCGATACACAGGAAAACCTCAAGCGCCCTGCCAGCGCAAAGAAAGAAAGCGCGCAGGCGCGGCAGCCTGCGTCCAAGGCGGCATCGGGTTCAGGTTCGGGTCGCAGCCGCAGCAGGCGCCGCAGCGGGCCTGACAGGGCGCGCACAGACCAACAATCAGCCTCCGCTGCAACAGACGCAACTGCGCAGCAATCTGCTGCACAGGGCGCCGAGAAGCCAAAGCGCGGTGAACCGTCTGAGGGGCAACGCAGGAATTCGCGCAACAAGGGCAACGGCAACCAGCGCCGTCGGCCGCAAAAGTCAGCGGCCGCCGAGACTGCCCCGGATCGTGCAGACGATCAGACCGCCGAGGTCGACGGCAATGACAACCAGCCACGCAAGCGGCCCAACGAAATGAAACGCGGTGACGCTCCGCGTCGACGTCGGAACCGCGGCCGCAAGCCGCCACAGGCAACGTCTGCCAGTGACGACGGTAATGAGAGCTCGCAATCCTCCCAGAGCACAACGCCTGTCGAAACGGCGGTCGCGGCCAATAACGCTGGCGCTGGCGCAGCGCAAGCCAATGATTCGAACCAGACCAGGGCGAAAACTGCAGGGCAAGGTGATACAGCAGGTGCCGAGCCCGCAAGCACGTCCGCTGGTGTAGATATCGCGCAAACAACTCGGGACAGTAGCGCACGTGATGGCAAGCCCGATGCCGACGTCGGTTCGAACGTGGCGGAGACCGTCGCAGACTCAAGCGCTGAATCATCGACGAGCCCCACCGTTAACCCCGAGCGCAGCGAAGGCAGCGCGAAGCCGTACACAGCCGATGCGCGCTCGCCCGAAAGCGCTGCGCTAGTCGAGCGCGCGGCGGAGGCAGACGAGCAGCCAACGCCAGCCCCGCAGGCTCAGGCAGCAGTGGCCGTGCCAGAGCAGTCAGCCACACCGGCGCCGGTAAATGACCCATTCCGGAGCGCTCCAGTGGCAGAGCTGGAACAGACAGAGGATCTGCCCGCCTCCACCGAGGGCATCACACAGGACGGCAGGGCCGTCAATGATCCAAGGGTGCAGGCACGCCCCGTAGAGTCTCTGGAGATCATCACCGCGCAAAGGCAGTTGTTTTCAGACGACGTGGCGCCGCCGGTCAAAGCCAGCGATGCAGTGCGTCCGCGCGCGGTGAACGATCCCAGGGGGCCATTAACAGCGCCACAAACGGAGCAGGTAGCAACCTCGTGATGGGCATTATCTGGCACAGCACCCAGCGGGTGTTGTGTCCGATTAACATCACTGTATAATCTCGCTCGCCCGGGGCCTTGGCTTCACGGGTTGTACATTGCATAAGGTGGGCTGGCTGAGTGGTCGAAAGCGGCGGTCTTGAAAACCGTTGGAGGTTTATCCCTCCCGTAGGTTCGAATCCTACGCCCACCGCCATACTGCAAATCAGAAGAAGCCCCTCGGGGCTTTTTTTGTGCACGGCGACCGGTGCCATGCCGGGGTCGAACCGGCAGCGCTCATAACCGCTCGCCACCGGATGGGCCGACACCCCGGAATAGAAAAACCCCATGCCAGTCAGGGGCATAGAGCGTGTTGCGGGTTGGATTTGAATTTGGGTATAGTTAGGAGGGTTGAGTGTCATCCAACGCGTCGCAAGTGCCACACATGTGCACTTCAAGCGCGCATAGATCGGCCGCTGGGGAACCTCACGACACTGGAGGCGTCTAAGCTTCCAGCGGTAACACTGGCATACGCAACTGATTGCCAGCCCTTATTTTCGACGACAGTTATCACCGGAGCTAGCCATGCAGGACAAAACGGTTTACAGAGCAGATCAGGTCGCGATCGAATCGGTCATTGGCACTAACAAGGTCCTTAAAAACACGTACATGTTGTTAGGCCTGACCCTGGCGTTCAGCGCACTGTGCGCGGGAGTCTCGATGGCGGTGGGCTTCCCTGCCCTGCCCTGGTTTATGACACTCATTGGCATGTTCGGCCTGCTGTTTCTGGTGCACGCCACGGCCAATAGCGCCTGGGGGCTGGTGTCAGTGTTTTTGTTCACAGGCTTTATGGGGGCCACACTTGGGCCGATGCTCAACGTCTACCTGTCCCTGCCTAATGGGCCGGGCCTGGTCATGCAGGCACTGGGCGGTACCGCACTGGTGTTCTTTGCGCTGTCGGCCTACGCCCTGACCACCCGCAAGGATTTCTCCTACATGGGTGGATTTCTGATGGTCGGACTTATCGTGGTTATCGTGGCCATGATTGCCAACATCTTTCTTGCCATACCCGCCCTCTCCCTGACCATCTCAGCCGCCGTTGTGCTGATCATGTCCGGGTTGATCCTGTTCGACACAAGCCGCATCATCAATGGTGGAGAGACCAACTACATTCGCGCAACGGTAGGTCTGTATCTGAACATCTATAACCTGTTCATCCATCTGCTCAGCCTGCTCACCGCGTTCGGCGGCGATGACTAGCCAGGCCTCGAGGCACAGACAACCCCGGCTACTGCCGGGGTTTTTTGTTTACGGCCTATTGGTGTGGTTTACGCTGCGCGACGCGATTGCGCGCCAGTGAGGCAGCCCAATGAAATATTCCATTCTCGTCATGGCCTCGCCCACCGCGGGGCAAGGGTCGGCAACAGCAGTCAGCTTCGCGCGCTCGCTGCTGGCGCGAGGACACACCCTACACAATGTATTCTTTCAGGGTGATGCTGTGGGCAATGGCCTTGCGAATGCCATATTTCCGCAGGATGAACGCAACCTGGTCGGCGAATGGGCCGCTCTGGCCGAGCAACACAAGATCGAGTTGATTCTGTGTATTTCCTCGGCCTTGCGCCGTGGCGTGCTCGATAAGGTGGAAGCGCACCGCTACGAGCGCGCTGCCAGCACCCTGCATCCTGCTTTCACAATCGGTGGTCTGGGGCAACTGGTTGACGCCAGCGCAAACAGCGATCGCCTGATCACCTTCGGTCACTGATAATGACGCCACAATCGGTATTGTTTGTGTTGCGCCATAGCCCGTATGGCAGCGATATGGCCAAATCGGCTATCGATGCTGCGCTCGCGTTCGCGGCCTTCGAGCAACCTCTTAACCTGCTTTTTCTAGGCGACGGCGTGCTGCAGCTCATGCCGGGACAGGATGGTAAGGTGATTGGACGAAAAACCATCTACAAGCAACTGCTATCGCTGCCCATGTACGATGTAGAACGTATCTATGTGGACCGCTTGGCAGCTCAGAGGCACCGTATTGACCTGGCTGCGTTTCCAGCGTCCGTTGAGCGGGTGTCAGAGGGTGAAGCACATGCCCTGATGTGCGATCACCGCCATGTTCTGGGGTTTTGACCGTGATACTGCACACCCTTGGTGCATTGCCCGATTCAGCCGCGTTTAATGATTGCATGCGTTTATGCCGGCAAAGCGATGCCCTGTTGCTGTTGGGCGATGGTGTTTATGCGGCCTGCCCGAACACCCAGGCGCTATACCAGTTAAGCGCGCTGGGTATCGAACTGTATGCATTGACCGAGGATCTTGCCGCCGCCGGCATCCATTGTGAAGGTACCACGGTGCAGCCCGTCGACATGGACGGTTTCGTTGAACTCACTGAGCGCTACAGCCGCCAGATGGCCTGGTACTAGTTCGGTGCCCGGTTTGGTGGAGTGCGACAAAGAGGGCTTTATCTGCGACCTCAGACAATGGACGCCGGAGGTTGCCGTTGAACTGGCGACAGCCGAAGGCATCGCGCTGACCGAGCAACACTGGGAGATCATCCACCTCTTACGGCAATACTACGCGCAATATGACAGCGCACCCGCCATGCGCGCCCTGGTCAAGTATTGTGGACGCGAGCTTGGCGCTGACAAAGGCCGCAGCATCTACCTGATGCGCCTTTTCCCGGGGTCGCCGGCAAAGATCGGCAGTAAGATTGCGGGACTTCCAAAACCAGAGAACTGCCTGTGAGCACACACCCACTACCCTCGTCAGAAGAACATCCTTTCGCACCCTATGTGCGTATCCTCGGCAAGGGCAAGAGCGGCACGCGCAGCCTGACCGAAGCTGAATCCTTCGACGCCTTCAGCATGATTTTGCAAGGCAATTATGAGGATGTGCAGTTAGGTGCGTTCCTCATGTTGCTGCGCGTAAAAGAGGAAACGCCTCAGGAGATTGCCGGCTTCGTGCGGGCTTGCAGGCAGTTTTCCATCGCGCCGCCACCCGAACTTGCTGCTGATCTTGACTGGTCCACCTACGCCGGCAAGCGACATCAGCACCCCTGGTACCTGCTATCACTGTGGCTCCTGGCAGGCGCCGGATATCGCGTATTTGTGCACGGCAGTGCCGGTCATACCGCCGGCCGGCTATATACAGAATCGGCGATGCGGCAGCTGGGTCTGCCCATCGCCGCCAACTGGCAGGAGGTTGACGCACAATTGACGGCGCACAATCTCAGCTACCTGCCACTGCAGCGCTTTTGCGCACCACTGGACGACATCATCCAGTTGCGACCCCTGCTGGGGCTGCGCTCGCCCGTGAACACCCTGACCCGCCTGCTAAACCCCCTCAGCGCGCCATCGAGTATCCAGAGTATTTTCCATCCTGCCTATGCAGAGATCCACCAGCTGGCAGATCAGCGCCTTGAACAGCCCCGAGCGCTGGTTATCAAGGGAGAAAGCGGCGAGATCGAGGTCAAACCGCATGCCGACACCCGTATCGTGCGTCTGTTAAACGGGCAGCAGGATGAACTCAAACTGGAGCGGGTGATAAACGCTCGCGTTGCCGCTGTGACTACGCCCGCAGTTGAACCGGTTCGAGGTGTATGGCGCGGCGATTCTCAAGATCGTTACGGCGAATGCGCCGTTATCGGGACGACCGCGGTCGCCCTGCTTGTACTGCAACCGCAGCTGAGCGTCGCTCAAGCACGCGATAAGGCCACCGCGCTTTGGAACGAGCGCAACACAGGCAGCCTGGGTTAATGCCGCTGTCTGCTTTCCATCCCGAATCCTACGCGCACCTGTTAGCCGAGAAAGTGGCTCGCACTCGCGTCGTTCTGCAGGACTTTGATCCGCCAGAACCGCTGGTGTATCCCTCGCAGGCGGAAGGATTTCGCATGCGCGCGGAGTTTCGCCTGTGGCATGACGGTGACGATTTGAACTACGTCATGTTCAAGCGTGGCGATGCCAAAACGCCGTATCCGATAGAACACTTTCCGGTTGCCTGTGAGGCCATACAAGCGATCATGCCAACACTGCGCCTGTTGCTCAGGCCCAATCGGTCGCTACGTTTAAAACTTTTCCAGGTGGAGTTCCTGGCCAGCCTGAGTGGCGAGATGGTCATTACGCTGGCGTATCACCGTAAACTGGATGACGAATGGCTATTCCAGGCGCAGGGCCTGCGCGACGCGCTGCAACGCGAAGTGAACGGCGCCGGCTCTCGTGCTCTGGGCAAGTTGTCGATCGTCGGGCGCAGCCGCAAGCAGAAACTGGTTGTAGGCGAGGATTACGTTGACGAAGCGCTGGAAATCAACAACCGCGTGTATCGCTACCGGCAGTTTGAACAGTCATTTACACAACCCAATGCACGGGTGAATGTCGCGATGCTGGAATGGGCGAGCAACCAGGCAGCGCAATCAGGTGGCGGTGACCTGTTGGAGCTGTACTGTGGAAACGGTAACTTCACCTTGCCGCTCGCGCAGTATTTTGACCAGGTGGTTGCTACTGAAGTAGCGAAGTCCTCTATCAAAGCTGCGCGACACAATATCAGGCAGAACAACGCGGGTAATATCCATCTCATCCGTTTGTCTGCCGAAGAAGTGACCCAGGCCCTGGCCGGAGAACGCGAGTTTCGCCGCCTGCGGGAGTTGCCCGGCGCCCTCACAGCCTTCAATCTGGCCACTTTACTGGTAGATCCTCCACGAGCCGGGCTGGATGATCACACAACCCGGATGGCAGGTGCCTTCAACAACATCATTTACATCTCATGCAATCCGCAGAGCCTGGCCACGAATCTGGCGAACTTGTGCCAGAGTCATCGCATCGCGCATCTTGCCATGTTTGACCAATTCCCCTATACAGACCACATGGAATGTGGCGTGGTACTGCGCCGACGCGAAAGCCGCCTAGCGACGAATACCAAAAGCTAACAAGCCCCGGCCGAGCACATCATCCAGACGGTCGGCATCTTCCTCATTGATCTCAATATGGCGTAACTGAAGTTCCCGATAGACTTTGCGCCTGGCCAACTTCGCTGCAAGCGCTGACGGTGAGGACTCCTGCTCCCAACAGTCGATATAAATACTGCCCTCGGGCAAGTAGAAATCCGCAAACAGCGCTTCTTCAACTGGCAGGGCGCGACGGTGTGCATGTGCCAACTGGGAAAAATACAGCCAGTTGCAGACCTGCGCCTGCAGTGCCGAGCCCAACGTGTGGCCATCGACCCCCAGGGGTTCCTGGGCTTGAGTGGGCAGTCCGTCAAACAAATCCCGCTCTGCATCCCCCTCTGCCGGCGCCTGGAACCCCACACCAAGGCGACCAAGTTCTCGCTGCAGCACCGCATCGTCGATGATTTCATGCGGCCAGGTCACGTATAGCGCACCACTGTTGCTGCTTTCTTCCTGTAGGCCCCCAAGTTCCTTGCCCCGGCGTGTCAACTCCCAGCCAATGATGCTGTGGGTCTGCAGGCCAAGTTCCGCCAGCACGCGGTTGATCTGCCTGGCGTGAAGGTGCGGGAAGTAGCGACACAAGCCGGCTGCGGTGATGCGTTTATTGGATTCAATCGCTGCAATGAGGGCATGCTGGTCCAGGTGCTCCGGCCACACGATATAGGCGCCGTATTTTTGGCTCTTGTAGTAGCTACCGCCCTCAAACTCACCCTTGGGAGTGAGTGCCCAGCTGTCGTTGACGCGTCGAATCCAGCCATAGTCCCTGAGCGTGGCAAACAACTGCTGCACCGGCAGACCGAGCTTTTTCGCCAGCGCAGTGGTAGACAGCTTGCCCTCGCCAGACATGGCTAGGATTGAGCAACCAGTTGCGTATAGCGTTCGCTCAGCGCGCTATACACTTGGTCAGAAAAATCCGCTGCAGTGGTATCCAGTGTCGCTACGAGCTCCGCCAGATGTTCGTTGTCTTCGCGCCCTGCCCAGTTTTTTTCGTAACTACCGTCTTTATAGCCATTGTCCTGGCGGAAGAAGTTCAACACATTTTTACCGACATAGGCGGTGTACAGCGTCTCGAAATCCAGGCCCGAGGCATGCATCAATGTCCAGAATCGCGCAGGTGAGAAACTCTTTGTTTGCAGCGAGTGCTGGGCCAGCGCCTCAGTCGCTTCCAGTATGTTTGATGGTGAGTCGGGCGCAGCGTGGATATCGGCAAGGATGCTGTCGGCGATATCCTCTATGGTTTGTCCGTCGCCAAAGAGAGCAGACATGCCAAAATGCCAGATATCGATGACTTCCAACTGCACCTGATCAAGTTCGGGCGTTTGCCTCTTCCACCATTTGTAACCGTGATGATCCATCAACTCGCCACATTCAATCCATATCGCGCGGTACCACTCGAAGTTCTGCGCTGCCCAATGTTCGTGCACGCGGGTATTCATGCGATCCTGCATCCGCAGCATGTTCATTAATGCCTGTTTCACTGAGGTCTCTCTCCAGGTTGAAGGTCAGGTCCAACGGAGTCTGCACTATACCAACACCGGCGCGACGACGCCCGCAGGAGCGGTGATTCTATGCCCAGCATCGGCGCTTCGCCAATCAATTGCAGCGCGTTTCGTATCAGGCCCAGCCTGGTGATGTGCTTGCCAGTGGAGCTGTGTCTGCTATGGTGAATATACCAGCTTGTCTGCCAGCTCATCTGGGGAGCAGCCGCTCATGAAACAGCTAACCATAGCCAGCGTTGTATCGATATTATGCGGGATGTCACTCGCGGCGGTAAGCCAGCAGGAAGTGTCACTGATCTGGTCCGGGACTACGGGCACCGGGACGCCAGGCTCTGGTACAATTTTTGTCAACGCAGGTGACGAGTTGACCCTGGATATCCTCGTCAAGGATACCGGGTGTGAAGGCTTTCTGGGCGCCGCCGCAGGTGTAAGCTGGGATGATGTGGTTCTCACGGGTTTTAACGCCATGGAATGCCCCACCCCGGAAAACCCGCTCGGCCCAGGTTTGTGCAGCGATTCCAGTGAGAAGATTTTGACGTCGGTATTGCCCGGGGTGGACGAGACGCCAGGGCTCGCCGTCGGGTTTGAGGCTATCAACATTGTCTCGACCGAGCCCGCATTTGTGTGCGAGACGATGTACCTGGGGCGGACCCAATTCATCGTTGAATCTGCCGCCAGCAGTGAACTGGCAGTGGCGCTGCGCGTGGGCGATGGTGTCATCCAACCCGATTTTTCCATTACGACGCCGGCAACGGTGTCTGCGTTTATCGAACCTGCGCCAGGTTGTTAGGGTGCTGCGAAGTGGTGCGAGTGGCGGGACTTGAACCCGCATAGCCGTTAAGCCGTCAGATTTTAAGTTAGTTTTTCAGGCATTCTGTAACATTCTGAAAAATAACGCTTTTCCTAAACAATTCGCCCTAAACCTCTGTTTTATATGCAAATAATCTATTAACAACCGTTAAACAAGATTAATTGACGTTCCCTGCTATTAGCCGCAAAATGTGTCCAGAGTGTGTCCCAACGGTTTGGGACACATTTAAAATCGGCTTCGGGGGTGCACTAACACCACCCGAAACCTGACCGAAATTCACTAGATTGAGGTAGTGAAAATGGCTGCACAGGATTCTACCACCGCCAAACGCAAACAGCAGGACAAGAAAACGCTACGCTTCAACAAAGATGCGCTGAACGCCCTGCCCGCCCCTGCGACCCGCGTCTACTTGTACGACGACAAAGTGCCGCAACTGGGCCTGATCCACCACCCGGCGACAAAAACCCACCCCGAAGGCAAGAAAGTCTTTTTTGCCCGCGTCACGTTTGATGGGCGCACGGAACGCTGGCGCATCGAGAACGGCGTATTTCCCGGTATGCCGATTGACCTAGCACGAGAACGGGCGCGAGAGCATGTGACCGCTGCCGCCCAGGGCACGCACCCGATCAAAGCGAAACGGGCGAAGAAAGCCGCCAAGGCGGTTTCGGGCCTGACTGTTGAGCAGGCACTAGACCTGTTTGCTGAAAACAAAGTACGCCGACTATCAACCGGCGAAAAACTGCCATTGAAACCGCGCACCATTGCGGCCTATCGGCATTCAATCAGGAAGCTGCTAGGCGATGACCTTTACGCTGGGCCGCTGAACCAGATCACCGAAGCTGTTCTAACGAAACGAGTACAAACGCGGGAGAAAGTCGCCAAGACCGCCACCGCTGGGGCGCTACGATCACTGTCTGCCGTGTGGAACTGGCTGGGGCGACAGCGTGAGTACCGGGAGCAACTGCCCGATAACCCGGTTAGAGAATATTCCCGTTATAACGAGGGGCTGCATGTGCCCGCCCCGAAAAAGGGCCGCATAGAAAAGGATGAACTGCCCGCATGGTTTGACGCTGTGGAGGCGCTGCCGGCCATGTATGCCGAGTATTACCAATGGCTTTTATTCACCGGCACCCGTACCGGCGAAGCCAGGGGGCTAGATTGGCAAGATATAGACTTTAAGCGCAACGTCTACCACCTGCGCGACCCCAAGAATCGCCGCCCCGCTTCCCTGCCCCTACCGTCAGTCATTGGCGCGAAGCTAAAAAACCGAAAGCAGGACGCGGGTAAGGTGTTCACCTTCGCGGATGACCCGAAGCGCCAGCGTAAAAAAGTAGTTGATGCGCTAGGGAAACATTGGACGAACCACGATCTGCGCCGAACATTCGCGGGCGTGGCTCAGGCAGTGTGCAGTTATACCAGCGTCAAGCGATTGCTGAATCACACCTTCACGGATATTACGGAGCAATACATAGGCGAAGCCGCCGACCTGGGCGAAGAAATTGCGAAGGTTGAACGGGAGCTATTGCGGCTGGCTGGCCGACCGCTGAACAACGTGGTGGCGCTGCGAGAGGTGAAGGCATGAGCAAACCCGACAAGCGCAAGCCTCCCATCAGCTACAAATTTTCAATTGATGATGGTACAGATGTGCAGCTTTCCCCGCATGAATACCGCCAAGAGCGAATGAAAGAGGCTGTCAGAATGGCGCGCTCCGATGACGCACGCTACCGGCGCCATGGTGAGCTACTGCTGGCAAAGCTGACCGGGGCCAGCGATGAGGCACATACAGTTGATTTGAGGCGCAAACTAAACAGCATTGAAAAGCGAAAGAAGCAGCGCGACGAAATAGCGCTAGCTGTAAGAGAAAAATACTCTGAGCTAATAACCGCCGGTAAGGCACCGCGTGAAACCACCACACTTATCGTCCAGCATTTAGAGAGCAAAAACACGCCTCGCGGGCGTGATTTTATATTGGAAGTTCTGAGAGAGGCCGGACTGCGAGATTGAAATACGGATTTGTCACAAGCCCGCATGTAATCCACCTAACTTGCTAGTAAACACAGATTAGGGGCATATAGTTCTAGACCATCTTAGTTAATTACCGAGGTGGTTTAAATGTCACACCAAGCCCTATCCCAGCACGGACTTTCCGACGAAGAATTTCTCGCTGATCTTTGCGACGATAACGAACTTGCCCGCATTCTGCGAGTGCAGCGCCAAAGCATCCCGGTAATGCGATGCCGAGGGAAGCTGCCGATACCGACATATCGCCTAGGCCGCAAGACGCTTTCAAGCCGCAGCGCAGCGATTGAGTTACTGCGACAGAGCCGAGTCAGATATGCGCAGTGAGGTTGCCGCCGCCGCACAGGGCCGCTGGCCGCAAATCCATAGTGCTGCGGGAATCCCGCCGGGGTTTCTACGCAACCGGCACCAACCCTGCCCCATGTGCGGGGGGCGCGACCGTTACCGCTACGACGATAAAGACGGGCGCGGCAGTTACTACTGCAACCAGTGCGGTGCAGGCGATGGCTTTGCCTTGCTGATGCAGTATCACGGATGGGACTTCGAGAAAGCCGCCGCCGAGGTATCCAGCATCTTGGGGCACAACCCAGCGCCCACCGTGACGCCGAAACCTGCACCGCGCAGCACTGCACAATACGCGGAGAAACTATGGCAGGCCGCGCTCGCTGATGATGCTGCTGTGGCCGCTCACCCGTATGCAATCCGCAAGCGCATCACACACGCCGCAGCCGCCGCCAGGGGCCGCGCCAGCGGTAAGCTAATAGGCAGGGATGCCGATTGCGTGATCGTCCCGCAACGAACGCTAGCGGGCGACTTAGTCGGTGTGGAGTGCATCGACTGCGAGGGCGTTAAACAGAGCTTCGGGCGCAAGGGCGTATTAATCCTAGGCAATGATCTGGACGCCAAGCTGCCGCAACTGATTGTAGAGGGCTGGGCAACCGCTGTCGCAATCCTGGGATTCTATCACTGGAATGCGTGCGTATATGCGGCTTTCGGCAGGGGCAAGCTGGAGCCGCTGGCCTGCGAGTTAGCGGCAAAGTATCCAGATCGCACCGTCATTATTGGGGGGGAGCGCGATGCCTGACCTACCGCCGAACGTGAAGCGAATCGAGCAACCCGCCACTGCCGCAGGTAATGACGCCGCCGACTGGCAGGACAACCCCGAGGCTGTCGCTGCATTTCGGGAGTTGGTGAGCGCCGCGATTGCACCCGCACCGCACCCGCTGAAAAGCAAAACCGTGACCTTGAGCCTGGACAACATACAGCGGCGACCCATACCGCGTGAGCTTTTGTGTGGATATTGGCCTGCTGGCGCAACGTCTGCCGTTGTCGCTATGGGAGGTGTCGGTAAAACGACATTTTTAATGCAGACGGCCGCTAACTATGTGTCAGACAGTCTGCACTGCATGTTTGTCACCGCCGAGGACTCACCCGAGGACTACCACGCCAAGCTGCACAATTTGCTGTTTACCGATAAGGCTTCAACGCTAAATCCCGCAGCCGTGGCCGACAAGATCCATGTGCTGAATCTTCGGGGCGATGGCGTCAAGCTGATTGCCGAAGCTGGCGGGAGCTTCATGCCGTCAACCGCAGCCGATGATTTAGCAGTATTCATTACCGAGAACTACCCGAAGGTGCGAGTAGTGTTTTTTGAAACGGTGTCGCGCTTTGCTGGCGGTGAAGATAACGACCGCATGGAGGCCGTTGTAAGCGCCTGCGACCGTATCGGCGTGGCAATCAATGGCGCTTGTGTGCTTGTCCACCACACCGGCAAGGGCCAAGCCAGGGACAAGGTTATCGACCTGTACGCGGGCCGTGGTGGCTCTGCATTGGGCGATAACACCCGCAGCATGATTGTCCTGACTCGACTGGATAACGAATATCGCGGTGCGCAGCCAATAGTGGTTGACCGTGAAGATATTGATTCTGGCCGAGTGTTTGAAGTTACCCATGTGCGTAACAGCTATGGGCCAACCCGCGAGCCGCAATACTTCATAACCCGCCAGGGATACTGTCATGGGCCGATACTTGAATCAGTGCCGATTGCGAATGCTGCCGATGTGATGCAGGCGAGGCTCGCCGCGATGGATGCCAAAGCAAATGCTGCCGCCAGCAAAATACGCGACATTATCGAATCCAAGCACAGTGTCCCGCGCAAGTTTTTTGACGCAGGGACTAAATCGCTTATCGGAATCACCCAGGCCGAGAGCCGCGCACTAATCGAAGAAATGCTAGAAACGGGAGCATTGGAGGTAGTCGAGGAACCCGCAGGCAAAGCCACCCGCAAGATGCTGAGGTTAGCCAAATGACGCCGCGTGGTTTTAGGCCACACACCGTCACGCGCCGTGTGGGTGGTGGCTTCAGGAAAGCAGGAAAAAGTAACCCAGCACACACCGCCCTAACGGTGTGTGTGGGTTTATTTTCCTATAGGGCCACACACCGTAAACGGGCCATTTCGCCGGGCACTCGAAAGCAGGGACAACCGTACCCCCTGGGAAGCCACCCCCCGTCACACGCCGTTAAGTTTTTCGTTCTGATTGTTGCGGCTGTGCTATTTGCGGAGGCCGCTTTATGAGGTGGGTTTATAGACTGACATTCACCAATGGCCGCAGAGTCACCTTTCCGAGCGCAGAGCGCATAGATGATTGCCTGGCGCATTTCCAGGCAAGGTTTGGCGCGGATGCCGTGGCGGGCGTTACAGAGCGTTTTGGCGATGGCGAGCCGGTAGAGCATTACCCGCATGATGACCGCAAGGCCAGAATTATGTCGGCAATAGACACTTTTCACAGGAGCGTGAGGCGATGACCCGAGCGAGGATGACCAAAGCCGATGTGGCGCAACTTGAGGGGCAGATATACGAAGTTCTGCGCGAGGATAACCCGCAGTCAGTACGCCATGTGTTCTATCGTATGACCGATCCGCGCTTACCTGTCGCGATACCCAAGACCGAGGCAGGCTATGTGCAAGTGCAGAACCGCATGGTGAAGATGCGCCGGGCCGGCACTCTGCCGTATGGTTGGGTGACGGATGCGACAAGGCGCGGCTACTTTGTGAACACCTATCACAATCAAGCCGATTTCCTGCGCAGCGTGGCAGGATTTTACCGCCGGGATGTTTGGGCCGAGCATGATACGCATGTTGAGGTGTGGTGCGAGTCGCGGTCAATCGCTGGTGTGATTCAGGAAACCTGCGAAAAATACGCTGTCTCTCTCTACCCGGCTGGTGGCTTTTCCTCTCTCTCGCTCGCTCACCAGTCTGCAAGCTATATCCAGGGCAGTATCGACTATGGCGACAAGAGCAAGGCGCTAATCCTCTATGTGAGCTATGACCCGGCTGGCGTACTGATTGACCGCAGCATCGAGAGCGAGCTTGCAGGGCACCTGGAAGGCGTACCGTTGGAGTTTAAGCGCATTGCTATAAATGAGAATCAGATAGCCTATTACGACCTCCCCACTAAACCGAGGAAGCCAGGCGACCGTCGCGCACAACACGTTATAGCAACGGTGGAGGCCGAAGCCATGCCTGCGCACATTCTGCGCGGCCTGCTAGAAGCCGAACTCGATGCACTTATACCGTATCACTATCTCCGGTCATTGCAGGCGGCTGAAGAATCAGAGCGACAAGCGATCAACCTACTGGCGAGCACAATTTAATGGGCGGGCCTGATAAAGCAATCTGCCCCACCTGTGGCCAACGCTGGAGCGGACAACTCGACAGAGCAAAAGCCGTGCGGGCCGACATCGTGCGGTGGGCAACAAAAAATGATGTGAGGATATCGGCTGGTGAGCGCCTGCGAATATCAGACGCTGCACGCTACGCAGACCTCGCGCCGAAAACTTTGCGAAACTGGGCCTGCGCTGACCCGCCGTTGCCAACACACAAATCCGCTGGGCGCAGCTACGTTACTCTCGCTGAATTTGCTGAATATCTAGTCCGTGTCAAAAATTTTTATTCCCGCGATTTCCCGCAATAGCCCGCGAATGTCCCGCTGAATCTTGTCTATCAAAAATATTTGAGAAAATCACTGCATAGCGCACCTAGGCGCGATAAACACATATGGAATTTAATTTATGACACAAGGCATCCTCTCCAACGAATCGCGTGCTGAGCGGCACATGCTCGCCAAGGCGCTATCCGACACACCCGAGGGCGTCGAAGGCGTAATAGCCCGACGATTCCCTTGGGACGAACTTTACACAAAGGCAGCGGCACCCGCGATTTCGGCTGATGGCGTCAACGCGGCTAGTTCCACTTCCGCAGAATTCACGCGCCACTTAACGCGCAACTCGGTAGTCGCGGCAATCCTCGACAGAACAATGAAGGTATCCTTTCAAAGCGTATTCAACTCGCCATTCGCGGCACAGGCTGAATTTGTCCCAGAAGGACACGCAATCCCGGCATTCTCGGATGCGCTCACGCCCTACCTTCTCGATTCCAAAAAAGTCGGCGCTGTGGCTGTGATGACCGCTGAAGCACTTCAGCAGGAAAATGCAGAGCGCGCCCTGGCTATGGCGATGTCCGAAACGTGCGGCAACGCGCTGGATGAATATTTTCTTGATGCAGCCGCACACAAGTCAGACGCACCAACACCGATAACGGTGGGCGCTACCACTATGGCGGCGACGAATGACCCAGCCGCTTCGCTACGCGCACTCATGCGGAACCTTTCAAGCTGGTCTAGTCCAGTATTGATTATGAATCCTGAACTGGGCGTGCAACTGAACCTATCGACAGCGGGCGGCGCTTCCCCGTTCGTTGATGTAGGCGCTTTGGGTGGCACCCTTGCAGGCGTCCAAGTCCTTACGAGTCAATCCGCACCGTTTGATTCATCGGGCGGCGACATCATCTTGATTGACTGCTCCAGACTAGCGGTGGCGCTGGGTGGCGTTAACATCACTCGCACCACAGAGGCGACTTTGATTCTGCAAGATACCATCGACTCAAACGGAACCGGCGCAGATTTGGTTTCGCTGTTCCAGGCAGAGGCTGTCGCAATCAAAGCGCTGATGTTTGCTAACTGGGCAAAGCTGGATGATGACGCTGTGCGCGTCTTATCCGGCTGTGACTGGTGACGTCATGGGGATACATCAACTCAAACAATTAATCGGCGGCATGGGCGAAGTCGTGCGTGACGTCAATTCGGATCTAGAGTCGCGTCTTGATGCGAAGCTCGCAGCTCTTGAGGAGCGAATGACAACCGGGATCAACCTTGCCGATTGCTATCAGGGCGCCCACCATCTTGGCAAAGGCTACCGGCGCGGCAATCTAGTCACGCATCAAGGCAGTCTTTGGCTTTGCATGGCTGACAGCGACGAACGCCCCGGCCAGTCAAGCGCATGGCGGCTGATTGTTAAAAGAGGCAAGGACGCATGACACGAGGTATCGACACGCTCATTAATAGCTACATCACCGCTTTTTATGGAGAGCACGAACCATTGACGAAACTCAAATTGAAGCCCAGCGAGACACGCCAGTTTTTCATCCTTCGCGGAAAGGCGAAGAAGTTTGGATTGCGCCTCCAACTGGCAAAGAGCGCAGCACAGGCACAGAACGCCGGCGGCATGTGTTGGTTGACACTGCCGGGAAGCACTGACCCGCTAGAATCCTTCGCGGAATTTGATGATGCTGCCAAGTTACTAGAAACCATTGCAGCGAATTGACCGGGGGGGGGTACGCGAAAGAAACAGAGCAAACCGACAGGACACCGCGCCCTAAGTCTAATTTTCTTTTCTGCAATTTAAATGTTTTGAGGTAACCATGCCACGCCACAAGAAACCGCATCATTTAGCATTATTAGACGGTTCAGCAAAGACGAACCCGGCTCGATACGCTAAGCAGGATAGGCAACACCCTGAACCGCTTGCAGAGCCGCCTAGCTACCTCTCAGAGGCCGAGAGAACGATTTACCGAGAGATTGAGGCCACAGCATTGCCCGGACTTTTGCAGCGCTCAGACAGCGTGTGTGTTGAGCTTGCGGCAGGTCTGCTGTGCCAGTATCGAGATGACCCGACAGGCTTCCCGGCCAGCAAGTTAACCCTGTTACGCGGCTTCTTTCGCGACCTGGGATTGACTCCCGACGGGCGGCAGCGCTTTGGTATCGCGCCAGAATCCAAGCACGAGAATGAGTTTGATGTTTTCTGACCTTGTGCCCCTTACCACATCCGCTCTGTGCCAATAGCAGGCTCTTAGTCCCGGCTAACCAGTTCTAGATCTGCATACAGGATTCGACCGCATTCCTAATAGCGCTGCTTTGTGGCGGTATAGAGAACTCGTGCATCGTCATGTTTACTGCGCTCAATCCCTGCCGCCGAACATAAAACTGTCCTCCAGCAAGCAAATGACGGATAGATTGTTCTGCGATTGGCCCGGTCAATCCAGCCATATAAATTCCATCCCAGCCTTTAACTTGCAGTATAACCGGCTGATTGGATCCTATTTTGAATCTAATAGACTCTGTATCCTCTTCGGTAGTCATGGAAAGATAGGCTTCCTTCGGGCCACAACCGACCGAGATAGATAGATACACGATCTGGCCATAAGGTGCCGTGCTGCGATCGTACAACTCAGCGGATTTCATAACCCCACTAAGGTCAGTATTCATCTGTTCCTGATATCTCCACGGGTCTGTAGTACACGCACATAGAAACACAGTAATTAGAGGCGCTATCCATCGCATTTTACGAAATCTCCTATAGGAAGCCGATAAGGCGCCTTTTAACAAAAAAGCGGCCCCCTGCATCAAGTCTCTACACCCTCACTAAACGGAATCACCACCGTGGTAGGACTGCCCATCTGATAGCCCACTAAACAACCAGCAATGAACCCCAACACTAGTCCGATTGCAGCACCGACCACGTAAGACCGCGTGGCGACCTGGCGCATGTGCTTGGCGATGATCTCTTGATTTTCCATGGTTGAAGGATAGCAAGGTGCGGATTGGTTGGTTACTAGAAGTCATCCCGAATACGTAGAACGAAAGCGCGCCTATAAGGAATGTGTCCAGAATGTGCCCCAAGAGGATCTAGCTATTCTTTCTGTGCTCAGAAAAACCAGCTATTCTCAAAAACACCTGTATTTATAGAGTTAAAATGGTGCGAGTGGCGGGACTTGAACCCGCATAGCCGTTAAGCCGTCAGATTTTAAGTCTGATGTGTATACCGATTCCACCACACTCGCAGTTTACCTTCCAAACCTGCACAAGTGGCGTTGTGCAGGGTCCTTCATTGAAGCCTGGCAGACAGCCCATCACTAAAGCCCTCATCACAAATCCCTAATCAAGGCTCATGATCACAGTACCGGCCTGCAGCCCTTGTCGCCAAGCCGGTCGACCAGGGCTGTCTGATGTATCGCCAACGGCGCGGAATCATAGCATACTCGATTCTACGCGGCAGCCCGTGCAGGCTGCGCATGTTACACTGCATTCCAGAATAAAAAACCAGGATCAAACCCTACAATGGCAGCAACGCGCGGTGAATTCAGCTCACGCTTTGGTTTTGTCATGGCAGCCGCCGGCAGTGCCGTGGGGCTGGGCAATATTTGGGGTTTCCCCACACAGGCTGCCAGTAACGGTGGTGCTGCCTTCCTGCTGGTTTACCTCGCACTGGCTTTTACGCTCGCCTATCCCGTGCTCATGGTGGAACTGGTCATTGGTCGATACGCCCACGCCAATGCGGTAAACGCATTGCGCAGAATTTCCCCGAGCGCTGCCATTGGCCGCATCGGTGCCGGCGTGGGCATCGCCGGTGTTGTTGTGGCAAGTCTCATTCTGAGTTTTTATGCGATCGTCGCAGGCTGGATGATTGCGTTTGGCCTGGCCTCTGTAATGGCACTCATGGGCCAGCATGGCGCCGCGGCATGGCTTACCTCTTTCAGCTTTTCCAGCAACGTACTTTTCATGCTGCTTTTCATGTCATTGACCATTGGCATCATCTCGGCAGGGGTGAGCAACGGTATCGAACGCTGGTCGGCGCGCCTGATGCCCGTATTGATCGCAACGCTTGTTGCCCTTGTGGTTTATGTAATGACGCTGGATGGCGCGATGGATGGGCTCAAGGTCTATTTATTGCCTGATTTCGAACGAGCGCTCTCTCCCAAGCTGATTGTGGCCGCGCTGGGGGCCGCATTCTTCTCGCTGTCACTGGGTGTGGGCACAATGCTCATTTACGGCTCGTACATCAACGACAACGAAAACCTGCCAGTGGTTGGTGGCCTCGTGACCCTGGTTGATATCATGATTGCGGTTACCGCTGGCTTTCTCGTGTTACCTGCCATGTATGTTGCACTGCACAATGGCGTGGAAATTTTTACTGCAACCGGGCAACTCATATCGGAAGACACGCTAATTTTCACCGTTTTGCCTGAGCTATTTGCAACGATGGGCATCGCGGGCATTGTCGTCTCTATCACTTTTTTTGCATTGATGAGCATCGCTGCACTAACGTCATCTATCTCGATGCTGGAGGTTCCAGTGGCCTATGCCATCGAAGAGCACAACCTGCCACGGAAAAAAGCGGTACTGGTAATCGGGGGCTTGATTGCACTGGCCAGCTTGACCATTCTCCTGAATTTTGAAGCCCTGTTCGGTTTTGTGATTACCTTTACCACGCGCTACAGCCAGCCACTACTAGGGCTGGCTTTGTGTATATTTACCGGCTGGCTGTGGCATCGCAATACGGTATTGAAAGAGCTGCAAAAAGGCGCACCCGATGTTGCAGCGGGCTGGTTCTGGAAAATCTGGCCCTGGTACATCAAGTTTTTCTGCCCGGTGATTATCCTGGCAATCTTTGCGCAGAGTATCTGGGGCTAGGCCGCAACGCCCGCCGCTCAGGGTTGCAAGTTAATAACACCGGTGTCCTCGACACGCTGGGTCGGTAGCAGCCCCTTGAAGTCGATCTTTGCTGAAAACCTGTACTGCAGTGGCTCATCGGCTGCGGCTCCCAGTGTGGTGAACAGCCGCAGTAGCTCGAATAGCTGTATTCCCGCTTCCAACGTGACAACTTCCTCGCTATAGCCCTCGATCAGGGGGACGTCATTGGTCACACCGGTAATCAGCTCCCTATCGAGCAAGGCGATGCTGTAGCTGACTCCCGCAATATCCAGCGCCGTTGTGTTGGGATTGATGACCCTGAGTTTGATTTCGAAACGTGGCGCGGCGCCATCGCTCGGCAGGGCGCGAAAGCTGTCCACCGAGACCTTCGGTGGATCCATATCCTGGTAAACATTTGCACAGCTGACCAGGGTCAGCAGCGTAAACAGCGATACTATCGACTTGATAACTGACATCGGAGCCCTGCTATTGAAAAATGCCCTGGCAAACCGGCGCGGTGAAAGCCCTAAAACCGTCTTCGCGCAAGCGCATCGCCCGCTAGAAACTGTATGAAACAAAGGCGGTTGGACCATAGAACTGCACATCAAAAACGACCTCACGCGATGACGGTGCATACGTAAGATCGACATCTACGACTTCGTAGCCCACACCCACTGCAAATCTGTCGGTGATGCGATAGTCGGTTTTTACGCTACCGAAAAGATACCGCCCATCGTAGTCGCCGGCGTTGGCGCTCAACAGGCCGACACCGCCATAGATGGCCCATTTGGGCGTGAGGGCATACACACCGTGCAGCCGAATATTCGGCAACGGTGCCAGCAAATCGTCGGCGGCAGCCGTCCGAGAGGTTGCCAGGTCGCCGGCAAACACCGCTGCATCAAAGCTCACGGAAAAATCGAACGCGTGCAAGCCGATCCCAAGCTGCAGCTCGGCCTGATCACTGCGGTAGACGCTATAAAATACGTCTATCAGCAGTGCATCTACCGAGAACTCGCTGTCCAGCGAGGCCCCTGCCTCAAACGCTGTACCGTCAAATTCGAAGGAATCTGTAATCCGTGTTGAACCATCGGTATCGAAGGTGTGCCCCAGAATATTCAGCGACCATCGATCGGCAAAGCGCCACTGATAGGCCAAAGTCCAGCTCAGGTAATTGTCGTCGACGTCCAGATTGTCAAGATCAATAGAACTGCCAGGCTCACCGTCGCGACTTGCTGAGACTGTTGTCTCAGCGCTCTGGCTGAACACACCTCCCTGAAAATAATGCGTATCATTCAGTGCCGGATGCGTGGCATCAGCCAGGGACGGTAGCGCGCTCAACAGAAGCGCGGTGGTCAACATCGTCAGGAATCGCTTCATAAAAAGGTTCCGTTGATTATAAGTATTATGAGGCTCGCTGTATTTCAACTTGCAGGCGCAATGCCTTTACCGCTGCCGCATCGGCTCTCTACCAGACGCTTCGCGAAGCTTCCATACTACGCACATTGTGCCTGAAGCCATTACAACTGCAAAGCAAAGCCACCGTAACTATTGCTTACGCCAGGCGTTACTCGCCCTCTGCCGCCAAGGCCTGCCTGCGTAACTCATGCATGAACGCCGATTCGCCTGGCACAGAGACACCTTCGAGAAACGACGACAAAAACTCCTCCATGGGCGGCTGCGCATATTCGGCAGGTACAACGTTCATCAGACGCACCACTTTATCTTCTAGGATGAACACAGCGGTACGGCCAATCATGGCTTCATCGCGGTCGTTTTGCAGTTCGACAGCCTGCGATAGTCCAGCATAGACACCGGCAGACGTTGCAATATGGGTCACCACCTCCTGACCAAACAGGAACGACTTCCACAGGGACTGCTCGTAACCGAGCTGCACTTCGTTTCTCACGGCTAGAAGCTCACCCGCCAGATACTGCTGCACATCGGGCCACCGGGGCGAACGTACCGGATAAACGCTAATCACGTATTCATCGAACTGGAAATCCGGCCGGATATAGCTGAGCCAGGCGCCTTCCAATGGTCCCGCCTGCTGCACGGGCCGCACCCTTTGATAAACACCGATGCGTTCGGGAGTGACAAGTTGCTGCGCATAATTTGTGGATTGCAGGGCAGCGGCCAGATACGGCCCGGTAAACACCCCCGACGCCCTGGCATCTTCGATGATGCGCGCCGACAACTTACCAGCGAGCTCGATGTGCACCTGATCCGGGTTGCTCAACAGTGACAAGGAGGCATCAAAGGGAAATTCATAAGTGAGCTGATTGATCGGAATATCGCGCCACAAAATCATCACTTCTACCACGACCTCACCGGAGAGAGTCAGGGGCAGCATCATCAGTGTGGCGCCAGCTAATGCCGCTTTGGCCAGATCGTCCACTGAGCCCGGGCTGAACCTTGTTTTGGTGATCGCTATCGCGTAGTCAAGACTTTCATCGGCAGAGCGCACCTCGGCAAAGAATCCGCTGTCTTGCAGCTGGGCCAGCTCATGATCGAGTGTGCGGATGCGCAGGCCACATTCGTTCAGGGCCGATGCTTTTTCGAACGCCTCGCAGCGCTCAATCAGCGCCCCTGAGGGCGCCTTGGGAAACAGTGATACCGCTGGCCAGAGAACATCGAACTCGGTGTTCTTTGCAGGCATCACCTGGGGGGCTTGTGGCGTCGCGCAACCCGCCAGGGCAAGGGCGATACAACACAGCCGCAGAGCATGCGCCGCGCTTGGGCAGCGGGTTGCTACAACAGCGGTAACTAGCGCGAGCAGCCTGCGCATGCCAACGCCCTATAACTGTGTGTCGTTCTCATAAATGGAGGCTCGGGTCGGAATCGAACCGGCGTACACGGAGTTGCAGTTTTCCTGAAAATGGCCCTGGGGGCTGAAACCCGCACTAATACTATACACCCGCTATCTAGAGTTTCCACTATTTTACAGTAAACTGCGTCCGCGCTGCGCACATATTGCGCACGGGTGTACGCGGATATTGGGTCCGTGCTAGATAAATTTGGCGAGATAGACAAATGGGATTACTTACCGACGAATTCGAGAACCATCAGATTCACGCAGCTTTGGACGAGCTCGCAGCTACCATTGAGAGGCTCGACCGCAAGGAACACGAAGAGGACGAACTCTCATCGATTAGCTTTTCGGAGCAGGGCGTAAAGTATATTCAGTCTCGTTTGTCTATCTCTATACCGACGTTGACTACCGGCGGGACGCTAACTCCTATTCACGAGCATGTGGAACAATGTTCATCTCACCTCAATGACTATCTAGCCAACAGGAACCTCGCTTCAATACATCAAGCAAAGCATTCGATGGAAAAAGCGGTTTTACAATCGTCATCGCTTGCTATCTTAGGAAATGTAGCCCCAGGATTCTCTGCCGAAGACGCGTTAGCGTTTTCAAAGACTGCCGAGGAGCTTATTAGGGGCCTTCAATCGAAGTTTGAGGAAGCCGAACACGGACTAAATGAACTTGGTAAACAGATCGCCGAAAGCCAATCCCTAGCTGCAGAGAACCTTTCACTCAATAAAGCTAACAGCGCAGAACTTAGAAATCTGGAAGTTACTCTCAAATCCAGCCATGACGCTAATCTCACCCAGCTAAACGCCGACAATTCTGCGAAGCTACAGGCGTTCCAAGAGAAACTGCATGAAGCAAGCTTGCAGAGAGACCAATATCTGCAAAAAGAGGGAGCAGAGCAAAAAAAGGCGGTTACTGACCTCATATCAAAAATTTCTGAAAAGAGCGACTTGTACTTTGAAGAGCTAGAGGCTTTCAAGAAAAGAGCCGAGTTCATCGTCGGCACCGTTGAAAACACAGGACTGACCGGCAACTTTCAGCGAACCTCCAAAAAGGACCGCGAAGCCGCTAACTGGCTGAGGGCTGGAGCTCTTGTCACCTACTTTGTCATGGTTTTCGTTGTTCTATCAAGCGTCCGTGACTTCTGGCCAAGGGCAGCCGAAGATATCTCAGCGACGCCCTTTGACCCCTGGATGACTGGTTTCAAACTGATAGCCGCCTTTATCTTGTTGATACCTGCGAAATACCTTAGCGCAGAGGCCTCCAGGCACAGTATGCTCTCCGAGAGAAACCGCCGAATTGAGCTTGAACTGGCCACCATTGATGCCTATTTCATGGGTTTACCAGATGATGAGCGCGCACAAAAGAAAGCAGCTTTTGCAGACAAGTATTTCGGACAGATTGATGAAGTCAGCACGGATCGCGATGACAGTACACACTACAGTGACATGAAAGATATCGTAAGAGACTTGCTCAAGAAAGTCGGGCCCAAGTAAGTTACCCGATATTTTCGCACGCACTAGGAAAACAGCTAAAAACTCGAACCTACCTCTCAAAGGTCTGTACAGTCATTCGGTGAAAGTGCGCCCGTGGCGCCCCAGAAGAGGTTTGAGGCGTGGGCAGGCGCGGGCATGAGGCTATCGGTCCTCATGCGCCCTGAGGGTGGCATTGCAGGCAACATAGAACCTGCAGGGCATGGCCATCCACTTTACGCACATGCCGTGCGTTTAATCGGCTTCATGAAGTTCTGAGAAGCTTTTGCCATGACGCACAGCGATGTCACAATCTGCAAACACTGTGATGATGACATCGCCATAGCTCGCCCGTGTGTAAGGATCTACAACAAAGTCGAGGCCAGACCACATGCCGATGACCAGGTCCGACCAGTTACCAAAGAGCACGTGGCCTGCAGGTATAAGGTTCGAAGTGAGAGCGCGGTAACCGTTCATCCTGCCCTCACCTTGGTCAGTGGCCGTCCATATCATCTGCCCGGTTGTAGCTACTACCTCGGTCTGTTTCAGGAGGGCAGCAATGGAGCCGGTGGTGACGTATCCCAGGTTACCCATGTCCGCATCATCGACCATGAGCTCCTTCTCAAGGTCCACAATGTTCGGGAATGACGGACTACCCCCGTTAGCATAGGTAAGAGAGCCCACCCCCGTTTGGCCCAGAATCCCAAGCGGTTGATTGCTTGATCCAGTGCCGTTGATCGCGGCGGTATCGATTGCCTTCGCTACCGCAAAAGCGAGGGAATCCCTGACCAGCGTTTCGGAGGCAGGGTCGCCCTGCAGCAGCATTTTGCGGCTAATGGTACTGGAAACACCCACAGAGGTCGGGCGCATAACGATCTTGTCATAGCTCGGGTCGCTCGGTGAAACCTGGTCAGACCCGTCGCCCGCTAACCAGGTTGCTGTGGAGTCCCCCGTCTGGCGCGGTATCTGGATGTCCGAGGTGAGGCCAGGCAATATGGTTGCGCCCATGCGACCCGTGATGAGGCGAGCGCGTAGTGCTGGAATAAACTGTGAGGACATGTGGGCAGTGCCGATCAGGTTGCCCCCATCGCCGCCCTTGCTCACTGAGCGAAACAGCACTTCCTCCGGCAAGGTATGGCGGTCGCCCTGGCCTTTCCCTAGCCGTGTGGCCGCTTGTCGCATGATGTCCAATTCAGGGCCGCCAGTGCGAATGGTGTTAGGTTCGAATGTCAGCGCCAAGGCGCGACAGATTGAAAATTCTTCCATGGCGTGGTTACCTCCGCCGTTTCCTGCAGTGTTTACGTAAGCTGATATAGTGCGGGTTTCGGCGCTTTCGTCCTGGTTGCACCAGATATCAACGGACAGGTCGCTAATGCGTTGCTCACAGGCATTCGCGTCCGAGACTGATTTAGCCGTCATGATTCGTCGCTGTATGTCATGGAGGCGTTCTTGCGCGCCCTCATGCCCTAGGACTTCAGGCACCAGCCCAAGCATGTTTTTGTAGCGCCGATGAAGTTCGGCCTGCAGCTGTAGAATCCGCACTTTCTCGGGCAGATCGCGAAGCGCTCCAGTCTCGAAAGCTCGGTTTACACCAGCAGACAAGTCAGCAGGGCAAGCCACACACGACGCTTCAAACGGCGTCCAGCGCGTGGCGACCACTTCCAAAGAGCGGGTGTCCGAATCTTCTTTTTCAGTGTATTCGTCAATGTGGTAGCCGATGGAGATGCCGCGCACGATGCCAGCCTTGACGTCCTGCCAGATCTCTTCCGCCCGGGGGGACTCAGAGAAACGCAAGCGAGCTCGCAGCCTGCCCTGGTAAATTCGGACGTTTTCAGCCAGACCGATTTGCTGCTCCTGATTGTGTGACCACAACAACGGCAGTGAGCTATCAATAGCGCGCTCTAGATTGACTGCATTTTCATCATGCTGGAGTATTTCTCGATATCCTTGGCGCACGACAGGAGCCTCTGTGGAAAGCGTGGCCTCTATCGTCCGCTGGTCTTTTTGCGCTCGACTGTGATCCAGCTCCATGAACCGATAACAGACCTTTCCTTGAGCTTGAGACGGCGGGACAGGCGCGTACGGGGCATAGAGGTTCGGAAAGTCACGAAACCAGGCATCAAAATTCATTTGTGTCATTCAAAGTGCCTCTGAGAAAGGGACCGGCGCAATACGCAAACGAAAAACGCCGAATCCGCTGATTAACAACGTATCCATGCGTCCGTCACATGCTGCGCCAGCCAAGGCACTTCTGAGCGAGGTATCAGCCCGCTCGTGGCTGTGGTGTGGACATCGCGGGAGCCACCCGCGCAAGTACATACTGTACATACAGTCAGTAGTCTGGTCAACGTCGGCAAGGGTCTAATTCGCACTATTCAATCCCTTCTTCTCGCAAATAATTCGTGAGTTGTGCTTCAATCCAGTCGGCGTCGGCCAGATGATCAAGGCTGTTCGCGCCCATGGCTATGATCTCTTGCAGTACAAGTATCTGTTTAGGAGATAGATTGAGTCGCCGGCAGGCCTCGCCTGGAATCCTGTCATGCATTGCGCGGATCTCGCTGGCAGTCTGTGCCAGAACATAGCTTTGAAAATTTACGGGGGCGATCTCGTGCTTTAGCATTTTGTTTTTCATTTCGAGCGCGTCGGCTTGCTGGTTGGTGAGCCTAATCCGCGCCAGCTGAAGTGCGATCTTTCGCTCTTCATCTGAAGAGTCCAAATCTTCTGCAGATAGTTGGCGTTCTTCTCGGTTGAGAATGACCGCGGCAACGGTATAAAAATTCTCCCTACCAATTTTGGCGATAGGCTCCACTCCCCAGGCTGAAAAGGCCTGAGTCGATATGCCCAGGCTTGCTGCCATGTTGGTTTGGTTTAACCAGTGCTTTTCCTTCTTCATGTTCACACTCACATACAAACAACAAGGGGCAAATCTAGCGCCCTGATAATTACTGAGACTCTGCGGAGCCCGCCACCCGTACGCTAAGGCCTAAATCGGAGTACCTTTGCAGGGGGTGCGGGGTGGCAGGGCTCGCAACGTTCACCATGGATAACGCCAATCAAGTACATGGAACTGAAACGCCTGGTCGAACTCGAGGTCCGGAGCTCGCTTCCCAGCTTGCTTGTTTAGATACACGTGCGCTCGGTGCTGGTTCCGCGCCTCAATCACCCCCGCTTCGTCATCGAACTGATACGGCTCAGGCAGCGCTGGACTAGTCGAGAAGTCACGCGCTATGACGCCTTGCAGTGTCTCCAGCGCGGTTGATCCTGCCGATGGACACCAGGTAATACTTTCGAGCGCTGGTGGGGTGTGGCTGGGAAAGACGTCTTCTACTGACTCAGACAGCACAACCTTCTCACCCTCAACAGCAATGACTTCACGCCGAATCAAGGTTATCCATTGCACGCCAATGTGGTCTGGCGGCGCGATCGCTTGCCTGTAGACATAATCTCCGATCGTAACTGGCATAGCTTGATCTCCCATCTAATGTTTCGTAATCATTTTTTCGAGCTTGTCCTCTGCCAGGATCCAGTAAAGAGCCGCCTCTCGGGCTTGCTCGACAAGCTCGCGCAGCTCTTCGTCGCGTAAATGCTCAAAGCTGAAGTACTCCAGAAAGTCCATCTCTGGTTTCTTTTGCAATAGCATCCAACATGCTTCCATTGTGAAAGGTGGCTTTGACTCGATGGTATCGCTCATAGCTTTACGTCCTGTAGTTAGTAAACACTCTGTGGATAAACCCAGCTCCAAAAAGCTGGATAGGTGGCTTAGTAGGTGTGGTGTATATCCGACACCTGTGGCTCTCGAAAAACGGCTCTACAGGTGTCATATGTGATACCTGTGGCCCTGACATGGCACGCCAATGGTGTACATCTGATACCTGTGGCGCTCTAGAGGTGGCATATATACACCGGTCAATCTGTTAATCACGGCATGTCCTTTCCCAATCATTAGTCGGTTCTCTCGACTGATATGGCAGCCATGTAAGGCGCCATGTTCTCGATTTGGATTGCGTGCGCGAGCAAAAAAGGCTCTCGTCTACCAACCTGATAAATCCACCCTCTTGCAGCTCTCTGAATGCGCGCATGGCAACCTTCCTGCAGCAGGGTATCTTCTGCTCCGCCTCCCTCACGCCATACGCTACAGGCTCCAGGTTGCGCCAGTGAACGTGCATCAGCTGCATGAGCACCTTTGCATGTGGTGAAAGCTCTAAGTAGGCGGAAGACTCCAGTAGCCCACGGCGCACAGAGACAACACCGCCCCGCTTGTCGAACGGCAGGGCACCCTTGCTTTTGCCCACTAGCGCAGCCTTTCAATTCGCCAAACATGGCTTTGACTCACTTCACCAAAACGATTTCGTTGTAGCGGCTTCGGCAGCTCTGCAATTACAGTAAGACCTTGCTTCTCCAGCGCAGGCTTGATGTAAGCCACAGCCGCTGAGAGATTCTGCGTAGCCGTTTGCTGACAAAGGTCACCCGTTAGCGTAGGCCCGTAGATATACAGATGATCTACGATTCTCTTGGCTTGTTTGCTTTTCGTTTCAGACTTGGCAGATTCAATTCGCTGCCACGTCAAAATATCCTGTGATAGACTTTGCATCGTTGTTTCCCCCCAGAAACAGCTTCACTGGACGGCCCCCGCCTCAAGCTGGGGCTGTCTTCTCAACGTGCTCACGCACTAGCGATTCTTGGTTCTCGAGATACTCGATCAGACTGGGTATGTGGACATACCAACGATTGAAGCGCTTACGGAAGACCTTTTGTACCATCCGCGGCTCAGCTGCCAGGCGATCAATGATGTTTCGTGACTTGCGCGTGCTTAGAATTTCGGGGTGGTCATCTCCAAAGTCGGTTATCAAAACTACGCCTTCGGGATACTGCTCTAACAGGTAATGCTGCATGTTTACTCTCCGTAACTCTCATAACCTTTCGATTACAGAGTTTACGGAGGCGTAGACTTTCGTGTGCCAATCTAGACTTGTTATTCTTATGCCGGAATTGGCACGTGTGTTAGTTCGCGGCTCGGGCCTCTTTTAGAAGATAAGAAAACTTGCTTTTTTCCGGCTCAGAAATATCTGCCGCGCGCATGATGCCTCGCGCGACATCACGCGCTCTTCGATCTGAAGGATCATCAAAATAGCTGACTGCCAGGCGACAAGCCGACAATTGATACCAGCGTTCACTGTGTTTCTCGCGGAACTCTGATCGCATGCGCTCGATATCGGTCTGCGCACTCGCACAGCGCACCAGGGCCTCACGTATCGCATCACGGGCTAGAGCTACTTCTTTCGACACGTTTAAACCAGCAATGTGCCCCCTGCCCTGTGCCTCTCTATTCAGAAGGTGGCGGACTTCCCTAGCGGCACCCAGCAAATGTCCCTGCAGCCGCTCAAGGCGCAAGAGTGCGGATTCTGCCTCCTCATGAGAGTACGGCGCCAATGCACGCGGCGGCGCAGATGCAATGAAAGGCTCCACCAAGGATCTGCGCCTTGCTACCAAATACTCAGAACATTCTTTAATCCAAGTTTCTAGCTCTGTATCTCTATTCGCCATTCGTTTGCCCCGCCAATTCTGTAGAGGCAACGAAACTGGCGCTAACCTGGGCAGCAACATCTTTAGTCAAATGAGAGTATCGCTTAAGCATCTGACTGGACTTGTGACCTGTGACCAGTTGCACCATGACAGGATTCATACCCGCCGTAAGGGCGGCCGTAGTGAAGGCATGCCGCAGGTCATGGAATCTAAAGTCTTCGATACCCGCGGCCTCCTTTGCCTCTTTCCAATGCGCCCGGTAATTGTAGGGAGCCTTGCCGGTGTAGCTGTTTCCAAAAACGTAGCCCTGCCATTTAAGTGCTTTTTCCTTGCGCCAAGTTTTCAAAAGCTCTAGAGCCTCACCCCCGACTACTACAGATCGCTTCTCATTGTTTTTCGATACTTTGATCTGGATATGACCAGTCTCTATGTCTAGATCTTGCCACTTGAGCCGCTGGACTTCGCTCGCGCGCATTCCTGTATATAGAGCTACCATAACGAAGGGGTAAAGGCTGGGCTCTGAGTGCTTCTTCAGCGCCTCATACAATGCTTGTTGCTCCGCCCCGGACAAGAGCCGATCACGTTCATTGTGCTCCGGCAAAGCGCGCACATGGCAAGGATTGTCCCGCGCCCAATCCCACTCCTCGATTGCGATCCGAAATACTTTACTCAACAGCGCAACGCGACGATTCACCGTAGAAGGCGCCAGTGGTTTACCTTTGTTGGGGCCTTTTTGGACGAGATTAGTAAGCAGTGCTTTCCGTGCTTCAATGACATGCGCCCTGCGGATTTGGGACAGCTTCCGCCGTCCCAACTCCTTATCCCAAAAGTTGAGCACTGTCACATGGTACGCCTTAGGTTTTTCCTCTTCCTTGTAGCGACCTATGGCATCGGAAACAGTCTTGTTGGTGAGATTGTGCAGATCCCCAGACTCAATGGCGACTTCCGTCTCCTTTGCCCATTTCTGGGCGGCTTTCTTCGTGATGAACACTTTTGACATGGGTTTGTGACCTTGCCGGCGAACCTCTGCCCTCCACTTGTCCCGGTACTTTCTAATGCTCGCCATGTCCACCTCGCTGCGAATCCGCACGCTGATTTACGACAAGGTGGCCTTCTCGATCGATTGAATTTGTCAAAGATAGAAGCTCTTTAGATAGCCGGGTTGCCGCGTTTAGAAGAATGGTCTGATCATCCTCTATAAATTCAGCAGCACGAAGGACTGCGTCCAACTCACGAGCCAAGAGAGATAGATCACCTAGATTGGTGGTGACTTTATGCATGGTATGCCTCCCGATTTTTTGCGGAGAGTGGCGCCTGGGGGTCGGCGTTGAGTTCGTATGGCTTGCTCTGAATATCGCCCCAATCGAAGTCCTCGAGCGCAAGCTCATCCTTCAAACGCCCCGCGATTGTCATAATTTTTAAGTTTGCGGCCTCAACAGTGCTTAGAAGCCCAGCTGCACCTACAGGTGTGAGACGACCAATCTGTGAATCACTAGAGTTGATCTGCTCAGCTAGTATGTTGAGCATATCGAGTGAATACCATACGGCCTGGTGTATCTCAGCGAGGCATGCAAGGACTTCTAGCGACTGACTTTCGTCAGTGGGATAGTTTATATTTTCGGTAGTCATTGTCGTCATCTCCTCTACAGTTGACGGTTGTGATCAGATTACAGCGCGGTGTTTCAGCACCCGCTGTAATCGTCTACCTCATCTCAGTATAGAGTGAGTGCGCACAAATTGCGCACAGAACGACTACCGCTACAGAGCAGATACGGTAAGTATCTGTATTTTCAGGAAAATTTTGGAGGCTCGGGTCGGAATCGAACCGGCGTACACGGAGTTGCAGTCCGCTGCATAACCACTCTGCCACCGAGCCTTTGAGGAAATGGAGATAGCGCGCCGCAGAACGCGAACTTACTAGTGCCCCTACCTGAACTGGAGCGGGAAACCGGGTTCGAACCGGCGACCTCAACCTTGGCAAGGTTGCGCTCTACCAACTGAGCTATTCCCGCTACACTGTGTAGATTGTTGCGTTTCACCACCGCCGTGGCCGCCTGCATTGAGCGAGCGCCTATTGTAAGCACCGCCGCACCTGAGTCAAGCGAGAGTCGTGTTTGCTTCAGACGGTTGCATCTTTATCCTTGATGATAGCCCATGCGGCCTGCAGGTAGACAAACATCGACCACAGCGTCAACACGGCTGCCGCATACAGCAGCAGATAGCTCAATGCCAGCAGCTCGTTGCCGTCCCTGGCCGGGTCAATCGCCAGCAAGGCCGTGATCGCGACCATCTGGAAGGCGGTTTTTACCTTCCCAATATACGAAACGGCTACTGAGGTGCGCTCTCCCAACTCCGCCATCCACTCGCGCAGGGCAGAAACCACAATCTCACGGCCGATGATTACCGTAGCTGCCAGCGTGAAAAGCAAGGTGTCATGCCGTTCTACCAGTAGCACCAGGGCAGTCACCACCATGAGCTTGTCCGCGACTGGGTCCAGAAAGGCGCCAAAGGCAGTCATCTGGCCCAGCTTGCGCGCGAGGTAGCCGTCGAACCAATCGGTGATGGCAGCCACACCAAATATCAGCGCCGCGACCAGCAGGTGACTCTCAAAAGGAACATAAAACACCACCACCAATACCGGTATCAGGATGATCCTGAGCAGTGTTAACGCATTGGGAACATTCAATGGCATGGAGTCTGGCTAAATCCGTCAACGCAGGGGCAGTGAATACAGCTGCAAGTTAACGGCATACTAACGTAAGCGGACTACTGCATACAGACTTTACTAGCCGCGCCTGCCTCTGCCAGACGCTGCCCGGGCCCAGGCCCAGGGGCTGCGACGGCGATAACCTGATCCATAGCGGCTCTCAGCCGCTATTCGTAGGTCACTAGCGCCACAGCCAGCACATTTGTGGCCCGGTCTGCCACTTGTGCTTAAAAAGTGGCCTGCTATACGGCTGCCACCTTGAAAGCCGGCGTCAGTTTGATTTACATTCTGCGCCTGAAACAGAACTCGACGTCGTTTTTGGTGTCGTAACTCATTGATTTAGCAGGCATGGCACAGATGTTGCTCGATTTGGTGTGTTAGGCCAACCCAGCAGGAGAAAGATCACCATTGCGCTACAAAACGGTATCCAGGACGGCATTTCCATGTTGAGAACAGGCTTATCGCTGGCAGCCCTGACAGCCTTACTCGCAGCGCCGCTGCCGGCCAGTGCTGCGCGTATTGATGCCGATGCAGTCTCGATCCAGCAAAGCCCTGAGGGCATCAGGATCGTGGCCAAAGAGCAGGCTGCGACCAACGTTTTTGCGTTCTCACCGTTTGTCGCCCACCCCCGGAAAACAGTAGCAGGCTTTTCCGACCCACTGGGCGTAGGGGCTGACCCATTGCTCAAAGTGTTTGATGGCAGCGTGCGGCACATGGATGTCCTGGGGGATTTTCACCCTTCCAACCCTTATGACCCCAGCGACCTGGCAGCAACTCCGGAAAGCGTGCAAACGGACAGGATCATCAACGAGATTCTCTACGGGGTGAACATTCCCGGCAAAAGCGCACTGATTGCATCGCAGTTGGACCTGGCCTCCTCCACGCCCAGCGCGCTGGCTAACCAACCGCGCACAACAGAAACCAGTCCGCTGGTTTTGACAGGCTTTGGGTCTATCTCCGAGTTTACAGACCCGATCCACCTGCACTGGACGCACTGCCCGGACTACGCCTTCAAGCGCTACCTGTTCAAGCGCACAGGCAAGGGCTCCAGTTCGGCGGTACAACGCTCACGGCCGCGCAACGACTGCTTCATGATCTGACCGCCTACTTGCCACACCACAATGCAAGAAAAGCCCTAGGGGGCACTGTGCAAGTGGTCGTAGATCTGTTGCGCGAGCGTCGCACTGATACCCTGGATTTTTCTTAACTCTTCGACATTGGCATTTTTTACGCCACTAGCGCTACCAAAATGGCGCAGCAGTTCACGGCGGCGCTTAGCCCCCACACCAGGAATATCGTCGAGGGTCGATTTTTGACGCGCCTTGTCTCGGCGGGCACGATGGCCAGTGATGGCAAAACGGTGCGCTTCATCGCGTATCTGTTGAATGAGATGCAGTGCCGGGGAGTCTGCAGGCAGTTGCAAAGCCTGGCCGTCGGCACCCCGTATCAGGGTTTCAAAGCCTGCTTTACGTGTGCTGCCCTTGGCAACGCCCACTACCTCTACACCGTCAACCTGCAACTCACGTAATACCTCCATTGCCTGGGTTACCTGGCCTTTCCCGCCATCCACAAAGAGCAAATCCGGTAATGCACCCTCCCCAGCCTTGAGGCGCTGGTAGCGACGCTCCAGGGCCTGCTGCATGGCGGCGTAGTCGTCGCCGCCCGTAATGCCCTCAATATTAAACTTGCGATAATCTGCTTTGCGTGGCCCGCCCTGGTCAAACACTACACACGATGCCACAGCGGCTTCTCCTGAGCTGTGGCTGATATCGAAGCACTCCATGCGTTCGGGCAAGCTGGCCAGCCCCAGGACTTCCTGGAGACGCTGCAGGCGTCTGGCAACCGTCTGTTTGCCGCTCAGGTGCGCCGCGAGATTGGTCTGGGCGGTTTGCTGGGCCATCTGCAACCACCGGGCGCGCGCGTCACGCACACGCGCCTTGATCGTTACCTTGCGTTGTGCGTGCACGCCCAGGGCCTCTACTAACGGAGCCACCTCGTCAGGCAGGGCGTTAACGATAATCTCCGCCGGCGTGGCGCGAACGTCACTCAGGTAGTACTGCGGCAGAAATGCCGCGAGGACCTGCGCCGGCCCCTCGTCCAGTTTCAACGGCGGATAATAGGTTTTACTGCCCAGTACGCGGCCACCACGCACAAACAGAACCTGAACACAGGCAACGCCGTGCTCGGTGGCGGCGGCAAGGATATCCAGATCACCGGAAACGCCTTCAATGCCCTGGCTGGCCTGTACGTGCTGTAGCTGGGCGATCTGGTCACGATATTGCGCGGCTTTTTCGTAGGCCAGTTCCGCGGCGGCTTTTTCCATGTCGTCTGCAAGGCGCACCATTAACTCCTGCGATTTACCGCGCAGGAACAACTCGGTATTGGCAACCTGTTCGGCGTACTCCTGCTCGGAGACAAAATCAACACAGGGCGCACTGCAACGATCGATCTGGTACTGCAGGCATGGCCTTGATCGATTACTGAAATAGCTGTCCTCGCACTGCCTGACCTTGAAGACCTTCTGCAGGAAATGCAGGGATTCGCGTACTGCTGCGGCACTGGGGTAGGGACCGTAGTAACGCCCCTTGTTGCTCTTTTTGCCGCGGTGCAGTTCGATGCGCGGATAAGAGTGAGCAGACGAGACATAGATATAGGGGTAGGATTTGTCGTCCTTGAGCAGGATGTTGTAGGGCGGCCGGTGACGTTTTATCAGATTGTGCTCAAGCAACAGGGCATCGACCTCGGTCGAGGTGACTGTGACCTGAATATCGGCAATACGCGACACCAACGCCATGGTCTTATCCGTCAGGCCACTGGCGCGAAAGTAGCTGCCCACCCGGTTTCTGAGGTTCTTGGCCTTACCGACGTATAACAGCTCGTTGGCGCCGTTATACATCTGGTACACGCCTGGCCGTGTCGTCAACGTTTTGAGTAGCGCCTTGTGGTCAAACTCGCTCATCGGGCTCCGTATACTCGCGGCTCTATCTGTAGCGCAATGTCAAACTGGCTGGCCACGTCTGCGGCTATTGCCTGCGCTAAATCCAGCAGCGCCTTGCCGCTGTCACTGCCCGCATTGACCAGCACAAGCGCATGGTCTTTGTGTACAGCGACGCCGTCAGTCTGCCGTCCTTTCCAGCCACAAAATTCAATCATCCATGCAGCAGAAAGCTTGCAGCTTCCATCAGGCTGGGCGTACACGGGCAGTGCAGGATGCTGTTGCTGCAGCGCATCAGCAGCGGATGGGGATACCACAGGATTCTTGAAAAAACTGCCTGCGTTAGGCGTCACCGCAGGGTCCGGCAACTTACTCTGACGAATACGCACTACGGCGTCGAAGACATCGCGGGCTCTGATACGGCCAGCTTCTTGCCCGGCAAAATACTCGACCAGCGCTGGATACTCAACGCGCGGGCAGGCATGCCTGTTCAGCACGAGATCGATGGCGGTAATCACCACGCGATCGCGCAATTCCGCCTTGAAAATACTGTCGCGGTAACCGAATGCGCACTCGTGCGCTTGCAGTGTGCGTGCAACACCGCTGTGCAGTTCGAGCACGTGCACGCGGCGCAAGTACTCGGCAATCTCTACCCCATAGGCACCGATATTCTGCACTGGGGCGGCTCCGACTGTGCCTGGTATCAGGGCCAGATTCTCAAGCCCGCAGTATCCCTGTTGGAGTGACCAATCCACGAAAGCGTGCCAGTTCTCCCCCGCCTGTACGCGCAACTCAACCTGATGGTCGTTGCTCTTGAGCAGGTGCACACCTTGCAGTTCCATCTTCAGCATCAGCGCTTCCACATCACCGGCCAGGACGATATTACTGCCTTCACCCAGCGGCAGTATCGGCAGCGCCTGCTCCTGCGACCACCGCCATGCGGCCTGCAACTGCTGTGCGCTCGTGATCGCTGTAAACGCTGCGGCCTTCGCGTTCAGTCTGAGCGTATTGAAAAGCGCCAGTGGCTCATTGCGGTGGATGTGCATCAGCCCTGCCCTGACCAGAAATAGCCCGCAGCAACCCGGCGCTGGCGCCCTCGATCAGGTCAAGCACGCGGGCAAATCCGTCAGCCGCTCCATAATAGGGATCCGGAACTTCGCTCATCCCTGCACCGGGATAAAAATCCAGCAGTAACGACAGGTGGCCGTGATAATCGGCCGGACACAGTTCAACCAGTGTCCGCAGGTTGCTTTCATCCATCGCCAGAATATAGTCAAAGCGGTTGAAATCTTCGCTCGTTATGTGCCTGGCGCGCAGTGCACTGAGGTCATAGTTGCGCTCGGCTGCCGCTGCAATAGCGCGTTCATCCGGTGCCTTGCCTGTGTGCCAGTCGGCGGTGCCGCAGGAATCGACAGCGATACGGTGTGACAAATCGGAATGGTCGACGAACTGCGCAAAGACACCTTGGGCAGTAGGCGATCGGCAGATATTGCCGAGGCAAACAAACAACACGCGTGTTTCTGCTGTGCTCATGATTGCCCCTGCAACAGGTGCGCGCGCACCAAAGCAAGATCAGCTTCGGTGTCTACGCCTGGCGGCACAAAGTCGCACGCGGGCTCCACATGAATACCGATGCCATTGAACAGCGCCCGAAGCTGCTCCAGTTGTTCCAGTTGTTCAATCGGTGCCACGGGCCACTGCACAAACTGATGCAGAAAAGCCGTGCGGTAGGCGTACACGCCAATGTGCCGCATCCAGGCGTTCCCCTGCGGCAAAACAGGCTCGGCCTGGGCAAAGGCATCGCGCGGCCAGGGAACCGGGGCGCGGCTAAAGTAAAGCGCATGCTGATGCGTATTGGCGACGACTTTAACAACATTGGGGTTGTGTAAATCAGCCAGTGTCGTAATCGGCTCACAGAGAGTGGCGATGTCGGCCTGGTGACACGCACGAAGGTTGGAGGCAACCTGGTCGATAACAGCCGGGGGAATCAACGGCTCATCGCCCTGCACGTTGACGACGATCTCGTCGTCGGCAAGGCGCAGAATGCGCGCGACTTCCTGCAGGCGATCAGTACCGGAGGGATGCGCAGCCGAGGTCATTACGACTTCAGCGCCAAAAGCCCGAGCCGCTGTCTCAATGCGCGCGTCATCCGTTGCTACGATCACGCGCCCGGCGGCACTGCGATTTGCCTGTTCCCAGACGCGCTGCACCATGGGCTTGCCCGCGATATCAAGCAGTGGCTTGCCCGGCAGTCGCGAGGAGCCGTATCGAGCGGGTATAACTACGCTGAACGTCATGTGATGCCTGTAGCCTCAAAACATGTGCAGTAGGGGTAATGGTCTATCGTACCAATGAAGTACGCCGGGCGTTACTCCAGGCGTGACTATTCTCTTAGCCTCTTTCGTTATTTGGGTCAGTGGCTGGGTCATCACTCCTGCCACCAATTCGAGCAGTCCTGCTGTCGCCGCGCAGTGACCGAGGCACGGTTAGCAACGTGCGGATAGCCGCGTACACAGCCTCCGGCACCTGCGCATTCACCTGCAGGCACCACATGTTCGGCGTGGCAAACGCGGTGCATTTTACCGCGTCTTTTTCTGTCATGATAACCGTGCTGTTTTCGACATCATGGAAGTCCTGTGCGGTAAAAGCATGATGATCCCGAAAGGCCCTGCCGTGTGCATCAATGCCCAGCGTGGCTAGCGCGTCAAAAAAGGCCTCGGGATGTGCTATGCCGGCATAGGCGTAAACGGTACCAGTAAAAAAACCCCGCGATGGGTTGGCGCGCTGCCCCGTCACCAGATTAACGCACTCTCCGTGTTCCAGATAAAGGCTGTCAGGGGCAGGCGCCGCGACCTTGGCCAGAACAATATCAGCCCGGCGCAATCGGGAAAGCGGCTCACGCAAGGGCCCCACCGGCAGGCAGTGACCACTGCCGAAGCCTGTCTGCGCGTCATAAAGAACAATCTCCAGATCCCGCGCCAGCGCATAATGCTGCAGGCCGTCATCGCTCAGCACAACTTGCACATTGCAACGCTCAACCAACGCCTTGACGGCGTCTACCCTGGATGGCGCGACCGCACACGCGCACCCGGTGCGCTGCACAATGAGCAGCGGCTCGTCGCCTACCCGGGTGACATCGCTGTCTGCCGTGACCATTTGCAGATCAACGCCTTGTCGGCCATAGCCGCGACTCACTACGCCTACGCGTATGCCCTCGCGTTCCAGCGCATGAACAAGACTAATTATCATCGGAGTCTTACCGGTACCACCCAGGGCGATGTTTCCGACGACCACCACAGGTACCGGGGCACGATAGCACTGCGCAACGCCCAAGCGGTAGGCACAACGTCGCAGCGCAACAGCAGCACGGAACAGCCACTCCAGCGGGAGCAGCAGCAACAACCAGGGCGCCCTGCGCTCCCAGGCGCGCGCCAGTGACTGATGAAAGTCCGTCATACGGCGGAGAGATCGCCACTATACAGCTGTGCGTAAAGGCCCTCGCGCTGCAATAGCTCATCGTGTGTGCCACACGCGACAATACGGCCTTCATCCAGCACAACAATGCGTTGCGCCTGCGCTATAGCTGACAGTCGATGGGCGATGATGAGGGTTGTCCTGTTGCTCATCAACTGCTGTAAGGCGTGCTGAACTCTGTGCTCTGCCGCGTAATCCAGCGCCGAAGTGGATTCATCGAGAATCAGCAGCGGCGCATCGCGCAACAGCGCCCTGGCAATAGCAAGCCGCTGGCGCTGGCCTCCGCTGAAACCCTCGCCGCCAGAGCCGACCCACGCTTGCAAGCCACCCAGGTGCTGTACGAATTCAAGTGCTGCGGCGCTATCGAGCGCCTGGTGAAGTTCGGTATCAGTGACGGGGCGCGTGACGCCCAACAAAAGGTTCTCACGTACCGTACCTTCAAACAGCACGGGGTGTTGGTTGACTACCGCAAACTGCTCGCGCAGGAAAGCCAGCGTGAAATCCTCTACAAAGGTGCCGTCAATGCGGATAGTGTTGGCCGGTGGACTGTGCAGTCTTGTCAACAAATTGACCAGCGTGCTCTTGCCTGCCCCGGAAAGACCTACCAGCGCGACGGTTTCACCGGATTCAATGCATAGATCAACGTTTGTCAGCGCAAGGGTACCCTCTGGCGGGTAACGGAAACTCAGGCCTGATATCTCTACTTTACCCTGGATGACCTGTGTATCTATGTGGCCGCTATCGGTTTCAGCAGCAGTATCGAAGTGATCGTAGAGATCATCCGCCGCCACCAGCCCGCGTTGTAAATCAGCTTGTACAGCCGTTAGCTGGCGCACAGGTTTACCCACCTGCACCGCTGCAACAAGAAATGCCACCAATGCGCCAGCAGACAAAGAACCCATTACCGCAGGGTGCAGCGCTACCCAGACAAGAGCGGCAATCGCAAGGGCAAGTACGGTCTGCACCAACGGCGTACTCAGCCCATCGAGCAAGGCCAGCCTGATACCCTGTCGGCGATTGTCGTCACTGGCGGCGGCGAAGCGCCAGGCTTGTCGCGACTGCGCTCCAAACAGGCGTATATCGCGGTAGCCGCTGATACTTTCCTGGGCAACGTGCGCAACCTCGCCCATGGAGGCCTGGATGCGGGCACTGTGGGCGCGAAATCGCTTTCCCACGCGCGTCACAATCAACGCCACAATGGGCGTGATGGCCAGAAAAATGAGGCACAGCTTCCAGTTCAGGTAAAACAGGTAGGCAAGCAATGCCACAACGACGAGGCCCTCGCGCAGCAAAGTGCGCAGTGCGCCGGTCACCGCGCCTGCCACCTGCTCAACCGTGTAGGTCAGGCGCGTGACCAGCGCTCCGGGGGTGTTGCGATCAAAATAGCCTGAGGGGGCGACCAACAGCACCTGGAAAAAACGCAGGCGGAAATCGTGCATCAGGTGCCTGCTTGCGGCAGCGATGCAATAATTGCCCATGAAATAACCTATGCCACGCAGCAGCACCAGTAGCAGTACGGCCACTGGAACCACCGTACGCGCACTGTCAATGGTGGGCACGCCGCCTTGCAGCCCCATGCCGGCCATTGAACGGCTGACCAGGGATCGACTGGCCTGCTCGCCCTCACCGAGCGCATCCAGCAGGTACTGCATCAGGTCTGCCAGCAGCACCACACCGGCGGAGTAAACAAGATAGCCAAGCAGACTCAGAACCAGGTAGTGGCTATAGCGCAACAGTGCGCTCCACAGCGGGTGACGCAACAGACCCCTGCTGCGCAGCGCACCTTGCCCGTGACTGCGCGCCCTAACCATCATCCACTGCGGGTGACGACTCCGTGGGTTGGCGTGTCGTGATGCTCAGGTGTACGAAACCCATCTGGCCGGCAGCGTCCATAGCCTGCACCACATGCTCATGGGCCGCCTGTGCATCCGCAGTGATTATCATGGGAATGGTGGTATCACCACTGGATTCCTTATAAATGGCGGCTTGCAGTGTGCGCATCCTGCCATCAACAAGCGCCTTGCCATTGACCCGGAAGCGCCCGGTTTCATCCACCAGTATTTCGATCTGGCGCTCTACGGATTCACGCGGCTGGCCCTTTGCCTCCGGCAAATCGATGCTGAGCTGCGTCTCGCGGGTAAAGGTGGTGGAGACCATAAAAAAAATCAGCAGCAAAAATACGATGTCGATCAGTGGCGTGAGATTAATGCCGACTTCTTCACGACTCTGACGACGGAATTTCAAACGCTTGCTTCCGCGTTCTCTTCACTGTGCAAGGCATCGACAAGCTTGATGGTCTCCTGCTCGAGTTCAACGACGATACCGTCAATGCGACCGGTAAAGTATCGATGCATCACCAGCGCCGGGATCGCAACCGTCAGTCCCGCCGCGGTAGTAATCAGTGCCTCGGAAATACCGCCTGCCAGTGCGCTGGCGTTTCCGGTGCCCTGGGCCATGATCTCGGCAAACACCCGGATCATACCCAGCACGGTGCCTAACAAGCCCAGTAGCGGTGCTACCGCAGCAATGGTGCCCAGCGTATTGAGGTAGCGCTCCAATTCATGCACCACGTGCGCAGCGGCCTCCTGAATGCTCTCTTTCATAACATCACGCCCGTGATAGGCATTACTCAATCCCGCCGAGAGAATGCGCCCCAGTGGGGACGAATCGCGCAATGTACGGAGTCTTGAAGCATCCAGTTCACCCCGCTTGAGCTGCTTCCAAACGGTCGCCAGCAAATGCGGAGGCGCGATTTTTCTGGGATTGAGGGTGTACAGGCGCTCTATGCAGATCGCCAGGACGAGGATCGAGCACAGGACAATGAGCACCATGAGCCAACCGCCCGCGACCAGTAGTTCCAGCACAGCATTGCCCCATATTGTGATTAGTATCGGGTGATTATACGCAGGAGCTGGCACGGGGTGAAGCGGCGGCGACGTTACATCCAGTAAGGCAAACCCTGCCCCCTGAACCGCCTGACGGCGGCAAGCCCCGCCGCGTCAAACTCAAAAGTCAACGCACCGGCAGCCGCCGTATTGAAGATCGCTGAACCATATAGCCCAAGCCGCGCGAGGACGTCAGCCCGCGGATGCCCGAACGGGTTGCCATAGCTGGCGCTGACGACACTGATGCTTGGTTGCACTGCCTTGAGCAGTACGTGTGAACTCGATGTGCCGCTACCATGATGGGGAACCAGCAGCCATTCAGACTGCAGCTCGTGACGCCAGTAGATTGCGATCTCTCGCTCACGCCGCTTGTCGATATCTCCGGCTAGCAGCAATCGGTAGTCGCCCAGTGCAATCTGCAGCACACAGGAGCCATTGTTGGTCGAATCACCGGCTCTAGTGCCGGGTGACAAAAACATGAACTGCACGCTTTGTGTCCAGCGCCAGCTTTGCCCAGCGCGGCAGGGGCGGCCACCAGTACCAGTCGCAACACCAGTACCGTAGCGCAGGCGCTGCACCGTAAACTGCGACAGCAAGGTCTGCAGCCCGGCGCTGTGGTCCAGATCTCCATGACTGATGACCAGCGTATCGATGGACTGAACACCCTCAGCCTTGAGATACGGAATCAATACCTCGCTGGCGGCGTTGCGTCCCACGGGGTCGCCGCCGCCCGTGTCGTACACCAGCGTCTTGCCTTGGGCTCTGAGCACGACTGAGGTGCCTTGCCCTACGTCAAGCACTGTCAGTTGAGGTGTGCTGTCCTGCACGGCCGTCTCGCCGTTTGTACGCATGACTGCGGCAAGCAGAAAAAGCATGACATAAGGCCTTGCTTGAGCGGCACGCGGTAACACCACGAGTGTCACAGCACAGACCGCCAGACACGCAGTCATAAAACTGACATCCAATGGCAGAAAAACCGCGCCGGGAGCAGCTTCAAGCGCCGCCCGGGAAATTGGCAGCAGCACTTGCAGGGGCAGTGACGCCAACTGCCATAAGGATTGATAGCCAGGCAAGCCACACAGGAAGGCGACTGCGCCAAGCAAGGCTGGCGGCACCACCGTAAAACCAATAACGGGAATGAAAATGAGATTCGCCAGCGCGGCAACGACACTCGCGCCGTCAAAAAACCAAGCGCTCAGCGGCAGCATAGCCAGTGACATAAACACGTGTGTGCCGACCAGTCGGCGCCACAGGGGGATGGCAGGCCTTTGCCAGCGCGCCAACCACAGCAGGGCAAGCACCGCCCCGAATGACAACCAGAAACCACTACCGATGCCAGCCAGCGGATTCACTACCAACACAACGCAGGCAGCCCAAAGCAGGCGCTGTTCGCCACTTGCCGGCCGACCCAGCGCTGTACACAGCAAGAAAACGCCGAGCATGATGGTGGCGCGCTGTGTGGGCAGTGAAAACCCGGCAAACGCGCTGTACACCAGGGCCGGTACAAGACCAAAAAGCGCAGGTAGCCACTGCACCCAGGCGGTCGATGAGCGGAACAGCCTTGCCGCCGCTGTGCCCAGTAGCACTCCGAGGCCGCCCACCAGACCCACGTGCAAACCGGAAATTACCAGCAGGTGGCTGATGCCGAGGTCGCGAAACAAGCGCCATAGGCTGTTTTCGATACCATCTTTGTCAGCGACTACCAGCGCACGCAACACGGCAGACACAGACGGCGCGAAATGCATCTGCTGCAGCGCACTGCTGATCCGATGGCGATGCGTGTTAATGCCCGCCAAAGCGCCTGACCGGGATACGGCAGCCGATGTTGGCCAGGCCACTGACGAGGAACCCACGGCATCAATGCCCTGCTCTGCATACCAGGCCTGAAAACCCGGAGAACCCGGGTTTGCGCTACCCCACGGGCGCTTAAGGCGTGCGCTGAAGCTCCAGGCCTCGCCCGGCAACAGTGTCTGGTCACCATAGTAGGACAGGTACACAGAGCGTATACCACGGCAATGCACCGGTACCACGTCTGCGACGTCAAGGCGCACTGTTTGACGGGTATCGCCGCGATACGTGAGCTTGGCCGAGGGCAGCGAAGCGATGCTTCCGGACACGGTAATGGACTGCCCGGTGCACGCAGGTGCAACGCGTGCCTGTAGCAGCGCGTTACCGTGCCACCAGGCAACCGCAAGGCCGACGATCATGCCGAGTAGCAGCCTGCGCGTGCGCGCGCCGCAGCAACGCTCACAGAGCATCGCCGCCGCCAGTAAGGAACAGGCCCACAGCAGGTAGTGAAGCTGCGGTACGTAAGCAGCGCCCAGGACAGCGGCTAGAAATCCTGCAATGAAGGCGCGCATCAATACATTTGCACGAGGCAACTAACGGTGCGAATTGGCATTATTGACTTGAATGTGGTCAAACAACTCGGATAATGACAGGGCTGCAAGTTGACTGGCGTAAAGAATCTGACGCGTCAGCGCGCGATTTTCCTTAGTGTCCGGCCGGCCTCTGGCGTTTTTCGGCTGCAGGTGCGCTATTAACTCGCATTGGGCAAAACCTTTTATGCTACCGGGTATGCCACCGGGTATGCCACCGGGTATGCCACTTTGTGCCACCTGCGATGCGACTTTATGCGACTGGCCACTGGCCACTGGTCGCTGAACGTGTCATGAGCCCTGCACTGGCAAGATGCCTGGAGCACTTCAAGAACCCTTAGTCAAACACAGTCAACAGCGACATCACACGTCAGATTTGATCATTCATGCCGAAGAAAACCCTGCAATCCATCGTCCCGAGCCCCGCGAAAATTCGTGAGCTCAAGTCATTACAGGTATTGGGCGACTGGATTTACGCAGGCAACCTTTGGCATATCAATCGCTATTCCGCTTCAATGGCTTTTTTTGTTGGCCTGTTCGTTGCGTTCATGCCGATACCCGGACAAATGCTCGCAGCCGCGGTCATGGCGATATTATTCAAGTGCAACATGCCCTTGTCGGTTGGGCTGGTGTGGATAACTAATCCCGTTACCATGCCTGCGATCTACTTCCTGGCTTACAAGGTAGGCGCGATCATCATTGATGCGCCCGTGCAGGCACTGGATTTCGAGTTGAGTTTTTACTGGCTGACGCACAGTCTGGTAAACGTCTGGAAGCCCTTTTTGCTCGGCTGCCTGATTTGCGGGTTGTTCTTTGGTTGCCTGGGCTATTTCGTGATCAGTCAGCTTTGGCGCTGGCGCGTTGCCTATCATTGGCAGCAACGCAAAAAGCGGCGCGCCCAGTTATAAATCGTACACTCTGTGGCGGCGAACCCTGGGCCACTACTACCGGTGCAACGGCTTGTCGGCGAACGCTGCGTCAGGTTTTAGCATAGACTGCAACGAGCGATCCCTTTACGCGTGAGTGTTGCACCGCTTCGTCATCTCACCAAGAGCCCTTGACTGCACGGCGCAGCGGGCTGTGTCTGCTACCTGTCCTGGTTTAACACGAGCGCCGGCGCAAGCCGGGCGGCACGGCGCGACGGATAGATTGCCGCCACAACACACATCGTAAACGCGACAAGCCCTACCCAGAGGATGTCGTCAAGACGCACATCCACCGGCAAAAATGAAACCGGGTAAACATCGGTGCTCAGAAACTGTATGCCAAGCTGGCGCTCCAATGCAGCGACCAGCGTTGGTACCATGCTACTGCCTACTGCGCCCACTGCGCTGCCCAGCACAACACCCACGGTACCGATCATGGCGCCTTGCAGCATGAAGATCCAGGCAACATCGTTGGAAGACGCCCCCAGTGTACGCAAGATCGCGATATTGCCCTGCTTATCCATCACCACCAGCACGAGGGAGGACACGACGTTAAACGCCGCTACTGCGATAATCGAAAACAACAGTATTGACACCAGGCTGCGCGAAAGCTGTATGGCTGCATACAAATTGCCATGGGTCATCATCCAGTTGGTGGTGTAAAATCCGGGGCCCAGCAGGTCGGATAGTTCCCAGCCGATTTGCTGGACATCAAACAGGGTTGTTGTCGTTACCCGGAAACCGCTGACCTGGCCATTAAGGCCCGCCAAACGCGAGGCCAGTTCCGCCGAGACAAGCGCCAGTGTTTCATCCAGTTCAGTACCAGAGTGAAGCACACCCTGCAGGCGCACCGCCTGAAAAGTTGCGCCGGCAGCGCTGTTGATTTGCCTCTGGGCAGGCACAACCAGGGTGAGGGCGTCGCCAGGCTGCGCGCCCAGCTTTTGTGCAATCGCTGAACCCAGAATAATACTGTCTGCCTGTGACAAAGCGCCCTCGCCACCGACGGTCTGCAAGACACTGGCAAAGCTCGACATGGCGTTGAGGTCCTGTGCAGACAGACCAATACCCTGTGCGGTTTCAATAGCCGAGCCCTTGATCACCAGGGTATCGAAACGCACAAACGGCGACACGCTTGCGACCTGTGAATGGCTACGTAGCGTGGCCAGCGTCGCGGCAGTATCGATCTCGGATAGCTGCGCGTAGACAGAGATATGCGGTACCAGAGACAGAATTCTCTCGCGCATTTCCTTGTCAAAACCATTCATGACAGACAGCACGATAATCAGTAGTGAAATGGCCAGCACCAATCCCACCATCGACAGAGAAGACAAAAACGTAGACAGATGTGCGCTACCACTGGGGAAGGTATAGCGCAGGGCCACGCGCAAACGATCCCCAAATGTCATTGCAAGACACCCTGCTCCAGGCGCAGCGTGCGGTTCATATGCGCCGCGATGGCAGCATCGTGAGTAACCACAACAAACGACGCCTGCTCCTGCCCCAGTTCATCGATGAGCGCCAGAACCTTTTGTGCGGAGTCAGGGTCGAGGTTACCAGTGGGTTCATCGAGAAGAATACAATCGGGACGACCCACCAGCGCGCGGGCAATCGCAACACGCTGGCGTTCACCGCCGGAAAGCTCCGACGGACGATGTTCCAGCCGATGCGCCATACCCACACGTTCCAGAACCGCTGCGGCCTGCTCATTGGAACTGGCCCTGGATTCGCCGCGAATCAGTAGTGGCATAGCAACATTTTCACGAGCGTCGAATTCGGGCAGCAGATGGTGGAACTGATAGACGAAACCCAAACGTCGATTGCGTACCCGGCAGCGCTGCCTTTCGTTCAGCACCGCCAGATCATCGCCGCCAAGCAGTACGCGGCCGCTGCTTGGGGCATCGAGCCCGCCAAGCAAGTTGAGCAGGGTCGACTTGCCAGAGCCCGAGGCTCCGACAATGGCAATCTTCTCACCAGCTGCCAGGGTCAGGTTGACATCTTTCAACACTTCTACCGTGCGGTGGCCGTCAACATAGCGGCGACCGAGTCCTTCGCACTGCAAGATAACTTCACTCATAACGTAGTACTTCCGCCGGCGCGATACGGGCTGCGCGCCACGCCGGGTACAGCGTGGCCAAGAGGCTTAACACCAGAGAAGCTGCCACCACCATAAACACATCGCTCCATTGCAAGCGGGCAGGTAATTCGCTGATAAAATACACGGCCGGATCGAACAGTTTAACACCCACCGCGCCTTCAATCGCCGATGTTACCTGTGCAACATTAAGCGCCAGCAGCACGCCTATGGCAGCGCCAGCACCGACGCCTACCACGGCCAGAATCAAGCCATGGGCGATGAATATTGCCATCACAGCACCGGGGCTAGCGCCCATCGTGCGCAGTACAGCAATATCGCGACGCTTCTCGGTGACCGACATTACCAGCGTGGAGACGATATTAAAGGCGGCCACGGCGACGACGCTCAGCAGCAGAAAGCTGACCATCAGCTTTTCCATCTTGACCGCCGAGAACAAGGTGCCCTGCGTTTCACTCCAGTCCTTGACCGGATACTCGTTGTTCAAGTCTGAACGGATTTGCCGCATGATCGCGGGCGCCTCATCCAGCGAGCGAGTGCGAAGCTGCAACCCATCAACGGCGCCGGCAGATTTCCCCAGCAGTTTTTGTCCCGCGCTGAGGGAGACATAAGCCTGGTAGGCATCAGGCTGGGCCCCGACTTCAAAAATACCGCTAACGCGCAAGCGTTTGCTGCGTGGAAATACGCCCAGTGGGGTTACCGTCAATTTTGGCACAGTGACTTCCACGCTATCACCGGGGTAAACCCCAAGCGCGCGGGCCAGCGCCGCCCCCAGCACGACGTTGAAGCCAGGCTGCGCCAGGCTACCCAGTGCGTCGGCGGGCATCGCCGCGGCGATTTTTGACACATTGCGTTCGCTGTGGGGATCGATAGCAGTGAGCACTGCACCCTGTAACAGGCGGCGACTACCCAGAATGACTTTCGCGCTGAGGTAAGGAGAAACTGCCTCGACATTCCGGGACTGCTCAAGCTGTTGCGCGAGGTCCTGCCAGTTCGCCATTCCACTGGCGTCGGGCGCCTCTACAAAGCCGTGTGGCACGAGCGCCAATATGCGATTTTGCAGCTCGCCGGCAAAACCGTTCATCACGGCCAGCACGGTAATCAGGCTCGCTACACCAAGCACCATGCCCAGCATTGAAACCGTTGATACCAGCGACGTAAACCGATTGCGTTTGCGCGTAAAACTGTAGCGCCGCCCAACAAACAATGCGTATCTCAGAGCGTTATGTCCTGAACGGCGCAATTATGAACGCCTCTGATGGCTTAGTCTGCGGGATAAAACTGGCCGGGCCTGGCTTTACCCACCTCTGCGTCGCGGGTTTCTTCATCGCAGCGCTTTGGGTCACCGCCACACAGTTCACAGGCAGCATCTGCTCCCAGGGCTCCGATACCACCGCAAGAGCCCTTGATCGGGGGCCTCCCGGCAATCACGCCCACGGCCATTGCTGTCACCACCAGGCCCATTACCAGTACACTGATCAAGAACATTGTCATAGGGCATCTCCTGCTTGCCTGTGTCCATTCTCGCCTATATAGCGCGAAAAATCTTCAGTAAACGTATGCTGCAAAGCTTCACCCTGTCGACGGATGAAATAGGCGGCCAGGTGATGTCTCCGGGCAACCTGCCCAGCCTCCTGCGCCCCCAGCACCAACAGCGCTGTCGCCCAGGCATCGGCCAGCATGGCGCTGGGGTGAACCACCGTTACCGACACGAGGTCGTGGAGCACAGGATAACCGGTACGCGGGTCTATCGAGTGAGAGTACCGCTGGCCATTGAACTCCACGAAATTACGGTAGTCGCCAGAAGTCGCAATCGCCGCGTCGGTCAACTCAATTGTTCTGGCAACCGAACGGCTGGCAGCATCTGGCTGCTCGATTGCGACGCGCCAGAGATCATCGCGGTGACTGAGTCCGGCAACCCGCATCTCGCCACCGACTTCTACCAGGTAGCGCCCTATGCCGGCAGCTTCCAGCGCCAGGGCGACACGGTCAACCGCATAGCCCTTGGCCAGTGAAGAAAAATCCAGGCTTCTGGGAGCCAACTTGGTGACAGTAAGCGCAGAACGATCAACCTGCAGTGCCGCCTGGCCTGTTTGCGCAAGCACGTCGACGATACGTTGGTGCGCAGGCGGCTCGTCCAGCGGTTCAGCCGGGCCAAAGCCCCATAGCTCTACCAGGGGCGCCAGTGTAACGTCGTAGGCGCCCTGGCTTCGCTCACCCACCGCCAGCGCCGCTTGCAGAACTTCCAGGAAGCCCTGTGACACTGACAACGGCACGCCTACAGGCGCTGTCGAGAAACGCGAAATTTCGGAATCTTCGCGATAGGTCGACATGGATTCATTCACAGCATCCAGTTGCGCTACGATCAGCTGCTCAACGGCAGTACGCTCGGGCGCACCCGCAACAGGCAGGTAGGTCACCTGCCACGTTGTGCCCATGGTCATTCCTGTGAGCTGCTGTGCAGGCGCTCGCCGTTCGCAGCCGGAGAGCAACGCCAGCGCACACAGCATACAAAAAAGCCACTCTGTCGAGTGGCTTCCAGTCATCGGATGGCGCACGCTACCCGTCAAGGCGTCTAGCCACCAAAATCATCAAGAAGAATGTTCTCGGGCTCAACGCCAAGATCGGTCAACATCTGGATGACAGCTGCGTTCATCATGGGCGGACCGCACATGTAGTACTCACAGTCTTCCGGTGCCGGATGATCCTTGAGATACTCTTCATAGAGCACGTTATGAATAAAGCCGGTGAGGCCATCCCAGTTGTCCTCTGGCTGTGGATCCGACAGCGCTACATGCCATTCAAAGTTGTCGTTCTCGGCAGCCAACTGATCGTACTCATCCTGGTAGAACATCTCGCGCAGTGAGCGCGCACCATACCAGAATGAAATCTTGCGCTTGCTGTGCAGGCGCTTGAGCTGGTCGAACAGATGCGAGCGCATCGGTGCCATACCAGCACCACCTCCGATGAAAATCATCTCTGCATCGGTGTCCTTGGCAAAAAACTCGCCAAAGGGGCCGTACACTTTTACCTTGTCACCGGGCTTCAAATCAAACACCCAGGAGGACATCACGCCCGGAGGAATGCCCTCACTGCCCGGCGGAGGTGTCGCAATCCGGATATTGAACTTTACAATGCCCTTCTCTTCAGGATAGTTGGCCATCGAATAGGCGCGGATAACGTCCTCTTTTACTACCGACTCCAACTTGAAAAACCCGAAACGCTCCCAGTCGCCGCGGTATTCTTCTTCGATCTCGAAGTCGGAGTACTTCACATGATGGGGTGGGCACTCCAGTTGCACGTACCCGCCCGCACGAAAGTCCACACTCTCGCCTTCGGGAAGGCGCAGCGTCAGCTCCTTGATAAAAGTGGCCACATTCGGGTTGGACTCCACGGTGCATTCCCACTGCTTAACGCCAAAGACTTCTTCGGGCACCTGGATTTTCATATCCTGTTTAACGGCGGTCTGGCAGCTCAGGCGCCAGCCATCCTGCGCATCACGCTTGGTAAAGTGTGACTCTTCGGTGGGTAACATCGACCCGCCGCCCTCTTCGATGATGCACTTGCACTGGGCACAGGTGCCGCCACCGCCACAGGCTGATGGCAGGAACAGGTCTGCTTCCGACAGGGTCTGCAACAGTTTGCCGCCGGCAGGAACCGTAATGGTTTTTTCGCCATTGATCACTATAGTGACGTCGCCCGAACTCACCAACCGGGAACGCGCCAGCAGGATTATCCCCACCAGCACCAGCACAATAGCCGTGAACATGCCAACGCCATATACGATCGTTAAATCCATTGCTGTTCTTCCCGCTTACAGATCAATACCGCCAAAGGACATGAAGCCCAGTGACATTAAGCCTACAGTGATAAACGTGATGCCCAGCCCGCGAAGCCCTTCGGGAACATCAGAATACTTCATTTTCTCGCGGATACCTGCAAGGGCGACGATCGCCAGGGCCCAGCCGACACCGGAGCCCGCACCGAACACCACACTTTCGGCAAAACCATAGTCCCTCTCAACCATGAATAGGGAGGCACCCAGAATGGCGCAGTTCACCGTAATGAGGGGTAGAAATACGCCCAGGGCGTTGTACAGCGCGGGCACAAAGCGATCGAGAAACATTTCCAGGATCTGCACGATGGCCGCAATGACCCCAATGTACGAAAGAAGCCCCAGAAAGCTGAGGTCCATATCAGGCAGGCCGGCCCAGGCCAATGCGCCGTCGGCCAGCAAAAAGTTGTAAATGAGGTTGTTCACTGGAACGGTGATCGTCAGTACAACAATGACCGCGACGCCCAGGCCAAACGCTGCGGATATCTTCTTGGAGATTGCCAAAAAGGTGCACATGCCCAGGAAGAAGGCCAGCGCCATGTTTTCAATGAAGATGGAGCGAATAAACAGGCTCAGTAACTCTTCCATGCTACGCGCCCTCCTCTACCGGTGTGTGTTTTGCCATCTTGAAATCCGGCTCTTCGACCTGCGCGTTGTCATAGCTGCGCAGTGCCCAGATGAAAAGTCCGATCAGGAAGAAGGCGCTGGGAGGCAACAGGAGCATCCCGTTGGGGTTGTACCAGCCACCTTCGGTAACCAGCGGCAGTATCTCAAAGCCCATGAGCTTCCCTGAGCCGAACAGTTCCCGCACGATCGCGACCGCAATCAGTACTACGCTATAGCCCAGGCCGTTGCCGATGCCATCGATAAAACTCGCCCCTGGCGGATTCTTCATGGCAAAGGCCTCAGCGCGACCCATGACAATACAATTGGTAATAATCAGCCCTACAAACACCGAGAGCTGCTTGCTGATGTCATAGGCATACGCCTTGAGGAACTCGTCCACCACAATCACCAGCGATGCAATGATCACCATTTGCACAATGATACGAATGCTGCCCGGGATATGACTGCGAATCAGCGATACGCTGAGGTTTGAGAAAGCACAGACAAAGGTCAGTGCCACGCACATGACCAGCGTAACCTTGAGTGAAGACGTCACCGCAAGGGCAGAACAAATCCCGAGAATCTGCAGCGCAATGGGGTTGTTCCTGAGTATCGGACCGGTAAGGGTCTCTTTTACTGAGTCCATGATCAGGCCTCCCCAGCCTTGAGATTTTCCAGAAACGGGGCGAAGCCGCTGTCGCCCAACCAGTAGTGTACGAGATTTGACACACCGCGGGTGGTCAGCGTGGCCCCGGCGAGCCCGTCTACTTCATATGCGGCGTTTGCACTTTGCGGATCGGCTGTGCCCTTGAGTACCGTCAATTCCACTTCGCCGTCGTCATAGACCTTTTTGCCTGGCCACAGGCCTTTCCAGCGTGGGTTGTCGACTTCTCCCCCCAGACCTGGTGTTTCCTTGTGCTGATAAAAACCCAGCCCGGCCACCGTGTTGGCATCGCGCTCCAGCGCAATAAAGCCATACAACGTGCCCCAGAGGCCGTAGCCGTGGACGGGCAAGATGACACGGTTCAATTCTCCTTTATCGTCCTCGGCAAGATACACCAGCGCGTAGTGCTCACGGCGGAATATCTTTGCGATGTCTTCCTTGGGGTCAAGGCGAGTCGACATCTCGGGATCCTTGGAGGCCTTGATCTGGTCGTACTCGGCCGGGTCAACATCGTCGGTAAATCGGCCGGTGCGCAGGTCGACGACGCGCGTCTGAATTTGTGCGAACTGCTCCTCAACCGTGCGGCCTGGATCCATCATGCCCGCTGCGGCCAGGATATTGCGTTTGCGGTCAAGCGCCTGGTTCACTTCCTGCGTTGGTTTTAACATCACCGCCGCGGTAGATACGATCACCGAACAGACGATACACAACGAGAACGCGACCAGCAGCGTCTTTTTGATGCCATCATTACTAGACACGCGCGAGCCTCCGTTTAATGTTTGCCTGCACCACAAAGTTGTCCATCAACGGGGCAAAGAGGTTGGCAAACAGGATTGCCAGCATGATGCCCTCGGGGAAAGCGGGATTAATCACCCTGATCAGCACCGTCATCAGGCCGATAAGAATACCAAAGGCCCACTTGCCGGTGTTCGTCATGGCAGCGGAGACCGGGTCGGTCGCCATAAAGATCATGCCAAAGGCGAATCCACCGGTCACCAGATGCCAGTACCAGGGCATTGCAAATGCCGGGTTAGTCTCTGAGCCCACCAGATTCAGCAGTGTCGACAGCGCGACCATGCCCAGGAACACACCTGCAATGATGCGCCATGAGGCAATTCGGGTGGCCAGCAACACCGCGCCACCGATCAGGATTGCCAGGGTTGAAGTCTCCCCTATCGAACCGGGCACTGAGCCGATGAAGGCATCAAACCAGGTCCACTGTTGTTCGAGCGCCTCAACGCCTTGCGATGCGACCACGCTGAGTGCGGTGGCGCCGGTGTGGCCATCGACCGCCACCCAGACGCCATCGCCTGACAGCTGGGCGGGATAAGCAAAGTATAAAAAGGCGCGACCGGTGAGTGCCGGGTTCAGGAAGTTCTTTCCCGTGCCGCCAAAGACTTCCTTGCCAATGACGACACCAAAGCTGATGCCGATCGCGACCTGCCACAGGGGAATATCCGGGGGGCAAATCAACGCAAAGAGCACCGAGGTCACAAAGAAACCCTCGTTGACTTCATGCTTGCGCCGAACGGCAAACAGGATCTCCCAGGAGATCCCCACCAGGAAGGTCGTGACGTAAATAGGAATAAAGAATACAGCGCCGTACCAAAAACAATCCCAGATACTGGAGGGGTCGTAGCCACCCACGAGGCTGATTAGCCATCCCCTCCAGCCTTCCACTGCATAGCCCCCGGGCATGACCTCGGTAGCCTGGGCGCCGAGGTTGTACATGCCATAAAACATCGCCGGGAATGTTGCCAACCACACGGTGATCATGATCCGCTTGAGGTCTACCCCATCGCGCACGTGGGCGGTGGATTTGGTGACCGAAGAGGGTGCGTAAAAGAAAGTGTCGAATACCTCGTAGACAGGGAACAACTTTTCATAGCGCCCTCCCTCCTGGAAGTGGTGCTCGATGTTGTCAAAAAATCTGCGCAGTCCCACGGTTTAACCCTCCTTCTCGATGCGCGTCAGGTTATCCCGCAGGATAGGACCGTACTCGTATTTGCCCGAACAGACATAGCTACACAGCGCCAGGTCCTCTTCTTCCAGCTCGAGACAACCCAGGGCCTGGGCTGTCTCGGTATCGCCCACAATCAAGGCCCGCAGCAGTTGCGTCGGGAGAATATCCAGTGGCATCACGCGCTCGTAGCTGCCCACTGGCACCATGGCGCGCTCGCTACCGTTGGTATTGGTTGTCATCGGTAGCGGCTTGGTGCCGAAAAAGCTGGTGAGGTAGATGCCCAAATTCGAGTGCTTTTTGAACCCCGGCGAGAGCCAACCCATAAAATCCCGATGGCGACCCTCGAGCAGCACAGACACCTGGTTATGGTAACGGCCGAGGTAGGCAGTCCCGCCCTGGACGGCGCGCCCCCCCAACACCGAGCCAGAGATAATACGGTTTTCTCCCGCTTTCAACTGCCCTGCACACAGCGCCTGAAGATCGACTCCCAGGCGGGTACGCAACAAGCGCGGCTCTTCGACCTGGGGGCCGGCAAGTGCAATAACACGCTCGGTAAAGAGTTTACCGTCTAGAAATTGACGACCAATCGCGATGACATCCTGATAGCCGATTGTCCATACGACTTTTTCAGCATTCACGCCCTCCAGAAAATGGACATGGGTGCCCACCAAACCGGCAGGGTGCGGACCGGAGAACTCGGCGACTTGCACGTTAGGGGCAGTGCCGGAAGGAATAGCGACACCCGGGGCCTTGCACACGTACAACGCGCCGCGCGTCAGTTGGGCCAGCAAATCAATGCCCAACTCAAATGCCTGGGCTTGTTCTGCAATGAACAGCGCCGGATCCGGCGCCAATGGGTGGGTATCGATCGCTGTCACAAAAATAGCGGCGGCTTCGGCATCAGCTGCGGGAACTTTGCTGAAGGGTCGCGTGCGCAGCGCTGTCCATTGCCCACTGGCAATCAGGTTGTCGCGAATAGCCTGCGCGTCGGGCAGGCTTTCGGGAGTGCAGGTAGCAAAGGATTCCGCATCGTCGCCCTCTATCTCGATGACGACAGACTGCAGCACGCGCTTGGCGCCCCGATTGATCGCCGCCACGACGCCGCTGGCGGGGGCGGTGTACCGCGCGCCGGCGTTTTTCTTGTCAGTGAAGAGCAACTGGCCCAGTTTGACGCGATCGCCTTCGGCGACCGCCATGGTCGGTTTCATCCCCACGTAGTCAAAACCGACCAGCGCACAGGCCCGCGCTGCAGGCGCATCTTCAATCGAGGGTCGGGGCGCTCCCTGAATAGGAATATCCAGACCCCGTTTGACTTTGATCATACGCTACGCCTACAAAAACAATAACAAGTGGATGGACTGAAGTCGCGCTGCAACATCCCCAAAAGAACCCCTGAATCTGGACTTGACGGCGAATTACCCCTGGGCACTGCCATTGTGCACGACCCAAATCAATCAAGGCAATTCAAGCCGCGCGCATTATACAGGAAGCGCTCGGCAAAACGCCACCTCGTCAGAGGAAGTTGTTTGATTTTGAACAAGTTTTGCAATGGCGGGGCGCTGTTACTCGCGACGCCGGCGCAATGCTAGCGGCGCGCCCCCGTCGCCACGATCAGGACTCTTTGGGATAGACCGCGTAGCTGATACCGGCCATCTGCTCGAGAATGCGATAGACCTGGCAGCTATATCCAAATTCGTTGTCGTACCACAGATAGACGACCGCCTGCTTACCGTTGACGATGGTCGCCTGGGCGTCGAAGACGCACGCGTGCCTGGAGCCAACGAAATCGGTAGAGACCACTTCCGGCGACGCCGAGTAATCGATCTGGCGACGCAGCGGTGAATGCAGTGCCTGGTTACGCATAAACTCGTTCAGTTCATCGACTGAGGTTTCGCGGGCCAGTGTCAGGTTCAGAATGGCCATGGACACATTGGGAGTAGGCACGCGAATCGCATTACCGGTCAGTTTGCCGACCAGTTGCGGCAGGACCTTGCCCACCGCGGAAGCGGCGCCGGTCTCCGTGAGCACCATATTCAGCGGCGCACTGCGGCCGCGCCGTGACGCCTTGTGGTAGTTGTCGATGAGGTTCTGGTCATTGGTGTACGCATGCACTGTCTCCACGTGGCCGGCGACAATACCGTATTCGTCGTCCAGTGCCTTCAGGGGCGGAGCAATTGCGTTCGTGGTGCAAGAGGCGGCAGAGATAATGGTGTCGCCGGGTTCAATAATCGCGTTATTGATGCCTGCCACTACGTTTTTGAGATCCCCCTTACCCGGGGCAGTCAGGATGACCTTGCTGGCCCCCTTGCTTTGCAAGTGACGAGACAGGCCGGCTTCATCGCGCCACACGCCGGTGTTATCAATGATAATCGCGTTATTGATGCCATACTCGGTGTAGTCGATGGTATCCGGGGCATCGGCGTATATCACCTTGACCTCGTTACCATTGGCAACAAACGACTGGCGCTCTTCGTCGACACGGATAGTGCCCTCGAAGGCGCCATGCACGGAATCCCTGCGCAACAAGCTGGCGCGTTTGACAAGGTCGTTAGGAGCGGAGCCCTTGCGCACCACAATGGCACGCAGGCGCAAACAATCGCCACCGTCCGTTTTATCGATCAGAATGCGCGCCATCAGTCGGCCGATGCGGCCAAAACCGTACAGTACAACGTCCTGCGGTTCAGCCACCGGCAGGCGCGGTGATTCAACGTAGGGACGCAGTTCCCGGTCGACATATTCGTCGATGCTCAGGCCATCGCCGGCACCGTGATCATAGTACTGAACAGCAAGGCGGCCGATATCGATATGCGCAGGACCCAGATCCAGCTGGCTCATACGACTGATAATAGGGAACGTCTCAAACTCGGACAGTTCGTTCGCCTCGACCTGCCGCACATAGCGGTGATCTTTCATGATTTCGAGCACCGAGCGATTGACCAGCGGCTGGCCATAAATGTAACACTTAACGCTTTTTTCGCGTGAAAGCCGGCCGACCATAGGGATCATGCCCTCGGCCAGCGCTTCGCGCTCCTTCCAGTCCTTGAAGTAATCTGCGGGGCGTTCTCGCTTGCGATCAGTCACGTTCCGTCACCTTGGCTGTTAGAGAGTCAAATCGGGGCGCGTATTATCATCTCCCACTAAAAGCGGCGCAAGCCACATGGTTCACATTCCCGTAGTTTTCTGGCGCTATGGCGCGCCTTCGTTATAATGGCCGCCCCTTCCAAGGTCGCGCTTCCTACTACCCATGCTCCGCGAATTAATCAGCCCGACTCCATGGCCAGACCGGGCCGGAACACGAACGTCAGTGGGCCCCTTTCACGGCTGTGCAGACACCTGCCTGATCGCTGAACTTGCGCAGATCGATCGACTGCTGTTAGTCGTCACGCCCGATACCAGCTCCGCCCTGACCCTGGAGCGCGAGTTACCGTTCTTTACCGGCAGTGAAACACCCATATTGCCCTTTCCAGACTGGGAAACACTGCCCTACGACAACTTTTCGCCGCACCAGGACATTGTCTCGGAAAGACTCAACACCCTGTATCGGCTGCCGCAACTTGAGCGCGGCATATTGATTGTGCCGATCGCTACCCTGATGCACCGCCTCGCCCCGACAGCGTATGTCGCCGGCAGCAGCCTGGTATTGTCACTCGGTCAACAGTTATCGATCGAACAGTTCCGCAGCAATCTGGTGTTCAACGGCTACCAGCCGGTAGAGACAGTCTATGAACATGGCGAGTTCGCCCTGCGGGGATCACTACTGGATATCTACCCGATGGGCAGTCCGCTGCCGTTCCGGATTGACCTGCTTGATGACGAGGTAGACACCCTGCGCACATTCGACCCGGAGTCGCAGCGCACTATCGACAAAGTCGATTCCATTAACCTGTTACCTGCGCGTGAGTTTCCACTGGACAGCACAGCGATCGCGCGCTTCCAGATGAACTGGTACGACGCCTTTGACGGCGATGCAGACCTGTGCCCGGTTTTCAATGACGTCAGCGCAGGCCGCAGCCCCGGCGGTTGCGAATACTACTTGCCGCTGTTTTTTGAGCAGTGCGCAACGCTGCTTGACTACTTGCCAGAGCGAACCGCAGTCGTTGCACTGGGCCAGCATCATACCAATGCGCAACGCTTTTGGGATGAGGCAACCGCCCGCCACGCAGAGTACGGCATCGATCCGCGACGACCGCTACTGCCTCCACAACGCTGTTTTCTGCAGGTAGACGAGCTATACCGCCGCCTGAAGGACTTCGCCACACTGGAACTGCGCTACGACGACGCATCAACCGTGCACGTGCCAACGGAGCTTGACCCCCCGCCATCGCTTGCACCACAGGAAGACCGTCCCGATGCTATTCACAACCTGCAGCGCTTCATCGAGCGCCACCGCGCACCGGTGCTGTTGTGCGCCGAATCAGTTGGGCGCCGTGAAATACTGCGCGAGTCACTGCAAAAGGTTGGCCTTAACCCACCAGAAGTCGCCCATTGGCGAGATTTCCTGACCGGTAGCACCGAGTTTGCCATTGCGGTCGCGCCGATCGACCGCGGCCTCTACGCCGGCAACCATGCGCCCGCACTGATCGCAGAAAGCCAGCTGTTCGGACGTCGGGTCGCGCAGCGTCGGCGACGTCATGAAGCACAGGAGGCGGCCACCGCGAACGTCTTCAAAGACCTCAATGAACTGCGACCAGGCGTACCGGTTGTGCACCTTGAACATGGTGTTGGACGCTACGTCGGCCTGCAAACATTGGACGTCGATGCGCAGCAGGCCGAATTCCTGACATTGGAGTACGCCGATGAGGCCAGGCTCTACGTACCGGTCTCTTCGCTGCACCTGATCAGCCGCTACTCTGGCAGCGACCCGGAGCATGCGCCGTTGCACCGCCTTGGTTCGGACCAGTGGGACAAGGCCCGACGCAAGGCCTCGGAGAAAGCGCAAGACATTGCCTCACAGCTGCTCGAAGTCTATGCACGCCGAGAAGCACGCAAAGGTTTTGCCTTCACTGTGGATGCGCAAGCCTGGAGTCAGTTTTGCGCGGCTTTTCCATTCGAGGAAACCCCCGATCAGCAACTGGCCATAAACGCCGTTCAAGCGGACATGTGCGCAGAGCGAGTTATGGACCGCCTGGTCTGTGGCGACGTCGGCTTTGGCAAAACGGAGGTGGCACTGCGCGCGGCATTCCTGGCTGCAGGAAGTGGCAAGCAAGTTGCTGTTCTGGTCCCAACAACCTTGTTGGCGCAGCAGCATTTCAGTACCTTCAGTGACCGTTTTGCGAACTGGCCAGTGACGGTAGAAGTCGTTTCGAGGTTCAAGGGGGGCCGCGAATCGGAGCAGATTATGCAGCGCGCCAGCCAGGGCAAGATTGACATTCTCATCGGCACGCACAAGTTGCTGCAGAAGGATTTTCGTTTTAACGACCTTGGCTTGCTGATTATTGACGAAGAGCACCGCTTTGGCGTCAAGCAGAAGGAGGTGATCAAGGCACTGCGCTCAGAAGTCGACATTCTTACCCTGACTGCCACCCCAATCCCGCGAACACTGAACATGGCGCTGGGCGGCATGCGTGATCTTTCTATCATCGCCACCCCACCGGCCCGGCGCCTGTCCATCCGTACCTTTGTACGCGAGCACAATATCGCCCTTGTGAAAGAGGCAGTCACACGTGAGGTTCTGCGCGGAGGCCAGGTCTACTATCTCCATAATGAGGTCAAAACCATTGAGGAGACCGCGCGCAAACTACGCCAGTTGCTACCCGACGTGAGCATCGCCGTCGCACACGGCCAGATGCGCGAGACCGAACTGGAAGACGTGATGTCTGCGTTCTATCATCAGCGCCACCAGATCCTCCTGTGCACCACGATCATTGAAACCGGCATCGATGTACCCAATGCCAACACTATGATCATCGAACGCGCGGACAAGTTCGGGCTGGCCCAACTGCACCAGTTGCGTGGTCGTGTGGGGCGCTCACATCACCAGGCTTATGCTTACCTGCTAACGCCACCACGTTCGGCAATCACCCGGGACGCACAAAAGCGCCTCGACGCTATTGAGACGGCCGGTGACCTTGGCGCAGGGTACCTGCTGGCTACCCACGATCTGGAAATTCGCGGTGCAGGCGAATTGCTGGGTGATGAACAAAGCGGCCAGATTCACACTGTTGGCTATGGCATGTACATGGATCTACTACAGCGTGCCGTCGACTCTCTGCGACGCGGCGAAATCCCTGACGTTGACGCGCCACTGGAACAGGGCACCGAAGTGAATCTGCATATCGCGGCGTTAATTCCGCAGGACTACCTACCCGACATTAACAGTCGCCTGATACTGTACAAACGCATTGCCGCAGCCGGTTCTGAGGACGAGCTGAGAAACCTGCGCATAGAAATGATCGATCGCTTTGGGTTGCTGCCAGTACAGGTCAGCAACCTGTTTGCGGTGTCATCCGTGCGCCTGCAGGCGCAGGCGCTGGGCATTCGTACTATCGATGTTGGCCCTGGCGGTGGTAACATCGAGTTCAAGAAAAGCACACCGGTAGAGCCGATCACGCTGGTTCGTCTGGTGCAATCAGAGCCGTCAATTTATCGGCTGGCGGGTGAAACCCGCCTGCGCTTCGATATAGAACTGCCCGATGCGGTGGAGCGACAGCAGTTTCTGGAAGTGCTGCTGGGGCGTCTTGTCGAGTCACCTGCTGGGAAATCTGCCAATGCATAGCACCACTGCCCGCCTGACCACGTTCGTCACTTGCCTGCTTCTGGCAATGCCCGCACTGGCCCAGTGGGACGATGCCCGATGGTACAAGGTGGAGCTGCTTGTGTTTGCCCAACCACAAGGCAGCGCTGCGGAGCGCTGGCCCGCAAGCCCCGACCTGGCCTACCCCGCCAGCTGGCGCTTTTTAGTGCCACTGTCTGCTTCCGGTGGGCAGGCCTATGATGCCCAGGGGCGCCAGGTGGTGGATCACCGCACCGCTCCGGCCCAGGACGACTCTGCATCTGCCGCTGAACCAGCGGCCACCGCGCTTGGGGCCAACTACAGTCTGTTACCACGCGCCGATCGCGAGTTTCGCGGCAAGGCGGCCTACATGCAGCGCAATGCCGGCTATCGGATTCTGTTCCATGAACACTGGCTGCAAGGCTTCGTCGAGGGCAAGAGCCCACCCGCGATTATTGTGGATAGCGCAGCACAGCAGGCATCCTGGCCCGAGTTACAGGGCACCATAAAGCTGTCCTTGTCACGGTTCCTGCACCTTGAAACCAACCTGTGGCTCAATACTGACGGCCGCTACCTCGATGGCGCATGGCAAATGGCAGCACCACCACCAAGTCCCGCCGCAATTTTGCTGTTGGAAGACGAGTTCACTGACGCCGATGCGGCCCTGGCGCAATCGACAGAAGCCGCAGCAGGCGCTGCTGCAGCGGCCGCACTACCCGCGGCCATCGATGACAACGGTACAGCCAATAAAGAGGTCGGCCCGCAGTATCCATTCAGGCACGCCGTACACATGCAGCAAAAACGTCGAATGCGCAGCAACGAAGTTCACTACCTCGATCACCCGATGCTGGGTGTCATTGCCAAAGTAACCCCGCTTGACGCCGAGGAACTGGATGCGTACGTGACAGCAAGCCGCAGCGTTCAGTAGATCGTCAAGCCTGGTCCAGCAGGGCCACCAGCAAAGCGCGCACCACAAAAGCCTCCTGCACCAGGATGCTGCGCATCATGTCTAGTGTAAGCGGCAGATTCCCCAAACCCGCGGCAGGGTTCACCACCATGCAAACACAGGCATAGGCGATATCCAGCTCCCGCGCCAATGCCGCCTCGGGCATGCCGGTCATGCCGACAACATCACACCCGTCGCGGGCCATACGCTGCACCTCGGCAGCAGTTTCCAGTCTCGGGCCCTGAGTGACACCGTGCACACCCGTTGATTCGTGGGTAATGTTGGCCATCTGCGCGGCGTTAACCAGTGCCATACGCAGCGTACGGTCGTAAGGTTCGGTAAAATCCACGTGCAACAGGCTGCCGCTGTCACCGTTGTCAAACGTATGGTCCCGCCCCCACGTGTAGTCAATCAACTGGTCCGGTATCAGCAGACGGCCAGGGCGCATGGCGGGAGTGATTCCGCCAACGGCATTGATACCGACGATTCGATCCACTCCCAGACAATGCAGCGCCCAGACATTCGCGCGATAATTCACCAGGTGCGGCGGTACCGCAGCAGGACTGCCGTGCCGGTGCAAAAAAAACACGGTTTGATTGTTGAAACGCCCCTCCTGGATCGCCCTGGAAGGCTGCCCGAAGGGTGTAGCGATCTGGTGCTCGCCCGTTACCTCAAGCCCTTCCAGCTGGTCCAGCCCTGTACCACCGATGATGCCGAAGCCACTCATTCCGTCGGCTCCGCCGGTGGCTGGTTGAGGTGCAGGGTTTGGGTCGGGAACGCCACATCTGCACCATTGCGATGAATGATCTCGAGAATGCTCAACAGGATTTGCTGCTTGATCTCATGATACTCGACCCACACCGTCGTGCGCGTGAAAGTGTACACGAAGAAGTCCAGGGAAGACGGGCCGAAGGCCACGAAGTTAACAATCAGCGTACGGTCGCGGTCGATGGCCTCATGCGCCTGCAGCATCTTCCGCACTTCGTTGACGATGGTACCTACCTTGCTGGCATCTTCATAACGCAGGCCAATGGTTTCATAAATCCGTCGATTGAACATGCGCGAGGGGTTCTCAACCGAAATCTGGCTAAACACGGCGTTGGGCACGTACAGCGGGCGCTGATCAAATGTGCGTATCACGGTTAGGCGCCAGCCTATGCTCTCGACCGTGCCCTCTATCTGCTTGTCAGGCGAACGAATCCAGTCGCCGATGGTAAAAGGCCGGTCGAGGTATATGCTGATACCACCGAAAAAGTTCGCCAGTAAGTCCTTGGCGGCAAAGCCGACCGCGATGCCACCAATACCGCCAAATGCCAGCAGCCCCTCTACGCTGACCCCCAGGCTTTGTAACACCATGAGTGCGGTAATGGTCCACATGGTGATGCGGGCGAGCTTGGAGATCGCGCGCACGGTCGCCTTGTCCACCGACGTTGCTGCACCGCGGGAGCTACACAGCATCTCCTGCTCCACTCCACTGATCAGCCGGTGCAGAAACCAGGCAAGTAGAAGAATCAGCAGGGTGTCGTTGGCGCGCAGCAGTGCCGCCTCAAGCGCCGGCGCGAGTTCGTAGACATGCAACGCCATCTGTGCGACGCCCACCCACAGCAGGCAGCGCACGGGGTTCTCAATGGCACTGACAAAGATGTCGTCCCACACTTTGGCGCTATAAGCGGCCACCTTGTGCAAGCGACGCAGGATAACGTCGAGCGCAACGTGGGCGATAGCACCTACAAGAACAACCAGAACAAGCTGTAGCAGTGTGGCATCGATGGCCAGCGCATCAGACCACTGCGCTATCAGGTCACTCATGACCAGCCGCCGGGCATGGAGCTGTCGCACATTTTTTTAGACAATTTATTTATGTCGCTCGACGTAGAATTAGATTCTGGCTATATAAAAGCGGTTAACATCATTAGTCAACCAATGCCGCCTCGTGCAAGTAATTGATCCTGCGCGGGAAACACCCGCGACCCAACTAACGGTTATGCAACCCCTTCCACTTATGCAACAAGAACATAATGGACAGCAGCGACCAAAGTGATATGTTCACAGGTTCCAGATCAGCAAGCGCGGAAGTGCTTTAATGAAAATGATCAGTCCGGTAATTGGCGCATGGTACAAGGATTTGCAAACCGACGCGCTGTTTGAGGTTGTCGATTGCGACATTTCCAGCGGCTTGATAGAAATCCAGTTCCTTGATGGTGAAGTTGCCGAATACGATTTTGACAGCTGGCGGCAATTGACGCTGCAATCGGCCGAGGCGCCAGAGGACTGGCGCGCAGCTTTCGAACTTGACGACGAGGACCGCCTGGACCCGGACCTACCGATGCACCCTGAAGACTGGGGTAATCCGCTCAACAGTATTGAGCCGGACGCCATGTACGGTGTAGAGGATTACTAGCAGGCATAATACCCGCGGCTAAACCGTCGTATGACGCCTCAGGCGTTCAAACCCGGACGAGTCGGCGTGGGCGCTCCACTGGCGCACTCTCTTGGGCGCCATGCGGCAACACCATGCTCCCACGGCCTGACTACCCCTGCCCAGGCCGCCCTTATGCCCCTCCCACAATAAGCTGCCCGAAGCCACTAGCACAGTGCGCACGATCCGCGCCTGTGTACAACGCGACCTCGCCTCCCTGCTGTGCGGGAGTTGGCGCGCTGTTTTCATGCACTGGGTTGATACGCTGGAGGGTGCCTTGCAGGAAGTGACGACTACTGTATATAATCACAGATACTGTACGTTTAAACAGACCCTTTGGGAGCGCGCATGGAAAAGCTGACACAGCGACAGCAACAGGTACTGGATATCGTTCGCCAGCACATCGAAGACACGGGCTACCCACCTACGCGAGCCGACATCGCCAATGAACTTGGCTTCAAGTCTGCAAACGCGGCCGAGGAACACCTCAAAGCACTCGCGCGCAAGGGTGCCATCGAAATGATCGCCGGCGCATCACGCGGCATCAGGTTGCCCGAGAGCAGCGGCATTCCCATTGTCGGGCGAGTTGCCGCCGGCAGCCCGATCCTTGCCCAGGAACACATTGAAGAGTACTGCGATTTGCCCCCCAGTTTCTTCAAGCCGCGTGCCGATTACTTCCTCTCAGTGAGCGGCGACAGCATGATCGATATCGGCATCTTCGACGGCGACCTGCTCGCTGTCCACAGCACAACGACCGTTAAGAACGGCGACATCGTCGTTGCCCGAATTGACGATGAAGTGACCGTCAAGCGGCTGCACCGGGGCCGTGAGAAACACCGGTTGCAATTACTTCCCGAGAACGCGGACTACGAGCCTATAGACGTCGACCTGCGCGAGCAGGACTTCGCCATAGAGGGGCTGAGTGTTGGGGTGCTGCGCCGCGGAACCTGAACACCACGGCGCGGCTCTACTAGTGCAGTATTCTTGGGGCATCCAGGGCGGGTTCGCTCTCTTCCTCGGAAGCGTCCGCGAGGGCCGCCGCCGTCTGAATGCCGGCCTGTATCATGGCTTTAGCAACTTCCAGACCATGGTCCATGAGATACACGTTGGCTTCGTCTGAAAACCGAATGGTTACCAGCGGCTCAGCGTCCTCGCCCGAGCGCTGCAAAACAATCTGTCCATCACCAAGATCGACAATTTCCATAATTGTATCGGACACCCACGTTACCTCAGTGGTTTAAACATCTTGCGAGGAGTCTAGCAGTGACCATTTGGCACCGCTAGCACGGCACGGCCGCGACTAGCATTCGTCCAGAGAGTTGCGCATTCGCTCACAGATTCCTGCAAAATCCCTGGCCCAGACCTCTACGTCAGCGATGTCCGGCCCGGCATTGCCAACGATAGGCAGCGCGTTGGCGTTGTTCCGGCGAGGCGCGACCTCGCTACGGCTTTGCTCCAGGGGGGCGAGAAACCCTGCGCGCTCATGCCCCTGGAGCTCGCGCAGTTCAGCGCACTGGGCCCGCCCCTCGGGTAACGCCGGCAACTCATCGACACAGCGTGGCGGACCAGCCCCGGGACTCGACTCAACGTCGGCAACTTCCAGCAAAAACCAGCCATAGGCAGCTTGCAGGTGTTGCACTACGGCGGGGTGAAAGGCCAACTGCAGGGTCGAGGCTGGGATATCTTCTTCCAAGAGGTTCTGCCGCCAGGCGCGTAACAGTATGTTGCCCAGATACAGCGACTGGTTGGCTCGCGATCGCGCGTCACTCATGCCTTCTTCTTGGCGCCTGTGGCGCGTTTGGACGATTGCTCGACCTGCCACTTACCACCTTGATACCAGGCCTTCCACCCTGTCGCCTTGCCATCCTGTTCAGTCATGACGTACTGCTCTTTCGTCTTGCGACTAAAGCGCACCTGCGCCGGGTTGCCATCGGGATCTGCGGTGGGTGCACTGAACAGAAAGCTGTATTTTGGATCGATCTCATCCTTGTGTGGCAGCAATTCCGTGACCAGCGGAGCGCGTGTCTCCCGATTGCGGGGGAACTGGCTTGCCGCCAGGAACAGACCGGCCGCGCCGTCACGCAAAATGTAGGTATCGTCGACCTTCTCACAAGTCAGTTCAGGCATGGGCACCGGATCCATCTTCGGCGGTGCCGCCTCACCGTTGCGCAGCAGTTTGCGCGTGTTCTTGCACTCTGCCGAGGTACAGCCAAAGTACTTGCCAAAGCGCCCGGTTTTCAACTGCATCTGCGCGCCGCATTTATCGCATTCCAGGGTCGGTCCATCGTATCCGCGGATCTTGAACTTTCCGGTTTCGACTTCGAAACCGGGACAATCAGGATTGTTACCGCAGACGTGTAATTTGCGCTGTTCATCCATGAGGTAGCTATCCATGGCGGTGTTACACAACTTGCAGCGATGCTTGTTGCGCAACAAGCGCGATTCCGCCTCGTCGTCCGCGTCCTCGCGGATCGCCTCGTCACCGGGCGTCAGGTTGAGCGTATTTTTGCAGCGTTCCTTGGGCGGCAGCGCATAGCCGGAGCAACCCAGAAAGACGCCCGTGCTGGCGGTGCGAATCTGCATGGGTCGGCCACAATCCGCGCAGGGGATGTCCGTCATCGTGGGTTCGTTGGGCTGCATACCCGCTGGTTCGGGCTCCTGGGCCTTCTCCAGTAGTTGCGTAAACTCCCTGTAAAACTCGTCGAGAAGATCGTTCCAGGCCATTTCTCCATGGGCAACCTTGTCGAGTCGTTCTTCCATGCTTGCGGTGAAACCGTAATCCAGCAGTTCCTCAAAACTTGACTGCAGACGCTGGGTAACGATGTCGCCCATTTTTTCCGCATAAAAGCGCTTGTTCTCGAGCTTGACGTAACCCCTGTCCTGGATCGTGGAGATAATAGAAGCATACGTCGATGGACGGCCTATACCGCGTTTCTCCAGCTCCCTGACAAGGCTGGCCTCGCCATACCGTGGAGCGGGCTTGGTGAAATGCTGTGCAGGCTCAAGCTGCAGCAGGCGCAATGCCGCCCCCTCGGCGATGTCAGGGAGTACGGCATCCTCGTTTTTCTTGCCTGCCGGAGGCTGTACGCGCGTGTAACCGTCAAAACTCACGATGCGCCCCTTGGCGCTGAGCTGGTATTCACCCGAATGCACAGTGATCTTGGTGGAGATATATTCGGCGTCTGGCATCTGGCAGGCAACAAACTGGCGCCAGATCAGCTCATACAGACGCTCGGCATCACGCTCCATGCCCTGTAAAGCTGTTTGCAGAACATTGACATCGGATGGGCGAATCGCCTCGTGGGCCTCCTGGGCGCCCTCCTTGGAGCTAAACGAGCGGGGATTTTCCAGTAGATAGCGCGCCGGAAAATTCGCACTGATGTACTCCCGACACGAGGCTACCGCTTCCTGGCTGAGGTTGGTGGAATCGGTACGCATGTAGGTGATGTAGCCGGCCTCGTACAGGCGCTGTGCGAGCATCATGGTCTTCTTCACACTGAACCCCAGCCGGGTGCTGGCAGCCTGTTGCAGGGTCGATGTGATGAATGGCGTTGGTGCTTTCGAGCGTGTCGGCTTGTCTTCGCGCCTGGCCACGGCATAGGACTGCGCCTGCAGGGCGTCCCGCGCTGCCATGGCATCGGCCTCGTTGGTGGGGCGAAACTCGCTCTGGGCATGACGTGTGACCTGGAAGCGCAGATCCTCGCCCCTGGCTGTCTGCAGATCGGCATGGATCTCCCAGTATTCCTGGGGTTCAAAGGCACGTATCTCGCGTTCTCGCTCTACAATCAGGCGCACGGCGACAGATTGCACTCGCCCGGCCGACAGACCCCTGGCCACTTTAGCCCACAACAGGGGCGAGACCATGTAGCCCACCACGCGATCGAGAAAGCGTCGCGCCTGTTGCGCATAGACGCGATCCATATCCAGTGTTGACGGCTGTTCAAAGGCCTCGGTAATAGCCTTTTTGGTAATTTCATTGAAGACAACACGCTGGTACCGCGCATCATCGCCACCAATGGCTTCCTTTAAATGCCAGGCGATGGCCTCTCCTTCGCGATCAAGGTCAGTGGCGAGGTACACGGCATCGCAGTTCTCCGCCAGCTTTTTCAGTTCGTTGACGACCTTTTCCTTGCCTGGAAGGATCTCGTAGTTGGCCTGCCAGTTTTTTGCCGGGTCAATACCCATGCGGCGCACCAGCTGCTCTTTGGCTTTCTTCTTTTTATGCTGCTCTTTTTTGGCGGGCGATAGCTTGCGTGTCTTGGCCGCCTCGGCCGCGCGCTTCTTGGGGTCAATCTTGTCTGCGCTATTGCCAGATGTTGGCAGGTCACGAATATGCCCGACGCTGGACTTCACAACAAAATCCTTACCGAGATACTTGTTGATCGTCTTGGCTTTCGCGGGAGACTCAACGATGACCAGTGATTTACCCATAAATTCCTTGTCGCGGTTGCGCGCTTGTGTGGCCCTGACTATGCCTGGGGCGCGGAAAAAAGTGGCATATATATGTTGCTATGTACTTGGGGTCAAGCGAAAAAGCGTTTTTGATCACCCACCAGGCGCATCAGCCGGGGGCTGAAGCCGCGCCGGACAGGACCTCCGACCACTGCTGCACCACCTGGCAAATCAGCTGTGCGTCCTCCTCCTGAGTGGACTCCACCCAATAGATGCCACAGCTACCCTGCGCAATCGCCGCAACCAATGCCAGATCCCCCAGCGGCTTGAGCACCTCGGGTGGCGGCTGGCCATGCCGGTCACTGTTTCTCCATTTTCCGTGGTCACAAATCCAGGTGGACGCTGGCTGTGTCTCCACCACGGACGAAGGCAGGCGCTTGCCATAATAGATCACGTCACCGGTTCTCAGATCCCGGCCACTGGGCTGGCCAGGTAATTGCCGGAACTCCACAAACATGCCATTGAGCGCCGCATGCTCTCGCATATTGGCTAACAGGCGCTGTCGTTTACTCGGCCGAAAGTGTGACAGCGGCGCGAGTGCGACCAACACAATAAATGCAATCAGCAGGTACGTTAGCATGGCAGCTGGTAGAGCTTCCTGGTGTCTGACGCCGGCCTAATCCAGCGGCATCTCTCTTTTCGGCGCGCATTCTATGCTATAACTAGCCAGGTATCTTCATTCAATCAAGGCGACCTGATATGGCACAGTACCAAAACATCCTTGTGGCAGTGGATCTGAGCGAAGAATCTTCCTCTGTGATTGATCGCGCACGCCAAATCGCGCAGGCGGGCACGCAGTTGCACCTTATACACGTGATTGAGCCGCTCAGTTTTGCCTATGGCGGGGATATTCCAATGGACTTCTCGGGCATTCAGGACGAGATCCATGAGCAGGCCAGCGCACAACTCAAACGCTTTGCGCAATCCCATGACATCGAGCCCGCCAGACAGCATCTGCTGCTGGGGAAACCCGACGTAGAAATCCAGGCCCTGGCCGAAGAGCTCGACGCCGACCTGATAGTCGTGGGCAGCCATGGCCGCTCCGGGCTTGCACTACTGATGGGGTCGACGGCCAACGGCGTACTCCATGGCGCCAAGCGCGATGTTCTGGCCGTCAGGATAGGCAAGTAAGCGTCTCACTGCTGCTGCAAGAAGCTGCACAGCTCTTCATCGGTAAATGGCCAGCCGAGCTCGTTGCCGTGGCTGTCCTGGATGACGGGTATTAACAGGCCATAGCGCTCGAAAAGTACATCGGATTCACTGATGTCTGTCTCGATGATGGCCAGGCCCGGGAACGTCGCGCTTGCCTGGTGCAACATGGCAGCGGCGAGTTCGCACAGGTGGCAGGCGCTTGTCCCGAATAACGTAATGCGAATCGCTTGCTCTGCCACTGGCCCTGCCCCTTGCAACACGGTTACGCCGCGTACTTTCGCGCCCTATCAATCGCCTCGCACCGCTTTCAACTGCAGGACTTGAACTGCCTTTCAGGCACGGTTACCATGCTGGGCTAGGTACACTATATTAAACTAGCTAAACCCTCACCACTGTTGGAGTTGAGCAATTGGCGCTATTTTCCCAACCTACAGCCAGGGCGCTGGCGATCCTTGATCTACTGATGGCAAACCCGCATCAGGCCTTTGGCCTGACCGAAATGACGCGCCGTCTCAACCTCAACAAGGCGACCTGCCACGCGATACTTACCACGATGGCCAATTATGGCTTTCTCGTCCAGCATCCAAAGACTAAAGCGTATCGCCTGGGACCGTCAATTATCGCGGCGGGTAATGCGGCATTCGCGCAGTTTCCCGTGTTGGAGTATGCGCGGCCTGAACTGGAGGCGCTGCAAAACGATCTAGGCGTGGGTTTTGCCGTCACCGGGCGTTCAAAGATGCACCAGGTGCTGCTTGCCCTCTATGGCAGGGCGTCCGAAATGATCGAATCGTTCCAGCTTGGCCTGCGACTGCCGAATACAGCGCCTGTAGCTGCCTGTTTCACCGCTTTCTCAGACGCCAAGTACCTGGAGGCCTGGCTAACCCGTTGCCACGAAACGCGCGGCGAGTACAACGAGAAGCTCGACCAGAAGCTACGCGTGTCTTTGATTGCCATACGCGCCCGCGGTTATGAAGTTACCCTGCGCACCCGCGCCGAAGCCGCTTTGCGAGAAGAACTGGAGCGCATCCATAATTCATGGAGCTTGACCCACCTGGAAGACGCCGCCAGTAAGTTTCAGCACGACCTGTGCGATGAGCACTATCATCTTGATCGGGTGGATCCGAAATCCCGCTACGAGGTCAGCACCATTTCAGTTCCGGTCTTCGCGCACAAACAGATACCGCTGATGTGTTTCGTCGCAGGCTCCACAGACAAAATTATCCAGGGAGCGCAAATAGAAGAGATTGCCGCCCGCATGAAGGAATCTGCCGACAGGATCACCGCACTTGCGGCAGGCCGCGAAACGATTTCCTGAGCACGTGTCACGCTTGAGCACTGACCCTAACCGCTACGCCACCCCGCCCATTTAAGCCATGGATAGGGCACTGCTGCAGCGCGTTCTGACACTCTATGGTCGCAAGCCCGTGCTGGAAACGCTGGCGGACAGTACCCTGGAATGTCACGCTCTGCACCTGGCCCAGTCCAATCGCGACTCCGGCATCATCAAGGAACTTGTCGCCAGCGCAGCGCGGCGCAACATACCGATACACCGACACACACGTACGGAACTTTCCCGGATTTCCAAAAATGGAAAACAGGACCAGGGGGTAGCGTTGGATGTGATCTGCCCCAATTTCAAGACCCTTGGTGACCACCTTGCACAAATTGCTGAGCAACCCCAGGCCAGGCTGATCGCTCTGGATGCCATCACTAACCCACAAAACCTTGGCATGATTATTCGCTCTGCGGCTGCAGGTGCTATTGACGCTATTCTAGTGCCCAGCAAGGGCTGCGCGGCACTGGGCCCCCTGGTGATCAAGGCCAGTGCGGGAACGCTGTTCAAGGCGCCGATCGTGCGCTGTGCCGCGCTGGCCGAAGCGCTGACTGACTACAAAAATGCCGGGGCCCACATTTGCACGTTGGAAGGCAATGCACGTAATTCGCTGTTCAGCCATCGCGAAAGCAGTTTTACAATTTATGTGTTGGGCAACGAAACAGAGGGTGTCTCAAAGGCAAGCTCTGCCCTGGCAGATCACCGCCTGGCGATTCCCATGCGGCATGGCGTTGAGTCATTGAATGTTGCCGTGGCTGCCAGCCTGATAGCCTTCTCGCCTTACTTCGACAAGTAGGACATACCCTCTTCAAGGCCTTTCAGCGTCAAGGGATACATGTGCCCTTCCATGAGTTGGTGCGTAATTGCAACCGATTGCGTGTACTGCCACTCGTCCTCGGGTACGGGGTTTATCCAGATGACTTTGTCGTAAACCTCTTGCAAACGGCGCATCCAGATCTCACCGGACTCTTCATTCCAATGCTCGACTGAGCCACCCGGCTGCATGATTTCATAGGGGGACATTGAGGCGTCCCCGACAAAGACCACCTTATAGTCATGGCTGTACTTGTGCAGGATATCCAACAGCGACGTACGTTCGTTATGACGGCGAACATTGTTTTTCCAAACACTTTCATAGATGAAATTATGGAAGTAAAAGTATTCCATGTGCTTGAACTCGGTGCGTGCAGCCGAGAACAGCTCCTGGCAGACCCGCACATGGGGGTCCATGGAGCCACCGACGTCGAAAAACAACAAGACCTTGACGGCATTGTGGCGCTCGGGAACCATCTTGATGTCGAGCAAGCCGGCGTTGCGTGCGGTCGAACTGATGGTGTCGTCAAGATCGAGCTCGTCGGCGGCCCCGGTGCGCGCAAACTTTCGCAGCCGGCGCATTGCAATCTTTATATTGCGCGTTCCAAGTTCAACGCTGTCGTCGAGGTTCTTGAAATCTCGGCGATCCCACACCTTGACGGCTTTCTTGTTCTTGCCATTGGGTCCAACACGGATCCCCTCGGGGTGATAGCCCTCCTGGCCGAAAGGTGAGGTGCCGCCAGTGCCTATCCACTTGGAGCCGCCCTCATGCCGCTCTTTTTGTTCCTCGAGCCGCTTCTTGAACTCTTCGATGAGTTGTTCAAGGCCTCCCAGTGATTCGATCCTGGCCTTGTCTTCTTCCGACAGGTTTTTCAAGAACTCGCTACGCAACCAGTCGTCGGGAATCAACGCCTCGATCACATCGTCCAGCGCCTCCAGTTCTTTGAAATGCGCCCCAAAAGCCTTATCGAAGCGATCGAAATACTTTTCGTCCTTGACCATGCACGCACGACTGAAAAAGTAGAAATCATCAATATCGGCAAACACGACATGCTGCTTGAGGCCTTCCATGAGGTCCAGAAGCTCTCGCGTGGTAACAGGTACCCCAGCGTCGCGTAACCCGTGGAAAAAATTGATCAGCACAACAGATAAACCTTTTAGTCGCCTTGATTCTGCGCGCTAGCGCGTTTCACGTCTGTGCATGAACGCGAGACGTTCCAGCAAATGCACATCCTGCTCGTTTTTAAGCAGCGCACCATACAGGGGCGGTATGGCCTTGGTTGGATCTCGATCCTTGAGGATTTCATCGGGGATGTCATCCGCCAACAGAAGTTTGAGCCAATCGATCAACTCAGAGGTTGAGGGTTTTTTCTTCAAGCCGGGAATCGCGCGCACATCAAAAAATACTTCCATGGCCTCTTGCACGAGTTCCTTGGCGATATTGGGATAATGGACATCGATGATCTCGCGCATCGTGTCGCGATCAGGAAAGTTAATAAAGTGGAAAAAGCAGCGGCGCAGGAATGCATCGGGAAGTTCTTTTTCATTGTTGCTGGTAATGATAATGATGGGTCGTTGTTTTGCCTTGATGGTCTCGCCGGTTTCGTAGACGAAGAACTCCATGCGATCCAGCTCGACCAGCAAATCGTTCGGGAATTCGATGTCGGCTTTATCGACCTCATCGATCAACAAAACGACCTGCTCGTCGGCATCGAAGGCCTCCCAGAGCTTGCCCTTCTTTATATAATTAGCAATGTCATGGACTTTCTCATCGCCCAGCTGGGAATCACGCAAGCGGGAAACCGCATCATATTCATAAAGGCCCTGCTGTGCTTTGGTGGTCGATTTGATGTGCCACTGGATGAGCCGCATCCCGAGGCCCTGCGCCACCTCCTCTGCCAACATGGTCTTGCCTGTGCCAGGCTCGCCTTTGATCAATAACGGACGCTGCAATGTCACTGCGGCATTTACCGCCATACGCAAATCGTCGGTTGCAACGTAACGCTCAGTACCTTCAAATCTCATAGTCATTTCATCACTTGGTATTTATACGAAAGCGGCACAGATTACAGACTGCAACAGCCCTAATCAACCTGGGCGCGTTTACGAAAGGCGGTTATCCTCAGCAGCAGCGCCGCAACCAGCGCGGCGCCGCACATGAACAGCAAAGGCCGCACCGCGTGCATCGCCGCATCCAGGCCGCCTGTCAAAAACTGAAAACCGACTACCACCAACGCCGGTGCCATGGTATCGACCCCCTCCCTGGGAAAAGCAGGTGTTAACGCCAGCGCGCAGAGCAGCAGCCCCAGGGCAACATTGCGGGCAACCGGCAAGTATCGCCGCAGCCAGAAGCACAGCAGCAGAATACCCAGCAGGGCTGCGCCAGCGTACACCGCGATGGCAGCCATGTATGAAGTCTCATCCAGCATTGCGCGGCTCCCCTATTCTACCCAGTGGATTATGTGTTCATCGAAGCCATCGGGGTGCACGTACTCATCAGAGATGGCCCTGCCACGAATTGACACACCCTCGGTGTGTACCCGTTCGCGATCACCGCTTATCAGATAATGCCAGTTGGGCAATGGCTCACCTTTGGCGCGCAGGCGATAGGCACAGGTTGATGGCAGCCAGTCTAGCTGCGAGAGATCCCTGTCTTGCAAGTCGATGCAGTTGGGCACTCTGACGGCGCGGTTTTTATAGTCAGAACAGCGGCAGGTCTGCTCGATCAGCAAGCTACAACGGACCTTGGTATACAGCACTTCCTGGGTATCCGCGTCTTCAAGTTTGTGCAGGCAACACTTGGCGCAACCGTCGCACAACGCTTCCCACTCACTGGAACTGAGCGTTTCCAGCGGTTTTTCTGCAATCTTTGCATTGACTGCTTGCCTATTGCTCACCGCTACCTTCCCGTGCCATCAGTTGTGCCAGCGTAGGTGGCATCTGCAAGTAGTAGCCCTGATGCTCTATGCTCTCCAGCACCTGTCGGGTGTCTGCCCTGGCCAGTTTACGATCGGGCGACAATGGCAGAACCATCACTGGCTCGGCTTCGCCAAAGGTGCGCAGTAAGTCTTCAGGCACGTCTTCGAGGCCGCGTTGTTTGTCGACGTACAGATACATTTCCTGTTTTTTCGGACTGCGGTAAATTTCGCATATCAGCATCAGCTCACCAGCTCCATAGCATTTTTTCGCAGTGGTTCTATGACGCATGCAGAACGCCATCCCGCCCAATGTGCCGGTGTCTCCACGGGCTGCCCCATGGCCTCGCGTATCAACAGTTCATAGTCTTTACTGGGCAATATGGCTTCGGGGGCCACCTCGATCTCCTGTGCTATGGCACGAGCGCGTTGCTTGATTCTCTTCAGATAGCCCCTGCCCGCAGCGTCCAGTGGCGGTGACAGGGCCGGTGTTGGCGCACTGTTTACGTCACCAGCACGGCTAATGAGATCCAGCAGTTTATCCCCATGCTTTCTCACCACCACCGGGGGCACATCCTCGACGGCACTCAACTGTGCCTGGGACGTTGGGAGTTGCTGGGCGAGCTGCAGGCACGCGTTGTCATCGAGTATCCAGCCACGCGGCTTGTCTTTCAACCTGGCGGTCGCTTCGCGCCACTCGCAGAGCGCCGCTAGCACCTGCAGTTGGTTGGGAGCGAGTTTCCATGCGCCCTTCATCTTAAGGTAGTAGGCTAACGTAGGGGCCTGCGCAGCACGAATCATGTCGTCGCCATCAGCCATGACCCACTCGTACTTGCCCTGTGCCTGGGCGATATCGCGCAGCTTGCGCCAAACCGGCTGCAGACAGGTGACGTCCAGTGCAGCATACTCGCATTGCGCGGCGCTCAATGGTCGCTGCAGCCAGTCGGAGCGCGTCTCGCCCTTGGGCAAATCGACACCCAGCATCTCCAACACCAGCGCACGGAAACCCATGCCAAACCCCATGTTCAGTAGCGCTGCAGCTTTTTGCGTATCAAACAACGGTTGCGGCAGAACGCCCAGCCATCGGCTGAATACCTCGAGATCCTCACTGGGCGAATGCAGCACTTTGATCAGTCTTTCATTGGCCATCAATTCACGAATTGAATCGATGTCGTCAACATTCAACGGGTCAACCAGCCACGCATGCGGTTGCTGCTCGCTACCGTCATCAAATGCCAACTGCAGTAACGCGACCTGTGGAAAGAACGTGTTGCGACGCATGAACTCCGTATCGATAACGACTGCCTCGCAGGCACTGGCCTGAACCAGCAATGCCTGCAGGTCAGCGTTTGTCTCAACCAGCTGCCACGTCATAAGGGATTGACCGGGCGGCGACCTGTCAGGGCATGCGCGAGGGTTGAACCGTCAACAAACTCAAGCTCGCCACCCAGGGGTACGCCGTGTGCGATGCGCGAAACGCTCACGCCCAGGGGCAGTAGCATCTCGGTCAAATAGTAGGCCGTGGCCTCGCCCTCTACCGTGGGGTTTGTGGCCAGGATGACTTCGGCAATGCCGTCTTCCACGACGCGCTCCTGAAAGAGGTCGAGGCCGATATCAGCCGGGCCGATACCGTCTATCGGCGACAAATGCCCCATCAGGACGAAATACAAGCCGCGAAAACTGCCGCTGTGCTCTATGGCAAGCACATCACCGGGGGTTTCTACGACACAGACGGTTGCGGCGTCCCGCTTGCCATCAATACACAGTTCGCACAACTCGAGCTCGGTAAAATTGCGGCAGCGCCGGCAGTGGCCGATACGTTGCACCGCGTCTTCAAGCGCATGAGCGAGCGTGGCCGCACCGTCGCGATCGCGCTCAAGCAAATGCAGGCTCATACGCTGCGCGGACTTGGGGCCCACGCCGGGTAAAACGCGTAACGCATCAATGAGTGACTGTAAAGCCGGGCTGAATTTCACGAAGTCGAACCAGCCCTAAAACGGTAGTTTGAAGCCGGGAGGAAGCTCGATACCGGAAGCCAGACCCGACATCGCCTCACGGTTGTGCGCCTCGACCTTGCGCACGGCATCGTTGACTGCTGCCGCCAGAAGGTCTTCGAGTACTTCCTTGTCCTCGGCAAGCACTGCATCGTCAATCTGGACTTTTTTGACATCGTATTTACCTGTCATAGTAACGCTGACCAGGCCGGCGCCCGCTTCACCCTGCACCTGGGCGTTAGCGAGCTCCTGCTGAGCGTTCTGCATTTGCTCCTGCATCTTCTGCGCTTGTGCCATCAAGTCGCTGATGGATCCTTTCATTGTACTGACCTCTACTGGCTGAATATGCTAGTTGGTATCCCTTGGCTGTATCGACGACTGGTCGAGCTCACCATCAAACCGCGAAATGATCGACTGCAGCTGCGCGTCACCGACGATGGCATTCACCGCCCGTTGCTGACGCTCCGCCGCCAGTCGGGAGCGACGCTCTGCAGGCGTTTCCGTGGCAGGGTCGCCCAGTGTGACCTGCAGGCGGATCGATTCACCAAAGTATGCCTCCAGCGCCAAGCGTAATGTTTGCTCCTGCGAATCGTTAAACAGCGAAGCGTTGTTTCGATCCAGAATCAGCTCGATTGCGTTTCCTTCACGAGACGCCATCACGCAGTTCAAGGCCACATTACCGACAATACCGGCAAGTTTCATATCATCGAGGATTTGCGCCCAGTTGTCGGCGTGCAGGTCCTGCAATGACCAAGCCCCGGAAGCCTCCTCGTTGGCGGCCATTTCCAGTGCCGGCTCCGCGGCTTGCGCGACCGGGCGGCCGCGCTGCCGTAGCGAGGCTGCGGCACTGGCGTGTGCTTCGGACTCTACCGAATCATCGGGAGATCGCAGCGCACGGCTGCCCTGCTGCGCTGGCCCATGGGTCTTACGTTGTGAAGCACTCGTTCGCGGCTCACCAACAGGATGGCGATCAAGCGCCGGGGGCTTTTTTACGCTGGCACCGCCCTCCACAGCGGCAGGCGATGAGGCGGGCTGCAAGTCGTCCGGCGAAAGCGCCATGTCAAGCATGGCAACCGGGCGGAAGGCCACCATACGCAATGCCAGCATCTCGAAACCCTCGCGCGGCTCTGGCGCAAGCGGAAGATCGCGCTTGCCGTTAAGTGCAATCTGGTAGTAAAGCTGGGTGTCTTCCGCTGCGAGCCCGCCAGCCAACGCAGCGACCTTATCGGCATCGCCCCAGTTGTTGTCAATTGCAGCAGGCACGGCCTGCGCAATCGCCAGGCGGTGCAACAGTGACAGAAGTTCGTCCAGCGCAGCGTAGAAGTCCGCACCGTGCTCGGCCATCTGCGCCACGACTGCAAGCACCTGCGCAGGGTCACCTTCACTCACAGCGTCCACGAGCGCGTACACGAAATTAAGGTCAACACTGCCGAGCATCGTGCGCACATCGGCTTCGGTCAAACTGCCCGAACCAAAGGCGATAGCCTGGTCAGTGAGACTGAGCGCATCGCGCATACTACCGGAGGCTGCCCGGCCAATGCGCCACAAGGCGCCCTCTTCATGCGCAATCATTTCGTCATCAAGTACCCTGGTCAGGTGGTCAACCACCTGCTGCGGCGGCATGTTCTTGAGATTGAACTGCAGGCAACGCGACAAAACAGTGGCCGGCAACTTTTGCGGATCGGTCGTTGCGAGCAGGAATTTGACGTGAGGGGGCGGCTCTTCCAGCGTTTTCAACAGCGCATTGAAACTGTGGTTTGACAGCATGTGCACCTCGTCGATGAGGTACACCTTGAAGCGTGAATTGGTCGGCGCGTACTGCACGTTATCGAGAAGCTCTCGGGTATCCTCGACCTTGGTGCGCGATGCCGCATCGACCTCCAGCAAATCGACGCTGCGACCCTCTGCGATTTCAACACAGGACGAGCACTGCCCACAGGGCTCGGAGCTGACACCGCTTTCACAATTCAAGCAGCGCGCGAGGATTCTAGCGATGGTGGTTTTACCGACCCCGCGTGTACCGGTAAACAGGTAGGCATGGTGCAGGCGATCGTGGTCCAGCGCGTTGATCAGCGCGCGCAGCACATGTTCCTGGCCGACCATTTCCCTGAAGTTTCGCGGGCGCCACTTTCGGGCCAGCACCTGATAGGACATGAACAGCAAAACCCTGATTGGAAAGACCGTTAAGGATACACCAGCCAACCGGGTGCAGGAACCTGCGAAGGACGTGAGCAGAGATAAAATATGTAGCGTTGGAGGGAGTGGGTGGCAACCCAGACAGCCACACCCCGGCACACGAGTCGATAACTACCGTTGCTCCCTTCCGGGCCTGGCGGGTTTCACTACCTATCGTTGCGAGGGGACCGCCTGGATCACCATAGCGCCGCAGGTCACAGCACAGCTGCCTCCCGCGGCGCGCCATTGTCCAGCAAACGCCGCCCGCTCGCAAGTCGCGTGCGGTGAGAACTAGTCAAGTGGCACAATACTGAGTTGACTGTGGCTGGAAACAAAACCGGTATTCATCACGGTGATGTACCTGGCAAGGCGAATTTCGGCGTCGCTGCGGGCATCAAAGGGGCCTTCGTTGGTGCCCTCGCGGGTTGCGAAATACCACTGACCGGCATGCCTGAATAGCCTTTCGGTCTGGAAAATACCCTGCGTGCCCGTGTCTGTCTTGCGTTTGCCCATATCCTGAGTCTCGTTGGTCGCTGCTGCAGCAAGATTAATACAGGACACCGCAGTGTCTACGCCTGATTTGACCTGAAATGGTCAGGTATGCACTCGAACGCGCCAGTTCAATGGGCGCCGTTTGCGCAGGGGTCCACTGCCGTACTGATCGCATGTCGGGGTGAGATAGCCGATTCTGCCGGCATGGATGGCGGGGGCAGAAGGATTCGAACCCTCGACCTACGGCTTAGAAGGCCGTTGCTCTATCCAACTGAGCTATACCCCCAAGGAACGGACTATTCTGGACACGACAGTCGTGCTTTTGCAATGGCGCCGTGCGGGGAATGGGGTGGCCGACGGGTCTTGAACCCGCCACCTCCGGAGTCACAATCCGGTGCTCTACCAGATGAGCTACGGCCACCATAGATTCCTGGTCTGGCCCTGGAGGCCACCTGAAACACCTGGATGTACTCGCTGAAAGTGGTCGGGGTAGAGAGATTCGAACTCCCGACATCCTGCTCCCAAAGCAGGCGCGCTACCAGACTGCGCTATACCCCGACAGCTATTCCATGTGAAAGCTGCTGTTTCAAGCATGCTTGATTCGCCGCAAGACCTGCGCGTTGAATTCAAGCTCCATATTTCAGGAGCGCGAATGATACTCACCACCTGAGGCAGCGTCAACGCATGAGTAAGTATACTGCCCCGGAGTGTAAACTTCTCCCACTCTTTCACTGGCTGGCAAGGACGTTCACAATCGCGCAGCGCCATGTGACAATACCGCCCCTGTTCAGCCCCCGACCCGCCAAGGAACCGTTTCAATGTCTGTACTCGTGCTCGATGGAAAAACCCTAGCGGCTGAAACCGAAGCCGAACTGCTGGCCCGTGTTGAATCCCTGAAGGCCAGGACTGGCGGCAAAACGCCCATATTGGCGACGATTCTCGTGGGCAATGACCCGGCCTCTGCGACCTACGTAAAAATGAAGGGCAATGCCTGTCGTCGCGTGGGCATGGATTCGCTGGCCGTCGAACTGGCGGCATCCACGACCACCGCAGAGCTACTGGCCACCATCGGTGAGCTGAATGACAACCCCGATGTGCACGGCATTCTCTTGCAGCATCCAGTACCGCAGCAGATTGATGAGCGCGCCTGTTTCGATGCGATAGCACTACACAAGGATGTAGACGGGGTAACCTGTCTTGGCTTTGGCCGCATGGCGATGGGCGAAGAGGCCTATGGCTGCGCAACACCGCAGGGCATCATGCGCATTCTGGAGCACTATGCCATCCCGATTGAGGGCAAGCATGCGGTCGTGGTTGGGCGCAGCCCCATTCTGGGCAAACCCATGGCGATGATGCTATTGCAAAAAAATGCCACGGTGACTATCTGCCACTCACGTACGCAAAACCTCCCCGAACTGATCGCACAGGCGGACATTCTGGTAGGCGCGGTGGGCAAGCCGGAGTTCATCAAGGCTCAGTGGGTGAAAGATGGTGCGGTGGTCATCGACGCTGGCTATCACCCCGGCGGCGTTGGAGACATCGAACTGGCGCCGCTGATCGAAAGAGCTTCGGCCTATACGCCCGTTCCGGGCGGGGTCGGCCCTATGACGATCAACACACTGATCATGCAAAGTGTCTTGTCAGCGGAAAAAAGCCTCGGGTAAGGCCCTCTAAGGCCCTCACGCACAGTGCTGCGGTACTGCCGGCAACATGCTGCGGCTAGCCGCGCTTCCAGCGCGTGCCCTCTCTGGAATCCTCCAACACGACACCCTGGGCCGCCAGCGTCTGGCGAATGTCATCGGCACGCGCGTAGTTCTTGTCCCGTTTGGCTTGCTGACGCTCCTCTATTAACGCCTCGATCTGCTCAGCTGGAATCGCCCCCTCGGCATCGGATGACTGCAACCAGCGCACAGGGTCTTGCTGGAGGATGCCCATGAGTTGGCCAGCAGAGAGCATTTTAGCCTTCAGCAGCGGGCGCTCTGCTTCGGGCGCCTTGTGCAACGCCTTGGCCAGCGCATGCAGCCCGGCGATAGCCTCGGGCGTGTTGAGATCGTCGTTCAAGGCGTGAAAAAAGGGTTCCTGTGGCAGGTCAACGTCGATCTTGGTGACATCGACCGGCACTTCGCGCAACGTGGCATATAAACTGTCCAGCGTGGCCTGCGCCTGCTCCAGCAGCTGTGCAGAAAAATCCAGCGGTGAACGATAGTGAGCGCACAGCAGCGCAAAACGCAGCACTTCGCCGCGATAGGTTTGCAACAGGTCACGCACCGTATGGAAATTACCCAGTGACTTGGACATCTTCTCGCCGTCGATATCAATGTATGCGTTGTGCATCCAGTAACGCACGTAATCCCCGCCATGTGCACAGCGGCTCTGGGCGATTTCATTCTCGTGGTGCGGGAAAATCAGATCCCTGCCACCGCCATGTATATCGATCGTCTCGCCAAGGTGTGCCCTGATCATCGCTGAACACTCCAGGTGCCAGCCCGGGCGGCCACGACCCCAGGGGCTATCCCAGCCTGGGTCGGCTGCATCAGCCGGCTTCCATAGGACAAAATCTCCCGGATGGCGCTTGTAATCGGCGACTTCAACCCGCGCACCTGCCAGCATGTCGTCCAGAGAGCGGCGTGAGAGTTTGCCGTAATCTTCCATGGACTCGACGGCGAACAATACATGCCCCTGCGACTCATAGGCATGCCCTTTATCGATCAGGGCCTGGGTGAGCGCTATCATTGGCTCAAGGTTATGCGTTGCATGCGGTTCAAGTGTCGGCGGCAGCGCGTTGAGTTGCGCCATATCCTCGCGAAACTTGGCGGTAAACTCAGCGGTCACCGCTTCTATCGTGCGCCCCCCTTCGCGCGCGGCGGCTATGATCTTGTCGTCAATGTCAGTGATGTTGCGCGCATAGGTCACACTGGCAAATTGCGTCTGCAGCAGCCGGAACAGGGTGTCGAAGACCACCACAGGGCGAGCGTTACCGATATGCGCGAGGTTGTAGACAGTAGGCCCGCAGACATACATCGTCACCGTATCGGGCACCAACGGCTCAAAGTGCTCTTTTTTGCCTGTCATGGTGTTGTAAAGCGTCAAGCTCATGCGCTTTCACTCCAGCTGTCACGCAGGCCAATGGTCTTGTTGAACACCGGGACCTGGGGGCTGTGATCCCTGCGATCGGCCACAAAGTAACCCTCGCGCTCAAACTGAAAGCCCTGTTCGGGCACAGCTTCTGCCAGCGAAGGCTCTATCCATGCTGTTTCGACCGTTATCAGCGAGTCCGGGTTGATGTGCTCCAGAAAGTCCTTGTCACCCTTGTCCGGAGCCTCATCGATAAACAGGCGATCATAAAGCCGCACGATTGCCGTGCGCCCCTCACTGGCTGACACCCACTGGATCACGCCTTTGGGCTTGATACCGTCTGCCGGATTTTCACCCACGGTACCCTCGATAACACGGGCGCGCACTTCCACCAACTCGCCCGCTGCGTTCTTGATTGCCTCATCGGCCTCAATCACATAGGCATGACGCAGCCGAACGCGCTTCCCGAGCACCAAACGCTTGTACTTCTTGTTGGCTTCTTCGCGAAAATCATCAGCATCAATGTAGATCTCCCGCGTGAAAGGCAGATCGCGTTCACCAAGGTCCTCACGACTGGGGTGATTGGAAACAGTAAACACTTCGGCGGTATCCGGGTAGTTGGTCAGTACTACCTTCAGCGGATTGAGCACGCACATTGCGCGAGCGGCGTTTTCGTTAAGATCTTCGCGGATGGCGAACTCCAGCATAGCGACATCTACTACGCCGTCGCTGCGCGTCGTGCCGATCATCTCACAGAAGCGCCTGATCGCCCGCGGCGTATAGCCCCGGCGCCGCATGCCGGAAATGGTGGGCATGCGCGGATCATCCCAGCCAGCCACATGGCCCTCATCGACCAGTTGCTTGAGTTTACGCTTGCTGGTGACGGTATAGCTGGGATTCAGGCGTCCAAACTCGAACTGGCGCGGACGGCTCTGCACTGGCAGGTGCTCTATAAACCAGTCATACAGGGGACGATGGTCTTCAAATTCCAGGGTGCAGATGGAGTGCGTGATACCCTCGATGGCGTCTTCCTGGCCATGCGCAAAATCGTAAGTGGGATAAATCACCCACTCGTTGCCCGTCTGATGGTGCGTCACCTTACGGATGCGATACAGGATTGGGTCGCGCATATTCATGTTCGGTGACGCCATGTCGATCCTGGCGCGCAGTACTTTCTCTCCCTCGGCGAACTGATTGGCACGCATGCCGCGCAGCAAGGCGAGGTTCTCCTCTATCGATCTATCCCTGAAAGGACTGTTGCGACCGGGCTCTGTCAGGGTTCCGCGGTACTCGCGCGCCTCGTCTGCAGAAAGATCGCACACATAAGCATCGCCCTGCTGCACAAGATATTCCGCCCATTCATACAGCTGCTGGAAATACGCTGAGGCAAAGCGAGGCTCTCCGTGCCACTGGAACCCTAGCCAGCGTATGTCTTCCTGGATTGCATCGATGAATTCCTGGCTCTCTTTTTCAGGATTGGTATCGTCAAACCGCAAGTGACAGCGGCCACCGTTTGCTTCGGCAAGGCCAAAATTTACGCTGATCGACTTGGCGTGCCCCACATGCAGGTAGCCATTGGGCTCAGGGGGAAACCGCGTAACAACTTCCTGTACCGTGCCATTGGCGAGATCCCGGGCAATGATCGCCTGCAGGAAATTATTCGCTGGTTTGTCTTCCATCAGTAAGCGCGCCGACTAAAAAGGGGCGAGCATTATAGCCCCTCAACCGGGCAGCTTATAGACGCAGGACCCGCAAATTGTCATCGGCAACGCGCAGCGCCATAGCGGTTTTACTGCGCGCAAAAAGCCCGTATCATGCCGCCTGCGCCAAACAAACCCAAACCAACAAAAAATCAGGACGTCAACATGGTCATCATTCGCACTACTTTCGGCGAAATTCACCTCGAACTGGATGCTGAAAAAGCACCAAAAACAGTCGCAAACTTCCTGTCTCATGCCCGCGACGGTTTTTACGATGGCACCATTTTTCACCGTGTCATCGACAATTTCATGATCCAGGGTGGTGGCTTTGATGCTGACATGCAGCAAAAGCCCACAGGCGAGCCGATTGAAAACGAAGCTGACAATGGCCTGAAAAATGACTTCGGCACTATTGCAATGGCCCGAACCATGGAGCCTCATTCGGCCACTGCCCAGTTTTTTATTAACGTCAAGGACAATGACTTCCTGAACCACACGGGAAAAGACATGCAGGGCTGGGGTTACGCAGTGTTTGGCAAAGTCACCGGTGGCGCAGACGTGTTGGACAAAATTCGCTCCGTCGCCACCACGAGCAAAAATGGCCACCAGGACGTCCCGCAGGATCCGGTCATTATCGAGTCAGTGGAAGTCATCGGGGACTAGCGCCCCGCCTGGCCACGCTTGTGTCCAGCGTCTATTTTATCTCTGATATACACCTTGACGCTGCCCGTACACAAACCGGGCGGCTGCTCGAGCGCTTCACACAGGCGCTCATTCACGACAAAGAGTCCTGTGCGGCGCTGTACATCCTTGGCGACCTCTTTGATGCATGGGTTGGGGATGACGACGATTCCCTGCTGGCCTCGCGCACCCGGCAGACGCTCAAGGCCTTTACGGCCGCCGGACCCGACCTGTATGTCATGCACGGCAACCGGGATTTTCTGCTAGGCGAGGATTTCTGTTCCGCCACAGGTGCGCAACTTCTGCAGGACCCGTTCCGTCTTGACTTGTTCGGCAGGCGTGCCCTGCTTATGCATGGCGACCTGCTTTGCATCGACGATGTCGATTACCAGCGTTTTCGCTCCAGCGTACGACAGCCCCAGTGGCGCGACGCCGTGCTGGCGAAACCCCTGGAGGAGCGTCGCCTGCTGGCCAGGACACTGCGCCAGGCCAGCAACGAGGCAAAGAGCAACAAACCCGAAGATATCGTCGATGTGCACCCGGACGAGGTCGACCGGGTCATGTGCGAAGCCGACGCAGAGCTGCTGATTCACGGCCATACGCATCGCCCGGGCCAGCACCGCGTTGCCTGCGGCTCACGCTGGGTGCTGGGCGACTGGGAGCACCGGCCAACGACACTTAAAGTGAATTCTGAAGAAATTCAGTTGCTTGATATTCAATAAAATACAATGAGTTAGGGAAACTTCTGCCGGTGAAATGCGAGGTTAGCCAGGGGAGCCTTTCACACCTGGACGCAGTGGACACGCCCCGGGCACAGACTTACCGACGCACTGGATGCAGAAGGACAGCCACTGATGGGCCCATGAGGGGCCAGCCCTATGCCGCCTGACCGGGCACACCGCTGTGGAAGCGGAACTCGTCATCACCGGACTCGATTAACGTCTGCTCAAGATCGAGAAACAGCCCCACTCTTGTTTCCAGCTCGCCACACGGCGCGAATTGCCGTGCCAATGACAGGTAATCCTTAAAATGCCTGGCTTCGGACCTTAGCAAGGAGCGATAAAACTCGGCCAGTTGCGATGCAAGCCCGGGGGAACCCATTGCGTCCCTGCCCTCGTCGGTGCCCAGGTGTGATGCCAGTAAGGCAAAACGCTCACACGAACGTGCTTCGATAACAGCCCCCGCCACAAGGGTGTCGACCAGACGCGCCGGCTCACTGGTGCGCACCAGTTTGCGCAGTTCGCCGGCATAGCGGGAGGCGCTAAGCTGGGGGTAGTCGATTCGGTGTTCCACCATAATAGCGATGACCTGCTCAAAGTGGCGCAGTTCCTCGCGCGCCAGGCGCGACAGTCGGTGCAACAGCGCCGGATGCTCCACATAGCGATACATAAGGTTGAGCGCGGTGGAGGCGGCTTTTTTTTCGCAATTGGCATGATCAACCAGTAGCAGCGCGGGATTATCCATAGCGGCAGTCACCCAGGCGCGGGGCGTGGCACAGTGCAGGAACTGCTCAACGGCGTCTGCCGACTGCGCGCCCGTCACTAGCGCTGCGCCCCGAACATATCAGGCGTGCGCATATAGCGATCGTAATGCGCCTCTGACAGCACATAGAATTCCTGGTCAATTATCTCGCGCAGTTGCACCAGGCCAAGCGCCCGGAAAGACAGATTCACTTCAAAGCCGTAATCTGTAGTGCGCTGTATCTGGCCGGCCCCGGCCTTGAGTAAGCTGAACACCCAGCAGTACTCGTCATGATGCGCAACATGACGAACCTGTTGTACATCCAATTGCCATGACAACAAACCGCGATCGGTCACTTCGAGTTTGTTGCGCACACACTGCGACAGGAATTGCGCAAGCCGCGAATCAACGACGCGCTTCTGCTCTGATGTATACGCGTTCCAGTCGATCACCTCATGGCTGAAACGCTTGCAACCGCGACAGACACTGTCGCCGATGCCTGTTGAGCAAACGCCGATGCATGGGGTTTTTACGGGGATGTGCAACATCTGCAGTTGATGCCTTCCAATGTTTGCAAACGCGCCGCAGATTTTACGGTATCACCCCAATGAATGCACGATATAAGGCGCTCAGCGATGACTATCAGTGTGGCTGTGGGCTATAATTCAGCGCCGTTTTCGGGCTCTTTCGCCAGAGCCCTTCGACCATTTCACAGGAGCTCAAACGTGTTAGAAGCCTACCGCGCACATGTGGCAGAACGCGCCGCAATGAATATTCCCCCCAAGCCCCTGGATGCAGAGCAGGTCGCAGGGTTGATTGAACTGCTCAAGAGCCCGCCGGCAGGTGAAGAGGCGTTTCTGCATGAGCTGATCAGCACGCGGGTACCGCCCGGGGTCGACGAAGCTGCCTACGTGAAGGCCGGCTTTTTGTCGGCGCTTGCAAAGGGCGAGGTCAGCTCACCCGTTATCAGTAAATCGCGCGCCGTTGAACTGCTGGGCAAAATGCACGGCGGTTACAACATCGAGACACTGATCGGCTTACTGGACGACAGCGAACTGGGCGTACTGGCATGCAACGAGCTCAAGCAGACTATTTTGATGTTCGAAGCCTTTCATGACGTGGCTGAACTGGCCAGCAACGGCAGTGCCAATGCCCAGGCATTGATGCAGTCCTGGGCCGATGGTGAGTGGTTCACTGATCAACCCGAAGTGCCCGAATCTATCAAAGTATCCGTTTTTAAAGTGACGGGAGAGACAAACACCGATGACCTCTCCCCCGCCCCCGATGCATGGTCGCGCCCCGATATTCCGCTGCACGCGCTGGCCATGTACAAAATGACGCGCGAGGGCCTGCAGCCTGACGAACACGGCGTCACCGGCCCAATGCAGCAGGTGCAGGACATTCAGGCCAAGGGCCTGCCGGTTGCATTTGTGGGAGACGTCGTAGGAACCGGCTCCTCGCGCAAATCAGCGACTAATTCAGTGCTGTGGTTTTTTGGCGACGACATCGAGGGCGTGCCGAACAAAAAAGGCGGTGGCATCTGTATCGGCAACAAGGTGGCGCCGATTTTCTACAACACAATGGAAGACGCTGGCGCACTGGTATTTGAGGCACCTGTCGACGATTTGCACATGGGCGACGTGATCGAGATTCGCCCCTACGAAGGCAAGATTCTCTCTGAAAGCGGCGCTGTCATCTCTGAGTTTGAACTGAAGTCCGATGTACTGCTGGACGAAGTCCGTGCCGGCGGCCGCATCAACCTGATCATCGGCCGAGGCCTGACGACGCGGGCGCGCGAGGCACTTGGACTGCCCGAGTCCGATCTGTTCCGCAAGCCCGAGCAACCACAGGACACCGGCAAAGGCTTCACGCTGGCACAAAAAATGGTCGGCAAGGCATGCGGTGTCGAGGGCGTTCGCCCGGGCACCTATTGTGAGCCACGCATGACCACAGTGGGCTCGCAGGATACCACCGGGCCAATGACACGCGACGAACTCAAGGATCTGGCGTGTCTGGGCTTTTCGGCAGACTTGACCATGCAGTCGTTCTGTCACACGGCGGCCTACCCGAAGCCGGTTGATATTGACACACAGCACTCTTTGCCGGATTTCATCATGACACGCGGCGGCGTATCGCTGCGCCCCGGCGATGGCATCATACATTCCTGGCTGAACCGCATGTTGCTACCTGATACCGTCGGCACCGGCGGTGATTCACACACGCGTTTCCCGATGGGGATCTCTTTTCCCGCCGGCTCCGGGCTGGTGGCGTTTGCCGCTGCGACCGGCGTGATGCCACTGGATATGCCGGAATCTGTACTGGTGCGGTTCAAGGGTGAGATGCAGCCAGGCATCACGCTGCGCGATCTGGTACACGCAATCCCCTACTACGCCATACAGCAAGGTCTGCTGACGGTAGAGAAAAAGGGCAAGAAAAACATCTTCTCCGGCAGAATTCTTGAAATCGAGGGCCTCTCGCATTTGACCGTAGAGCAGGCTTTCGAATTATCCGATGCCTCGGCTGAACGCTCCTGCGCCGGATGCACCATCGACCTCTCTGAAGAAACAGTGGTTGAATACCTCAAATCCAATATCGTCCTACTGCGCTCGATGATCGCTGAGGGCTATGGTGATGCGCGCACCCTGGAGCGGCGTGCGGTGAAGATGGAGGAGTGGCTGGAGAATCCCACTTTGATGCGTGCCGATGCGGATGCCGAGTACACCGCCGTCATCGAGATCGACCTGGCCGATGTCAAGGAGCCCGTGGTCTGCGCGCCGAACGACCCGGACGATGCACGTCTGTTGTCACAAGTCGCTGGCGACAGTGTTGACGAGGTGTTTATCGGGAGTTGTATGACCAATATCGGTCACTTCCGTGCAGCGGGTAAGTTGCTTGAACAGCACAAGGGGGGTATCTCCACGCGCATGTGGATTGTGCCTCCCACTCGCATGGACGAACACCAGCTGATGGAGGAAGGCTACTACAATATTTTCGGCGCCGCCGGTGCGCGCACCGAAATGCCCGGCTGCTCGCTATGCATGGGCAACCAGGCACGGGTGGCGGCCAACTCCACTGTGCTGTCGACGTCAACGCGTAACTTCCCCAACCGTCTGGGTGACGGCGCCAATGTGTACCTGACATCCGCAGAACTGGCGTCTGTCGGCGCGATTCTGGGCAGGATCCCCACGCCAGCAGAGTATCTGGAGTACGCAAATCGCATTAACTCGATGTCTGAGGACATCTACCGCTATCTCGAATTCGATAAAGTCATTGAGTTCCAGGCCAAGGCGGAAGAAGGCAAGCGTATCGCAGCCGTGCAGATCACCGAACTGAGCGCCTGACCGCCTGTTCCGCGCCGGTGTGAGCAAGGCTCGCGCCGGTCGTCCTGCCTCGGCAGCGCTACTCGCTCAGTGATTGGCGATTGCGCGTCGATTCGGACGAAACTGGCGAGCTGCCTGGCGCAGACGTCGCAGACCATCCTGCCTATCCGCCGATGACAGCGCGCTGTCCGCGTAAGCCAACTCGTTGTAAAGCCGTGTGATGTTGTCAATGGTGGCGCTGCTCGCTGGCAGTGCCTGCTTCACGCGCAGCGCGTATTGGCCAGGAGTTTCGCCACTTTGGCGCTGCAGTCCCAACGCCTCCAGACGCGCACAGAACGCACGATAGTACTTGTCATGCTCGCGGGACACCTGCATCGACCTGCCGCGCAACAGCGACCAGGCAACGGGCAGCAAGACCAGCAGCGCGGTACCGAACAGCGCAAGAATAAACATGCGCGCACTGATCTCACCGAAAAAATCGTGCAGTAACTCGATCTGGCGCTTGTTGTCGAAGCCCACTACCCAACTCTGCCAGCGATACGTCAATGCGTCATAACGCAGTCGAAACTGATTCACAAGGGGTATGCTTCGATAGCGCGCCGGCGACAGCGGTGACTCTGACAGGAAGCTGCCATCACCCTGCATAGCCTGCTCCAATCCAGCTTCGATGCGCAAGGGCGACACCGCCGCGGTGGGATCGACCCGAACCCATCCCTCGCCCTCGAGCCATACTTCTGCCCAGGCGTGCGCATCGAACTGGTGCACGATCACCGTCTTGTTCACCGGGTTGATTTCACCGCCCTGGTAACCGGCAACCACTCGTGATGGCAGGCCCGCCGCCCGCATCATGAGGACGAACGCATAGGCATAGTGCTCACAAAAGCCACGGCGACTGACAAAAACAAAATCGTCCATTGCATTGGTCGCTGCGAGAAAACCGGGGTTGAGCGTATACACAAAGGGTTGTTCGTTGAACATCGCCAGAACGCTGTCGACAAATGCACGATCCGATGCGGCTTCGCCGTGCATTGTACGCGCCAACTGGCGCGTTCTTGGGTCATCATCGGCAGGCAGTCGCGTTTCCGCCTTGCGCCGCCAGGATGACAGTTCCACCTCGACCGGTGCCTGCGTCCAGCTGCTGGCGCTGTACATGAGCTCCGCCTCTACCGGCACCATCGAAAACAGGCGATAGTCAGGCGCATGCACAACACTGCCGCTGGAAGATTGTGCATAATGCAGGCCGTAGAGCCAGTTCTGGTGGCTGGGCTCCATGATCACCGTGTAGTTCAACGGCTCGACTCCCTGCGTGTCTACCGCAACCGGCCGGCGCTCTTCATCGGGCACCTGGTAGTAACCGATCGCCGACCAGGTACCTTCCTTTAAACGACTCAACACCAGCCCGCGCCAATAGAGTTCCGCCTGCGGGGGGATTTCGCCCTCAAACTTGACCCGAAAGGCCACGTCATCGGACTGACTGAGGCGGGCAACATCGCCCGGCTTCATAAAGTCACTCATGCCGGTCTTGGCTGCGCCGCTCTTGATGGGGACCGTCCACAGCGGCCCGAAACGGGGAAACAGGAAGAACATCACCAACATCAGCGGTAGCGCCTGCGCTACCATCACACCGGCCAGCCGCAGTGGTTCCTTACTGAAACGTTGCTGGCCAGGTTGATGCAGTGCGATTAGCGCTGTCGTTATCAGGACAACGTTTACAAGAGAAAACAACGTAACCAGTATGTCCTGGCTGAACAGAAACTCGGTAAGGCAGACGAAGTATCCAAGGAAAAGCAGGACGTAAGCATCCTTGCGCCTGACCAGTTCCACCAGCTTCAGCGCAAACGCCAACAGCAGCAGCGCAACCGTCGCCTCCAGTGTGATCAGCGTCTGGTAGGTCAGCGCGATGCCGGCGAAACAGCTCGCTGTTATGGCAAACTTTACCGCCCTGCCCGGGAATGACCAGCGACCACGATACACCATGATGCGCCAGGTCACCGCCAGCAGGTAAACACCCACAACCCATAATGGCAGCCGTGTCGCGTGCGGCGCCACTACAGCAAACAGGCAAATCACAATCCACACCAGTGCATTGCGCGGAATGTGTTCCTGGATGTTCATGCGCTTGCCGGCTCCTTTCCATACAAGGCGAGCGCGCGCAGCACAGCATCCAGGTGTTTATCGCCTGTGCCCGGTGCAATCACCAGCGCTGGTAGTTGTAAGCCGAATTCCTCCTGCTTCTTGTGAAAGTCCAGGGCCCAGAAACACAAATGTGACAAGCGCTGCTCTGTCGGCAGGCCGGCAAACTGCTCCCAGTCCAACCATGCGCTGCGCTGCGCGTACGCTGTGTGCTCTTTGCTATGCAGCCCCTGGCCCTTGGCGAGTCCTTTCCAGTGAATCTGTCGCATCGGGTCGCCCTGTCGATACTCGCGCAGGGCGTAAAAATCATCGCTACCGGGAAGAAGCAGGGCTGCGCCATCATCGTCCTGCGAGGCGGTACCAGGCAACTCTGGCGTCGGTAGCGGACGCGGGTACACCAGGGCATGTAAATCCAGATCCAGCCAGGTCCAACAGCGCAGCAAGCCCAGAGGATAGGTAGATTCAAGCAGCAGCCTGCCAGGTTTATACCATCCTCGCTCGCCCACGGGCATGTGCAGTACTACTCTGGCGCTCTCCTGGTCCGTAAGATTAACCAGCGCGTCGCTGCTGTCCGGCCAGGCGCAATGCAGGGCATAGTGCCTGCGCTGTCGCCCCTTGCTGATGAGCAATTCAAATTCCGTACGCTGCCCGGGAAACGCCGCTGCGGCGCGCACGGCCTGTATCGTGAGGCCCGACAAATTGGCATAGGTGTGGAGCGTGGCTACAATAAAAAGCGTTGCCAGAAGAAACGTGAGGGCGTAGCTCAGGTTGTTCTGAAAGTTGATGGCCGTGAGGAGCATGACCAGCAGGCAAAACATAAAAAAGAGGCCGGCAGCACTGGGAAAAATGAAGATCCGACGCTGATTCAATGTGACCGAGCGTGAGGGTGGGATTCGGCGGTTTATCCAGCGCTGAAAGCGCTCAGCGAAACGCAACCGGTAGCGGTGCTTGCCCTGAATCAGTGACCCTGAACCCACCGGTGCGGGCCTCAGGACCCAATGACGTCTACGTTGCGCTGTAACAACTCGACCAGCGCGGCACCATCACCGGCATACTCGCTACTGGGTACCAGTCGGTGAGCTGCCACAGACGGCAGTACAACCTGAATATCTTCCGGCACCACATGACCGCGATTGTTCATTACGGCCCAGGTTCGCGCGCAGTTTAGCAATGCCAGCGCTCCGCGCGGCGAGAGGCCCATTTCAAACTCTGGTGACTGCCTCGTGTGGGCAACCAGTCGTTGCAGGTAATCCAGCAACGACTCGGATGTTTGTACCTGCGCGACCGCTGCCCGGAGAGTGTCCAACTGATTGCGATCAATACGCTGGGCTGGCTGTGTGGCACGGCCGGCCGCTGAATGTTTGGCAAGAAACATCTCGCGCTCAGCGCGCGGGTGCGGATAACCCAGTTCGATGCGCATCAGGAATCTGTCCAACTGCGATTCCGGCAAAGGATAGGTACCGGATTGATGCACAGGATTTTGTGTCGCAATCACAAAGAAAGGGTCGGGTAGCGGCCGTGTTTCACCTTCAACGGTGACCTGCCCTTCCGCCATCGCCTCCAGCAAAGCACTCTGGGTGCGCGGCGTCGCCCGGTTGATTTCATCGGCCAGCAAAAGTTGCGTGAAGATCGGGCCCTCGTGAAAGTGAAAGCTCGCGTTGGCGCTGTCGAAAATCGAGACTCCCAGAACATCTGCTGGCATCAAGTCGCTGGTAAATTGCACGCGCTTCCACGCCAGACCCAGCACATCAGCCAGTGCATGAGACAGCGTGGTCTTTCCCATGCCGGGAAGATCCTCAATCAGCAAGTGGCCGCGTGCAAACAGGCAGCACAGCGCCAGCCGTATTTGCGGCTCCTTGCCCAGAAGCACTTTACTCACTTCTGCGACGGCCCTGTCCACCAATTCCTGGGTGCTGCCCACGCTTTTTGCGAGCCCGACGCTAGCTGACGGCGTTGCCGGGGCGCCTTGTCCCATGCTCATGTGATACATCGCTCCTGCAGAACGGGCACAATCCGTTACCCACTGATGACAGTGTATATGCCATGGGAAGCCCTAAACCACTGAAAAATGGAGAAAAGCGGCAATAGTTCGCGGCTGCCACGGCTGTTTTTGCCGTACCGCGCGGCGTTGCCGGGCCGGAATGTGAAAGCGGTGGAACGCCCATGGCAGGCCCTGGCAGTGGTTAGGCCAGCGCTGCAAAACCACGCATGAGGTCTGTCTGGATATCGGCAACATCCTCAAGGCCAACCGCAATCCGGATCAGGTTATCGGTGATGCCGGCTGCGTCGCGTTGCTCTGGCGTTAATCGGCCATGCGTAGTGGTTGCAGGATGGACAATAGTTGTCTTGGCATCGCCCAGGTTTGCCGTCAAAGACAATACCTGGGTGCCGTTGATAAATCGCCACGCTTCATCGCGCCCACCTTCGACCTCAAAGGAAAGGACGCCGCCAAACGCGCGTTGCTGGCGCGCGGCAAGCGCGTGGCCGGGGTGACCTTCGAGCCCGGCATAGTAGACGCGGCTCACCGCGGGCTGTTGTTGCAACCACTGGGCGACATGCAGGGCAGACTGGCTATGTGCATCCATACGCAGGCGCAGGGTTTCCAGCCCCTTGAGAAACACCCAGGCATTAAATGCACTCATTGTGGGGCCACAGGTGCGCAAGAATGTGACCACTTCCTGCATGTGTTCCTGACGGCCAACAACAACGCCACCCACGCAGCGCCCCTGCCCGTCCAGGTACTTGGTAGCGGAGTGGATGACAATATCGGCGCCGTGCGCTAGCGGTAACTGCAGTGCCGGCGTACAAAAACAGTTGTCGACGACCAGCAGTGCGCCTGACGCGCGCGCCAATTTCGACAGAGCGCCTATGTCGGCAACTTCACACAGGGGATTGGACGGTGTTTCCAGAAAGAGCATGGCAGTGTTGGGACGCAGCGCCGCCTCCCAGCCCGGTGTATCCAGCAACGCGACAAAAGTGGTTTCCACGCCAAATTTCGCCATGTATTTTGCGAACAGGTTGGTGGTGGTGCCAAACACATCTCGGGAACAAATAACATGATCCCCGGATTTCAGCAGGGCCATAGCGGTGCTCAGAATAGCGGCCATTCCGGAGGCGGTGCCTACCGCGGCCTCGGCACCCTCAAGTGCGGCAATACGCTGCTCAAACGTTCGCACCGTGGGATTGGTATAACGCGAATACACATTGCCCGCGGACTCACCGGAAAAACGCGCCGCGGCTTCTTCCGCGCTGGCAAATACGTAGCTCGAGGTAAGAAAGACGGGCTCTGAATGTTCGCCCTCTGCCGTGCGCAATATGCCCGCGCGCACTGCCAGGGTATCGAGGCCGGCACCGGCCAGGGGATTATCGGAGTTACTGTCTGTCATTGCAGTGCACTATACGTCGTTATGCAGGCCCACCAGCGCGCCTTCGGCACGCAGATTTTCCCGCTGTTTGTTCTGGGCGGCATCATTGCGCAGCAATTCTATACGATCCAGGTAGGTTTGATCGACGTCACCGGTAATATATTCTCCGTTAAATACAGAGCAGTCGAACCCATCGACATCTGGATTGCCATCGGTGGAGCAGCGAATCAGGTCATCAAGGTCCTGGTACACCAGCCAGTCAGCGCCAATGAGCTTACAGACCTCCTCCACCGAGCGGTTATGGGCAATCAACTCGGTCGCCGAGGGCATATCGATACCGTACACGTTGGGGTAGCGCACAGGCGGCGCAGCCGAGGCAAAATACACATTCGCAGCGCCGGCTTCGCGCGCCATTTCGATAATCTGGCGACAGGTCGTGCCGCGCACGATCGAGTCATCGACCAACATCACATTCTTGCCATCAAACTCCAGCGGAACCGGGTTGAGCTTCTGTTTTACCGAACGCTTGCGATGGCTCTGGCCCGGCATAATAAACGTTCTGCCGATATAGCGATTCTTCATCAGGCCTTCGCGAAACTTGATGTTCAACTCGTAGGCCATCGACTGGGCGGCGATGCGGCTGGTATCGGGTATGGGGATAATCACGTCAATGTCCAGGTCCGGACGTTCACGCCGGATTTTTTTCGCCAGTGCAGCGCCCTGCCGCATGCGCGTCTTGTATACCGATATACCATCCATCAGCGAATCCGGACGCGCAAAATACACATGCTCAAAAATACAGGGGTACAGCTTGGCCGCAGGCGCACACTGACGACGATGCAACTGCCCCTGCTGATCAATAAATATAGCCTCGCCGGGCTGTACATCACCCAGCAGTGAAAAGCCCAGTACATCCAGTGCGACGCTTTCCGAGGCGATCATGTACTCACTGCCTTTTTTGGTTTCCCGCGTGCCGATCACCAGAGGACGTATCCCGCTAGGATCACGAAATCCAAACACCCCGTAGTTCACCAGCAGGCCGACGACCGCATAACCTCCCTCGCAGCGCCGATGCACCGCCTCTACCGCGTTGAAAATATCTTCGGGCTGCGGGCTTAGCTTGCCCAGCGTCTGCAATTCATGGGCAAAAACATTGAGCAACACTTCTGAATCGGAGTCGGTATTCAGGTGACGCAAGTCATCCTGGAACAGTTCACGTGTGAGCCTTTCTGAATTTGTCAGGTTGCCGTTATGCGCAAGCGCAATGCCATACGGAGAGTTGACGTAGAAGGGTTGAGCCAATGCCGGCCCTGAGCTCCCGGCGGTGGGGTAACGCACATGTCCAATGCCCATGCTACCCGTCAGCAACTGCATGTGGTGCTGGCGAAACACGTCGCGCACCAGCCCCTCGCTCTTGCGCTGACTGAAACGACCTCCCGCACAGGTCACTATGCCGGCCGCATCCTGCCCGCGATGCTGCAACACGGTTAGCGCATCGTAAATATCCGGGGCGACATCAGCCTTGCCTACAACTCCAACCAGACCACACATTTTCTCGCACTCCCGTTCACACTCGTTTTAAGGGCTCATTCCTGGCCCGAGATCCTTACCCATCTGAGCAAACACCGTCTGCACCCACTGCACCAGCATGTCAATATGCGGCATCAGCTGAGAGTGGTGCAGCCAGGACAAATTCTGCGGGGGCACCAGTTGACGCAACATATAAACCGCTACCAATATAATGATGAGTCCGCGGGCCAAACCGAACACAGTTCCCAGGAGCCTGTCGAGCAAGGACAGACCGCTGACTTTGATCACCTGCCTGGCGAGGCTCGCCGCAATGCCAGACAGGATCAGCGTACCGACGAACAACAGCGCATAGGCGATCACATAGCGCCCGGTAACACTGTTGATGACCTCGGTGAACACGGCAGCCAGCGGCGCAGCATAAAGATTGGCCAGCACAAACGCTGCGACCCACCCGGCCAGTGAGATTGCCTCGCGGGTAAAGCCGCGCCACAGACTCAGGCCCACAGACAGGCAAACCACCACTACGATGACCCAGTCGAGTGCATTGAACAGTGTCCAGTCGATCACGGGCTAGCGCTCCGACGCCGGCATGATCAGGGAACGTAGCGCCGTATCATGGACTTCACGCCGAACTCTGCATCAATCTGTGGCTGAATCTCTTCCAGCTTTGCCTGTTCAAAACGCGGACCGATATACACACGATACAGCGTTTTGCCGTTACTGGAGACACGCTTGACGTACCCTTTGTGATTGAGCCCCAGCAGACGATCGCGTAGCGCATTGGCTTTCTCTTCACTGCTGACACTGACGACCTGAAGTATCCACGCCTCAGGCACGCCGTCGGCATCCACTCGCAACGGCTCAGGGCGCTGCGTGCGCGGCGTCACGGTTGGCGCGTCTGCGCTGGCTGCCGCTGCGCCTGACTGGGCGGCTGTCGGCGCAGCTGAAAGGCTCGTCTGCGGTTCTGCGTCGGCATCTGAACCCTGCCGTACTGTAGTGTCAGCCGCGTCATACAGCGCGGTATCCATTGCGTCCTGCTCCTCCAATACATGATCCATATCCAGCGCGGGAGAGCCGCGCAAACCCGACAGCGTTGGCGGAGACACAGGCTGTTCACTGACCTTGGGCTGTGGAGGAATGCCCTGCAACTGGCCGACCGGCTGACGCTCAGGCTCCACGAATATGATGGGCCAGAAAATGACGCCGAGCGCAACCAGGATCAGCGCACCCACTAAACGTTGTTTCAATACCTCGTTCACCTAGCTCGCCTTCTGTTTCGACAGGTCTTTGTCCAGCACATGCATGGCCGTGCCAACGGTGGAGAAAGATCCAAATACCACGAGTGTGTCTCCCTGGGATGCGATGCTTTGCGCCCTGCGCACTGCCTGCTTCACATTCTTGCTGCTACTGACCATCGACTGCCCGGCCTGGCGCAGTATTGCCGCAACCGTCTCGGCGCTGGCGGCGCGGGCATTGTCTGGCTGGTCGGCGATAAACCAGGCGTCAAACTGCTCCCCGGCGGCAGCGACAATCCCTGCGATATCTTTATCGGCCATGACTGAAAATATCGCTATAATCCTTTTATTACAATTAGTTAGAGAAATATATTCAACTAACTTATTAACTGCCGCGGGGTTATGAGCAACGTCCAGTATGTAATCAACGCCAGCGATCTGGCGATGCTCTCGCCGTCCGTGCAGGCTAGCTCCTGCGACGATTTGTGGTAGACGCGCAACATTCACGGCTACATCAGTCAGTAACATGGCCTGCACCGCGGCGCAGATATTATCAGGTAGCAACGAACCCAGTTCCAGCGCTGGTAGCTCCACCGTATTACCCCTGCCATCGACGACCTGGCCATGCCACTGCGCGCCGTCTTCAACCACCCAAAAATCTTCGCCGAGAAACAGCGCCGGTTGTGCACCAACCTGCTGCACCGCTGACCGCAGCGTAGCTGGCGGCTCACGATCAGCAATAACCGCCGGGCGGCCGGTGCGCAGGATGCCGGCCTTCTCAAGGGCGATTTTCTCCCGGGTATCACCCAGCCAATCCTGGTGGTCCAGATCGATACTGGTGATTACCGCGACCGTTGCATCGACAATGTTGACTGCATCAAGCCGGCCACCAAGGCCTACCTCCAGCAGCAGAATATCGGGTTGGTGTGCGCGGAACAGCACAAGTGCAGCCAAGGTAGCGAACTCAAAATAGGTCAGGCTGATGTCGCCGCGCGCACTGTCAATACTGCTGAAAGCATCGATCAGTTCCCGGTCATTCACCGGCACACCGGCGATGCGAATGCGCTCGTTAAATTCTTGCAAATGCGGCGAGGTGTAGACGCCGCAGCGCAGACCCGCCGCGCCCGCAAGCGCCTCGAGCACAGCGATAGTAGAGCCTTTACCGTTTGTTCCGGCAACGGTAACAACTGGGGGGGCCACAGGCAGCAGGCCCATACTGCGAGCGACCTCTGACGAGCGTTCCAGACCCAGTTCGATGTTACGTGGATGGATTGTCTCAAGTCGCTGCAGCCACTGATCGAGCGCGGATTTAGTCATCTCCCTCCGGGACCGATGCAGCCGACGTCTCACCGTCAACACCCTGTGGCTGTTCGGTTTCTTCCTCGGGAACAGGCTCTACTGCCTGCGCAGGACCGGCACCCATTTCAGGTGTGGCCATCAATTTGCCAAGTAGCCTGGCAATGGTGTCGCGCAACTTGTTGCGGTGAACGATCATATCCACGGCACCGTGCTCCAGCAGGAACTCGCTGCGCTGGAAGCCCTTGGGCAACTTCTGACGAATAGTTTGTTCGATGATATTGGGCCCGGCAAAGCCGGCACGGGCGTCGGGCTCGGCGATGTTGATATCCCCGAGCAGGGCCAGCGAAGCGGATACGCCGCCGTAGATAGGGTCAGTCATAACCGATACATAGGGTACGCCTGCGCACTTCAGGCGCTCAATAACCGCGCTGGTCTTGGCCATTTGCATCAGTGAGATCAACGCCTCCTGCATGCGGGCACCGCCAGAGGCCGAGAAGCACACCAGGGGGGCACGTTTTTCCAGCGCCAGGTGGGCGGCGCGCGTAAACTTCTCGCCGACCGCATAGCCCATCGAGCCGCCATGAAATTCGAACTCGAACGCCAGGGCAACCACAGGCATGCCGTGCAGCTCGCCGCACATGGCGATTAACGCGTCTTTTTCGCCAGTCGCTTTTTGTGCGGCGTTCAGGCGGTCGCGGTAGCGTTTCTTGTCTTTGAACTTGAGGCGATCAATCGGCTCTATGTCTGCGAAAACTTCTTCGCGATTCTCTTTATCGAAGAAAATATCGAGGCGACGCCGGGCGCCGATACGCATGTGGTGATCACACTTGGGGCAGACATCACGGTTGCGTTCTACGTCGGGCAGGTATAACACCGCGTCGCACTTGACGCACTTCTTCCACAGGCCCTCAGGTACGCTACTGGACCCATCACCGCCGCCGCTTCTGCGAACACCCGATGGGAGAATTTTGTCGATCCAGCTCATGGGCTTTTCCGCTGACTGCTTCAAAGGGCCATTATAGCCGTGCTGTACGTTGTCTAGGAAGCGAGACTATCGATCCCCTGGCGAATTTCCGCCACCAGTGCTCCTGCGGCAGCTACGGCAGCTTCGGGACCACCCTGCCCCGCCTCGGCCGCGGCAGCCACCAGCGCACTACCCACGACCACGCCATCGGCCACCGCCGCTATCGCCCTGGCTGAGGTCGCGTCACGAATACCGAAGCCCACGGCAACGGGCAACGCGGTGTGCTGGCGAATACGGGCGACCTGCTCTGCCACTACGTTGCTATCGAGGTGGCCAGAGCCGGTAACGCCCTTGAGGGAAACGCTATAAACGAAACCACTGGCCTGTTTGACGATCTTCACCAGGCGCGCATCGGGGGTGGTAGGCGCCACCAGCAGTATGCAATCCATGCCTACCCGTGACAGTTCGGCCTTGATCGGGGCCACTTCCTCAGGCGGCAGGTCAACGGTCAACAAAGCATCCACACCGGCGGCTGAGGCGACGTCGGCAAAATGTGCATAGCCCATGTGCTCTACCGGATTGGCGTAGCCCATCAGTAAGACGGGGGTCTGGTTATCGGTGGCGCGGAACGCCGCCACCAGCTCGATGACGGCTGTAAGGGTCAGGCGATTGACCAGTGCGCGTTCGTGCGCTTGCTGAATCACCGGCCCCTCTGCCATCGGGTCGGAAAACGGTACGCCGACTTCGAGAATATCAGCACCGCGCGCGACCATCTCATGCAGCATTTTCAATGACGTTTCGGCATCCGGGTCGCCGGCGACACTATACGTTACCAGCGCCTTGCGGCCCTGCTCTTTGAGTTGCGCAAAACGCTGGGCAATACGACTCATCGCGATTCATCCAGTACTGTGCGGTTAGAATTCAATGCCATCGATCTCGGCTACCGTATGCATGTCTTTGTCGCCACGACCAGAGAGGTTGACGATGATCGTCTGCTCTTTTTCCATCCGCGCGGCCAGTTCGGTGGCATAGGCAATGGCATGGCTGCTCTCCAGCGCCGGAATAATGCCCTCCACGCGTGTTAACTGGTGAAACGCTGCCAGCGCCTGGGTGTCATCCACCGCGACGTAGTTCACCCTGCCGATGTCTTTCAACCAGGAATGCTCCGGGCCGACGCCGGGATAATCGAGCCCGGCAGATACCGAATGCGTTTCGATGATCTGGCCCGCCTCGTCCTGCATAAGATAGGTGCGATTACCGTGCAACACGCCGGGCGTGCCGGCGCTCAACGGCGCCGCGTGCTGGCCCGTTTCCAGGCCGTGCCCTGCCGCTTCCACACCATACATGGCGACGTCTTCATCCTGCAGAAAGGGGTGGAAGAGACCAATCGCATTGGAACCGCCGCCCACGCAGGCCACCAATGCATCGGGCAATCTGCCGGTTTGATCGAGCGACTGTGCCCGCGCTTCGCGACCGATCACCGACTGAAAATCCCGCACCAGCAGCGGGTAAGGGTGTGGACCGGCCACCGTACCGATAATGTAGAAGGTGTCATCGACATTGGTGACCCAATCGCGCATGGCCTCGTTCATGGCATCCTTGAGCGTACGCGAACCGGATGTCACCGGCACAACTGTCGCACCGAGTAGTTTCATGCGATACACGTTAAGCGCCTGGCGACGCACATCCTCTTCGCCCATGAACACGTGGCACTCCAGCCCGAGCCGCGCAGCGATGGTTGCCGTTGCAACGCCGTGCTGACCAGCACCGGTTTCGGCTATCACGCGGCGCTTGCCCATGTGCTTGGCCAACAGGGCCTGGCCCACCGTATTATTCACCTTATGTGCACCGGTGTGGTTAAGGTCTTCGCGCTTGAGAAAAATGCGTGCGCCGCCAGCCTGCGCCGACAGGCGCCTGGCCTCATACAACGGCGATGGGCGACCGACATAGTGCGCGAGGTCTTCATCCAGTTCGGCACAAAAAGCAGGGTCGGCAGACAGGCGATGATAGAGCGCCTCAAGGTCAGTCAATGCTGACATCAGGGTTTCTGCAACGAACTTGCCGCCGTACGTCCCAAAATGACCGTCCTGATCCGGGACACTGCTGTAATTGATCGCTTGCGCGGGCGGCTCGTTGCCTGATGTTTCACTTGCACTCATGATGATGCTCACTCAAACGTCTGCCGCTGCAACGGCGTCTACAAATTGTTTCATCTTGTGATGGTCTTTCTCGCCCGGCGCGCTTTCCACACCACCGCTGACGTCCACGGCCGCAGGACGCACCTGCGCGATTGCCTGCCCCACGTTGTCACTGTTCAAGCCACCGGCAAGCACCACGGGTCGGGGAAGATTCGGTGTCACCCGTGCCCAATCGAACGTCTTGCCGGTACCGCCGGCGACGCCGTCTTGCCAGGTATCCAACAGCCATGCGTTGGCCGCCTGGTAGGAACGCCCCAAATCCGCAACGTCGCGCCCCGGCTGCATGCGCAGGGCTTTAATCCATGGACGCTTGAACTGTGTACAGTATGGGGCGGGCTCATCGCCGTGAAACTGCAGGACATCCAGCGCCACGGCAGACAGCACGCCCTCTACCTCACCGCGAGAGGCGTTGACGAACAATCCCACCACACTGACAAAAGGCGGCAGGCTCTTGCATATCTGACTGGCTTGCTCAGGTGAGACACAGCGCGGGCTACCACTGAAAAACACCATGCCAATCGCATCCACTCCCAGTGCCGCCGCCGCCAGGGCGTCTTCTGGTGTGGTGATGCCGCATATTTTTATGCGTGTGGATCGCATGTGGGCTTCGTGCCTGAACAAAGCGGCGAATCATAGCAGACCCGGGGCTTGGCTGTCTGCACGCCGACGCTGTCAGAGACTGGACAAACCATGCAGTAACGCGGGGCCCGCGGGCGTTGGCGGTAGTTCATACGCCGATGGATACAGCACATCGACGAGGTACAGGCCGCAAGCCGGTGCCGTGTCGGCCGCAAGCGTGCGGTCTCTTGCGGCAAGTAGCTGTACAAGCCACGCTGCGTCTCGCCGACCGTCGCCAATCGCCATCAGAGAACCCGCCAGGTTACGTACCATATGATGCAAAAAGGCGTTGGCCTGGATGTCGATCACCACAAGGTCCGCATGGCGCGTCACTGCAACATGGTGTACATCACGCACCGGACTGCTGGACTGGCACGAGGCTGCGCGAAACGCGCTGAAATCCTGGTTACCCACAAGGCATTGCGCCGCATGATGCATCGCAGCGGCATCTAGCGGCCGGCGATGCCAGGCTGCATATCGGTGCAACAGGGCAGGTCGAATCGCTGTGTTGGCGATGAGATAGCGGTAACGCCGCGCCGTGGCTGAGAATCGTGCATGAAACGAAGCCTGCACAACCTGTGCCCAGTGAACCCTGACGTCCGTCGGCAAACTCGTATTGACGCCAATCGTCCAGGCCCTGGCACTGCGCTCCACCGGCTGATCAAAATGGATAATCTGGCAGTGACCGTGCACGCCGCTGTCTGTTCTGCCGGCACAATGCACACGGATTGGCTGCTGGGCGATCTGGGCCAGCGCAGTTTCGAGAACGTCCTGAACAGTGGTGCTGTTGTGCCCAACAGGTTGTGACTGCCAGCCGTTATAAGCGTTGCCGTCGTACTCGATACGACAGGCAACGCGGGCACCGGAGGGGAAAGGGTCTTTTGAGAAAAGCGTACTAGCCAATACGATCCAGAAGTTCCTGCGCCTCGGCTTTAATGGCGTCACTGCCCTCAGCCACGACCTCCTCGAGAATCTGGCGTGCGCCGTCATCATCGCCCATATCAATATAGGCACGTGCGAGGTCCAGTTTGGTGGACATACCGTTGGCGTCGGCGGCAATGACCAGTTCTTCGTCGTCTTCGTCGGTGAAGTCTTCGCTTAAATCCAGCTCGTCGTCGGGCGCATCCGACAGGTTATCTTCGATTTCCAGGCCAGTAAAATCTGCCGCCAGTTCCTCGCTGTCATCCGTCATAAAGGGATTGGGTGCCAAACCGGGCTCGCCCGGATCACCGGCGGCTGGCCCGGTGGCGGCTGCTTCGGCAGATCCGCCGGTTGATTCTGGCTCACTGTCGAGACTGGCCAGCAAGGCTTCGGCCTGTGTGACGTAGTCTTCATCACCAATACTGCGCAGCTGGTGTAGCTGCTCTGAGGCAGCCGTCCTGTCGTTCAGCTCGGTGTGTATTTCCATGAGCTTGAGGCGGAAAATCGGGTTGTTCGGCTCGCTCTGCAGCGCCGTATTCAACAACTCTATCGCCTGGCGGTGGCGGCCATAGGCGATGTAGATGTCCGCCTCCGCAAGCGCATCGGCCGCCTCAACATCCGACGCATAGGCATCGTGCTTGCGCTCACCGTAACCGCGCGTGCTCGATGGAGCAGCCGCTGCAGTCTCGGCTGATTCCGGGGGTGCCGATGCTGTTGCGACAGACTCCTGCGCGTCGTCACCGCTCACGTCGAAGGACTGCTCCTTCAGTTCTACGTTCGCGAAGGCCTCTTCATCGTAGTCACTATCTTCTTCGTCGTCACGGTTGCGTAAACGCGCAACAATGAAGCCGACGATCGCTAACCCCACAGCGGCGAGGATGTACCACAGGTAATCCATAATGCCACCGGAAGATTCAGTCTGGGCGTCTTGCGTAGACGCCTTGCCGGTGCTCGCGGTTGTTGCAGCACTGCTGGCGGTACTTGCGGTGGTCGTGTCTGGCGATGTCGTTGAGGCTGCCTTTGTCGAAGATGCCCCGGCATTGTCATCCTCTGCAGCGCTGTCGGCACTATCGACGACCGCGGCGCCAGGCCCATCGAGATCGTCGGCTGCGGCCAGCGATGGCTGCTCTTCAATGCCCTGTTCGTCAATGTACTCGTCTTCCGTGGCCTGCTCACTGTCGCTGTCGAACGCATCGTCGCCCCAGGTGCTGTCAGCGACGGCCCGTGCTTCGCCGTCCTCGGTATCGCCGTACAGATCATCCGGCGCGGCGGTATCTTCTACGCTTTCTGCCGTCGCTCCACCTGCTGCGGCCTGCGCCTTGGCAAGAGCCGCCTGCAACGCCGCAATCTGCTCATCCTTGAGATCGACGATGCGCTCCAGTGTGGCAACGCGGTCATCCAGCGCTCCACCAGACCCTGAAACATCACCCTGGCTGGCGGCGCCAGCTGCGTCAATGTCTGCACCACTGCCGGAGCCGATAGTACCGCGTGTTTCAAGCGCGGCGGCGGCGGGCTCTTCGTCCTGTGCGGAAATCCGCAGGGACGGCCCCGCAGCGACCGCAAGCTCTGCGTCCCGTCCTTCGCGCCACGCGGCATTCTGCTCACGCACCTGAGCCAGCGCAGACTCTACGTCTGCGGAGCTGATGTCAGCGGCGCTGGGCAGATAAATAATGTAACCGGCTTTGACACGGTTAATGTTGTTGTTCACGAACGCATCGGGATTGAGGCGCTGAATATCAAGCATGGTCTGATGCACGGTGGCACCGGCGGGTCTGGCACTGGAGGCAATCTGCCACAGCGTGTCGTCCCGCTTGATCATGTAGCGATCGCCGGGCGCGGGCGCTGCGCCCGCACCGGCATTGAAATTGCGCTGGGGCATTTCGCCAGGGCCGAGATTCGACTTGCGAACGTCGACCTGGGTGCCTGAGCTACTTACTGGAGCCTTTTTTTTTCCGGGTGCGGGAATGCCCTCAACTTCTTCAACACGCTGGCTGGCCGAAACCACGGGAGTCGCCTGCGAGAAAGCTGGAGGATCGATGAGCACAGTGTACTCACGCAACAGCCGACCCGTAGGCCAACGCGCTTCTACAATAAAATCCAGATACGGCTCGAGAACCGGGTCGTCACTGGTCATGACAATGCGCGCGCGACCGTCCTCTACAACCACCTCGAACCTGATGCTCGTCAGGAAGAAGGAGCGATCCATCCCCAGTCTCTTGAAATCCTCTCGCGTCGCCAGACGCACCTTGATTTCATCCTCGTGCAGGTTACCGACGTTGAGCAGGTCAACACTGGCATCCAGAGGTTGATTGAGAAAAGATTCGAGCTTGAGCTCGCCAAGACCCAGCGCCAAGGCAGAACTCGCCTGCAGGCACCCCAGTGAGAACACCACGGCAGCAAACTTACGTCCCATAACCGCCCCTTATTATTTTTCCCGCTAATGGTTCAGGCGCAACTTCTTGAGCTGCGTCCCCATACCCGGGGTGGACAAACGCCCTATTCCCCAATGCACTCGAAACGTTGAGCCTGCAATACAACGGCAAAACCGCAAGCGCTTCCTTGCACTTTATAACCCCGAATATTGCCCAAGTATCAGGGAACGAGGGGCATTAATCAAGGTAAGTCGACACCAAGCTCTCGGCAATTTGCACACTATTTAGCGCCGCGCCCTTGCGTACATTGTCGGCAACGACCCACATATTCAGGCCACGTGGATGGGAGATATCCTGGCGAATTCTGCCGACAAACACCGGGTCGTGACCGGCAGCGTCGCTGACCGCAGTGGGGTACCCGCCGTCCGCGCGCTCGTCGATCACCGTTACGCCCGGGGCGCTTGCAAGCAACGCGCGCGCCTGCTCGGCGCTGAGTTCGTCAACCGTTTCGATGTGCACCGCCTCGGAGTGACCAAAGAACACGGGGATGCGCACACAGGTGGGATTTACCTGGATGCTTTCATCGGCAAAAATCTTGCGCGTCTCCCATACCATCTTCATTTCTTCGCGCGTGTAGCCGTTCTCCTGAAAGGTGTCGATATGCGGTAACGCATTGAAGGCAATCTGCTTCGGGTAGACCTGGCATTCCGGGTCCTTGCCATTGAGCAGGCGTGCAGTTTGCCCCGCCAGTTCTTCAATTGCCTCCTGGCCAGTGCCGGACACTGCCTGGTAAGTCGCGACATTGATCCTTTCGATGCCCACCGCGTCGTAGATGGGCTTCAGTGCCACCAGCATCTGGATCGTGGAGCAATTCGGGTTGGCGATAATGTTACGCGCAGTGTAGCCAGCCAGCGCCTCTGGGTTCACCTCGGGAATCACCAGCGGAATATCATCGTCGCGTCGAAAGTGCGATGTGTTGTCAATGACCACGCAGCCGGCAGCCGCTGCCTTGGGCGCGAATTCTGCAGAGACGCTACCACCGGCAGAGAACAGGCCTATCTGCACTTTGGAAAAATCAAACTCGGCAAGCTCGCCCACCAGCACGGATTTACCGTGAAAGCGTATTGCCTTACCCGCCGAGCGGCTGCTGGCCAGTGGATACAGCGTGCGCACTGGAAAATTGCGCTGCTCCAGTATCTCGATCATGGCCTTGCCTACCGCGCCAGTTGCACCAACAACCGCCACGTCGTATTCCCTACTCATCATGCACTCCTTAACTCGATGTTGTTTCCTTGCGTGTTACGCGAGGCTGCCAAACAACCAGGGCGACTGCTCGCGCCAGCGATCTTCGAACGTTCGGATCGCCTCGGCACTTTCCAGAGTGAGGCCAATGTCATCCAGGCCATTGAGCAGGCAATGTTTGCGAAATGCATCCACTTCAAAGCCCAGTTCGCTGTCGTCTGGCGTAACGATGACCTGGCGCTGCAGGTCGATGGTCAGCGCATAGCCTTCGTTGGCATACATCTGCTGGAACAAGCGCTCGACCACCTCCGCATCCTGAACGATGGGCAGGATGCCGTTCTTGAAACAGTTGTTATAGAAGATGTCGGCAAAACTCGGGGCAATAATGCAGCGAAAGCCGTAGTCGTCAAGCGCCCAGGGGGCGTGTTCACGACTGGAGCCACAGCCGAAATTATCGCGCGCCAACAACACTACGGCGCCCTGGTAGCGTGCCTGATTGAGGGGAAAATCCTCATTCACAGGCCTGTTACTGCAGTCTTGCCCCGGCTCGCCCTGATCCAGGTAGCGCAGCTCATCGAACAGGTTGGGACCAAAACCGCTGCGCTTGATGGATTTAAGAAACTGCTTGGGAATGATCAAGTCAGTATCAACGTTGGCGCGATCCATAGGGGCCGCTATTCCTGATAACACGGTAAAACTTTTCATTGTCTGCTTCTCCTACCAGTCACGCACATCGACAAAATGACCTGTCACCGCCGCCGCCGCAGCCATGGCAGGGCTCACCAGGTGCGTACGACCGCCAAACCCCTGGCGCCCTTCAAAGTTGCGGTTTGACGTCGATGCACAGTGCTCTCCTGCGCCGAGCTTGTCGGAATTCATCGCCAGGCACATGGAGCAGCCCGGTTCACGCCATTCCAGGCCTGCCGCGGTGAAAATCTCGTGCAAGCCCTCAGCCTCGGCCTGCTCCTTAACCGCCCCGGAGCCGGGCACAACCATTGCCAGCTTGATGCTCTTGGCCACCTGCCTACCCTTGACGACATCGGCCGCAGCGCGCAGATCCTCAATACGGGAATTGGTACAGGAGCCGATAAACACCTTGTCGAGTTTGATGTCGGTAATGCGTGTTCCGCCGGCCAGACCCATGTACTTCAATGCGCGCTCTACGGATTCACGCTCTGCCGCACTGGCCAGGGATTGCGGGTCCGGGATCACGCCATCAACCGGCAGCACCATTTCCGGTGACGTACCCCAGGTGACCTGAGGCTTGATGTCCTCGCCGCGCAATTCTACGACGCTGTCAAAGACGGCGTCGTCATCGCTGTGCAGATCGCGCCATGCGGCAACCGCCTGTTCCCACATCTCACCGCGGGGTGCATAGGTGCGGCCTTTCACGTACTCAAATGTGGTTTCATCCGCGGCAATCATGCCGGCGCGCGCACCCGCTTCAATCGCCATGTTGCAGATGGTCATGCGGCCTTCCATGCTCAGGTTGCGGATCACCTCACCGCCAAACTCGATCGCGTACCCGGTGCCACCGGCGGTACCGATCTTGCCGATAATCGCCAGGACGACATCCTTGGCTGTTACGCCCGGCTTGAGCTGGCCGTCTACGCGCACCAGCATGTTTTTCATTTTCTGCTGCAACAAACACTGTGTTGCCAGCACATGCTCGACTTCGGAGGTACCAATACCGTGCGCCAGAGCGCCCAGCGCACCGTGAGTCGACGTGTGTGAATCACCACACACGACAGTCATACCGGGCAGGGTGGCGCCCTGCTCCGGGCCAACGACATGCACAATACCCTGCCGTGGGTCGTTAATGGCAAACTCGGTGATGTCGAAGTCCCGGCAGTTATCGTCCAGCGTCTGTACCTGCAGGCGAGAAATCGGGTCAAGAATGCCTGCAATACCGCCGGCACGTTCCTGACGCTCCGTCGGAACATTGTGATCAGGAACTGCCAGGTTCGCGTCAATGCGCCAGGGCTTGCGGCCCGCCAGGCGCAAACCTTCGAAAGCTTGCGGTGAGGTCACCTCGTGAATCAGGTGACGGTCAATGTAAATCAGTGCGCTGCCATCGTCGCGCTGCTCTACCAGGTGGCTCTGCCACAACTTGTCATACAGGGTTTTTCCGCTCATATCACACCTCGCTGTCCTGACTGTACGGGAATTGGCGCCGATTATGGGCTTGCCATCTGAATAACTCAAATCTATTATTTTTATCTATTGCATTCCACTTGGGAATAGATTGATGGACGTACAGAATCTCAGTGCATTTTTACAGGTGGCAGAAACGGGTTCGTTCTCGCGCGCCGCCCAGAGGCTCCACCTGACCCAACCGGCGGTGAGCAAACGCATTGCGCAACTGGAAGACGAACTGGCCGCCCCCCTGTTTGATCGCATTGGACGCAACATCACATTGACCGAGGCCGGACTCGCTCTCATGCCCCACGCCCGGGCTATCCAGCTGGAATTACAGGCCGCTGAGCAGTCAGTACGCGATCTTGCCGGTGAGGTCGGTGGGCAGTTGCGCCTGGCGACCAGCCACCATATTGGCCTGCATCGACTGCGACCGGTGCTTGCCCTTTTCAGTGAGCGCTACCGCAACGTGCACATTGATATTGATTTTATGGACTCCGAGCAGGCCTACGACTTAACGCTGCGCGGCGAGATAGAACTGGCCGTCGTCACCCTTGCGCCCTCTCCGGTTACTCACATCGTGGCACAGGAAATCTGGCCCGACCCACTGGCATTCATGGCACAGGCTGATCATGCGCTGGCACAATCCGGTGCGCTGACCCTGGCACAGCTCAGTGAAGTGCCCGCGATCCTGCCGGGCATGAACACTTACACTGGCCAGATCGTGAAAGCGCTGTTTGATAAACACGAACTGCCCCTGCAGATCTCGATAGCGACCAACTACCTGGAAACCATACGGATGATGGCCTCGGTAGGGCTTGGCTGGACTGTTCTGCCGCACTCGATGCTGGACGAGTCACTGGCACTGCTAGAGGTAGGCGGCACAGATATCGGCCGCTCCCTTGGTGTTATTCATCATGAAGGCAGGCGGCTCTCGCGAGCGGCCAACGCCTTTATCGAGACCCTGCAAAGCAGCCGGACCTGATCGCGATGTTGCTGCACCGGGTGGCCTGTCGATCGCGGTCTGTGACTGTTCGCCAGGAGACAAACACAGCGGCGCGGCACAGCGCCCGTGACCGGCGTACCCTGCAGCCGCTGTGCCGAGCTGCTCCCTGCACTGACCGGCACGGACGCGCCGCACGCGGTCACTGCTGCACCGCGCTCAGCTTGCGTCGAACAGGCTTTGCGGGGTTGCGCCCGCTTTCCACAGACCTTTATGGTCGGGGAAATAAAACGTGCCACTGAAGCGCGCAACCACGCCACGACCGCAGGAAATCGTGCCGCGACAAAACCCGAAGCGGCGTTTGAGACTGACCTCCTGCGCATCCGCCTGAATCCATTCGCCGCGCCGTGCAGCGGCGACAAAGTCCATGTTCATGGAAATCGTGGGGCTACCGGACAACTCCCCGCGCGCCAGGTTGACGCCGGTAGCTGCGGCCATATCGGCCAGTGTCATCAACACCCCGCCATGGCAGATACCCATGGTGTTGCCGTGTCGTGCCTGCACAACCAGGCCAAAGCTTGCGTTGGCCCCATCGACCTTGCGGTAGACCGGTTGCAGCGCATCGATAAAGGCAAGCCCTTCGGGCAGGCGCTCGAACCCCTGCGGCACCGCTTCTGGCACACTGCCATTGCCTGCGTCATCAGCGCTGTTAGCCATATTTCGTACCCCTTGCGAAGACAGAGCGGCCACGCGTGTGGCCGGCAGTGGAAGCGGTTAGTAAATCCCCATCGACAAGCCCGTCGCAAATGCCTCGCCGAATTCCTCACAGATCAGAGCAGCGGCCTGACAGAACTCACCGCGCTGGATTACCGGTTGAGTTGCCGCGGGAAACGGGTAGCCGCGCAATATACGTTGCGCCTGACTCTGCGCGGACGTGCCATCATTCCCGGCACTGACCAGCAGGCCATAGGGCACAACCAGCCCCCGCGCGATGGCCGGGTAAAACGTTCTGTCGAGAAAATCCTTCATGCCGCCACTGAGCGCGCCAGAGTTCTCTGCCGCCACCAGGAGCAAGCCATCTGCACAGGCCAGGTGTTCTACACTGGCATCCCACGCCCTGCATACCTGTAGATGCACGCCCGTTTCGCGGCGGGCTCCACGTGCCGCAGCGCGCGCCATAGACGCACAGGTTCCACTCTGGCTGTGGTAAACAATCAGTAGTCGCCGCGATTCGTCTGCAGACACATGCCACCCTTGCGTTTTCAGTTATCAGCGGTGGGGAAAACACCACTGGCGATTTGAACACAGCGGGCCTTGCCTGTCATCGGCGCCGCTGACCTGTTCAAATGCAGGCGCCGATGGTCTAATACCTGCCCCTGCCAACGTATTCGAGAGTAAGATTTCCATGCCAACCGGTAACAAACAGTGGTTATTGAAAGAACGTCCCAGCGCAATGGTCGGACCTGAGCACTTCGAACTGGTCGAATCCCCCATGCCGCAAGCGGATCTGGCAGCGGGACAGGTCATGTTCAAGACACTGATGCTGGGGTTCGATCCGGCCATGCGCGGCTGGCTGATGGACGTTCCCAGCTACCTGCCGCCCGTGGCCATTGGCGAGCCCATGCGCGCCAGCGGCGTTGCGCAGGTCATTGAGTCGCAAAACCCCGACCTTCCCGTTGGCACACTGGTGCAGGGACTGACCAACTGGCAGGAGTATGGCGTAGGCGACCCGAATGGAGAGATTCCGCTGGCAGCACTGCCAGACGGTACGCCACCGAGCCTTGCCCTGAGCATGTTTGGCACCACCAGCCTCACAGCCTACTTTGGCCTGCTCGATGTCGGCCTGCCCCGGGCTGGCGATACGGTGGTGGTCTCTGGCGCGGCGGGCGCGACCGGCAGTGTGGCAGCGCAAATAGCACGCCTGAAAGGCTGCAAGGTCATTGGTATCGCCGGTGGGCCTGAGAAATGCGCCTGGCTTATGGACAGCTGCAAATTGGACGGCGTCATCGACTACAAACACGAGGACATCGATCAACGCCTGCAGGCACTCTGCCCTGACGGTGTGAACGTGTTTTTTGACAATGTCGGCGGGCAGATGCTGGAAACAGTGCTCAATCACATGGCCGAATTTGGCCGTATCGTGCTGTGTGGCGCAATTGCCAGCTATAACGATGAAGTTCCTCGCCCCGGGCCGAGTAACCTCATGCTCCTCACCACGCGCCGCCTGCGTATGGAAGGGTTCATCGTCATTGACTACCTTGATCGTGCCGAGGAAGCCGTCACCGCGCTGACTGAATGGGTCATGGCCGGCGATATCGCCTGGCGCGAGGACATTCAAAGCGGCTTTGAGAACATACCCGCAACGCTGCAACGTCTGTTTGACGGCAGTAACCAGGGCAAACAACTGCTGCACCTGGCAGACCCGGCCTAGCCAGGCTCCACATACCCGTCGAATCCGAGTTATCCACAACCTGATCTGTGGATAACTATGGGGATAGGCCCGGGGACCCATGCCAGCGTGTGACCCACCAAGACGGGCTTACGCCTGGGCCGCTTCGGTAAAAATAGCCATTTATATATATAAATCAATAAATTATGGCGTGGTATTAAGTGCCAATTTTAATTTCAGCGCTAACTGGCTACAGCCCCGGTGCCCCGCGCGCGATGTGGACAGCCTCCGCCGCAAATGTTTGCGGGTACTAACGTGCAACGCCTTGATTTGCAGCGTTGTACGCAACAGCAAGGGCCGCGAACCGTTTCTTTATGCAAGGCGTCCGCCCTGCCGCCCCCGCACGCATACGCGGATTGGCAGCACGTAGCGTGGATTGACGCGTAGCGCCGGGCCGCGCCCTTGCCGCGCAGCAGGGGCCGCGCCAGACGCCGTTCAGCTAGCGTGTGTGATCCGCCAGCAGCGGTGAATCGTCCGATGACGTTGAAAGTCCCTGTCCAGCGTGGCAGGGGTAATGTCCTGGCAGCGAAACGCCTCACTGACCTCCTCGGCCAGAGAAAATCCCCGCCGGTTATTGGAGAAGTACAGACATCCATCGGGACGCAACAGTGCCATAACAGCGGCGACCAGGCCGGCGTGGTCTCGCTGCACGTCGAAACTGTCATCATAGGACTTGGAGTTGGAAAACGACGGTGGGTCGAGCAGGATGACGTCGTATTGGCCCTGCGCCCTTTGTAACCAACTCACGCAGTCCGCCCTTACGCTGCGGTGACTTGAAGCATCGATCTCGTTGCGCGCCAGATTGCGCTCAAACCAGCGCAAGTAAGTATTGGAGGAATCCACACTGACCGAAGATACAGCCCCACCCAGTGCAGCATGCACTGTCGCCGTGCCGGTATAGCAAAACAGGTTCAAAAAGGTTTTACCGGCACATTCACTGGCGATGCGAAGACGCAGGGGACGATGGTCAAGAAACAGCCCGGTATCGAGATAATCATGCAGATTGACCAGCAGCGTAGCGCGACCCTCGCGCACAGGCAGAAATTCCTCGCGGCTGGCACGCTTGTCGTACTGGGACGTTCCGCGCTGCCGCCTGCGTTCTTTGTACACAACGCGGTGGGGCAGCACATCCAGCGCCAGCGGTACGGCTGCCCGTATATCCTGCATGCGCAACTGCGCGTCCGCTTCCGGCACTGAAGCGGGCGCCTTGTACTCGGCCACGTGCACATAGTCGCCATAAACGTCCACGGCCACGGCGTACTCGGGCATGTCGGCGTCATAGAGGCGATAGCACTCTATGCCGTTATCGCGTAACCAGGGTCGCAGGCGCTTGCGGTTCTTGCGCAAGCGATTGAGCAGCATTTGCGCACCATTGGACAAGTCGCCTTTGCCAGCACTGCCGGGTGCGCCGCTGGTAACATCACGCCAGTTATTATTTTCGAGGTTGAACAGATACAGACCCGTGGCGAGCGCACCGTTATATAGCGTATAGCGCTTGTGGCTGCGCAGCCCCGTCGCCCTGGCAAGGTCTTTGTCGGAGGTAAACACCGCTGCCTGCCAACCAGGAAACTGGGTCGCCATTTGTTGGCCCAGCAAAGCATACAGCGGCACAAGCTCGGACTTATCTCCCATGCGCTCACCGTAGGGAGGATTACTCACCAGCAAGCCGTCGGGGATTGCCCGGTGGGTTGGCCTGGTCAGCGCGCGCAGCGGTCGGCAGCTCACGCGCACGTGTTTTTCCAGACCGGCGGCAGCAATGTTCGCAATGGCGCGCTCGATGACATGGGGGCTGCCGTCATAACCGCGCATCTGGGGCAAGGTACTGGCCAGCCCGGCGCTGCGACTTGCCTGGGCCTGGGCCACCAGGGCATTCCACTGGGCGCTATCAAATGACTTGAGCTTCTCGAATCCAAACCGGCGTCGACCCAGACCAGGGGCAATGCCGGCGACCATCATGGCGCCCTCAATCAGCAGCGTGCCTGATCCGCACAACGGGTCGATCAGTGCACCGCCGCGCGCTGCCATCGACGGCCAGTCCGCACGCAGCAGAATTGCCGCCGCGAGGTTTTCCTTCAGTGGCGCGGCGCCGGCGCGCCGGCGATAGCCGCGCTGGTGCAAACTGCTGCCAGACAGGTCGATGCCCAGCTGAGCCCGATCGCGTACCAGTCGCACATTGACACGCACGTCTGCCGCGCTGCGGTCGACGCTGGGACGCGCGCCGTGCTCACTGATGAACCAGTCGACGATGGCGTCCTTGCTTTTCTGTGCACCGAACTGGGTATTGCGAATCTCATGGTTGACCCCGGCAAAATCCACGGCAAAGCTGGCCGCAGTATCAAACAGCGCCCCCCAGTTGATCTCGCGTAAACCCGCATACAACGCATTGGCGTCGCCGGCGTTAATCTGTGCCAGTGGCCAAATGACACGGTTGGCAAGACGTGACCACAAGCAGGCACGATAGGCGACCGCCCACGGCCCCGTGAAGTGCACACCGGCGACGGTTTCACTGGCCTGTGCTGCGCCGAGCGTTAACAATTCGTGCGCCAGCAGCGCCTCTACGCCCTTGGGACAGGTAGCAAACCAGTTGAGCTCTGGCGTCGATGGCATCGTCGCGGTCTCTCTATCTCGTGAAATCGATTGGGCCGGGAACTACCTACCCGAGATGACGACTGATGAGGCACGGGCAAAACCGGTGTGTTGTTATCAACGCGCCGTCCCGGGCTTGCCCGTAGTGGATGGTGTCTTTGCCCTGCTTTTTGACCTGCTTTTCGCCTTGGGCCGGGTCTTTGCTTTGACCCGGGCCTTGGGCGCTGCGGCCACTTTGGGTTTGGCTTTCCTGCGTGGCTTCGGCGATGCTTTCACCCTTGCGCCCTGCGCAGCGGCATCCTTCTCCTTGACCATCACTTCCAGCACCAGTTTGCAGGAGCTGTCCATATAGTGAATAAAGCGCTCATACTCGTCGTCGGTTAGCGTCCTGAGCTTATCGTGTTGCCGCACCAGGTTCACAAAGCGACGCTCGCGCTCGAACTGGCGCGGCAGTGCCATCACGCCCAGTTGTTCCAGTGTCTGTTCCAGCGCCGGGTTATAGGTGCGCATAAACTTGATAAGAAAGGGTATCGGGTCGTGTCGCGCCAGGAGTGAAGCGCTGCGCAACATCAGCTCCAGCGGCATGATGGTTTGGCCGCTTTCAATATCCTCCAACACCGATCGATCAGCCAGTCCGAGCATTTCGGAGAGCTCCTTGATCGATATCCCCGCGGTCTCACGAGCGTCGCGCAGAAAGTGGCCGGCGTCGGCCATCGCCTCCAGGCGCTCGGGCTCGAGCCGGTTCAGCAGGGATGTTCGCAGCCAATTCTCACCAAACATGGCCGTCATGGCCGCCGTGTTGCGGGCCAGGTCAAACGTGCCTTCAGCGACCTGTCCGGTCAGCTTCATGAGCGACTCTATGAGTGTTTCGCTGTCTTTTTCTTTATTGGCCATGCACAAAGTCTAGCAGAAAACGCCACGCTGCCGTGCATGAAACATGCATACACCAATGCGATCAGAACTACCCTGCCTTGATGGCCGAAATGATCGACGCCCACATCGCATCAGGCGCCGCGTAAGGCGCATAGATCGCCAATCGATCAGCATGTTCACCGTAGCGTTCCAACAGCTTGCCCGCGACGGCTTCCGGCGCCGCCACCGTGGCAAACGCGTTAAGAAAGGTATCATCGATGGCATCTCCGAGCTCTGCCCAACGCCCTTCCTTGGACAGCCGGTTTAACTCCGGCTGCAAATCTCCGTACCCGATGGCATCCATCGGTGGTTTGTAAGCAGGCGTTGAGGCGTAAAAACCGAGTAAATCCTTGACCGAGCGGGTTGCCGCCTGCATCGCTTCTTCCGTCTCCCCGGTAATCACAATGGCATTGATCTGCAGCAGGAAGGCCTCGCGTGACCGTCCGCCCGCAGCAAACCCTTCTTCCAGTGCCGGCAGCGTATGATTGATGATAAACGGCATCGAATTAAAAGGGTGGACAACCAGGCCATCGGCGACCTCTCCAGCTACCGCAGTCATACGTGGCCCCAGTGCGCCCAGCAGAATCGGCGGTGGACCAACCTCCAAAGGCCCGGGGTTGAACATGGGTGTCATCAGGGTATGGCGGTAATAATCGCCCTCGAATGCCATGGGCGCATCGTTCTGCCAGCAGTCGAAAATCGCTTTCATGGCCATTATGTATTCTCGCATCCGTGTCGCCGGCGGCGAGAACTCCACGCCGAAACGTTTCTCAATATGCGGTTTGACCTGCGAGCCTATTCCCAACAGGAAACGGCCGCCGCTAAAACGCTGCAAATCCCAGGACTGATAGGCCAGGTGCATGGGATTGCGTGGGAATGCCACGGCAATGCCGGTGGCAATATCAAGGGTGGGCACGTGCTCTGAGGCCAGCGCGAGTGGCAGGAACGGGTCCCAGCTTCCCTCCAGAGTATAGACGCCATCGTAGCCTATGGCTGCGAGGCGCTTGGCCTCTTCCGCGGCGCCACCGAGTTGTGCATAAAAGGGTCCATCTATTTTCATGAGTTACGTTCCATGAGTTAAAGCGATCTGTACGGGCAGTTTCATCCAGCGCGTCAGTATGCAGCCTCTGCCCTGTGCTGTCCGCATCCTGATTCAGCGCCGGGCCCGGCACACCATCACAATTGCAGTCGGTTCACCTAATTGTACGAAAGCCGTGCGAACGTGGTCGAAATTCATCCGGTCCAAGACGACAACAAACCCGGCGAATACACTGCAGTAGCCCCCTACCCATGACCAAGGAGCAATCTATCTATGAAGATCGGTATCTGTTTACCCTATATGAAAGCGGGGCTGACACGCGCCGATTACCTCCAGTGGTTTCGTACAGTGGAGGCCGGGCCCTATCATGCGGTGTCATGCGGTGAGCGCGTACACGGGCCAACCTATGACATGCGCATCGTACTTGCTGCTGCTGCGGCGGCCACCGAACGTGTTGAGATTACGCCGACGTTGTATGTTCTGCCGATGCATAGCGCGACCCAGGTCGCCAAGGAGGTCGCAACCCTGGACATTCTGTCAGGCGGTCGCGTGAAAAAGGTCGCCGTGGGTTATGGCGGTCGGCCAAAAGATTACGCTGCACTGGGCGCAAGGTTCGAAGGTCGCTACGGCCGCATGGACAAACAAGTCGTTGAGATGCGCAACGTCTGGGGCCAGCAGGAACTCATCGAGGGTGGCGGCGCGATCGGCCCGCCACCGACTTCGGCCGGCGGACCAATGCTGCTGGCCGGAGCAATGGGGCCCAAGAGCATCGAACGCTGTGCGCAGTGGGCCGACGGTCTTTATGCCTGGTCAGGCAATGGCGAGACCCACGAACTCAACAACACGTTCGCGATGGCCGATGCCGCCTGGGAGCGCGCCGGCCGTGAAAAACCCGCCTACCGCATGGGCGGGTTCTGGTACACACTGGCACAGGATGGGCAGCAGAAACTCTATGATTACGTGTATGACTACCTGGCAATAGCGGGCCCGGAGATCGCAAAGATGATGGCAGACTCGGTGCATCGCAGTACCCCGGACGCCATTCTGGAGGCGATAGATAATGCTGAGGCAGCCGGCTGCGAAGAGATTTTCATGGTGCCGGCAACGGCAGAAATTGTTGAAGTGGAACGCCTGACCGAGCTGCTGGCCAAGCGCCAGGGAGCACGATAGTCACGTTCAGCACAGGCCACAGCGATGTGCACAGCACCGCTGGCTGTGCAGGAACGGAACGGTGCGTGTAACGCCCGGCCGGTGCTCACGTGCACGCTCCAGGGGCATCACTAACAGGCTTCCTACAAACTTTCCAGAAACGCTTCCCTGACTTTCAGTTTGTGCAGCTTACCGCTGGCGTTTTGCGGCAGGGGCTCATCGGCAAAACGAATGTGCCGGGGAATCTTGTAACCCGCCAACCGGCCTTTGAGGAAACTGCGCAGATCCGCTTCGTGTAACGATTCGCCGGGATTCACGTGCACCACCAGTACCAGCTCTTCGCCCATAGCGGCGTCGGGCACCCCAAACACCACGGTTTCCTTAACCTGAGGCAGTTCGTAAACGGCTTGTTCGATCTCGCCCGGGTAGATGTTTTCCCCTCCGCGAATCACGATCTCCTTAATTCGCCCGGTAATATGCAAAAAACCGTCTTCATCAATGCGCGCCAGGTCACCGGTTTTCATCCAGCGTTCAGCATCAAAAGTGGCGGCGTTGGCCTCAGGCTTGCCCCAATACCCTGGCGTACAGGTGACACTGCGCACTTCCAGTTCCCCTCCGGTCAACGCATCGCAGATGTTACCCCTGGCATCGACAAAACGTGTTTCTACAATGGGCGAGACAATACCTGCGCTGTCGGGCTTTAAATCAAACACGACGCCGCTCATGGTTGCGCCCACGGCGAGAGTCTCGGTCATGCCCCAACCGGCCGAGCGACTTGGCTCACCGCACTTTTGACGTATCATCTCGGGGAGTCCGGCCGGCGTTGCCGCTCCGGCGGCACTGACACGGATCAGGCTGCGGGTATCGTAATTGTCAAAATCGGGATGGTACAGCAGATCCTGAATGACGGCGGGCACACTGGCCAGGCCCGTTACCTTTTCACGCTCGATGGTTTGCAATGCGGCCAGTGCATCCCACTTGTACAGCATGACGACTTTTTGCGCGGTATGGATGGGCAACAGGAAGCCGGCCAGCAATCCCGTCGCGTGAAACAGCGGCACCGTTAGTAGCGGCGTTTCACGTTCCGCACCACCACGAAACTCACGCGGACCCTCCAGCTCCATCAGCAGGTAGCCCAGAAAGAACATATTCATCAACGACTGGCACAGCGCAATATGGCGATGCTCCACGCCTTTTGGAAACCCGGTTGACCCCGACGTGTAGAGAATCACGCAGCTATCGGTGCCCAGCATGGGCGGCACCTGGTAGTCAGTGCCGGTGCCGCTTTCGACGACTTCGTCGAACAGGCGGACCCTGTCGCGCGCACTTGCCCCGGGCTCGTCAACCAGCACAACCTGCAACTGGAGCTGGGACAGTAACGGTTCAATCAACTGCAGCCGCGGCGCGTCGCAGACCAGCAAACAGCTACCGGAATCTTCCAACGCATAGCGCAATTCCTCAGTCTTACCCCAGCTGTTGACCGGTACAACAATAGCGCCAACCAAAGTGGCAGCCGCGTAGGCGATCGCCCACTGCGGATTATTGCGCATGGCGATCGCCACGCGATCCCCCTTGGCGACGCCGTACTGACCCTGCAGGGCCGCCGCCAACGCATCGACCTGCGCAAAGAACTCGGCGAAAGTGTAGCGCCTGCCTTCGTACACCATGAATTCAAGATCACCGTGCGCCCGGGCCCCGCCAAACACATCGACCAGTGTTTGTGGCGCGTGTTTATAGGCGCGATAGGTATGGCCATCGAGGTCCACCTCGACCCTCTCAAAAAAAGCGCCATCGGCGGTAATTTCCTGTTTTTTCGCGTGTACCTGTTCCGGGCTCAATGCCATGCTGCTGCTCTCCTGCGCCTGTATCGCCAACTACGCCTCACTTTATTACAAATGCGCGCCACCTTCTGCCAAAACGCACCGTTTGACGGCTCGCTCCTCTGGATGAAACTTGCAAAAAGTGCGAGCTGCATCCTGACACAAGCTCCCTGCTCTGGCTACGAACCGTTATACTCGCCCGCTGACACGCGCAACTTCAGGAAACCAGCATGGCTAAACGCGTCTATCTGTTCAACGAGGGCGGCAAGGACGACCGCGACCTGCTCGGCGGCAAGGGCGCCAACCTGTGTGAAATGACCAGCCTGGGGCTGCCCGTTCCCTATGGCTTTATTATCACTACGCATACCTGTCGCGAGTTTTTTGAGGCCGGCAATAAACTGCCGACGCTGCTCGAGCAGGAGTACCGCGTGGCCCTGGACCTGGTAGAGAAAAAAATGGGGGCCCGCTTCGGCGATCCTGAAAACCCCCTGCTGTTCTCGGTGCGTTCGGGCGCACCGGTGTCCATGCCGGGCATGATGAACACCATTCTCAATTTGGGCCTGAACGATGAGATCGTTGAGGGGCTGGCCAGGAAAACGAATAATCCACGCTTTGCTTACGATTCCTACCGCCGTTTCATCCAGATGTTTGCCGATGTCGTTCTGGAAGTTGAAGCCCACCGTTTCGAAGCGGAACTGGAGCGCTACAAGGCCGAACATAACAAACCGCTGGACACTGACATGGACGCGGACGATTGGCGCGCCATCGTCGGCCTGTACAAGGCCCTCGTGGATTTCCCTGAGGACCCTTTCGAGCAGCTCAAGCTTGCGGTGCGCGCGGTGTTTCTGTCATGGCATACCCCCAGGGCCATCGTCTACCGGGAAATGAACAATATTCCCGACAGCCTTGGCACCGCGGTCAATGTACAGGCGATGGTTTTTGGCAATTTTGGCGACGACTCGGGCTCCGGTGTTGCCTTCACACGCAACCCCTCGACGGGCGATGCGCGTTTCTTTGGCGAGTTCCTGTTCAACGCAGCGGGCGAAGACGTCGTTGCCGGGATTCGTACCCCCCTGCCTGTGGAAGCCCTGCAAGAGCGCCTGCCAGCCGTTTATGACGAGCTTTTCGCCACCCAGCAGATGCTCGAGAAGCACTATCGCGACATGCAGGACATCGAATTTACCGTACAGGAAGGCAAGTTCTACATGCTGCAAACACGCTCCGGCAAGCGTACAGGACGCGCTTCAGTAAAGATTGCCGTGGAGATGGTGCGCGAAGGCCTGATTAACGAGCGCGAAGCACTCATGCGCGTCTCGCCGGAACACGTGGAGTCCTTCCTGCATCCCATGGTGGACCCCAAAGCCAAGACCGATATTATCGCTGTTGGCCTGCCGGCAAGCCCGGGCGGTGCCAGCGGCCACGTTGTGTTCTCTGCCGAAGAGGCGGAGCAGGAAGCCGCCAGAGGCAGGCCCGTCATCCTTGTACGCAGGGAAACCACACCCGAGGACATCCACGGCATGAAAGTGGCAGCCGGCATCCTCACCGAACTGGGCGGCATGACCTCGCACGCAGCGGTCGTTGCGCGCGGTATGGGCGTGTGCGCCATCACTGGCTGCGGCAGCATACACGTTGACGTTGGCAATGGCGTGGCGACGACAGCCGAAGGGGTGACGCTGGCACGCGGTGACATGATTACGCTCGACGGCACTTCCGGGGAAGTCATGCTCGGCGAAATCGCCAAGACCGAGGCCAGTTCCAGTGATGACTTTCAGGAGCTGCTGTCCTGGGCAGACAAACACCGGCGCCTCAAGGTACGGGCCAATGCAGAGACCGAGGAAGACGCGCGACGCGCGCGTGAGCTGGGCGCCGAGGGCATCGGGCTGTGCCGTACCGAGCATATGTTTTTTGCAACGCAGCGCATGAACGTGATGCGCGCAATGATCCTCGCTGAAACCCCTCAGGAGCGCCAGGTGTACCTGGACCAGCTCCAGGTTTTTCAGCACGAGGACATGCTGGCGTTGTTCAAGGTGATGGATGGACTGCCCGTCACCGTACGCCTGCTCGACCCGCCGCTGCACGAGTTCCTGCCACACAACGAGGAAGATATCGACTTGCTTGCCCAGCAGGTTGGCAAGTCATCCGAGCATGTCAAAGGCATTGTCGATGGCCTGGCGGAAGTGAACCCGATGCTGGGCTTTCGCGGTTGTCGGTTGTCGGTGGTCTACCCTGAAATCACTGAAATGCAGGTCAATGCAATTATCAGCGCTGCCGCAGACGCGGTACAGGCCGGTTACCGCCCTTTCCCGGAGATTATGATTCCACTGGTAGTGAACGTACGCGAGATTCGCCTGATCACGAAAATTATCGACAAGTGCATCGGCGAGGTGACGCGGGCAAAACGCATCTCCATCCCCTATCGGGTCGGAACCATGATGGAAACACCACGTGCAGCGCTGGGCGCCGCGCGTCTGGCGCCAGAGGTGGAATTTATGAGCTTTGGCACCAACGATCTAACGCAGATGACCTACGGGTTTTCGCGTGACGACGCCGCGCGTTTCATCCCAAAGTACCTGAGCGAGAAACTCATCGACATCGACCCCTTCATTTCCCTCGACCAACGCGCCGTTGGCCGACTCATGGAAATCGCAGTCACTGAGAGTCGTGCGCGCAAGAAGGGCATCAAGTACGGCATTTGCGGGGAGCATGGTGGTGACCCGCGCTCCATACGCTTTTGTCACGACCTGGGGCTGGACTACGTGTCGTGCAGCCCCTTCCGTATTCCCATTGCGCGCATTGCCGCAGCACAGGCCAATGTGGGTTTTGATGCCGCTGACTAATCCTGTAACTGCTCTTTCAGAACGAACTTGAGCACCTTTCCGGCGGGGTTACGCGGCAAGGCGTCAACCACGTGCAAACGTAGCGGCAGCTTGTAACGTGCCAACATGGGCTCGGCAAATTCGCGCAGCGCTTCCAGGGTCAGTTCACGCCCCTCGTGCAGCGCTACCACGGCAGTCACTGCCTCCCCCCACTTTTCGTCCGGCAAGCCAATGACGGCAACTTCAGCAATGTGTTCGTGCTTGTACAGGGCACCTTCGACCTCGGCGGGATAGACGTTCTCACCGCCGGAAATCACCATGTCCTTGAGGCGGTCACAGATAAACAGAAAGCCATCTTCATCGACATAGCCGATATCCCCGGAGTGAAACCAACCCTGGGCGTCGATCGCCTCAGCGGTAGCGTCGGGCCGGTTCCAGTAGCCTTTCATAATATTAGGGCCGCGCAGGCAAATCTCGCCCTTTTCGCCCGGCGGCAGCGGGTTGTTATCTGCGTCGACAATGCGGGTGTCGCTGTAAATGGGCGGCTGCCCCGCCGACCCCAGCTTTGCCGCAGCCCATTCAGGCGTCAGGAAAGAGGAGAACGGCGCGGTTTCGGTCAGGCCGTAGCCCTGGCAAAAATCCACGCCACGCGCGCCATACAGTTCAATAAGCGATTCGGGCACAGGCGCAGCGCCACAGATAAAGTTCTGCACAGACGACAGATCTGTTTGCTCAAACTGTGGCTGCTGTGACATAAACAGGAACATCGCGGGTGCGCCGAACATATGCGTGACCTTGTAACGCTCGATATCCGCGAGCACGCCAACAGGGTCAAAATTACGCAGCAGTACCACGCACGCGCCCATGTGAAAGCTGTGCAGGGTCATCACGTTGAGACCACCGATGTGAAACAATGGCGCAGCGGTTAGCACCACATCGTTGCGGCTGCCACCAAATGCGAGGCTGGCATTGATGTTGTTCCAGACGATATTGCCGTGCGTGAGCATCGCCCCCTTGGGCAGACCGGTCGTACCGGACGTGTACATAATAACCGCAACATCATGTTGATCCACCGCTGTGACCGCCGCCAGCGGCTCAGCGGCATCGCGTTCAGAATCAAGATGACGCCAGCCATCGGCGGGGCTCTCACTGGAAAAATACTGCTTGCAGCACAGGTGCTCCCTGGCGGACGCCAGCACATCGCGCAGCGCATCATCCACCAGGATGGTATGAACGCCGGCATCATTGATGATAAAGCCCAGCTCCTCTGCCGTGAGGCGAAAATTAAGTGGGACAAAAATGGCACCCAGCGCCTGGGCTGCAAACATGGTTGCCAGCAAATGCGGGTGATTAAGGCCAAGATAGGCAACGCGATCGCCCACGCACACGCCGCCTTGACGCAACAACTGCGCCTGACGTCGCACGCGATCGCCGAACTGGCGGTAGCTGATGGCCTGCTCTTCAAACACCAACGCGGTGCGCTCCGGATTCAGCTGCGCCCTGCGCAGCATCGTAGCGGCGAGGTTGTACTCGTTCTGGGGTCTATTCACGGCAGATACCTTCTCTTTGAGTGCATGGCGAATTAGGCGATACTATCACGCGGTCAACGGGCCTAGAATACGCTCATTGCAAACTTACGACGCCACAGGACGCAGAGCCAATGAATGATGACAGCTGGCAGGTTTTCAACCTGGATGACGTGAAGCAGAAGCTGACGCAGCAAACGATCCAGTACCTGGAGTTCCTCAATGTGCCTTCAATGAACTGCGGCCTGTACTTTCTGCCCAAGGGCAGCACAGATATGCAGGCACCCCATGATGAAGACGAGGTTTACTTCGTACTTGGCGGCAAGGCGCGGATGCGCCTGGGTGACGAGGATCGCGCTGTGGGTCCCGGGCACCTGCTGTACGTGGGCGCGACCACCCAGCACTCCTTCTTCGAAATTGAAGAAGACATGACGTTGCTGGTGATGTTTTCGGCAACACCCAGCCAGTAGAGCGATGGCCGGCGCATTACGGCTGTCAATACGCAGTATCCATGCCTGTTGTTTATCGCTTGCGGCAAATTTGCTACCGTTGCGCCACCGTTAGCAGACCCAGAGTAACCTCGTTATGACCGCAAGTTTTTACCCGCCGCAGCGCACCCTGATGGGCCCCGGGCCGTCCGATGTTTCGCCCCGCGTACTGGGTGCTCTGGGCCGGCCCACCATCGGCCACCTTGATCCGCTGTTTGTGCAACTCATGGACGAGATCAAGGGCCTGCTGCAGTTTGCTTTCCAAACACGCAATGAACTGACTCTGCCCATTTCGGCGCCGGGTTCTGCCGGCATGGAAGCCTGTTTCGTCAATCTGGTCTCGCCCGGCGACACCGTCATTGTGTGCCAGAACGGCGTTTTTGGTGGCCGCATGAAGGAAAACGTCCAGCGCTGTGGTGCCACCGCCATCATGGTAGAAGACAGCTGGGGCTCTCCCGTCTCCGTCGACAAGGTTCAGGCGGCGTTTGCCGCACACCCGGAAGCTTCCCTTCTGGCCTTCGTTCACGCCGAAACCTCTACCGGCGTGCGCAGCGATGCAGCGGCACTGTGTGCGCTTGCTGCTGAGCATGATGCGCTGAGTATTGTCGATACCGTAACCTCACTCGGCGGCATCGAACTGCTGGTCGATACCTGGGGCGCAGATGCCGTTTACTCGGGTACGCAGAAGTGCCTGTCCTGTATACCCGGTATCTCGCCGGTGACCTTCAGTCCGCGCGCAGTGCAGCGCATCGCTTCTCGCGATCAGCCAGTGCAAAGCTGGTTTCTCGATATGCAGTTGATCATGGGTTACTGGGGCGGCAGCACCAAGCGCGCCTATCACCACACGGCGCCCGTCAACAATCTTTACGCGTTGCACGAATCCCTGGTCATGCTTGAGGAAGAAGGCCTGGCACAGGCGCAGCAACGACATCGGCGCAACCACAACGCGCTGGTCGCTGGTCTGGAGGCGATGGGCCTCGGTATGGCCGTGGCGGCCGAACATCGCCTGCCCCAACTCAATTCTGTGATCATTCCTGAGGGCGTTGACGATGCCGCGGTACGTGGCGCACTACTACAGGAATTTGACCTTGAAATCGGGGCGGGACTGGGCGCCCTGGCCGGCAAGACCTGGCGCATTGGACTGATGGGTTTTGGCAGCAGTGAACGCAATGTCATACGCTGTCTGACGGCTCTGGAAGCGGTACTGGGCAGGTACGGCGCATCGATCAACACGGGCGCGGCACTGGCCGCCGCCCAGGCAAGTTACGGCGACGCTACCTCCGTTGATTGACCTGGCCGCCCTATCCTGCGCAATAGTGCAGGCAACACAAGGGTAGCGGGACGCTGTTCTAGGGGCCGAACAGCATCGCCCACAAGCGCTCTGCGCGATCGCTGTCCGCGTCGCGATGCACGAGATAGTCTGCATGCTCATTGCTGGCGGCATCCTTATCCAGTTGCAGGCTCCACAACGCATCGACTTCATTGGGTACCATCGAATAGCGCACGTCGATAACCCTGTTGGGGTGATCCGGGTCCAGGGCAACATAGCCGTTACTGAACCAGTCGAAGCGTGATATGTCTCGCGCCTGCTGCGACTGCGTGTCCAGCCATGGCATGTCGCGTGCTATCACCAGTTTGCGCACGCTGTCTCCGGGGTAGACCCTTGGCTGCCATCGCGCTCGCACGGCATCAACATAAAAGCGTTCACTGGTTTCGTAGACCACTTTCCATACCAGAATATTGCCAAAACTGGGCTTGGCTTCCAGCCGCAGCGGCTCGTGCCCACGCTGTGCTGCCAGCGCATAGCCCATGTCCTGTGCCGCATCGCGCTGCACCATGCCCAGGCCCATATAGACGGCCGCCCACAGCAGCGCGAGGCGAACATAAACAGGGCGCGCTGACAACCCGCTGACCAACACGCCCAGCACAAGCGGCAGCGTAAACAAAGGATCAATAATTGAAATGGTGTTCCACGCGATGCGCGCGTCACTGAACGGCCACAACAGCATCGTGCCGTACGTGGTACAGGCATCCAGCAAGGCATGGGTTGCATACCCCAGTGTGCAGAACAGGAAACTTTGGCGAAACAGCAGCCCGCGGCGCCTGCCAAGCAATTGATGGAGTACCAGCGCGCATAACAGGCCACCGACCGGAATAAAGATCAGAGCATGCGTGAATTGACGATGGTACTCCAGAAACAACAAGGGATCGGTTGATGAGCGGATCAACACATCCAGGTCGGGAGCCATACCTGCAAAAAAACCCAGCAAGCCAGCGGTTGCAACGTAACGCGCGGACGACGCTGCCTGTGGCAAAGCGGCGCCCAGTGCGCCCTGGCTCAGCGGATCCATCAGTGAACAAGCGCTATGCGAGCAACACTCAGCTGACATCCCGCGGGACCCGCCGCGCCGAACGGCAGTCCACACAGTGGGCTGCACAAACCACGCCAATGGCGCAGGTGTTGCAATGCAACTGGCACCACAACGCGCACATTACCGTCCTGCATTGAATAACGAACCCTTACTGCCTGGGGACACTTCCACACTGCGATCACCTGATCCGGGCTAAAACCGTGTGCAAATTTACATAAAAGACTCTGGAGTAGCCACCGCCAGACTGTAATTCTCTACCCTTGTCACGAAAACTGACCAATGATTCTCCCGCGCGTCGCGGCTGCGGCATCAGTGCGGCGAAGAATCTTCACTCACATACCCGCGGAGCAACGCATGCGCAGAACGATTACTTCCCTTTTGATGACGGCTGCCCTGGCGGCGTGTACCACCAATCCCTACACCGGTGAACAGCAGGCCAGCAAAGCAGCCACCTATGGAGCGGGTGCGGCGGCCGTCTGTGGATTGATTGGCGCGATGGACTCGCGGGAAAAAGCCGGCAAGGCTGCGTTGGGTTGCGGCGTGGTCGGCGTCGGCGTTGGTGCCTACATGGATGTACAGGAGCAGAAGCTGCGTGAACAACTGGAGGGCACCGGCGTGCGCGTGTCACGCGAGGCAGACAACATTCGCCTGATCATGCCCGGGAATATCACCTTTGCAAGCGATGCCTACCAGCTCCGCGCAAGCTTCTACCCCGTGCTTAATTCCGTGGGGCTTGTATTGGCCAAATATGTCGACACCACGATGCGTGTCAGCGGCCACACTGACAACACAGGCTCCAGAGAATACAACCAGACACTGTCAGAACGCAGGGCACGCAGCGTTGCGGACTACCTCATCACGCAACGCGTCGCTCCCGGGCGCATGTATGTTGAAGGTCGCGGTTTTGACCAGCCGATTGCCGACAACGGCAGTGCGGCGGGTCGTGCACAGAATCGACGCGTTGAGCTCTTCATACTGCCCAAGGCACTGTGAGACAGCCATGAAAGAACGTTCGGCTGCAGCGCGGGAACGCCGCGCAACATACCGTGACACTACCCCGTCGGCGCCGCTGGCACCATTGCCTGCGGCGCGCACTCAGGCCAGCGTCGCCCTGCCCCAGTAGTTGAATCCGGCGATGCGCGGCGTGCCCGGCAGGTATGCCGTTTGCAAGTCGTCTAGCGCAAATCCGCCGCTGCGCAGCAGATGCGGAATGTCGCGATTGAGATTGCAACCGCCGGCCATGCGTCGCCACACGGGATTGATACGATCCTGCCACCTGGCCACGCCCGGATCTGGAGCGGCGCCATGCTCGCTAAACACCAGTTCTCCGCCGGGCTTGAGAACCCTGGCCATGCCCATGAGGGCGGCAACCGGGTCGGGGATTGTGCACAGCGAATAGGTCACCACGATGGAATCGACACTGTTGTCATCCAGCGGGATGTCCTCGCCGGGCAAGCCGATAAACTCAAGCTCGAAGTCCAATGCCGCAGCACGATCCGCCGCCAACTCCCAGGATTTTGCCGAAGGGTCCAGGCCGATCACCTTTTTTACGTTGGCAGGATTGTAGAATGGCAGGTTAAGCCCGGTACCGATACCAATCTCCAACACGGTGCCGCGCGCCAGCGGTACAACTTTCTCGCGCTGTTTCATAATAGGGCCGGTACCGCAGGCACAGTTGATAAACCTTGGCAGTATTACATCGTCATAAAAAGACATGTGACGCTCCTGTGCATGTTAGCTGGCTGCGCGCGACAAGATGAAAGCTGTGCCGGTCCGCACGCAGCGCCCTGGTTAAGGTCCGCCTGACCTGCGCTGGCCAACGCATCGCAGTTGCCATGCAATACATCGGCGGCACTACACAGACGCACAGCACACCATCGTGAGTTAATCGAGTGCATCGACACGTTCAACAATTGTACCGTTGGCTGTTCCGCCTCCTTCGCAGATAGCCAGCAAGCCAAAGCGTTTGCCAGAGCGATGCAATTCGTGGATCAGGGTCGTCATGAGTTTGGCCCCCGTTCCACCCAGGGGGTGTCCCAGTGCCTGGGCACCGCCGTTGACGTTCAGCCGCGACAGATCGGCACCCAGCGCCCTGGCCCAGGATAAGGGAACGGAACCAAAGGCCTCATTGACTTCGAACAGGTCAATGTCCTGCAGCGTAAGACCTGCAGTTGCGAGGACTTTCTCTGTTGCCGGAATCGGCCCTTCAAGCATGATGACGGGGTCTGAACCAATCACGCTCATCGCTACAATGCGCGCCATCGGTTTGAGACCGAGGCGCTTGCAGGTAGCCTTGTTGGCAATCATGACCGCCGCTGCCCCATCGCAGATCTGCGATGCATTTGCCGCCGTCAACAGGCCACCCTCCTGCATCGGTTGCAAGCCCGCTATCGCGCCCAGTGTGGCATCCATGCGAATGCCCTCGTCCTGGGTATGCCATTGTCGCGTCCCATCTTCCAGTTCGACTTCGATCGGTACGATCTCAGCGTCGAAGCGCCCCTCTTCGACCGCCCGCTTTGCCTTGACATGACTATCAAGGGCGAAGGTATTGAGTTCTTCGCTGGTCAGCTCGTACTTCGCAGCCAGCATTTCAGCGCCGGCAAACTGGTTAAACTGCACACCGGGATAGCGCTGCGTCAGGCGCTCACCATAAGGCAGGCCATGATCTGCCTTGTAGCCGTCAACAATATTGGCGCCGATTGGCACCTGGCTCATACTTTCAACACCGCCGGCAATCACAATATCCTGAGTGCCAGACAATACAGCCTGCGCTGCAAAATGCATCGCCTGCTGCCCGGAACCACACTGGCGGTCTACGGTCGTTCCAGGTACCGCCTCACCGAGTACTGACGACAGACACACGTTGCGCGCGATGTTGCTCGATTGCGCTCCTACCTGCGAGACACAACCAAAAATGAGGTCATCGATTTCCTCTACGGCCACCCCACTACGCTCCACCAGCGCGTCAACCACCATAGCGCCCAGGTCGATTGGATGAACCGCAGACAAGCGGCCGTTTTTACGCCCGCCCGCACTGCGTACAGCGGCGACGATGTATGCATCTGTCATGGTTTTGCGTCCTTATTCATTGTGTGATGAGTCTGCCGGCAACATCAGCCCGTAGCCTGCGCAGCCTTGACTTCGTTGACATGCAGAATGCCAAAGAAAAATACATTCACCAGGTGCACCGGCAGTGAGCCGCCAGCATTGCGACAAAATCCAAAGAAGACCGCGACCTCAATGAGGTGCACCGCAGCCAGACCCAGCAGTATCCACAGGCTCCAGTCACCCACGGCACTGCCACCCTGCGTCAGGGCCAACAGCGCAAGCACGGCATATACGACAAGCATTATGATTTTTGCACGTGACATAGACATCTACTCCTAATCAGTTGTTTTGGCGCTTTGACGCGCACGGAGACTCGCAGTTAAGACTGCACATACGCCTGCGCATCCAGCCGACGCATTTCGGTTTCTATCCAGTGTTCTACTTGCTGCATCAGCTCTTCAGGCTCCCTGCCTGCGGCAGAAATTGCCGGGCCGATGGAAACATCAATATTCCCCGGAATGAGCCAGAAAGAGCGGCGCGGCCAGCACCGTCCCGACGTCACCGCAATCGGCACGACTGAGGCACCGGTGGTTACGGCCAGACGCGTTGCCCCTGCCTTGTAGTTGCCCTGACTGCCACGCTCGGTGCGCGTGCCCTCCGGGAACATGATGATCCACTTCCCACGATCCATGAGCACCTCACCCTGTTCAGCCACCTTGGCCCAGGCCTCGGAACGATTGGAGCGATCGATATGAATCATACCCAGGCGTCCGATGCAACCACCAAAGACCGGAATTCTCAGTAGCTCCTGCTTGAAAACATAGGCCAGCGGGTGGCTGGTCATGCTCGGGAAAAAGAACGTCTCCCATGTCGACTGGTGCTTGGGGCAGAGAATCGTGCGGCTCATGTCGTCCTCAGCCGGCAGGTTCTCCTCGCCGTGGACGGTATAGTCAACGCGGCCAACCCAACGCGCGACCACAATCACGCCGCGCAGCCAGGGTACGGCAAACCACCACCACAGTTTGTTATCACTGACGAAGAAGGACGACAGGATCAGCCCCAACCCCATCGGGATAATGGAGAGTACGATCCATGCAAACACCAGCAGTGATCGAATCGCGTTCATTTTCTTATGGCCCACCTCATTAACCCACGCATTAAACCAGAATGCGGGCCTCACCGGAAAGGTTGACACTGCGCACAGCCCGATTAACGGTTACCATCATACCTGTGAATCCCGATGTGAGGGCCGCAATGGCAACGAAACAGGTTGAAGGGCTGCACTGCCTGGGACAGGGCGCCTACGCCTGGCTGGCGCCAGAGCCTGGCTGGGGCTGGAGCAACGCCGGCCTCATCGCCGATGGCGATGCCTCCCTGTTAGTGGACACCCTGTTTGATCTGTCGCTTACCGACCGCATGCTGCGCACCATGCGCGATGCAGAGCCGCGGGCAAAAAGCATCGGTACGCTGGTCAATACCCATGCCAATGGCGATCACTGCCACGGCAACGAATTGATTGTTGGTGCCGATATCATCGCCTCAAGTGCCTCGGCGGCAGAAATGAGCGAGTTGCCCCCGGAAGCGATGGCGGCGCTGGTCGAGGCAGCGCATGACCTGGGCCCGGTCGGCGAGTACTTTCTGCACTGCTTCGGTCAGTTCACATTTAGCGGCATCACCCATACGCCACCCACCCGAACCTTTGACGGTGAACTCGAACTGCAAGTGGGCGATAAGCCCATCCACCTCATTGAAGTGGGCCCGGCCCACACCCGCGGTGATGTGTTGGTCTATTCACCCAGGGACAAGGTTGTGTTCACCGGCGATATTCTTTTCATCGAAGGAACGCCGATCATGTGGCAGGGGCCCGTGGGCAACTGGATCAAGGCCTGCGAGCTGATAGAAGACATGGACGTGGATCTCATCGTACCCGGACACGGCCCGGTGACCGACAAGCACGGCGTGCATGCGGTAAAGCACTATCTGCAGTTCGTGCACGAGCAGGCGCGGCAACGTTACGACGCCGGCCTGAGCGCCCTCGAGGCCGCCAGGGACATCGAGCTGGCAGAGTATTCGGCCTGGTCCGATCCTGAACGCATTGCGGTCAACGTGGACTCCCTGTACCGCGAATTCAGCGCCAGCGACCAGGCCACAGATATTTTTGAGCTGTTTGCCCGCATGGCCGAACTGGCCGGCTTTACCGCCAAGCGCGAGTAGAACCGTGGTTAAACGGTGAAATTTCCGCTGTTTTCGCTGTACCTGCCGTGCGCGACCTCTATACTGAGAGGTTTGCCCAGTAGCGCAATTTACGGTTGGACGTTTGAAAAAGGTAGTCTCCAAAGCCGACATTCGCGCGTCGCTTGAACAGGAAATGCAGCGTTTTCTGGACAAGGGCGGCGAGGTCAACAAGGTACCCCAGGGGGTTTCCGGTAATCAGCCGGGAGATCCGCCCGCGTTCCTCAATCGCCGCCTGTTTGTTGAACCCAAAACAGAGCGCACACTGGTACCGGAGGTCGTCGCTGCCATCGAAGCGCGGCGCAAGGAACGCGTCACGCGCAAACCTGCGCACAAACGCAATCGACCGCACCGGCCACGCAAGCGCATTATCTACGACGATTTCGGCGAGCCCTTGCGCAAGGTCTGGGTCGAGGAATAGCCCGCCACAGCAGCGCACCCACACACACTCACAACGCATCGGCACGCGGCCCCGTTTTCGCGCGCAGATAAATCGCTAAATACTATTGCATGCACCGCGACGCACCGCTACGTTTACACTCTTGACCCGTCACGGAGACTTCGCCTTGAGCAACACCATTACACCTTTCAAAGTCAGCATCGCCGACGCCGAGCTGAATGATCTCAAAGCACGCCTGGAATTGACGCGTTGGCCCGAGAAAGAACCCTGCGACGGCTGGCAACAAGGCATTCCCCTGGCCTACACGCGTGAGCTCGCAAAATACTGGGCCAATGACTACGACTGGCGCCGCTTTGAAAGCAAGCTCAATGGCTGGCCGCAGTTTGTCAGTACCGTCGAGGGTATCGACATTCACTTCATCCACCTGCGCAGCCCACACGACAACGCCCTGCCGCTGATTATGTCGCACGGCTGGCCAGGTTCTATCGTTGAATTCCACAAGGTAATCGATGCCCTGGCTGATCCCACCAGCTATGGCGGCAGCGCCGAAGACGCCTTCCACGTGGTGGTGCCCTGCCTGCCAGGCTATGGTTTTTCCGCCAAGCCTGCGACGACGGGCACGTCCGTCGAAAAGATTGCACGTATGTGGGGCCAGTTGATGGCACAGCTGGGTTACGACCGCTACGTCGCCCAGGGCGGCGATTGGGGCAGCATCATCACCCAGGCCATGGGAATCAGCGAAACCCAGCACTGCGCGGGCATCCACGTCACCATGCCGCTGGTGGCACCTGACCCCGATACCATGAACGAGCTCACCGACAAGGAACAACAGGCACTGGTCGACATGGGGGCCTACGGCGATGTCGGCTCCGGTTACTCCAAGCAGCAATCGACCTATCCACAAACCCTGGGCTACGGCCTGGCCGACTCGCCCGTTGGACAAATGTCATGGGTGGTTGAAAAGTTTTATATGTGGACAGACTGCGAACGCAATGGCACCCGCCACCCGGAGAACGTGCTGACGCGGGATGAGTTGCTCGACAACGTCATGATGTACTGGCTCAACAATGCCGGTGCCAGTTCCGCGCGCTTGTACTGGGAAAGCTTTAATAGTCCCAACATGGATCCTATCGACATGCCGGTGAGCTGCTCGATATTTCCACGAGAAATTTTCCGCTCCAGCAAACGCTGGGCAGAAAAACGCTTCACGAACCTGGTGTACTGGAATGATCTTGACCAGGGCGGCCACTTCGCTGCCCTGGAACAGCCCGAACTGTTTATCGAAGAGGTGCGCAAGGGCTTTCGACCGATGCGCTAGGCACGCGCAACCGCATCACACCCGGCAAGGGCTCAGTCGTCGAACTCTTCGCTTGTGATCAAGCTGCTGCTGAACTGCGACGGTCCGCGCAGAGGCGCCTGATCGTCGCGCTTGCGCAAGTCATGCATTATGGCTTCACCGCTTGGCTCGAGTTCATCCGACAGCAAACGCGCGTTCACTGGCATCAGAGTGGGCGGTGGGGCGCTGTCCAGATCCACTAGTGCATCGTCGTAATCCACGCCGTTAGCCGTAGGCTTGTTGCCGTTGACCGCACTGCCGCCGGGATGGGCCAGGGGTTTGCGCTGCACAGGCGGCACCGTGCGGACCGGTTCAGCTCGCCCGGCAGACCTGTCCTGAGGCGGTAACAGGTGCGGCTCGCGCGGCTCCAGCTCCAGCGACTCTGGATCCAGCAGCTCCACCTCATAGCCCTCGATCTTGGGTTCCGGGATGGATTCGCGCAGGGTTGGCGCAGGCGCCTGATCTACCTCAAACCTGGGCAGCTCATCCAGCGGAGGATTGGGAGACTGCTGCCCGGGGCCACGTTCTGCGACATCGATGTCGCTGGCTGCAGGCGGCAGTTCCGCGGCCGAGCGCTCCAGCGCGCTCTCTTCCACCACGCTGGACGTGTCCAACGGTACTGGCGCCGTGGAGCTGGCCGGCACGGGCGCATCATAGAAGGGTCCAGCCGTGGCCCGACCGCCCGTGGCGCTGCCGATAAACGCGAGGTCCTGCAGCGGATCCTCCAATTCAGTCAGGCCATGCTGGGGCGGCGGGGCCGACCGCTGCGGCTGCGCCGCCTGGGCAATCTCTGCCAGCGTGCCGCCCGCTTCAGTGCCGTCCTGCGCACGGGTTACGTCGCGCAAGGTGCCGGTGCTATCAGGTATTTGGGTGGGGGGTATGCGTCGCTCCGGCGTGTGAGCAGCATCGCTATCGGCAGGTTTGGCGTCCGCCCAGGCGCGCTTTGCCGCGGCCTCTGGATCTTTTGCTGCTGCGTCTGTGCTTGCGGCGCTCGCGGCGCCGACTTCAGCTTCAGCGTCTGGCTTAGCGCGCGGCGGTGGGTCAGGCACCAACCGTGGAAACCGCGCCAGGTTGGGTGTCTGCCCCGGTGCGGCGGACGTTTTGAAGGTATCCGGCGTCACCAGACTGGCCTGTTCGGCCAACGTCGACACCCCCTCGGGAGCGCGCGCGGCCAATTGCAGGGACCGTGTTGCCACGCTGGCGCGACTGCTGGCGGCGGCGGGCGCTGCTGTATCTGCCATCACGCGGTGCTCTGCGCCCAGGGAAGCACTCACCACGCCTGAAGCGCCGGCAGCACTGGCGGCACCAGCGGCCTGTGCCATCGGCAGGTATTGCTCGGCCTGTTCCTGTGGCAGATGTTCATCGTCGTCCTGCAGGCGTTCATCATGCTGGGCATCGCTGCTCATGGCACGCTGGCGCAGTACCTCACTGGCACAATCAGCCCACCGGCCAAAATGCGCCGACAGCGAAGGATCTGGCATGCGATGCTTGCGAAATTCACGCATGGCATTCATAAAGCGCTGCTTGACGGCACGGTAGTAGTGAATGTGATCTTCGGTTTGCAGGGGTATGACATCCGCATCCCCGCGCACCAGTAACATCTGCGGCGGCAACTGGCCCTGCAGGCTGTGCAGCAGATCCGCCATAAAGCACAGGCGAAACGCCGCGTTGAAGGTATCCTTTGCCTGCGTGTCACAGGGGATGTACAGGAAATCGCCAAAATCAGAGTAGCCGCTGGTGCGCATGAGCAAGTTGACGTTGCCACTGAGGGGCCCCAGTGCAAGCATGCCGTTGACGATAAAATCGGCCCCGCTGCGCATGGCGTCCAGCGTGTCGGCACGCCTTCTTGCCTCGCTTTGCTGCCACGGGATGAGTACGACATCCCTGCCCTCTTCACGCAGGGTCTCGACCATGTCGTCCTGGGGCAAGGCGTCGTCTACGGGCGCCTCAGTGCCGGCATCCGGCAGGATCCCGTGGTCAGGATTTTCGAGGGTCAGGCGCTCCATCCACAGGGCAAAAGGTGACTCCCTGAAGAGCAAAAAATCATTTGGCGTGTACGTGACGGCCTGATCGACCTTGTAGCGATACATAGTTTCCAGCCTGTTGCCCCAAAACTGCCTGAAAACAGCGTAAGTCGCATTTCTACTTATGCCGTTTATGTATTTATATCGGAATGGCCCGCCACTGTAAACGCTACGACCAATAAAGTAGCCCGAGCGGTGTTCTTGCAGCCGCAATCACCTAAAAAATGACCGCGACTGATGGTTACCGACGCTGATAGATGGTTGCGCCGCCAACGATGGTGCGATCCACCTTCAAAGCGCGCATGTTGATTGGGTCCTCCAGTGGATTCCCGGACAGCACCACCAGGTCGGCATACTTGCCGGGCTCAAGCGAACCCCGGTTGTCCTCCTGGAAAATCTGCCAGGCAGCATCAATGGTTACAGATCGCAGCGCTTGCATCACACCAATACTTTGCTGCGGCCCCAACACGTCACCACCATAGGTGATGCGGTGTACCTGGCTCCACACCGCCTGCAGCGGCTCCATCGGTACAACCGGCGTGTCCAGGTGCGAGGTGAAGCGCACCCCGTACTGCAGCGCCCATGCCGCCGGACTGATCGTTGCCGCCCGTTGTGGACCCATAAAAATATCGCGGTGACGATCACCCCAATACCAGGTGTGGGCACTGAAGAAACTCGGCGTGACGCCCAGGGCCTGCATGCGTTGGATCTGGTCTTCGCGCGCCATCTGCGCATGGATGATAATCAGGCGCGGGTCTACGACCGGCCGCTGGCGCTGCGCGGCCTCAAACGCATCGAGAATATCCTCGATAGACTGATCGCCGTTGCCGTGAATGGCCATCTGGTAACCGGCCGCATGCAGGGCGGCCACCTTCTCAAAAAGCGCATCACGACTGATCGTTGGGTAACCGGCATACTCGGCATCGCCCTTATAGGGCGTGTAATACGGACGACTGAGATAACCGGTGTAACCCTGAATACTGCCATCAGCAATCAGTTTCACGGGGCCCACCAGCAGCTTGTCGGTGGTGTATTTGCCCGCATCGAAATCGCCGCTGAGCAGCGCGTCATAGAACGCGATCTCGGCGGGAAATATCACCAGCCGCTGATGCACCATTCCCAGTTTGCTGAACAATGCCAGGCCGCTTGCCAGTTGCTGGTCAACCCCGCCCGACTGCGCGGTCGTCACGCCCCGGGCGGAGTAATCCTGTGCTGCGGCCTTGACCATGCGGAACACGTCCAGCAGCGGCATGTCCTGCGCCTTCAGCAGTAAATCCATGCGCGCGTTTTCTTCCAGCAATCCGTTGGGCTCCGCAGAACCTGCCTGCCGCCCGATGACGCCGCCAGGAGGATCCGGCGTTGCAGCGGTAATACCCACCAACTCCAGGGCCGCGCTATTGGCAACCACCATATGACCAGAGACATGAATGGCCACCACGGGGTGTTCGCTCGACACGCTGTCCAGCTCAGCTCGCGTGGGGTGACGCTGCTCTTCAAGCAACGTGTCGTCATAGCCCCAGCCCACCACAAACTCACCGGGCTCTCGTTGCCTGGCCAGCTCACGCAGGGCATCCAGCACCTGCGGGATGGTCGTGTGGGTGCCAATCGGTGGGCTGTTGAGGTCGGCATTCACACTCATCATGCCAGAGCCGGGGAAGTGCCCGTGGGCATCAATGAAACCCGGCAGCAAGGTGCGCCCCTTGAGGTCAAACACCAGGGTAGTGTCATCCACCAGTGACATGATGTCGTCGGTTGTACCCACGGCCTCAATCCGATCACCGCGCGCAGAGAGTGCCTGCGCAATGCGGTTGCTGGCGTCCATGGTCAGCACCGTGCCATTGATAAACACCTGGTGCTCAGGCGCCGGCGGCGTACGAGTGGCTATTTGGAACAACACACCCAGCCCTGCGACCAGGGCGAGCACTATAAGTATTGCGGTCTTCCAGTTCATACTGAATGGCATCCAATGTGAGTGCTGGCGTCTATGGGCGCCAGCGACAATAAAAACTCAAGGGCTGTTACGCGTGGAAACGCGTCGCCGGCCACAGGGGTGGCATTGGCTTCGACGCCTGCAGTGGCCGTTGTTGAGCGCAGCGCCTGCACGCATACCTGGCACCTCCCGCGCGCATGCGCCGGCTGCCACCTGCAGGCCAGCCAGCACAGCATCAACACCGGCCAGGCCAGGACCCGGTCAGGCCGCGTCTCCAATGAGAATGTCTGCCAGTGCCGCGCGATGCCAGGCCGCATCGCCAAACAACAGCTGGCTGTGTTTCTGGCGCTTGAAGTACAGGTGCAGGAAGCACTCCCAGGTAAAGCCAATACCGCCATGACACTGTACCGAGCGGCCCGATGCAAACGCGGCAGTTTCGCTGGCCGAGGCTTTTGCCATGTGCGCGTACTTCGCTGCTTTTTCGGGCTCGGTATCGCAGGCGCAGGCTGCGTTGTACACCAGGGATTTGGTTTCATCGATTTGGATCATCACGTTGACCAGTGGGTGCTTGACCGCCTGGAAAAACCCCAGCGGTCGCTCGAACTGCTGGCGCGTCGAAACGTATTCAACCGTCGTTTGCAGCTGCCACTCCGCCGCACCGACGATATCCGCCGCCAGAATACTCCAGATGGCCGGCATGGCCGCGTCCAGGGCTGCGGCGCCGTTCGCACTGACCTGCGTGGCAGCGGCCGCATCGAACACGATATGCGCCTGGTCACGGGTCAGATCAACGATTGCATCGGCCTGTACTGTCACCCCGGGTGCGTCTGTGGCGATCCAGTACAATTCGATCGCACTGCCATTGCGCGCACTGACCAACACGCGGTCAACCTTGCCGGCATCCTGCACGAAGCAGGCAACGCCGCTGAGCCTGCCGTCCTGCACCACAACATCGGTGGCGTCAACACGCCAGTCGCCGCTGGCCGGTGTCACCGCCAGCGATGCAGCGGTGCCCTGCGCGATCTCCGCCAGTGCCTGCTCTGCCGCAGCACCCTCGCAAGCAGCCAGGACGTAAGTTGTATTGAGTGTTGCCAGCAGGGGGCACGGGAAAGCCGCGCGACCCAGTTCCTCAACCAGCCCGGCGACTGCCACCACAGGCATGCCCAGGCCCTCGGCAGATTCGGGTACGGCGAGGCTGGTCCAGCCCAACTCTACCATCTGGCGCCACAGCACCTGGTCCCACAAAACCTGTGGAGCCTTTTCCGGATCCGGATTGCCGGCAACCATGGCGTGCAGTTTATCGGTGGGAAAATTGTCGCTGAGAAACTTGCGCGCCGATGCTTTCAGCAGGGCGGCTTCTTCTGTGAAGCCAAAGTTATTCGGTTGTGTCATGCAAATACTCCTTACTTTGACTTGGGCATGCCAAGCACGCGCTCACCGAGGATGTTGCGCTGCACTTCACTGGTGCCTGCAGCGATGGTCATGCCGTAGCTGTTCATATACGCCATGGGCCACTGTCCGCCGGCCGGTGCATTCTCGTCCCCGAGGTACAACGAAGACGCTGCGCCGGCAATCTCCATCGCCAGCGCTGCCGTGTCCTGGGTGATTTCGCTGGAGAGGAGTTTATTCTGCAGTGGCAGTCGCGCCGGGTGATCGAGCAAGGCCGCGACGCGCGCACGGCGCTGGTTCTGGTTGAGACCCTCTTCGCGGATCACCTGGCGCATCATGCGATCACGAATCACCGCGTCCGCCGCAGCGGGTGCTCCATTGCGCTGCACGCCGCGCGCCAGATCAATCAAGTTGGCGGCATTGGTCGAATGGGTCGATTTGCTTTTCAAGCCACCGGAACGCGGCGTCACTTTCTCGCCTGCGCCGCGCTCATGCGCGAGTGTGGTCATGGCAACCTGCCAGCCTTTACCCGCGTCATCCAGGCGATACGTATCATCCACTTCAAGGTTGTCGAAGATAACCTCGTTAAAACCGGTTTCACCGGTGATCTTGATCAGCGGGCGTACTGTCACGCCCTTGCCGATCTGGGATTGTATCGGCACCACGAAATAAGACAGCCCATCGTACTTGTGCGACTTGTCTGTGCGCAGTAGCAAAATCATCCACTGGGCAAAATGCGCCAGCGAGGTCCACACTTTATGACCGTTGATCACCCACTTGTCGCCGCGGCGCTCCGCAAAGGTCTGGACACTTGCCAGGTCTGACCCTGCACCTGGCTCGCTGAAGCCCTGACACCAGATATCCTGGCCGGAAAACAGCCGCGGCAGAAGGCGCTGCTTAAGCGCTTCCTGGCCGTGGTAGAAAACCGTGGGAGCTGCCATGCCCAGTCCAATCACGTTAGGCATATACGGTGTTCTGGCGCGAATCATTTCCTCGTTGGCAACGCGCTGGCAATCCGTTCTGCCGCCGCCGCCCACCTCCTGTGGATAATCACAGCCGACCATGCCCGCGTCGTAGGCCGCTTGCTGCCAGTGCTGCAAATACTCCATTTGTCCGGGAGTCATGATTTCCAGTGGCGATAGCGGCAGGCGCACGGGGGGCTCGCCGGGCCTGTTGGCCTGCAGCCAATCGCGGCAATGCGCGCGAAACTCTGCCTGCTCTGGAGAGTCCTTCTTTGCGGATTCAGACATGTGATGCTCCTGTGGGGGCTCGCAGCGTAAAGGGCGTAGATTCTAACGGCGCAGGCGCACGATGCAAACGCGGCCGGACACAGCAGATACGCAGCACGGCACGGATAACCTCCGCGCGTGCGGGCGCCGGCGAACGTCGTCGCACCATTGCGAGGGGCGCATCAGTAGTGCGGGGGTTTTTCGTCCAGGGGCGAATCGGGCGCTGCCGCCTCGTGCTGCGCGATAAACGCCTCGTGACGCGCCTGCAGCAGCTCTATCTGACGGCGCAATAGCAGCAACTCACGCTGCTGTGCAGCGAGCGCGTCGTCCAGTCCACGCACGGTGTCCTCCTGGAATGCCACCTGGGCTTGCAGTTCCGCGACCTGCTGTTGTACTTCCTGTAGGGTATCGGCCATGGTTTACTCCGGGCGGGAAACACACCTGTTATGTACCGCGCAACGATACACTGTCACTGACACAGGAGACACTCAAGACCCATGCCCAAATCCAAAAAAGCGTCCGGTGGACTGGTCTACTCGACCGATCGCGGTCGGCTCTGCCCCCAGTGCCAGCGAGCGGTTGCCGAGTGCGTTTGCGGCAAGGCAAGGCCCGCCAGCGTCGGCGACGGCATTGTGCGCCTGCACCGTGAAACCAAAGGTCGCGGCGGCAAGGCCGTGACGCTGGTCAAAGGCCTGCCACTGGCTGGCGATGAGTTGAAGTCACTGGCCAAAATACTCAAGCAGCGCTGTGGGGTGGGAGGCTCCATCAAGGACAATTGTATCGAAATACAGGGAGACCAGCGGGCAACGCTCAAGCAAGAATTGGAAAATCGCGGGTACCGGGTAAAAATCGCTGGCAGTTAGCCATAAATCGAAAGTTTTGAGCTTTTAATACCTTTTTCGTTCATTTTAGCCACATTTTTAGCGCATATAACATGTCAACAAGAGCCTGACACGCCCCCGTTTCAACCCTTTGTGGACTCAGTTACATGCACTTTCCATATAAATTGTGAAATTACCGCTTTAACTCGTTATTTTTATTGGACTATTTCGTTCCATGTGGTAAAACATACGCCGTGAGCACGGAAATGTCGCGAACAGGGGGTCTTCTTGCCAAGCCGGAAGCCCGCCCCGTAAAAGACCAACGATACCGCGCCACACCCATAATAAAGATACACCGCAGTATCTAATGGATTAGTCATCCATACGAGGACGTGGGATATGTATGTCACTGCTGAACACCTGAGAGATCAGGTTATACGCCCTACTTTGGAATACATGGGGGCGTGGACAGCCACCAGCGAAGCCTTCCTGCTCAATGCCGCCGTCAGTGCACCCGATCTCGGGTTGTTCTGCGCGCGCAAGGATGGTCTCGGGCTGTTCCACATCACCGCGGCTCAACACCGCGATCTCTGGGACCGGTATCTGGCTTTCAACCCAGACCTTGCCAGTCGCGTGCGCGGCCTGGCAAGCCAACGGGCCTTCCTCAGCGACCCCGACAGCGAGTTACAGACTAACCTGAGCTATTGCACCGCAATAGCCTGGTTGCTCTACCATCGCGCTGGCGGCAGCGTGGAACAACCGGATATTGATGTTGCCGTAAGCGCCTGAGGGCACTGCGGGGCACTCACCGTTTTGCTTCGGGGCAGAAGCGCAGGCGCGTGATCGCCAGCAGGGCGGCGTGAGCGCGCGGCGGCACCATTACGCTGCCCCTGGCGCTGTAACATGCACACCCCCGGCCGCTAACTGTGGCCGGTCGGCCCGCCGCCTTACAATCGCCCGCTGATTGCCTCCCAGTGCGCCAGGTCCCCGGGGCGGTCGATATCAGCCAGGGTGGGCAGCAGGGCATAGCGCATCGCGAGCCGCTGCGCGTTGGCAACCGTACTGACAAGTACCGTTTCACTACCCCAGGCCACATCGGCAAAGAGCGCATTCAGGGCCTCTGTCGCAGCATCCCGGTTGAGGCCAATCAATACGAACCCGCCGTCCTGTGCCGGCCCAATCACCAGTTCATTCTGTTCGAGCGCGTTGCTGGCCACGTGCAGATATGCGGGTGTAATCGCCGGGCAATCACTGCCCACCAGCAGCACTTTGCGCGCGCTCTGCAAGCCCGCTGCAAGAGCGACCGCCATGCGCTCGCCCAGATCCCGACCGGACTGCGCCACCAGCGCTGCAACCCCCGCCTGCAACTGCTGCGTGAATACTGGGTGATCGGTCGCGCCAGCCACGTGCAGCTGTACCGCGCCGAGGTCGGCCTGCAGCAGCTGCGTGGTGGTCCAGCGCAGCAGCTGCACGTGGATTTCACAGGCCTGCGCTGCACTCAGGTGCGGTATGAGCCGCGTTTTGACCTGACCCGGTACCGGTTCACGGGCGAACTGCACAAGCAGACATTCCGCACTTGCCAGGCGGGTGCTCGTGCATCGTTCACCGGCCGCTCGTTTGGAGTGGCGGGGCTCAGCGGCCATAGTAGTAATACCAAAGGCGCTCAGGCGAGACGCCAGCAAAATAGGCCAGGCGCAGGCCCCACATGCGCAGAACCGTGCGCGCTATGCCCTGCTCTTCCCAACGCCGGCTGGAGGTCAGCACCGGCGCAGCGGGAACCAGCGGCGCTGCGACCGTTTTAAGGCGCTTGCAATAGGCGATGTCTTCCATGAGCGGAATGTCGTCAAATCCGCCGGTCTGCCGGTAGGTTTCACGCTGCATGAACAACATCTGGTCACCGGTGCCGATACGCGTCAACCGCGAACGCATGTTGATAAAGGCTTCGATCACGCGCAACGCAAAGCGCTGGCCACTCAGGCGCAGCGGAAAAAAACCCCACGCGGGCCTCGTCATCAGCAGCGCCATCAGCGACTGCTGATCGAACTGTGGTGCGCTGTCCGCATGCAGGAAGAACAGAAATTCACCGCGCGCAGCGCGCGCACCAAGATTCATCTGGCGCGCGCGACCCGGCTCGCAGATCAACAACTGGTCACTGTGCGGCAACGCCTGACGAACGGTCTCATCCTGGCTGCCGCCATCGACGACCAGCAATTCGGCATCGGGCCACGACAGACGCAGCTGACCCAACAGATCGGCAATATGGCCCGCCTCGTTCAGTGTTGGGATAATGACACTGACCGTTGGTGCATCATTTGCCAAGCGCACCACCACAACTGCTGCCCTGCCCCGCGGTGCAGCCATAACAGTGCTCACCCGTTACCACCGCGTTGCCCGCAAGCGCATCTGGACCAAGCAGGTCGCTGAGGTGGCGGCGTCGATCTGACACCAGCAGCGGCAGGTCCAGCATCTGGTTAAAATCACAATCGAACAGAAACCCCTGCCAGTCCACGCTTATCAGGTTGCGGCACATGACGGTGTCGAGGTTGTCCTGGCTGAAGTTGTCACGCAGCAGCTGCATGTAGGGGACGTATTCGCCCCGGGCCAGCAGGACCGCGCCGAACCGGCTGATCGGCATATTGGTGAGCGTGAACAGCCCGGTAAACCGGATGTTGAAACGCGCCTGCAATTCACGCCGATAATCCTGCTCCAGCGCAGCCTGCGGGGGCGGCAGCGCGGCGCCGGTTGGATTGTAGACAAGGTTCAACGGCAGGGTGTCACCGTAGCCCAGCGTATTGAGTAGCTGCAGCGCCTCGATACTGGTTTCATACACGCCCTTCCCGCGCTGCGCGCGCACATTCTGTTCTTCATAACACGGCAAAGAGGCCACGATCTCAACACCCTGCTGCGCCAGGAATGTGGCGAGATCTTCCTGCCCGGGCTCCATCAGCACGGTCAGGTTGCAGCGATCTATAACATGCACCCCCAGCTCGCGCGCGGCGACCACCAGGGCGCGAAAATGCGGGTTGAGCTCGGGGGCACCGCCGGTGAGGTCCAGCGTTTTTATGTCCAGCGCGGCCACTGTCTGTAGCACCTGGTCGATGGTCTCGCGGCTCATCGACTCGGTGCGCGTCGGCCCCGCATCAACATGGCAATGTACACAGCTCAGGTTACACACATAGCCCAGGTTAACCTGCAGGGTGTGGATGGTGCTGCGTTGCACCGTGGGAAAATCGCTTTCGAGTAAAAGTGGACGTGTATCCTGCATGCGGTTTCCCGACGGTTTAGGGGCGCTAATGCGCCACAGCATTGAAATCAGAGGGTTGCCAGGGCACCTGGCCCGGTGGGCACCGGTATGTGAGCCGCCAACAACGCGCACTGTACCCAGAAGCTTGCGCAGCGGCCAATGCACGTCTGCGAACGCTCGAACTTTGGCATCACAGCATGACAGCGCGCGGCGCACTGCGCCAGTGGCGGCTAATACTTGTGTTCGCGCTCGGCCGCAGATAGCAGCACCATTGACTGCTGCCCCTGCAGATACTGGAATACAAGATTGTACGCCAGCACCGCCTGCACATAGTTGCGCGTTTCCTTGAACGGGATGGTCTCTACCCAGACGTCCAGGGGCTGCGCCTTGTCTGGCGGGTTCTGCCAGCGATCAACCCGATGCGGCCCGGCATTGTAGGCCGTCAAGGCAAAAATACGGTTGCCGCCAAAGCGATCGAGCAACTCGCGATAGTAGGTACTGCCCAGCCGTACATTGTGTTCCACGTCATACAGCTTGGCAGTGCTGTGCGGCACATTTATGCCCGCTGCCACCTGACTGCCCGTAGCCGGCATTATTTGCATCAACCCGCGGGCACCGACTGGCGAGCGCGCTTGCGGGTAGAATGCGCTTTCACGTCGTGCGATAGCCTGCAGCTCATTCGGCGGCAGCTGCTGCGCGGCTGCGTGATACTCAAACACATTGCCATAAGCCAGAGGAAAGCGCAGTTCAAGCGCATCCCACAGCCTGGCTCGACTGGCCGCATCAATACCCTTGCGGTGCCAGCCCTTGTCAAAAGCGATACGTGACAGCTGTGCCACGTCGTTCTCTGCATAGCGTCCCATCAGGGCATGCCACTCCGAGTGCGCGAGCGCGTACTCTTCGTGAAAGCGCAGCTCCTCGATACGTTGTAATGCAGGCAACTGCAGCAGCGCCGGATTGGACACCTCAGGAGCAGGCTGGTGTTGGAAGTTATAGGGCTGGCCGAGCTTGTCGGCGGCGAGAAAACCGTAGTAGCTGCGCTCACCTGCCAGGCGCTGCAGGCTTTGCAATGCGCCTGCGCTGTCACCGCGCTGTTCCGTGGCCATGGCTGACCAATAGCGCCACACGTCTGCGTCGCGCTCCTGTTCGCTAAGCAGGGGTAACGTGCTGCCGATGGTTTCCCAGTCGCGCTCCTCCAGCGCCCAGCGCAGGCGAATGCCGGTGAGCTTGTCATCGTCCAGCCTGTCCAGCGCACCATGCAACCACTGTCGATGCAGGTCGCTCTTGGCAAACAGGCTACGCAGGGCGATTTCCGATTCAACCTCTTTCGCCTGCCCGGGCGTAAACGGCAACCGCTGGTTCATGCCATTCCAGCCGGCGAGGGCTTTCTCGGGGCTGTAGCGCGCCAGGTAGACCAGGCCGCGTGTCGCGATATCGGCAGAGCGTGTATCCTCTTGGGGTAGTGCTTCTGTGAGAACACGCTGGGGCTGTGCATAGATGCTGTCGAGTCGGTCCGTCCATGGGCGCAGTTGCGCGCTGCCCTGACGTGCCACGTAGCGCATCAACGAACGTTGCCCGGCGGCGAAGGCCGCCAGCGAACGCTGCCATACCAGTTCATCGGTGAGGCCGCCGGCTTTTCTCCAGGCGTCGAACAGCGGATCGCATTCATCGGGCTGCGAGTGGCCATGCACCCACAGGCTGCTGGCACCCTGCCACGCCTGCGCGGCGTCACCACTGGCCAGCCGGGCTCGAAAGTAATAGCACTTGAGTACCACGCTGTTGGGTTCACGCGGCATCACCGCAAGGAAATCATCCCAACGTTTGCGCTTACCCACGTGATCCAGGTAGGCACCAAGCAAACGGTTGGGCAATGGCGTGTCGGCAGCGCGCTCAATGAAATCGTTGACCTGGGCGGGCGATGCCTGATGCAGTTGCCGCAACAGCGCAGAGAAATCCAGGTAGATGGCCAGTGGGTAATCATCAAGGCGCGTACGCAGTTGCTGGTAGTCATCCCAGCGGCGCTCGCTGATGGCCGCAGATGCATCGTGATAGAGCTGACGCGAGACCGCCTGGGACGCTTCGGGTGTTGCGGCTACGGGAAGCGCCGCCACCAATAGCAACAATAAGAACAAGACAGGTACTGAACCTGGCCACACCATAGGCCTGTGCCAGTGTCGACCCTGCCGGCTCCCGGCATCCTGAATGCTTCGCGCGAGCGACCTTATACCGGCCCTCTGCACGGGTTTTGCTGCCCCTGTTTGCACCTGCACTGTCCTGCCACCCCGGCTTGAATCCATGGCCCCACTTGCGGCTGGAGCCTTGCGCTAGAGTGATATTTGCGCTGCTGGAATGCAATAGGTCAATGCAACTTTCGCCAACTTTTCGCTGCAACCGCAGGTGCTGCCAACGCCCTGCCGCTAAAACAGCAGGCCCAGTGTGGGCTTATCGATGTCGGCATAATCGAGCACCACTTCGCGTCGCAGGATACCGAAACTGGCACCCTTGCTGACCAGCGTGTCGCGGCGCTGCCCACTGTAAATAAACTCGCGTGCTCCGGGCCTGGCATAGAAAAGAAGGAAATTACTCACCACGTTCAGTTCACCCGCCTGCTTGTTCAGCAGCTCGATGTTACCGACGATACGTCGGGTGCGCGGCGGCGGGTTTTCTGACCAGGAGTTGACCTTGTAGGCGCGCTCGACCCGCAGCATCAAATGCACAAAGCGTTCATCTCGTAGCGGATTGCCGACACCAGCGGCTGTTTCCAGTTCGCGCTCCACACTGATCATGTGCTCGTTGCCGCGTTCGCGGTTGTCGACCTGCACATTGGTGCGCGCCGGCAGCGTGTAGTGGATAGACTCCTCCACCAGGGCTAGCCACTGCTGGTACTGGCGGTTGTCGAGCAAGCGTGCTTCGCGAAAATAGAACGCCTCCAGCGCTCGCTGCTCCGCCGGGCTGGCCTGGTACACCGCATCGTTCATGCGTCACTCTCCACTGCCTTGAGTTCGTCACGCCAGCGCTGGAAAAAACTGCGGGCATAAAACTCATTGGCGGTCACACTGACCAGGCCAGGCATGTGCGGATGGGGCTGTTCCTCACCCAGCCCCAGGCCGTAGAAGTAGGGCTGTTGATCGGCAAAGTCGATGTCGCTGCCAAGATACTGCTGTGCCCATACCTCGGCGTCCTCTTGCTCCAGCAGGCCACCGGGGCCGAAAAATGAACTGTAGTTGGTGCGCAGGATCTTCTTGATGGCAGCGGGTGCATCTGCCGGCACCACAGCCCACGACCAGTACTCCACCTTACCCGGCCCTCGCGGGTGCGATACTTTGAAGGAGGTGTTTGACCACAGGAAAGACAGGTTCGGGTAGATGCCATAAGTCAGGCCCTTCATGCGCGCGCGCAGTTCACCCACCCGCTCCGCAGCCCGTGCCTGCACTTCGCGCAGATAGTCCTGCACTTCGCTACCGCCCAACAGCGAACCCATGGCCTCCATTCCCCAGGCAACATCCTGCCAGGGGGCGTCTTCAGGCATCACCCGAAACGTCGCACCATGGCCCGGTGTGGTAACCACGCTATGCCCCAGCGATTCGATCAGGGTCTGTGCCTCGCGCGGGATAATGGCACTGTGCAGGAAGGCGCCGTGGTTGACATCGCCCAGTTGATTCTCAACCGGGAGTTTCCAGTTCGCGTCGATCAACCAGCGGTGCGGCGCCCCGATAAATTCGATGCCCTGCGGAAAACGCAGGAAAAACGCATCCAGATAAAAGCGCATATCTCCCAGGTAGTCTTCAAGCGGGATGATGCTTTCATCAAAGCTGCCAAAGATCATTCCACGCCAGCGCTCTACACGGGGTACCCGCTGCAGCCCCAGGGCAGACTTGTCAGGTTGGCCCTGCAGGGCCGATTCCTGCGGGATCGCAACCAGCGCGCCCTCCACGGTGTACGACCAGTTATGGTACGGGCAGATAAAGCGCCGCGTGTTGCCATGATCGGCACGACACACGGGCAGACCCCGGTGGCGGCAGCTGTTCACGTTCGCATAGACCTTGTGATCCTCGCCGCGCGACAGGATGATCGGCGTTTCACACATATAGGCCTGGACGAAATCTCCCGCATTGGGGATCTGCGTTTCATGACCCAGAAACAGCCAGCTGCGGCCAAAAATAGCGCGCTTCTCCAGCGCGTAAACTGCCGGATCTGACCAACAACGCCGGCTGATCAGCGAGGCATCTGCATTGACCAGTTCATCCACCTTCAGTGGCATATCCACCTCGACTTGAGCAATTAAATTATCAATCGTTAATATTTTGCCCAGTATACCCGGCAGTGCATCGAACGATCGAGGGGGATATGCTACTTTTTGACCCACCAGCGGCGATCAAGTGATCATTTTTAGACGATGTCAGACACCGGCATGACAGCGAAGCGGCAAACCAAAGGAGAAAAAACGGCACAGCGGATACTCGACGCCGCTGCAGACCTGTTTGCCAGCCAGGGCTATGACGGCACCAGCCTGCGCCAGATCGCGCAGGGTACGGGCATCACTGAGCCGGCACTGTACAACCACTTTGCGAGCAAACAGGCACTGTATGAAGCGGTGCTGCACCGCGGCTTGAACCCCATGGCGCAGGCCCTTGCCGAACACATAGACGGAGCGTCACGCCTGCGCGACTACACCGAGTTACCCGCCATCATGACGGACTTACTGCTGGAGCATCCGCAAATGGCCGCCCTCTTCCAGCAGGCTATGCAGGGCGATGCGAATTCACTGGGAACGCAGCTGGTCGCTGCCTGGCTGGAGCGCCTGTTCGATGAGGGACGCCGCAGCCTGACCCGTTATGGTGCGGTCGCAAACAGCGGTGACCGCGATCAGGACAATGCCGCGCTGGCGATCAACCTGATCGCGATGTTTAACCTGACTACCGGCTACTTTTTGTCACAGCGCGCCTTTGCAACACTGGCCAACGGGAACATAACAGACCCGGATAACATCGCGCGGCAAAAACGTCTGCTGCACAAGGTCATCCGGGCGATGCTCGTCAGTTGATTTCGATGCGACGCCGCTCGGGTTCCTTTTCGAGCTGCTTCGGCGCCCGCAAGGTGAGTACGCCGTTCTCAAAACTGGCCTGGATATCACTTTCCTTGACGTCTGTTCCGAGATTGAAGCTGCGCATGAATTTGCCATAGCGACGCTCGCGGCGAATGACCCGCCCTTGCGCTTCTTCGGCGTTTTTCACTTCGGATTCAGCTTCGAGCGTGAGCACGCCGTCCTTGATATGCACGTGGATATTGTCCTTGCTCACGCCGGGCAGCTCAGCGGTAATCTCATAGTGCTCATCGGCGTCCCGAATATCGACGCGAGGGGCAAAAAATGAAGGCTCCTCTGCGCTGGCCGGCTGCGGCCATGCATTGTTAAAAAAGCGGTCCACGTCAAACAAGTTGCTTCTGGTTATCAGTGACATAGTCGTTCTCCTGCATTGTCTTGTGCGTTGCGTTGAGAGGGTTTATGGAGCATAAAAGTGCCTTTTCAAGTGTCGACACATTCCTGCTCGCGCCCGTTGTTATTGATGTGGTGGCGATTCACTGGTTTACAAGAGCGACAGACGTTATTCTCTGCGGGTCGGGAACAGCAGCCGGTGGCCGCTCCAGTTCGCCGTATTCCATACAAAAAGATAACGATGGAAAGCCAGATGCCGGATCAAACCGAACAGCCCACAGACAGTGCCAACAATGCCGACTGGGCGCAGGCCGGCAGGCCACCGCGCATCGCCATTGTCGGCGCCGGTATGTCGGGCATTGCCGCCTGCGTCAAACTTGAAAAAGCCGGCTACAGCGATGTGACGCTTTTCGAAAAAGCCGATCGCGTTGGCGGCACCTGGCGTGAGAACACCTATCCCGGCCTGTCCTGCGATATTCCCTCGCGCTGGTACTGCTTCAGCTTTGCCCTCAAGGCCCAGTGGTCGCACCGCTACTCCTACGGCCCTGAGATCCAGGCCTATATGGAGAGCGTTGCCCAGACCTTTGGCGTGACACAAAAAACGCGCTTCAATACCGCAGTTACTGACCTGCAGTACCTCAATGGCCAGTGGCAACTGACCACGGAGCGCAACGAGGTGATGACCTTTGACATCATCATTTCGGCCACAGGCATACTGCACAAGCCCGCGTATCCGGCTATCGATGGGCTGGACACCTTCGCCGGTCACAGCTTTCACAGTGCACGCTGGGACCACAGCGTTGACATACGTGACAAACGGGTGGGCGTGATCGGCACCGGCTCAACCGCCTGCCAGATTGTGGGCGCCATCACACCGCAGGTGAAAAAGATGCTGGTATTCCAGCGCACGCCACAATGGATGATGGCCCTGCCGCAAATAGAATACTCAAAACGCTGGAATGCCATGATGGAGCGCTTCCCCAGCCTGCAAAAGTTGAGTTATCACTACTACATGCAACTGATGGCAACGACCTTCGCCGCAGGAACGGTAGGAAACAAAACAGTGCAACGGCTTATACACTGGGCATGCCGCAAACACTTGCGCGAAAGCGTCGCTGATGACGCACTGCGTGAAAGACTCACCCCGAATTACCAGGCCGCCTGCAAGCGGCTGATTTTTTGTTCTGATTTCTATCCGGCGATATCCAGCGATAACGCAGCGCTGATCACCGAGCGCATCGAGAACATCGAGTCAACCGGTGTACGCACCACCGACGGCACACTGCATGAACTCGATGTGCTGGTGCTGGCCACGGGCTTTGATCCGGGGGCGTTTATTTTGCCCACGCGCGTGCGCGGTGAAAACGGCGTGGATCTGGAAACGCGCTGGGCAGGTGCACCGCGCGCGCATCGCGCTGTTGCATTGCCTGATTTTCCGAACTTCTGGATGCTCGAAGGCCCTACCGGCCCTGTCGGCAATATCTCATTGATTACCATCACCGAGTATCAGGTGGACTACGTGATCAGCATGCTCAACAAGATGAAAGCCGAGGGGCTCAGCGCCATCAAGGTGAAATCGACGGCCTGTGAAAACTACAATGCCAGCATGCGCCAGGGCATTAAGAACACCATCTGGTTTACCGGCGGCTGTGATAGCTGGTACTTCGATGCCAGCGGCCTGCCCAACTTGTATCCATTCAAACCCACCCGGTACCTGAAAGATATGCGCCACCCGGATTATTCCGAGTATGAGCTCATTCGGTAAGCAGCACTTGCGATCAGGCGCCATGCGGGGAATAATCCCCCGCTTTGCCCTTGTAGCTCAGTTGAATAGAGCATTCGCCTCCTAAGCGAAGGGTCGCAGGTTTGAGTCCTGCCAAGGGCACCATGCTATTGGCGTCGTCATGCAGCGCGACAACTGCCGAACGCTACCCGGTAAGAACCATCAGCAGCAGGACAATAACAATGACATTCAAACGCGCTCTAATACGCCTCATGTCGCTTACCGGAGCGTTTACTTTGACCCTCATTGCCGGCTGCGCCAGCCAGCCCAGCTACTACATCGACCACAATGACAGCGTCGACTTTTCCAGCTTCAAGACCTACCGTTGGTACGATGATGTTCACCCTTCCAAGGAAGCGGACTATCGCAAATACAACAGTTCGGATAAACGCGTGCGCACCTATGTGGATTCGGAACTGGCTGACAAAGGCTTTGTAGAGCGCAGCGCCGGGCCAACGGATTTCTGGATGAACTACCATGTGTCCAAGCAAGACCATATGAAGATCGACAACTTCAGCGGTTATCCCCAGGGCATGCACGGCAGTGTGGGCGCTGGCACCTATGGCTCTGCGGTGAGCATCGGCTACAGCAGCGGTCCGGCGGTCAGGACCTATCGTGAGGGCACCGTTGTGCTGGATGTGATAGACACAACCGATAACAAAATTGTCTGGCGCGGTGTCGCCGAAGGTCGCCTGCAGAAATCCCTGACGCCGAGTGAGAAAAACCGCATTGCGGCCGAAGTATCGCGTGAGTTGCTGGCTGAATTTCCGCCGGGAGTCGCTCGTTAACCGGCGGTAACTTCTGCACTGGATGTCGCACCACTTGCTGGAACGCCGGCAGCGTGGGCAAATTTTCACTGCGTTAGTAGTTTTCATCACAATCATCTACCGGGCGACGAGGTGTCGGCAGAAGACAGGGCCCTTGATATCCACCGGTTTCCGGCACATCAACGATGATGCGAATACAGCGGCATACAGACTATGAAGTATTACGAGGACTTTAAAACCGGCGTCCGTTACCAACTCGCGGGTGCTTATCACATGAGCGAGGCGGAAATTATCGAATTCGCCCGGCGCTGGGATCCACAACCTTTTCACATTGATGCCGAGGCAGCATCCGCTTCCATTTTCGGTGGGATCGTAGCTTGCTCCAGCCATATCATTACCGCCTCGATCGCAATCGCAACCACAAATCCACAGGAGGCTTCTGCTGCTGTGACCAATCTGGGCTTCAAGGAAATACGCATGCTCGCGCCGGTAAGACCCGGCGACACACTGACGAGCATGGAAGAAGTGCTCGACAAGCGTTTATCCAGGAGCTACGAACACTGCGGCATCGTCACTTTTCTAGATGACATCTACAACCAGCACGGCGAACAGGTCGCCACGTTTCAAACAGCTGCCCTGTTCCGCTGCAGACCGTAACAGGGCAAAGCAAGTACGCAATTCTGCGGCTGGCGCCGCTGTGTGTTACATCGCCAACTGAGCCTGCAACCGGGCTTTCATCGGCAACACCCACTCTTGCTTGAGCTGCGCAGACAGCAGCCCGGCCTGTTCCAGCTCGTCGCAAAGGCGCATCTGGTGCGCCAGGTCAAACATGTCGAATTGCCGGCAAATCCTCGCATCGTCGTCGAGTGTGATAAATGAGATGCCTGGCGTCTCGTAAAAACTGCCGTCGGGCTTTTTGCCGGGACCGCGATTCATCCAGTGCGTGATCAGGTTGTTGGCACTGCCTGTGTAAACATCCATGTAGGGGAAGGTCCAGCCCTCCCATCCTACCTGCATATCGCGGCCGTAGTGTGTGGCTTTGATTTCGTCGATACCGTTCGCGGTAACGTTCATGACGCCCGCATACTCACAGGTATAGATACAGTCGACGGCATAGATTTCATCCACAAAAAAAGTCCACTCGTTAGTTCTGGATGCCTGCTCGTGGGCCGCGATGAGTTTGCTGGCAGCGGCGCGCAGCACGTCGTCACTGAGTTTTTTCATGCTGTTTTCTCCTGGCGTTGCCCCTGATGGTTAACCGCTCTACGCGCTGACGCGGGTATGCCACGGCCCATACAGGGGCCTGTCTATGACGCGTCACTTGTGCCGCACGCCATGACTGGCGAATTGGGAAGGTATTTGCAACCGTGGCTAACCCCGGCTGTTCACAATTGCCCCCACAACACAGGCGACCATCGCCTCACAGATAGGCCTTGACGACTTCGTCAACCGTTGCCGCAATGCAGTTACGCGAATAATCCAGTTCCCCTACCTCAGGCTCATAACTGACGGTAGCGTTGCGCCCGGCGTACATGATGATGTCGGGGAACAACGGGTGTTCCTGCGTGGACACTGCGAGGTCCACCGGATTACCGGCGGCGTTGAAAAACAGTTCGAGGTAGGCCTTCCAGCTGAGGTTTTCATCGCCCACCAGATAGGCCTTACCGCCCTGTCCATGGTGCAACGCATTATGGATCGCTTCAGACATGGACTGGCTGCTGATGTGATTGACACCGCCCGCGGGTGCCACAACAGGCACCCCCTCGAGCCGACCTGCTGCGTAGTGTACCAGCGCTTCAAGGTGCGGCAGCGCAACGCCATCGACATGGCCGAGAATAAACGGCGCGTTCAGGCTGCATACTGTGAAGCTGTCATCACTCAGCGCGCGCACGCCCTCGTCAGCGTGGAAGCGTGAGCGCACGTAGGGGCTGCTTTGGATTTTGTTCGGAACGACCTGGGGGTAATAGGTGCCGATATACACGGCCCTGCGAACGCCAGCCTGCTTCGCGCGCGCAAAAAATTCGGGCACGCCCTTACTGTTAACCCGCTCAAAAAAAGCCGTGTCGTCCTCTGTGGGCGGCAGTTGGCGAATATCGGCACCAGCGGCAAACACCAGCGCGTCGTAGTCTTGCAACTGCAGGCCAGCGACGTCGTCGTCGAGATAACTGCCACGCACATGTGCAAACCCTTGCAGTGCTGGCACCGCGTTTGCTGAGCGTGAACACAGGGTTATCGTCATACCCTGTTGTTGCAGGTACAGCGCCGCGTGCGCACCCGTCAAACCTGTACCGCCTACCACCAATACCTTCATCGTGTATTACCCTGCTGCATGCGTGTTGCAAACCACCGCGAGCGCGACCGGCTCAGGAAATGCCGAGCAAGTCATCGCGTTGCCCCATGTAGACCTCGGCACAGTAGCCAAAATCGACGGGCAGGTTATTGCCACTGATAAAGCCGCCCAACTTGCTGTTCAACATCACCAGCGCTTCCCCCATATCCTGGCCGGTGGCATAGCGGCCATTGGATGGAAGGAACAATTCCACGGCTTCATCGGGAATCTGCCCTTCCCCCTTGAGGGTTTTCATAAAGGCGCTGTCGGTGGGCGACGGTGCGATACAGTTGATACGAATACCACGTTGCGCCAGTGGCTTCGCCTGCGACATCGTATACACAATAATGCACTGCTTGGAAAATCCATACCCGTCCGGTACTGCATCGGTATGCTGGGTTAACCACTGCTGCGCGGTGGCCAGGGTGTTGTCCAGCGCCAGAAACTCACGAACTTTCGCCAGATTCGGCTTCCAACCCATACCGGCAGTGGAGGCGATAGACGCGATGCCGCTGCCATCGCTCATCCGTGGCAACAATGCCTCGGTGAGGTAGCGCAAACCTGAAAAATTTATCAGCACTGTATCGAGTGCGGCAAACGGTGGGCTGGGCACGCCTGCGCAATTGAACAGCCCGTAAATCTCATCCGGCAGGGCTTGCACCGCCGCATCCAGCGACGCGGCGTCTTTCATATCAACCCGCAGCGCCCGGGTAACCGGCACACTGACATCCGCAATATCAAGGGCATAAACGCTGGCGCCACAGTCCACCAGTAGCTGCGCGGCCGCCTGGCCCATACCCGAGGCCGCGCCGGTAACCACGACGTTCTTTCCGGTGTAACCCAATAAATCATTCATGTTGTATGCCTTGCCAGTGATTAATGTGTGTCAGGGGGATCAAAAAGTGTTTTGGGCGTGGCCACGTTGGGACGTATCTCCAGCAGGTCTACGGCCACGCCGGGCGGTTGCGCCAGCGCGTAACACACCGCCTGCGCCACCTGCGTTACATCCATGCCCATATCCATGTGCGTGCCCACCGACTTCCACTGCTGCAGTGCGGCAGCGAATTTTTCTGCATCCCAGTCCTGTGAAAAATCGGTCAGTGCACCACCGGGCCGTATACAGGACACACCAATACGATCGCCCTGCAGTTCGACGCGCAGGTCGCGGCTGAAGCGCTCCACCGCCGCCTTGGTGGAGGCATAGATCGACAGGTGCACCATTTCATCGTAGTGCCAGGCCGATGCCGACGACACATTGACGATGCGCGGGTTGTCGCCGCCGCGCAGTAGCGGAATGGCCGCCTGGCAGCAGTACACCGTGCCGAGAAAATTCGTGCTGACCTGCGCCATGACTTCATCGGCCAGCAATTCCTCTACGCGCCCCGGTCGCGCCATACCGGCATTGTTGACCAGGCCATTGAGCTGGCCGAAGTGCGCATGAATGGCCTGCATGGCCTGCACCACCGCCGCGTGGTCGGCCACGTCGGCGCTGATACCCAGCGCCTGCTCCCTGCCCAGTGCGTCCACGGCCTTGTCCAGCGACTGCTGGCTGCGACCCAGTAAACCGACCCTGGCACCTTGCGCCACCAACTCGCGGGCAATCGCCAGGCCAAAGCCCCTGGAGCCTCCAGTGACTGCATACACGCGCCCCTGTAGCGCCTGGCTCATTCAGCAATCGCTATTGTTTTGGTTTCAAGGTATTCCTCGAAGCCCTCAGGCCCCATTTCGCGCCCCAAACCACTTTGCTTATAGCCGCCAAAAGGCGCGTCCGCCCCGTAATACACGCCGCCGTTAACCGCCATGGTGCCGGTGCGAATCCTGCGCGCCACCGCAAGGGCACGATCGAGATCTGCCGACCACACGCCACCGGACAAACCATACTCCGAGTCATTGGCAATCCGTATCGCCTCTTCCTCGTCATCGTAGGGAATGATCGCGAGCACGGGGCCGAAGATTTCTTCTCGGGCAATGGTCATGTCGTTGGTGACGTCGGTAAACACCGTGGGCTCAACCCAATAGCCCTTGTCGAGTGACTTTGGCGTTGCGCCGCCCATCAGCAGCCGCGCGCCCTCTGCCTTGCCTTTCTCTATGTAACCCAGCACACGTTCACGCTGGCGAGCGTTGATCAGCGGGCCCATAATCTGCCCATCGGCCGATGGATCACCATACTGGATAAATTCAAAAAACGTCGGCAGCAGCTGCTCGACTTCCGCCTGGCGCGAACGTGGCACCAGCAGCCGCGTGAGAATCGCACAGCCCTGGCCCGCATGAAAACACACACCCAGGCAACTCAGCACAGCGCCGTTGATATCAGCATCTTCAAGCATAATGTTGGCAGACTTGCCGCCCAGCTCCAGGAAGACTTTTTTCACGGTCTGCGCTGCGCGCGCCATGATGTGCTTGCCCACCGCGGTAGAGCCGGTAAAAGACACCATGTCGACCCGCGGATCGCAGACCAGCTGGTCGCCCACTTCTGCTGGGTCCTGTGCGGTGATCACATTGAACACGCCGGGCGGAATATCGGTGTATTCCTTCACAACACGGCCGAGCATGGTGGCTGACCAGGGCGTGTCCGGTGCTGCCTTGAGCACCACGGTGCAGCCCGCCGCAAGCGCGGGAATACATTTTGCCAGGTTTATCTGCAGCGGCACGTTCCAGGGCGTAACACAGGCCACGACGCCAACGGCTTCTTTCTCCACCAGACGGCGACTGGTAATCCCCATTTTCACGGATTGGCCGGCATCGCGGCTCCAGGTAAACTCAGGCAGTGTCTCCAGGGTGTAATCGATAAAGCCAATCGGCAGATCGCATTGTGGGCCCATCTCGCCGCAGATGAATAGCGGCGCGCCTGTTTCAGCAGAAATCTGCAGTTTGAAGTCTTCGCGAACCGCTTGCAGGCCATCGCGCAGCTGTGCGATGCACTTGTGCCGAAAGGCGTGATTGGTGGACCAGTCGGTCTCGTCAAATGCACGGCGCGCACTGGCGATCGCCCGGTCCATGTCTTGCGGCCCGGCGTCGGCCACTGCACCGATGACCTCTTCCGTGGCTGGATTGATATTGGGATACGTCTTGCCGGAGGCAGCGGCAACCAGCTCACCGTCGATAAAAAGATTGGCTTCGGGGTTCATACGAGGGTCCTTATTGCGCGGGAGGCCGGGATTCATCCCTGGCCAGGAAGACATCTTCAATTCGGTCACAGATAAACTGCGCCGTTGGCATCACCACGCCCTGTTGCGCCGCAGTACTCATCACGCACTCCATGTCTTTGCGCGCAAGGCTGCCGTGACCGCCAAAAAATTCCTGCATTTGTTCAGCGGTACAGGCCGGTGCAAGCGCGTTGCGACCACTGACAAACTGGTGCATCTGTGGGTTCACTACACCGTTGGACATACCCACCTCATGGATGACATCGAGCGACAATCCGCAGGCCTGCGCCAGGCGGGCAGCTTCTGCCAGCGCCACAAACTCGGTGTACTGAATATAGTTATTGCATAACTTCAGTGCGATTCCGGCGCCGACGGGGCCTGCGTGGACGATTTTGTCCGCAGATGTTGCGAACACGGGCGTTACGGCCTCAAGATCCTCCTGGCTTCCGCCCACCATGTAGCACAGCGTGCCCTCCTGTGCGCGGGCGGCACCGCCGGTGATTGGCGTATCCAGCAAGCGCAGGCCCTTGTCCTGCGCATCGGCTGCCCAGTTCAACAGGTGTGCCTGCACTACCGTGCTGTGAATCGCCACCACCGTGCCCGGCGCGGCATTAATCAGAATGCCCTCATCGCCATAGAGCAGTGCTTCCACCTGCGCGTCGTCACGTACGCAGATACCGATATGCTCGCAGCTGCGCGCCAGTTCAACGACCGATGAACAAGCCCTTGCACCGAGAGTGACCAGTTCCTCCACCGATGCGCTCACCAGGTCATAGACGTACGTCTCAAAGCGGTCGCACACGAGGTGCCTGGCCATCGGTTTACCGATATCACCGAGTCCAATAAAGCCTACTTTTTTTCGCTCGCCTTTTCGCTCGCCCATGGTGACCATCCTGCACTGATGTAACGTTGTTATTGTTGATCGGACGCTGGCTGTCCTGGCGTCCATGCCTGTGATGCCGATCCTGCAACGCCCTCATAGCCATTGTTGAAAGCGTTCTTGCGGCCGCCTCGGAGGCTGCTTGAGAAGCCCGCCGCCATCAAGGAAGCGCCATGGTGCTCGGGCTCGCAACTTGGGCAGTGGCAGTCAACGCTGCCTGGACGCCGCTTGCTCCGAAAGTGTAGACGCGCCCTGAACATCATGTCAACACAGATTGACTACCCGTCAATTTGTGTTTACTATTTTTGCCAATGAGCGCATCCATTCCCCCACACTCCGGCGCCGCCAACGGCTCTGCCACCGGCGCGGGCGACCGCCACGTCAAGGCTGCACAGGACAGCTACCGTGACAACTTCTCACGGCATCTGATTGGTGTTTCACGCTATTTGCAAACGCGCATGATGACAACACTGCAGCGCGACTATCACCACAACAACCTGCGACTTGGCTTTGCCCCCTACCTGATCCTGGTGGGACAACAGGGGCAGCGCCTGTCACAGCTGGCCGACACACTGGGTATTTCGCGTCAGGCCTGCAACCAGGCCGTCAAGCAGATCGAACAGGCCGGCTACCTGAAGCGCTCCTCAGATCCCGGCGATGGTCGCGCCAAGCAAGTAACGCTCACGCCAGCCGGCGAGAAACTGCGTCGTGACGGCGCCCTCATCGTGGGTGAACTGGACACCCAGTTCGCCGCCATTGCCGGTACCCGGCAGGTCCAGGCGGCGGCGAAAACCCTGGGACAGCTGCACAAACACCTGCGGCTCGGCCAAAGCCCGGGCGAGCCGCGCCCGTTCCTGTACGGCGGCCTTGGTGGCCTGCTGCCACGATTATCCGATTACATTAACCAACGCCTGATGCAGCTGACCATCGCCAGGGGCCACCCCAGCCTTAAACTGGCCTTCGGACAGGTACTGACCCTGATAGGCCCTGCCGGTGGACGCATCCAGCAGATGGCAGTGATGCAGGATGTCAGCAAGCAGGCGATCAGCGCCATCACCATGGAGCTGGAAGCACTGGGGTACCTGCGCCGCGAGCAGGACCCACAGGACGCACGGCAAATCGTGCTGTTCTTTACACCGCAGGGTGCAACCCTTATCGCGGACTCCGTCAGCAGCGTATCTGATTTACGAGCGGAGTTCGTCGACATCGTGGGTGAGTCCGCCATGCATAAAACGACCAGTACGCTACGCACGCTCTATCACGGCTTCGGCCTGGAGAGCGAGATATTCAATCACGGCAATACGACAGATATCCAACAGCTCGCGCAGCAACTGCGGGCGCGACTGGATGCAAGCGACTGTCACGCGCTTGGCAATTTACTGCTCCGTACAACAGGCAATGGCACGCAACAATTGAGGTGAGGTATCGGGTATGAACAACGAATGGGTTATGGCAGTTTGGGAGCACTACAATATTCTGGCATCCGCCATCGCACTGGCTGCCATTGTAGTGATTACCAAGGTCGGCAAGTGGGCAGTATTCAAGGTGCCCGCGCTGAGCGAAACGCGCGAGCAAAATCGTGCCGAAGACAAGATCAAATGGAAAAAAGACAAGTACCCTCCAATGGTGCGCGGCACGCAGAAGATGGGCCTGTATTGCAATGTCACCTTCTATGCGCTGGTGTTGCCCTTTTGCCTGACGATGCAGGCACAGCCCGTCTGGAAGGTGCTGCTTGACGTGTTCGTGATCCTGATGTTCTACGACTTCTTTTACTATCTGTCACATCGCTTCTGGTTCCACGGCAACGGCAAGATGCGCCAGATACATGCCGTGCACCATCAGGCGCGCAATCCCACCTACCTGGATGCGCACTATGTGCATCCCACAGAAACCTTCATTGGCCTGGCCCTGTACATCGGCTCAATTGCTGTACTTGCTGCCGTGATGGGCAAGTTTCATGTTGCCACGGTTGTCATTACGTCGATTGTTTTCTACCAGTTGAACCAGATCAATCACACGGCGGTGAACCTACCCAGGTTCCCCTACCGGGCACTCACTTGGATTACCGCCAAGCATCACGTCCACCATGAGAATATGCACAAGGGTAATTACGCGACCATTACGCTGTTCTACGACAAGATTTTTGGCACTCTCGACTAGCACGCCGCGAACTACCCATCACCCGTTACAGCGCCGCCCTGTTGCAGCGGCGCACTTGCCCAGGAGAAGCACATGAGTGACCCGGAACGCCGCGCACGTGGCGAAGCAATGATCAACGAAGTCTATGCAGGCGACGTGGTCGTCCCGCCTGAGGGCTACGCTTTCACCGATGTAATGCTAAGCCAGCTGTTTGCCGAGCTGTGGACGCGTGACACCCTGAGCATGCGCGACAAACGCATACTCCTGCTGGGCATCATCGCCGAGAAAGGCGAATCAATGACGTTCAAGATTCAGGTCAAGGCGTCCCTCAAGCGCGGGGAAATAACACCGGATGAAGCCCGCGAATTCCTGCTTTTTATCGCGCAGTATGCGGGCTATCCACGGGCGGCCTCCATGCTCGGCCCGTGCGAGGAAGCGATTGCAGAGTTCGAAAAAGAACGCGCCGACGACTAACTCGAAGCGCCTGCTAACTCGAAGCGCCTGCGCGGACGGCCGGTACGCTGAATGAGCAGCCTGACTAGGCTGCTTTTTCCGTTTTCTTCTGCTCGGGGTCAAACGTAATCTTCATGCTCTTGATGCCGTTCACCAGGTTGGAGCGCGTATAGCGGATTTCTTCGGCGAGCCTGGGGTTGCGCAGGCGTGGAATGATCTCCTCGAACATCACCTGTACTTCCAATCGCGCCAGGTGGGTGCCCAGGCAGAAATGCTGCCCGATACCGAACGCGCGGTGCTCGTTGTACATATTCGGCATTTTCTCGGGGCGGCGTACATCAAACTCCATGGCGTCATCACCAAAGATCGTTTCATCATGGTTGACGGTGTGATAGTGCATGATGATCTTGTCGCCCTTCTTGATCAGCTTGCCACCGACTTCGGTGTCTTCCAGGCACTGCCGGCGCATCAGGATAAACGCCGTGTTGTAACGAATCATCTCTTCAGTCGCCCCGGCAATTTTATCGGGGTTGTCCACCAGGTATTGCAGTTGGTCGGGGTGATCCATCAGCAGGCGCATACCATGGCTGGTAATGGTGCGCGTGGATTCATTGCCCGCTGCAATCAACAGCAGGAAGAACCACACGAACTCTTCGTCGGTCAGACCCTCAACCCCGCCGTGTCCGCGCAGCAGCGCGCCGACGATGTTGTCCTCGGGGTTGTCCTTGTGCATCTCTGCCAGTTTCATCGCATAGGCGATCACGTTGGCGGAGGCCTCTTCAGCGGCCTGCTGATCCTCGGCCATTTCCGAGTCCTGGTTGAACATCATTGCGTTGGTCCATTCGAAGAAATCCTTGCGGTCCTCCGCTGGAACGCCACACAGTTCGAGGATCGCAAGCAACGGCAGTTCCGCTGCTACCTCCTCCACAAACTCACACTCGCCACGGGACGCAACGCGATCAACAATATTGCGCGCATGCTGGCGGAAACGTTCCTCATAAGAGCCGACCGCGCTGGGCGTAAAGGCAGCGCGCACAATCTTGCGATACTTGAGCTGGCGTGGCGGATCCATGTTGATGATCATGTGGTTGTGGATGCCCTTGATCTCTTCCTCGGACCACTCTTCAGCAAGCGCCGTATTGGTCTCGCTGGAGAACAGCTGCGGATGCTTCGAGATAAAGTCGATTTCATCGCGCCCTGTGACCAACCAGTAAGGCACGCCCTGGTAGGAATCGCTCATCCAGTGGATCGGTCCCGACGCTCGAATATCCTTGAGCACGTCGTAGGGCATACCCTCTTCATAGGTTTGCGGGTCAATCATGTTGGGAAAGTTGGCAAACGGACATCCGCTCATCGTTATAGTCTCCACTTTGCGTGCGCGCTGCACTGACAGATCATGTTGAAAAAACTATAGACTAATAGGTATTAGTTAGCAAGCATCTCCCGACAGGTAAAAAGTGCCGCTTTTGCCCGGGCCAAAGCGCATCGAAATCTACCGGGAAGGCCAGCGCTGGCTGGCAGCGGAGCCAGGGAATACGGCCCTGAGCGTTACCGGGCGCGTTGGGGCTTGAGTAGCGCCCAGGTTTGCAGCAGGGAGCTGCGATCAATAAAAAACATCAACGCCAGATACACCGCAGCACCCGTTCCTGCCAGTATCAACAGGCGCAGGCCCGCGCTGAACGCGTCGTGCACGTAATCCCCCAGGTACAGCACTACCACGTACATCAGTACCCCGGCGATCACCGGCTTGCGCAGCTCTCCCAGATACTCCACCACGCTGATTCCCGCCGCATTGCATGAGCGCCAGGCGGTTATCAAAAAAACCAGTGGATAAGCCGCCAACCAGGCGTAGGCCATGCCCAGCGCACCTGCCCACAGGGCCCCGGCTGCGAATGCCAGCGGCATGATGATGGCGGCAATCGCGTAATTGATGGCGCTGACACGGGGCTGCCCAATGCCCCACAGCAGGGGCGGAAACACATTGCTGAGCAACTTGAACGGCATGACCAGCCCCAGCAATTGCAGCAAGGGGGCAACGGGCATCCACTTTTCGCCCAGAAGTACAGCCACGATAGGATCAGCCGCGCAGGATAGTCCAAAAAACACCGGCACGGCGGCAATCGATAGCAATCGCGTTGCCGTTAGCAGGTAGGGGCGCACTGCTGCGGCATCCTCACGAGAATGCACGCGTGAGAACGCGGGCAGCGCTACTGCGTTGAGCAATCCGGCAAGTTTCTGTATCGGCAAGGACGCCAGTTGCGCGGCTACGGCATAGAACCCCAGCGCGTGCTGGCCCAGTAGCTTGCCGCCAATAAACTTGTCGGATTCACTGAACAGGTACCACAAGCCCCGGTCGGTAGACACGAACGCTCCGAACGAAAAATGTGCAGACATGTTGCCAAAGGAGAAACTCGGCCACACCAGCGCACGCGCAATCATGTTCAGGCCGATAACGCGAGACGCCGTAGTGGCGAGCATGCCCCACACCAGCGCCCACACGCCATAGCCCAGCAAGGCCAGTACAAGCGTCACCAGGCTGCCCAGGACCAGGGTGACAAAGTCCACCACCGAACGCCGGGCAAAATCGATCTCGCGCTCCAGCTGCGCCTGCGGCAGCGTTTCAAAAATCAGCAGCAGAAACTGTACCGACAGCACGCGGACGACGGCGCTCAACGACGGTTCATCAAAAAAAGCGGCCGCTAGCGGAGCGCCCATAAACAACAGGCCAAAGCAGGCGCAATTGGCAAGTATTACTACACCGAAGATCTGCCGGCGGGTGTGCTCCTGTAAATCTTTCTGCTGGATAAGAATGGCATCCAGCCCCAGGGTGTTGAGCAGGAACAGGAATGACACCAGCACCGTGGCCATCGCCATAAGGCCGTAATCCCCCGGAGTGAGCATCCGTATCACCAAAATAGTGATCGCCCAGGAAAACGCCTGCCCGAGAAAACGAGCCGCCGCACTCCAGCGCAGGGCAGAAAGGACTTTTTCGCGTAGTTCCATCTCGGGCGTGCCTTGAACCTCTTATTCGGGTGATGTCTTGTGGCGAAAGAGCGCGCCCGTCCCTGCACATCAAGCTGTTTGCCTGCTACACGCCGCCTGCCTGCACAAGAAACGGGTCAGTCAGCGCAAGTACCCTGGGGCACAAATACCCAGGGGCACAAGCAGCCTGGGGCAAAAGCGGCCGGGGGCAGCAGCGCTAGTGATTGTCAGGGATTTAACCGCCGATTGCATCTGCCCCGCTCGATCGCGCGACGAGCCGCGCTCAGCGCTTGCTGAAACTGTGACACACATCGCCCTCACCGGGCCTGCCAGATGGTTCATCCACAGTCTGCAAGTCAGTGACGCGGCAAGGACCGCGCCAACGCCTGCGGGCAACGATCTCCAGGCAGCAGCACCACGGCGGCCAACGCCGCTGGCTGGCACCGCGCTGATCAATCGGCGGTGATTGCCAACCCCATGGCCTGCAAGGTGCTGGTGATCTCGTCGAGGATCGCCGGGTCGTCAATGGTCGCGGGCATCGACCAGGGTTCGCCATTGGCGATACTGCGCATCGTGGCGCGCAGTATTTTGCCGGAGCGCGTCTTGGGCAGGCGCTTGACCACGGTACACATCCGGAATGCTGCCACCGGGCCAATGCGTGTGCGCACAGCGCCAATGACCCGCTGTACGACCTCCTCAGCACTGGCCTGTGCACCGCTGTTGAGAACCAGCAAACCCAGGGGCAACTGCCCCTTCAGCGCATCCTGCACACCGATGACCGCGCACTCGGCCACGTCAGCATCGTCGGCCAGCACCTCCTCCATCGCGCCGGTAGACAGCCGGTGTCCGGCAACATTGATGACGTCGTCCGTGCGCGACATGACATAGACGTAGCCATTGTCATCTATGTACCCGGCATCGCCAGTTTCGTAGAAGCCCGGATAGCGCTCGAAGTACGCTGTGCGATAGCGCTCACTGGCATTCCACAGCCCGGTAAAGGTGCCCGGCGGCAACGGATTGCGAATCACCAGCGCGCCAATCTCGCCGGGCGCAAGCTCTCGCCCGCTTTCGTCGACAACACACACCTGGTAGCCGGGAACGGCGCGCGCGGGCGAGCCCGGCACAATCGGCAGTTGCTCAATGCCCAGGCAGTTGGAGCACACCGGCCAGCCGGTTTCGGTTTGCCACCAGTGGTCGATCACCGGCACACCGAGCAGATCACCTGCCCAGTGCAGTGTTGCCGGGTCGCAACGCTCGCCCGCCACAAACAGCGCGCGCAGTTGCGATACATCGTATTGCTGCAGCAACCGGCCCTGCGGGTCCTCCTTGCGGATGGCCCGAAACGCGGTGGGCGCGGCGAACATCACCCTTACCCGGTACTCCTGCAGGATACGCCAGAAGGCGCCGGGATCCGGCGTTCCCACGGGCTTTCCCTCGTACATCAGGCTGGTGCAGCCGGCAAACAGCGGCCCGTACACAATATAGGAATGCCCGACCACCCAGCCCACATCCGAGGCTGCCCAGAACACGTCGGGCGCGCGCACGTCATAGATATTTGACAGGCTCCAGCGCAGCGCAACGATACTGCCTCCGGTATCGCGCACTACCCCCTTGGGTTGCCCGGTTGTGCCCGAGGTATACAGAATGTAGAGCGGGTGATTGGCCTCCACCGGAACGCACTCAACAGGCCGCGCATCGCGTATGGCCTCGTGCCAGTCAACGTCGCGCTCGAGCGCGTCTGCCACCGGAGCCTGCGGGCGATTGAGCACAATGCAATGCCCTGGCTTATGCGCTGCCAGCGCAATCGCCTCGTCAACCAGTGGCTTGTAGGCAACGATGCGACCGGGCTCAATACCACAGCTGGCGCACACAACGGCGACAGGCCGGGCGTCGTCTATACGCACCGCCAACTCGGCACTGGCGAATCCACCAAACACCACCGAGTGCACGGCGCCCAGGCGCGCGCAGGCAAGCATGGCGACGGCCGCCTCGGGCACCATCGGCATGTAAATGATCACGCGGTCGCCCTTGCCCACCCCCCGCTGTGCCAGCGCCCCGGCAAAGAGACTGACCTGCTCAAGCAGTTGGGAATACGTAAAGCGCGCTTTGCTGTTGGTGACCGGACTGTCGTAGATGAGCGCGGTCTGCTCACCGCGGCCCTGCGTGACCTGCAGGTCCAGCGCGTTGTAACAGGCATTGGTCACACCGTCGGCAAACCAACGGTAGAAAGGCGGGTTCGCGTCATCCAGGATTTGTGTCGGGGGGTGGTACCAGAACACCTGTTGCGCAGCGTCCTGCCACATCTGCAGGGAATTCATCGGTCGTTCTCCGTGCGGCCGTGAGTGGGCGACAGGGGCCGGCTTGCCTGCGGAGCAATAGGCGCCCCACTGTCGCGCTCCTGCACTGCCTGCTTGAAGCCCACCTCCTCCGCCCGTTGCTTGAACCAGACGCCCTCGGGGCTGTGTCGCGTAATCCCGTCGAACAGTGTCGCCAGCATCTGGGTGTTTTCCAGGCCCATGGCGTTGTAGGCCTGGTTCACCATCATCTTTTGCATCATCAACTGGTTTTTGGGCACGCCGGCCATGCGCTGTGCCAAGGACAGCACGCGCTCATCGAGATCAGCCGCAGGCACCGCCTCCAGCACCAGGCCCATCGCGGCAGCTTCAGTACCAGTGACCAGATCGCCCGTGAGCAGCATGCGCTTGGCACGCTCGGCGCCCAGTCTGTAAACCCACATGGCGGTGGTAGGACAACCCCAGACGCGGGCCGGAGGATAGCCAATCACGGCATCATCGGCCATCACGGCGAGATCGCAGCACAGCGCAATATCGCTGCCCCCTGCAACCGCCGGGCCCTGTATCCGTGCAATCGTCGGCTTGTAGCTGCGCCACAACGCCATGAAGTCCTCGGTATTTTTCTTCATGCCGTAGTAGTCCGTCATTGGGTCCCACGCCGCCGTGCCGGAACCCAACTGTGATCCCGGCTGTTCTCCCGCACGCTCGGCGAAGTCGATCAGGTCATAACCGCTGCAAAAGGCGCGGCCCTGGCCAGTCAGCACAATCACATGGATGGCATCATCCTGGTTGGCCTGCTCCACCGCGGCACGAATTTCGGCAGGCATACCCAGTGAAATGGCGTTGAGTCGCTCCGGACGATCAAGCGTAATCGTCGCGATACGACCGGAGGTCTCATAACGTACATCGTGCAATCTCATGGGCGGGCTCCAAAGCGGGAATTCGCGCGGGTGATGGGTATGATCATAACGCAAAAATCCCGTAGACTAAGGCCGCCGGACCGCACCGCCCTGCCCATGCGCAGCGCTGCGGCCCAAATAGCAGCACAGACTAACAACCGGCCCATCGAATCAGTGAGTGTCACGCCTTATGGAACTTCGCAATACCATCGCCTATGCCGAAGAGCAGGCCCTGCTCGACCCCTACGACCTTGCCCTGGAAGACATCGACGTTGCCAATCCCTTTCTGTTTGGCCGTGATGTGCATGGCAAGTGGTTCAAACGCCTGCGCGACGAGGCGCCCGTGCACTACTGTGCGGACAGCTTTTTCGGACCCTACTGGTCTGTGACCCGCTACGAACACATCATGCAGGTGGACACCTCACACCAGATCTACTCGTCGGAACCGGCGATCACCATTCGCGACACCATGGACACCATGCCCCTGCCAATGTTTATCGCTATGGATCGTCCCAAGCATGACGAACAGCGCAAAGTCGTCAGCCCCGTAACGGGCGCAGAAAACCTGCGTCGTTTTGCGCCCATCATTCGCGAGCGCACCATCGATGTGCTGGACAGCCTGCCGCTTGGAGAGAGCTTTGACTGGGTAGACAGGGTCTCCATCGAGCTGACCACGCGCATGCTGGCCACGCTGTTTGACTTTCCCTTTGACGAACGACGCAAACTGACCTACTGGTCGGACGTTGCGACTGCCATACCCGGCATGGGCCTGATTGAAACAGAACAGGAGCGCCAGGACGTCATGCTGCAGTGCCTGGCCTACTTTACCGAACTGTGGAATGAGCGCGTAAACACAACGCGCGGCGATGACCTTATTTCCATGCTGGCACACGGTGAGGCCACCAAAAACATGCCACCGGAGGAGTACCTGGGCAATTTGATGCTATTGATCGTGGGCGGCAATGACACCACGCGCAGCACCATGACAGCCAGTGTCTACACCATGCACAACAACCCCGCGGAGTTTGCCAAACTCAAAGCAAATCATGAGTTGATTGACACCATGGTGGCAGAGACCATTCGCTGGCAAACGCCACTGGCCCACATGCGACGCACCGCCAAGGAAGACACCCAACTGGGTGACCAGTTCATCCGCAAGGGCGACAAAGTCATCATGTGGTATGTGTCTGGCAACCGTGACGAGCGCTTCTTCGACAACCCGGATGATTTTATTATCGAGCGCGACAACGTGCGCAAGCATCTGTCATTCGGCTTTGGTATCCATCGCTGCATGGGCAACCGACTGGCTGAATTGCAACTGCGGATATTATGGGAAGAGATACTCAAGCGCTTCGAACGCATTGAAGTCGTGCAGGAACCGGACCGTACCATCTCCTCCTTCGTACACGGCTACACCGGCATGCAGGTGAAGTTACATCCACTGTAGTGCTGGCATGAGTGCTGGCATGAGTGCTGGAATGGGTGCTGGAATGGGTGCTGGAATGAGTGCTGGGATCAGTAGTGGTGTGAGTGCTGGCATCAGTGCCGGAATCAGTACCGGCATGAGTACCGAGCCCCGTGCCGCACTGTAATGTCCGCTGTGATGAATGCCATGATAAGCACCCCCAAGCAGCACCACGCCACTCCCATGCAGTGTCCGTGAGCACTGCCGCTCGACGTTGACAGCGTCGACGCTCATCACCAGCGCAGCGATGCGCTCTCCAGTGCCACTCGTGGCCTGTGACTCCCTGCAACACCGCTTGCTCGCCCAGACCCAACAGGCGCACTGGGCTGCTGGCAACAAGCTCGCCCGCGCGCCCTGCTTGCAGGGCACGCGCCAGGTTTTGGAACCGCCTACAACTGCGGGATTTCTGCCAGGTCGATGGGTAGTTCGGCACGGCCGATACGCGCGGCGCGATCCTGCAACGTCGCCTCGGCTTCCTCAACACGGATCATGATCACGAAGTGCTTGTCGAGAATACCCTGCAGGCAAAATCGCGCCAGTTCATCGAGATCCTGGAACTCCAGTTCCATGCCAGCCGCCTGCGCGGCCACCTTGAAGTCCTGCACGGTAGGCACAGGGTCGTAGGGCTTCTCACGCGCGAGGTCTTTGGGACGATTGCGATCGGTGGTCCAGATACCGGTGTCCAGCAATCCACCTGAAGGATAAAAAATGGACGCACCCAACTGGGTCCCCTCACTTTGTAACTGGGCTGCCAGACACTCGGTGATAGTTGATACGGCCGCTTTGCTGGACGCGTAAACCGACTGGTATGGCAGCGGAGAAATACCGCCGTCGCCGGAGGAGGTGTTAATCACATGGCCCTCTTCGCCACCGGCAATCATGCGTGGCACAAACGCCTGAATGCCGTGGATAACGCCGTGCACGTTGACACCGTGCACCCACTTCCAATCATTCACGGTTGTTTCCCAAACGTTGGCCGAGGGGGCGGCAACACCGGCATTGTTAAACAGCAAATGACACACCCCGTGCTGCGCATACACCTTTTCTGCCAGTGCATCGACCGAGGCCGGGTCAGACACGTCGGTGACCACACCGCTGATTTCACCGGCGCTGGCAAATTCCTCATTGACGCGATCCAGCGCACTTTGCTCTACATCGGCGATCACCACTTTGGCACCGGCTGCCAACAATTCCTTGACCAGCGAACGTCCAATACCGCTGGCGCCGCCGGTGACCACTGCTACCTTTCCTGCGAAATCCTTCATTGATACCTGTATCCTGTGAATGCGTGGGCTGGGAGTTATGCCACAGTTTTTGTACAGGCTCCACCCCGAACCCCACCGGAAGCGCCCACAGGCGTCGCCGGTAGTGCAGAAGGTGGCCAGTGGGATAACATAGTAACCACTGTGCATGCACAAGCGGCGAGCGAACGTGATCCAACAGCTATCCATCAACGTCAAAGGCCAGGGCCTTTACCCGATCACAACCGCGGTGGCGCCCCTGGTAGCCAATGCCCGGGATGCAGAAGGTCTGTGCACCCTGTTCCTTCGTCACACGTCTGCCAGCCTGCTGATACAGGAAAACTACGACGACAGTGCCAGGGTTGACCTGGAAAACTGGCTGAACCGACTGGTCCCTGAAAACGATCCGTTGTTTACGCACACGCTGGAAGGCCCGGACGACATGCCCTCGCACATTAAGGCCGCACTGACGGCAACCACGCTCAGTATTCCCTTCCAGCGCGGTGAACTCATGCTCGGTACCTGGCAGGGTATCTACCTGTGGGAACACCGCCATCACCCAGGTGCCCGCACCCTTGTGGTTCACCTGTGAGCCAGCCCCCCCCGGGCACGCGACCCGACATCGACAGGGCTGCACTGGCGGCGCGGATGACAGCCTGCGTAGGTGCGCACAATGTGCTCAGCGACCGGGAATCGATGCGCCCCTATGAATGCGACGCCCTGACCCTGTATCGCGATATGCCGCTGCTGGTGGTGCTGCCTGAGAACGACCAACAGGTGCAGGCCGTGATGCGCTGCTGCAGCGAGTTGCAGGTACCGGTGGTCGCGCGCGGTGCCGGTACCGGGCTGACCGCCGGTTCCATGCCGCACCCTGAAGGCATACTGCTGAGCCTTGCAAAGCTCGACCGGATTGTCCGCATCAGCCCGCAGTCCTGCTCCGCCACGGTACAACCGGGCGTGAGCAACCTGGCGATATCGGCGGCGGCCAGTCGCTACGGACTCTATTACGCACCGGACCCTTCCTCCCAGATTGCCTGCAGCATCGGCGGCAATGTCGCCTCGAATTCCGGAGGCGTGCACTGCCTCAAATATGGCCTGACGGTACACAATCTGTTGTCGATGACCGTGATCACCGCGCAGGGCGAGCGCTTGCAACTGGGTAGTGCGGGCCTGGACAGCCCGGGGCTGGACATGATGGCCATCATGACAGGCTCTGAAGGTCTGCTCGGCATCGTCACGGAAATCACCGTAAAGCTGTTGCCACAGCCTCCCGCGGCACGCGTGTTGCTCGCAGGGTTTGACAGTATTCGCGCAGCGGGCGATGCCGTGGGTACCATCATCGCCGCAGGCATTATCCCCGCCGGACTGGAAATGATGGACGCGCTGGCCGTGCAGGCCGCCGAGGACTTCTGTCAGGCAGGGTACCCGCGCGCCGCCCAGGCGATTTTGCTGTGTGAGGTAGACGGTACCGAGCAGGAGGTAGAACAGCACACTGGCCGCCTGCATGAACTGCTGCAGCGCGCAGGTGCGAGCAGCCTGCACATTGCGCAAAGTGAAGAGGAGCGCGCGCTTCTGTGGCGTGGCCGCAAGGCTACATTCCCCGCCGTGGGCAGACTCGCGCCCGATTACTACTGCATGGACGGCACCATTCCGCGCTCCGCAGTCTCCACTGTACTGGAACAGATCGCAGGCTTGTCAAAACACTACGGTTTACGGGTCGCCAATGTTTTTCATGCCGGCGACGGCAACCTGCATCCCTTGATCCTGTTTGATGCGGGCGATTCAGAGCAGGTGCGCAAGGCGGAGTCCTTTGGTGCCCGTATACTGGAGCTCTGCGTGGCAGCCGGCGGCTGTATCACCGGTGAGCACGGCGTCGGCCTCGAGAAACTACGCCAGATGCCCGTGCAGTTCTCGCACGAGGAACTGCTGCAGCTGGAAGACATCAAGGCAGCATTTGATCCGGCACTCAACCTCAACCCCGGCAAGGGCGTTCCGATACTCAAGCGCTGCCAGGAGTATCGCGCACTACCGGGCCGGCACCAGCATGACTGAAACGCCGGAGCAGGACATCAGCCCAACGCTGCTGCAACGCATCACAGAAGCCGCCGCGCGACGAGAGCCGCTGCGCATTCACGGTGGCGACACCAAGCGCGACCTGCTGGGCAGGCCGGTCGCCGGCACCGCCCTGGACATCAGCGGCCACCGGGGCATTGTTCATTATGAACCGGCCGAACTGGTGGTGAGCGTCAGGGCCGGGACAACCATCGATTACCTGCTGAGCGCGCTGCGCGAACAGGGGCAAACGCTGGCCTGCGAGCCTCCCTCACTGGGTGGTGGCGCCACGGTCGGTGGCACCCTGGCGTGCAATCTGTCCGGCCCCGCCAGACCCTGGGGGGGCGCCATGCGCGATGCGGTACTGGGCCTGGAGATGATCAATGGCAAGGGGCAGCGCCTGAACTTCGGCGGCACGGTTATGAAAAATGTTGCAGGCTACGATGTCTCGCGCCTGCAAGCCGGCGCCATGGGCACTTTGGGTGTGATTACGCAGATCAACCTGAAGGTCATGCCGCTGCCGGAATGTGTGCAAACACTGGCCTTTGAATGCACCGCCATCGACGCACTGGGCATGATGCGCGAGCGCGCTCGCCAGGCGTTGCCCCTGAACGGCGCCTGCTGGCATGCGGGTGTCTTGCAGCTGCGCCTGGCGGGCGCAGAAACTGCCGTGACCCATACCGCCAGGCAGTTGGGTGGCCAGGCCCTTGCAGAATCCGACACCCTCTGGCGCGACCTGCGGGAACTGCGCCTGCCGTTGTTCACGCAAGCAACGCCGCTGTGGCGGCTCTCACTGGACCCCGCCGCCCCCCTGGACGATGCATTGACGGTCAGCGCAATCGATTGGGCCGGCGCACAGCGCTGGGTTGCCACAGAGGCAGATTTCGATACCGTGTGCGCCAGCGCTGCTGCGGCAGCGGGTCACGCCTGCCTGTTCAGGGGCGGCGAGCGTCACGCTGAGGTGCGCAGCCCTCTGCACGCGCCTGACGCGGCCATTCAGCAGCGCCTGAAACTGGCCTTTGACCCGGAGCGTATTTTCAACCCCGGCCGCCTGTATGGCTGGATGTAGGTACCATTATGCACGTTGATTTGCATGCCACCCTGGCAAACGACAAGCGCGCGCAGCAGGCCGCCGAACTCACCACGGCCTGCGTGCACTGCGGCTTTTGCCTGGAAACCTGCCCCACCTACCTGGACAGGCGCGACGAGCGCGACAGCCCGCGCGGACGCATCTACCTGATCAAGCAACTGCTGGAAAGCGGCGAGGCGACGGACGTCTCACAGACGCACCTGGATCGCTGCCTGACCTGCCGCAACTGCGAAACCACCTGCCCTTCGGGCGTACAGTACGCGCTGCTGCTGGACATCGGACGCAGCCTGGTCGAGCCACTGGCACCGCGGCCGCTGTCCCAACGCGCCCTGCGGGCCCTGCTGCGTCGTGGTCTGACGCAACCGGCCGTGCTGGCATGCGGGCTGTGGCTGGCAAGGCTGGTACGGCCCCTTCTGCCGCAGGCACTGGCACGCAAGATTCCGCCGCGGCAGTCCACCGGTAAGCGGCCCGTGGCGGTGCATGCGCGCAAGATGCTGATATTGGAAGGCTGCGTGCAACGCGCAGCAACCCCGAGAACCAACGCCTGCGCCAGGCGCGTACTGGACAAGCTGGGTATCACCCTGGTCAGTGCCGCGCAGGCCGGCTGTTGTGGCGCGCTGAATCACCACCTGAACGCCCAGCGCGAAGCGCTTGAAGACCTGCGCCGCAACATCGATGCCTGGACACCCGCTTTGGAAGACGGCATCGAAGCGATTGTCAGCACGGCATCCGGCTGCGGTGTGATGCTGGCCGACTACGGCCGCCTGCTCGCGGATGATCCCGACTACGCCCAGCGCGCGGCACGCGTCTCCGCGCTGCACAAGGATTTATGTGAAGTTCTGCTGGACGAAGACCTCAACCGCCTGCAGCTCGACACAACGATCGGCAAGGTCGCCGTACACACACCGTGTACATTGCAGCACGGACAAGCACTGCCCCATGCACTGGATGACTTGCTCAGCGCCGCAGGCTTTACGCTGGGCCAGCACCGGGACGGGCATCTCTGCTGCGGCTCGGCGGGCACGTACTCCATCCTGCACCCGGGGGCGAGTGAACGGCTGCGTGAGCAAAAACTGCAGCGCTTGCTGGAGGACTCACCGACACTGATCGCCAGCGCCAACATCGGTTGCCAGATGCACCTGCAGGCGGGCACGAGCGTGAGCGTCAAGCATTGGATCGAGTTATTCGACAGCGACGCCTGATCTCTTCCGATAACCCGTAACGTCTATTCGATTAGTTCGAGCATAGCGGCGCCGGGCGAGCGCCCCACCGCGTGCACTTTCTGCTACAGTTTGGGTTTAACAACAACAATTCCAGGACACACCATGACGCACAAACTGCTGCTGGATGCCGTTTACGAGTGGGAGCAAACCGCACCTGATCGCGTATACATGACCCAGCCCATCGGCAATGGGGAAGCCATTGACTACACCTGGGCAGACACCCTGCGTGAGGCGCGCCAGATGGCCGCGCATTTGCGCGCGCTGGATCTGCCGCCCAACAGCAATATCGCCATGGTGTCGAAGAACTGCGCGCACTTTATCATCGCGGAACTGGCGATCTGGATGGCGGGACACTGCACAGTCGCCCTCTACCCCACGCTCAACGCCGAGACCGTTGCCTATATCCTGGAGCACTCGGAAGCAAAGCTGCTGTTCGTCGGCAAGCTCGACAACTGGCAGGAGATGCAAAGCGGTGTGCCCGACGACCTGCCGAAGATCGCCTTCCCACTGGCACCGGACACCGACCTACCCCAGTGGGACGACATTATCGCGCGCTATGAACCCATCGCCGACAACCCGTCTCCCGCAGGCGACCAGCTTGCGCTGATCTGCTATACCTCGGGCAGTACCGGCAAACCCAAGGGAGTCATGCACAGCTTCGCTACCGCCTCAACACCGGCTATCAACGGCATACGGGATCTACAACTCAGTGCCGACGATCGCATGCTGTCCTACCTGCCGCTGGCGCACGTGATGGAGCGGGCGATTGTAGAGTGTGCGTCGTTCTACTCGGGCTTCCGAATCTATTTTGCAGACTCGCTCGATACATTTGTTGAGGACCTCAAGCGCGCCCGACCTACCCTGTTTATCTCCGTTCCCAGGCTGTGGTTGAAATTCCAGATGGGTGTCTTCAAGAAGTTCCCCGAGAAAAAGCTGTCGCGCCTGCTCAAGCTGCCCATCATCGGCCGCAAGGTACGCGCCAGGGTACTGGAGGGCCTGGGGCTGTCACACGTGCGCCTGGCGGGCAGCGGTTCCGCCCCCATCCCGGCAGACCTCATCACCTGGTACGAGTCGCTGGGCATAGAAATCCTCGAGGGCTATGGCATGAGTGAAGATTTCGCCTACTCCCACGCTTCCAAACCCGATGTCCGCAAAGCGGGCTATGTCGGCATCCCCAGCCCTGGTGTGGAAACACGCATCAGTGAAGATGGCGAAATCCAGATCAAATCGCCGGGCAATATGGTGGGCTACTACAAGGCGCCCGATCTGACTGCGCAGTGTTACACCGAAGATGGCTTTTTCAGGACCGGCGACCGCGGTGAATACTCGCCAGAGGGCCTGCTGCGCATCACTGGCAGGGTGAAGGAACTGTTCAAAACCAGCAAGGGCAAATACGTCGCGCCCGTGCCTATTGAGAACCTGCTGAACACCGATGCGCACATCGAACTGTCCTGCGTTTCCGGGCCCGGCCGGCCTGCCTGTCACGCCATAGTACAACTGGCCGAAGACTTGCGCCCGCGACTGGCCAATGATGCCAGCCTGCGGCAGAGCCTGAGTGCCAAACTCGAGGCACTGCTGGAACAGGTCAATGCACAAATCGAGGAGTTTGAGGTTATCCAGTTTATTGCTGTCGTCGCGCAGGAGTGGGATATCGACAACGGGTTTCTCACGCCCACTTTGAAGATCAAGCGGGACGCTATTGAGACAGCCTACGCGCCCTATCTCGACGACTGGTACAACAGCGGCCAGCGCGTCGTCTGGCACGGCCTCGATTAGGGGCGCGGGGCAAGAATTGTGACATTTTCACACTTTGGTTATATCAGCATCACAACTTAGAGCAAAACAATAGTCGACTTGCCTGCAGCGATTTGCTTCTATTTGAGTGTGCGCAGTGCGCACCGTCCAGCGGAGTCTCCTGCCGCTACCGGGGCAGGAGCCACCACAACACCGTTGGTGCAGTCACCAGAACAGGCCGGGGCAGGTGTGATCAGCGATTATCTCCTTGCCCTGCACTGGCATCTTGCCCAGGAGGCGCTATCTATGAGAAGACAGAAACGCGATATGAGTTCCAGAGCCTACGACCGTGGTTATCACGCGGGGGTTTCCGGTCGCAGTCTGGACGATTGCCCACATTCAGATATGGAGCACCGCCAGAACTGGGTTGCCGGTTGGCGCGAGGGACGTTCAGACCAGTGGGACGGCCTCACCGGGATCTCCGGCGTGCACAAGCTGCGCGCGCTTTGACCACAGCGCGCCTGTCAATTATCGCGATTTAACCCGGGGGGTGCGGGGTACACTGCCGAGCGCTAGAAGCCCGTAACCCGCACGCCGGACAGACCCAGACCGCACTCCCTGCGACCTGCTTCCAACAACTGCTCTACCACATCCTGCGAATCAGCAGCGGCAAACGCCTCTCTTCCGGCAAGGAACTGTTCGGGGTGCTTTTCATAACCCACGCCGGCATCGCGCACCAGACGATTCCAGCCCAACCAGAGCTCGGTACGCTGATCACCCTGTGGCACCCGTGAGGACAAACCCGCTGTTAACAGGCCCTTGCAGTACTCCACCTGCTCGACCTCTGTTGCGGACCCGGGCCATTCGAAGGCCATGCTGACATTAGCGCTGGCCAGTAATACGGCGGCAAAGAGCATTCTGCACATTGGGTTATCTCCTGGGGTCTGTGTCACGTCAGTGATTCGAGGTTTGGTCAGCGGGATTTTCTTCCCGGTCGTAAGGTCGTCCGTCGCCAGGCACGTTTAACCGGCATTGCCTGAAGCGGGGTCATGAGTAGCATTGATGTTAACGCATTACACCAGGTGGGCAAACGTCAGCGCCGCTTTTTGTCGCAACCCAGGCCGGGTGTTCACGGCGACCCTGCCCAGGGCAAAGGCACCAGGCGGCGGGCAAGGCGCGACATTATGGCCGAGCGCTTGCGCAATGCCGCTTCGAAGCTCTGGCCGGTGCGCTGCATCCACGCGGCATTGGCCAGCACAAAGGCCAATGAGCGGTTTTTTTTGCGCAACGGAATGAGATACGCAACATAGCCCAGCCACGGAATCGCGGCCACTAGCAGTACCTGCAGAGAATGCAACCGGGCCCTGTCGTAATTGCCACGAACCGTTTCAGTCAACCTTGCGCCGGCAACCCAGCCCACGCGGGCGATCGTGCCCAATGGCAGTGGCACAACGTCAAACGCGAACACCACGCCGATGCTCAGGTGAGCACCAAAATGCTTCAGCACGTAGCGCGATTGGGGGTACTGAATAGGCAACTCGGCTCGCAGGCGCAGCGCCTGCAGATCGGTAATTTCGTTATCCAGGTGCAAGCGGTCCACGGTGGCCAGCAACTGCTGCAACGAGGGCACCTTGCTGTCACTATCGACCGGCTCCTGCCCGGCTTTCGCGTTTTGCACCGGATTCGCCGACGAACCTTTCACTTCCGGGGCTTTATCGTTCAATCGAGCGACCCTCCTGACGCGGCGCCCCATCAACGCCTGTGCGCCTGTGCGCCTGTGCGCCTGTGCGATACTAGCGCAACTGACAATGGCAACCAACGGCTGCAGCAGGCCCTCACTCCGGTTGCGCTGCAGGTTGTGCAGAAGCAGCGCTGGTAGCGCCCTGGCACCGACAACGGAACCACACTGTTATGCTGCAGTCTCAGGATGCGACGATGACGCGGTCGCGGGCATGCACTGGACGCGCGCCTGTGGTTAGTTAAAATGCCTGCTGCCCGCAGGGCGTCCAGGCGATGCACGCCACTGAAAATCCCGTAATACAACGTAACTTCCTCAGGAGAAAGCGTGGCTAACTCAGAGATTCGATTGCTTAACGACTGGCTCAGCGAACAGATTATCGGCCAGGCACATCTCGTTGAGCGCCTACTGATTGCGCTGCTGGCAGACGGCCACCTACTGGTTGAAGGCGCGCCTGGACTGGCCAAGACGCGCGCCATCAAATCACTGGGCGATGGCATTGAAGGCAGCTTTCACCGGGTGCAGTTTACGCCGGACCTTCTGCCCGGCGATGTCACAGGCACAGATATCTACCGGCCACAGGAAGGCAGCTTCCATTTCCAGAAAGGACCCATATTCAACAACCTGGTGCTGGCCGATGAGGTAAACCGTGCACCTGCCAAAGTGCAGTCGGCTCTGTTGGAGGCAATGGCCGAACGCCAGGTCAGTATTGGCAGCCAGACCTACGCTCTGCCGGATTTGTTCCTGGTGATGGCAACACAAAACCCCATCGAGCAAGAGGGCACTTACCCGTTGCCCGAGGCACAGCTGGACCGCTTTCTGCTGCACGTCAATGTGGGTTATCCGGATGCTGCGGCAGAAGCACAAATACTGCGGCTGACACGCAACGAAGCCAACCAGGTGCAGGCAAGCCGCCCTGCCCCGCTGTCCCAGGCTACGGTATTCGCGGCGCGACGCGAGGTTTTGCAGCTGCACATGTCCGATACCATTGAGCAGTATCTCGTACAGCTGGTAATTGCCACGCGCGAGCCCGCCGCTTACAGCGAGCGCCTGGCCGGTTGGATAGACTACGGCGGCAGCCCGCGCGCGACGATTGCGCTGGATCGCTGTGCACGCGCCCACGCCTGGCTACACGGTCGTGACTTTGTCAGCCCGGATGACGTCCAGGCCGTGGCTGGCGATGTGCTGCGCCACCGCCTGCTGCTGAGCTTCGAGGCAGAAGCAAACGGGGTAACGCCCGACAGCGTCATCAATGAACTACTCAACCTGGTGCCTGTGGGCTGAACAGATCATGCTATCTGGCGATGTTCAATCACCCGCACACGGCGCCTACGTCGAACTGCGCGATCTCATCAGTGGGCGTTATCCCGCACGAGCGCTCAAACTGTCACGGCGCAAGCGTGCACTGAGTGTGCTGGCCGGCCCGACTAAAACGAACTTTCGCGGGCGCGGCATCGACTTTGAGGAGGTTCGCAGCTACCAAAGTGGTGATGACATACGCACCATTGACTGGCGCGTCACCGCTCGCACGGGCGATGCGCATACCAAACTGTTTCGCGAAGAGCGTGAAAGGCCGGTGCTGGTAGTGGTTGATCAACGCAACAGCATGTTCTTTGGGTCCAGCTATTGCTTTAAGTCTGTGCTGGCGGCCCATCTTGCCAGCCTGATCGCTTGGAGCGCGCTGGACAACGGCGATCGCGTCGGCGGCCTGGTCTTTAGCGATGCAGAACACCGCGAGATTCGACCCAAGCGCAGTCGCAGGAACGTACTGACTTTGTTATCTGAAGTTGCCGCGTACAACCATGCACTCCCACGTGCGACGCCCCCTGTGCCGGACAGCTTCAGCCAGATGCTGGACAAGCTGCGCCGTATCGCCCGGCCGGGAAGCAGCCTTTACCTGGTCAGCGATTTCATTGGCGCCAATAGCGAGGCTGCCCGTGAGCAGCTGTTTGAACTGGCCAAGCACACTGAAATGACAGCGCTGTACTGCAGTGACGCGCTGGAAAACGACCTGCCCCGCGCAGGCACCTACGCAGTCACCGATGGCAGTCAGCGCAGCGAACTGAACACGGCGGACCGGACACTGCGCGCACGCTATGCCCGGGAACAGCAAGACAAGCAGGCTGCCATTGCCAGCACGATGCAACGACTGGGCATTCCCCTGTTGAATGCCGCCACTGACGCGTCGCCGTTTCGGTTGCTACAGACCTACTACGGAGAGGCCCGGCGATGAATCCGCAAGATCCGTTGGCGGCATTACAGCCTTTGCGGGAGCCTGCCGCATTGCACTGGTGGCCCCCTGCACCGGGCTGGTGGCTGCTCGCACTGCTAGTGCTGGGCCTGCTCGCACTGCTGGTGTACCGGATCGCTTCCCGATGGCGCGCGAGTCGCTATCGCAGGCAGGGGTTGCAACAGCTAGAGGAACACAGGGCAGCGTATGATGAGCACGGTGATCCCACACGCTTCGTTGCACAGATCAACGCCGTGTTAAAAAGCGTCGCGCTGTGCGCCTACCCGCGCGGTGACGTCTCGCGTCAACACGGCGCTACCTGGATTGAGTTTCTCAACACACAGCTACCGCACAATGCCAATGATCATCGCTTCCCGCCCCACTGCTTCGAGGGTGTCTACCAGCGCGAGGCAGGCGCGCAGGATACCGCGCAGTTACTTCGGTGCGCACGCTACTGGATCAGGCACCACAGGTCTGCGCCATGATTGAATGGGTATGGCCATGGATGTTTCTGCTGCTGCCACTGCCGTGGCTGGTGTACCGTTTTGCACCAAAGGCCCGCACGCAACAACCGGCGCTGCGTGCGCCGTTTTTCGAGCAATGGCAGGCACTGGACACAGCCAGGGGCAGCGGCACGGCACGCTCTGGCGCGCTGGTCAGGGTGCTGCTGTTCCTGTTGTGGCTGGCCCTGTTGACTGCCACGGCACGCCCGATGTGGGTGGGCGACGCCATTGAGTTGCCAGACTCGGGGCGTGACCTCATGCTCGCGGTGGACATCTCCGGATCGATGCGCATCGAAGACATGCGCATTGGCGACAACCTCGCGCGCCGCATCGACGCCGTAAAGAGCGTGGGCGCGCAGTTTATCGACCGCCGCAAGGGTGACCGCCTCGGCCTGATACTTTTTGGCAGCCGCGCCTACGTACAATCGCCCCTGAGCTTTGATACCGCTACAGTGCGACGCTTTCTGCTGGAAGCGCAGATTGGATTCGCCGGCAAGGAAACAGCCATCGGTGACGCCATCGGTCTGGCGGTAAAGCGCCTGCGTGAGCGCCCTGCGCAAAGCCGCGTTCTGATTCTGTTAACCGATGGCCAGGATACGGCCAGTTCGGTGCAGCCAGTAGAGGCTGCCCGCATGGCGGCACAGATGGGTATCCGTATCTACACCATAGGTATGGGCGCCGATGAGCTCAGCATGCCGGGGCTGTTCGGCTCAAGTTTTGGCAGTCGTACCATTAACCCCTCGGCTGAACTGGACGAGGCCAGCCTGCAGGAAATCGCCTCATTGACCGGCGCCAGTTACTTCCGCGCCCGCAATCCCGCAGAGTTGGCAACGATCTATTCGCTACTGGATGAACTGGAACCGGTAGAGCAGCAATCCAGCCTGTACCGGCCGCGCCAGTATCTTGGTTACCTGCCGCTGGGGATCGCCCTTGGCATCAGCTTTGTTATTGCAATCCTGACGCTGTGGCGCTCGCGCTCGGGCGCTACGCAATCTGCCACAGCAGTTATTGAGGGGGCGCGCTGATGGAGTGGCACCTGATGCGCCCGGAATGGCTATGGGGGCTGCTGCCGACAGCCTTGCTGGCAGCACTGCTGTGGCGAGCCCGCAGCCAGCGAGGCAGTTGGGCCGCAGTCATTGCGCCAGAACTGCTTGAGCACCTGGTGAGTGAAGACACCGCAACGCGCGCGTTCAACTATCTCCCGTTACTTTTTGCAGGATGGATCATCGCCATTCTTGCCGCCGCCGGCCCGAGCTGGGAGAAACTACCCCAGCCGGTGCAACAAAAGCAGGACGCCCTGGTCATCCTGCTTGATCTGAGTTTTTCCATGAAAGCAGCTGACCTCCCACCCTCTAGAATCGACCGGGCACGGCAGAAGGTTATCGACATCCTGGCCAGCCGTCGCGAGGGACAAACAGCGCTGGTCGCCTATGCCGGCGACGCCCACATCGTCACGCCGCTAACAGACGATACGCCGACAATTTCCAACCTGCTGCCTGCCCTGCACCCGGACATGATGCCCCTGCCTGGCAGCGATCCGGTAGCGGCCGTCGAACTGGCGCTCGAACTGCTGCGCTCCGCCGGTATTCGTCGCGGGCAACTGCTGCTGATCACCGACAGCATCACCGAGTCTGATACGCAGGCCATTCCGGACCTTGTGCGCAATGCCAATGTGCAACTGGCTGTGCTGGGGGTGGGCACCACGACTGGTGCACCCATTCCCCTGGAGCGCGGCGGCTTCGTCAAGGATGAAAGCGGTGCGATCGTAATGCCGGGGCTGCGAATGGACACCCTGCAACAACTGGCGCAGGACAGCGCCGGCCGTTTTGCGTCGCTCACCATCGATGATCGTGATGTGAACTACCTGCTGGCCGCCGACAACAGCGTCGAACCCGAGCAGTTGCTGGCACTGGATCGCGGAGCCGACACATGGGATGACAAAGGCTACTGGCTGGCACTGCTGTTGCTGCCGCTGGCGTTGGGTCTGTTTCGACGCGGCTGGTTGCTGTGTGCACTGCCGCTGATGCTGATACTGCCCGCAGAATCGGCCCGCGCTGATGGCTGGGACGATCTTTGGCTGACGCGGGATCAGCAGGCACAACGCGCATTACAGCAGGGTGACAATGAGCGCGCCGCCAGCCTGTTTGAACGCAATGACTGGGCAGGTAAAGCTGCCTACAACGCAGAGGACTTCACCCAGGCCGCGGAACGATTCGCCCAGGGCGACAGCGCCGATGACTGGTACAACCGCGGTAACGCGCTGGCGCGGGCGGGAAACCTCGAAGAAGCTGCGCAGGCCTACCGACAGTCGTTGCAGCGCGAGCCAGGCGCAGAGGATGCACAGGCAAACCTGGAACTGATAGAACAGCTGCAGCAGCAACAGCAATCCCGGCAGGAAGGTGGCGGACAGCCCGGTAACCAGCAAAAAGAACAGGACGAGGGCTCGCAAGCGGGTCAATCGCCCGATGGCTCTGAAGGTGAGCAAGGGGACAGCAACGCGCAGCAGAACTCAAACGATGCCGCCGCGTCCGCAGACGATCCACAGCAGAGCAACGACCAGCAATCACCCGGACAAGCGCAGGACGCCGCAGAGTCGCCAGCGCAAGACACCCCGCAGGCGAGCAGCCAACCCGACAGTGCACAGGATGAACCCGAGGCCAGCGCGAACAATACTGCAGGCGCCGCAGCGGATGCTGAAGCGTCGACGGCACAGCAGGGCGAGGCCGCGGGAGCGCAAGCCCAATCGCTGGAGCAGTCTGAACTTGACCAGGCGACAGAACAATGGCTGCGCCGGGTACCGGATGATCCTTCGGGGCTGCTGCGCCAGAAGTTCCGTTTTGAGAGCGAAAGACGCAAGCGTCAGGGAAACAGGAGAAGCAATGAAACCTACTGGTAGAGGATTGCGCGCCCCACTCTTGCTGTTACTGGTATGGATGTGCAGCAGCGCACTGGCTGAAGTCACGGCCATTGTTGATCGAAATACGCTGCAGCTGGGCGATTCTTTCCGTCTTATTATCACCGTGACTGAGGATGAAGAACTCAGCACGCTCGACTTGACTCCCCTGCAGGCAGACTTCGATATTCTGCAACGCTCCACCAACAGTCAGACCAACATCGTCAATGGTCGGCGCTCACACACCAAGCAGCTGCACATCGACCTGGCACCGCGAGTTGAGGGCAGCCTGCAAATCCCGTCACTGAACGTCGATGGCACGTTTACGCGCCCGATCACTCTACGTGTCACGCCAGCAGCAGACATGGGCAGCGCAGACCAGCCGCTGGTGTTTGAGGCCGAGGTGGACAAGCAAGCGGTGTACGTTCAGGGGCAGTTGCTGCTCACCGTGCGAATCAAGCAGGCCATCAACCTCGACAACCGGACAATCAGCGAGCTGGAACTTGACAACGCGTTTGTCAAACCCCTGGAACAGGTGTCATTCCAGCGCACAATCAATGGCCGCAACTGGCTGGTGCATGAAATCCGCTATGCGATCTTCCCGGAGCAGAGTGGTGTCCTGGAGATTCCGTCGCAGGTGTTTACCGCGCGTGAAGTCGTCGCCCGGCGCAGCCTGTTTGACCTGGGCGGTACCGGCGCCAGGCTGCGCCGCGCCACAGACCCCATCCGCATCGATGTGCTGGCGCGACCGCGGCATTTTCCCGCGAGCACCTGGCTACCGGCAAGCTCACTCACTATCGAGGAAGAGTGGTCCACACCCCCGGAGCAACTCAAGGTCGGCGAGTCGGCCACCCGCACGATAAGACTGCGCGGTGAAGGGTTGCAAGGTGCACAACTGCCACCGACCCTGTTCACGCCAGGTGACGGCGTCAAGTACTACCCGGATCAACCACAAATCGACGAACTGGAGAACGCCTCTGGCCTGGTCGGCGTACGCGAGGATAGCGCCGCCCTGGTGCCGACGCGCGCCGGGCTGCTGGTGCTGCCGGAAATACGCCTGCCCTGGTGGGACACCGCCAACAATCGCGTGCGCTATGCGACCCTGCCCGAAAGAACGATTGATGTGGGTGCGGGCAGCCTGAACCTGCCGCCCGTATTGCCAACAAACGAGACAGCGCCCGTTGCAGCGCGCGCACCGGGCACCTCACAGACAGCGACGCAGGCGATCAGCGCAGGCACCAGCGGATGGTGGCAGCTCAGTACCGTCGCTGCCCTGCTGGGCTGGTTGGCCACCGTAGCGTTCTTCCTCTATGGTCGTCGCGGCACAACGGCCACAAGTAGCAGCACCCCCGACGATCCGAATGAAACAGCCTGCTTTAACGCCCTGCTGAGCGCCTGCAAAAACAACGACCCGCTGGCCGCGCGCAACGCGCTGCGGGCCTGGCTGCTCTGCGCGCAGCCTGCACAGGCAGCGAGCAACAACCGGCCTCCCACACTGGATCTTGAACTTCAGGACGAGACCTTACGCAGCCTGTGTGCAGAGCTCGACGCCAGCGTATTTGGCAAGCAGCCGACGCCGTGGTCCGGCGCTGCGCTTGCCCAGGCACTGGGTGCCTATCGCTCCAGGCAGAAAAAAAACCGGAAAGCAGGGGCGAACACACTCACGCTCTACCCTGCGGCGTGACACTGTTACTACGAGATCAATCCAGAGACTTGCTGACGACCTCGTTGACATCCGGCGACAGTGACGCTGCATCGGCTATGCGCTGCAACTGCGCCTGCATCAGGGCCTGGCCACTGCGATAGTTGCGCCATTTTGTCAGCGGACCCAGCAAGCGCGCGGCAATCTGGGGATTCAGCGCGTCCAGTTGCAGCACGATGTCGGCAAGCAGCGCATAGCCAGCTCCATCTTCACGATGAAAACCTACCGCATTTTGGCCACAGAAAGCACCCACGAGGGAACGCACCTTGTTCGGATTGTGCAGGTCAAACTGGGGGTGTTGCAGAAGGCCCTGAATTCGTTCAACCGCATCCGGGCCGGGGATACATGCCTGCACCTGTAACCACTGGTTAACGACAAGGGGCTCGTGCTGCCACTGTTGCAGGAAGTCTGCGAGCACCTGCTCACGCTGCTCGGGCTGACCATAGAACACTATGGCCTGCAGGGCCGCCAGGCGATCCGTCATGTTGCTGGCTCCCCGGTATTGTTCCATGGCCAGGTGCAGGTTGGCAGGGTCGCTACTGACCAGAAAACCCAGGCAACAGTTACGCAGTGCGCGCTGCGCCATCTGCTGCGCATCGGCCGCGTATGGCGCGTTACTGGCCAGGGACGCGTAGCGCTGCAACAGTGCGGTGCCAAGCTGCTGCCCCACAGTGCGCTTGAGGTACTCCCTCGCTGCGTGGATGGCATGCACATCAGCACCGCCCTTGCGACTGGCAAGTTCCGCCAGGTAGTTTTCACTCGGCAGGCTCAGCATTTCGGCAACCATCGCGGCGTCCAGCGATTCATCGGCAAGCAACCTTGCGATGGCCTCGATATAGAGCGGGTCGACTCCCGGATCATGGCCGTCCTGCTGCGCCTGCTGCACATGGGTAATGGTCGCCGTGGCGAGTTTCTGCGCGCTGTCCCAGCGCACAAAGCCATCGTCATCGCGGCTCATTAGCTTCGCCAACTGCTCTGAGGTGAAATCATAGTGCAGTCGCACCGGCGCGGAAAAACCGCGCAACAGCGATGGCACCGGCCGCTCTGGCAGGCCCTCAAAAACAAAGCTGTGCTGTGCCTGCGTGAGAGGCAGCACGCGGTGGGTATTGTCGGCGGTTTCGTTATCGTCAGGCAGGCCCTTGATACGCAGCGGCAGATTGCCACCGTCACCGAGCAAGCCCATGGCCAGCGGAATGAACATCGGTTCTTTTTCTGGCTGGCCGGGCGTTGGCGGGCACGATTGGCGCACGTCGAGGCGGTACTCGCCACTGCCCTCATCCCAATGATCGGTTACCAACAGTTCGGGCGTGCCGGCCTGTGAATACCAGCGGCGAAACTGCTGCAGGTCTACACCACTGGCGTCCTCCATGGCCACAACAAAGTCTTCACAGGTCACCGCCTGGCCGTCGTGCCGGTCGAAGTAGAGATCCGATCCCGCGCGAAAGGCCGCCGCCCCGAGTAGCGTATGGATCATGCGCACTACCTCGGCGCCCTTTTCATAGACCGTCAGCGTGTAGAAGTTGTTGATCTCCATGTACGAATCCGGGCGCACCGGATGCGCCAGCGGACCCGCATCCTCAGCAAACTGCGCAGTGCGCAACAAGGTGACATCCTCTACCCGTTTCACAGTGCGCGAACCCATGTCGGCAGAGAACTCAGCATCGCGAAAAACGGTAAAGCCTTCTTTCAGGCTGAGTTGAAACCAGTCCCTGCAGGTAACGCGATTTCCGCTCCAGTTGTGGAAGTACTCGTGCGCCACAATAGCCTGCACGCGCGCAAACCCCATGTCGGTGGTTGTTTCCGGGCTACACAGTACACACGAGGTATTGAATATATTGAGGCTCTTGTTCTCCATCGCACCCATGTTGAAATCATCAACGGCGACAATATTGAAAATCTCAAGATCGTATTCACGACCGTAGACCTCTTCATCCCAGCGCATGGACTGTTTGAGCGACAACATAGCGTAGTCGCACTTGTTGATGTCTTTTTCCTCAACGTAAATACGCAGGGTGACCTCGCGTGCGCTGCAGGTGATGTAGGTATCTTCAATGTAAGAAAGCTCACCGGCGACCAGTGCGAACAGGTAGGCAGGCTTCGGGAAAGGGTCATGCCAGACCGCGCGGTGACGGCCGTTATCCAGCGCGCAACTCTGCGTCAGGTTGCCGTTGCTCAACAACACCGGGTAGCGCGCGCTGTCGGCATCTACCGTCACCGTAAACACGGACATTACGTCAGGGCGATCCAGGTAGTAAGTCATCTTGCGAAAGCCCTCGGCCTCGCATTGCGTACAAAACATCGTGCGAGACTTGTACAGGCCCTCCAGCGAGGTATTGTCCTGCGGACGGATACGCGTGGTGCAGTTCAGGACGTACTCGTCGGGCACGTTCGCAATGATCAGGCTGTCTGCCGTGCACTCGTAAGCAGACACAGGCAGTGCGGTGCCATCGATAGCCAGTGCGACAAGTTCCAGTTCCTGGCCGTGCAGTTGCAGCGCGGCATCGGGCCGCCCTGCTGCAGCATTGCGCTGCATCTGCAGCGTTGAATGCACCAGCGCGTGGTCTTCAAAGAGCTCAAAATGCAGCTGCGTGCGCGTGATCAGAAAATCGGGAACGCGGTAGTCCCTGGCATAAATAGTGACTGCACTGGCTTCGCGCATGATCCTAACTCCCCGCTGACAGCGTCAGGTGATAGCCACCATACTTACGCATATTGATGACGCCGGTATCAAACAAAAGGTACTGCCCCTTGATACCCAACAGCGTTCCCTCGACACTGGGCTGCTTGTCAAGGTTGAACGACGAGACCTTGTCGGGGTACTCAAGCACCGGATACGAAATTGACACTTCGTCGGCATCGTCCAGCGGCTGAATGGACTGCAGCCCATGCTCCTGCCAGAGGCGTTCAAGGCCTTCGGCACACGCGCTGAACAGCTGCGCCCTGTCCGCTTCAAGATCGCGCGGCTCGGCATCCCCCTTGAGCATCGTGCGCCAATTGGTTTTGTCGGCCACATGCTGCCCCAACAGCACTTCGACCAGGCCAGAATGCAGGCGCGAAGACACGCGAAAGATAGGCCTTGCCTGGGTGGCTCCCTGGTCCATCCAGCGTGTAGGCACCTGGGTGCCCCGGGTGATGCCTACCTTCAGGCCCGAGGTATTGGCCAGGTACACGATGTGGTCGATCATGCAGTGCGTCTCACCCCACTGTGGTTCACGGCATGTTCCCTGGGCGTAATGACATTTTTGGGGACTCATGATGCAGGTATCGCACTGAGCCAGTCGCTTGAAACAGGGATAACAGTACCCCTGGTTAAAACTCTTACTGGTTTTGCGATCGCAGTGGATGCAGTTGATCACCCCACTGTACTCCAGCTTCAGGTGTTGGCCGAGGAAGGGGTTGAGATCGACCTCGTGCTCGCCCAACAGCATGGTGTATTGAACGGGCGCGTCCAACGCATTGCGCATCTTGCGTACGGCACCGGCGGCGACTGTGTCGGTCAAGGCTTTACTCCATGCTCTTGTGTGGATTGTATTGGTCGTTGTGTTGGCCGTTGTGCTGGCCGTTGTGTTGGTCGATGTATTGATCGTTATTCCAAAGGCTGTGTCTGCTGTTGTACCGGGTATTGCTTCGCTGCCCGCTGTCATGCCAATGATGTCGCAGGCGGCATCCACAGTTATCCTGCAAAAGGCCGCCCTGCGCACCGTCACAGGTCTGGGAAAACTCATTCACGATGCTGGTCGAGACAGGCGCACAATCGCCCTGTTCAGTCTTTCCAGTTCAGCGGCTGGACCACCGCTTCATCGGTGGCATGATCGCTCGGCTGTTGCCTGCTGCTGCCCGCGCGCGCTGCGAGTGTTGTCGCCTTCTTCCCCTTGTCGATAAACCCTACACGCTCGTGCTCGGGCAGGTGCTGCTCACCCCAGGCGATCACGGCTTGCATGGTCGATTCCATTTGCTGCGGGGTGAGTGCCCTGCCATCAGGCCAGCGGCCAATCTCCAGCGCGCGGACCATCCTGTGATAGATGTCTGGCGTCATCTGGCTGATGAGTTGATGATAGTCCATGCACTGGCCCCTGCGTCGCGGCTATTATAACGGTGCGGGCGGGCCAGTGTCCTCGTCCCAACGCGCTTTCAACGCAAAAATTGCACCCAGTACGCCGCCAGCGAGAATACCGGCGAGGTGTGCGGCGTTGGCGATCGCGCCAAAACCCAGCGCTTCGATCACGCCCAACAGGCAGGCCACCAGCCAACCCACCATAAACAGCATAACCGCAGGTTGTGGCTGGATTTGCCAGGCAGGATGCAACAAGGGCGCCACCCAGGCAAAACCCAACAAACCATAGACAACTCCGGACATCCCACCAAACAGCCCGGGGCCACCGTAGACGTACTGGCAGACATTGGACACCAGCGCGATCACCATGCAAATCATCAGCGCGTTGAAATGCCCAACGACCACCTCGACCCGCCTGCCCAACTCCCACAACCAGAGGCAGTTAAAGACAATATGCAACCAGCCAAAGTGCAAAAATACGGGTGTCAGCAGCCGCCAGTACTGGCCGTCCATGCTGTGAAAAAACAGGCGCTCGTTGTCGATACTAAAAGGAATGAAACTCAGCGCCTGGACAACCGGCAGCAGTTGCAGAAGGTACGTCGCAATAAACGCCAGCACACAGGCCAGGATCAACATCAGCATCACAGGTGCGTAGAACGCCGCCGTGCCCAGCGCCAGCCCCCGCTGAGCGAAGGCGGTTTCCTGCAACTCTATTTGCAGTTGCCCACTGCGCCATGCACGATACAGTTCAGTCACCGGGGCGACATCTTCCGCGCGCGTCACCTCAAGCACCTGTCTGCCATGCTGCTCGCTGATCCGGTGCATCACCCCCTTTTGCTGCAGCACGGCGCTCAGGGGCAGCAAGTCCTGTTCCAGTGGTGCCTCAAGGGCTTTATACAACTGCGCCATTGCTTGTGCTCTTCATACCATGGGTACATGTTGTGGCTGTGGATTGATGTTTGGGCCGTGGCTTGATGTTTGGGCCGTGGCTTGATGTTTGGAAAAGCCGAGCCGACGAACCAGGCAATACGCCAAGACAGTGCCCATAACGCGCACCACACTGCGCACAGGTGCCATCAGTTCACCAAAGCATTACTCCAGCGCAGTTTGTCGCGACAGCTGGCATAAAAGCTGTGACCTACCGGATGCAACAAGGTCATGCGATCGGGCTTCTTGCGTATGTGAACGGAATCGCCCGGCGCTGCGATCATTGTGATGTGTCCATCGCAGGTCACCGGCGGGTGCAGGTGGTTGCGGTCCAGGATATCCACGCGGATATCAGAATTGCCATCCACCACAATAGGCCGACTACTCAGCGCATGGGGGAACATCGGCACCAGTACAATAGCGTCCAGCGCGGGGTGCATGATCGGACCGCCCCCTGACAGAGAATAAGCCGTGGAGCCAGTGGGTGTGGAAACAATCAGACCATCAGCGCGCTGGCGATAGACAAAGGCGTCGTTGATGTACAGTTCGTACTCGATCATGCGCGCCGAGGTGCCGGAGTTCACCACCACATCGTTCAGGGCATCACCACTGGCAATGCGCTTGCCGTTGCGCAGAACATCCGCATCGAGCAAGAAGCGGCTCTCGGACTCATACTGGCCTGCCAGCACCGCAGGAATCTGTTCGCTCATATCATCTGGCGTAATATCCGTGAGGAACCCCAGCCGCCCGCGGTTAACGCCGATCACCGGTGTTTCATACTTGGCCAGCGTCCTGGCAGCACTGAGCAGACTGCCGTCACCACCAATCACGATGACCAGGTCGGCCCGCGCGCCGATACTCTCGCGCGTTGTCATCTCGGCACGGTCATCGTGGAAAATCTCGGCCAGGTCATTCTCCACCAGAACGTCGACTGCCAGCGGTGCGAGTAACTGCAGTAATTGCTCTAGCACTTCTGCCAGGTCTGCCTGCTGGTGGCGCCCAAGGAGCCCGATGGTTTTAAACGCTGTGTGCATAAAGCCTGACGCCCCGATGGTATTGGCTGCTATTATAACGTTGAAGCCACAGTGTAGCGCAGTGAATCCCATTTATCCCTATCGAACGCAAGCGGTCAGAGACCTCGCCTGGGCCTGCTTTTCCAACCCCTTGCTGTTACTGGCAGGGGGTACATGGCAGCGCGGCGCTGCCATCGATTGTCATCCGGCATTTACCGAGGTGGAGCAGCGCTGGCTTCAAACACTGGATGCTGCACCGGCGCCCTTGCATGCACATCTGGAGACAAGCAGTAACTCACGTGTTGGCCTGTACTTTGAAGCGCTGTGGCACTTCTACCTGCAGCACAGCGCCACCACGGAACTCGTCGCGCACAATCTCCCGGTGCGCAACGCAACGCACACGCTGGGAGAATTCGATTGTCTGTATTTTTGTCATCGTCGCCAGCGCCCTGTTCACCTGGAACTTGCTGTTAAATACTTCCTGGGATTCTGTGCAGACAGCAGCACAGGCGCAACTGACTGGATCGGCCCCAACAAACGCGATCGCCTCGATATCAAGCTGCAGCACATGCTGAACAAACAAATGCAGCTTGCCGACCTGTCCGAGTCTACCGCCGTTCTTCAGGACGCGGGCATTGACGATCCTGCCGCGGTACTGCGTGAAATTGGCATACGCGGCTACCTGTTTCAACCGTTCGGACACACACTGACCACACCGAACGGACATCAGCCTGACAGCAACGGTGGCCTGTGGGCGAGCTTGCAACAGTTGCCTGCACTACTGAACGAGCACCAGCAGCAGGGCTGGACCCGCTATCTCGTGCTGCCGCGCATCCGCTGGCTAAGCCCGGCGGTATTGCAACCCGCGGACGCTGACATGAACGACCAGACACTACTCAAGCATTTTTCCACCTGGTTTCGCAGCAGTACAAGGCCGCTGCTGGTTGCCGCGGTGGACGAACACGGGTTCGAGAAGCAGCGCTTCTTCGTGACACCCAATGACTGGACCGATGACTTAAATGGCACGCAATCGCAGGCCGACTGATGCGATAACGTTCAAAGACCAGCAGCAGCTAACGAAAATACAACCTCGAATTTGCCACCAGATAAAGATACGCCACATGTGCGGCCACATTCTGATCCAGCGCCCCGGGAGGCACCTTGTCCAACGTGTCATTCGGCGTGTGATGCAGATCAAAATAATCGCTGCCATCCTGCATCAGTGTGACCACGGGTACACCGGCCTCGCGCAGGTACTTCATATCGGGCCCGCCGTACGCCTGGTTGTTGCCTGGCGCAATGCCCAAGGGTTCAAGTACTTGCGCAATGGCCCTGCCCAGGTGGATTTTGTCCTGGCCAAAGCGTGTGTCGAAGCGCCAGATATCCCCCGCACCGAAGTCTGACTCCGTCGCCACAATGTGCTGCTCGAGGGTCGATGCATAGGTCTGCGCATAGTGCCTGGCACCCACCAGACCAACTTCCTCAGCGCCAAACAACACAATCCTTACGGTACGTCTTGGCGGCTTTTCCATCCCTCCCATCAACGCCCTGGCAGCGGCAATTACAATCGCTACGCCAGCACCGTCATCCACAGCACCGGTACCCTGGTCCCAGGAATCCAGGTGCGCGCTGACAACGACGATCTCGTCGGGCGCTTCACGACCCACAATCTCGGCAATCACATTGCCGGAGGTCGCCGGTGGCAATAACTCCGGTGTCATTACTATTTTCATGGTCACCGGCTCTCCATAGGCCAGCGCGCGCTGCAGTTGGTCGGCATCCGGGGCAGTCAGCGCTGCTGTGGGAATGCCGGCTGCACCCTCCTCCACAACCGCGCGCATCTGGCCGGTATGCGCAAAGCGATGGCTGCTGGTACCCACAGAGCGTATCAACGCAGCGCTGGCGCCCTTCTCCGCCGCGAGATAAGCGGTCATGCGTCGCTTGGCGACGGCGGCAGCGTAACCGGAGCCATCACGGCTGCGCGCCATGGGCTCATCGACAAAGACGATCCGGGACTGCAAGCTACCGGCGGGCGCGGCTGACAGTGCCGCCAAACTGTCGAATGACACGACTTCTCCAGTGACCCCCTGAACGCCGGTACTGACACTCCCTCCCAGCGTTGCAATGGTGAGCGACTGCGGAAATGGCGATAAAATCTCGGCGCGCTCCTCGCCCCGCAGCCACAGCGGCACCTGAAACTCATCAATGCGCACGTTGGCAAAACCAGACGCTTGCAGTTTCGCCACCGCCCATTGCCGTGCGCGCGCTTCTGCGGGCGTACCCGCCAGCCGCGGGCCAATTTCTGTGGTCAGCGACTGCAACAGTTCGTAACCGTGGTTATCTGCCCTGGCAGCCTGCATCATTTGTGTAGCGGATTCGACCACGGCGTCGCTGAACACGGGCCTGGAGATAGCCACGGGGGCGATGGCAGCCAGCACAATGACGGCGAAGGTGTGACGCAAATAGCGCATGGGATTTCTCTTGTCTGGAACTGTGGCTGCAGTCTAGCGAATTGGCGGGGTTCATTGTAGCTCGACGGGTTGGGCTTGACGCTTGGTGCTGCGGTTTTGGGTTTTGGGTTTTGGGCGTGGGCGTGTATCTGTGTTGGGGCGTGGGGCGGTCTGGTGCGGTGGCCGAGGGTTGGGGCCGGGGCTTGGGGCGGTCTGGCGCGGTGGCCGAAGGTTGGGGCCGGGGCTTGGGGCGGTCTGGAACACGGCCACCGCACCAGACTGATCGAGCAATCTTTCGACGGTTGTTTTGGCCATTACTGGCCAATAGGAGTGCCCTGTGGCTGACCGGCTGCCTGGTTGATGTACCCATCCCTGGAAAACGCTTCAGGCATTGCTGACAACACTCACAGTGACAGTCTCCGGGTTGACCAAATTGCGTAGCCCTGGAAAGAGCATGCGCGGGTGTAGAGTCCCTGGGCGTGCGAATATCTTGGCCGTCTGAGCGCGCCCAGGGACTCCACACCCGGGCATGCGACCCGAACAACAGCACTCGAAACCCGGTACGCGACCCCAACAACAGCACTTTTGTGATGCACTGGCCGTGTTCCAGTGCTCGAAAGGCTAAGATACTCGCTCTGGAACACGGCCACCGCACCAGACTGATCAAGCAATCTTTCGACGGTTGTTTTGGCCATTACTGGCCAATAGGAGTGTCCTGTGGCTGACCGGCTGCCTGGTTGATGTACCCATCCCTGGAAAACGCTTCAGGCATTGCTGACAACACTCACGGTGACAGTCTCCGGGTTGACCACATTGCGTAACCCTGGAAAGAGCATGCGCGGGTGTGGAGTCCCTGGGCGTGCGAATATCTTGGCCGTCTGAGCGCGCCCAGGGACTCCACACCCGGGCATGCGACTCGAATAACAGCACTCAAAACCCCGCACGCGACCCCAACAACCCCAATCGCTCAACCGCACAAACCGAACGTGCTACCCAGGCAATCACCAGCGTTCGGCCGCAGACCGGGCGGCGCTGGCCGGCGAGCCAGCAACAGCCGCCAAAAATTCGAATATACTGGCACTACACTGTCTTCGCTGGACCAGAACATGACAAGTCAGACCCACTCGAAATGGCCGTTCCGCTGGGACTTGCTGCTGCGCTACCGGTTTATTGAAACCATCGTATTGTGGGAAGGCCGGCTCACCACAAGACACCTGTGCGACACCTTCGGCATCGGCCGGCAACAGGCCAGCAAGGATATCAATAACTACATAAAGGATGTGGCACCGCACAATCTTGAGTATGACAAGTACCTTAAAGGCTACAAGCCTACGCCTGAATTCCAGCCACAGGTCACCCAGGGGCTGGCCGATGAGTATCTGCATCTCATGGCGCGCAACAACGAGTTGATGAATGTCTTCGAATCACTATCGCTCAACGTTGCCAACGTAGAAGTGCTGTCGCTACCGGTACGCGACGTCAAGCCTGACGTACTACGACCCATCATGCAGGCCGCACGGCAGCGCAAACGACTGGATGTGGACTACGTGTCAATCAACAACCCCGATCGGGAGGGACGGATAATCGTGCCGCACACGCTGGTCTATACCGGCTTGCGCTGGCATGTGCGCGCCTGGTGCGAAAAAAACCAGGAATACCGGGATTTTGTCCTGAGCCGCTTTCGCGATACGCCCGAAATCATGGACGAATCGGAGCACGGTGTAGAGGGCGATGTTGAGTGGAACACGCAGGTGACGGTACGGATCACACCCGATCCCCGCCTGAATCCGGCACAGCGCGAGGTGGTCGAGGTGGATTATGGCATGATCAATGGCGCCCTGGAGATTCCTACCCGCGGCAAACTCGTTCCGTATGTGCTTAAACTATTGCATGTTGACCCGCGGGAGCCCGCAGGTGATGCCACTGCACAACAAATCGTCGTTCACAACCGCGATGAACTGCACTGCTGGTTGTTTGGTTAACCGCAAGGATTCTTCCATGAGCAAAGACACCCCAACAGGCCCGCAAGAGCAGACGCTGTCGTCGGACGCAGCACCACCGGCAGTTGTAGAAGCACCCTCAAGGCCAGCCACAGAGTACGAGCGGGCCTACTCGGAAAGCAGTTTCTGGGCCAAATTGAAAAGCTATGCGCTGGCGGCTGGTCGAGAGGTTGTCGAGAAGGCGCTACTTCTGTACTTCGCTGCACAGGAAGAAAAGGCCCCGGCCTGGGCAAAGGCAACGATCATTGGCGCCCTGGGCTATTTTATCGCCCCACTCGACGCCATGGCCGACCTGACGCCCGGCATCGGTTATGTCGATGACCTCGGTGTACTGGCCCTGGCAATTGCCGCCGTGGCCACTTACATCAACGATGATGTTCGAGCAAAAACCCGCGAAAAACTCCAGGAATGGTTTGGGCCTGACGCATAAGAGCATTGCATTGTTGCTTGTACCGACAGGCATCTGCCGGGCTCCATCGATGCTGGCGCTGCAGTGTTCTCGAGGTCGCATGCGGGGATGGTTTGGTCGCAAAAGCGCTGTTGTTGGGGTCGCGTGCGGGGTTTCGAGTGCTGTTGTTTGTGTCGCGTGCGGGGTTTTGAGCGTTGTTATTCGGGTCGCGTGCGGGGTTTTGAGTGCTGTTTTTTGGGTCGCATGCCCGGGTGTGGAGTCCCTGGGCGCGCTCAGACGGCCAAGATATTCGCACGCCCAGGGACTCCACACCCGCGCATGCTCGTTCCAGGGTTACGCCGCGCGGTCAACCCAGAGACTGTCACCGTGAGTGTTGTCAGCAATGCCTGAAGCGTTTTCCAGGGATGGGTACATCAACCAGGCACCCGGTCAGCCACAGGGCACTCCTACTGGCCAATAATGGCCAAAACAACCGTCGAAAGTCTGCTCGATCGGTCTGGTGCGGTGGCCGTGTTCCAGAGCGAGTATCTTAGCCTTTCGAGCACTGGAACACGGCCAGTGCATCACAAAAGTGCTGTTGTTGGGGTCGCGTA